>JACOUM010000006.1 GCA_016177795.1 Nitrosomonadales bacterium | reverse complement strand
CGCCAGTACTGCCGTTCCAGCTTGCTGCAAAATGTTGTTGCGGGTCATCGCCATGGATTCTGCAGCAAAGTCCGTATCCATAATGCGGCTATACTGAGCAGACAAGTTCACAGAGGCGACCTGCAGACCGGCCACAGCAGATGAAAGCGTCGCCATGTCGGCACCAAATTTCGCACGTGCGGTATTTATGGCAGCGAGTTCGGTATCGAATGCACCGATGTTCGCAAAGGCAGCGGCGGCGGTGAATGTAGTGCCTGTGCCTCCGGCCGTGCCTCCGCCCTCGTCGACCGTCACCGCAACACTGGCTACAACCAAGCCATCAATACGGGCATTTTCAGCGAGAAGAGCAACCGCTTCTTCATTGGTGACGGCGCCTGTCTGCACAAAAATTTCGCGCAGACGTTGCGTATTTTCGGTGATCTGGGTCAGATAGCCATCAGCGATTTGCGCCTTCGAAATGCCGTCGTTGGCGTTGCGAATGTTCATGTTCGCGCCGCGAACTTTGGCATCAGCGAGCACAGCAATGCCCAAACCGGTCGCATCGTCACTGTTGATGCGCAGGCCGGAGGACAGGCGCTGTTGAGCGACTTGCAGGGCATTCGCTGATTTGTTCAGGGCTGCTCCAGCGAACAGGGATCCAAGGTTGGTATTGATGACTTGTGCCATTTTAGTTCTCCTTAAATTTTTGAGTTTGTTTCCCGGTTTGGTTGCCGGTCACTTTGGTTTGCCTGAAGTTGCCAAGCTCATCAACCGCCGTTAGTCCAGTTATCGGTAATGGTCTGGAAAACTTTAGGGGGTGTATAAAATTTTTTAGGGAAATGCAGATTTATTTTGACCTGCTCCCCAGTTTTAGTGCCAGCGTAAACTTAGTAAAGTCCGTTTTTGAGAAGGAGAACGGACTTGAAAAAGCGATTTACCGAAGAGCAGATCATTGGGTTTTTAAAGCAGGCCGAGGTTGGGATTCCAGTCAAGGAGCTTTGTTGCGGTGACTCGGCGTTAGGCATGATTGATCGTTTGCAGTATCCGGTTAACTTGCGAGGTTAGTATTGCATTACTCTGCCACCACCACGCGGTTCTTGCCGGTGTGTTTGGCTCGATACATTGCACTGTCCGTGCGCCCGATGACATCTTCCTGGAGTTCTTGCGGCGCGCGTTGTGCTACGCCTGCACTGAAGGTGACCAGGATGCGGTCGTTTCCATGCAGGAAAAATTTCTTGGTGAGTTCGCGTTGCAGGCGTTCGATGGTGGCAACGGCTTCTTCAATGCCGACGCCCGGCAGCACGATAATGAATTCCTCTCCGCCGTAGCGCGCGACCAGATCGCTGGGGCGCAGGGCATCCCTGATGACGTTGCTCAGGTGAATGAGCGCCTGGTCACCGGCGTGATGACCGAGAGTGTCGTTGAGGCTCTTGAAGTTGTCGATGTCGAGCAGTGCGACGCAAATGGGTATCTGGCTGCGATCTGCACGCATCGCCTCGCGTTCGAACGCTTCATCCAGGCCGCGCCGGTTGAGCGCGCCGGTGAGCTGATCTTCGCGCACCAGTTCGCTGACTTGCGCAAGTTCCTGCTCAAGCTTTTTGATTTTGGCTTCTGACTCCTGTACCTGTTTGCGGGTACCGAGCAATTCTTCATGCGAGCGCAACGCGCTGGCTTGAATGACGCGCGTGTCCTGCATGATGTCGTCCAGCAGGTGACTTAATTCGGTGAGGTTGTTGGACCTGCCGATTTTTTTGCTGTAACCCTCAATTTTTTGATGGTAGTCGCCGGTGCTTTCGGTAATTTCACCAAGCCGGTCAATAAAGGTGGTCATCAGGCTCTTAAGGGTGGTTTTGGCATCGGCCAGGCTCTGCTTGAGCATGCCTTGCTTGATGATGGCATCGCGCAGGCTGCGTTCGGCATCGGCGATGGCGCGGGTATCGATCGGGTTGGCGATGATTTCCTGCAGGATGATGATTTGCCCATGCAGCCATTCTTCGTCTTCGACCATTTCGCCGATGTTTTCCACCAGCAGGCGCAACAGGCGCACCAAGCCTTCGTGAATCCTGGCTTTGTCGCCGCCGCGCAGTTCGGCTTTTATCCAGAATTGGCGCAGTTGTTTGGCCAGTGCGGTGACATCTCCGTGTGTTTTGATGCTGCGTATCTGCTGTGCAAGGGTGCGCACTTCCTGCGCCAATTCCGGCTGGGTGCTGAGTATGCTTTCCAGTGTTTGTGCCAGTAATTCCGAAAGTTTTCCGATCGTTTCGGTATTGCTGTCCGGTTTGAGGACAGGCGCAGAGCCAACAACTGCAGGTGTGATTGCGGCGTTGCCCGCAACAGGTTCGACGAGCGGAGTGGAGACGACATCGACGGGGTTGGCGGCTACCTGGGATTCCGGCCATGAGCGCACCAATCCGCTCAGTTTTACAAACAGGGTTTCCGGATCCGCCGCAAACCGCGCCAACACGGTTTCCACGCCTTCCTTTTTGCGGGTGATGGTCAAGCCTTTGTGGGTGATTTCGAGTTGGCGCAGCAAATCGCGTATCAGATCAGACCAGGATTGAACCACTTCTCCGTCTTGCTTGGGCAGGACTTTTTCAATTTCACGAAGGCATCTTTCCCAATTTCCTGTTTCCATCACTTTTTTCAATGTGATGCCGGTTGACGCAGATTTTGGAGTCTGCACGAGACGCTCTGCGATGCCGCGTAAGACTTTTTCCGCGCCGTTGTTTTTTTCGGTGGGGATGCCGCTGATTTCAGTGTAAATCTTCGCGTAGTTGTCCGGCGTCGGCGGAACTTTGCGCGATGCCAGCGTTTTCAGCGTTTCGCGGGCAAGCTCGAATGGATTGGATAATTGCTTGTTCATGGCTCAGTGATTACAATGCCCGTGTAGGAGCGAATTCATTCGCCCGTTTTTTGTGCGGATTATCATGGGTAATAGAACTTTTGATGCGCTGAATAGCGGGCAGGTATCCCCCCATTTCAGTTTTTGGCATCTACCAAATGATGCGCAATGGCATAGTGAACCGCTTCGGCATTGTTCCTGAAACCCATTTTTTTCAGCATGCGCGCGCGATAAACGCTCACGGTCTTGGGGCTGATCAGCATGGCTTCTGAAATCTCGATCAGGGATTTGCCGGAGGACATCAAACACAGGGTCTGATATTCACGGTTGGACAAGCTCTGGTGCATCAGATCTTGCGATTCGCCAATCAGGTTGTTCAGCAACTGTTCAGCCAGGGCTTCGCTGATATATTTTTTGCCGCTGTTGACGTGCCGGATCGCGCCAACCAGTTTTTCCGGCGCGCTTTGTTTGTTGATGTAGCCCATCGCACCCGCTTTCAGGGTGCGCACGCCATATTGGTCTTCCGGATACATGCTCAGCACGATGATTTTGATGTCAGGCTGTTCCGACTTGAGTTGTTTGAGGACGTCCATGCCATGCTTGTCCGGCAGGGCAATATCCAGCAACACCAGGTCGAAGTGATTATTGCGCATCATGCTGATGGCTTGTATCCCGGTTTCGGCTTCCCCGGCCACTTGCATGCCATGGTTGTCTTCGAGTAACTGCGTTATCCCTTTGCGGATCAGGGCGTGGTCATCAACTACGAGAATCTTGATCATTTGATGGCTTGGTCAAAATAAGATGCTTGCTGGAGTCTAACATTGTTAAGTGTGCGGTCGGTATTGTTGAGTGGCACGCTAACCGCGATTTGTGTTCCTTTGCCAGGTTCGCTGGTGATTCCAACGTCTCCGCCAAGATGCTTGATGCGCTCCTGAATGCCGCGCAAACCGAACGAGAGTGGTTTGTTGCGAGATGTTTTGTCAAAGCCTTTGCCATCGTCCGAGACAGCCAGATAAACGCATTTCCCGGTCTTGAGAATTTCGATGTGCACTTGCTTTGCCGCCGCATGTTTCATGATGTTACTCAGTGTTTCCTGAAACACGCGGAACAGGGCAATCGATTGTTCGCCGGGTAGTTCAATGTCGTCATCCGACTTGGTAATTTTGCACGGAATACCGGTTCGTTTGGTGAACTCCTTGGCCTCGATTTCAATTGCCGCAACGATGCCAAAGCAATCGAGAAAGGCCGGGCGCAGGCTATGCACCAGATTGTTGGCGAAGGAGCTTGCCGTATCCAGTAGATCGGTCATGGCTTGAACCTTTTCGTGCAGCGCACTGCCACCTTGTGGCAAGCGTTGCGCCAGCCAGGCCATATCCATTTTCAAGGCGGTCAGCAGCACGCCGATTTCATCATGGAGATCGCGCGCAATGCGTCCTCGTTCTTCTTCCTTGATGTTTTCCACATGGGAAGTCAGTTCGCGCAGCCGCTGACGCGAAGCTCTTATTTCCTGTTCGGCGAGCTTGTTCTGGGTGATGTTGACCATGAAGCCTTCCCATACGGTGCCATGCGAATCGGCTTCGCGGCATGTCGCGCGCAAGTTCACCCATTTGATCTCGCCGTTCGGTGGCAGCACGATACGTCCTTCCCAGTTCCAGGGTGTGGGCTGTGCGATGGATTCTTGCATACTCTTGTAGAACATATCGCGATCTTCCGGATGCAGCATGCCGAGCAGCAATTCCGGATGCAGTTCAACTTCCAACGGGGCGATGCCAAGCAGAGCAGAACAACCTTCGCTGACATAAGGGAGGTGTAGCCTGTTGTCTGCATCCAAACGGATCTGGCAGGCCATGCCGGGCAGATTGGCAAGAAACGAATGCAGTGTATTGGTTGCCAGCAGGGTATTGCTGCAAACTATGGCATCCCAGTTTTCTTCCTGCAAGACTTTAGTGAGAATGGCTGTGCTCGTGACTGCGCGGTGAATCAAGGTGGATAGACGGGGTGACAATTGTCTGGCGACATCGGGGGTGCAATCTGCGCCAAGTTCGATATGCAAAACGTGACCGGTTCCGGACATGATCAGACCCTGTTGTTAAAATCAAAGAAACTGGAATAGCTTAACATTACAATGATGCATGCACCAGCAACCGGGCGGCGTTAAAGGGCTGACAACATCAATATGCGGTTTATTCTCAAGAAATTCCCGCCTTCCATCGCCGCGCTCATGCTGCAATGCGCGGCAGTGGTGCTTATGCTGCCGCTGGCTGAATTTGCGGGGGTGTACGGTTCGCCGTTGCTTTTTGCCATACTTTGCGGCTTGCTCGCCGCCACGTTCAGTTTCTTTGCCGGGCTTGCCAGTTGGTGGCTGTTAATCCAGTTGATGTTTGCGCCAGCCATGGTGCTGACGCTTGCGGCCGGGTTGCCGCCCAGCCTTTTTCTCGGTGCGTTTCTGATCCTGTTGCTGGTGTATTGGAGTGCCTTTCACACGCAGGTGCCGCTGTATCTTTCCAGTAATAAAGTGCGGCATGCCCTGGAGCACTTGCTGCCCGCTGCAAAACCGGGTTCTGGTTTCATTTTCATGGACCTGGGTTCCGGCTTGGGCGGAGTATTGACACATCTTGCCGGAATTCACCCGGATGGATTGTATGTTGGTGTGGAGGCTGCGCCTTTACCGTTTCTCTGGAGCTGGCTGCGCATCAAACTGGGCGGTCTCCACAACTGTAGCGTGCACTGGGGTGATTTGTGGGGCTGTGACTTATCGCAGTACGACATCGTATTTGCCTATCTCTCACCGATACCGATGGAAAGACTCTGGCGCAAAGCGCGCGCCGAAATGCGCCCCGGCACACTGTTCATCAGCAGTACCTTTGCCGTGCCCGATCAATCACCTCATGAAACCGTACAAGTGGATGATCTGCATCGCTCCACCTTGCTTATCTGGCATATGTGATGGGGGCGGCACGATCCTTGGAACCGCAACCGAACCACTGGATCAGGAACGGTGGCGCTCCCGGCAACTCGTCAGCCTGGTGTTGCGAAAAATCCGCTCTCCAGCAGTTCCCTGGTCAATGCCATGTAGTCCTTTGCACCAGGACTATGTGGCGCAAAATCAAACACGTCCTTGTTATGCATCGGACTGGTCGCCAGTGAGACGTTCTCACCGATGCGCGTATTACAGACCAATGCTCCATAGCGTTCCTTGAGCTTGTCGTAGATATCGTAGGAAAGTTTGCGGCGCGAATCGAAGCGCGTAATGACGATGCGCCGCTCGAAACTGCGCTGCAATTTTTTTTCCAGTACATCAAGTGCGCTATCCAAACGATGCACACCTTGCAGCGAAAGAAAATCTGCCGACACCGGAATCAGCACCCGATCAGTGGCTAATAAAGCATTCAACGTCAACACGCCCAGCATCGGGCAGCAGTCGATCAGGATTGGGGCGCCGGTAAGCGCCAATTCCTCACGCAGGCCGTGCTTGAGCAGGGTTGCCGCCTTCGCATCGCTGCCATACAGGGCATCTATCTTGGCCAGTTCGAGCGAGGAGGGGATGATTTGCCAGCCGCGCGGCGTTCCACGCAATAAGCTGTCAAGCGGTGTTTTATGTTTGAAAAATGCGGTCATGCCGCTGTCCGGTGGAATCCCCTTGATTCCGCTGGATAGGGTCAGATGCGCCTGAGGATCCAGGTCCAGAGCAATGGGGCACTGCTGCGCGATGTCCAGCGCAGCAGTGATATTCAAACAGGTAGTGGTTTTGCCTACGCCACCTTTTTGATTAAACACGGCGATAACCGCCATTTATCACCTCTTTTTTTCTTGTGGGGCCAGCAGGCCACAGACGCGTAGCGCTCGATTAACCCGAGCAAGCCAATGCGCTGCGGAAAGCTTAGTCTTTTTGCCCAAGTTGGTCGGTCATCTTCAGACCGCCCAAAACCAAATATGAGACCGGTTTGATTTGCTCGATTTCTAACCCGGCCTGAGCGATGGCAATCACATCCTTGCCGGCCTGCTTTGTGGTAGCGCTAAGTGGTTGATTAACTGCAGCAGGCTGCACGATAACTTCTTCTTGGGCATGAAACACGGAAAGCGAGAGCCCGATGAATGATATGGCAGAAGCCAGTATGGCAGCTTTCGTCAGCCGGACAGTCCGCTTGTTCTTGCGCAGCCGCGCCATCAATTGATGTGCCGTCACTTCTGCGTATGACTGCTCGATTTGCGTGCGCAACAGCACGTTTTCCTGCTCTTTTAATTCGGCAAGTTGCTGTGCGGCCTGCGCTGCTTCGCAGTCCAGCATCGCTTTGGTTTGAGCTGCTTCGCGGGTTCGCTGCTCGGCAATTTCACGCGTTTTTGCAGCCGCACCGGCTTGCATTTCTGCCTGCACACACATCTCGATTTCGACAAGCACACGCTGTTCTGCTTCCAATCTCATCTGCTGCTGTACCAGCAATTCGCGCTCCCGATCGAGGTGATATTGTTCCTGTTCAAGCAATTGATTTTCGGCCTGCTCACGTTGTCCGGCTGCCAGTCTGGTGCACTCGGCCGCCTCGCTGCGTTTGCGGGCGGCAATCGCCGCCAGCGCTTCACAGCGAATATGCTCCCGCTCTATTTCGGCAGCCTTATTTTCTTCTTCAATGCGCAGTTTCGCCATATTCTCCGCGCGTACCATTATTTCATCTCGGGCCGCCTTTGCGGCATCAGTCCTCTTTTGGAAAGCAACGACCGCAAGCTCCTCGGCATGAATCTTCTCCTCCTCAGCCTTGAGCGCTTTATTTTCAGCCTCCACGCGGGCATTGGCCATGTTCAGGGCACGCAATGCTGCCTGTTCCAGATCGCGAGCGGTTTGGACGGCCTGAGCGTTTAACCGTTCTGTTGTTTCGGCGATTTCCCTTGCGCGAACCTCAAGTTCGATGCGCTCGTTATCCGCATCAATGGCGCGCAATTCGGCAGTCATGCGCGCTTCGATTTCGGCGATTGCGCGCAACTCGGTTTCAATTTGCGCTTCGGCAACGCGATGCGCATCGTTCTCCATATTTGCACGTTGCCTCGCCGCAATAGTCGCTTCATCAAGAGCGCGAGCATTTTGCCGTGCCGCTGTGGCTTCAGCATGTTCGGCAGCCAGATTCCGTTCTATTGCCAAGCGTTCATTCAGCAAAGCCTCGGCACGTGACTGCGCGGATTGCAACGCGGTATTCTGTGCTTGCATTTTTTCCAGCAGTGCCCGTTCCGCCTGACGTTCTGCCTGAACGCGATCCCGTTCAATTTTCAGCAGCGCATTCTCGCATTCGATATTTTCCTGTGCGACGCGCAATGCCTCTTGTGCTGCTGCGGCGCATTCATTTGCTGCAGTAATCGCCCGCGCTTCAGCCTGCAATTTGACTTCCATCTCGCGCGCAGCCTGTAATTCCGCTTCGGCGCGTTGCTGCGCAAGCACAGTTAAGTCGCGTTCGGCTTGCAGCTTGTGCGAAGCAGCCTGATTGGCCATTGTTTCGGTAGTCAAGCGGTCTTTCGCTTCTTGTTCAAACTGACGCAACAAAGCGTTGGTTTCCTCTTGTTGCTGCAATGCTTTTCTGTCGGCCTCGGCCTGGGATTGCAATAATGCGCCTGCTTCCTGCTCGGCTTTGAGCTTACGCTCGGCTTCAATGCGCGCAATTGCCTCCGCTTCGGCGCGTTGCTTTGCCGCTCGGTAAGCCTCGCGTTCGTTGCGTTCGCGCGCTTCGGCATCGGTTCTGGCCTGTTCCTCGGAAAGTTTGCGTTGCGCGGCAAATTCCTTGGCAGTCCGGTCCGCCGACGAGCGTGCCAGAGCAGTCTGCTCGGCATCACGCTCGGCTGCAAGCCGTTCTTCGACTTCGCATAGCGCAAGCGATTCGGCACATATACGCGCATCTTCCGCTTCGATTACAGCCTGTTCTGCCTTGAGTCTGGCGTTAACCAGCGTGATGACGTTCTGCTCTTTGCGGGATTTCTCCTGTATAGCTCGCGTAATCGCCTGCTCTGCCAATTCCTTTTCCTGCGCCAGATTGGCCGCTGCCTGTTCCAGCTTGGTGCGATTCTCTGCTGCTTGGGCGGCACGCTGTTCGGCCTCGACGCGTTTGCTCAACTGCGCCAATTCGTGTTGCTCGGCATCTACCCGCTTTTTCACCGAATGCGCTTCTTCGGCCTCGCTTTTTGCCCGGTCAGCAGCCATATCGCGTAGCCGGGATTCCAGTTCCAGCCTTCCTTCCGCATATTCTTTTTGCGCCTGTTCAGCCGCATAGCGCTCAGCACTGGCTTGTTCGGTGCTGGCCACGATCTCGGCGATGGTCTCCTTGATGGCGTGTATTTCATTTTCGGTGCGTGACTGTGCCTCATTTTCCGCTTCGTGCTGCTGCTCAAGCAATGCCGCCAGTTCACGTTCCGCTTTGGCTTTGCTCTCGGCGGCGGCGCGCGCGACCTGTTCCTGTTGCAAACGCCGGTTCAGTTCGTCTTGCGCTTGTTGTTCGGCACGCAGCCTTGCCTGAATTTCTTCCTGAAAACGCAATTCGCAGGCCAGCTTTATTTGTAATTCCTGAGCCAGCTTTTTCTCTATCTCGAGTTTGAGTTGGGTCACCTCGGCGAGCCTCATCTCATCCTGACACTTCGCCTCAACCTGTGCGGTTAACTCTGCTTCGGCCCGTGCTCGTGCCTGGGCTATCGCGCGAGCATGCGCTTCAGCACGGGCACGTGCCTGGGCGGAAAGATCGGCTTGGGTCTCGGCTTCAATGCGCGCACGCGTTTCCTGAATGGCCTGAGATTCGGCAATGTATTCTTCGCTATCGTTGCCGACTAAACGAATTTTGGCTGCTGATGACATGATGCTTTTCCCTTGTGCTAGTTGTTGCGCGCACCGCATTAATCACGATTCGTCAAGACAATGCCAAGATAACAGCTTGGATAGCCAATAAAACGTGGAACAGAGTAGTAAAAACAGGTCATTTCAAACTGGTAAAAACATCCGGATAGTCGAAGAACGGCGTGATGCGCGCCCAGTTGCGCCGCCAGCTTTGGCTGATGGGCGGATAGTCCTTGTCCCATTTGGCCTCAAACGCCGTCAGATGCACATTCATCATGTCGGGTGCGCCGTAAATTCAATGGGTTAGATTGGAAACGGCCTGGCTAATTTTTCCTTTCTGCGAGGACTTTGAGGGGGCTCGGTTTTTTGAACAGAATTTCCTGATTCGAGTTCGTCGCTATCCGGCCTGCATGGCAACCAGGACATTCAAGGTTCAGGATGTGGACGCGGGGCGCGAGTATTATTGAGGCGTATGTGATGTTCATTTACTATGTCGAGGGAATGTATGAGGTTGCAATGAATCCGGCGTCTGGTAGTTACCCGGAAGGAGCAACAGTTCCGCTCGAAGACAGGTGACACTGCGCGCGGCGTTGTTGCATTCGCTGAACTTTTAACAAGAGTAAGGAGAATTGCGCCATGCCAATCTACAAAGTCAAATTGAAATACAAACGGGAAATCGCAGATGGAACGATGGCGTTTCATTTTGAAAAGCCGGCTGGGTTTGCCTACAAAGCAGGCCAATCTGCTGACTGCACCCTGATCAACCCCGCTGAAACTGACGCCGAAGGCAACACACGAGCGCTATCTTTGGCGAGCGCCCCTTATGAAGACGATCTTATGCTGGCGACGCGGATGCGTGACACTGCGTTCAAGCGGGCATTAAAAACCATGGAGCCAGGCACGGAACTCACTCTGGATGCTCCGCATGGTTCGTTTACGCTCCACAACAATGTGAAGATTCCGGCCGTTTTTCTCACCGGCGGAATTGGCGTTACGCCTGTGAGAAGCATTGTTCTTCAAGCCATGCACGACAATGTCCCGCACCGGATCCTTGTCTTTTATTCCAATCGAAGACCGGAAGATGCGGCATTTCTGGACGAGTTGATGAAATCCCACGAGACAAATCCGGACTATACTTTTGTCGGTACGATGACGCAGATGGAAGAATCCGGCCGCGAGTGGCATGGGGAAACCGGGTTCATCAGCAAGGCCATGCTCCTGAAATTCATTGATGATCTGACGCTCCCCATTTATTACATCGACGGCCCGCCCGCGATGGTGAATGCGATGCGTAAATTATTGAGCGAAGCGGGAGTCGACGATGACAATATCCGCACGGAAGAGTTTTCAGGCTACTGATGACGGCTTAAGCGGGCCATGAAAATCAGGATCAAAAGGGTATATGAACAGCCGGACAAGCGTGACGGTCGGCGTATTCTCGTGGACAGGCTCTGGCCGCGCGGTTTAACAAAGGAAAAGGCCAGCGTTGCTCTGTGGCTCAAAGATATTGCTCCCAGCACGGAGCTCCGGAAATGGTTTGACCACGACTCGGACAGGTGGGAAGAGTTCAAGGAACGGTATCTCGCTGAACTCAAGGGCAACAGCGAGCAACTCCAGCTCTTAAAGCAAGAGTTGGGCAAGGGCATCGTGACGCTCGTCTATGCCGCAAGGGATGAAGAACACAACCATGCGGTGGTGATCCAGGAAAACAGCGCGTTATTCCGTTAGCTGGAAAATTTAAGCAGAATTGAAAGAGTAAAACCAAAAATTGAAGCATGGCGACAGTCTCTTGGGTGCCACAGATTTGGCAACAGGCTACCTCAGTTCGGCAATCGCCCCCTTCAGCACTCTTACGGCTGACTTCAGGAACAGCAGCGCAAGTGCCAGTCCAATCAAAATGTCCGGCCAGCCAGAGTGAGTCAGCCAGACGCCGCCTGCGGCCACAAAAACCGCGATATTGGAGGCAATATCATTACGCGAGCATTCCCAGACAGAACTCATATTGATGTCTTCCTCGCGGTGTTTCCAGAGCAGGGCGAGACAAGTGCCGTTTGCCGATAGTGCCAGCAGGCTCACAAGGCCCATCGTTTCAGGGGTCGGGATGACCGGGACAGCAATGCGGTAAGCCACCTGACAGAGAACGAAGATGCCAGCCGTCAGAATCAGCACGCCCTTGAATAAGGCAACCTTGGCTTTAGAGCGTGATCCGCGAGAGACGGCATAAAGGCTGAGGCCATAGGTCAAGGCATCGCCCAGATTATCAAGGGAATCGGACAGCAGTGCAGTTGATCCCGCCATCATTCCCGCAACCAGTTCTACCGCGAACATCACGGCATTGATCGCAAGCACGACCTTCAGCGTCGAGCCTTGTCGAACTCTCAGCGCATCAAGCGCACAGGCTTTGTCTTCGCAACAGTCTGCCATACAGGAATTTATAAAAAGTGAAAATGATTTATATGATGGCTGAAAATAGTCGGTTTGACTATCGCACACTTTTGCCAATGAATGGCCCGGAAACAGTTGAACCCGCCGCCAAAACGGGACGTTAAGGCTTGCCGTCCTTGATGCCTGCTCAAATAGTTGGAAGTGTCGGTCGAACCCTGGGCGATTCAGTGCGATGGAATCATGCTTGCCACTGTGGCCTGTGGAGGCGCTATGATAGTCTCCTGTGTCCGGTTGGGTGCGCTGGACACGCTTTCGAAAGGCTGAACTGTGTCCGATAAATCAAATGGGCTTCATGGCAGGGAAGGGCAAGAAGACCTGCATGTCTCGCTGCCGCTGGAGGCTTTCAAGGCGGCATTGCCGTATCTCGTGGCGTTGTTGCTCATCGCCCTGGCCGGGTACTGGCTGATCGATCCCGCCCCACCGAAGAAAATCGTCGTTTCCATCAGCAAGCAGGACGGCAATTACCAGGCCTATGCCAGCCTGTATGGAGTCCTGCTCCAGCAGGACGGTGTAACGCTCGAGATAAGAGAATCCGATGGGCCGGTGCAAAGCCTGGCAGAGCTGCGCAAGGAAGATGCCGACGTGGACATGGCCCTTATGCCGGGTGGGGTGGCGAACCTGGAGTCCACAGTCGGACTGGTCTCGCTGGGCAGCCTGTATTACGAGCCGCTCTGGATATTTCATAGAGCGAAACACAAAGTGGAAAGCCTGTCCGAGCTGATGGGCAAGCGCATCGCAGTAGGCCGGCCAGGCAGCGGCAGTCATATCCTGTCCGGCATGTTGCTGGATGCAGCCGGCGTTACGGCAGAGAACAGCAAGCTGCTGGAAGTCGGCGATGAAGAAGCGGCGGATGCCTTGCGGCAGGGACTGGTTGATGTGATTTTTTTGTCCGGCGTGCCCACCACGCCATTGATACTGGATGTGGCAGCGATGCCGGGCGTGAATCTGGCCGATCTGTCCGAAGCCGAGGCGTTCTCGCGGCAGTTCAATTTCCTGCACCATCTGGTATTGCCCAAGGGCGCGCTGAGTCTGAAATCCAATATTCCGCCGCACGAGATTCACATGCTGGCCCCGACCGTCACGCTGGTGGCGCGCGAATCCATGCATCAGGCGCTGGTGTATCTGGTGCTCAAGGTGATTTCCCGCGTTCACGGCGGCGCGGGCATGTTGCAGCAGGCGCGTGAATTCCCATCCGACAAGGACGCGGATTTCGAAATGAGCAGCCAGGCCGCACATTTCTACGAATCCGGCCCGCCGTTCCTCGACCGTTACCTGCCGTTCTGGGCGGCGACCTTCGTCAATCGCGTGCTCATCATCCTGCTGCCGCTGGCCGCACTCGCCATTCCGCTCAGCCGCACCGCGCCGGCCTTGTATGCATGGCTGGTCAAGTCGCGCATCTACAAACTGTATGGCGAGTTGCGCTTTCTGGAGATGCAACTGCGCAATGCGCAGCAGGACGAATTGCCGGGCTTCCGCAAGGAACTTGATGCCATCGAGAACAAGGTTAATAACCTGAAACTGCCGGTCGCATTCTCCAGTCACCTGTACGAATTGCGCAGCCATATCGGACTGGTGCGCGCCAGGCTCTGAAGGGCAGAGACGCATGAACGAGGGTGTACGGAATTTTGTGCAACAAGCGCGATTCAGTCTTTAATTTCTTTTGTGGCACGCAGCTACCATGCTTCTGAACTGGCTGGCGTATTCCCGATTACCCTCAATCCGGACAGGCTGCTCAGCTAAAAATCAGCTAATTTCGCGCCAGGAGAATCCTTCTTTCTGTGTCGCGATTTCCACCCAGCCTGCTTCACAATTCAATGCGCAGCTCAAGGCTTGCACCGCAAGTTCAGCCGTGTTGTTTTTGCGGCTTAGATGCGCGGCAACCAGATGCTGCAAGCGGCTCGTGTCCAGCCGGCACAGGATGCCGGCTGCATCCTGATTGTTCAGATGCCCGAAACGTCCGCCCACGCGCTGTTTCAGGCTATACGGATAATCGCCGTTCATCAGCATTTCAGTGTCGTGATTGCATTCCAGTACCAGCGCGTGACAGCCGCTCAAGGTCTGCTCCATATGAGCCGTGCCGCACCCGGCATCGGTCAGCACACCCAGCCGCCGCACGCCATCATTAAAGACGAATTGCACCGGCTCGGCGGCATCGTGCGGAACGGGATAGGGAATGATTTCAATATCGCCGATGGCGAACGACTGGTGGGGGTCGATCTCGCGGAGATCAACGATGCCGGCAAGGGCTTGATGCCGGCTATGCAACGTGCCGTGGGTGAGCCAGACCGGCAGGTTGAATTTGCGCGCCAGTCGCGCCACGCCGCTGATGTGATCGCCATGCTCATGCGTGACGACAATACCGCTCAACTGTTCGGCAGATACGTTCAGCCGTGCCAGCCGCGCGAGGGTGTCTTGCAGGCCGAAACCGCAGTCCATCAGCACTAGCGTCCGGCCGGCTGCGACCAGCAGCGCGTTGCCCTCGCTGCCGCTGCCCAAAGAGGCAAACTTCATGAAGCGAGCCGTACGTTATTCGTTGATGTTTTTGTAAATCGCTTCAAGTATCTGTCCGGATGTTTCGTCTTTCGCGCCGTCCTGGTCGGTAACGGACACTTCACACACTGTGCCGCCATCCTTGATGTTCACGCGATAACGCCTGCCGGTATCTTCGTCGTCCTCCCAGAACATCAACTTGTCCATCCAGCCTTTTTCCGCATTGGCCGGCTTCAGGAAGTAGATGCCCCTGACGCGATCCCTGTCTTCCACCGCCAGCCCGGCACGTTCAATGGCCAATCCGGCTCTGCGCCATGACCGGTCGAACGCATCGTTCATCACGATGATCTTGCTGCCGTCGAAAATCTCCTCAAGGCTGGCCGCTCCGGCCGGAGCTGGGGCATCGGCTGTTGCCGCACTGCCTGTCGTTGTCTCCGCCGCGCCGGCTGCCCTGGTTTCGCCGCCGCCAAAACGTGCCATCAGGCGTTGCAGCATGATTGCTTCCATCTCCGGGTCATTGGGGCGCGCTTGCCACTTCGACGTATTCTGATCGGCAGACAACACTTCTTCCATGCCGCGATGGGTAATGTAAACCTCGGTACTCCCGTCATCCTTGCTGCGCTCCAGGCGCACCCGGTACTGATCGCGTTCGCCGGAAGAATAGGCGTTGTCGAATACCTTGCCGATCACGTTACGGATAGCGCCTTGCGGAATTTTGGCGCGATTCTCTGCCCATTCGGTTTCCATCACGCCTGCCGCCTGGTCTTCGCTCTGGATGGCCAGTCCGTTCTCCTGCAGGAACGCCTTGACCGCAAACCAGACATTTTCCGGTTTATCGTTCACCACCAGCCAGCGCTGTGTTTCATTACGTTCTAGGCGCACCCCTGTCGCTTGCGGTAACACAGCACTGGCGCCGCGGCCTTGCTCCGCAGCCGCGCCACCCTTGCTGTAATCCGAAAAAGTCGCCACGTTTTCGCCATCGCCCTGCGGTACGCGGTAGCGTTCATCGCTGCCGGGTGCGGTCAGGTCGGGCGGCACTTCCAGCGACGGTACATGAGCTGCACCGGAGCGATAGTCGACCCGCTTGCTGCCCAAACCGGCTGAACTGCAACCTAACAACGAGACCAGCGCAATGCTGGAAATTCCGATACACAAAACTTTCATTGATTCTCTCCAGCTATGCATTAAATGACACCGGCCTGAAGCAGCGCCGCCTCAACCACTTCTTGCGCACTCTGCGACAAAGGGGTCAGCGGCAGGCGCAGCACATTCCTGATTTTTCCCATGCGCGCCACGGCCCACTTCACCGGAATCGGATTGGCCTCGACAAACAGGTTGCGATGCAGCCCCAGCAAACGGAAATTGATCTCGCGCGCCCTGGCGATTTCGCCGTTCAGCGCAGCGGCACACATCTCGTGCATCAGCTTCGGCGCGACGTTCGCCGTCACCGAAATCGTGCCATGCGCACCGAGCAGCATCAGCGCCAGCGTGCTGGCGTCGTCGCCGCTGTACACCGCAAAGCCTTGCGGCGCGCGCTGCAACAGATCGCTGCCGCGCTCGATGTTGCCGGTCGCATCCTTGATGCCGACGATGTTGGGGATCTGCGCCAGACGCAGCACGGTGTCGTTGCTCATGTCCGCTACGGTGCGCCCGGGCACGTTATACAGGATGTGCGGCATGTCTACCGTTTCGGCGATGGCCCTGAAGTGCCGGTACAGGCCTTCCTGGGTCGGCTTGTTGTAGTAGGGCACTACCGACAGCGACGCATTCGCGCCCGCTTTCTTCGAGAAAGCGGCCAGTTCGATGGCTTCCCGGGTGGAATTCGCACCGGTTCCGGCAATGACGGGAACACGGCCGGCGGCATGTTTTACCGCCTCTGCGATTAGCAGCTCGTGTTCCTCGACGTCGACGGTGGGCGATTCGCCCGTGGTGCCGACCACCACGATACCGTCCGTTCCCTGCTCGACATGGAAATCAATCAGCGCGCGGAACGCCGCCAGATCGAGACTGCCGTCGTCGTGCATCGGCGTAACGATTGCAACAATACTGCCCTGGATCATTTTTTCTGCCGCAAAAATTAAAGCGGCATTCTACCGTAATACGGCTGTCCGCCAAAGGGCCGCGCGACAAAAGAGTGATGGCTGTGGAATAATGACGGCACTATTGAATTTGTCCACCATCATGCCCGGAATAACCCTTGCCGCCCTTCACCCCGGCGATACTGCAACCATTGTTGCGATCCATGCCGAGGAAGCATTGCATCAGCGTCTGCTGGCGCTGGGGTTCCGCAGCGGAAAACAGGTTGAGTTGATCCGCAAAGCCGGTTTTTCCGGCCCGTTGCAGGTGCGTATCGGCACCACCGATATTCTGCTGCGGCGTAGCGAGGCTGCCAGAATCACGGTATGCCAGGGAGCCGTCGGGACATGAAGCGCGTCGCACTATTGGGGATGCCCAATACCGGCAAATCAACCCTGTTCAACCGCATGACCGGCGGCGCGGCGCGCGTCGGCAACTGGCCGGGCATCACCGTCGAGTTGCTCAGCGGCAGGATCCTGCTGGGTTCCGATATGGTGGAAATCATCGATCTGCCCGGCATCTACGACCTGCACGGCTTCTCCGACGACGAACAGGTGGTACGCCACTTTCTGCACGGCAACGTGCCCGATCTCGCGCTGGTGATCCTCAACGCTACGCAGATCGAACGCCAGATGAGCCTGCTGCTGCAGCTCAGGCAACTCAACATGAACGTTGTCGTGCTGCTCAACATGGCTGACGAGGCAAAGAAATATGGCATCAGCATCGACAGCAAAAAAATGACCGAACTGCTGGGTATGCCGATTTTCCTGCTCAGCGGCAAATACGGCACCGGCTATGCGGAAGCCATGCAGGCCGTCACCAAAGCCCTGCGCTATCCGACACCTGGCATGGCGGAACAGCTGCGCAGCCAGTTGGAACAGGACCAGCATATCGAAATGGAGATGGCGCGGGTGATGAAGCACGCGGTGCAAATCCCGGCGCAGCTGCCGGAAAGCCTCACCGAGAAACTTGATCACGTGATGCTGCACCCGTGGCTTGGGCTGCCGCTGTTTTTTGGCATCATGTATCTGCTGTTTCAGGCGGTATTTTTTCTCGGCCAGCCGTTGCAGGTCGGGGCCGCGGAGCTGCTGACCTGGCTGCGCGAGAGCGCGCTCGAACCGGCGTTGTCAGGCTTGCCAACCATGTTGAACGGCCTGTTGCTGGACGGCGTCTACAACGGCGTCGCGACCGTGGCCGCCTTTGTGCCCATCATTATCCTGTTCTTCCTGTTCATGGCGATGGTGGAAGACAGCGGCTACCTGTCGCGTGCCGCGTTCCTGATGGATGCGCTGATGGCGCGCCTGGGGCTGGACGGGCGCGGCTTTGTCATGCTGCTGATGGGCTTCGGCTGCAACGTGCCCGCGCTGATGGGCACCCGCGTGATGCGCTCGCGCGCCATGCGCCTGCTCACCATGCTGGTGATTCCGTTCTCGCTGTGCTCGGCGCGTCTGCAGGTGTTCGTGTTCATCACCGCTGCATTGTTCTCGCCCAAAGCCGCGCCGGTTGTTTTGTTCAGCCTGTACCTGTTCAGCTTCGCCGCCGCAATACTCACCGCGCTGCTGTTCAAGGGCAAATTCCGCAACAGTGAACCGTTTGTGCTGGAACTGCCGCCTTACCGCTTCCCGACTGCCCGGCAAATCGTCATGCGCGGCTGGCTGGAAATACAGCATTTTCTGCGCCGTGCCACCAAGTTCATCATCGCCGGCGTCGTGCTGGTCTGGCTGCTGACCAACCTGCCGCCTTCCGCCGCACCCGCCAGCGGCGACACGCTGGCCGGCATCATCGGGACATGGCTGCATCCGGTTTTTGCGCCCATCGGCATCAACGAGCAGCTCACTATCGCATTGATTTTCGGCTTCGTCGCCAAGGAGATCGTCATCGGCTCGCTTGCGGTGATTTACGGCCTGTCGGGCGAAGCGCTCGGCGGCGCGCTGGGACAGCAACTGGATTGGGTGCAGGCCTACAGCTTCATGCTGTTTACTTTGATCTACACGCCCTGCCTGTCCGCCATCGCCACGCTACGCAGCGAATCCAAGAATCTGGGCTACACCCTGTTTACCATCGGCTGGTCGCTGACGCTGGCCTGGCTGACGAGCCTCGCGTTCTATCAGGGCGCGCGCGCCTTGGGGTATTGATCTGCCTTAATCCCCGGAAGCATCGTCATCACTGATGGCCGGAAGATCCAGCCCGCCGATTTCCTGCAACGTCTTTCCGGCGATGCCCTGCAAGTCGCCGTACATGCCGACCGTCGATTGCATTACGCGCTCGATCTGCGTCTCGCGCTTGGCCCATTGTTTGGTGATGGCCTTTTTCTCCTTGTCCAGGTCTTCCTGCATGGTGGAAAATGCTTCGACGATTCCCTCCACCCGCTGGCGGAACCTGGGCCCGGTCAGATACTGATACACCAGTTCCATCTTGGTTTGCTGGCCTTCGCTTGACTGGCGCGCGGAAGTGATTTCAACCAGCGTGTGGCGCAGCATCATGGCAACGGGCAGTATGGCTTTGGGGTGTATCACCCAGATATTGTCGATCAGCGCGAAGGTCTCGACTTCCCTGGGCAGCGCCTGGCTGACGATAATGGCGATTTCCGCCTTGGCCGCACGCTGATCCTCGCGCAGCTTGGCCAGCCAGCTGTCGCTCCAGTGCCTGGTGCGCTTCGATTCCCACAGAATCGTGCCGCAATGCTGGCCGGACAGGTTGTGCACCCGCTGCAATATGTCGCCGCCGTATTCGCCTTTCGGAACCGGCTCGATCATGTCTGCCGGAAATCTCGCCCCGAGAAGATTTTCCAGTTCAAGCTCCAGCACCTCGCCCTGCAGTTGCTGCGATCCCTGTTCGGCCTTGCGCTTGAGTTCCTCGATCTGCTTCTGCATCGCGCTGATGGTCTGCTCCTTTTCCATCACCTTCAGTTTCAGTCCTTCTTCCGCCTCCTGTCGGGCCTTCACGCGCGTCTGCTCCAGACCGGCCTGGACGCGCTTTTCGACGGTCAGTTCCAGTTCGCGTCTGGCATCGTCCAGTTCGCGCTGCTTCTTGATGAGTTCGGCCTGTGCCTGTTGCGCCTCGGCAAGTTTTTCGTCGCGGGCTTTGAGAACCTCCTGAAGCTCCGCCAGTTCGCGTGCCCGGTTCTCCAGCTCCGCTGCGCTGGCAAGTTTCGCCTTCCTGGATTCCTCGGCAATGACGCGGGCGCGTTCCTCCTTCAGCTGCGCCGCGACCTGATCGGCCACCTGCTCATCCAGCTTGCGTTTCGTTTCTGCAATCTGTTTCTCGCGCTCACGGACGCCCTGTTCGCGTTTGGCGATCTCGTCATCTTTCTGCGCAAGCTGCTGCTCGAATTGCATGCGCGTGGCAGCGATCAGCGGCGCTGCCAGCGATTCGGTCAGCCGGATTTCGGTTTTGCAGTTGGGGCAGATGATGGTCGGTTCGGTCATGGGTGCACCTTCATTTGTTCCGGAAAAGGCGGTTGCGGGGAATGCTAACAGAATTCGGCGAATTGCTCGTTGCGACTCTCCCCTCGCCGATACTCACAGCGGCGAAAGAAACACGCTTTCCCTGAGCTTCTTCAGCAGGTCGCGCAGTTGTGCCGCCTTCTCGAACTCAAGGTTTTTCGCAGCCTGCAGCATGTCCTTCTCCAAGCGGCCGATTTCCTTCGACACTTCCTTTTCGCTCATCGCCAGGTATTTCGCCTGCTCCTGCGCCGCCTTGAGCTGGCTGCGCGCGGCCTCCGGCTCGTACATGCCTTCGATGATGTCCTTGATGCGCTTCTGCACGCCCTGCGGCGTGATGCCGTGCGCGAAATTGTACGCCACCTGCTTGGTGCGGCGGCGCTCGGTCTCGTCGATCGCGCGGCGCATCGAGTCGGTGATCCTGTCCGCATACAGCAGTGCCTTGCCGTTGAGGTGGCGCGCGGCGCGGCCGATGGTCTGGATCAGCGAGCGCTCGGAGCGCAGGAATCCTTCCTTGTCGGCATCGAGGATCGCCACCAGCGACACCTCGGGAATGTCCAGCCCCTCGCGCAGCAGGTTGATGCCGACCAGCACGTCGAACATGCCGAGGCGCAGGTCGCGGATGATCTCGACGCGCTCCACGGTCTCGATGTCGGAATGCAGGTAGCGCACCTTGATGCCGTGCTCGGAAAAATATTCGGTGAGCTGTTCAGCCATGCGCTTGGTCAGCGTGGTCACCAGCACACGTTCGCTTTTTTCGACGCGCAGGTTGACCTCGGACATCAGGTCGTCTACCTGATACGTGGCCGGACGCACCTCGATCTGCGGATCGATCAGCCCGGTCGGGCGCACCACCTGTTCCACCACCTGCCCGGCGTGCTCGGCCTCGTAGGTTGAAGGTGTCGCGGAAATGAAGATGCTCTGGCGCATCACCTTCTCGAATTCATCGAAGCGCAACGGGCGGTTATCCAGCGCGGAGGGCAGGCGGAAACCGTAGTTGACCAGGTTCTCCTTGCGCGCGCGGTCGCCCTTGTACATGCCGCCGATCTGCGGGATGGTGACGTGGCTCTCGTCGATGAACATCAGCGCGTTCGGCGGCAGATAATCCAGCAGTGTCGGCGGCGGCTCGCCCGCCTTGCGTCCCGACAGGTGGCGCGAATAATTCTCGATGCCCTTGCAGAAGCCGATCTCGTTGAGCATCTCCAGGTCGTGGCGGGTGCGCTGCTCGATGCGCTGCGCCTCGACCAGCTTGTTCTCGCGGATATAAAACGAGATGCGCTCGGCCAGCTCTACCTTGATGGTCTCCAGCGCGGCCAGCACCGTAGCGCGCGGCGTGACGTAATGGCTCGACGGATAGACGGTGTAACGCGGCACTTTCTGCAGGATATGCCCGGTGAGCGGATCGAACAGCGACAGCGTTTCCACCTCGTCGTCGAACAGCGTCAGGCGCAACGCGTGTTCGCTGCTTTCTGCCGGAAAGATGTCGATCACGTCGCCGCGCACGCGGAACGTCCCGCGCTGGAAATCCAGTTCGTTGCGCTGGTACTGCATCTCGACCAGGCGCTTGATCACGTCGCGCTGCGCCATCTTCTCGTTGTGGCGCAGGTGCAGGATCATGCCGTGGTAGTCCACCGGGTCGCCGATGCCGTAGATCGCCGACACCGTCGCCACGATCACGGCATCCTCGCGCTCCAGCAGCGCCTTGGTCGCGGACAGGCGCATCTGCTCGATTTGTTCGTTGATGCTGGAATCCTTCTCGATATACACATCGCGCGACGGCACATAGGCCTCGGGCTGGTAGTAGTCGTAATAGGAGACGAAATACTCGACCGCGTTCTCCGGAAAGAAATCGCGCAGCTCGGAATACAGCTGCGCCGCCAGCGTCTTATTCGGCGCCATCACGATCGCCGGCCGCCCGGTGCGCGCGATGACGTTCGCCATCGTGAATGTCTTGCCCGAACCGGTCACGCCGAGCAGCGTCTGAAACGCCAGTCCGTCCCCGATCCCCTCCACCAGTTGCGCGATGGCCGTGGGCTGATCGCCCGCCGGTTCGAATGGCTGGTGCAGGCGGTAGGGGCTGTTGGGGAAGGTGATGATGTTCATGGTGAGGGGCATATTGTACGGGGAAAGATTGAATTGCTAAACGATGAGGTGTGGTGGAGAATCCTGCAATTGCCGCATGATTGCGAATGTAATTCGAACCTGCCCCTTTAATTGCAATTATCAAAGCAGCAACACACTTATCGCCATGAAAGCCATGAAACGCAAGAAGAGCTCGAACTATGTGGTCGTCAAGGAAAACGGTGTTTTTGTCGCGAAGTGCCCCGATCTTGGGTTGTCTTGTCGCGGTGCGACTGAACAAGAAGCGATAGCGAATCTGGAAGAGGCGCTGGCTCTTTACTTCGAGGACCTGCCCGGGCCTGCCGACGGTTAGCGTGATTGACGTTTGGTTTTGCCAAACTAAAAATCAAAATCGATGCTGCCCCCTTGGACTCGTGAGCTAATGGGGTCAGCATCGCAATTGTGTAAGCGAACGTCCGGCTATGGCAAGCGGTTGTCCGCGAGCCTGGAATTGATTGACAGTAGCCCAACCCCATCGCTGAGTACATGAGCGGCTTCGTTCAGAAATATATCTTTGGCGTTTTTATTCGCATGCTCGATGTCCAGGTCAGCACTGAGGTTACGTTCGCTGGATAACATGCCATCGTCCTGAAGTGCATGGCTTCTGGACTCGGCAGATGCCTTGACCGGTTCATTGTTTCTTCTGCTTTTCTCGCGGGCCTTTTCGCGTGCTTCCTGCTTTTTAAGCTCTTTGCGGCGGTCGGCTTCATTGAGCGAGATCAGGTTTTCCCGGCGCAGTTTGTTGAACTCGGCAATATCTTCCCGGAAATATTTGAAGTCCTGGTCGTGGCTTATGCGCTTGTCGTGGCTCGCTTTCAACGCGGGCACGATACCTGTCAAATTACCTGCTCGCGTATAGTTCGCCGCCCTTATCCGTGACCAAGGCAAGGCATTGTCGAAGCTGAATTCACCAAATTCCCCCAAATCAGTTATCGTCGGAAGGTTGATATCCGGAGTCACGCCGCGCAACTGGGTGGTGCCGCCATCGATGCGGAAAAACTGGGCGATGGTCATTTTGAGTTCACCGAATTGAGGATTGTCATTGCTCGCGATTTGATCAAGATCTGCCACGGTCTGCACTGTGCCTTTTCCAAAGCTGGGTTCACCGATTACAACCCCTCGCCCGTAATCCTGTATCGCCGCCGCGAAAATTTCCGAGGCAGATGCCGAGCTTCGATTGATGAGCACTCCCAGCGGGCCATTCCAGGCAAGGCCGGCATTAGTATCGTTTTCAACGGATACTTTACCCCGGGAGTCGCGTTGCTGCACCACGGGGCCTTTGTCTATAAACAGGCCGGTCAGTTCGACGGCTTCATTCAATGAACCGCCGCCATTGTTGCGCAGGTCCACCAGCACGCCATCCACCTTGTCTTTTTTCAGTTCATCCAGCAGGATCGATACATCCCGGGTCGCACTTTTGAAATCTTTGTCACCTTTCAGGCGGGCAGCAAAATCCTGATAGAAACCGGGCAGGGAGATCACGCCGATCTGGCGCGTTACCGCCCCGTCTTTAACCTCGATGATTGATTTTCTGGCGGCCTGTTTGTCCAGGCTGATCTTTTTGCGGACCAGTGAAATGAGGTTGCGTTTTCCGTCAGCGCCAGCTTCTGCGGGCAGCACGTCAAGACGCACCACAGAATCTTCTGCCCCGCGTATCAAGGCCACCGCGTCGTCAATGCGCCAGCCCACAATTTCGGTCATTGGGCCATCTTCGCCTTGCCCGACACCCACGATACGGTCACCGGCTTTGAGCTTGCCTGACAGGGCCGCCGGGCCGCCTGCCACCAGCTCCCGGATCGTAATGTATTCATCCCTGCCATTAAGCACGGCGCCGATGCCAACCAGAGACAGTCTCATCGAAATGTCGAACTCTTCGGAAGCACGCACCCCAAAATAATTGGTATGCGGTTCTATGGCCGTCGCATAGGCGTTCATAAAAGTTTGAAATGCGTCTTCACTTTTGATCTTGGACAGGCTGCTCAGGGAATTGTCATAGCGTTTCCCAAGTGTTTCGACGATGCTTTGATTATCCTTGCCGGCCAGCTTGAGACGCAGCCAGTCGTTCTTGACACGTTTGCGCCACAAGTCATTCAACTCGTCTTCGGATTTTGGCCATGGCGCATTTTTGCGGGTGAGTTGATGGCTTTCCTTTTTCGTGAAATCAAAACTATTGGCTAGCAGGGAGCGGGCATAGCCAAAGCGCTCAGTCATTCGCTGCTGATAGAGATTAAATATGGCGAAAGGGATGCCCAAGTCCTTGTCGAGAATCGCATCATCAAGCTTGGTGCGCGCATCGGCGAAATGATCAATGTCAGCCTGCAAGAAAAATACCTTTTCGCTATCCAGCATCTTCAGATAGTTGTCGAATATTTTCGAAGATAAACTATCGTCAAGCGCTACGTGTCTGTAATGATGCCGGTTTATTATTTTTGCGGATAGAAGGGCTGCGTGAGGCTGATGTTCCAGCGGCATAAGCTGCGCGGCAGCCTGCGTTGTATTGAGCGCAGCCAAAGTAAACGCCAGCAATATCCAAAGTAACTTATCTTTCATTTGTATATCCTGAAGGAAAGTATGGGGCAGAGCACATTTTAGTTTCAAACGTCCTTAATCGGACACGACAAATGGCGCCAAGTTCGATATTTTATCCGATATGAAAAATCAATCTGAAATCCAATAAGTTATGGCAACCGAAAGCAGGAAATAATTGGGGAGACACCACGGTTTCTTCCCGATTCTGTTCTAATACCGCATTCGCGAGGGGCCACGCTGCAGCGCGTCCCTCGATTAATACATCAGGTTCTCTCGTCACATGAAAAAGATTGTCCCGACCAAGACCGAGATCGCGCTGCTGGAGCCGTTTGTCGGCCTTGAACTTGCGCGCATCCATGTGCCGAGCAGCAGCCCGGAGTTCGCATCCGCCGCTGCCGAGATCAAGGCGGCGGGCATCGTGGGCTTCGATACCGAGTCCAAACCGACGTTTGTCGTTGGCGATGTCAGTGAGGGGCCGCACGTGGTGCAGTTTGCGCTGCACGACAAGGCTTACCTGTTCCAACTGCATCGGGCAGAAGGGCATCCGTTCCTGATCGAGTTGCTGCAATCGGAGGATATCATCAAGGTTGGCTTCGGCCTCAGATCGGATCGCGGGCATATTCGCGCGAAACTGGGCGTCCATTTCGGCGCGGTGGTCGATCTCAATACGGTGTTCAGCATGAAGGGTTACCACAAGGAAATGGGCGTCCGGGCGGCGGTGGGATTGATTTTGAATCAGCGCTTCGCCAAGGCCAGGCACGTGACCACTTCAAACTGGTCGCAGCCCCAGCTCACCCCGCGGCAAATGCTCTACGCGGCCAACGATGCCTACGCGGCGCTGAAGGTGCTGGAGGCGCTCGACATTCCCCGCGAGGATTTGCCGATCATGGGCCTGGCTGCGGATTCTGAAAACATCGATGTGGTCTTGCATTGACGCATCCCGCAGGCAATTTGGCGCTGGGTCAACTCTGACTTTGTAGTACAGTAATAGGTACAGCATCGCATTACTTTTTCCACAACATGTGCAAGCCTCTTCATAAAACCACCATGAGCAATTTCACCAGCATCTCGCCGGATTAAACCCGATCAATTTCCTGAACGTCATCTGATGAAAAACCTTGCTCATCACACCACCTCTTTGGCAATTACCGCCTGGGTCGGCGCGCTGTGGGCCATAGGCTATGTTGCCGTGTCCATCCTGTTCCGTGCCCAGCCGGACAAGCAGCTCGCCGGGATGCTGTCCGGCCAGATGCTCACCATGGTCAGTTATATCGGCATCGTTTGCGGAGCCTATCTGTTGCTCTATCGTCTCGCCCTGTCCGGCAAAGCCGCCGTGCAGGAGTGGATGTTCTGGCTGGTGGCGGCGATGTTCGTCATCACGCTGCTGTTGCAGTTCGGTATCTACCCCCTGATGGCGGATATCAAGCTGCAGGCCCAATCAGCGGACGTGATGCAAAGCGCGTTGGCTCCGCGCTTCAAGATGTGGCATGGGATATCGAGCATCCTGTACATGGTGGAGAGCCTGTCCGGCGCGGCGCTGGTCATCAAGGGAGTCTCCAGAAGACCGTAGTTCATCCCAACTGCTGCGCATTCCGTTTTCAGGGTATCGCCGCAATATGGGCGAGGGCTCAAACACTGGTTATAGGTTTGCCCGCAGCGGGCACGGACCGGAACTCGAGGATATCCGAACATGGCAAAATTGAAACTGCACTGGCAAATCCTTATCGCGCTGCTGCTGGCCGTGATCATTGTGCGCTGTACCGGGGAGGAAAGTGTACTCGGCGAGCCGGCGCTGGCGCGATCCGAATAGCTGCCAATGCACTTGTCCATGGCTGATCTGATTCTTGTCACCCATGCCCTGTTCGTGGCATTTGTCGTCCTGGGGCTGGCGGCCATCCTTGTCGGAAAGTATCGGCGCTGGAAATGGGTCAGGAACTTGTGGCTCAGGTCAATTCACCTTCTGGCAATCGGCATCGTCATAGCGGAGTCATGGCTTGGCCTGGTATGCCCGCTCACCGAGTGGGAAAACCGGCTAAGAGAGGTAGCAGGCGGTGAAGTCTATTCGAATCCTTTCATCCAGCACTGGCTGCACGAGATACTGTTCTATGATTTCGATCCCTGGGTTTTTACGGTTGCCTACACCGCGTTTGGATTGCTGGTGCTGGTTGCCTGGCTATTCGTGCCGCCGGAGCGCAAGCGGAATAAGGAAATTTAAGCCGGCGTGGCCCATCAGGCACTCAACATCCCGATTCTTTCCGTATTTCCCTGCGCCCTGATTCACTCTTTGAATCCTGCCAGAACATAATTCGCTTCCACGACCATGCAGCAAAGGAATATCCTGTAATCCTCCAGCCGCGGACAAGACATCAAGCCTTTGCTTGCTTTTGGCGTTGCCGCCTGTGCGGCGAAGCTGTAAGCTGAACACAAGGGCATGGGAGCGGGTGAGCCGGATTCTGATACGCCGCTGCACATCATTTGATTCAACCGTTGTCTTCAAGGAGAACAGTCATGGGGTTGTTTGAAAAAATACTCGGACCGAAGTCAAAATACGACAAGAGCCTGCCCTATACCTATGAGGCCAGAGTTTGCATTCTGGAACAGAGTGAGGAATACAATTCCTATTTCTCGGATACGATTTGCGGGCTGGTGGAATACCTGCACCGCAATCATATACAACCCGGCGAGGTGCAGATTATCGAGGTTTACCAGGAGCAGGAATTTCCGGTAGACGCAATGCGTTTCACCACGCCTGATAACCAGTGGCTGTTCAAGCCGGACATCTGCCGTGCGTTTGAAGATCATTACAAAGGCCACATCCAGGACGACACCTGCTCATTCAATGACAGGGACTGTAAAGGCAGCGGCCCCTGAACTGATTCCGGATTATGCCGGAATGACAAAATCGAAGCTCAACCCTGATCAGGATTGAGCCACTCGAAACTTAACTGTTCGTAGTCCTCGCCCTCCGCCAGCAGGCCGGTCAGTCTGATTTCGCGGCTCTTTTCTCCCATCATCATCTGGTAGATGCTGCCCAACACGAAGCTGCCCGACTCCATCAGCATCGTGGCGTTGGCGTAGGAATTATCAGCATCCGGCAGCAGGATGGTCGGCAGATAATCATATGCAAAAGAGCCGGAACTGCTTTCCCAGTTGGAGGCTTTTTCGGCGCCCTTGCCGAGGGTGCGCAGCCATACCGACAAGGGTTTTTTGGCGAGGATTTCGACTCCCGCATGCACGATGCCGTTGGGGTCGGTTTTGAGCCGGCGAACCATACCGACCCACCATAACGGGCTGTTTTTGGGCTTCAGCCCGCACAGGTCGCCGATTTTTACCCAGTTGCCGGCTGCCTTCGGGATCGTGCAGCCAATCCCGTCAACACTCATGTCCAGAACCGGCCATTCTTCGGTGGTGTAATCGACATTGTCGTCGGTGGCCAGGCTGATACTGGCCTTGTTTTTCAATGCAACCGCGTCTTCTTCGGAGAGTTTGATCATGCTGCCTATATCGACGCGCGTCACCAACTGGCTGATGGTTTTGAAACTGTGAGTCACATCGATGGTGGCGCTGATCCCTTTCCGTTCCTGATGGCGGTGCGGCGGATTCCTGTCCCAGTGCACTCGCAGATGTTTCAAGACAGTGAGCTTGCCTGCCGGCGTGAACTCGTTGCCGAAGCGCCGTTCCGGGTCGGCGAAGTCATGCTCATTCTGGCTGATGATTTTCTCCACGGCAGGAAGCGCCTTGACTGCCCCGAAGAAGCGTATGGCTGGCGTTAGCGGAAGATTGCTGCCCGCATTTCCAGGTGCGCCGGGACTGGACAGGTCAAAAAAATAGGCGCAGTCGGGATCGGGTTCCGTTTTGAAATCGAAGAAACCCACCAAGCGGCCGGCAATGCGGTAACTCACCTCGATCTGATCCGGCGCCAGCGTGCCCGGGGAAGATACATACAGCATCAGTGCCCGCGCCAGTTCTCTTTGCGGGCTGATGTGGATGACATGCTTTGGGTAAGGAAAAACCATGGCATCGGCAACCTGGTTGGCTTCGGCGAAATTGTAGCAACTGCACAACTGATCCCAGACCGGCTGCTCAACGTCCACATAACGCATCAATTCCAGCTTCATCTGCTCGGTGACGGCACGCAACAGCCTGACACAGACAAGCGCCAGGTTTTCCTTGAGTTCCCAGGGTTTATTCTCCGCCTGCTGATATTCGCTGATGCAGGCCGAATAGGCTTCGGTCAGGGCGCGCGCAAAATTGTGTATCCCTTGCCACAGGTGCAACCCATGAAAGTCCTGCAAATGCGGTTCGCTCAGATACTGGTGGAGCAGTTCCGCCTCCAGCGGTTGTCCGGTTTCATCCAGCAGCATGACGATGTTGGCGCGAACCTCGGGGTGGAAACCTTGCGCGTCCTTGATTGAGGTCAGCCAGAAGGTGACGTCTTCCAGCGCCTTGAAGGCGTTGTTTTGCGGCAGGTCGGTCAGCAGCTTCCTGGCCTCCTTCATGTCGGACATGGGATGGTCCGGTTTTTTGTCGAATGCATTGAGCAGGGAGAACATGATCCGGTTCAGCTTTCAAATCCGATGAAGCCTGGGTGGTTCATGAACACCTCGCGGAGAGTTTGAGATTGAAATTGCATGTCAGCCCTGTGACAAGGCCGTTCGCCGTGTGGCGATAATATCGGAACGGCTCTTTTTTGAGAAGAAATTTACACATCACGGCAATTTCCCGGCAGATGCCATGCTGTGCAGGTTTCCTGAATTGAGCAATCACAACACCCGGGCCAGGCGCTGCCATGCTGTAAAATCCCCGCATGAGTAAAGCCTTTACACGCGAAGACGACAGTGGCGACGACGAACTGGGCCCGGCGATTCAGTTGCCCATGGGTGTCAAAAATTACATCACGCCCAACGGTTACTGCAAGCTGAAAGAAGAACTGGATCAGCTTTGGAAAGTTGAGCGCCCGGCATTGGTGCAGATGGTTGCCTGGGCGGCTTCCAACGGCGATCGCTCGGAAAACGGCGACTATATCTACGGCAAAAAACGCCTGCGCGAGATTGATCGCCGCGTGCGTTTCCTGCGCAAGCGTCTGGAGCAGGCCGAGGTGGTCGATCCGGCGCGGCGCGGGGAATGTGAGCAGATATTCTTCGGTGCGACGGTAACGGTTTGCGACAGCAGCGGCTGTGAGAGCATTTACAGTATTGTCGGGGTGGATGAGGCAGATGCCGGAAGCGGCCTGATCAGCTGGATATCGCCATTGGCAAGGGCATTGCTCAAACTGCGCGAAGGTGAAACGGCAACATTGCGCACGCCGTCCGGTGTCCAGGAGCTGGAAATACTGTCAGTGGCCTACCGCAATTTAACGTGAATCTCGCGTAGCGACCGCCTGTACCCATCGCCCGCTTGCGGGAGAGGGGGGACGGGGGTGAGGGAAAACGAGCGAAGCGAAGTTTCGAGCTTGCGGCCAACGATCGGGGCGCAGACGATTCATCATTCAGGGGGCTGCGCCATGATCGTTGGGCTGAAATGCGCGGGTACGGTTTTGCGCCTGGCCATAAGTTTGTTATGTTGCTTTATCTTTATAGTCGTCAACTTATATTTTGGCAGATGCCCCTGAACACATTCCGCAAATCATGAATTCCAGATTACTCAATATCCTCGACAATCGTGAGCAGAATTACCCGCATGCCCTGGAACAGCAGTATCCGCGCGTGCTGAACAGGATCATGGAATTGTGGGATTCCGCCGATATTGATGCCTACTTTACTGATTTAATGGTCAGCAGCCGCCCGGATCGCCAGGGATTTCCACCGAAAGTGGCATCCGACATCATGTATCTGAGCTCGGTGCATGCACGCCAGCGTGTTCGGGAAGAGGCCAATCCCTGGGGCCATGTCTCCAATACGATCCAGCAGGAAATCGAGCAGCAGGGCGTGTCATATTCCCCGCAAGGATTCATCAAGGCCTGCGAATCCGGCCAGAGTGAAATGGTTGCCTTGTTCCTGAATTCCGGGATGAACGTCGATACCTGTGATGAAAGGCAATGGACGCCCTTGATGATTTCCGCATTTAATGGAAACCAGGAAATGGCCGCCCTGCTGATCAGGAGCGGCGCGGATATTCATCATAAAGACACTGCCGGTTACACTCCCTTGCACTGGGCGGCGTTCAATGGTTATACCAAAGTGGTGAAGTTGCTGCTGGACAGGCAGGCCAATGTCAATGCGCGCAGCAATCATGGCTGGTCGGCCTTGCTGCAAGCGGCTACACGCGGCCACCTGTCGGTGAGCCTGATGCTTATTGAAAGGGGCGCGGATGTGAATGCCGCATCCAATGACGGCTGGACACCTTTGCATAAGGCGACGGCAAACGGGCATTATGCGGAGGTCATGCTGCTGCTTGAAAAGGGCGCGAATCCCGGGGCAAAATATGCCGATGGAGCGACCGCACTGGACCTCGCCAGAAAAAACAAGCATGAAAAAATTGTTGCTGTGCTGTCCGGCAGGAATTGACCATTACGCAAGGCTTTCTGGCGGTACAATAGACAGCATACCGGCAGGAACAGGAATCGCCGGCGGTTTAACCGGCATTTTTTGCCGGTCTGACCGAGTGGCCAGGCAAAACCAATAAAGCAATCAATACACTTAGGGGGCACCATGAAGAAGATCGAAGCGATTATCAAGCCATTCAAACTGGACGAAGTGCGTGAAGCGCTTTCCGAACTGGGGGTGAGCGGTTTGACGGTCATCGAAGTAAAAGGCTTCGGGCGGCAAAAAGGGCATACCGAACTGTATCGCGGTGCCGAATATGTGGTGGATTTCCTGCCCAAGATCAAAGTGGAAGTGGTGGTGCCGGCCGGTCTGCTCGACACGGCCGTCGAAGCGATCATCAAGGCTGCGCATACCGGGAAAATCGGCGACGGCAAGATTTTTATCTCGACGGTGGAACAGGTGATCCGCATTCGCACCGGCGAAGTCAACGAGAGCGCACTGTAACCGATCCATCCTGGATGGCGGCGATCCGCAAGCGCGGGCAAGCGGGACGTTACCGTAAGAGCGTGATTCATTGCGCCCCGGACTCGGGAAATACCAAGGCATGAAATTTATCGAATCGCGCGACAACCCTTTCTTCAAAGAAATTGCCAGGCTGGCGGATTCGGCGCGACAGCGGGGTAAACAGAAGCGGACCTTGCTGGACGGCACACACTTGCTGGCGGCGTACCTGAACAGCGGTTTCCGGCCATTGCATATCCTGGTGAACAGCGCGGCGCTGGGCGATGCGGAGGTGGAGGCGCTGCTCGAACGCACAGCAGGCCTGCCGGTGACGCAACTGGATGACAGGTTGTTTGCCGCACTGAGCGAACTGAAAACGCCGACCGGCATCCTCGCACTGATCGACTTGCCACAGCCAGCCGCCGCAGTTTCAGATAGCCGCTTTGCCTTATTGCTGGAGGACATCCAGGATCCGGGTAATCTCGGTTCGATGTTGCGTTCGGCGGCAGCGGCGGGGTGCGATGCGGTGTTTCTGTCCGCGGGGTGTGCTGATGCGTGGTCGCCAAAAGTGCTGCGCGCCGCGATGGGCGGGCATTTTGTGCTGAATGTTCATGAGCGGCAGGATTTGCCGGGCGTGGCCAAGGCATTCCCGGGCAGGATATTGGCAGCCGCTTTGCCGGCCACGCACAGTCTGTATGACTGTGACTTGCGCGGCAATGTCGCGTTTCTGATCGGCAACGAAGGGGCAGGGCTGTCTGCCGCTCTGCTGAATCTCGCCACGCAAGAAATGGCCATCCCAATGCCCGGCAAGGTCGAGTCGCTGAATGCCGCGGCAGCGACGGCGATATGTTTGTTTGAAGCGGTGCGGCAACGCCAGGCGCCCTGATTTTCCGCTACTCTGTTTGCCTTCTTTATATTGGGAGTATTGCCAGTCGAATGGCCAATAGTTATATTGGCGGCCCGCGTACCAAGAGCTTTTTAATTTCCAATTTTAATCCAGACCGGCTGACTGTCCGGCGTAAAATAAATGACAACCATCCATCAAGAAGACTTCATCGCCAGCGTTGCCGATGCGCTGCAATACATTTCCTATTACCACCCGCTGGATTACATCAAGGCACTGGGCAAAGCCTACGAACGGGAGCAGTCGCCTGCGGCGCGCGATGCCATCGCGCAGATTCTCACCAACTCGCGCATGAGCGCGCAGGGGCACCGCCCGATCTGCCAGGATACCGGCATCGTGACGGCCTTCGTCAAGGTGGGCATGGAGGTGCGCTGGGACGATGCGCAGATGAGCGTCGCCGATATGGTCAACGAGGGAGTGCGCCGCGCCTATCTAAACCCGGACAACACGCTGCGCGCCTCGGTGCTCGCCGATCCGGCCGGCGCGCGCAAGAACACGAAAGATAACACGCCCGCGGTGATCCATTTTGAGATCGTCCCCGGCAACGAGGTCGAGGTGACGCTCGCAGCCAAGGGCGGCGGCTCGGAGAACAAGTCCAAGTTCGCCGCACTCAATCCCTCGGACAGCATCGTGGACTGGGTGCTGGAGGCCTTGCCCGAAATGGGCGCGGGCTGGTGCCCGCCGGGCATCCTCGGCGTCGGCATCGGCGGCACGGCGGAGAAGGCCATGTTGCTCGCCAAGGAGGCGCTGATGGAGCCGGTGGACATCCAGGAACTGCAAGCGCGCGGCGCGAAAAACCGCATCGAGGAACTGCGCCTGGAACTGTTCGATAAGATCAACGCGCTGGGCATCGGCGCGCAGGGGCTGGGCGGCCTCACCACAGTGGTGGACGTCAAGATCAGGGACTACCCCACGCACGCCGCGAGCCTGCCCGTAGCCATCATCCCCAACTGCGCCGCCACGCGCCACATCCACTTCACCCTCGACGGCAATGGCCCCGCGGTGCTGACGCCGCCCGCGCTGGAAGAGTGGCCGAAGATCGAATGGCATGCCTCCGCCGACTCGCGCCGCGTCAATCTCGATACCATCACGCGCGAAGAGATCGCGAGCTGGAAACCGGGCGAGACCTTGCTGCTGAACGGCAAGCTGCTCACCGGCCGCGATGCCGCCCACAAGCGCATCGCCGAGATGCTGGCGCGCGGCGAAGCCTTGCCGGTGGATTTCACCAACCGCTTCATCTACTACGTCGGCCCGGTCGACCCGGTGCGCGACGAAGTGGTCGGCCCCGCCGGCCCCACCACCGCGACGCGCATGGACAAGTTCACCGAGACGATGCTGGCCAAAACCGGCCTGATCGGCATGGTCGGCAAGTCCGAGCGCGGCCCGGAAGCCATCGATGCGATCAAGAAGCACAAGGCGGTGTACCTCATGGCGGTCGGCGGTGCGGCTTATCTGGTATCCAAGGCAATCAAGGCCGCCAGAGTACTGGCCTTCGCCGATCTGGGGATGGAAGCCATCTACGAATTCACCGTGCAGGACATGCCGGTCACCGTGGCGGTGGACACCAACGGCACGTCGGTGCATGAAACCGGACCGGCGGAGTGGCGGGTGAAAATCAGCGAGATTCGGACGGTTGAATCCGGGAATTAGAAGATTGGGGACAGGGCAATAATTTATGTGCGCGGCAAACGAAACGGTTTGCCCTCGGCATCCAGAAAACAATCTACCGGGCCCACAACGACACAGCGGGGCTGGTCAAAGTAGCCCACGCACTCATTGCATTTGTCCGGGTCGATAACATAAATATAATCCCCCTCGGAGATTGCCCCGGTGGGGCACTCCGGCTCACAAAGACCGCAATTGATGCAATCATCCGTAATGGATAACGCCATTTCTTTTCTCCGTACAGCTTATTGATTCTTGCCTGATTCGTGATGCACGGCCGCCACTGCAATCATTCCCTCTTCCGCGGGCGGGAGAGGGCTAGGGTGAGGGTTGTGGGAATCCAGTAGGTTTCAACAAGAGCATTATTACCTTGCTGGATTTTCTTGTTTGCGAAATGACGAAGTGCAAGCTTTGCCTCCATCACCGCGCTCGAAATGTCAGATGACTATCCCAGCAAATGCTTCACATGCTCGCGTTCCTCGACCAGTTCCTGATAGCTGTTGTCCATGTATTTGCGGCCCTGTTCGCTGATCGACAGGCCTTGCACGATATGGTATTCGCCCTGTTTGCATCTCACCGGAAAACCGTAGATCACGCCCTCGGGGATCCCGTAGCTGCCATCGGACGGAACGCCCATGGTCACCCAGTTGTTGTGATGTGCGCCGAGCACCCAGTCGTGGACATGGTAGATGGCGGCATTCGCGGCGCTCGCTGCGCTGGATGAGCCGCGCGCCTCGATGACCGCGGCGCCGCGGTTCTGCACGGTAGGGATGAATTCGCGTTCCACCCATTCCTGATCCGGCAAAACATCGCGCACCAGTTTGCCGCGAATCTCGGCATGGTCCAGATCGGGGTATTGTGAGCCGGAATGGTTGCCCCAGACGATCATCTTCTTGATGTCCTGGATCGGCTGGAACAGCTTTTGCCCAACCTGCGCAATGGCGCGATTGTGGTCCAGACGCATCATCGAGGTGAAGTTGCGCGGGTCGAGGTCGGGTGCGTTCTTCATCGCGATCAGCGCGTTGGTATTGGCGGGGTTGCCCACCACCAGCACCTTGACATGGCGTTCCGCATATTCGTTGAGCAGCTTGCCTTGCTCGGAGAAAATCGCGCCGTTGGCTTCCATCAGGTCCTTGCGTTCCATGCCCTTGCTGCGCGGGCGCGCGCCGATCAGCAAGGCGATTTCGGTATCCCTGAACGCGACTTTCGGGTCATCAGTGATAACGATTTGCTGCAGCAACGGAAAGGCACAGTCCTCCAGTTCCATCATCACGCCACGTAGCATCGTCTGCGCTTGCGGCAAGTCCAGCAGTTGCAGGATGATGGGCTGCTCTTGCCCCAGCATGATGCCATTGGCGATGCGGAACAGGGCTGCATAGCTGATTTGGCCAGCCGCTCCGGTGATGGTGATGCGGATAGGTGCTTTCATGTTTCTTTCCTCTGAACAAGTGATTTTAGGCAAAAGAATCCGAATCATAATTGTTTTGATTTTTTCGCGCCATGCAAAAGGTGTAGCATTACGCAAATCGGCATTACGTCATGGCATGGATCAGCGATGAATAAACAACGCCCGAAACATTTCGATTTGCATCTCATCCAGCTACCGCTTCCCGGTTTCGTTTCCATGCTTCACCGCACCTTCGGCTGGATTTCTCAGTGGAACCAGATGATGGTCGGTCGCGATCACCAGATCGGCCGTCCGCGCCAGTTGTATATAGGTGCGACGCGGCGCGATTACGCAGCAGCGGGGCAACGTTGAACAAACCGGCCAGTTTTCTGAAACTGATGCAGGACAGCTCGCTGCTGTTCGGCGCGAACGCGCCCTTCATCGAGGAGTTGTACGAGCAATATCTTGTTGATGCTGACGCCGTGCCGGACATATGGCGTGCCTATTTCGACGCGCTGCCGCCTCTGGCGAATGGCGCGCATGATGTGGCGCACAGCCCGATTCGGCGTGCTTTTGCGGCCTTGCCGCAAGCGTCCGCCGGCAAGGCGCCTTCCCCGGATGCCGATCCGGAATGCAAGCAAGCCCGTGTTTTGCAGCTCATCAATGCGCATCGTTTTCTCGGTATGCGCGTTGCCAATCTCGATCCGCTGAATCGCCATATCAAGCCGATGATCGCCGAGCTTGACCCGGCGCATTACGGCCTGGGCGAAGCCGACATGGACAGCATCTTCGATACAGTATCCATGGCGGGTGGCGCGCCGCGCATGACCTTGCGCGAAATTCTGCAGCTGTTGCGCCGGACTTATTGCGGCAGCATCGGATCGGAATACATGTACCTCGGCAGTGTGGCAAAGAAACGCTGGATTCAGAATCGCCTGGAAAGCGTGCGCGGGCAAGCCGGTTATGACGCTGCACTGCGTCGCCGTATCCTGGAACGGCTGACTGCCGCCGAGACACTGGAGCGCTACCTGCACACCAAATATGTCGGGCAGAAACGCTTCTCGCTGGAAGGCGGCGAGACGCTGATCCCGCTGCTCGACCACCTGCTGCAACGCGCCGGCGGGCAGGGCGTGCAGGAAGCCGTGATCGGCATGGCGCATCGCGGGCGGCTGAATGTGCTGGTGAACATTCTCGGCAAACAGCCGAAGATGCTGTTTGCCGAATTTGAAGGCATCCACGCCGAACAGCTGGCTTCCGGCGACGTGAAATACCATCAGGGGTTTTCCGCCGACATTGCCACGCCGGGCGGCGAACTGCATATCGCGCTGGCGTTCAATCCGTCCCACCTGGAAATCGTCGATCCGGTGGTGGAAGGTTCGGTGCGCGCCCGCCAGCACCGCCGCAAGGATTTGGACGGCTCGAAAGTCATGCCGATCCTGTTGCACGGCGATGCGGCGTTTGCCGGGCAGGGCGTGGTGATGGAAACGCTGAGCATGTCGCAGACGTGCGGCTATCGCACCGGCGGCACGCTGCATGTCATCATCAACAACCAGATCGGGTTTACCGCGTCCGATGTGCGCGATATGCGTTCCAGCACCTATTGCAGCGACGTGGCGAAGATGGTGGAGGCGCCGATTTTCCATGTCAATGCGGACGATCCGGAAGCGGCGCTGCTGGTGACGGAGATCGCGCTCGATTACCGCATGCAGTTCCACAAGGACGTGGTGATCGACCTGGTGTGTTTCCGCAAGCTGGGACACAACGAGCAGGACGAGCCGCTGGTCACGCAACCGTCCATGTATCGCATCATTCGCCAGCATCCCGGCACGCGTGCCCTGTATGCGCAGCGGCTGGCCGAGCAGGGTGTGATTCAGGCCGGCGAGGCGGATACGATGATTGCAGCCTACCGCGAGGCGATGAATGAGGGACGCAATTCGATCCAGCCCGCACTGGAAAAACACGAAAGTAAATCAGCCGCCGACTGGAAAAGTTTCCAGCACGACATCGCATGGAACATTCCGGTGGACACCGCCGTGCCGCTGCAACGCCTGCAGCAACTGGCCGTGCCGTTGACCGCCGTCCCGGAGAATTTTGCGCTGCACCCGCGCGTGCAGAAAATCGTGGAAGGCCGCATAGCCATGGCGCGCGGGGATTTGCCGCTGGACTGGGGCATGGCGGAAAACCTCGCCTATGCCACGTTGCTCACCGAGGGTTATCCGGTGCGGTTTTCCGGCCAGGACAGCCAGCGCGGCACGTTCTTTCACCGCCACGCCACCTGGCATGACCAGAACAGCAGGGAGCGGCACGAAGGCGCGTATACGCCGCTGCAACATCTCGCGCCCGGTCAGGCGGACTTCATCGCGATCGATTCATTGCTATCCGAGGAGGCGGTGCTGGGTTTTGAATATGGTTACGCTACTGCCGAACCGAATTCGCTGGTGTTGTGGGAAGCGCAGTTCGGCGATTTTGCCAATGGCGCGCAAGTGGTGATCGACCAGTTCATCGCTTCCGGCGAAGTGAAGTGGGGCAGGCTGTGCGGGCTGGTGATGCTGCTGCCGCACGGCTACGAGGGGCAGGGCGCGGAGCATTCCTCCGGGCGCATCGAACGCTACCTGCAACTGTGTGCCGACTACAACATCCAGGTGTGCATCCCCTCCAACGCCGCGCAGATGTTCCACCTGCTGCGCCGCCAGATGCTGCGCCCTTTGCGCAAACCGCTGATCGTGTTCACCCCCAAGAGTCTGCTGCGCAGCAAGGATGCGGCTTCGCCGCTGGATGAATTTGCTCGGGGAAAATTCCAGCCGGTGATGGCTGAAGTCGATGAGCTGGATAACAGGAAGGTGCGGCGCATCATCGCGTGCAGCGGCAAGGTGTATTACGAGCTGCTCGCGGCGCGGCGCGCCAGGGGGATCCAGGACATGGCGATCATCCGCATCGAACAGCTTTATCCGTTCCCGCACGATGACTTCGCGGCCCGGATAGACGCCTGTCCGAATGCCACAGAAGTGGTGTGGTGCCAGGAAGAGCCGGGCAACCAGGGCGCGTGGCATCGCATCCAGCATTATCTGCTGCGCCATTTGCGCAAAGGGATGCGCCTGGACTATGCTCTGCGTCCTTCATCTGCCGCACCCGCCGCGGGTTATCTGGCGGTGCATCAGGAGCAGCAGAAGGCGGTGATCGAGGCCGCCTTCCGCGACAATCTCGACGTCAAACCCAATCCCGGAGCAACACACCATGAGCATCGTTGAAGTCAAAGTACCGCAACTGTCCGAATCGGTTTCCGAAGCCACGCTGCTGACCTGGCACAAGCAGGTGGGCGAGGCGGTGAGCGAGGGCGAAAACCTGATCGACATCGAGACCGACAAGGTGGTGCTGGAGCTGCCTGCGAGCAAGTCCGGCGTACTGAGCAAGATCATCAGGGGTAATGGCGAAAAAGTAACCGGCAATGAACTGATCGCGCAGATCGATACCGGGGCAGCAGCCCGGACTGCCGCGCCGCTTGCAGCGGCCAGCGCTGCCGTGCCGCCTTCGGTGCGCAAGCTGGCGCGCGAGCACGAGGTTGATGCCGGCAGTCTGCAGGGCAGCGGTCGCAGTGGTCGCATTACCAAAGAGGATGTGCTGCATGCGATTCAGCCGGTATCCCAAGCACAAGTGCCGGGCGAAAGTGCGCCGCAAGCGATTACGGCCATCGCACCTTCCGGCAGCCGCCCGGAGCAGCGCGTACCAATGACGCGCATCCGCCAGCGCATCGCCGAGCGCCTGCTGCAATCGCAACAGAACGCCGCGATCCTGACCACCTTCAACGAAGTGAACATGCAGCCGGTGATCGACCTGCGCAACAAGTACAGGGATGCGTTCGAGAAGAAGCACGGTGTCAAGCTCGGTTTCTCCTCGTTCTTCGTCAAGGCGGTGGTGCTGGCGTTACAGAAATTCCCCGTCGTCAATGCCTCGGTGGACGGCACGGACATCATCTATCACGGCTACTTCGACATCGGCGTGGCCATCGGCAGCGAGCGCGGACTGGTCGTGCCGATCATCCGCGATGCCGATAAACTGTCCTTTGCCGACATCGAAAAGCAGATCGCCGATTTCGGCGCGCGCGCCCAAAGCGGCAAGCTCGGTATGGAAGAATTGAGCGGCGGCACGTTCACCGTTTCCAACGGCGGCGTGTTCGGCTCGATGCTCTCCACCCCGATCATCAACCCGCCGCAGAGCGCCATCCTCGGCATTCACGCCACCAGGGACCGGCCGGTGGCGGAGAACGGCCAGGTGGTGATCCGTCCGATGAATTACCTCGCTCTGTCCTACGATCACCGCATCATCGACGGCCGCGAGGCGGTGCTGTTCCTCGTCGCCATCAAGGAAGCGCTGGAATATCCGGGGCGGGTGTTGCTCGATCTGTAATGAGCTTTTTTCGTGCCTACCGGATTTTCGAAGAAGACGGCCAATCCGCCGGACGCTTTGTCGAACTGACACTGGATGATCTTGATCCCGGCGAAGTGGTCATTCAGGCGCATTTTTCCAGCGTGAATTACAAGGATGCGCTCGCCGCGACGGGCGCGGGCAAGGTGGTGCGCCGTTTTCCCTGCGTCGGCGGGGTAGACGCGGCGGGCGTGGTGGCCAGTTCGTCCGATGCGCGCTTCAAGGCGGGCGAGGCGGTGCTGGTCACCGGCTACGGCATGGGCGTGGATCATGACGGCGGCTTTGCCGAATACGTACGCGTTCCCGCCGATTGGGTGGTGCCGCTGCCGCAAGGGCTGACGCTGTCTGATGCGATGGCAATCGGCACGGCGGGTTTTGCCGCCGCGCTGTCGATACACCGCCTGGAACAGAACGAGTTGTGTCCGGAAAACGGCAAGGTGATCGTCACCGGCGCGACCGGCGGGGTGGCGAGCCTCGCGATCCAGATGCTGGCGCAGCTGGGCTATCACGTGGTTGCGCTGACCGGGAAAGAGGCCGAACACGATTACCTGAAGTCGCTCGGCGCGGCGGAAATTTTGCCGCGCAAAGATATGCTGATGGGCACGCGCCCATTGGAAAAAGCACAATGGGCGGGCGCGCTGGATGCGGTGGGCGGCGAGACGCTGGCGTGGCTGACGCGCACCATGCGGCAGAACGGCGTGATCGCCAGCTTCGGCAACGCGGGCGGCATCGAGCTGCACACCACGGTGATGCCCTTCATCCTGCGCGGGGTGCGCCTGATCGGCATTGACTCCGCCGCCACCGCGATGCCGCTGCGCCGCGAAATCTGGCGGCGCCTGGCAACTGATCTGCGCCCGCGGTTGCTGGCGCAGGTGGCGCATACCGTGCCCTTCGCCGAGTTGCCGCAAGTGTTCCCGCAACTGCTGCAAGGCAGGCTGCGCGGGCGCACGGTGGTGGGGATAAAATGAACTCTTAGTGCTATAATCCGCCCGGCAAAGCTGGAAGCGCAACAGCGCGAAAGTGGCGGAATTGGTAGACGCACTGGATTTAGGTTCCAGCGCCGCAAGGCGTGAGAGTTCGAGTCTCTCCTTTCGCACCAGCACCTAATTCAACTTCAATTCAAGGGAACCCAAGCATGTCCAGCGTAGAAACTGTGAGCGCGTTAGAGCGTCGTCTTAACGCATCCATTCCTCAACAAGCCATTCGTGGCGAGGTGGCTACCCGCCTGAAAAAAATCGGGCGTACCGCAAAAATTGCCGGGTTTCGCCCGGGAAAGGTTCCGGCAAAAATTCTGGAGCAGCATTACGGTGCGCAGGCGCACCAGGAAGCTTTGGGCGATGCGCTGCAGCGCTCATTTGCCGAGGCCGCGCAACTCAATAACCTGAGGGTGGCCGGATATCCGCAATTCGAGATCAAGACTAACGACCTGAATGCCGATTTGATCGAGTACAGCGCGACTTTCGAGGTGTACCCGGAAGTGGTGATGGGCGATTTATCGGGGGAAACGGTAGAGCGCCTGGTTTATGAGCTGACACAGGCTGACGTGGACGGCACCATTGCGACGCTGCGCAAGCAGCGCGCCGTGTTTGTGCCGGTTGACCGTGCCGCGCAAGCCGAGGACCAGGTGCGCATCGATTTTGTCGGCAGGCTGGACGGCGAAATCTTTCAGGGTGGCGAAGCCAAAGATTACCCGTTCGTGTTGGGCGTGGGGCGCATGTTGCCGGAGTTCGAAGCTGCCGTTACCGGCATGAAGGCGGGCGAAACCAGGTCTTTTGATATGACTTTTCCGGACGATTACCACGGCAAGGATGTGGCGGGCAGGCAAGTCACTTTCACCATCACCCTGCATCGCGTGGAAGAGCCGAAATTGCCGGAGGTGGATGCGGATTTTGCCGAATCCATTGGGATCACGGATGGTGATGTCGGCAAGTTGCAGGACGAAATTCGCGCCAATCTGCAGCGCGAAGTGGAGAGCCGCCTGAAAGCGCGCAACAAGGAAGCGGCGATGGAGGCGTTGCTGAAGGTGGCGTTGTTTGATCTGCCCAAATCCCTGGTGGAATGGGAAGTGCAGAATCTGATGCAGCAGGCCATGCGGGATATGGAGTCGCGCGGGATGAAAGTGAAAGATGTGAGGCTGCCGCCGGAATTGTTCACTGAGCGCGCCATAAAACGCATCAAGCTCGGCCTGCTTTCTGCAGAGTTGGCGCAGAAACACGATTTGATGGCCAAGCCCGAGCAGGTGCGGGCGCTGGTGGATCATTATGCGCAAAGCTTTGACCAGCCGGAGGAAGTGGTAAACTGGCTTTACGCCAATTCTGCCCAGTTGCAGGAGATGGAAAATCTGGCGCTGGAGAGGAATGTGGCGGACTGGGTAACAGGGCAGGCAAAGACCGCAGACAAGGCAGTCTCTTTTAAAGAATTGATGGGAAACTGACGTGACGCATTATCAAGAACCGCAAAATATCGGGCTGATCCCGATGGTCGTGGAAACCAGCGGGCGCGGTGAGCGGGCCTATGACATCTATTCGCGCCTGCTCAAGGAGCGTGTGGTATTTCTGGTCGGCGAGGTCAATGACCATACGGCGAATCTGATCGTGGCGCAGATGCTGTTTCTGGAATCGGAAAATCCGGACAAGGACATTCATTTCTACATCAATTCGCCGGGTGGTTCGGTGACCGCCGGTATGGCGATTTATGACACCATGCAATTCATCAAGCCGAACGTCAGCACGTTGTGCATCGGCCAGGCGGCCAGCATGGGCGCGTTCCTGCTGGCGGCGGGCGAGAAGGGCAAGCGTTTCTGCCTGCCCAATTCACGCGTAATGATTCATCAGCCGCTGGGCGGCTTCCGTGGCCAGGCTTCGGATGTGGAAATTCATGCACGGGAGATCTTGTATCTGAAGCAGAGGCTCAATCAGCTGTTGGCGCAGCACACCGGGCAACCGGTTGAAACGATTGAGCGCGATACGGACCGAGATAATTTCCTGAGCGCGCCGGATGCGGTGAAATACGGCCTGGCGGATCAGGTGCTGGAAAAGCGTGTTTGAGAAACTGAGTGAATTGCCGATAACACGACACAGAGGTGGCAGCGATGGCTGGTGATAAAAAATCGGGTGATAAATTGCTTTACTGTTCATTCTGCGGCAAGAGCCAGCATGAGGTACGCAAGCTGATTGCGGGCCCGTCGGTGTTCGTGTGCGATGAATGCATTGCGCTGTGCAACGACATCATGCGCGAGGAAATCCAGAGCGATCAGACCAAAGCCGATAAAACGGATTTGCCCATACCGAAAGAAATTTGCGCAACGCTGGATGAATATGTGATCGGCCAGGAACGAGCCAAGCGGATTCTGTCGGTAGCGGTGTATAACCACTACAAGCGCCTCAGGAGCAGCGACAAGGACGGCGTGGAACTGGCCAAGAGCAACATCCTGCTGGTCGGCCCGACCGGTTCCGGCAAGACCCTGCTGGCGCAAACACTGGCACGTTTGCTGGACGTGCCGTTCGTGATGGCCGATGCCACCACGCTGACAGAGGCGGGCTACGTCGGCGAGGATGTCGAAAATATTATCCAGAAACTGCTGCAGGCCTGCGATTATGACGTGGAAAAGGCGCAACGCGGCATCGTGTACGTGGACGAGATCGACAAGATTTCGCGCAAGTCGGATAACCCCTCGATTACGCGCGATGTGTCCGGCGAGGGCGTGCAACAGGCACTGCTCAAGCTGATTGAGGGTACCAAGGCTTCGATTCCGCCGCAGGGCGGGCGCAAGCACCCGAATACGGAATTTTTGCAGGTGGATACCGCCAACATCCTGTTTATCTGCGGTGGCGCGTTTGACGGCCTGGAAAAGGTGATTCGCAACCGCTCCTCAAAGGCCAGTATCGGTTTTGGCGCAACCATCCGCAGCAGCGATGAGCGCAAGACCGGCGAGACTTTGCGCGACGTGGAGCCGGAGGACCTGATCAAATTCGGCCTGATCCCGGAATTTGTCGGGCGTTTGCCGGTGGTGGCAACGCTGGAGGAACTGGACGAGGCCGCTTTGGTGAAAATCCTGACTGAGCCGAAGAACGCGCTGACCAAGCAGTACCGGAAACTGTTTGCGATGGAAGGCGTGGAACTGGAGTTTCGTGAAGGCGTGTTGCTGGCCATTGCGCGCAAGGCATTGGCGCGCAAAACCGGTGCGCGCGGGTTGCGCTCGATACTCGAAAATGCATTGCTGGATGTAATGTTTGATTTGCCCTCGGTGGAGAATGTCAGCAAGGTAGTGCTGGACGAAGCCGGCTCGAGCGGGGAAATCAAGCCGATGGTCATTTACGCGGATACGCCCAAGGCGGCCTGACGAGTCCGGCTTGCCCGGGCAGTTCCAACCGCCCTGTATATCTTGTCATGGTAGGGGGCTTGAATTTATTTGAGCCATCCCCCACTTATCCCACAGTCAACGAATAGGTGATTGCGATGTCAGAACAAGATACCCCAGGTACTACTACAGTCGATCTGTACCCATTATTGCCATTACGCGATGTAGTGGTGTTTCCCCATATGGTCATCCCGCTGTTTGTCGGTCGCGCTAAGTCAATCAAGGCGCTGGAAACGGCCATGGAGGCCGGCAAGGGCATCGTGCTGGTCGCGCAAAAATCGGCCGCCAAGGACAACCCAGACAAGGAAGACCTGTATGCCATCGGCAGCATGGCGAATATCCTGCAAATGCTCAAACTGCCGGACGGCACGGTAAAGGTGCTGGTGGAGGGCGTACAGCGCGTCAATGTGCTGCGCGTATTTGACGCGGACAGCCATTTTGATGCCGAGGTGGAAGTCGTGCCTGCCGAAGATGGAGCGGATGCCGAATCCGAGGCGATGCGCCGCGCGTTGATTGCCCAGTTCGACCAGTATGTCAAACTCAATAAAAAAATTCCGCCGGAAATCCTGACTTCGGTAGCCGGCATTGACGATGCCGGGCGTATGGTCGATACCATTGCCGCGCATTTGCCGCTCAAGCTGGAGCAAAAGCAGGAGGTGCTGGAAATCTACGGCATCCGCAAACGGCTGGAGCATTTGCTCGGCTTGCTGGAAGCAGAAATCGATATTCTCCAGGTCGAGAAGCGCATCCGCGGCCGCGTGAAACGCCAGATGGAAAAAAGCCAGCGCGAGTATTACCTGAACGAGCAGGTCAAGGCGATCCAGAAGGAGTTGGGCGAGGGCGAGGAGGGTACCGACTTTGACGAGCTGGAAAAGAAAATCAAGGCCGCACATATGCCGAAGGATGCGCGCGTCAAGGCCGAGGCGGAACTGAAAAAACTGCGCATGATGTCGCCGATGTCGGCCGAAGCGACGGTAGTGCGCAATTACGTGGACGTGCTGATCGGCCTGCCGTGGAAGAAGAAAACAAAAATCAGCACCGATCTGAAGCAGGCAGAAGTCGTGCTGGAAGAGGATCACTATGGCCTGGATAAGGTCAAGGAACGCATTCTCGAGTATCTCGCCGTGCAACAACGCATGAGCAAGTTGAAAGCCCCGATCCTTTGCCTGGTAGGGCCGCCGGGTGTCGGCAAGACCTCGCTCGGGAAGTCTATCGCGCGTGCCACCAATCGCAAATTTGTGCGCATGTCGCTGGGCGGCGTGCGCGATGAATCCGAGATTCGCGGGCATCGCCGCACCTATATCGGCTCCATGCCGGGCAAGATTTTGCAGAACATGAGCAAGGTTGCGGTGAAAAACCCCCTGTTCCTGCTCGATGAAGTGGACAAGATGGGCATGGACATGCGCGGCGATCCGTCCTCCGCGCTGCTGGAAGTGCTTGATCCGGAACAGAACAACACATTCGTCGATCACTATGTTGAGGTGGAATACGACCTTTCCGATGTGATGTTCGTGGCAACGGCAAACACCCTGAACATCCCGGAACCGCTGATGGACCGGATGGAGATCATTCACGTTTCCAGTTACATGGAAGATGAAAAAATCAACATTGCCACGCGCTACCTGGTGCCCAAGGCGGTCAGGAACAACGGCCTGAAGCCTGAGGAAATCAGCATTTCTGAAAGCGCATTGCGCGACATCGTGCGTTATTACGTGCGCGAGGCGGGGGTGCGCGGCCTGGAACGGGAAATTTCCAAGATTTGCCGCAAGGTGGTGAAGGCGCTTTCATTAAGGGGAAGCAACAGGAAAATTGTTATCAGCGCGCGCAATCTCGACAAATACCTTGGCGTGCGCCGCTACTCTTATGGAGTTGCCGAAAAGAACAACCAGGTCGGGCAGGTGACCGGGTTGGCATGGACCGAGGTCGGCGGTGAACTGCTGACCATCGAAACCGCCGTGCTGCCCGGCAAGGGCAAGACCACCACCACCGGCAAGCTTGGCGATGTGATGCAGGAATCCATTCAGGCCGCACTGAGTGTGGTGCGCAGCCGTGCCAGACGATTGGGCATCGACCAGGAGTTCTATCACAAGACTGATTTGCACATCCACTTGCCGGAAGGGGCGATTCCAAAGGATGGCCCGAGTGCGGGAATAGGCATGTGCACGGCAATGGTCTCGGCGCTGACGGGAATACCGGTGCGTGCCGATGTGGCGATGACCGGTGAAATTACCCTGCGTGGTGAGGTATTGCCGATTGGCGGCTTGAAAGAAAAACTGCTTGCGGCACAACGCGGAGGGATCAAGGTGGTTCTGATCCCGGAAGAGAACGTCAAGGATCTGGCCGAAATCCCGGACAACATCAAAAACAGGCTGGATATACACCCGGTCAAATGGGTGGATCAGGTGCTGGAACTGGCTCTGGAGCGCAAGCCGGAGCCTTTGCCGGAATCAGCTGGCGCTGCCGCGCCTGCCGATTTGCCGGCAACCGGCAACATTCAGGAAGCGTCGCCGATAACCAAGCACTAGAAAAATTTCGCTAGCAGCCGGTTGTGCGCGACGCAAGATAAAAAAATTATCGTAATCGCTTGACCTAAGCTGCGATGCCTTGATATAAAGCCGCTGCAGGGGTTCTTCCTGTTTTTCAACCACTAGACTTTCAACCACTACAAAGGGGACTTACGTGAATAAATCTGATCTGGTAGATGCAATTGCAAAATCCGCTGACATGCCCAAAGCTGCTGCTGCTCGCGCTTTGGATGCGACCGTAGAAACGATTAAAAAAGCATTGAAAAAAGGCGACACAGTAAGCCTGGTTGGTTTTGGTACTTTCAAGGTTGGCAAGCGCGCAGCGCGCAATGGCCGTAACCCACGCACTGGCGCGACCATCAAGATCAAGGCAGCTAAAGTTCCTAAATTTGCCGCTGGCAAGGGACTGAAGGATGCTGTAAACTAGTCGACTTCGCTGGGGGTGCTTAGCTCAGCTGGTAGAGCGTCGCCCTTACAAGGCGAATGTCGGCGGTTCGATCCCGTCAGCACCCACCACAAATAGTTTTTTGGAGTGGTAGTTCAGTTGGTTAGAATACCGGCCTGTCACGCCGGGGGTCGCGGGTTCGAGTCCCGTCCACTCCGCCAAATTCAAGGCGAACGCAAGTTCGCCTTTTTTTATATCTGGTTCTCTGACAGGATCTGGAAAATGTTGCACGCGACATTTTTGTGCCTGCCAGGCCAATAGGTTGGTGTTATTGCTATGTTCGATTTTGTTCATGAAAGAAAACGGTTGGTGCAGATAGTTCTGGCGCTTATCGTATTGCCGTTTGCATTCTGGGGGGTGGATTCATACAACAAATCCGGGAACAGGGCAGAAACCGTTGCCACGGTAAATGATGCAAAAATTACCCAGCGCGAGTTCGAGTTCGCGCTGCGCCAGCAGCAGGATCGCCTGCGTGAAATGATGGGTGCAAATTTTGATGCAGCGATGCTGGATAGCCCCGAGATGAAGCGCGCGGTGATGAATAATCTGATCGAACAGCGTTTGCTGATCGAGCATGGCCGGGATACCGGTTTGGCCATCCCGGATGAACAGGTGGCACAAGTCATTCAGGGTATTGAGGCATTTCAGGATAACGGCAGATTCGATAAAAAACGCTATGAAACCGCGCTGGCAGGCCAGAACATGTCACTGCTGATGTTTGAAGCGCGCCTGCGCGATGACTTGCTCGTCCAGCAGGTGCGTGATGCCTATACACAGAACGGATTTGTCTCGAATGGCGTGGCGGATAACATCATCCGCCTGAACGAGCAGCAACGGACAGTAAGCGTATCGGCCATATCATTCCAGCCCTACCTGACGCAGGCAAAAGTGGATGAGACTGCGGTCAAAGAATATTACGAGCAGAATCAGAAAGAGTTCCAGGTTCAGGAGCAGGCGAAAGTCGAATATGTAAGTCTCTCGGTAAATGATTTACTGACAAAGGTCGAGGTAAATGCAGAGGATGTGCGCAAATACTATGACGAACATCCGAATGATTTTGGCGCCCCCGAGGAACGTCAGGCAGCGCATATCCTGATTACCGTAGCCGCCTCCGCGCCGCAGACCGAACAGGATGCAGCCAGGGCGCGGGCAGAGAAGCTGTTGCAGCAACTCCGGCAGAATCCTGCCGGGTTTGCCGAACTGGCCAAACAGAATTCCCAGGATCCGGGCTCTGCCGCAAATGGCGGTGACCTGGGATTTTTTGGCCGCGGCATGATGGTCAAGCCGTTCGAAGACGCCGCATTTGCGCTTAAGCAGGACGAGATCAGCGGGCTGGTGAAATCGGACTTCGGCTATCACATCATTAAACTGCTCGCGGTTAAACCTGCCAGACTCTTGTCGTTCGATGAGGCGCAGGAAGGCATCCTGAACAAGCTGCGCCAGCAAAAAGCCACCGACAAGTTTGCCGAACTGGCGGAGAAATTCAGCAATACCGTTTATGAGCAAAGCGATACACTGAAGCCGGCAGCCGACCTGGCCGGCGCGAAGATTGAGCAAAGCGGATGGTTGGCCAGGGAAACAACAGCGGACGAGCTGTGGACGGCAAAAATGTTGCAGGAGATTTTTACCGACGAGACGGTGAAGAACAAACGCAATACTGCTGCGATCGAGGTGGCGGCCAATACGCTGGTTGCCGCGCGGATTCTGGAATACAAACCGGCCAGCATACGCACGCTGGACGAAGTGCGGGAAGCGATTCAGCAAAAATTGTCGCGCCAGCAGGCAGTGGAATTGGCTGTAAAACAGGGCAGGGCGTTGCTGGAACAATTGCAGCGCGGCGACAAGCCGGCATTGGGCTGGGCTGCCGCCCAGACCGTTACCCGCGCGCGACATGGCTCGCTGGATGCGGATGTGATACGCAAAGTATTTCAGGCGGATGCGACCGGATTGCCGCAGTACGTTGGAGCGGAAACGCCGCAGGATGGTTATGTGCTGGTGCGCATAGACACCGTCAAGGAAGCCGAAAAACCCGATGACAAGAGGCGCGCCGGCTATGCGCAACAAATGCGCCAGCTGACCGGCGAGGAAATGCTCCGCGCCTATCTGGCCGACGCCAAACAGCAGGCCGTTATCAAGGTGAATTTGCCGGAGACGGTTGAGCAGCCCTGATCTGCTGCCGATAAAACAGAAACGCCACCTGCGGGTGGCGTTTCTACTGGGGAGCAGCCCGGTTATGCCCTGGGCGGTGGTGTTGAAACCGCCTGCTACTGTTTTTCAAAAGGCCTTTACTTGCAGTGCCTTTCAATGAGCTGCTTTGCGATGATGTCGTGATTCAGCCAGATGACCGGGGCAGCGGGATCCGAGGTCTCGTAAAACATCAACGGTCCGGTTCCTTCCAGCACCAGGGCGCTCAAGAAGTCGGTCACCAGCGCTTTGCGGTCCTTGTGCATCTGGGTGATCTCGTCCGACGTACCTATCATCAGGTCGGCCAGTTCCCGGCTGTTGTCCATCGGCCAGGCCTCGAAATTACGGAAGCCTTTCATTACCTCGCTTGCGTTGTAAGCGTTGATCTTCTGCAATAGCCCTTCCAGGGTAGAGCCTTCCTGTAATAGCGCACTGCAAACCTGCCATTGCGATTCGGCCCAAGCACCGCCATTTTCCCGCTTCAATGCCTTCAGCAGGGGGAACAGGGAGAGCTCGACGCCGACGAAGATATCGGAAGAATTGGTGCGTATCTCGGGGCAGTTGTACACCGTCGCCTTGATCCCAGCGGCCCAGGCGGATTCGGCGACGCGTTCGAGGCGCATCTTGGCGTAACCCTGGGTGTAGTTGGTGTAGGTCTGCCATTCGTAACCGCCATTGATAAGGACCTCGGTGCCGTGGTAACCATAGGCGGTATAGCGCACCTGCCCCCCGGCCTTTTCCACTCGAGCCCGTATCGCGGCGCTGCCCTCGATCAGGTACTGGAACGTGTTGGCGGTGACCTCATCGAAATTCATCAGGATCAGTTTGCCGAGATCGCTGTCGAGCAATGCCCGCGAAGACATGAAGCGCCAGTTCGGACATCACTTTCGCCACCGAGCTCTTGAAGCGCTGCACGCCAACAGCACGGCATTTCTCGATGTGCTGCCAATCGAGCTTGTCGTCCTGCCAGCTCTTCAGGGTCATGTTGCCAAGAAGATCCGTCGGTGTCGGCTCGCCGGCGGGCGCGTCCAGATCGAATCCCGCCATCAGGGGAACATTGATGATGCGCCCTCCGAGATTGGCCTCGGCTTGGGCGAGTTCCTCGTTGGTCAGCGGGCGCAAGGCGTTGTTCTCGTCGCGGCGACCGACGGTGACGCCGATAATCGTCATACCTGTCCTGCGAGCCTCGTCGATCAGTCCATTGGCATAGCCTCGGCCAAACAGCTCGCCAAAAAGCACGAAAACATCACCCTTCCGGAAAATATTTTTCTTCGGAATATCTCTCAACGAAACTCGTGAACTCATAGAATCTGCCTTCCGTCTCTAACGAACAGTTGAATTTTTGCCAATGATAGCTTGATTCGGCTTCCGGCCAAACCGGGTACAGAAGCCAATCTGCCGCTTTTCATTCCATGCTGTTCCTTTATAAGATGGTTGGTCAAAAGTGCGCCGATTATAACTGCAAATGATGGGGAAGGCTTTTATCACATTCAACCCATTTCGGTGTGGGGGGCAGGCTGTTCATTGACATGTTTCCTGTGAATAGGCGATATTGCAATCAATTATTGAATGGTCGAAATGGATGAGCACAACATGAAAAACTGGAATTTGCCAAAATTATTGAACACTCCTCTGGGAGTAGTGATCGCTATGGCTGTCTCCATATTCGGCGTTGAGCTGCTGTTTATGGTGCTTCTCCATATGTTTTTCAGACCCATGTTCGGGTTGTCGGGCGCAACGTGGAACATTATTGATGCCATCGTGTTGACCATAGTCATTGCTCCGCTACTCTATTGGCTGGTGTTTCGGAAAATAAAAGAGAAGGAAGACTATTTGAGGCAGATCAATGCTGCTGCCCAGGATGCGATTGTCGTTGTCAACGAGCAATGCCGGATTGTCGACTGGAATCTTGCGGCGCAAAAAATGTTCCAGTACAGCCGGGAAGAGGTATTGGGGCAGCAGTTGCACCGACTGATCGTTCCACCGTGCTTCCGGGCCGATGTGGATCATGGTTTCGCCCGCTTCCAGGAGAATGGCGAGGGGCCGCTGATAGGCAAGATCGCCGAGGTCTTGGCGACACGCAAGGATGGCAGCGAAATCCATGCCGAACTCTCCATTTCGGCAGTTGAGATGCGAGGCGGCTGGCATGCTATCGGGATCATTCGCGACATCACCGAGCGCAAGCGAACCGAGGAGTCTCTGCGCAAATCAGCGGAAGAAATTGAAGACCTTTACAACCACGCTCCCTGCGGTTATCACTCACTGGACAAGGATGGCGTCATCTGCCGGATCAACGATACCGAGCTCGCATGGCTGGGCTATACGCGGGATGAGGTAGTCGGAAAAATGAGGTGGCCTGATTTAATTACATCCGCAGGCCGGCAAGCTTTCCACGAAAGGTTTGCGCGATGCATGGAACAGGAGTCTGTTTATGATGTTGAAGTGGACATGATTCGCAAGGACGGCACAGTATTTACCGGGCTTGTAAGCTCGAAAGCCATTTATGATTCCGGCGGTGATTTTGCGATGAGTTGGTCAACGGTATTCGACATTACCGAGCGCAAGCGGAATGAAGAGGCGGTCACCAAGGCGAGGGAAAAATTTCAAATACTCTTCGATATGATCTCCGATGCCATTCTTGTCGTTGGCATGGATGGCCGTTTTATCCATGTCAACCGCTCGGCCTGTATGCGCCTGGGCTACAGTTACGAGGAATTGTTGCAGTTGGGTCCGGCCGACATCGATACACCCGAAGCAGCGGCAATGGTGCCGGAGCGAATCAAGGCAATACTGGAACAAGGCAAACTCGTTTTCGAGACAACGCAGGTGAGCAAGGACGGTATTCCTACTCAGGTTGAATTGAATTCCCGTCTTGTTGAATTCGACGGCAAGCCTGCCTTTCTGTCCGTGGCGCGCGATATCACCGAGCGCAAGCGGATGGAGAACGCACTTCATCGTGCCAAAGAAGCCGCCGAACTGGCCTTGGCCGAACAACGCCAGTTGGTAGCCATGATCTCGCACGAGTATCGTTCGCCGCTTGCAGTCATCGATTCTGCAGCCCAATTGCTTGAAATCAAACTGCCCGCAGAAAGCGATACGGCTCCCATCATTGCGCGAATTCGGCGCGGAGTATCCCGTCTAACCAATTTTCTCGACAATTGCCTGACAGAAGGCCGGATGGATAGCGAGGCGCTCACCTTGCGTTCTTCTGCCATCGACCTTCACGCACTTGTGGCATCGGTAGTAGAAGGCACACAGCTCATTTCCGAAAGCCATCAGCTCATTACCGAACTCGATCCGGACCTTCCGCTACTCGACGCCGACCCGCAATTGCTGGGTATCATGCTGCTCAATCTGCTTGGCAACGCCATCAAATATTCCCCATCCGGAAGCGAAGTCAGATTGCGCATCAAGCGTATCGGCCAGGTTTGCAGTTTCGAAGTCATTGACCAGGGGTGTGGTATCCCCGCTGACGAACTTCCATTCATCTTTCAAAAGTACATGCGTGGTCGATCTGTCACATCCCTTCCCGGCGCAGGACTGGGACTGTCGCTGGTTTCCAGAATTGCAGCCCAGCATGGCGGCCGCGTAGAAATGAAAAGCCGTGAAGGGGAAGGGGCGCATGTTACAGTGACAATTCCGCTAAACTTTGCAACTGACCGGGAAGAACAGCTTCAAATCTCATGATTTCACACATGCATGAAATGTTGGCCCGCATCGCTGTCGTCGAAGATGACGCCGATCTGCTGGACACCATGCTGGAATACCTCAAAGCACAAGGTTATCCCGCCTGGGGCGTTGGCAGTGTGGAAGAATTTTACCGGCGGTTTGCGGTTGATGCCGTCGAGGTGGTCGTGCTCGACATCGGTTTGCCGGGCGAGGACGGCATCAGTGCCGCCCGCCATTTGCATGAGTTGCCCGACCTGACAGTCATCATCGTCAGCGCTCGCGATGCCATGGAAGATCGCCTTGCCGGCTTGAAGGCGGGAGCCGACCGTTACCTGGTCAAGCCGGTCAATCTGGCCGAACTGGTCGCCAATATCGAAGCCGTCGGCCGGCGGCCAGCGCATCCTGTTTCCAGCTCTGCAACGGGGCGGATTCAGAAAGGGGAACCAAAAGACGGCATCTGGCATCTTGCAAAGCAGGATTGGTGTCTGATCGGGCCGGATGGAAAAATTCTTGATCTGACTGCGCGCGAGCTTCTCCTGCTGAAATGTCTGTTCGAAGCCAATGGTGAAACGGTCTCAAAAAAAGCGATTGCCGACAAGATTATCGGCCCCCGCATTTTTAATAGTGATGAAAGACTGGATGTCATGCTTGCCCGCCTGCGGAAAAAATGCCTGACCAGCCTGGGGCAGCCCCTGCCGATCAAGACCGTACATCATGTCGGTTATGCCTTTACCGCCCCGGTGGTGATTGAATAAGTTTTCAGCGGACCAACCTCCCCCGCAACACCTTTAGGGAACCTCTGATTAAGTCCCACATGGCCGCGCATTCGGCTTCGCGGGCGATCTGCCGCGTCAAGCTCCTGGCGAAGGGAATGACCATTCGCGTCATCGCCTTCCTTGCATCTCATCCCGCAAAGCCAATGCCCTGAAGGGTTGCAATAAAAACTGGCGCTCGCGGTGTTGCGCTCCTTGGCATCGTAGAATGACTGCTGCCATGACACGGTGCGCGAAGCGTCTGGTGCGGGAATGGCAGCAGGCGGCCGCTCCCGCAATCGGCTGCTGCGCAGTAACGTGTCGCGGCGAGTCCCCAGTTTTTGTTAGCAATGCGGTTCATGGCGGACTTAATCAGAGGCTCCTTAGCATTTAAGCGACTTCGAATTGCCTGCCTGAGCCAACCTGTCTCCCTGAGCACTTTCCGCAATGAAAAATAACACGGTCGAATTGCAAGGAAATGCAAGGAATTGCAATGTCGGGAAAGCCGTTTACAGCGGATTATTCGCCGCGTTGTTGATATTCATCGTAAAGAAATTGGCAGCTAACCATAGGGGGAGTAGAAATGATCTGGGAAAGGTTCTTATGTAAGGGTGCAGTGCTTGCGGCGTTAACCGCATTGTTGCTGGTTTTTTCGACCGGACAAGCGGTTGCTGCAGAAGCGACCTATGTGGGCGAGCAGGCCTGTGCCGGTTGCCATGTAACTGAAAACAAAAACTTTGGACACACGCTGCACGCCAAGGTCTTCCGCCAGAATCCGAAGAACGAAGCCGAAAAACAGGTCTGCGAGGCCTGCCACGGACCCGGCTCCAATCACGCTGCCAATCCCACAGACAAGAGTGCCTTGATCAGCTTCACCAAGGAATGGGGCACGCCGGTTGAGAAACAGACTGAGCAATGCCTGTCCTGCCACAAGGGCGGGCAACGCCTGCACTGGCCCGGTTCGATCCATGCGACCAACAAGCTCAGTTGCAGCGACTGCCATAACCCGATGTCCAGGTTTTCCGCCAACGGCTTGCTGAAGAAGGCCAGCATCACCGAAACCTGCCAGTCCTGCCACAAGCAACAGGAAGCCGAGTTCAAGAGGCGCTCGCATATGCCGGTACCGGAAGGCAAGATGACTTGCACGGACTGCCATAATCCGCATGGTTCTGCCACCCAAAGGCTGCTCAAGGCCGACAGCGTGAACCAGCTCTGCTATACCTGCCATGCCGAGAAACGCGGCCCGTTCCTGTGGGAACACGCTCCGGTAAGAGAGAAGTGCACCAATTGCCATGCCCAGCACGGCTCCAACCACGACAAGCTGCTGGTCAGCGCACGGCCATATCTCTGTTCACAGTGCCATAGCCCTGCGGTCGGTCATCCGGGTACGTTCTACAACGCCAGCGGCACCGCTGCCAACGCCCAGATTGGCGGTGCAGCCGGCCAGCGCGTCATCGGGCGTTCCTGCCAGAACTGCCACTCGATGATTCACGGCAGCAACCATCCGGCCGGCGCACGCTTCCAGCGCTGATCTGACGAGGAGATGACAACATGAAACATATCGCGCTCTTCGATCAAGTCGAAACAAATTGCAAAACAAATCCTGACAGGAGGTTTTTCATGAACATACGTCCGCGCCGGAAGAATCTGGCCTGCTGCATCAGCCTCGCATGCATCGCAATGGCGATGCAACCGGCGCATGCCGACTCCGCTTATGGGGTTGATGCCATCCTCGGCAATGCCTTCAATACCGGCTATGCCGGTGGACAGAGGGATCCCGACGCTACGCCGAGCAAGCACACCCCGACCGGCCAGTTATACGGCGTTCCCTACGCCAGGGACGAAGCAGTGGCCGGCGCGACCAGCGGCTGGGTCGAAATAGGCATCCTCAGCAGCGGGGCCGACGAAAAGGCAGCCCTGTTCCGCAAATATAAGGACCCCCAGAGCGGTTTGTATCTCAACAGTTTCGGCATGACAACCGAAAGCGATAATGCCCGCTTTCTGGACATAACCGGCGGCGGGGTTGGCAATGACGACCAGTTCTACAGCCTGTCCGTGGGTCGTTACAATGACTGGAAAGTCAAGGCGTTCTACAGCGAGACGCCTCATGTCTTCACCAGCACCTACCGCAACCTGTGGAGCGGAACCGGGACAGCCAACCTGACCTTGAACCCTCCGCTGGTCGCGGGACCGGTTGCCCCGGCGACTGCGGCTACCACGGACATTGCCATCGGCAATGCGGCGCTCGCCACGCCTTATTCGGAGCTGAGCCTCATCCGCAAGAAAGGCGGGATACGGGCCGACATGAACCTGCAGGACAACTGGAAAGTCTTCGCCAGCTACAGCAATGAGAAACGCGACGGCGCCCGGCCGTTCGGCATGGTGAGCGCCGGCGGAGGCGGCACCGGCGGCGTCGAGATTCCAGAGTCCATCGACTATGACACCCACGACTTTCTGGCGGGGATACAGTATTCCGACGCGCTGAACAGCGCCACGCTGCAGGCCGCGGCATCGCTGTTCCGCAATAATGTCGGCACCATGACGGTGGGCAATCCGATGTTTCTCAACGCCGCCAACGGCATTGTGGCCGCCGGCGGCGTCGGCCCCTTCCCGCGTGCGGTTTTTGATCTCTACCCGGATAACGACTATTACAACCTCAAGGGAGAATACGCGCGCGAATTGCCGGACATGATGAAGGGGCGCTTTACCGGCGTCGTGTCACTGAGCCAGTCCAAGCAGAATGACAATCTCATTCCGTCCACCTCTTATGCCGGCGCTACGGTTAACGCCATAGCGGGCGGCGCCTGGGATACCGTTGCGTCCTTGAGTCAACCAACGGCCAATCTCAAGGTCGACATCAATATGGCTGACTTTGGCCTGAGCCTCAAACCCGTCGATGACCTGGACGTCAAGGGCAAGATACGTTATTACGAAACCCAGACCAACAGCAATTACCAGGCTTGCAATCCGCTGACCGGGCAATTCGGGCGGCTGACCAACGACGGCAGCGGGGCTGCGATGTTTAACGCGCTCCAGACCAACGGCACTGCGATGACGGCGGGGCAAGCCGCCGCGTTGAACGCCTTCATGGCGGCCAACGGCTGCAATGAAGCGGCCCTGGCAAGTTATCTTGTCGCCAACGGTCTGGTGCCCGCCGCCGGCAACGTCAACATCCGCAGCATCCCTTATGCGTACAAGCAGATGAACTACACCCTCGGCGCCGACTACCAGCTGGGCAACTCGAACAGCATCAACGCCAACTACGAGCGCGAGACACTTGAACGCCAGCACCGCGAACGCGCCGAGACCTGGGAAGACAAGATCAAGCTGGGCTACGTCAATCGCGGTCTCGAAAATGGCACGTTGCGGCTGTCTTTCGAGAATGACCGCCTGCGCGGCACTCCCTATATTTCTGATCCTTACGACCCGTTCTACAGCGCTTCGCTTGGGTCGCCCAACACCGGCAACCTGGCGATGACGAGCTGGATACACGTCAACAGCCTGCACCGGAAGTTCGATCTGGCGGATCGCGATCAGAATATCCTGAACGGGCGTTTCAACTATATGGTCAGGCCCGATCTGGATGCGGGCGTGTCGTTTCAGTTGAAGACGGCCAAGTATCCCGATGCGGTTTTCGGCCTTGACGGCCGCAACAAGCAGGAGCAGAACTCGCTCAACTTCGATCTGACCTGGCAGCCTTCGGCACAAATGACGGTTTCCGGTTATTACGCCTATCAGGACGGAAAGTCGGAGCAGAACGGAATTCAGCAGAATGCCTGCGTCGTCGGGACGACCTATAACTTCTGGAGCGATGGCTCGATCAGCACCGTTCCCCAGACAGCAGCCCAACTGGCTGCGGGGGTGACGCTGGTCAGCACCACTACTGTCACGTCCGCAAATTTCCTGGCAACGTGCGGCACGGCATCGGCCACCAGTCCTTTGTATGCGACCAGCCGTGCCTGGAATGTCGCCCAGAAAAACCAGAGCGATACGCTCGGCTTGGGATTCAAGTTTGACTTCAGCAATATGACGGTACTGGATGTAAATTACACCTACAGCAGCAATCGCACCAAGATCAGCTACGCCTACAATCCCTATGCTCTCGGTATCCTGACGAGCGGGGCGCCGACGGCGGCGCAGTTGTTGACTCTGGGACTCATCGGCGGTGGGTTTTCCGATCTGGTGCTGACCCAGAATGTGGTGGATGCCAGCGTGCTGGTGCCGTTTACCAAGCAGTCATCCGTGCGGGTTCTTGGGCGCTTCGAGGCCGGCAGGATCCGCGACTGGCACTATGACGGCGTGGCAGCGAACCCGACACCGGGCACCAACCAGCAGACCTATCTTGACTCCGGCCCGCAGCACTACCGGACTTACGTGCTCGGCGTGATGTACCAGTACAAGATGTAAGTTTTCCCAGAGTAGAGAGCTAGGGTGGCCAGAACTTGGCCGCCCATTTTTTTGCGGCGGATACATGTTGCCGCAAGGAAATTGCCTTGAACCTTGCTGAGGCTGAGCACTTTCCGCAATGAAATAACACGATCGAGTTGCAAGAAAATGCAAGGAATTGCAATGTTGGGAAAGCAGTTTATAGCGGATTATTCTTGGCTGTTGATATTTATCGAAAGAATTGGCAGTTAACCATTAGGGGGAGTAAAAATGATTTGGGGAAGATTCTCGTGTAAGGGTGGAGTTCTTGGGGTATTGGCCGCTTTATTGCTGATTTTTTCGACGGGGCAGGCAGTTGCGGCTGAGGCTGCGACAACTGCAATGACGCAAGATGCGGCCACTTATGTCGGCGAGCAGACCTGTGCCGGTTGTCATGTAACAGAAAACAAAAACTTTGGACACACGCTGCACGCCAAGGTTTTCCGCCAGAATCCGAAGAACGAAGCCGAAAAACAGGTCTGTGAGGCCTGTCACGGTCCCGGCTCAAATCACGTCGCCAACCCAACAGACAAGAGCGCATTGATCAGCTTCACCAAGAGCTGGGGCACTCCGGTTGCAAAAATGAACGAGCAATGCCTGGGCTGTCATGAAGGCGGTAATCGTACCAATTGGGGTGGGTCAATTCATCAGACCAAAAAGCTGGCTTGCAGCGATTGCCATAATCCGATGGCCAAGTTTTCCGCCAACGGCTTGCTGAAGAAGGGCAGCATCACAGAAACCTGCCAGACCTGCCACCAGCAACAGCGTGCCGAATTCAGGAAAAAATCGCACATGCCGGTGCCGGAAGGCAAGATGACATGCTCCGACTGTCACAATCCGCATGGTACGGACGGTCCGCGCCTGCTCAAAGCCGATACCGTCAACGAACTGTGCTACTCCTGTCATGCCGAGAAGCGCGGCCCGTATATTTACGAGCATGCGCCAGTGCGTGAGAACTGCCTGAATTGCCACCTGCAGCACGGCTCCAACAACGACAAACTGCTCAAGATGTCGCGCCCGATGCTCTGCCTGCAGTGCCATGACAAAAACGCTAATGGTATGGGTCATCAGTTCATGGATCCAAACATTAACCCGGCAACGGGCACTTCAAATCTTCCAAGCACCAGAATCGGCCGTGCCTGCCAGAACTGCCACTCGCAGATTCATGGCTCCAACAGTGTGTCCGGTGCGCGGTGGCGTCGTTAATTCAAACAGGGAGATTGCTATATCATGAAAAAAGTGAATCAGATCAATAAAGCTGCATCCTTGATGACACGCCGAAATCTGCTGTCCGCCTGCGTCAGCCTGGCGCTGGTGCAGATGGCCGGCGCCGCCTGGGCCGACTCTGGCTATGGCGCGGACAACCTGATCGGAAATGCCGACAATCCGGGTTACAACGCAGGCCCTGCGCAGCGCGATGCCGATGCGATGGAGGCAAAGCGCACCCCGAGCGGTCAGCTCTATGAAATCCCGCGCGTCATGCGCGAAACGCCGAGTGACGGTACGGTGAGTGGAGAGGTCGAGCTTGGATTGATGCATTCTGATGACCGCAACCGCTATTCCAAACGCAACGAATACAGCGACCCGCAAACAAGTGGCCTGTTGATCGATAGTTTCAGCTTGTCACTGGAAAATGCGCAGAACAACTACTTCCTCAATCTGAACGGCGGCGCACCAGGGCAGGACGACCAGTTCTACAACCTCTTGTTCGGCAGCTACAACGACTGGAAGGTCAAGGCCTTTTATAATGAGACACCCCATGTGTTTTCGGACACGTTCAAGCAGTTTTACACTTTGAACGGCAACACGTTGCTGCCTGTTGCGGCTGCTGCCAATGCAGCGGCTGCTGTGCCACTTCTGAATGCCTTGCCGGATACCGAAGTCGGGTTGAAGCGCCAGAAGGGCGGCGTGCGGGCAGACTACAACATTTCCGAAAACTGGAAAGTGTGGGGTAGCTTCAACCGAGAGGAACGCAAGGGCGAACGGCCATTTGCTTCGGTGGGTTCCAGCACGTTCGTTGAGGGTTTCGAGCCTATCAACCACACGACAGATGATTTAGGGATCGGTTTGGGTTATACGGACAAGCTGACCAGCTTCAATTTGCGTGCAACACGGTCCGAGTTCAGGAACGGCATCTCGACCTTGTACACTAGAACGCCGGCAGGCTATGTGGCGGGTGCCGCTTTTACACCTGCAACCGTAGCCGTATTTGATATGCCGCCCGATAACGAGGCATACAACATCAAAGCCAATCTGACGCATAAGATGCCGGATCTCGCAGGCAGCGTGCTCAATGCGAGTTACGCGTGGGGTTCTTCGCGCCAGAATGACCCTCTGCTGCCATATATCGATCCTGTGGCCGATCCGGGCAACACCCAGCCGAACTGGAACGGTACGCTTGGGCAGACGACTTCGCGTGCGACCTCCAACATGCGCATCGATACGCAGTTGTTCAATCTGGCGTGGTCGCTGAGTCCGGTCGAAGACCTGTCGGTCAAGGCTGCCGCACGCATTTACGAGACCAGGAACAAGTCCGGAATCTACTATGGCTACAATCCCCTGCTCGGGGCTTGGTCTCCGGGCACCCCCGCTGGTCTGGCTGCGGCTCCAACAGCCGGTAATACCGCCTATATCAGCGCGACGGGTGCGGCAGGTGGAGCGTGTGTAGTCCCACCCGGATTCACGGCTCCGCCCGGATGCGTTGGCGCTGCTACCAGCCCGTTTATGGGGACGGACGTATTCTCGACTCCAAGGGACTACAAGCAGGCCAACTTCACACTCACTGCGAATTTCGACATCGACGAAACCTCCAGTCTGGAGGGTTTGATCGAACGTGAAAACTTCGATCGTAGCTATCGAGAGCGAGACAAGACCTGGGAGGACAAGTGGAGGGTCGGCTATGTCAACAGTGCCCTGAAGGATGCGACCTTGCGTACAACCTATGAGCAGGATCGCAGGAGTGGAAGTTTCTATGATCCGCTCGCAGGCGTAAATCGTGACATCAACTCATACTTTGGGATATTTGGCATTCCATACAGCCGTGCTGCGCTGATCAATCTGATTACTAACGCAGGCACCACGGTCGGTGGATATACTTACCCCACATTGGCTGTGACTCAGGCTGCACTCGTCAACTCAAACCATAACCTTGGTGGCTGGCAGCGCTCGGACATTGCGGATCGTAATCAGGAGATCTTCAATGCCAGGCTGAATTACATGGCGACCAGCAACCTGGATATCGGCGGAATGTTGCAGTTGAAGCGGGCGAGTTATCCGGCGAACGCCAACAAGGGCACTGAGAGGGATGACCTTAATACCTATAATCTGGACTTCAACTATCAGGTCTCTGCCGGTTTCCATATCAATGGTTATTACACGCGCCAGGAAGGCAAACAGCGCTCGAGGGAGAATTATAGTCCTGCTGCTGGCGGAGATGCTGGTATTGCCTATGCTCAGACAGTTTGTAATGGAGGCGCCGCATTTGCTACTGGGGCTGCGCTGGCCGCCAATCTCGATTGCGTCCTCAATAATCTCGTCAACCCGGCAAATGCAATTACTGTCGATACCCATAGCAACGAGGATGTGCTGGGGATCGGTCTATCCAAGGAGTTCGGCAGCATGCTGTTCGACGCGAACTACACCTACTCGAAGGGCAGGACTATGTTCAGACATGCCTATATAGCTGGAGCGACAACGGGTGTGACGGCTGCCCAGGCCTTAACCGAGTTCCCCGATATTACCGACGAGGGGAATGCGCTGGATCTCTCCCTGCTGATTCCGGTCAGCAAGGATGCTTCCGCGCGGCTGATGTACCGTTATGAGTCCTTCAGGGTGAACGATTGGCATTACTATCCGACCACAGCCATAGGATTGGCTGATCGCGGCCCGATCGGTTTTGATGTCAATACCATCGGTGTGTTCATGAACTTCAAGATGTAGGTTTTACTGCTAAAGAGAGTTGGGGGGGCAGGATATGCCCCCTCTTTTTTTGCACCAGAATCATTGATTATTGTTGTCTCGAACTGGATTCAGAGAACGTTGCATTGCGAATATTGTCTTATTGGCCGTTCGGCCTATTTTCTGGAGGTTGTTTTGAAAAAATACTTTGTGTTGTTAGCGCTGGTTGCAATCGCCGGCATCTCCGTTGCGGCATCCATGCGGGATTCCGAAACCGCCAAACCGGCTGCTGCCGTGTTACCGCACGGTGGCATGTCCACCAAAGAAGGTGCCGCTTCGCCGCACGGTGCTGCAGCGGCTGGCAAGACGGATGCCGCCATGCCGCCCGGCCATCCCCCCGCCATTCCTGCCGATACCAATCTGGTCAATAGCGGCAAGGTGCTGGATGTGATTGATTCGCCCATGTACACCTACCTGCAAGTCACCAGCGACAAGGGGCCGCTATGGCTTGCGGTCTTCAAGACAGACATCATCAAGGGGGCAACCGTCCGGTATTCCAGCGGTATCGCGATGCCCGAGTTTTACAGCAAGGCGCTGGACCGCACCTTTGACACAATTATTTTTGTGGACAGCATTGCGCCGGAAAAAAATAAAAGAGTAAGCTGTAGACGTTACGTCAGCAAATGAAAGGAGATACATTATGCTCAACATCATAAGAACGAGCGCGTTGCTGTGCGCCGCCGTCGCCCTTGCAGGTTGCGCGTCCGGCATGTCGGGCGGGGCTTATAGCCGCGACCAGGCAAGACAGGCGCAGGAGGTGCGCATGGCCACGGTTGAGAGTGTGCGCCAGGTGCAGATCGAGGGTACCAAATCACCTGTCGGGACGGCGGCGGGGGCGGTGGTGGGCGGCATAGCGGGCAGCAATGTCGGCTCCGGCAAGGGAAGTTCGGTTGGCGTCGTATTGGGTTCCGTGGCGGGCGGAGTTGCGGGATCCGCCATTGAGGAAGGCGTGACCCGCCAGGCCGGTCTGGAAATCACCGTCAAGTTTGATGACGGCAAGATGCTCGCGGTGACGCAGGCGGCAGACGAGAAATTTCAGCCAGGCGACCGTGTGCGCGTGCTGACGGGCGGCGGCGTGACACGCATCAGCCATTAGTCCGAATTATCCATTAGAACTTTTGTATCATTGCGCGCGTCATCCTATGCTTGCACCAACTCGCAGAGAATAGGATATTCGCAGCGAGCCAGGAGAAGGGGCTGAAGCCGAGTCTGTCATGAGCCCTCGAGGCTGTTCGCAATGTTGGCTGCCCTTCTCTGCCCTTACTGACTCCGGAC
>JACOUM010000001.1 GCA_016177795.1 Nitrosomonadales bacterium | reverse complement strand
CGAAGTCGACAACATCATGCAGCAAATGCAGGCAGGGGTCGAGAAGCCCAGGCCCAAGGTGCTGTTCGAGGTGGGTGAGGCGGTGCGCGTCAAGGAAGGTCCGTTTACCGACTTCAACGGCACGGTTGAAGATGTCAATTACGACAAGAACAAGATACGCGTGGCGGTGACTATTTTTGGTCGCTCGACACCCGTGGAGCTGGATTTCGGCCAGGTAGAAAAAGGCTGAAGAGCGAGAAATGCGGAGGGGGAACGCAGCCTGCAAGGATTGCAGATGCAGTTTCCCGTTTGTCATTTCTCATGTTGGGGAGAAACGAAAAGTTTCGCTGGTACCCGTTTGATAGGAGCATATCATGGCAAAAAAAGTAGTCGGCTACATCAAGCTGCAAGTGCCTGCCGGCAAGGCAAATCCAAGCCCACCGATTGGCCCGGCATTGGGCCAACGCGGCCTGAACATCATGGAGTTCTGCAAGGCGTTTAACGCACAGACGCAGGGCGTGGAGCCCGGCCTGCCGATTCCGGTGGTGATCACCGCGTTCGCGGACAAGAGCTTCACCTTCATCATGAAGACCCCGCCCGCGACCATTCTGATCAAGAAGGCCGCCGGCGTGCAAAAGGGCAGCAAGACGCCGCACACCGACAAGGTGGGCAAGCTGACCCGCAAGCAAGCGGAAGAAATCGCAACGACCAAGATGCCCGACCTGACGGCCGCCGATATGGATGCAGCAGTGCGTACCATTGCGGGAAGCGCGCGCAGCATGGGCATCACCGTGGAGGGCGTATAACATGTCCAAACGTTATAAGGCAATTGCGGCCAAGGTTGACCGCAACAAGCTGTATCCCTTGAGCGATGCGCTGAACCTGGTCAAGGAAAATGCCGTGGCGAAGTTCGATGAGTCCATCGACGTTGCGGTCAATCTTGGCATCGATGCACGCAAGTCAGACCAACTGGTGCGCGGCTCCGTGGTGCTGCCCAAGGGTACCGGCAAGGTGGTGCGTGTGGCGGTATTCGCGCAGGGTGCCAAGGCCGAAGAGGCCAAGGCCGCCGGTGCAGACATCGTCGGTTTCGACGATCTGGCTGAGTCCATCAAGGGCGGCAACCTGAACTTTGACGTGCTGATCGCCAGCCCGGACGCGATGCGTCTGGTCGGCCAACTGGGCCAGATCCTCGGTCCGCGCGGCTTGATGCCTAACCCGAAGGTGGGCACGGTGTCCGCCGACGTGGCGGGTGCGGTGAGGAATGCCAAGGCCGGTCAGGTGCAGTACCGCACCGACAAGAACGGCATCGTACAGTGCACCATCGGCCGTGCTTCGTTCGCGCCGGAAGCCCTGCGCGAAAACCTGCTGGCGTTGGTTGATGCGCTGAACAAGGCCAAGCCCGCTGCATCCAAGGGGGTGTACCTGAAGAAGGTGTCCATCTCCAGCACCATGGGTGCAGGCATCCGCATCGAGCAGGCTAGCCTGACGGCATAGTGTTTTGAATTTGGCGGCAGGATGAAAATCCTGTCGCCTCTGATCTTTGGACTGCTGGCGTGCTGGCAGCATCAAAGACCGTAGGTGTCGAAGGAGCTGTTGGCCGGAGGCTTAATTGGCGGAGTGATCCGTCGGCCCACGTAGATGGTGTGGCCCGCGAGCAGGAGTTGTTTTCCTGGCTCAAGGTCGCTGTTGTAACCGATGGAATGTGCGCAAGTGCATTCCGGAAAAAATGGAGGAAGACTTGAGTCTCAATCTGCAAGAGAAACAGGTAGTGGTCGCGGAAGTCAGTGCACAGGTTGCAAAGGCCCAGACCATCGTCTTGGCAGAGTATCGTGGCATCCAGGTCGGCGACATCACCAGGCTGCGTGCCAACGCACGCAAGTCGGGGGTGTATTTCCACGTGTTGAAGAACACGCTGGCGCGCCGCGCGGTGCAGGGTACCCAGTTCGAATCCCTGGCTGACAAGATGGTCGGACCGCTGGTGTATAGCATCAGCGCGGACGCCGTCGCTGCCGCCAAGGTGGTGCATGAATTCGCCAAGACGAACGACAAGCTGGTGGTGAAGGCGGGGTCATACAACGGCAAGGTGCTGGATGCTGCGGGCGTGAATGCGCTGGCTTCCGTACCGTCGAAGGAAGTCCTGCTGGCACAACTGTGCGGTTTGCTGCAGTCGCCGGTTTCTGGCCTGGCCCGCGTGCTTGGCGCGGTTGCCGCGAAGAAAGAACCTGCTGCTGCTTGATCCGATTAATTTTTAAAGATAGGAAAACAAAATGGCATTCGATAAAGACGCATTTTTGGCTGCACTGGACAATATGTCCGTGCTGGAACTCAATGAGCTGGTCAAGGCGATTGAAGAGAAGTTCGGTGTTTCCGCTGCTGCGATGGCCGCTCCGGCTGCTGGCGGCGGTGCTGCCGCTGGCGCTGCTGCCGCTGAGCAAACCGAATTCACCGTGATCCTGAAGTCCGCCGGCGACAACAAGGTGAACACGATCAAGGTGGTTCGCACCATCACCGGTCTGGGCCTGAAGGAAGCCAAGGATCTGGTGGACGGCGCACCGAAGCCTCTGAAGGAAGGCGTGTCCAAGGCTGACGCTGACGCAATCGCCAAGCAACTGACCGAAGCTGGCGCAACTGCTGAAATCAAGTAAGGTTGTACGTGGCAGAAAGGCTGGCGGCTTACCGTCAGCCTTTTGCCGCTTTAAGAAGCTAGCGGCCAGGAAGCCGATGATCACTTCCTGCCCCCTGTCTTTTTAGTTCCGGCATAACCTGAAGGTTAGCCTGCACTGAAACTTCGTTTTCCTTCGATCGTGGAGATTATATGAGCTACTCTTTTACCGAAAAAAAACGCATTCGTAAAAGTTTTGCCAAGCGAGTCGGCGCGTTACCGGTTCCATTCCTGTTGTCTACCCAACTGGAATCCTTTGCCGCATTCCTGCAAGCCTATACTCCGCCGGAACAACGGAAGAATGAAGGCCTGCAGGCTGCCTTTAACGGGATTTTCCCGATCGAGAGCCATTCCAAAAACGCACGCCTCGACTTTGTCAGCTACCAGCTCGGCATGCCGCCGTTCGATGTCAAGGAATGCCAGCAGCGCGGCCTGACCTATGCCTCGCCGCTGCGCGCGCGCGTGCGCCTGACCATCATGGACAAGGAAGCGTCCAAGCCCACAGTCAAGGAAGTGAAGGAACAGGAAGTGTACATGGGCGAAATGCCGCTCATGACGCCCACCGGTTCGTTCGTGATCAACGGCACCGAGCGCGTCATCGTGTCGCAGCTGCACCGTTCGCCCGGCGTGTTCTTCGAGCACGACCGCGGCAAGACCCATTCATCCGGCAAGCTGCTGTTCTCCGCGCGCATCATCCCGTATCGCGGCTCCTGGCTGGATTTCGAATTCGACGCGAAGGACTACGTGTACTTCCGTATCGACCGCCGCCGCAAGATGCCGGTCACCATCCTGTTGCGTTCGCTCGGCTACAGCAACGAAGACATGCTCAAGATGTTCTTCGAGTTCGATACTTTCCACCTGGGCAAGAAGGGCATCCAGTTCGAGGTAGTGGCCGAGCGCCTGCGCGGCGACGTGGCGCGCTTCGACATCCTCGGCAAATCCGGCAAGGTCATCGTGGCCAAGGACAAGCGCATCACCGTGCGCCATATCCGCGAAATGCAGGAGGCCGGCATCGACAAGCTGGCCGTTACCGAAGAGTTCCTGGTCGGTCGCGTGATTGCAACCAACATCGTGGACAAAGAAAGCGGCGAAATCATCGCCAATGCCAACGACGAGATCACCGAAGCGCTGCTGCACAAGCTGCAAGCCGCCGGCATCGCTAAAATCCAGACGCTGTACACCAATGACCTGGACCACGGCGCGTTCATTTCGCAAACCCTGCGTACCGACGAAACCGTCGACCAGTGGACGGCGCGCGTGGCGATCTATCGCATGATGCGCCCCGGCGAGCCGCCGACCGAAGAGGCCGTTGAGGGCCTCTTCCACGGGCTGTTCTTCAGCGAAGAACGCTACGACCTGTCGGCCGTCGGCCGCATGAAGTTCAACCGCCGCGTGGGTCGCGAAGAACTGACCGGCGCATCGATCCTGTCCAACGAGGACATCGTCGAGGTGGTGAAGATATTGGTCGAGCTGCGTAATGGCCGCGGCGAAATCGACGACATCGATCACCTCGGCAATCGCCGCGTGCGCGCCGTGGGCGAGCTGGCCGAAAACCAGTTCCGCGCCGGTTTGGCGCGCGTGGAGCGCGCCGTCAAGGAGCGCCTCGGCCAGGCCGAGACCGACAACCTGATGCCGCATGACCTGATCAACGCCAAACCGATCTCGGCGGCGGTCAAGGAATTCTTCGGCTCCAGCCAGTTGTCGCAGTTCATGGACCAGACCAATCCGCTGTCCGAAATCACCCACAAGCGCCGTATTTCCGCGCTGGGACCTGGCGGCCTGACGCGCGAACGCGCCGGCTTCGAGGTGCGCGACGTGCACCCGACGCACTATGGGCGCGTCTGCCCGATCGAAACGCCGGAAGGCCCGAACATCGGCCTGATCAACTCGCTGGCGCTGTATGCACGTACCAACGAGTACGGCTTCATCGAGACGCCCTACCGCAAGGTGGTCAAGAGCAAAGTGGCCGATGAGGTCGATTATCTGTCGGCGATCGAAGAAGGCAAGTTCACCATCGCCCAGGCGAATGCCGAGCTGGACAAGAAGGGCCACTTCACCAACGACATCGTGTCGGCGCGCCATCACAACGAATTCGTGCTGGCCGAACCGGACAAGCTGGAGTACATGGACGTGTCGCCGTCCCAGGTGGTGTCGGTCGCGGCCTCGCTGATCCCGTTCCTGGAGCATGACGACGCGAACCGCGCGCTGATGGGCGCCAACATGCAACGCCAAGCCGTTCCCTGTCTGCGCGCAGAAAAACCGCTGGTGGGCACCGGCATCGAGCGCACCGTGGCCGTCGACTCCGGTACGACCGTGCAGGCCTGGCGCGGCGGGCGCATCGACTACGTCGACGCCGGCCGTATTGTGGTGCGTGCCAACGACAATGAAATCACGGCCGGCGAAGTCGGCGTGGACATTTACAACCTGATCAAGTACACCCGCTCCAACCAGAACACCAACATCAACCAGCGTCCGCTGGTCAAGGTGGGTGACGTGATCGCGCGCGGCGACGTGATTGCCGACGGCGCTTCCACCGACATGGGCGAACTGGCCCTCGGCCAGAACATGCTGGTCGCGTTCATGCCGTGGAACGGCTACAACTACGAGGACTCGATCCTGATTTCCGAACGCGTCCTGGCGCAGGACCGTTTCACTTCCATTCATATCGAGGAGTTGACCGTCGCGGCGCGCGACACCAAGCTCGGCCCGGAAGAAATCACGCGCGACATCCCGAACCTGGCCGAGGCGCAGCTCGCGCGCCTCGACGAATGCGGCATCGTGCATATCGGCGCGGAAGTCGCCGTGGGCGACGTGCTGGTCGGCAAGGTGACGCCCAAGGGCGAGACGCAACTGACCCCGGAAGAAAAGCTGCTACGCGCGATCTTCGGCGAGAAGGCTTCGGACGTGAAAGACACCAGCCTGCGCGTGCCGACCGGCAGCTCGGGAACGGTGATCGACGTGCAGGTGTTCACGCGTGAAGGTCTGCAACGCGACAAGCGCGCGCAACAGATCATCGATGACGAGCTGAACCGCTACAAGAAGGATCTGGCGGACCAGATGCGCATCGTGGAAGCCGACGTGTTCGCGCGCCTGGAAAAACTGCTGCTCAACAAGGTTGCCAACGGCGGGCCGAAGAAGCTGGCCAAGGGCAGCAAGATCGGCAAGGAATACCTGCACAGCATCGAACACCATCAATGGTTCGACATCCGCGTGGCCGACGACGAAGTGGCCGCCCAGATGGAGCAGGTCAAGGAAGGCCTGGCGCAGAACCGCATCGAGTTCGATGCCGCATTCGAGCTGAAGAAGAAGAAGCTGACCCAGGGCGACGAGCTGCAAGCCGGGGTGCAGAAGATGGTCAAGGTCTATGTCGCGGTGAAACGCCGCCTGCAGCCAGGCGACAAGATGGCCGGCCGTCACGGCAACAAGGGTGTGGTATCGCGTATCGTGCCGGTGGAAGACATGCCGTACATGGCAGATGGCACGCCGGTAGACGTGGTGCTGAATCCGCTCGGCGTGCCGTCGCGGATGAACATCGGCCAGATCCTCGAGACGCATCTGGGCTGGGCGGCCAAGGGCTTGGGCAAGAAGATCGACGAGATGCTGCAGACCAACGCCAAGATCACCGAGGTGCGCAAGTTCCTGGGCAAGATCTACAACCATCACAATGGCCAAACGGTGGATATCGAGGCGTTCAGCGACGACGAGGTCATCGAGCTGTGCCGCAACCTGACGAAGGGCGTGCCGTTTGCGACGCCGGTGTTCGACGGTGCCAGCGAAGAAGAGATCAAGTACATGCTGGAACTGGCCGACCTGCCGCTGTCCGGCCAGACTACGCTGCACGACGGGCGCACTGGCGAGGCTTTCGACCGCCCGGTGACGGTCGGCTACAAGCATGTGCTGAAGCTGCACCACCTGGTGGACGACAAGATGCACGCGCGTTCCACCGGCCCGTACAGCCTCGTGACGCAGCAACCGCTGGGCGGCAAGGCGCAGTTCGGCGGCCAGCGCTTCGGTGAAATGGAAGTCTGGGCACTGGAGGCCTACGGCGCGTCCTATACCCTGCAGGAGATGCTGACCGTCAAGTCCGACGACGTGGCGGGCCGCACCAAGGTCTACGAAAACATCGTCAAGGGCGATCACAAGATCGATGCCGGCATGCCGGAATCCTTCAACGTGGTCATCAAGGAAATCCGTTCTTTGGGTATTGATATGGATTTGGTACGTCACTGAAATACAGGGAGCGGGCCGGACTCGGGTCCGGCCCAAGCGTCGGCGCCAGGCTAACGCCCGGACTACCAACCAGATTTAGGAGCCTCACATGAAATCATTGCTGGATTTGTTCAAACAGGTCACACAAAAGGAAGAATTCGATGCGATCCGGATCGGCCTTGCCTCTCCGGAAAAGATCCGTTCTTGGTCCTACGGCGAAGTCAAGAAGCCGGAAACCATCAATTACCGCACCTTCAAGCCGGAGCGCGACGGTCTGTTCTGCGCCAAGATTTTCGGGCCGGTCAAGGACTATGAATGCCTGTGCGGCAAGTACAAGCGCCTGAAGCACCGCGGCGTGATCTGCGAGAAGTGCGGCGTGGAAGTCACCCTGTCCAAGGTGCGCCGCGAGCGCATGGGGCATATCGAACTGGCCTCTCCTGTTGCGCACATCTGGTTCCTGAAGTCGCTGCCCAGCCGTCTCGGCATGGTGCTGGACATGACTCTGCGCGACATCGAGCGCGTGCTGTATTTCGAGGCCTATGTGGTCACGGAACCCGGCATGACCCCGCTGAATCGCGGTCAGTTGCTGTCGGAAGACGACTATCTCGCCAAGACCGAAGAGTACGGCGACGAGTTCACCGCGATGATGGGTGCGGAAGGTATCCGCGCGCTGTTGAGCGGCCTGGATGTGACCAGTGAAATCGAAACGATCCGCGCCGATCTGGCGGCCACCGGTTCGGAAACCAAGATCAAGAAATACGCCAAGCGCCTCAAGGTGCTGGAAGCTTTCAATGCGTCCGGCATCAAGCCGCAATGGATGGTGCTGGAAGTGTTGCCGGTGCTGCCGCCGGAACTGCGCCCGCTGGTGCCGCTGGATGGCGGCCGCTTCGCGACTTCCGACCTGAACGATCTGTACCGCCGCGTGATCAACCGTAACAACCGCCTGCGCCGCCTGCTGGAACTGAAGGCGCCGGACATCATCGTACGCAACGAGAAGCGCATGCTGCAGGAAGCGGTGGACTCGCTGTTGGACAACGGCCGCCGCGGCAAGGCGATGACCGGCGCGAACAAGCGCCAGCTGAAGTCGCTGGCCGACATGATCAAGGGAAAGAGCGGTCGCTTCCGCCAGAACCTGCTGGGCAAGCGCGTGGACTACTCCGGCCGTTCGGTGATCGTGGTGGGGCCGCAACTGAAGCTGCACCAGTGCGGTCTGCCGAAGAAGATGGCGCTGGAGCTGTTCAAGCCGTTCATTTTCAGCCGCCTCGAGGCGATGGGCCTGGCGACGACCATCAAGGCCAGCAAGCGCATGGTGGAAGCCGAAGAGCCGATCGTGTGGGATATCCTCGAAGAGGTGATCCGCGAGCATCCGGTGCTGCTGAACCGTGCGCCGACCCTGCACCGTCTCGGCATCCAGGCGTTCGAGCCGCTGCTGATCGAAGGCAAGGCGATCCAGCTGCATCCGCTGGTCTGCTCCGCGTTCAACGCCGACTTTGACGGCGACCAGATGGCGGTACACGTGCCGCTGTCGCTGGAAGCGCAGATGGAAGCGCGCACCCTGATGCTGGCCTCCAACAACGTGCTGTCTCCCGCAAACGGCGAACCGATCATCGTCCCGTCGCAGGACATCGTGCTGGGCCTGTATTACATGACCCGCGAGAAGATCGGCGCATTGGGAGAGGGCTCGATGTTTGCCAATATCGCCGAAGTGTCGCGCGCCTACGAGTCGCGCGAGGTCGAATTGCAGGCCAAGGTGGTGGTGCGCCTCAAGGAGATTCACAAGGATGAAACCGGCCAGCCGGTGGAAAAGCGGGTTCGTTACGAAACGACGGTGGGCCGTGCCTTGCTGTCCGAAGTGCTGCCGGCCGGTTTGCCCTTCGCCCTGATCAACAAGGCGCTCAAGAAGAAGGAAATTTCGCGCCTGATTAACGCCAGCTTCCGCCAATGCGGCCTGCGCGACACGGTGATCATGGCGGACCGGCTGATGTATACCGGTTTCAGCTATGCGACCCGTGCGGGCATTTCGATCTGTGTGGACGACATGCTGATGCCGCCGAAGAAGAACGACCTGATCGGCGCGGCGGAAAAGGAAGTGCATGAAATCCATACCCAGTACACCTCCGGTCTGGTGACCGACGGCGAGCGCTACAACAAGGTGGTGGACATCTGGGGCCGTACCGGAGACCAGGTCGCCAAGGCGATGATGGAACAACTTGGCAGCGAGCCGGTGATCGACCGTGTTACCGGCCAGCCGCGCATGGAAAAGGGCAAGCCGGTGATGCAGGAGTCGTTCAACTCCATCTATATGATGGCCGACTCCGGTGCGCGTGGTTCGGCGGCGCAGATTCGCCAGCTGGCCGGGATGCGCGGCCTGATGGCCAAGCCGGACGGTTCGATCATCGAGACCCCGATTACCGCGAACTTCCGCGAGGGGCTGAACATGCTGCAGTACTTCATCTCTACGCACGGTGCGCGCAAGGGCTTGGCGGATACCGCGTTGAAGACCGCGAACTCCGGTTACCTGACCCGCCGCCTGGTGGATGTCACGCAGGATTTGGTGGTGATCGAAGACGATTGCGGTACCGAGAATGGCACCGCGATGAGGGCGATCGTTGAAGGCGGTGAAGTTATCGAAGCCTTGCGCGAGCGTATCCTCGGCCGCGTGGTCAGTGCAGACGTGATCAATCCCGATAACGCCGAAACGCTTTACGAAGCGGGCACCCTGCTCGACGAGGCGGCGGTGGAGCGCATCGAGGCTCTGGGGATCGACGAGGTGCGCGTGCGCACCCCACTGAATTGCGAAACGCGCTTCGGCCTGTGCGCCAAGTGTTATGGCCGCGACCTGGGACGCGGCGGCCTGGTGAACGTGGGCGAGGCGGTCGGCGTGATTGCCGCGCAATCCATCGGTGAACCCGGTACCCAGCTGACCATGCGTACCTTCCACATCGGCGGCGCGGCTTCGCGTACCGTCGTGGCCAGCCAGGTGGAAAGCAAGTCCAACGGTGTGCTGAAGTACAGCCCGAACATGCGCGTGGTGACCACCGTGCGCGGCGAAGCGATCGTGGTGGCGCGCAGCGCCGAGGTGATCATTGCCGATGACCACGGCCGCGAACGCGAACGCCACAAGGTTCCTTATGGTGCGACTCTGGCGGTCAAGCAGGGCGATGCGGTGCGTGCAGGCGTGGTCCTGGCGACCTGGGATCCGCATACCCGCCCGATCGTCACCGAATATGCCGGCAGGGTAAGTTTCCAGAATGTCGAGGAGGGTGTCACTGTCGCCAAGCAGATCGATGAGGTGACCGGCCTGTCCACGCTGGTGGTGATTGACCCGAAACGATCTACCGCGCAAAGCAAGGGCGTGCGCCCGATGGTGCGCCTGATCGACGACAACGGCCAGGAAGTCAAGCTGGCCGGTACCGATACGTCGGTCAGCGTGACCTTCCAGACGGGCTCCATTATTACCGTCGAGGATGGCCAGCACGTGGGCGTCGGCGATGTGCTGGCGCGCATCCCGCAGGAAAGCAGCAAGACGCGCGATATTACCGGCGGTCTGCCGCGCGTGGCTGAGTTGTTCGAGGCGCGCGTGCCCAAGGATGCCGGCATGCTGGCCGAGGTGACCGGCACGGTCTCGTTCGGCAAGGACACCAAGGGCAAACAGCGCCTGGTGATCACCGATGTGGATGGCGTTGCCAATGAGTTCCTGATCTCCAAGGAAAAGCATGTGCTGGCGCATGACGGCCAGGTGGTGAATCGCGGCGAAATGATCGTGGACGGCCCTGCCGACCCGCACGACATCCTGCGCCTGCTGGGCGTGGATGAGCTGGCGCGCTATATCACCGACGAAGTGCAGGATGTGTACCGCCTGCAGGGCGTGAAGATCAGCGACAAGCATATCGAGGTGATCGTGCGCCAGATGCTGCGCCGCGTGCAGATCAACGAGGTGGGCGACACCCGTTTCATCATGGGTGAGCAGGTGGAGCGTGCCGACGTGCTGGAGGAAAACGAGCGCGTGGTCGCCGAAGGCAAGAATCCGGCAACCTTCGATTACATGCTGCTGGGTATCACCAAGGCTTCGTTGTCCACCGATTCGTTTATCTCTGCGGCTTCCTTCCAGGAAACCACGCGCGTGTTGACCGAAGCCGCCATCATGGGCAAGAGGGATGACCTGCGTGGGCTGAAAGAGAACGTCATCGTGGGGCGCCTGATCCCGGCGGGTACGGGTCTGGCCTACCACAACACGCGGCGCAAGCAGCGTTTGGGTATCGATATGGCTGAAGGGCGCGAGTTGCAGGAAGCTGATGCGGTTGCGTCGGGCGATTTGCTTGACACCCCCGGGGTTTCTCAATAGAATTCGCAACCTTTTTTCCGTCGCAGCGGACGATTATTCAAGTCATGCTGCGACGGTATGTTTTTATTGATTTGATTTTTAACAAAATTTCAGAATTTTTTAGGGTGTACAGATATGCCAACCATTAACCAGTTGATCCGCAAGCCGCGCGTTGCAATCGTAGAGAAGAGCAAGGTGCCCGCTCTCGGTGGTTCTCCGCAGAAGCGTGGGGTATGTACCCGCGTGTACACCACTACGCCGAAAAAACCTAACTCCGCGCTGCGTAAGGTGGCCAAGGTGCGCCTGACCAACGGCTTTGAGGTGATCAGTTATATCGGTGGCGAGGGCCATAACTTGCAGGAGCACTCGGTGGTGTTGTTGCGCGGTGGCCGTGTGAAGGACTTGCCGGGTGTGCGTTACCACATGGTGCGCGGCAGCCTCGATACGGCTGGCGTGAAAGATCGTAAACAGGCGCGTTCCAAGTACGGTGCGAAACGCGCCAAGAAGGCGTAATTTTCAAGCAATTCATTTCGAGCCAAAAATAAACTGAGGTAGCTATGCCAAGACGCAGAGAAGTCCCCAAACGTGAAGTCCTGCCGGATCCGAAATTCGGCAACCAGGATTTGTCCAAATTCGTTAACGTATTGATGACGGCTGGCAAGAAGTCGGTTGCCGAGCGCATTCTGTACGGCGCGCTGGAGCAAATCGGCAAGAAAACCGGGAAGGATGCGATCGAGGTATTCAATCTGGCATTGAATAATGCCAAGCCTCAGGTGGAAGTGAAAAGCCGCCGTGTGGGCGGTGCAAACTACCAGGTGCCGGTGGAAGTGCGTCCTTCGCGCCGTATGGCGCTGGCAATGCGCTGGGTGCGCGAAGCTGCGCGCAAGCGCGGTGAAAAATCCATGGGTATGCGTCTGGCCGGTGAACTGATCGATGCATCCGAAGGCCGCGGCGGCGCAGTGAAGAAGCGCGAAGAAGTGCATCGCATGGCCGAGGCCAACAAGGCGTTCTCGCATTTCCGTTTCTAAAAGTATAAAGACAAGGTTAGGTACACCGTGGCACGCAAAACACCAATCGAACGCTATCGCAACATCGGCATCAGTGCGCACATCGATGCGGGTAAGACTACGACGACCGAGCGCATCCTGTTCTATACGGGGGTGAGTCACAAGATCGGTGAAGTGCACGATGGTGCGGCCACGATGGACTGGATGGAGCAGGAGCAGGAGCGCGGCATCACCATTACTTCCGCTGCGACCACCTGCTTCTGGAAGGGTATGGATAACTCCTACCCTGAGCATCGTTTCAATATCATCGATACGCCGGGGCACGTGGATTTCACCATCGAGGTCGAGCGTTCCATGCGCGTGCTGGATGGTGCGTGCATGGTGTATTGCGCCGTGGGTGGTGTGCAGCCGCAATCCGAGACTGTGTGGCGCCAAGCCAATAAGTATCGTGTGCCGCGCTTGGCGTTCGTGAACAAGATGGACCGTACCGGTGCCAACTTCTTCAAAGTGGTTACGCAGATGCAGACCCGCCTGAAGGCCAATCCTGTCCCTCTCGTGATTCCTATTGGTGCAGAGGAAGGTTTCGTTGGTGTTGTCGATCTGATCAAGATGAAGGCGATCATCTGGGACGAAGCGTCCCAGGGGATGAAGTTCGAATACAAGGAAGTTCCGGCTGATTTGCTGGAGACCGCCAAGGAGTGGCGCGAGAAGATGGTCGAGTCGGCTGCCGAGGCATCCGAGGATTTGATGAATCAATACCTCGAAAATGGCGGGTTGACCGAAGAGCAAATTATTCTTGGAATCCGCACCCGTACCATCGCCTGTGAAATCCAGCCGATGTTGTGCGGTAGCGCTTTCAAGAACAAGGGCGTGCAGCGCATGCTGGATGCGGTGATTATGTTCCTGCCGTCGCCGGTCGATATTCCTGATGTGAAAGGTGAAACCGAGGCGGGTGAGCCGGCCAGTCGCAAGGCTGACGACAGCGAGAAGTTCTCTGCGCTGGCATTCAAGCTGATGACCGACCCGTTCGTTGGGCAATTGACCTTTGTGCGCGTCTATTCTGGCGTGTTGAAGAAGGGTGATACGGTCTACAACTCGGTCAGGGGCAAGAAAGAGCGTATCGGTCGTATCGTGCAGATGCACGCGAACGAGCGCCAAGAGGTCGAGGAGATCCTGGCGGGCGATATCGCCGCCTGTATCGGTTTGAAAGATGTGACTACTGGCGAATCGCTGTGCGATCCGGATAAGCCGATCATTCTTGAGCGCATGGTATTCCCGGAGCCGGTGATTCACGTTGCAGTCGAGCCAAAGACCAAGGTTGACCAGGAAAAGATGGGTATTGCGCTGGGGCGTCTGGCTGCAGAAGATCCTTCATTCCGCGTGCGTACCGACGAAGAATCCGGCCAGACCATCATGTCTGGCATGGGCGAGTTGCACCTGGAAATCCTGGTTGACCGTATGAAGCGCGAATTCGGCGTGGAAGCTAACGTGGGTGCGCCGCAAGTGGCCTATCGCGAGGCGATCCGCAAGCCTGTGGAAGTCGAAGGCAAGTACGCCAAACAGACCGGTGGTCGTGGTCAGTACGGTCACGTGTGGATCAAGATGGAGCCAAACGAGGCTGGCAAAGGCTTTGAGTTCGTTGACGCGATCAAGGGCGGTACCGTTCCTCGCGAATTTATCCCCGCAGTGGAAAAGGGCTTGCGCGAATCGCTGCCAAGCGGCGTGCTGGCGGGCTTCCCGGTGGTCGATGTCAAGGTTACCCTGTTCGACGGTTCCTACCACGACGTGGACTCAAACGAGAACGCGTTCAAGATGGCCGCATCGATGGCGTTCAAGGATGGTATGCGCAAGGCCAGTCCAGTGCTGCTGGAGCCGATGATGTCCGTGGAAGTGGAAACCCCGGAAGACTATACCGGCACGGTGATGGGTGACTTGTCATCACGCCGCGGGATGGTGCAGGGCATGGATGATATGGTTGGTGGCGGCAAGACGGTCAAGGCTGAAGTCCCCTTGTCCGAGATGTTCGGTTACTCGACTGCGTTGCGTTCCGCTACTCAGGGCCGTGCGACTTACACCATGGAATTCAAGCACTACACCGAAGCACCCAAGAACGTTGCTGAAGCAATCATGAATAGCAAGAAATAACTTAAAGTCGGAGAACTCAATCATGGCAAAGAGCAAATTTGAACGTACGAAGCCCCACGTGAACGTGGGTACCATCGGCCACGTGGATCATGGCAAGACCACCCTGACAGCGGCGATCACGACCGTTCT
>JACOUM010000005.1 GCA_016177795.1 Nitrosomonadales bacterium | reverse complement strand
AAGCTTTCGCCGTGGCAACGGCCAATGCTCCTTTTTCGGCAGAATATGCTTGACGCCAAGCACAGTTCATTGCGAGCGAAGCGCGGCAATCCAGCCATTAAATAATGCTTTTAATGAAATCATCTGGATTGCCGCGTCGCTATGCTCCTCGCAATCACGATTTAATTTGTGTTTCTTAACCATTTTTCCATTGAGGTGAATAATGAGTACGACGGTGCAATTGCCGGAAACCGATGCCGAGGGCTATCTGGTGGAACCATTGGACTGGACCGAAGAGGTGGCAGAGGAGCTTGCCCGTCAGGAAAGTATCCGGCTCACGGAAGATCACTGGGATGCGATTCGTTTCATGCGCGAATATTATATGGAGCGCCAGATTGCCGCCGATGTGCGCCATGTCATGAAACATCTGGCGCAGAAGCACGGGGCAGAGTCGCGCAACAGGATATTCGAGCTGTTCCCTTACGGCTACGTGAAGCAGGCCTGCAAGATTGCCGGCATGAAGCGGCCACGCGGGTGGAGCACGGGCTGAAAATCAACGCCAGGCAATAGCACGAATTACCTGTTTCTCCTTTTCCCGCTCCGGTACTTCAGGGAGTCGGGGCTTTCAAACTGCTGTAAAATCCGCCAGCGCAGCTATCCTCTCATGGCAGGAGGTTGCTATTCCGCCGCCCCGGTGGTCTGCACCGCAATTTGAAACTGGAACAAGAACCTGCAATGGACATCATTTTTCTGCGCGAACTCAAGGTCACCACCCTGATCGGCATCTACGAATGGGAAAAGCGCGTGCCGCAGACCCTGCAGATCGACCTCGACATCGCACTGCCCGACAGCCGCGCCTGCCAGACCGACGACATCAAGGATGCGCTGAATTATGCGGAAGTCGCGCAGCACCTCCAGACCGTGCTGAGCGACGGGCATTTTTCCCTGCTGGAAACCCTGGCCGAACATATCGCGCAGATCATCCTCAAGGACTTCAACGCCCCGTGGGTCAAGGTCAGCGTCGCCAAACTGCAGGCGATACGGAATTGCAGGATGGTGGGGATCAGTATCGAGCGGGGACAGGTGAAGTAGGCCATCAAATGCAAAATCAAGTTCAAAACCGCCGGGCTACCCCCGGCGGTTTTGTCTTTGATTATGACCATTCATGGTTCGATACCTCACCACGAACGGCACAGACAATCATCCCCGCGGATGATGCTGTTGATGCAACTGCTTCAACCTCTCCCTCGCCACATGCGTATAGATCTGCGTCGTGGAAATGTCTGCATGGCCCAATAGCATCTGCACCACGCGCAGGTCCGCGCCGTGGTTCAGCAGGTGCGTGGCGAAGGCGTGGCGCAGGGTGTGCGGCGACAGCGGCTTATTCAGCCCGCCGTGCTTGGCGTGCTTCTTGATGAGGTACCAGAACATCTGGCGCGTCATACCTTCGCCGCGCGCGGTGACGAACAGCGCGTCGGTCATCTGCTTGCCGAGCAGCACGCCGCGCCCGTCCGCGAGATAGCGGCGCAGCCAGTCCAGCGCTTCTTCGCCGAGCGGCACCAGGCGCTCCTTGCTGCCCTTGCCCATCACGCGCACCACACCCGTGTCCATGCTCACCTGCGTGACGCGCAGCGTGACCAGCTCCGACACGCGCAGGCCGGTGGCGTACAGCACCTCGAACATGGTGCGGTCGCGCAGGCCCAACGGCGTCTGCACGTCCGGCGCGTCGAGCAGTCGCTCGACATCCTGCTCGGTGAGGCTCTTGGGCAGGTTGCGCGGCAGCTTGGGCGTGTCGATTTGCAAGGTGGGATCGGTGGCGATCTTGCCTTGCCTGAGCAGATAGCGGAACAGCCGCTTGAGGCTGGAGATGTTGCGCCCGGTGCTGCTCGGCTTGGCTTTTTGCACAGTAACCAGATGGGCGAGATAGCCTTGTATGTCGCCGTGCGTCGCCTGCAGGATGGATGTGCCGCGCTGCTGCTCCAGCCAGAGCGCGAACTTGGTCAGGTCGCGCCGGTAGCTGTCCAGCGTGTTGCGCGACAGGCCGTCTTCCAGCCACAGGTTGTCGCAGAATTCGTCAAGAAGGTCGGCGTTATTCACTCTAAAAATCTTTTTTGTCCACGAAAAACACGAAATTCACGAACAAACTTAGCCTCTCAAAGAATCAAGTGAAAACAAAATGTGAATAGCTGCACTTGAATTTCCCATTGGGTTCTTTCGTGATTTTCGTGATTTTCGTGATTTTCGTGATTTTCGTGATTTTCGTGATTTTCGTGATTTTCGGAATTTCGTGAATTTCGTGAATTTCGTGAATTTCGTGAATTTCGTGAATTTCGTGAATTTCGTGAATTTCGTGAATTTCGTGAATTTCGTGAATTTCGTGAATTTCGTGAATTTCGTGAATTTCGTGAATTTCGTGGACTGGCTGTTATTTCTACGTTCATATCACACCCTCATGCGCCAGCAGCCAGCGCTTGATGTCCAGATGGGCGCCGCTCGCGTGATGCGCGAAGCCGCCCAGCCCGGCCTTGCCCACCACGCGATGGCAGGGAATGATGACGGGGATCGGATTTGCACCGCAGGCCTGGCCGACGGCTTGGGCGCAGGATTTCAGTTCGGCGGCCAGCTCGCCGTAGCTGCGCGTTTGTCCGCGCGGGATGTCCAGCATGGCTTGCCAGACTTTTTGCTGGTGCGGGGTGCCGTGCAAGTCGAAGGGCACGGAAAATTGTGCATCCGGGTTTTTCAGGTAGCGCAGCAGCTGTTCGCACACGGTTGCGGCAAGCGCACTGGTTGCGCGCTGAGGTTTTTCCGAGGCGGGCAGGAAGTCGATGCCGGTCAGCATATCCTCGCTGCAACGGATGCCGAGCACGCCGAACGGGGTCTTGAGCTTTGCCTGATAGTCCATGGTGCGATGATAGCGCACAAATAAAACGGGAGCCGAAGCTCCCGTTTCATGTTGCCGGAAATACCGTGCGCAATTAACTGCGTACAGCCAGCTTCTCTTTGATACGCGCCGACTTGCCGGAGCGGTCGCGCAGGTAGTACAGCTTGGCGCGGCGCACCGCACCTTTGCGCTTCACTTCGATGCTGGCGATGCTCGGCGAATAGGTCTGGAAGGTACGCTCCACGCCTTCACCGGCGGAAATCTTGCGCACGATGAACGAGGAATTCAGGCCGCGATTGCGCTTGGCAATCACCACGCCCTCGAAGACCTGCACGCGTTTGCGCTCGCCTTCGACCACGTTCACGCCGACCACGACGGTGTCGCCGGGCGCAAAATCAGGAATGGTTTTACCCAGACGGGCGATTTCTTCTTGTTCCAATGTTTCGATCAAGTTCACTTTACTGCTCCTTTTTATGCGGGTCTTGTTCCTTCTGGAACTGCGCCAGAAGCCGAGACTCCTCTTTTGTCAAATCACGCCCGGCCAGCAAATCCGGCCTGCGCAACCACGTCCTGCCCAACGACTGCTGAAGCCGCCAGCGCTGTATCTCGGCATGATTGCCGGACAGCAGCACCGGGGGCACGGCTTCACCATCAAACACTTCCGGGCGGGTGTAGTGCGGACAATCCAGCAGGCCCTGCACAAACGAGTCCTGCTCGGCCGATTCTGCATCGCCCAGCACACCGGGCAGTTGCCGCACCAAGCTATCGATCAACACCATCGCCGCCAACTCGCCACCGGACAACACATAATCGCCGATGGAAATTTCTTCATCCACCTGCTGGCGCAGCAGGCGCTCGTCCACGCCTTCATAACGCCCTGCCAGCAAAATCAACCCATCATCCTGCTGCGCTACCAACTCCTTGACCACTGTATGGTTGAGCAGTCGTCCTTGTGGCGACAGATACATCACCCGGCTCTTTTTTACGCCACTGGCCGCCTGCCGCTGCCTGGCTGCGTTGATCGCGCCAACCAGCGGTTCCGCCAGCATCACCATTCCGGGACCGCCGCCGTAGGGACGATCGTCGATGGTGCGGTAGTTGTCCGTCGTAAAATCGCGCGGATTCCACGTCCTTAATTCATAACTCTCTTGTTCTGCCGCGCGCCGCGTGATGCCGTATTGCGTCAGCGCATCGAACATTTGCGGAAACAAAGTAATGACGTCAAATATCATTACTCAGTAATCCGCCGACCAATCCACCCGGATGGTCTTATTCTTCAAATCCACCTGCTTAATGGTCGAGGCCACGAACGGGATCAGGATTTCACCGCTGTCGCCGTGTACGCACAACACGTCGTTGGCACCGGTTTCCAGCAAATTCGCCACGGTTCCAAACGGCACTCCCGCTTCATTGACCACCGCGAGGCCGATCAAATCCGACCAGTAATATTCACCTTCGTCCCGCTTCGGCAGGCTGCTGCGCGGCACGGCAACCAGCAAGCCTTTCAGTTTTTCCGCCGCATTGCGATCCGGGCAATCCGGCAGTTGCGCTACCAGCGTCTTGCCATGCACATCGCACTGCTGCGCTTGCACCTCGCGCCACGGGCCTTGCTCGTTGCCCAGCCACCACGATTCATAGTCCAGCAGGCTGTCGGCGTATTCGGTGTAAGGCTGAATCTTGACCTGGCCGCGGATGCCGTGGGCGGCTGCGATACGCCCCATGATTACCATGGGAACTGTTTCGTCAGGCTTGTGCGACGGCACCGGCGCGCTTGACCATCTTGGCAACGGCTTCGCTCAATTGCGCTCCCTTGCTTTGCCAATGGCTGACGCGCTCCAGTTGCAGACGTAGCGCTTCCTGGCCTTCCGCCACGAGCGGATTGTAGAAGCCGACGCGCTCGATGAAACGGCCGTCGCGGCGGTTGCGCGAATCGGCCACTACTACGTTGTAGAACGGGCGGTTCTTGGAGCCGCCACGGGAAAGACGAATGATGACCATATAAAATCTACCTAAATTAATTAGCCCAGCGAAAGGGCGCGAATTCTACGCTATTTGGGGCATTTCTTGCAACCTGTAGAAAATCAACAAATTTCATCTGTGTAACAGTACTTCCAGAACAAACTTCGTGCCCAGGTAAGCCAGCAGCAAAAACACGAAGCCGCTCACCGTCCAGCGCACCGCGGTGCGTCCGCGCCAGCCATAGGAATAATGCCCCCACAGCAGCACGGCAAACACTCCCCACGACACGAAACCAAACAGCACCTTGTGATTGAACTGCCACGCCTTGCCGAAGATCTCCTCGGAAAATAACGCGCCGGATGCCAGCGTCAGCGTCAGCAATACAAAACCGATCCCGATCATGCGGAACAGCAAAGTCTCCATGGTCATCAGCGGCGGCAGACTTTGCAGAATGCGCGGCAATGCGGCGTGATGCAGGCGTTTCTCCACCTGCGAGATCAGCACTGCGTGCAGCGTGGCGATGGTGAACAGGCTGTATGCCAGCATCGCGGCGGTGATGTGTGCCTTGAAGGCAAACAAACCGGTATTCTCCAATTGATGGGCGGACGGGAAAAACTCCGGCAACACTACCGCCGCTGATGCCAGAGGTAACACCAGCGCCTGTAATCCGCCGATGGGGTAAAAAAAGCGCGCCAGCCAGTAGATCAGCAAAGTCAGCCAGATGATCAGCGATAGCGCATTGGCCGTGCTCAGGTTGAATCCGCCGCCGGCAAACATATCTTGAACGAGCAGGTAACCGTGCAAAACCAGCGGGATCAGCACCAGATGCCCTATCGTTCCACGGCTCAATGCATCCCCTTCGCCGCGTGCATGTGCACGCCAGAAATAAGCGGCCAGCACGCCATAGGCGGAAAAAGCAATCAGCGCAAGGAGAATGTTAGGCATTTTTATCGGGATGTTTTAGACTTCGCGAATTCTACACCATACGCAATAACATACCCATATGCTGGACAATCTGACGCAACGCCTTTCCGGCGTCATCAAAACGCTGCGCGGCCAGGCGCGCCTTACCGAAAGCAACATCCAGGACACGCTGCGCGAAGTGCGCATGGCGCTGCTCGAAGCCGACGTCGCGCTGCCGGTGGTCAAGGAATTCATCGCTCAGGTCAAGCAGGCCGCGCTCGGCCAGGAAGTCATCGGTAACCTGAATCCGGGGCAGGCGCTGATCGGCGTGGTGCACCGCGAGCTCACCAAACTGATGGGCGAGCACAACGACGCGCTCAATCTCGCGACCACCCCGCCTGCCGTGATCCTGATGGCGGGTTTGCAGGGCGCGGGCAAGACCACCACCAGCGGCAAGCTCGCCAAGCTGCTGCGCGACCAGCACAAAAAGAAGGTGCTGCTGGTCAGTTGCGACGTGTACCGCCCCGCGGCGATCGAGCAACTGCGCACGCTCGCGCAGCAACTGGAGATCGATTTCTTCGTCTCCGACCTCAGCCAGAAGCCGCAGGACATCGCGCTGGCCGCGCATGACTACGCGAAGAAGCACTATCACGACGTGCTGATCGTCGATACCGCCGGTCGTCTCGCCATCGACGCCGCGATGATGGAGGAGATCAAGCAGTTGCATGCCGCGCTCAGGCCGATCGAGACGCTATTCGTGGTCGACGCGATGACCGGCCAGGATGCGGTGAACACCGCAAAGGCCTTCGGAGAAGCGCTGCCGCTGACCGGCGTGATCCTCACCAAGCTGGATGGCGACGCACGCGGCGGCGCGGCGCTGTCGGTGCGCCACGTCACCGGCAAGCCGATCAAGTTCGTCGGCGTGAGCGAGAAGCCCAACGGCCTCGAAGCCTTCCACCCCGAACGCATGGCCTCGCGCGTGCTCGGCATGGGTGACGTGCTATCGCTGATCGAGGAGGCGCAGCGCGGCGTCGATCATGTCGAAGCCGAGAAACTCGCGAAGAAAGTCAAAAGCGGGCAAGGCTTCGACCTCAACGACTTCAAGATGCAGATCGTGCAGATGCGCAAGATGGGCGGCGTGTCCGCGCTGATGGACAAGCTGCCCGCACAGCTCAGCCAAGCGGCGGCGGGCACCAAGGTGGACGACAGGCAGATCAACCGCACCGAGGCCATCATTAACTCGATGACGCCGCAGGAGCGCAGCAAACCGGAGCTCATCAAGGCCTCGCGCAAGCGGCGCATCGCGGCCGGGGCGGGGGTTCAGGTGATGCACGTCAACCAGTTGCTCAACCAGTTCGAGCAGACGCAGAAGATGATGAAGATGCTCGGCAAAGGCGGCGGCATGGCCAAGCTGATGCGCGGCATGACAGGGAAATTCCCCGGCTTGGGGCGCTAGCTAGCTATCTTTATCCTCACCGTTTATAGGTGCCTCTAAAAATTCAGAGTTCGCCCAAATGCAAGGCGCGAGGAAATTTACGCAGCGCCGCATATGTGATGATATGCAAGCAAGAAAATTTCCAGGCAACGCCGCAGTTGGGATGAAATCTGGATTTTAAGAGGTGCCCATGACCATCAAAGCCATCATATTCGACGTAGACGGCACGCTCGCCGACACCGAGGACGGGCACCGCCAATCGTTCAACAAGGCCTTTGCGGAAAACGGTCTCGACTGGAATTGGGATGTCGAGCTGTATGACAGGCTGCTCAAGGTGACCGGCGGCAAGGAGCGCATCAAATATTTTGTCGGGGGCTTCCTGCCCGGTTTCAGCAAGCCTGCCGATTACGACGGTTTTGTGAAACATCTGCATGCGGTAAAGACCCGTCACTACAATGCCATGTTGCGCGAAGGCCATATTCCTTTTCGTCCCGGCATCAAAAAACTGATTGACGCGGCGCGGCAGCGCGGCATTCGCCTGGCCATTGCGACTACGACCAGCCCGGAGAATGTGGCCACACTCCTGCAGCAGGGCTTTGGCGCCGACAGCGAGCGCATCTTCGAAGTGATCGGCTGCGGCGACATCGTGCCGCACAAGAAGCCTGCGCCGGATATTTATTTATGGGTGCTGGAAAAAATGGGGCTGTCTGCCGCAGACTGTATCGCGCTGGAAGACTCGGAAAACGGCCTGCACGCCAGCCTTGCGGCGGGCATCAGAACTTTCATCATTCCCAGTCACTACACGCGCAACCAGAATTTCGCAGGCGCCGCGGCGGTGCTCGACGATCTGAGCGACTTGCCGGGGCGCCTGTTCAGCTAACCCTGGCCGCAATCCTGATCTTGTAGTTCAACGTGACCAGCAACAGTACGAGAAGCGCCGCGCCGCCGTTGTGGATGACTGCCAGCGCCAACGGGAAATCCAGAAAAATCGTCAGAACGCCGGTTGCAAACTGGAATGCGATCATGACCAGCAGCCAGCGCGCCGTCTTGCGCAACCCGTCTGTTTTTAAAGCGTTGAGTGCCACCCAGGCAACCAGCGCGACCACGACAAAAGCAAAGACGCGATGCACCCAGTGGATGGCGGTCAAGGCCGCGAAAGGCAGATATTCGCCGCCGGCGGTTTTTCCCAGATCGCGCCACAACGAGAATCCGTGTTGGAAATCCATCGGCGGCAACAGCATGCCCTGGCATAGCGGGAAATCCGTGCAGGCCAGCGCCGCATAATTACTGCTGACCCAGCCGCCGAGTGCGATCTGGAGTGTCAGCAGGGCAATGGCCAATATCGCCGGCGTGCGCAGAGCGAGGGCTGATTGCGCTACCGGAGGATGATTGGTCTGGCGCGCGCCCAGCCATGTCAGCAGCGCCAGCAGGGTAATGCCCAGCAGCAGATGGGTGGTCACGATGACGGGTTGCAGTTTCATGGTGACCGTCCATGCGCCGAAAGCGCCCTGCAGGCAAACGAAGGCAAACAGAACTGCCGAAAATGTCGGCGAAAAGCGGGTTTCCTTGCGCCCTGATTGCCACCATTTGCGCCATGCGATCACCATGATCGAAATGATCAGCACGCCGATGGCCATTGCCAGGTAGCGGTGGATCATCTCGATCCAAGCCTTCATGACCGTCACCGGCCCGGTCGGCATCGCGGCCTCGGCGGCGCTGATGTCCGCGTGCGCGCGCAGCGGGTCGGCCTGTCCGTAACAGCCCGGCCAGTCCGGGCAGCCGAGGCCGGAATCGGTCAGGCGGGTAAATGCGCCGAACATGATCAGGTCGAATGTCAGAAACAGGGTGACCCATACCAGCTTGCGGTACTTGTCCGGATCATCCGATACCCAGACGATCGCCAGCGGCAACATGGCCGCCAGCAATCCGATGATGCCAAGCTGGATCAGCATGGCGCGGCAGCCGGATTCGGCAATTGAATATATCCGGAGTTGAACGAAAATTCCGCACGGCGTATCACTGCATGCATGATGAGCTTCCCTATCCGTTGAGTTTGCGTTTGAGAATATCGTTCAACTGCGCCGGATTGGCCTTGCCCTTGCTGGCCTTCATCGCGAGGCCGACGAAGAAGCCGAACAGCTTGTCCTTGCCGCTGCGATACTCCGCCACCTTGTCGGCATTGGCGGAAATGATCTCGTCCACGATCTTCTCGATCGCGCCGCTGTCGGAAACCTGCTTCAGCCCCCTGGCTTCGATGATCGCATCAACATCGGTTAAATTTGAACTACCACTCGCAGATATCTGGGGTGATGGCGCCGAAATAATGATGGAATTAAATTCACCTCTTTTTAACATGGCATCCCACATGGTGCGGAACACCTCCTTCGCGCCAGCATTTGAAATAGTGCTATCGGTGATGCGTTTGAGGATGTCGGCAAGTTGCTGTGGGGTGATCGGGCATTGCGCCATATCCAGGCCGTCGCGGTTCAGTTGTGCGTTCAATTCGCCGATGATCCAGTTGGCGCATAACTTCGCATCTTTGGGGACGGCAGCGAGCACGGTCTCGAAGAAATCCGCCATTTCGCGCGAAGCGGTCAGCATGCCGGCGTCATAGGCCGACAGGCTGAGCTCGCCGACATAGCGCGCCTGTTTGGCCTGCGGCAATTCCGGCAGCGTGGCGCGCACTTCTTCGATCCACTGCGGCGCAATGTCCAGCGGCAACAGATCGGGGTCGGGAAAGTAGCGGTAATCGTGCGCCTCTTCCTTGCTGCGCATCATGCGTGTCTCGCCGCTGTCCGGATCGAACAGCACGGTAGCCTGATGGATCGCGTCGCCGTTCTCCAGCGTGTTGATCTGCCATTGTGCTTCGTAGTTGATCGCCTGCTCGAGAAAACGGAACGAGTTGAGGTTCTTGATTTCGCGACGCGTACCTAATTCACCGCCGGGATGGCGTACCGACACGTTGGCGTCGCAGCGGAATGAGCCTTCTTGCATGTTGCCGTCGCAGATGCCGATCCAGCGCACCAGCGTGTGCAGCGTTTTGGCATACGCCACCGCCTCGGCAGCGGAACGCATGTCCGGCTCGGAGACGATTTCCAGCAGCGGGGTGCCCGCGCGGTTCAGGTCGATGCCGGTCATGCCGTGAAAGTCCTCATGCAGCGACTTGCCCGCGTCCTCTTCGAGGTGTGCGCGCGTGATGCGCACCGTCTTTTCGTAAGCGGCCTGTTTCCCGGACGCGGGCACATGAATCGCCAATGCGCCGTTGCCCACCACCGGCAAATCGAACTGGCTGATCTGGTAGCCCTTGGGCAGGTCGGGGTAAAAATAATTCTTGCGCGCGAACACCGAACGCGGCGCGATATGCGCACCCGTGGCCAGGCCGAATTTGATCGCACGCTCCACTGCGCCGCGGTTCAATACCGGCAGCACGCCCGGCAGCGCGAGGCTCACCGCATCCGCCTGTGTGTTCGGTTCCGCGCCGAACGCGGTCGAAGCGCCGCAGAATATCTTGCTGTTGGTCGAGAGCTGCGCGTGCACTTCCAGCCCGATGACGATTTCCCAGGTCATGTCGTTTCCTTGCAACCTTGCGGCGTACGGCTGTGCCAGTCGGTCGCCAGTTGATATTGGTGCGCGGCATTCAGCATGCGCGCTTCGCCGAAATAGTTGCCGATGATCTGCAGGCCGACCGGCATGTTGTCCGCGCCGAAGCCGCAGGGGATCGACATGCCGGGCAGGCCGGCCAGGTTCACCGCGATGGTGTAGATGTCGGACAGGTACATCTGCACCGGGTCGTCGCTCTTTTCGCCCAGCTTGAACGCGGTCGAAGGCGAGGTCGGTCCCATGATGACATCGCACTGCCTGAACGCGTCGGTGAAATCCTGCGCGATCAGGCGGCGGATCTTTTGCGCCTGCAGGTAGTAGGCGTCGTAATAACCGTGGCTCAGCACATAGGTGCCGATCATGATGCGGCGCTTCACTTCCGCGCCGAAACCCTGCGCGCGGCTTTTTTCATACATGTCGGCAAGGTCGCCGTAGTCCGGCGCACGATGACCGTAGCGCACGCCGTCGAAGCGCGACAGGTTGCTCGAGGCTTCGGCGGGGGCGAGCACGTAATACACCGGCACCGACAGTCCGGAATTCGGCAGGCTGACCTCGACCACGGTTGCGCCGAGTTTCTTGTATTCGGCAATCGCCGCTTCGACTGCCTGCGCCACGTCACTACTGAGACCCTCGGCGAAGAATTCCCGCGGCAGGCCGATGCGCAGGCCGTCCAGCGGTTGCGCCAGGTCGCGCGCGTAGTCTTCCCTGTCGCGTTGCAGCGAGGTGGAGTCGCGTTCGTCGAACCCGGCCATGGTGTTCAGCAGCAGCGCCAGATCTTCCGCGCTGCGTCCCATCGGCCCGGCCTGGTCGAGGCTGGAGGCGAAGGCGATCATGCCGTAGCGCGATACCACGCCGTAGGTCGGTTTCAGGCCTGAGATGCCGCACAGCGCGGCAGGCTGGCGGATCGAGCCGCCGGTATCGGTGCCGGTCGCCGCCGCGCACAGCCGCGCGGCCACCGCTGCTGCCGTGCCGCCGGAACTGCCGCCGGGCACGCGCGATTCGTCCCACGGATTCTTCACTGCGCCGTAATACGAGGTCTCGTTGCTTGACCCCATGGCGAACTCGTCCATGTTGGTCTTGCCCAGGTTGACCGCGCCTGCGTCGTTGAACTGCGAAATGACGTGGGCATCGTAGGGCGAGACAAAGTTGTGCAGCATTTTCGAGCCGCAGGTGGTGAGCCAGCCCCTGGCGCAGAAGATGTCCTTCTGTGCGATGGGAATGCCGGTCAGGTCGGTGGCATCGCCGTTTGCCAGCCGCTCGTCGGCGGCGCGCGCCTGCGCCAAGCTCTTTTCTTGATCCAGGGTGATGTAGGCGTTGAGCGCCGGGTTGAGCCTGGCGATGCGGTCGAGGTAGAGCTGCGTCAGTTCGACGCTGGAGATTTTTTTGGCGCGCAGCACAGCGCCGAGTTGGCGTAGGGAAGAGTTGAACATGCGGTTTACTCGATGACTTGCGGAACCAGGTACAGACCCGCTTCAGTTTGTGGGGCGATGGCCTGGAACGCCTCGCGCTGGTTGGTTTCCGTGACTTTGTCCTCGCGCAGCCGTTGTGACACATCCTGGGCATGCGACATGGGTTCGATGCCTGTCGTATCGACCGCTTGCATTTCGGCAATCAGATTGAAGATGCCGGATAGTTGTGCCCGGGCGGACTCGATTTCTGTTTCGCTCATCGCCAGTCGCGCCAAACGGGCGACTTTCCGGACGTCTGTATTGCTTGGAGACATGGTAAAAAAATTATAAAAACAAGGCTAATAGGGTATCATAAAGGGGTTTGGTGACACACCTCTTTGACTATCAGGATTGAATATGTTTGGATTTTTGAACGGCTATTTTGCCAATGATCTGGCAATCGATCTCGGAACTGCCAACACGCTCATCTGGGTGCGCGGGCAGGGTATTGTGCTGGATGAACCTTCGGTGGTGGCGATCCGCCAGGAAGGCGGGCCGAACGGCAAGAAGGTGATTCAGCAGGTCGGTCTGGCCGCCAAGCAGATGCTGGGACGCACGCCGGGCAACATTACCGCGATCCGCCCGATGAAAGATGGCGTGATTGCCGACTTCACCGTCACCGAGCAAATGCTCAAGCAATTCATCCGCAAGGTTTACAAGGCCGGCATCTTCAGCCCCAGTCCGCGCATCGTGATCTGCGTGCCGTGCGGCTCTACCCAGGTCGAGCGCCGTGCGATCCGCGAATCGGCGGTTGGCGCGGGTGCGCGCCGCGTGGAGCTGATCGAGGAGCCGATGGCGGCTGCGATCGGCGCCGGCCTGCCGGTGGAAGAGGCGACCGGCTCGATGGTAGTCGATATCGGCGGCGGCACCACCGAGGTCGGCGTGATCTCGCTCGGCGGCGCGGTGTATTCCGGCTCGGTGCGCGTCGGCGGCGACAAATTCGACGAGGCGATCATCAACTACATCCGCCGCAACTACGGCATGCTGATCGGCGAAACCACCGCCGAGGAGATCAAGAAGACCATCGGCTCCGCCTTCCCGGGCAGCGAAGTGCGCGAGATGGAAGTGAAGGGGCGCAACCTGGCGGAAGGCGTACCGCGCAGCTTCACCATCTCCAGCAACGAAATACTCGAGGCGCTGACCGACCCGCTCAACAGCATCGTCAGTGCAGTGAAGACCGCGCTGGAGCAGACCCCGCCGGAACTCGGCGCGGACATCGCCAACAAGGGCATGGTGCTGACCGGCGGCGGCGCGCTGTTACGCGACCTGGATCGCCTGTTGATGGAGGAAACCGGCTTGCCGGTATTGATCGCCGACGACCCGCTGACTTGCGTAGTGCGCGGCTCGGGGCGCGCCCTTGAAAGCATGGACAAATCCTCAAATATCTTTACCACCGAGTAGCCACCACGAATACAACTCTCATTCATAAAGCCGCGATGGAACGTCGTTGATAGACAACACACAATCATTCCAGTTTTTTAATCGCGGCCCCAGCCCTGCGGTGCGGCTGGTGTTCTTTGCGGTGCTCTCACTGTTGCTGTTATTCGTCGATGCGCGCTACCGCTATCTGGAATCCACTCGCAGCACGTTATCCGTGCTGGTTTCGCCGATCCAGCAGCTGGCAACCATGCCGAGTGTATTGTGGCAGCAGACCAGCAGTTTTTTGGTTACGCAGCACAAACTGGTGGATGAGAACAAGCTGCTGCATCAACGGCATCAGCGCGATGCCGCACAGTTATCGCAATTTCAGGCGTTGCAGCAGGAGAATCAGCAATTGCGCAATTTGCTGGCGCTGGCACAACGCAGTGAATTTACCGCCCAATTGGCTGAAATCGTGTATGCCGAACGCGATGTGTTCAAGCGCAGGGTGCTCATCAACAAGGGCGCTAATGGCAACGTGCGCATCGGCCAGGTGGTAATGGACGATATCGGTATCGTCGGCCAGATTACCCGCGTTTATCCCTGGCTTTCCGCCGTCACCCTGATTACCGAAAAAGATCACGCCGTGCCGGTGCAGGTGTTGCGCAACGGACTGCGCACCATTGTGTTCGGCGCCGGCGATACCAGCCAGTTGTCACTGCGTTACATGCCGGTCAGTTCCGATATTCAGGAGGGTGACATGCTGGTCACTTCGGGTATCGACGGCATCTATCCGCCGGGCATTCCGGTCGCCAGAGTGGAAAAAATCGAACGCGATCCCGCTTATCCGTTTGCGCGCATCACCTGCCTGCCGGTGGCCGGCGTGGATAGCCATCGTCACCTGCTGATTCTATCCGGCTTGCCTGAGTTACCCGAACCTCCGGTGGAACAGGCTGCGGCGGCGAAACCCGATAAGGGTAAAAGCAGAAGAAAAATTCCAGAGACTCACTGATGCCCTATTCCGATTCCACCAGCCAGCAAATTCAACGCCCGGTCAGCAATACTTTCATCGTATTGAGCGTGCTGGCCGCTTTGCTGCTGAACGGATTGCCGTGGGAAGGCATTTGGCTGATGCTGCGTCCGGACTTCGTTGCGATAGTGCTGTTGTACTGGTGCACGTATAAACCGCAGCGTGTCGGCATCGGATTATCGTGGGCAGTGGGAATCTTCGCCGACGTGGCCGATGCCAGCCTGTTCGGCCAGCATGCCTTGGCTTATACCTTGCTTGCATTTGGCGGAGTGATATTGCATCGCCGCCTGCAGATGTTTGACCTGCGTCAGCAGACAACCCAGGTATTCGGTATTTTTGTGTTGACCTATGCGGTGTACGCGCTGGTGCACTGGCAAGTGAACGGTTATATGGTGTGGGCGTTTTTTCTCGGTTGCCTGACTTCCACGCTGCTGTGGGCGCCGCTCAGTATCATGCTCCAGGCGATGCGGCAGATGCGCATGGACCGTGATCGCATATGAACAAGCACGTCGAGTTAAAAAACCATCAACGCGAAATTTATTACTTCCGGTTACGGCTGGTGGTCAGCATTGGCTTCGTATTGGTGCTGCTGGCAATTCTGCTGGCGCGCTTTGCCTATCTGCAAATGGTGCGTCACGACCATTATCAGACGCTGGCGGAAAGCAACCGCATCTCGGTCGTTCCCATCGTTCCGAATCGCGGCCTGATACTTGACCGCAACGGCGTGGTGCTGGCGCACAATTATTCCGGATACACTTTGGAGATCACCCCCAACAGGACAGCCGACCTGGAAGCCACAATCAATGAATTATCCACACTGGTCGAAATCACCCCGAAGGATCGCAAACGCTTCAGGAAGCTGCTCGCCGAACGGCGCAATTTCGAGACTCTGATGATTCGCAGCCGGCTCTCCGATGAGGAGGTCGCGCGCTTTGCCGCGCAGCAATACCGTTTCCCCGGCGTCGAAATCAAAGCACGGCTGTTCCGTGATTACCCTTATGGTGAAAAAACCGCCCATCTGATCGGCTATGTCGGGCGCATCAACCAGACCGATGTGGCGCAACTTGAGGAGAATGATCTGGCCGCCAACTACCGCGGTTCGGATTACATCGGCAAAACCGGCCTGGAACAGAGCTACGAAAGCGAGTTGCACGGCGCCACCGGTGTGGAGCAGGTCGAGGTGGATTCGGGCGGACGGGCGGTGCGCAGGTTATCGCGCGCTCCGCCGGTCTCCGGCAATATGCTGGTGTTGAGCATCGATGCCAAATTGCAGGAAATCGCCTTCCAGTCGTTCGGCAACTATCGTGGCGCGCTGGTGGCGATCGACCCGAACAACGGCGAAGTGCTGGCTTTCGTCAGCAAGCCGGGTTACGACCCCAGCCTGTTCATTGATGGCATCGACACCCAAAGCTGGGACGAGCTGAATAATTCGCCCGATACGCCGCTCAATAATCGCGCGCTGCGCGGGCAGTATCCGCCCGGTTCCACCATCAAGCCATTCATGGCGCTGGCCGGGCTGCATTACGGTGAACGTGCGCCCGACCTGGCTATCAGCGATCCGGGCTATTTCACGCTGCCCGGCAGCAGTCACCAGTACCGCGATTGGAAAAAGGAAGGGCACGGCAGCGTGGACCTGTTCAAGTCCATCGTGGTGTCCTGCGATACCTACTATTACGGGTTGGCCACTGATCTGGGCATAGACAGGATAGCCAGTTACCTGCCGCGCTTTGGTTTTGGCAAAAAAACCGGTATCGATCTGGATGGTGAAACATCCGGGCTGTTGCCGTCACAAGAGTGGAAAACGAGGCGTTACGGGCAGAAATGGTATGCGGGCGACACGGTGTCGGTGGGGATCGGCCAGGGCTACAACTTGGTGACGCCGATGCAACTGGCTCATGCCACCGCAACGCTGGCGAATAACGGCATAGGTTACAAGCCGCACCTGGTCAGGGAAGTGCGCAGCGCGCACGTTGACGAGAACCATGCAATCGGCAACGAGCCGTTGCCTGATCTTGGAATCGAACCGGCGCATCTTGACCTGGTCAGGCGCGCGATGGTCGCGGTTACCCGGCCGGGCGGAACGGCAGTGCAGGCTGCCGCAGGCGCGCCGTATCATATCGCCGGCAAAACCGGCACGGCACAGGTGATCGCCATGAAGCAGGGTGAAAAATATGACGAAGACCAGGTGCAGGAACGCCATCGTGACCATGCATGGTTTATCGCTTACGCGCCTGCAGAACAACCCAGGATCGCGCTGGCGGTGCTGGCAGAGAACGGCGGGCACGGCGGCAGCACGGCGGCGCCGATCGCGCGCAAGGTGCTGGACTATTACCTGCTCGGCAAAGTGCCGCAACCGCTGCCGGACGTAGCCGAAAAGGAGGAAGAGGAGCATGACTAGACGCCAGCTATGGTTGCGTTTCATCGCCCATCTCGATCGGCCGCTGCTGCTCGGTATCGTCCTGTTGCTGCTCACCAGCCTGCTGGTGCTGTACAGCGCGGACAATGCGAGCTGGGGGCAGCCGCTGAACCAGATGCTGAATATCGCGGCGGCGTTAACCTGCATGTGGCTGATTGCCAATCTGCCCCTGCACTATCTGATGCGTACCGCCGTGCCGATTTATTTGCTGGGTATGGCACTGCTGATCGGTGTGGCATTGTTCGGCGAGATCAGCCATGGCGCACGGCGCTGGCTGAACCTGGGCGTCGCCACCATCCAGCCATCCGAGCTGATGAAAATCGGCGTACCGCTGATGATGGCGTGGTACTTCGAGAAACACGAAGCCACCCTCACCATGAAAAACTACATCGTCGCGACTCTGTTGCTGCTCGTCCCTGTCGGCCTGATTGCGCGGCAGCCCGATCTGGGCACGGCGCTCCTGATCTCCGCCAGCGGTTTTTACGTGCTGTTTCTGGCCGGACTGAGCTGGCGCGTGATAGGGGGATTGTTCGTTGCGGCACTCGTCAGCGCACCGTTGCTGTGGTCGACGCTGCACGATTATCAACGGCTGCGCATCCTGATGCTGCTCGACCCCTCGCAGGACGCGCTGGGCAAGGGTTACCACACCATACAGGCGACCATTGCGGTCGGCTCCGGCGGGCTGCTTGGCAAGGGCTATCTGAAAGGCACGCAAACACACCTCGACTTTTTGCCGGAACGCACCACCGACTTCATTTTTGCAGTGTATTCCGAAGAATTCGGCCTGCTCGGCAACCTGATTCTGCTGTCACTGTATTCCTTCGTGATTGCACGCGGTTTCGTCATCACCGCGAATGCCTCGACCTATTTCACCCGCCTGATGGCAGGCTCCATCACGCTGACTTTCGCCACTTATGCGTTCGTCAACATGGGCATGGTCAGCGGCATCCTGCCGGTAGTGGGCGTACCCTTGCCGCTGATGAGCTATGGCGGCACATCGATGCTGACCCTGCTGCTGGGTTTTGGTATGCTGATGAGCATCGAAACACATAAAAAACTAATCAAGACGTAAGGAGATCGCATGAGCAGGCAACCCGCAGTACCGGTATATGCAATTCTGGCTTTGGCAACGCTGGCGCTTGCCGCGTGCGGCAGCACGCCGCAGCGCAAAGTGGAGCTGCGTGATACGCCCGCGCCAATCGAGGGCCGCGCGGTCGGCGCGACTGCCGCACCGGGCAGCGGAGGCTATCTTGCCGGCGACGGCCCCGGCACGGATGCGCCGGCCAATCTCGACGAAATTCCGGACGCGGTGCCGCAAGACGAGCCATTGCACCGCTATGCCAACCGCCCTTATGTCGCGCTGGGCAAAACCTACACACCGATAACCGTCACCGGCAGCTTCAGGGAACGCGGCATCGCCTCATGGTATGGCAAGAAATTTCACGGCCAGCGCACTTCCAGCGGCGAAGTGTATGACATGTACGGCATGACCGCCGCGCATCCCACCCTGCCGATTCCCAGCTATGTGCGCGTCACCAATGTCGCCAATCAGAAATCCGTGGTCGTGCGCGTCAACGACCGCGGGCCGTTTCTGCATGAGCGCGTGATTGACCTTTCCTATGTTGCCGCGCACAAGCTTGGCATCATCGGCAGTGGCAGCGGGGAAGTCGAAGTGGAAAGTCTTGCCGGCAATGTCCTGACCGCACCGGTTGCCGCAGCGGAGCAGGTTACCAGCACGCCGCTGCCGCCGGCGGATATTCCGCCGAAAACTGCTGCCGCAGTGCAGGATGCCGCCGCCAGCAGTAATGTGTACCTGCAACTCGGCGCATTCAAATCACCGGAAGCCGCGGAAAGCTTCATGGCGCAAATGCGCGCCAGGCTGGGAGATGCCGGCAAACAGCTCAGCCTGTTTATCAAGGACGGCCTCACCCGGGTTCACCTCGGTCCTTATGCGAACCAGCACGAAGCGCGCAGCAGCGCGGACAGTTTGACTGGGAAACTGGGATTCAAGCCGCTGGTGAATTTGCGATAAGCGGGGCAACTTCGTCGGTGGCATAACGACCCCCTCTCACCTTGTGGGAGAGGGTTGGGGAGAGGGGGGTGGCTAACCAAATCCGCCGGGCAACCCCGGCAAACCATGCATACTGCTTCCTGCGATTTAACCAGCGACTCTGAGCACTAAACCTTTGAGATACGCTCCTTCCGGAAAACTGAGCAACACCGGATGGTCGGCGCTGGCGTGCAGGCGGTGCACGATCTGCGCATCCACGCCGGCATCGAGCGCCGCGCCGGCGATGATTTTCAGGTTGATGTCCTTGTAGCCGCGCGCGGCTTTTTCGGCGAAGGCGGCGGTGGGGGCGAACTTGGGCGGGTCGAGGATGATGAAGTCGAAGGAGCGGCCCTGGTCGCGCAGCTTGCGCAGCGCCTGGAACACGTCGGCTTCTGACCATTCGGCGCGCGATGCATCCAGATTGTTCGCTGCTAAATTTTCTGCCGCGATGCGCAGCGCGTCGCCCGAGGCGTCGATCGACAGCATCGACTTCGCACCGCCGCGCAAGGCATACAGCGAGAAGCCGCCGGTGTAGCAGAAGCAGTTCAGCACATCCCTGTCGCGTGCCAGCGTCTCGGTCAGCGCGCGGTTGTCGCGCTGGTCGAGGAAGAAGCCGGTCTTCTGTCCTGCCGCGACATCCACCTTGAAGCGCAAACCATGCTCGACGACTTCGACGCTTTCCGGCAACGCGCCGCGCAGCACGCCATTGCGCTGTTCCAGGCCTTCCAGTCTGCGCGAGTCGGAATCGGAGCGCTCGTAGATGCACAGGGGATTGCACAGCTCCTGCAGGATGTCGGCGATGGCATCGCGCCAGCGCTCTGCGCCCGCACTGCCGATCTGCATCACCAGCACATCGCCGTAGCGATCGACGACCAGCCCAGGCAGGCCATCGGACTCGGCGTGAATCAGGCGCAAGCCGTTGCTGTCCCTGCGCAGTCCGAGCGCATCGCGTGCGGCCAGCGCAGCGGCGATCTTGCGGCGGAAGAATGCCGCGTCGATGGCTTCTCTTTCGCGCCACGACCAGACGCGCGCGGTGATCTGCGAATCCGGGTTGTATGCCGCCCAAGCGAGGAAGTTGCCCGAAGCATCGCGCACCGGCAGCGTATCTCCTTTTTGTGGTGAGCCAGCGACGAACTCGACCGCGCCGGAGAACACCCACGGATGGCGACGCAAGAGCGACTTCTCGCGGCCTTCCTTCAACAAAACGGCGGGAGCCCCCTCTCCCCCGGCCCCTCTGATGGAACTACTAGCCATTCGACTAGGCGGCAAAGCCGCCAAGTCGCTGGTTATCCCGCTTGAGGGAGAGGGTGGCCGAAAAGCCGGGTGAGGGTTTTGCGCGGGACGCCGCTCGTTCGTGCCGTGACGTGATCTGCTGCGGAAGTCTCTCTTGCCACTGGCCGGGCGGCGCGCGTTATTGTCGGGTTTGCTCATGGCTTCTTCTTGGCGCGCGGATGCGCCGCGTCGTAAATCTTGCTGAGGTACTGGAAATCGAGGTGCGTGTAGACCTGCGTGGTGGAGATGCTGGCGTGGCCGAGCATTTCCTGCACCGCGCGCAGGTCGCCGGAAGATTGCAGCACATGCGTGGCGAACGAGTGGCGCAGCAGATGCGGATGCACGTTGCTGGTGATGCCCTGTTTGATGCCCCATTGCTTCATGCGCAGTTGCACCACGCGCGGTGTGATGCGGCTGCCGCGCGCCCCGACGAACAGCGCGGCTTCATCCGTTTTCGCAAGCTGGCCGCGCACCGCCAGCCAGGACTGCAACGCGGCGACGGCGTGCTGACCGAGCGGCACGATGCGCGTCTTGCTGCCCTTGCCGGTGACACGCACCTCGCCGGTTGTCATGTCGGCGCGCATCGGTTCGCAATCGAGGTTGACCAGCTCGGCCAGACGCAGGCCGGAGGAATAGAACAGCTCGAACATCGCCTTGTCGCGGATCGATTCCGGCGTGCCGGCGGGCAGCTCGACCAGACGCGCTGCCTCGTCCGGCGACAGCGCCTGCGGCAGGGTCTTCGGCGATTTCGGCGCGCGCAGACCGGCGCAGGGATTGTCAGTCAGGCCATGATCGCGCATCAGGTAGGTGAAGAAGCCGCGCCATGCCGACAGCATGCGCGCCAGAGAACGTCCGCTCAAGCCCTTGCTGTGCAGCTGCGCGATGTAGCGGCGGATATGGTGAATCCTGAGGCTGGCAAGCGGCGTATCGGCAGCCAGTTCGAACAGATGGCGCAGGTCGCGCGCGTAATTTTCGGCGGTTAGTTCGGAGTATTGCTTTTCGTTGCGCAGCCACGCCAGATAGCCGTGTAAATATTTCTGATTAGGCCCTTCGGCCGGGCTCGGGACAGGCGTGGCGGCATCAGTCATGCTTGCGCGATATGCGGGTGCAGCGCGGCACTCACCGCTTCGGCGATGCGCTGCAGGAACAGCGTGCCCATCCCCGGATAGAAGCGCTGCTTGTCCTCGCTGGCCATCACCAGCAGGCCGATCGATTCGCTGCCGGCGTGCAGCGGTAGGTAGGCGAAGGAGTGCAGCTGCTTGCCGGTCTCGCCGAACCAGTTGGCGGTGTCGTGCGCGGCCTGGTGCAGGCACACCGGCTGCGCCTGTGCATCGGTGAAAGCCAGCACTTCGGCGCTGGGCGGAGTGGCCTGCCACAGATGCAACGCGGTATGCGGTACGGAGAAGATTTCGCGCAGCAAATGCGGAACCATCTGCTGCAGGGTGGCGAGGTCGCGCGCGGCGAACAGCGCGGTCACGAACTCGTGCACCTTGTGTTGCAGCGCATCGTTTTCCCTGGCGAACTCGATCAGCTCGTGCAGTTTCTTTTCCAGTTCTTTGTTTTTTTCGCGCAACGCAACCAGTTGCCGTTCGCTCAGCGAGATGGTGCGCCCGCCATGCGGGTGCGGCAGGGTGATTTGCGTCAGTGTCTCGAGATGCTCCTCGAAAAATTGCGGGTTGCTCTGCAAATATTGGGCGACGTCTTCGGCTCTCATCATGGCTCCCTATAAATTTATTTCACCTTCGAATACCGTAATTGCCGGGCCGGTCATCAGCACCGGCGAGTCTTCACCGTTCCAGGCGATGGTGAGCAGGCCGCCACGCGTGGCGACGCTCACCGGGCTGTCCAGCAAACCGCGCCGGATGCCCGCTACCACTGCCGCACAGGCGCCGGTGCCGCACGACAGCGTCTCGCCGGTACCGCGTTCATACACGCGCAGGCGGATGTGGCTGCGATCCTTGACCTGCATGAACCCGGCGTTGACACGCCTGGGAAAGCGCGGGTGCTGCTCGATCAGCGGCCCCAGTTTTTCCACCGGCGCGTACTCGACATCGTTCACGACCTGCACCGCATGCGGATTGCCCATCGACAGCGCGCTGATCTCCAGCGTCTCGCCCGCCACTTCCAGCGGCTCGCTCACCGCGCCGAGGCCGGCGAACGGGATGCGCTCCGGGTCGAATACCGGCGCACCCATGTTGACCGTCACGCGGCCATCATCCTCGAGGCGCGGCGAGATCAGTCCGCTGCCGGTCTCCACCACGATTTCGCGCTTCGAGGTAAGTCCCCGCTCATGCACAAAGCGCACGAAACAGCGCGCGCCGTTACCGCACTGTTCCACCTCGCCGCCGTCGGCGTTGAATATGCGGTAGCGGAAATCGGCCTCCTTGTGCCGGGGCTTCTCCACCAGCAATATCTGGTCGCAGCCCACGCCGAAATGGCGATCAGCCAGCAGGCGCAATTGTTCGGGCGACAGACTGATGTGCTGGCGCACACCGTCGATGACGACAAAATCATTGCCGGTGCCGTGCATCTTGGTAAATTTCAGGAACATCGCAATAGCTCCTCATGCCTGAAGCAATCTGTCGTGTGGTCGTTCACCATGCCGGTCGCCTGCATAAGCGCATAGCAGATGGTGCTGCCGGCGAATTTGAAGCCGCGCTGTTTCAATTCCTTGCTCATCGCATCCGATTCCGGCGTGCTGGCCGGGATCTCGGTGAGGCTGCGCCAGGCGTTCTGCCTCGGTTTGCCATCAACAAAGCGCCAGATGAAGGCATCGAAACTGCCGAACTCATTCTGCACATCGAGAAACTTCTGCGCGTTGGTCACGGCCGCTTCCACTTTCAGGCGGTTGCGCACAATCCCCGGATCCTGCAGCAGCGATTCTATTTTACCTGCGTTGTAGCGGGCAATGCGCTCCGCATCGAAATTATCGAAAGCGGCCCGGTAATTCTCGCGTTTGCGCAGGATGGTGATCCAGCTCAGCCCGGCCTGCGCGCCTTCGAGAATGAGGAATTCAAGCAGGGCTCGATCGTCGTGCAGCGGCACCCCCCATTCGCTATCGTGGTAGCGGCAATACAGCGGATCATCGCTGCACCAGCCGCAGCGCGTCCGCTTCGTCATGCCCGCGTGCCGCACAGCTGCGCGCAATCGCGCCACATGCAGCGGTTCATCACTACCGTGATCCCCGCTGCCTGCGCTTTCTGCGCCGCTTCCTCGTGTACCACGCCGTCCTGCAACCACAGGCGCTTGATGCCAAGCCGGATGCAACTGTCCACGATGGCAGGCACATGTACGGGTGCCCGGAACACCTCCACAATGTCCGGCAGGTCGGGCAGGCTCTCCAGGTCGGGGTAAGCCTTTTCTCCCAGCACCTCGTCGACCAGCGGGCGCACCGGGATGATGCGATAACCCTTGCTCTGCAATCCGCGCGCCACGCCAAAGCTGGGCCGCGATTCGTTCGGCGACAGGCCGACGATCGCTATGGTGTGCACCTCGCGCAGCAACTGGCGGATTTCCTCGGTGCCGGGATTGGAAAAGGGCATGGCAGCAACCTCGCATTGGGAGGCCGGTAAGATAACATCATTCGCAGTATCGCCGCGAGCGGCCCGGATGTTGGACTGCACAAACAAAAAACGCTATGCTGCGCGCCTTCGCGGAATGCGCCCGCAGCCCAGTTTCGGAAGCTTGGGGTCATTCGGGCGCGGTGAGGTAAAATGACCCGGAGTCCTCCTTGCAGTTTCCTGCATAACGCGCCTGTAGCTCAGTTGGATAGAGTACCAGTTTCCGAAGCTGGGGGTCACAGGTTCGATTCCTGTCAGGCGCGCCACATCCAGAAAGGGCTTATTTCTCAATGGGAAATAAGCTTTTTTCTTTTCATTTGGCAAGATAAAAATGGGCACCATTGAGAAATATTCCCATATGGGTATAATGCGCCCGTGAGTAAAGCGCCAGTTAAGCCGCTGGAATGGGTGGCATCCTCAAAGAAGGATTTATTGTCCATGCCGCCGGATGTGGTGGATGTGTTTGGATATGCCCTTCACTTGGCGCAACAGGGTGGGAAGCATGCGCAGGCCAAGCCGCTCAAAGGGTTTGGCTCTGCGGGAGTGCTGGAAGTCGTTGAGGATGATGACGGCAATACCTACCGGGCGGTTTATACCGTGCGGTTCAGCAATGCGGTCTATGTGCTGCATGGTTTCCAGAAAAAATCGCACAAGGGCATCGCAACGCCAAAGCAGGATTTGGATTTGGTGCACGACAGGCTGAAGCTGGCGCAACAACATGTGGAAGGAGTAAAGAAATGAGCAATATCGAACATGGCAGTACCAATGTATATGCCGACCTTGGTCTGGATAACGCCGAAGAGATGCTGGTCAAGGCGCAACTGGCCACGAAAATTGGCGACATCATCAAACGACGTAAATTGACGCAAGTGCAAGCCGCCGAGCTTTTGGGTATTACACAGCCGAAATTATCTGGATTGTTACGTGGTCAATTTCGGGGTATCTCAGAAGTCAAGATGCTGGAATGTCTTACTCGGCTTGGCCGTGATGTTGAGATTGTTGTTAAATCTGCGCCCCGTTCACGCGCGGAAGGGCATGTAACTGTAGTTTTTGCTTGATTGACGCTGCATCAAGTTAATAGAACAGCCGCTTCCCAGTGTCCAGATTTGTCTCTTCGGGCGCGCCAAATACACTTACTTGCAATCCCGCGCTCCGTTAGCAACTCAGCCGTTCCAACCCTTCCTTGAAACTGACGCCATAATCATATTTGCTGTTAGCCCAATAGTCTGGCTTGGCTCTTCAACAACCGTTGTTATTTGAGCGGGCTGTATTCCGTATTTCGATTTCAAATGCTCAAGAGTCGAATCGATTTTCTCAAGCGATCTCAAGAACCGATGAATAGCATTTTTGGGGAAATGTATATCCAATAATGAGCGCAGCTTAATTCCATCTACCTGCGTTTGGCCAAAAATCATACGTACAAATTCATCCGATTGAACCAAAGCAACTACATCGGCCGTATATCTCCGATCCGGGACGGGCAGATTGCGCAAGTCAATCTCTAACGACATGACTTCGCCAGAGCTATCGACAGACTGACGAACCATGGTAAGCGGCACACCCTCACCTTGCCGCGCATTCTTCTGTAAATGTGCCTTTTTCGTACTCATTTTGGAATGGTACTACAGTTTTTTTTAATTCCACGCCAAAAAAGGCAGTTAAATCAATATCAGCCTCATCCACTTAGGTCTACTTAATGGTCTACTAACTAAAAACCAAAAGACCTGCAACTCTGCAAGTCTTTGATTATTTGGTGGGTCGTGAAGGACTTGAACCTTCGACCAAAGGATTATGAGTGCTTCCATTATCAGCGCATTACAACGCTATGCGCATCAATACAATCACTTCAAGCACATCACAAAACTACAAATCCGCATTGCAGCGCTACGCGGTTGACATTCTGTTGACGGTACAGCACCACTAAAGTCAAAAGCCTCTTGAGAACCGCCGCGCGGGCGAACCTGCGCGGCGAGTTGACGCGCTACGCGCGGCCTGTTTTTTTCTGCCTTGTCCGCGCAGCACTCCGGATCTGCATCCCTCCTGAGTTCCGCCCCTCCCAACACCCGACGAAACTTCCGTGCCAGTTCTCGCAGGTTGTGAGCATAAACAGCCAGGCGATGAAACTGCCTGGCATTTATCCCTCCCAACCTAAACGCGAGAACTGGCACGGAAGTTTCGTCTTTAAGGGTGCCGGGACGGAACTCAGGAGGGATGCAGATAAGCGACGAAGCAATCTGCACGGCAAGGAAGGCAAAACCGCCGAACAGAATCTAAGAAAGATACATTTTTTCACAACCGAACGGAGGCAATCATGCAAACAGTAATAACAAATAAATCTACGGGCAGGAAGACAGCGGCTATGCCAGCTTTGGCAGCAATCGCGGAGGTGATGCTAGTACCAATCGAGCTGATCGACACCCTGCCACAGCTACGGAAAGAGTTCAATCAAGAGAGCATCGAGGAGCTGGCCAAGGACATCGAGACCCGGGGACTATTGCAGCCAATCCTGCTGAACCCGACCGGCGACCGCTACCAGGTGATCGCCGGCGAGCGGCGATTGCGGGCAATAAAGCTGAATGGCACGACCAGCATCCCCGCCCTGCTGGTCAAGGCCTCGGCAAACGATACGATGCTGATGCAGCTAGCCGAGAACGTGCAACGAGAAGACTTGAGCCTAGAGGAAGAATGCGAGGCGATCAAGACGCTGTACGATGCCCTGGGCAGCCTAGACGAAGTGGCCAAAACAGTGAAGAAGTCAAAACCCTGGTGCAGCAAGCGGTATGCGATGACACAAAAAGGCCTGCATTACTATGCCAATAAATTGCTCGAAGAAGGCATTACTGAAGACATCGAGCTACTAAAATCATTGTCAAGCCTGATCGACGTAATCGGATGGACGGAAGGATCCAAATGGACAAATCAAGTCAGGAATGGCAAAGCCGGCAGGAACGAAATCCGAGCAGCACTGAAGAAAGAAAAGGCGATAGCTAAAGCGGAACTGGAAAAGGCTAGGGCTAAACAGGCCGCACAGAAGGTTTCGCATGCGAAACCGAAGAAACCACCCCCTCCACCGCCCTGGACGATCGACGATGCAATAGATGATCTTGGCCAAGCATTGACCTATACCGATGCAGATCTAAGCGCGCTGGACCTGCTGAAGACCTGGACGCAGGAACAACGAGGGCAGATTGCGGAACGCCTCAAGCAGATGGCAGCCATCGGCGCCGGCGAAGACGGCTTCAAGACCATCGGCCACCTGATAATAAACGGGCATTACGGGACGCCATACACCGATATCGACCTGCTGGCTATGATCGCCGGCCACAGCGGCAAGCCATTCGACTTGGGCAACTTCCTGGCCAATTTGCAGGTTCCCAGGGAAAAGGCTTAAACTGCGCACACTTTGAAAGGAAAGATCATGGCAGACATAGACAACATTGTCCTGGAACACCTGGTAGCGCTGCGCAACGAACTGAAAGAGTTCCGGCAGGAAGCGCGAGAGGAATTGCAGATCATCAGAATGCGCCTGAATTCGGTAGAGCGTACGGTATCCGGCGCGCACGATGACAACGTGATCGTGCAGATGCGCCTGGACAAGGTAGACGAGAAGATCGACAAGATCGAGAAGCGGTTGGAGTTATCGGCGGCCTAAAATCCACCAGGTAAAAGAAAAGCCCTCTTCGGAGGGCTTTTTGTTATCCACATTTTCTGTGCATAAGGCTGTTGATTCAAGCATGCAAAAGCAAGAGCAGCACAGGTTATAGTGGCATTGCTAAAAAAACAGCGCGCTGGTTTTAATCGGGGAATGCAGCGGCCACCGGATACGGCAACACCGGCAAGATCTGCTGCGACTGATCTACACAGGTAACAAAAAACTCCACGGCTTTATAGATCAACTTCACAGAACAATCATTAACCGAAACAACGGTATAACCAGCCGCCGACAGATCCTCGCTGGTCATATACGACGACACTCCAGCAGCGCCAGAAACAGCAAATGAGAAGACATCCTTTTTCATGCTAGTCAATCGACCAGTAATGCGGAAAGAAGAACGCTCGAACGGATGCTGTTTTTCAATCGCCGCGATACTGTACGGCTCAAATCCTGCGGGAATGTCAGGCTGTGCGCCAGGTGAAACAGCTGCCACCGGAAGAACAGGCAAAGCGCTAACAGACTGAACACCAGCTGAAACCTTTTCAGTTTTAGCGGCAACAGTACGATATGAAGAAAACAGCAGCAGGCCAAGCAGCGGCACCACGAAAAATAGAGCCTTTGCCGCGAACGGCAAAGAATGCTTTGTTGTAGTGTGAACATCGGCAGACTTGTAGAGACCAAAAACATGCTTTGGCAATCTATAACGAGTGCGCGCTGCCGTGTCGCGTGAAAACTTGCTTTCGATATCGCCAGCTTCCGGCCACTCGTACTTATACCGACCAAGCGAAGTAGAGCGCAGCGCGATATGACGACCGACGAGCGAACGGACGTTGCTATCAATCAGGCCGGGACGTTGCGTGATTAACCAAATATCTAAGCCTTGATGTCGATGCACCTCAAGCGCGGCGACATGATCAGGAACGGCAGAACCGGCAGGACGCCCCCTGAAATGATCTTGACACTCGTCAATAACGAGCAATGCCCCCTTGTGCGATTCATAATCGACCGAGCCAACGATTTCACCACCCTTGTCAAATACGAGCCGCTTACATTCGCCGCTATCGGCAAGCTGAATCACATCGGGTGGCGATTCCCAAAAATCAATTTCACCATCGGCAGGATTTTCAAGAACAAGAGACGGCGACCGGCGAATATAGCGGTCAATGTGTAGCCATGTTCCCTTTTGCCACTCACTGACCGCGCCGATGCGGTAATGCGGCAATTTCAGACCGCGAATATTGGTCAAAACAATTCGACCTTTCGATATTTCCTTTTCAAGTTCAGAAACAACAAAGACCGTTTTACCGGTACCGGGAACGCCAGTAATAAGCGTTATCACAAAACACGACCAATGTGAGAAGCCGCGACCATGCCAACACGAGCAGTCAACGCGCCGAGCAAAATTCCGATTGTCTGACCGACTCCCGCCAGATCCGCCAGCTGAAGCGACGCGCCAGCCATCGCGCCATAATTGGCAATGATCTGCGCCTGTGCAGCATCAAAAGCCGCTTGCAAACCGGCATACGTCACAATGCCGAGGCCAATTGCAATCAACGCTTTTTTTACCAGTGGTCCGACAGCAGAAACGAGAAACGCGGCAAGAAGTGGAAAGGGCATAATTTTTTACCTCACGCAGAACGGAAGCCGCCGACCAGCAGGCCAGCAGCAGAGAGCCAAGCGAACGCAAGCAAAATAGGCTTGATGCCGATGGCATAGTTGCAGTAAGTTGTCCATTGAAAGTAACGCGTAACGCCATCATGCAACTGGAAAGGCGTAGGAGCAGGACAGGAGCCAGCACCGCCGACCGTCACCGGCGTTATGGATACATTGATCGTCTTTTCGCCAAGCGCAGAATCTTCGATCTTGCCGAATTCCTGCTCAGCACAAACCGAGGCGGTCGGGTTATCCTGACAGAAAGAACTCATGACAGGATCAGAGGATGAGCCACCCACACCAGAAAAACCACCGGCAGAAATCACACCGGCAGCGACAGACTGCGAAGCCTCAACGCCAGATGCGCTCAGACCGGCAGCCTGTGCCGCAGCATAAGCCGCATTGATCGCCGCAGCTTGCTTTGCAGCGGCAAGCGTAGCGGCAGCAGCGACGGAAGAAGCACTATTGCCATCAACAAATGAGCCGCTCATATCGTCATAGCATTTTTTGAAGCCATTGGAGCCAGTGACTAAAGATTGACCGGCAGCGCATGACACAGTAGGCACAGAAGTCAAAACACCTAAAGACGGTTCACCACTGGCACAAACCACGCCCTGATGGACAAAAGCACCTTGAGCAAAGTAATGATAAACACCGCCGACCTGCACACGCCATCCGACAGAGTCGCCTTCATAATTTGTTTGACACCCATTATCACAAGCCAAGCGCGGCGGTATGCCGCCGTTATTTGTCGGACTTGTGCCAATGTCATAAAAGCCCTCACTGTGAACAGTACCGGCAGCGGCACAAGTAGGAGGCGGCACAGCTTCGCGTTCACACATTCCAGAGGTTGCATTAAACGCATAAGCAGGTGAAGCGGAAGGGCAAACAATTTCACCGACAGGATTGAGACAATTAGGCAAAACATTTTTCCAAACAGTCCATCCCGCATTCCAGATTTTGCGACTGTAGGTTGTGACGATATCGCCACAACTTGAGTATGCGACCGGCGCACCCCACGCGACGAACGGGTCGCCGCCATATGTGTCATTAAAGGCCATGCGACTTAAGTCAGGCGTGGCACGCTCAGTTGTGGCTTGATAAGCGAACACATAGTAAACAAGCCGCGCATTGCTTTCAGGAAGAACTTGTTCGATCTCAGCAGACGCAGGCCGAATCATCGGCAAGCAGAAAATTACAACGAGCGCAAAGCGGAAAAAATAATCACGAAGCATGGTAGCGTCACCGTAAGAAATCCGAACAGGAGGTAAAGAGCTTCGATCATCGTGGCAGTACCTTAACGAGATACGCGACGGCAAGGGCGGCGAACATCGCAGCCACTACGCCCCAGCCCATCGACAAACCATCATTGAACATGAGAGCCGCGCCGGTTGTGTCAGGGTCGCAACGCGCCAGATAAGCCGCATGCGTAGCAGTCCACGCCGTAGAGGCTATCAGATCATGACAATTAATCGTGGAATTAAAAACATTCGGCTCAACAAAGCTGACACCTTGAAGCGAACAAATAACAGGCTGAGAACCAGCCACAACCGGAAACCGACCACCAAGCGCGACGATTGCAGCGGCAGAGTCAGCCGCGCAGATAGTTGAATGACCTTGATTAATGAGGAAGCCAGTAAGCGCCATTATTTAATCAACCCCGCCGTCATCCCATGAATAATTTTCGGGAGCCGCAGAAAACGGATAGCGCTCAGAACCATAAAGAGTTTCGGACTCTTCGAACAAATACCACGAGCCAACATCATCGACCGCGCCAAGATCGTCAACCGGGAATTCTTGAACCGCAAAATCATATTCGAGTTTCTCGCGATAATTGTCACGAGCCTCGTCCAGCGACAAACCATTGCGGAACGCCTCAGCACCAGCACTGCGAGCACTGTTAATTCGAGCTTGTTGATAGGCATCGTCAAATTCATCTAACCGCTCGTTGATATCCGCACGCTCTTTCCAGCGATCAATAAAACCGCCGAGATCAGTATTCAAAATGGAAGCCATAATTAGATATCCGTAAAGAATGGGCGGCGATTTTCCGCCGCCCTGTTGCGTTGGTTACAGCCCCTTGCGTGTTAATCAGCGTGCAAAACTGACCAGGAAACCGGGGGAAACAGCGTCCAATTTTGACCACCCTCGGGATATGCAACCATCCGGATTTTTAGTCTGGAGCAACCTGGAGTGTTATGCATGGAAACCATCGGCAAGATCCG
>JACOUM010000004.1 GCA_016177795.1 Nitrosomonadales bacterium | reverse complement strand
TGCGCTGTATATGCATCGAATTTTGCAGACTCCTCGAAACGGAGGCCGAACCATCTCTGCAAGTCCAGCATTGCGGCAATTCGAGGATGAACAAGCTTTACCCAAAGGTTGTGAACCTCATCCGACACGGCCATATTCTCGATGGCCACGCCGCTCCGCTTGGGTATGCCGCAATCCTGGGTAGGCGAAATCTGGAGCGCATTGTCACCACGCGCAATTTCCAATACCCGGTTGACGGTACTGACATAGTTTTGCGCGGTTGCAACTTCAAGCTCATCTTTATCCACCCTGTCAGCCAACCATGAGCCGTATTCGATGACTACGTCCTGCGAAATCATTTCCATGCGCCCGATGGCGTGATGCTCGTGGATATAGTCCACGAACAGGTTCCAGCGATCAGACATGGTATCGATGCTCGTGAACGAGCTCATGCCTTGCTTCAGGGCAAAGCGGCCAGCGGCTTTCATATCGCGAGCGCCGAGATCAAAATTGCGGGTTCCCATATAAAATCTCCTTGTTGGTTTTGTGTGGTGGTTCGACAGGCTTACCACGAACGGTTAAATAGACTGCATTGATGTAAAGCTGAAGTGCAAACAGCCATAACGACTGCCATAAAAAATCCTTGGCCCACCGGAAAGACCGAAATCGAGTGGTGAGTGTTGGTTCACGCGCTGCGGGCGCGGATGCCGTGCAGGCAGGCCATGGGAGGGCGCAGGCCATAGAGTAGCCAGCGCAATTCATCATCCAACGTTGTCGCTCTACGGGCTGCCGGTCGGGGCAGGCCAACTCACCGAATGTGAGTCAGCCGCAGGCCCATCCACGGGCGACAACGGGATCGTTTTTGCGGGTGTCACGCAATTTCACGCGCCACCGGCATGTCGGAAACCCGCTCCATGCTTGGTTTCCGGCTCTTCTTTATATGCCCGTCTCTGTTCAGGAGGGCGGTACCATTGAATGCTGTTTGTTTGCTTTCCCCAGCTAGGAAAGCCACGTCGAGGCTGTGGTGGGCACTATGTGAATGGGATGGTAGGCGTGGAGAGATGGGTATTGACGCTGAAATGTGACCAAAAAAGACTCATTTCGGAATTGCGAAGCGGCCATCAAACAAAAGTGGCAGGGAGGCACGCAAAACGGCGTGCCATTCGGGGAGGGAGAGGTCAAATCTTGAAATGCGGCGTCTCTGGCGTTATCGTGCCGGTGCTCAACTTTGAAATCGAGTTCTACTCCACGCTCCTGCATCACTGGAAGTATTCAGCAGGGCATCGGTGAGGTACTGATTCACCGGATCACCTTAGCAGACATCGTTGGCACGCCATGTCGGGAGGTTTCATGGCAAGCAGACGGTGTCCAATCTGCGGCAAACAGTTTGTGCCGCGCCCACAAGTTCAGCATCAACAAATTTGTTCGTCGGCGGAATGCCAGCGCGAGCGCAAACGGCGCTGGCAGCAGGCCAAACGTCAAACGGATCCAACCTACAAGGCCGGGCAGAAGGGGCATGCAAAATCATGGGCCGAGCAGAACCCAAATTACTCGCGCAACTACCGAGCTAAAAATCCTGACTATGTTGAACGCAATCGCGCACAGCAAAAAATCCGCAACGCAAAGCGTCGCGACGCACCGATTGCAAAGATGGACGTGTCAAGGCCGGAAAGCCTTGTGCCGTCTGGCATTTACCGGCTTACACCTGTTGACGCGTCAAAAATTGCAAAGATGGACGCGTGGATAGTCGAAATCAATTTGATTTCATGCGGTAGCGATCAACCCGGAAACAAAACGGACTGATTGCAAAGAGTAGATGCTATAGACCGTGATGATTTCCGCTGCTAACGTCTCGCGCGAAATGCTCTCGACACGACCACATCGTTGCCCCGCTCCATTCCTTTAATATATGCGAGGTGCGTGACGCATCCGTGAAGGCGGGAGCCGGGAATTTAATTCAAAGGGACGGCTCCGCAGTATGGATAACGACGAAACAAATGACGGCGCAGCATCGCAGGCAACCATATTCCGTGCAGCCGAATATGTACGCATGTCCACCGAGCACCAGCAATACTCCACCGAGAATCAGGCCGACAAGATTCGTGAATATGCCGCCCGGCGCGGTATCGAAATCGTCAAGACCTATGCCGACGCGGGTAAGAGCGGACTGAGTATCGAAGGACGTGCCTCCTTGCAGCAGTTGATCAAGGACGTTGAGACAGGAGTCGCCGATTTCCAGATCATTCTGGTTTACGATGTCAGCCGCTGGGGGCGATTTCAGGATGCAGACGAGAGCGCCTATTACGAATACATCTGCCGCCGTGCTGGCATCCAGGTTACCTACTGCGCCGAGCAGTTTGAGAACGACGGCTCGCCCGTCTCCACCATCGTCAAAGGCGTCAAACGGGCAATGGCTGGAGAATACAGCCGTGAACTTTCGGCGAAAGTTTTTGCTGGCCAATGTCGGCTGATTGAACTTGGCTACCGCCAGGGTGGCCCTGCGGGTTACGGATTGCGCCGCGTCCTCCTCGACCAGCATGGCTCGATCAAAAGCGAACTGACTCGCGGTGAGCACAAAAGTCTACAAACGGATCGCGTCATTCTGATGCCCGGCCCCGAGGAGGAAGTCAGGATCGTCAATCTGATCTATCGCTGGTTTATTGACGAGGGGCTGGTTGAATCGGCCATTGCCATCCGGCTGAACGACATGAAGGTGCGCACCGACCTTGACCGGGAGTGGACGCGCGCCACCGTCCACGAGTTGCTGACCAACGAGAAATATATCGGCAACAACATTTTCAACCGCACCTCATTCAAGCTCAAGAAAGTCCGGGTGGAGAATACCCCGGACATGTGGATCAAGAAGGAAGGCGCTTTCGAACCTATCGTTCCGCCTGAGGTGTTCTATACCGCTCAGGGCATTATTCGCGCTCGGACACATCGCTACACCGACGAGAACCTGATCGAACGCTTGCGCCAGCTCTATCAAAGCAAGGGAATTCTTTCCGGGTTGATTATCAATGAAGCCGAGGGGATGCCGTCGGCTGCTGTCTATTCCAACCGTTTTGGCAGTTTGATCCGAGCCTACCAGATGGTTGGTTTTACACCTGATCGCGACTACCGCTATCTGGAGGTCAATCACTTCTTGCGCCAGATGCACCCGGAAATTGTCGCTCAAACCGAGGCGCGGATTGCTGCTATCGGTGGCACGGTCGTGCGCGATCCGGCCACCGACATCCTGCGCGTCAATGGGGAATTCAGCGTCTCTCTGGTGCTTGCTCGTTGCAACACTCATGACAGCGGCAGTCACCGCTGGAAGGTGAGGTTCGACACCAGCCTGTGCCCCGACATCACAGTCGCCGTGCGCCTCGATCATGCCAATCAAGCGGCGCTGGATTACTACCTGCTGCCCCGGCTCGATTTTTGGTTGCCGCGCATCAGCCTGGCTGAACAGAACGCCATCGAATTCGAGAGCTATCGTTTTGATTCCCTCGATTACCTTTACAACATGGCAGCGCGCACACGACTACGGAGGGCGGCATGACAGCCAGGCACACGACCAGCGAAATACGCATGATTCCGGTAGATCAGATTGATATCCTCAATCCGCGAGAGCGAAATGCCAAAGTGTTCGGCGAGATCGTGGGCAACATCAAGGCGCTGGGATTGAAGAAGCCGATTTCTGTCACGCCGCGTGATACCGAGCACGGCAAGCGCTACCTGCTGGTTTGTGGCGAGGGGCGGTTAACGGCATTTCGCACCCTTGGCGAAATCGAAATTCCAGCGCTGGTAATTGATGTCAGCGACGAAGATGCGTTTCTCATGAGCCTCGCGGAAAACATCGCACGTCGCCAGAGCCGCCCGCTGGAAATTCTGGCCGGCATCGGGCAGCTCAAGGACAAGGGCTACACCCCTAAGAACATCGCCGCCAAGACCGGGCTGACCATGCAATACGTGCAGGGCATCCTTACTCTCCTTGAGCAAGGCGAGGAACGGCTGCTGGTTGCGGTTGGCAAAGGCCACATCCCGCTCAATGCGGCACTCACCATTGTCGGTGCGGGCGACGATGACAAAGCCTTGCAGTCTGGGCTACAGGACGCCTATGAATCCGGCAAGCTGCGCGGCAAGCAGTTGATGGAAGTGCGGCGCATCATCGAGAAACGACAGACCTTGGGGCGAACCGTCTCGAAGGCGGCTCCGCGCAAACGGGCAGACACCTCAACTTCCGGCTTGGTGCGTACCTATCAGCGCGAAGTCGAACGCCAAAAACTGATGGTCAAGAAAGCTGAATTTGTCCAGCAACGCCTGCTATTTGTCATCGGCGCGCTGCGCCAATTGCTGGCGGACGAAAATTTCGTGAATCTTCTGCGCGCAGAAGGACTCGACACCCTGCCAAAATATCTCTCCGAGCGGGTATGGAGCAGCGGGAGTTTGTCATGAGCAAGGTGGCGCTGGGATTTATCCCTGAGACCCTGACTGTTGCTCTGGACAATCTGCTGCCCTCGCGAAAAACGCCTGAAGGCTTGGCGACATCCAGAAAATATCGGCAGATACTCGCTTCGATTACCGAGATCGGTTTGATCGAGCCTCTCTCGGTTGCACCTGTAAGCGATGATTCCCGCCAGCATCTCTTGCTCGACGGCCATATCCGCCTGATTGCGCTACGCGAGCTGGGCTATACCGATGCGCCCTGCCTGATAGCCAAGGACGACGAGAGCTATACATACAACACCCGCATCAACCGGATTTCGACGATCCAGGAGCATTACATGATACGTCGCGCCATAGATCGCGGGGTTTCGCCCAGCCGGTTGGCGGTGGCGCTGGGCGTTGATGTCAGCCTGATACACAAGAAGGCCACGCTATTGGATGGCGTCTGCGAGGAAGCCACAGAATTACTCAAGGATCGCGAATTCACCACCAACGTGTCCCGAGTGCTGCGGCAGATGAAACCCATTCGGCAGGTTGAATGTGTGGAACTCATGATCTCAGCGAACAACCTGACCACGAGCTATGCCGATGCGCTGCTCGCGGCCACACCGGCGGACATGCTGATAGATGGCAAGAAACTGAAGAAACGGGCTGGCGTCACCCAAGAGCAGATGTCACGCATGGAGCGCGAAATGACCAACGTGCAGGGGCAATACAAACTGGTGGAACAGACTTACGGGCAGGACGTGCTCAATATGGTGCTGGCGCGTGGTTATCTGGCCAAGCTGCTGGAAAACAAATCCGTAGCCCGATTCATCAAGCAGCGGCGACCGGATGTGCTGGAACAGTTCGAGGTTATCGTCGAGACGACTTCGCTGGAGCAGTAGCGACATATAACATAGAGCTTTCGTCAAAATTGTAACGAGTAGGTTTGCCCCTCACCTTACGCGCTAAGATCGTGTACCCATAATATCTAGGCCTTTTTTCTCATTGCTCTTATGTTGGGAAAAAAGTACATTTCGGATGAGGGAGATTCCAGTTAATTCCACAACAAACAAGAACAAAATCATGATGACCGAAAAATCATCAAACACTGAATGTTGAAACTCGAACAACTACAGCCCAATGCCGCCATTCGTGGCATCGTCCCCGATGCACTGGTGGCGGTCGTCAGTGTCCAATGGTTTGGCTCGGAAGCGCTGGAACTCACCTACAAAACAGCCTCCGGCAAAGTCGCCAACGAGTTGCTTTACCGCCACGATGAACCACGCTTGGAGTTGGCGGAAGTTGGCAGGCCATGGAGCTTCGATGGCGACGGTGCACTTTTCCGTCTGGTTTCCGAGGCGCAACGCATTCGCCTTGCACATCTCTTTGACCCTGTACTCGCGGTGCATACCTCTGTAGTTGATCCACTGCCGCACCAGATAACCGCAGTTTACGAACACATGCTTCCGCGCCAGCCACTGCGCTTTCTGCTTGCGGATGATCCCGGTGCCGGAAAAACCATCATGGCCGGCCTGCTCATCAAAGAGTTGATCGCGCGTGGCGATTTGCAGCGCTGCCTTATCGTCTGCCCCGGTAGTCTGGCCGAACAATGGCAGGATGAACTCTATCGCCGCTTCCACTTGCCCTTCGAGATTTTGACCAACGACAATTTGGAAGCGGCGCGCACCGGCAACTGGTTTCTCGAAACCAACCTGGCTATCGCACGCCTCGATAAGCTTTCACGCAACGAAGATGTGCAACTGAAACTTCAGGCGCCTGATTGCCGCTGGGACTTGGTGGTCTGTGACGAAGCGCACAAAATGTCGGCGACAGTTTTTGGCGGCGAAACAAAATACACCAAGCGTTATCGTCTCGGGCAACTGCTCTCGACTCTGACACGGCATTTTCTGCTGATGTCGGCGACCCCGCACAACGGGAAGGAAGCCGACTTTCAGTTGTTCATGGCGCTGTTGGATGGAGACCGCTTTGAGGGCCGCTACCGCGATGGCGTACACACTGTCGATGTCTCGGATTTGATGCGCCGGATGGTGAAGGAAAGCTTGCTGAAATTCGATGGCACGCCTTTGTTCCCCCAGCGCATCGCCTACACCGTACCCTACAAATTGTCTGAGGCGGAAGCTCACCTCTATTCCATCGTCACCGATTACGTGCGCGAGGAATTCAACCGCGTCGAAGCGCTGGAAAACGACAAGCGTGCAGGCACTGTCGGTTTTGCGCTGACCATTTTGCAACGGCGGCTCGCCTCATCACCCGAGGCTATATACCAATCCCTGCGACGCAGGCGCGAACGCCTGGAAAGCCGACTACGTGAACTCGAAGTGCTCCAGCGCGGCGGGCAAGCTGCGCCTATCCTCGCGGCATCACTGCCCGCTTTCGATAGCGAAGATGTCGAGGACTTGGAAGATGCGCCAGACAACGAAGTCGAAGCCGCCGAGGAGGAAATTCTCGATCAGGCTACCGCAGCCCGTTCCATTGCCGAGCTGCGTATCGAAATCGAAACCCTCACCGGATTGGAAGGGCATGCCCTCGCGGTACGTCGCAGCGGTACTGATACAAAGTGGCGCGAACTGGCCAGCCTGCTCGGCGAAATCTTCACCACAGCGGCTATTGCTCACCGTGTCGCAGAACCCGCAGCACCATATGGCTCCGGCGTAATTCCGCCCCCGAATCCTTCACCACACCAGAAGATCGTCATCTTTACCGAGCACCGCGACACGCTCAATTACCTTGAGCAACGCATCACCACTTTGTTGGGGCGCAAGGAATCTGTGGTCGTCATCCATGGCGGCATCGGTCGCGAAGAACGTCTGAAAGTGCAGGAATCATTCAAGCACGACCCCGAGGTGCAAGTGCTGCTGGCCACCGATTCCGCAGGCGAAGGTATCAACCTTCAGCGCGCGCACCTGATGGTGAATTACGACCTGCCATGGAATCCCAATCGGCTGGAACAACGCTTCGGTCGCATTCACCGTATCGGTCAGACCGAGGTTTGCCACCTGTGGAATTTGGTGGCGGACGACACCCGCGAAGGTGATGTCTATCGCAAGCTGCTGGAAAAACTTGAACTTGCGCGCCAGGCATTGGGCGGGCAAGTGTTCGACGTACTCGGCAAGCTCCAATTCGAAGGCAAATCCCTGCGCGACCTGCTCATCGAGGCTATCCGCCATGGTGAAAGGCCCGAGGTCAAAGCGTTCCTCACCACCGTGCTCGACACGGCACTCGACCGTGACCACCTTCAGAGTTTGCTCGACGAACGTGTGCTTGCCCACGATGCCATGGATGTCAGTCAGGTGCAGCGCATCCGCGAGGACATGGAACGCGCTGATGCCCGCCGCCTGCAACCGCACTACATCGAATCCTTTTTTCACGAAGCCTTCAAACAGCTTGGCGGAACAGCGAAGCAACGCGAAGCCCGTCGCTACGAAATTACCCACGTCCCCGCACCCGTGCGCAACCGGGATCGCCTCATCGGTTTTGGCGAACCCGTGCTGCCGCGTTACGAGCGCATCGCCTTCGAAAAATCCCTGGTGGCGCCACAGGGGCAGCCGCTGGCCGCGTTTGTGTGTCCGGGACATCCGCTGCTCGATGCCGTCATCGAACTTACTCTGGAACGTAACCGCGACTTGCTGAAACGCGGCACCGTGCTGGTGGATGAACGCGATTCGGGTACAGAACCCCGCGTGCTGTTCTATCTGGAGCACTCAATTCAGGATGCCAGTCTCACCAATGCCGGTGAGCGCCGCGTCGTCTCCAAACGTATGCTTTATGTGGAGCAGGATGCCAACGGCGTCACACGCCACGTCCATTACGCACCTTATCTCGACTACCGCCCACTGGCGGCAGGCGAACCTGGCATAGATGCGCTCCTTGCTCGGCCAGAATGCCAGTGGATCAACCGCGAACTGGAGCAAAAAGCACAAGGCTATGCCATCGCCAACGTCGTGCCGGAACACCTGGCCGAGGTGCGTGGTCGCAAGCTCGAACTCATCGCCAAGACTGAAGCAGCGGTGAAAGAACGGCTCACCAAGGAAATCACCTATTGGGATCACCGAGCCGAGCAGCTCAAGCTCCAGGAGCAGGCTGGCAAAGCAAACGCAAAACTCAACTCGGGCGAAGCCCGCAAGCGCGCCGACCTGCTGCAAGGGCGGCTGCAAAAACGGCTGGAAGAACTGAAGCTCGAAGCGCAACTTTCACCGCTGCCGCCCGTGGTGTTGGGGGGATTGCTGGTTGTACCGATGGGGCTGATCAGGGCCATGACCGGAGATGCGGGCTGGACATCCACCCACCCGGTAGATACCCAAATCAGCGCAGCCCGTGCCCGCGCCATCGTCATGGACATCGAGCGCAGCCTGGGCTTCGACCCCACCGACCGCGAATTCGACAAACTCGGTTACGACATCGAAAGCCGCGTACCCGGCACCGGCAAGCTGCGCTTCATTGAAGTGAAGGGGCGGATATCCGGTGCGCCCACGATTACCGTGACGCGCAACGAAATTCTCTACTCGCTCAACAAGCCGGACGATTTCATTCTCGCCATCGTCGAATTCACCGGCGCGGACTCGCACCGGATTCACTATCTGCGCCAACCCTTCCTGCGTGAGCCGGACTTCGGCGTGACCAGCGTGAACTACGACTTCGCCGAATTGCTAGCACGGGCTGAAATTCCAGCCTGACACCCCAATATGGTATATCTATACTTGAAAATTGCTGATAAACTGCAAATATCAAAAATAGATACACAGTGAGGGGCGATCATGCTTATAGATTTCCGGCTGGCCAACTACCGATCATTCTCTGAATCCCAGACTCTGAGCATGGTCGCTTCGACAGGTAAAGAACACGAACGCACCCACCTGTTTGCTTCGGGTGTATCCGTCGCGCCGCGTCTGCTGCGATCCGCCATTGTCTATGGGCCAAACGCAGGCGGGAAAACCAACCTCGTCCGCGCTTTCCAGTTCATGCAATCCATGGTCGCCCAATCGGCAACGCTGGTGCAGGAAGGTCAGACCCTCAATGTGCAGCCTTTCCTGTTCAATCCGGACGAGCGCAGTCAGCCAACCACGTTCGAGGTGAATTTCCTTGAGGATAGCGAGGATGGCCCGGTTCGCTACCAATATGGATTCAGCCTCACTGCGGAGCGCATCGTTGCGGAATGGCTGTACGCCGCGCCCAAAGGGCGCAACAAGTTGATGTTCCAGCGCGAGTTCGACCCGGAAACTAGCAAGTACACATGGGAATGGGGCGCGTCCTTCCTTGGCCGCAAAGATGCGTGGCGCGATAAAACCCGCGCCAACGGCCTGTTTCTTTCCACCGCCGTACTGCTTAACAACGAGCAACTGCGCCCGGTTTTTAACTGGTTCCAGAATCGCCTGGCAATCATTCCTGCCGACGTACTGATTAGCCTTGAGCACACCCTGGGCCTCTGCACCACCGAGAGTGGCAAGGCAGAGCTCATGTCCTTCTTCAAGAATGCGGACATATCCATCACCGACGTGGCTCTGGAAAAACAGACCGTCAAAAGAATGACCTTTAATTTTGACCCGACCACGGGGCCATTACCGCCGAGCACCACCGACGATGAGATCACCAAAATTCAATTCAAGCATCGCTCACGGGATGGGCAGAACGAAATTGAGTTGGGCATGGATGATGAGTCCTCTGGCACCCAGAAGCTGTTCGCCTTGGCTGGCCCTTGGCTTGATGTCATGCGCAAGCGTCGCGTGCTGGTTGTGGATGAACTGGATCGTAGCCTGCACCCTCTCATCTGCCGTCATCTGATTGAGCGGTTCAACAACGACCAAACCAATCCGCTAAACGCCCAGCTCATCGCCACCACACACGATACGAGCCTGCTGGATCGTCATTTATTGCGGCGCGATCAGGTATGGTTTGTTGAAAAAGACCGGCAGGAGGCGTCCCGTTTGTACTCTCTGGACGAGTTCAGCCCGCGCAAGGAAGAATCGCTTGAACGCGGATATCTGCATGGTCGCTATGGTGCGTTACCCATCGTCGGCAACCTGAATTTCTGAGCTAACATGCCGCGCGCCAAACGCATTCCTTCCAGTTATACAACGCCCGATTTCAGTCGGCGCCCCCGTCATCGTGAGCCTTACGACAGGGTGCTGATTGTTTGTGAAGGAACGACCGAGAAAATTTATTTTGACGGCCTGGTTTTCTCACTTGGATTGTCCAGCGCCAACATACGCATCAGCCCAAGCAACAAGGGAACCGACCCCATACAGGTTGTCCGTTATGGCATCGCATTGGCCAAGGAAGCACACCGTGAAGGCGATGCCTTCCAGCGGCTTTATTGTGTCTTCGACCTCGACCGCCCACATCAGGATGCCCTCGAACTGGCAGGCAAAACAAAACTGCCCAAGACCACCCTGCATCTCGCTACCAGCAACCCCTGTTTCGAGATTTGGTTGCGCCTGCACTTCGGTTACACCGACAAAAGTTTTTCCGCCGTGGGCAACAAAACTGCCTGCCAGTCAGTGGGGGACGACCTGATCGCCTTTGCGCCACACTACAACAAAGGCAATGCCGGGTTGTTTGGCCTGTTCGCACATCTGGTGCAAGATGCCGTCGCCAACAGCCGCAAACTGGAATCCGTCAATCGCCAGACGGGGAGCACTAATCCGAGTTGTTCGGTGCATGAACTGGTGAGTTATTTGATGTCGCTGAGGAAAGATACATGACCCAGCGCCATCAACTCGATCTTCTCGACAACGCCATTGACAGCCTGAACGAAGCGCTGACAAAGTATCAGCAGGCAAAGGCTGGCGATGTCAAAGCCTATAAGTTCTGCGTCCTGCACCTCTCGCACTTTCTGGAGTTGGTGCTCAAGCACTACGTTACCCTTGCTCACCCGCTGCTAATCTACAAGAATCCTTTTGCTAAGGACTTCAATGACGAGTCTCTAACCATCGGCCTGCAAGAAGCCATAAACTTCTTGAGGAACGAGGGCAAAGACCTGTCCGAGCAATTCCTGAAAGACATTACTTGGCTCAAAAAGCTGCGCAACCATATTGAGCACTACAAGTTCGACATGGAGGTGGCTGACGTGGAGGCCACAATAGGCAGGCTTGTGCATGCATTCGTCGAGTTCGACCAAGCCCACGCCAATATGGAACTGGACGATCTTATAGATTCCGGTCAGTACCACTTGTTTTTGGAGTTGGCCAACAACTACGACATGAACCTGAAGAAGGCAGAAAACGAAGTTGATGATGCCTGCCGAGTGAATCATGACGACCCAGATTTTAATGTTTACCACTGCGACCAATGCGACCATGACACCATGATTCCCGATGGTGATTCTGAAACTGGCTACCGCTGTACCTTTTGCGGGAGCGAGGAATCTGGATATATGGAAGTAAGGTGTGGGCTGTGCGATATGCCATGGAATATGTGGCAGATGAAATACTTGGATTGGACAGACAACGAAGATTGGATGTATGTCTGCCCTCGTTGTTTGGGTGATCCGAATTATGTGAAAGACGACTGAGTAATACAGCTATGACCTACAAGAAAAAACTCATCGAAGTCGCCCTGCCGCTGGAGGCGATCAACATCGCCAGCGCGCGCGAAAAATCCATACGCCACGGCCATCCTTCGACGCTGCATTTGTGGTGGGCGCGGCGACCGCTGGCGGCGGCGCGGGCGGTGATTTTTGCGCAGATGGTGGACGATCCCTCGGCGCATCCCGACATTTTCAAAACAGAAAAAGCGCAGGAGAAGGAACGGCAGCGGTTGTTCCGCATCATCGAGGAACTGGTGAAGTGGGAGAACACCACCAACGAGAAGGTGTTGCAGCAGGCGCGCGACGAAATCTGGCAGAGCTGGCGCTACACCTGTGCCGAGAACGCCGACCATCCGCGCGCCAAGGAATTATTTGACCGCTATAAGCTGCCGGGCTTTCACGACCCCTTCGCAGGCGGCGGTGCGTTGCCGCTGGAAGCGCAGCGGCTGGGGCTGGAGAGCTACGCCTCCGATCTGAACCCGGTGGCGGTGTTGATCAACAAGGCGATGATCGAGATACCACCGAAGTTCGCGGGCAAGCCGCCGGTGAATCCGGGATGGCAGCAACAAGCTGACGATCAAAAAGCCATGACCACCGATTGGAATGGGGCGAAAGGTCTGGCCGAGGACGTGCGCTATTACGGTCAGTGGATGCGCGACGAAGCCGAGAAGCGCATCGGCCATCTCTATCCAAAGATCGAGGTCACGGAAGCGATGGCGCAGGAGCGGCCCGACTTGAAAAAATACACGGGCCAGAAACTCACCGTCATCGCCTGGCTGTGGGCGCGCACGGTGAAGAGTCCCAACCCGGCTTTTGCCAATGTGGATGTGCCGCTTGCCTCGACTTTCATGCTCTCCACCAAAGCGGGCAAAGAGACTTATGTCGAGCCGGTGATCGAGGAAGGCAGCTACCGCTTCACGGTGAAGGCGGGCAATCCGAAGAATGCGGAAGCGGCGAAGAATGGTACCAAACTGGCGCGAGCAAATTTTGCTTGCCTGATGTCGGGTACGCCAATTTCGGGCGACTACATCAAGGCCGAGGGCAAGGCCGGACGCATGGGTGCAAGGCTGATGGCCATCGTTGCCGAAGGTGATCGCGGGCGGGTCTATCTCGCTCCGACGCCGGAGCATGAGGCTGTGGCACAAAAGGCAAACCCAACCTGGCGACCCGAGGGGGAAATCGCAACACGAATGACCGGCGGAAACTGTACGCCCTACGGACTTACCTCGTGGGGTGATTTGTTCACCCCCCGCCAACTCGTAGCGCTGACGACATTCTCCGATCTGGTGCAGGAAGTGCGCGAACGAGTGGAGCGCGATGCTATCGCTGCCGACTTGCCTAACGACGGACTGGCCCTTGCCAAACTTGGTGCCGGAGCAACGGCGTATGCAGAAGCGGTGGGGGTGTATTTGGCATTGGCTGTGGACAAGGCCATCGACTACAACACAACCCTCGTCGCGTGGAGTCCAACGCGAGATCAGGCGAAAAGCACATTCGCACGACAAGCACTTCCAATGATCTGGGACTTTGCGGAAATCAATCAATTAGCTCGTGCGGCGGGAGACTTCAGTGTATCTCTGGAGGGAGGTGTGCGTTTCCTAGAGGCATCTGTGTTCGGGAATTGCGGACTTGCCGCTCAGTCTGATGCGGCAGCACAAGACATTAGTACGGGGAAAGTGATTTCGACCGATCCGCCCTATTACGACAACATCGGCTACGCCGACCTGTCGGACTTCTTCTACGTCTGGCTACGCCGGTCAATGCGGCCAATCTTTCCCGATCTGTTCGCCACTCTGGTTGTACCTAAGGTGGAAGAATTGGTGGCTACGCCCTACCGGCACGGCAGCAAGGAAAAGGCAGAGACCTTTTTCCTCGACGGCATGACCCAAGCCATGCACCGGTTGGCCGAGCAGGCGCACCCGGCCTTCCCTGTCACCATTTACTATGCGTTCAAGCAGTCTGAAAGCGATGGCGGCGAAGGAACCACCAACACCGGCTGGGACACCTTTCTTGCCGCTGTCATTAAGGCTGGATTCGCCATCAGCGGCACCTGGCCGATACGAACTGAACGGGATGCACGCTCCATAGGCATCGGCACCAACGCCCTCGCCTCCAGCATCGTCCTCGTCTGCCGCCAACGCCCAGCCAACGCGCCCACTGCCACCCGTCGTGATTTCGTCGCCGCACTCAAGTCCGAGTTGCCGCAGGCATTGGCACATCTGCAAGCGGGCAACATCGCGCCAGTTGACTTGGCGCAAGCGGCCATCGGCCCCGGCATGGCGGTCTATACCCGCTACGCCAAGGTACTCGATGCCGAGGGCAAGCCGCTTTCGGTGCGCGCGGCATTGGCGCTCATCAACCAGACCCTCGACGAGGCGCTGGCCGAGCAAGAAGGCGACTTTGATGCCGACACGCGCTGGGCGCTCACCTGGTTCGAACAGACCGGCTTTGCCGAGGGCGATTACGGTGTCGCCGAACAACTCTCAAAATCCAAGAACACTAGCGTTTTCGGTTTGGTCGAGGCTGGCATTCTGGTTTCCAAAGCGGGGAAGGTGCGCCTGCTCAAACCCGCCGAACTGCCCGCCGACTGGGATCCCACCACCGATGCTCGCCTCACCGTCTGGGAGACGGTACACCACTTGGTTCGAGTGCTCGAATCCGGCGGCGAAGGCGCGGCAGCGCAGATTGTGGCGAAGCTCGGCAGCCAGGCCGAAACCGCCCGCGAACTTTGCTACCGCCTCTACACTTTGTGCGAGCGCAAGAAGCGCGCAAACGAGGCGATGGCCTACAACGGGCTGGTGCAGAGCTGGCCCGAGATTGTGCGGTTGGCGCGGGAGACACCACGCACTACGCCTGCAGGCACCGACGACATGTTCAAACAGGAATAAACATCTATGGCCATCACTAACCAGGAGCGCGTCGGCAAGGCGCTGGAGCTGCTCAAGGCAGGACTCACACCTTTTGTCGAACGCGAGTTCAAGGCGAAATTCGGTGATAGCTGGGCGTTCGAGATGCGCGACGCATTGTCCGACACACGACTGGGCGCCAACAAAGACGAGGCCATCAACGATGTTGCCGCGTTGCTGGTGGTGATGGATCGCAAGTGGGGCGATGTGTTTCGTCAGATTTTGGGCAAGACCGAGCGCAGTCTGGTAAATGAATTGCTGGCGGTGCGCAACCGCTGGGCGCATCAGGAAACCTTTTCCGGCGACGATACTTATCGCGCGCTGGATTCGGCAGGACGGCTGCTGACGGCCATCTCTGCGCCCCAGTCCGAAGAAATCGAAAAAGTGAAAATGGAGCTGCTGCGTGTGCGCTTCGATGAGCAGGCGCGCGGTGAAAAGCGCAAGACGGCCAGCACCGCTATCGAAAGCGGCGTGACAGGCAACCTCAAGCCTTGGCGCGAAGTGGTGATGCCGCACGAGGATGTGGCCAGCGGTCGCTACCAGCAGGCCGAATTTGCTGCCGACCTGTGGCAGGTGCATCTGGGCGAAGGTACGGACGAATACCGCAACCCGGTTGAGTTTTTCCGCCGCACTTATCTCACCGAGAGCCTGAAGGAAATGCTGGTGGGCGCGGTGCAGCGGCTCACGGCGGGCGGGGGCGACCCGGTGGTGCAGTTGCAGACCAACTTTGGCGGCGGAAAGACGCACTCGATGCTGGCGCTGTATCACCTGTTTTCCGGTGTTGCGCCTACCGAGTTGTCCGGCATTGATGCGGTGATGCAGTTGGCCGGAGCAACAAAAATTCCGGCTGCCCGGCGTGTGGTGTTGGTGGGAAATAAAATTTCTCCGGGCAACCCTTCCATCAAACCCGATGGCACGGTGGTGCGCACCCTGTGGGGCGAGCTGGCCTGGCAACTGGGCGGCAAGAAAGCCTATGCGCGCATCCAGGCCGACGACGAAAAAGCCACCAGCCCCGGCGATGTGCTGCGCGAACTGTTCAACGAATACGGCCCCTGCCTGATTCTGGTGGACGAGTGGGTGGCGTATGCGCGCCAGCTCCACGACCAGAGCGATTTGCCTGCGGGCGGATTCGAGACGCAATTCACCTTCGCCCAGGTGCTGACCGAATCGGCCAAGCTGGCGAAGAATTGCCTGCTGGTGATCAGCCTGCCTGCTTCGGATACTTCCGGTTCGCCTCACACTCAGGCCGATGATGTGGAAGTGGGCGGTACGCGCGGGCGCGAGGCGCTGGACAGGTTGCGCAACGTGGTGGGGCGCGTCGAATCTTCATGGCGTCCGGCCAGCGCGGAGGAAGGTTTCGAGATCGTGCGCAGGCGGTTATTCAAGCCACTGTCCGACCCGGCGCAGTTCAAGGACAGGGACGTGGTGGCGCGCGCGTTTGCCGATTTCTACCGCACGCAGCAATCCGAGTTTCCGCCGGAGTGCCGCGAATCCGAATACGAGCAGCGCCTCAAAATGGCCTACCCGATCCACCCGGAAATTTTCGACCGGCTCTATACCGACTGGTCAACGCTGGTGAAATTCCAGCGCACGCGCGGCGTGCTGCGCCTGATGGCGGCGGTGATACACAGCCTGTGGGAAAAGGGCGACCGCAACCCGCTCATCCTGCCGGGCAACGTGGCGATTGACGACCAGCGCGTGCAGTCCGAATTGACGCGCTACCTCTCGGACAACTGGGTGCCGGTGATCGAGAAGGATGTGGACGGGCCGAATTCATTACCGCTGAAGCTGGACAGCGAGTTGCCCAACCTGGGTAAGTTTTCGGCTTGCCGACGTGTGGCGCGTGCAATTTACATGGGCTCGGCACCGACCACGGCTGCGGCGCACAAGGGTATCGAGGACAGGCGCGTGAAGCTCGGCTGCGTAATGCCGGGTGAATCGCCCGCCGTGTTTGGCGATGCGCTGCGGCGCATGGCGGGTGCGGCGACGTATCTGTATCAGGATGGGCCGCACTACTGGTACTCCACGCAACCCACAGTGACCAAGCTGGCCGATGACCGCGCAGAGCAGTTAAAGCGTGATCCGGACAAAGTGGTGCATGAGTTGGAGCAGCGCTTGCGCCGTGATTTGTCCCGCATGGGCGACTTCAACCGCATACATCCTATGCCGCATTCCGGGGCGGACGTGCCGGACGATCTGGAAGCTAGGCTGGTGGTGCTCGGCATCAATCATCCCTATAGCAGGGAAGGCGACAGCCCCGCCGATGTTGCCGCCAAGGCGATTCTGGAAACGCGCGGCAACACGCCTCGCCTCTACCGCAATACCTTGGTCTTTCTCGCTGCGGACAAAACCCGCTTGCAGGACCTCGACGAGGCGGCACGCAAATATCTGGCGTGGGAATCCATACTGGTCGAGCAGAACAACCTCAATCTTTCCCCGTATCAGGTGACCCAGGCCGAGACTCAGAAGACCGCTGCCGAAAGTGCGGTGACAGCGCGACTGCCAGAAACCTATCAATGGTTGCTGGTGCCGGTGCAACAAAAACCGCAAGACGCGATTACCTGGGAGGCGTTGCGATTAACCGGTACGGATGCGCTGGCGGTGCGCGCCAGCAAGAAGCTGCGCACGGACGAGCTTTACCTGACAAGTTTCGCACCCACACGTCTGCGCATGGAATTGGATCGCGTACCCCTTTGGCGCGGCGACCATGTAGCAGTGAAGCAACTGGTAGAGGATTTCGCGCGCTATCTCTACTTGCCTCGTCTCAAGGATTCCAGTGTGCTGCTGGACGCGATACGCGATGGCGTGAATCTGCTGACCTGGTCGCAGGACAGTTTTGGCTTTGCCGATAGCCACGATGAAGCCGCAGGCCGCTATAAAGGATTGCGCGGCGGGCAGATGGTGATGCTGGCCGACATTCACGCGCCGGGGCTGGTGGTGAAACCGGATGTGGCAAGCAAACAGCTTAATGCCGAGCGCGCAGCGCCATCGCCGAGTGGCGCACCGGGGCAGCCTTCTGGTGATGGTACTGTTCCAGAGAATCCGCCATCGGGTGGAATTTCGTTCGCTGATTCGCCGCCTGCGAATACGAAACCGAAACGCTTCCACGGCACGGCAGTCCTCGATGCAACTCGTGTCGGGCGCGATGCCAGCCGGATTGCAGACGAAGTCATCTCGCATCTTGCCGGGCTGGTAGGTGCAAACGTGACGGTGACCATCGAGGTGGATGCTGTGATTCCGGATGGTGCGCCCGATCACGTTGTACGCACGGTGACCGAGAACAGCCGGACGCTGAAGTTTACGAGCCAGGGGTTTGAGAAAGAGTGATCGGCGAGATCAGATGTTCTTGGCCTCTTTGGCCGAGTATTGAAAGCTGACTGGGGGAAGTCATGATTGAAGAAATCTGGAAGATTTTGAGCAAATTTAATCAGGAAGCACATCAGGTCGCATTGGCGAAATGTGCTGAGCTTGAGTTCGACCCGGATTCTGGAATTGTGTCCCTTAATGAGTCGTATATCAATTTGATCTGGTCGTGCAACACACTTAAAGAGGCAATTGAAAAGCAGAAGTTAATCCAGCTTCCGATTACGATCCAGCAGGAATTGACTACGTCTCTGGAAGCGATCTCAACAAGCCACGATGGACTGCTTGCGGGCACAGACACTATATTCCTACAAAGAGGCCTCGGCTATGTCTTTCGAGGGCTACAAGAGAGAAGCTAGGGAAGTTGATCCTGAAATGCTCAAAAAACTCTTGGAGCAGGCCATTAAAAATCTTGGCGACAATCCCATTCGGATATACGACGGGCATGATAATCACGGCAGCCCATTTCAGGAGTTTTTCGAGAAAATCCTGAAAGATGAAAAGGCGATGAATCAACTGAAGGATTTGCTATCGAAGTTAAAGCCGTGAGTTGCCTCCATTCGCAGCGTCCTGAAGAGCGAATGATGTGTGCCGGTCAGGCGAACTTCCACGGCCCGTTTAATGCCCCAGAAATACGCCAATTGCGCCACGAATACGCCAGCCGCAGGCAGAGGTGCCAATGAGGGCGCTTAAGAGACATATAAGAGACATATAGGACATCTGCGATGGGAAAAATAGATGAACCACCAAGCTATTTACGCTACATCTACATCTTGCTACCCGAATAAACCATGTCATTACCCATCAATATCAACGACCTCCTCCACGGCAAACCCGTCGAATGGGAACGTCTCGAATTCAAGGCGGGCTGGAACCCCGAGGCCGTTCTGCACACGCTTTGTGCATTCGCCAACGACATACACAACTTGGGCGGAGGCTACATTCTGATCGGCATTCAGGAGGAAAACGGTCGCCCCGTACTGCCTCCCGTCGGCATTGATGTCGCGCAAATTGACGCCATCCAGAAAGAGCTTCTCCATCTCGGATTCAATGCCATCGCTCCCTATTACCACCCCATCGCCGTTCCCGTGGAAATTGAAGGGCGGCATGTTCTCGTGCTCTGGGCTTTGGGTGGGCCGACGCGCCCCTACAAGGCGAAAATCAGTCTGGGCAAAGACAGCAAAGACTACGCCTATTACATCCGCAAAGGCTCCAGCACCATACGCGCCAAGGGGGCGGATGAAACCGAACTCATGTCGCTGGCGGCCACCATCCCCCACGACGACCGCGTCAACCAGCAGGCCAAAGTGGAAAATCTCTCCCGCGAACTGATGCAGGAATATCTGCAACAAGTGGGCAGCGATCTGGCCGGGCAGGCGCCCAATCTTTCATTGGTAGAACTCGGTCGCCAGATGGGCGTCGTGGGTGGGCCGGAAGAAGCGCCGTTCCCTCTCAATGTCGGCCTGATGATGTTCAATCCGGAGCCATGGCGCTTCTTCCCTGTCATGCAAATTGATGTGGTCTGGTTTCCCAAGGAGGGGCCGGGCGGCAACAAATTTTCGGAAAAGATATTCAAGGGCCCGATACCGCGCATGACTCGCGACGCGCTCGATTACATCAAGCGCAACCTGATCACCGAAACCGTCATCAAGCATCACGGTCGAGCCGAATCAACCCGCGTCGAAAACTTCCCTTACGACGCTATCGAAGAAGCCGTCGTCAATGCGGTCTATCACCGGGGCTACGATACGCGCGAACCCATCGAGGTGCGCATTGAGTACAGTGAATTGATGGTCATCAGCTATCCGGGGCCGGATCGTTCGGTGCGGCTGGAGCAACTGCGCGCCGGTCGCGCGCAGCCACGGCGTTATCGCAACCGCCGCATCGGTGAATTTTTGAAGGAACTGGAATTCACCGAGGGTCGTTCCACCGGCATCCCCAAAATCATGGAAGCCATGGGAAAGAATGGCTCCCCTCCGGCTGAATTCGAGTTCGACGAAGACCACAGTTATTTTATGGTGCGGCTGCCGATCCACCCGGCAGCGCTGGAGGTGGCAGACTCAGCAACCGGCAATGCGGCGATTTCATCGGCAAATGTGGACACAGGGGATACAGCAGTAGGTGATGGGACTAGGTCGGGACTAGGTCGGGACCAGGTTGAAATCCTGCGCAAGTGCTTGGCCGATAGCCCGATTGCGGATCTCATGGCTGTCGCTGGACGAACCAACCGTAGCAAGTTCCGGGACCAAGTCATCAAACCAATGCTTGCCGACGGCCTGCTGGAAATGACCATTCCGGACAAGCCGACCAGTAGCAGGCAACGCTATCGCACCACCGACAAAGGCAGGACACTGCTCGCCGCTATGGCCGGTGAACAGTCATGAATTGCATCGAAAGCGCCACCCTCTCGCCGGACATCCTTGAGTGTCTTCCTCGCGCAGGGGATAATGCTGATTTCCCGGTACCGGGTGTCGGTGCGATTTCCAAGCACCGAAAAAACCGGATAAATTACCGGATAAAATTCAATGAATCAGCACTGCACTCACTGAATAATCAATAGGATAAGATAAATATGCTGCTGATGATCGACAATTACGATTCCTTCACCTACAACCTGGTGCAGTATTTCGCCGAGCTCGGCGCGGATGTGGTGGTGCATCGCAACGATGAAATCACGGTCGGGCAGATTGAAAAAATGAACCCGCAGCACATTGTCGTGTCGCCCGGCCCGTGCACTCCGAACGAGGCGGGTGTGTCGGTAGCGGTGATCCGGCATTTCGCCGGAAAAATTCCCATCCTCGGCGTATGCCTCGGCCACCAGAGTATCGGTCAGGCGTTCGGCGGCAGGATCGTTCACGCCAAGACGTTGATGCACGGCAAGACCTCATTGATTCATCACCACAACACCAGTGTGTTCGCCGGCCTGCCGAATCCGTTCACTGCGACGCGCTATCACTCGCTGGTGATCGAGCGCGAAACCCTGCCGGACTGCCTGGAGATCACTGCGTGGACCGACGATGGCGAGATCATGGGTGTGCGCCACCAGACGTTTCCGGTACATGGCGTGCAGTTTCATCCCGAGTCGATCCTGACCGAACACGGCCATGACATACTGAAGAATTTTCTGCAGGGAGCGAAATGATGAATTACGCTCAGACATTGACACGCCTGATTGACCGTCATGACCTGACCTTCGCCGAGATGCGCGAATTGATGCAGCGCGTCATGGGCGGGCAACTTACCCACGCGCAAATCGCCGCCGTGCTGGTTGCGCTGCGCATGAAGGGCGAAACGGTCGGCGAAATCGCGGCGGCTGCGGCAGTGATGCGCGAACTGTCCAGCAAGGTCAGCGTAAAAAATACCGGGCATCTGGTCGACACTTGCGGCACCGGCGGCGACGGCGCACAGACCTTCAATATTTCCACTGCCAGCGCACTGGTCGCGGCGGCGGCCGGCGCGCATGTTGCCAAGCACGGCGGACGCTCGGTATCCAGCACTTGCGGCAGCGCGGATGTGCTGGAAAAACTTGGCGTGAATGTCAACCTCACCCCGGAGCAGGTTGCGCAGTGCGTGGACAGCATCGGCGTCGGCTTCATGTTCGCGCCCAACTATCACAGCGCGATGAAGCATGCCGCACCGGTGCGCCGCGAACTCGGCGTGCGCACGCTGTTCAACCTGCTCGGGCCGCTGACCAATCCGGCGGGCGCGCAGAATCAGCTGCTCGGCGTATTCCACCAATCGCTTACCGCCAAACTCGCGCAAGTGCTCGGCGAACTCGGCAGCCGCCATGTGCTGGTGGTACATGGCGCGGACGGCATGGACGAAATTTCGATCAGCGCGGGCACCTATATTGCGGAACTGAAAAACGGCAAGGTCAGCGAATACACCGTGCATCCCGATCAGTTTGGCCTGCCCAGCGCGCCGGCAGACATGCTGCGCGTCGCCAACATCGACGAAGCCCGGGAAAAATTGCTGGGCGTGCTGAACAACGAAGTCGGCGTGCCGCGCGACATCGTGCAGCTGAATGCCGGTGCAGCGATTTACGTGGCGGGGTTGGCTGCCACGCTCAAGGACGGCATCGCAAAAGCTGACCAGGTCATTGCCAGCGGCGCGGCGAAAAACAAGTTGCGGCAACTGATACAGGCCAGCAACCAATTCTGAATTCGCGCTTGCCGCAACCGGTGGCTGGGTGCCGGAAGCGGATGATCGCAGTTGAGCGACGGCAACGGCGCGGAGCATGCATTCGGCAACAGCTGTACGCTTGCGCCATTTGATTGTTTGATGTTTCGGTCTCGGGCTGCCGTGAAGAAGCATTCGGACTAGCCGGGATGAGCCCAGGGCCAGCAAGGAGCGCCGCGCCATGAACCATGCAATGCCCATCCCCGAACTGGTGGTGGCGGTCGTTGGCCTGCTGCTGGTGGCGGCCGCCACCAAAGGCCTGGCCGACAGACTGCGCCTGCCATTTACGGTCATGCTGGTGCTGGTGGGCATCGGCCTCAGGGGACTGGGCGAAATCGGGTTGCCGGCACTGCATTTGCTCGCCGAACTCCGGGTTGCGCCCGAGGTGATCCTGTTCGTGTTCCTGCCGACACTGGTATTCGAGTCGGCCTTCAACATGGATGCGCGCCTGTTGCGGCGCAATCTCGCGCCGGTGCTGACGCTGGCAGTGCCCGGCCTGATCGTTTCCACCGGTTTGATTGGCGTGCTGGTGTGGGCCGTCACGCCGCTGACCCTGCCCGCCGCACTGCTGCTGGGTGCGATCCTCAGTGCCACCGACCCGGTGGCGGTGATCTCGCTGTTCAAGCAGATGGGCGCGCCGAAGCGGCTCACCATCCTGGTCGAGGGCGAAAGCCTGTTCAACGACGCCACGGCGCTGGTGGCGGCGAAAATTCTGGTCGCCGTGGTGGCGGCGGGCTACCTCAGCTGGGAGGCGGCGGTGTACGGCGCCGGCGAATTCTTCCGGGTGTTCATCGGCGGGGTCGTCGTCGGCTGGCTGGCGGGTCTCGCGACGGGCTGGGTGCTCGGCAGGGTGAACACCTCGCCGCAGATCGAAATATCGCTCACTACCGTCCTCGCCTACCTTTCCTTCTTCATCGCCGAACACGTGCTGCACGTCAGCGGCGTGATGGCGGTGGTGGCTGCCGGCGTAATGCTGGGCGGCTGGGGCCGCGCCAAGATTTCCCCGCCGGTGGAGGACTACATGAACCACTTCTGGGAACACATGGCCTTCGTCGCCAACGCGCTGATTTTCCTGCTGGTCGGCTTGTCGGTGGACCTGCAGGCGCTGTGGGGCTCGCTTATTTACCTGCCCTGGGTGGTGCTGGCGATGCTGGGCTCGCGCGCGATCCTGATCTACGGGCTGATGCCGCTGGTGGGACGGGTGCCGGGGTCGCAGCCGGTTGACCTTCCCTACCAGACGGTGATGTTCTGGGGCGGCCTGCGCGGCGCCATCGCGCTGGCAATCGTGCTGAGCCTGCCGGCCTTTCCGCATGCCGAATTGTTCATGCCGCTGGTGACCGGAGCGGTGCTGTTCACGCTGCTGGTGCAGGGGCTTTCCATCGAAGCGCTGATGCGGCGCTTCGGCCTCGATCGCCCGCCGCTGGCCGACCGCCTCGCGCTGCTGGAACGCGATCTCGCCGCCCAGGAACTGACCATCGAACGCATCCCCGACCTGTTGCGCGGCGGTCTGTTTGCACATCCCATCGCCGCGCGGCTGGAACGCAAGTGCAAGCAGAATGCCGGGCGCATCCGCGCGGCGATCGCCGCGCTGCGCCGCCAGGAGATGGGCCGTCACGAGGAGCTGATGCTGCTCTACCTGCGCGCGTTTTCCGAGGAACAGGCCTACTACCAGCGCCTCTATCACAACGGCCACCTGAGCGAAGGTGCCTATCGCGAGCTGCTGGCGGTGCTGGTGCTGCAGATCGACGCGATCCGCTATCAGGGACAATTCGAGCATGTGCGCTCCGGCCGTTTCAACCGGCTGCTGGAACGCGGGCTGTATCGCCTGATTGACCGCCTCGATTGGGCCTGGCTCACGCGTTTCGGCGAGGGGATGCGCACGCGCCGCATCGTTCGCGATTATGAGGAGGTGCTGGCGCACTTCCAGGGCAACGGCTGGGTGCTTGCCAGTCTCGACCGGATGGCCACGGACGAAGGCATCCCGGCGGCGGTGGTCGAGGAGGTGCGTGGCCATTACCGGCACTGGCACGAACTGGCGCGCACGCAGCTCGACAGCGTCGGCGCCCAGTTCCCGGAGTTCGTCACCGCGATGCAGGAACGGCTGAGCCGGCGCCTTGCGCTGCTGGCAGTGAAGGAGGCCACCGAGGCGCAGGTGGAGCACGGCCTGTTGCCGCCGGGCATCGGCGAGGCCCAGGTGGAGGATGTGTTTCGCTCCCTGGATGCACTGCGCACGCCGGGGCGTACCCGGCTGCGGGTCAACCCCGCCGAACTGCTGCGCAAGGTGCCGTTTTTCCGGCAACTTTCCTCCGCCGATTTTGCCGAGATCACGCCGCTGCTCAAGCAGCACACCGTGACCGAGGGCGAGGACATCATCACCCAGGGCGACTCCGGCGACGCGCTCTACCTGATCGCACGCGGCGTCGTACGCGTGCTGCGTTCGGAAGACGGCGAAGCGCACGCGCTCGGCACGCTGCTCGCCGGCGACTTCTTCGGCGAGCAGGCGCTGCTTCACGACGAACTGCGCAATGCGACATGCCGCGCGGTCACCCCCTGCTTTCTCTACCAGCTGCAGCGCGCCGATTTCGAGGAATTGTGCCGCCGCTGGCCGGCCATCGACGCAGCGGTACGGGAGGCCGATCGCGCCCGGCTGGCCTGATGGTCAGCCGATGGCCGTCGGGTCGGAATTTGTAATGACCAACTTTGATTGGTCGGGGTGAGAGGCGTCCCGAAACCACACTAATTAAATATTGTTATACGTTTTAAATTGCGATAATGTGGCGACATTCTATGTTTTACGGGGCCGCCACCAATGCCCGATTCTCTGCCCTTAGCCCGTCTCACGCCCTCGGATGCCGACAAAACCCGATTCGAGCAGAAAATTCTGGAAATTCCCAACCCTGAATTTACGACCCTTGCTCTCAATTCTGAATGGAAGCCGGCCTATGACTGGGCAGTCAGGAATAAGGTCTTAAATGAGTTATTGCTCGTAGCGAATGCCACCTACCTCAAGAACGAGGTTCTATCGATTGGCAGGCTTCTGGAAGTAATCTCATCGCAAACTGCATGCCAGCTCCTCAAAGAATGGGCCAATCAAGAAGAATCAGCACTGTACTTGCTCAAGCTGGCCGAAACTGCCTGCCACGATACAGCTATATACAATTCGTATGAGCCATTAACCACAATCAAGCCTGCGGGCAGGCAATTTTTCCGCAAGCTGGGGACGAATTACCTCCTTGCCCTTCTAATCGAGAAACTTCCAAGTGAGGAGGCTGCAGAGCCAGCTTGGCTGGAAACCCTAAAAATTTGGGTTCTGACACATGCGGTACATCGCACTTTAAATGGCAATTACCAAGACAATTGGTTGCGTCAGGTATCAAGTAGGCTACGATTAGCCTGCAATCAAGGCCCGCAGTGGCGCAAACCTTTCCTGCTCTTAAAGTCTGGCTCCACCGACTTTGACGAAATCTCGCACAACATTGCTTACAAGGCAGAGAAACATCTCAATCGAAAAATCATTTCTCCGCTATCTGCCGACGAAAGAAAATTGTTGCATGCAATTATCAATGTGGCAGATCGACGTTTCGCAGAAGACCTTATCCCGGAAGGTTCTAACAACATCATTTCCTTCCCTCAGATGCAGAGGGCAAGAATCTCCGCCCGGCGTTCGTATCCAGAATCCGTAAAAGATGAAGAAGAAATCGACTCCGGCCTTCTCAACGGACGATGGATTCTTGCCAGCGGAGAAGATGACAGCGGCTTCATCAAATACGATGCCGACAGCAAAAAGTCATTTACTCATCAACGGCTGCAAGGCAATGGAATCCTCCTCCATTGCACAGAAGAACTGCAATACTTGCCATTTTCCTGGAGCAGGCCCAATCACATCGAACTCAAACGAATCAATCTTTGGCTCAAGAGGAGCGCCACATCCTCCAAAGCGAAGATGCGATTCATTGCCACGACAGTCTGGCTAGCTCTGAATCTCGGCAGATCGCTCCGACGCACGCTGGATATCAAGATAACTGCCGACCCAGGAAAGGATTGGTGCCTAAACCCACATACTCTTGAGATATGTCGGCTCCCGCCTAGGCGGGAGCCGGGATGGAAACCTAGCAATCAGAACGAAGCCGACTGGGTCACAACGCCAGCGAAACAACAAAACCGCAAATTACCCCAAGATATCCGGCAAGTACTGCGCGAGAGGCTGGACTCCGTTCAAGATGGCAATGCCATAGGGGAGTTGTGGGATGGGCAGTGGGGTGATTCGATCGAAAAGGTACACGCGCTGGACCGCTCATCCCAACCGCGCGAGCAACGCCCAGTACACCGTCACCGACAGCACCGGCAACCACACAGTCAGTGTCAACCAGCAGACCAACGGCGGCAGCTGGCAACTCCTGGGCAGTTACACCTTCGACACCGGCGCTAGCATCACCCTGACCGATCAGGCCAACGGCTACGTCATCGCCGACGCCATCAAGATCGTGCCGCAGAACGCAGCCCCCAGCACTGCCATCTGGACGCCCAACATCAGCGTACCCAGCAACTATCAAGTCTATGCGCGCTGGACCGCCCACCCCAACCGTGCCAGCAACGCCCAGTACACCGTCACCGACAGCACCGGTAGCCACCCGGTCACGGTCGACCAGCAACTGAACGGCGGCACCTGGAACCTGCTCGGCAACTACACCCTCGATGCCGACAGCAAGGTCAGCCTCACCGACCAAGCCAACGGCTACGTGATCGCCGATGCCGTCCAGTTCGTTCCCGTCGGACAACCCCAGACCAACACCGCCACTTGGACGCCCAACGTCAGCGGCAGCTACCAGGTCTATGCCAAATGGACACAGCACCCGAATCGCGCCAGCAACGCCCAATACACCATCACCGACAGTACAGGCAGCCACACCGTCAGCGTCGACCAGCAGCAGAACGGCGGGATATGGAACCTGCTCGGCACCTTCACATTGGACGCCGCCAGCACCATCCAACTGACCGACCAGGCCAACGGCTATGTCATTGCAGATGCGATCAAATTGGTGACCGCCAACGTGGCACCGACCATCAGCCTGACCAGTCCGGCCAATAATGCGACTGCCACCGTACCGGGCAGCTTCACCCTCATGGCCACAGCTTCCAGCACCACCAGCGCTGTTACGAAGGTGGACTTCTACGCCATCGACAACGCCACCAATGCCAGCAGCCTGATAGGCACGGCCACGAACGCCCCGTACACGGCCAACTGGAGCAACGTCCCGGTGGGCAGTTACACCCTGAGTGCGGTCGCGACCGACACACTGAATGCCGTCACCACCTCAAGCCCCGTTACGGTTACGGTCAACACCGGCATTGCGCAGGCTTACTACATCCATACCGACCATCTCGACACGCCGAGGACGATCACCGACAGCCAAGGCAACGTCGTGTGGCAATGGGACAACACCGATCCGTTCGGTGCGAACATGGCGAACGAGAACCCGAACGGGGCAGGGCAGTTCAACTTCAATCTGAGATTCCCTGGGCAGTACTTCGACAAAGAAACCGGACTGCATCAAAATCACTTCCGCGATTACGATCCGGCTCTCGGGGGAAGGTACATCGAGAGTGATCCTATCGGGTTGGAGGGCGGAAGTTTCTCAACTTACACCTATGTTGAAGGGAATCCATTAAGTTGGATTGATCCTCTGGGTCTCTTTAGTGCTGGTGGGCCAGACGCACCATACCCAGGGCATGCGGATTTTCCTGGTGGCGACAGGTTTGATTACAATCGTGAAGATACTGATCCAGCAACCAGCCCTTTTAGGGCTCCCGAACGTCATTTTCGCGATCTTCCAATGTCTGAAAAAGATGTAGCCAGTGCCATTGCAACCTGTGACGAAGATGCTTTTCAAAGAGCAATGCATCGTGGACAGGATTATTTTTCACATTACAGTAGAGGTTATCGTTGGAAGCCGGGTAGTTGGAATAGATGTTTGGGTTTGGGACACTTATGTCCATTAGTAGACCCCAACGCGGCTGATCGAGATAAAGTTGCTTGGAAAAAAGCTTCGGCTTGGTCACAAAATCGATTGAATGAGTGGAATGCAAAATGTGGTTGTTCGAAATGAAAAATCTTCGGTGGGTGATATTCGTTCTTGCAGTTATTGTCGTATTGCTTCTATCAGCCCACGGTGCAGGTACTACAGTGAAAAGGGAGTCCTTTTCCATAACTGCAAGGCCTGATGGTGGATATTCGCTAAGTATTGTGCTCAACAAGAGATACTGGAAGCTCATTACGGCTGAAGGTATTTTCCCAAGTGTTCGGCAGACATACACCATTGAGCTGACAGGAAAAGGGAAAGATTGGTCATATCGTAACCAGTCGGGTTATTACTATTCTTCGGATGAGATTAGAAGTATTCAGAATCAATGGGATTTGGGTTATGCATGGCTTAGTGTAGATAGGAAATATCTCTATCTAAATTTATTTTGGGTGGAATCTCCTGACAATTTGGCTTCCGCAGATGTCAATGGTAGATATGATATGCAGAATAGTGAATCGGGGTCAGCATCGCAATAGTTTTTGAAACTGGATTGATTTGGTACTCGACCGCAATAGTGCCCCAGCCGATTTGCCACTCTTTCTATGAACGATACTGAATTTTCCGGGCAACCTAGTTGCTGATACACATAACAAAAATATAATTCTCGTCCCTTCAAGCATCCAAGAATGACTGACTTCACCCGAACTAAACTAACCCGCACACGCTGCACCAAGGGCTTCAGCCTCACCGGCCCGGCCAACGGTGCCACGGCCACCGTACCGGGCAGCTTCACCCTGACCGCCACGGCAGGCAGCACCACCAGCGCCATCGCGAAGGTGGACTTCTATGTCACCGACAGCGCCACCAACGCGAGCACCTTGGTCGGCACGGTGACATCAGCAACCGCAGAAGCCTACAGCTTCACCTGGAATAACATCCCGGCAGGAACGTACAGCCTGACGGCAATCGCCACCGACACCCTGAACGCCAGCACCACCTCAAGCCCGGTCACGGTAACGGTGAACACCGGCATCGCGCAGGCGTACTACATCCACACCGACCATCTCGACTCGCCTCGGATGATTACGGATACGGCGGGAAATGTCGTGTGGGATTGGCAGAACACAGACCCGTTTGGCAACAATCCTCCGAATGAAAATCCCTCTGGTCTAGGCACTTTTGAATACAACCAGAGATTCGCGGGACAGTATGCGGATAAGGAAACCAATACCTACTACAACTTCTACCGTTACTACGATCCCGAAGTAGGAAGGTATCTGATAGCCGATCCTCGCGGCCAACTTCTTGATTTCTCAGCCCCTGCTCGACAGGTTGCAGCTACGACAGGGATCGACATCCCACGAGGAAAACAATTTGGGTATCTAAACCACAGTTACAACTATGTGGACAACAACCCGGTCAACAGAGTTGATCCAACAGGTGAGATCGATCCTGTAACCGCAGGTCTTGTTATCTGGGGTTTTCTCTATGTCAACCATGCAGGGGATGCTATTAGCGATCCAAACGGAAATGTATGGGGTGAACCTCAGGATCAGGATAATGTGTGCACCCTGCCTTTCTCGATCGGAACGATTGCCAATCAGTGTGTATTAGACCGTTGTCAAAGGCATGATGCATGCTATGACGAGAATGGCTGCACTGCGGCATCCTGGGTATCAAGTGTATTGGGTGGCACAAAATCCTGTAACCAATGCAATAGCGGATTTTTCCAATGAAGATCAAATTACATTTGATATCTTTGCTGATATTTATGCTGGTTGGTCTGACAGGATGCCTAGAGTCATCTTTTCAGTTATCAGAGCAGTCGCGCTTACCTAGATGGTTCCCTATCCCGCAGGGGGAGAATAGGGGTGATTACTCGGTACAGATGGATTTATATAGCACCACCAGTGGTGGGAAAGCCGTATTTAAATTATCTAAAAAAGGAAAATTACTTAATATTGGGGAATATGTAGTAACAACGGATGAGCAACCCGGTATTCGGTCGGTGCAACTAAGTAGTCCACCTGACGGATTCCCTAAAGGCTATCCGCGATACAAGGTCGTAACGATTAATGGAATAACAGATGTTATCGAGCTTCGCAAGATGGAGCCCGTATTTTATATGACAGACGATTCTGCGGTATGGAAAGCGCTCAGAGTGGAGCAGCAGTAAAAAAATGATATGGGGCGCAACAAACCGTAGAACAGCAAGGCGTCAGCATCCGGCTGGCCTGTGTGGCGTTCGGCATCAGCCAGACCTGATACCGTTACCAGGCAAGTCGGTCAGCGGAGAATATCGAGATCGCCGATCACCTGATCCGTCCCACCCACAACCAGCGCAACTGGGGATTCGGGCTGTGCTTCCTGTATCTGCGCAACGTGAAGGGATATCCATGGAACCACAAACGGGTATATCGCATCTACCGGGAACTGATTGAACCTGCGGATCAAGCCCAGAAAGCGGATCGTGCGGGAGAAACCGGAACCTTTGGCGGTGCCGGGGAGGGCATCAACCAATGCTGGTCCCTGCAGATCTCAGTGAACGAGAAGAAGGGGCTGACCTTCGCCGTGGGCCTGTGCTCCACCCTCTGCCGTGAGATCAAGATCAAGGCGTCCAAGGTCCCGGCATTCAAGGCGGGCGCCAACCTGAAGACGGCAGTTAACGGCGGCAAGAAATAATCATCGCAGCATATGCAACAAACAAGGCCGGCAATTTTGCCGGCCTTGTTGCTTCCCGTGAAAGTTAATGGTTACTTACCCCGAAACAGCACAAATAACGCTTTCAGCTCCTTGCGCATTTCCGTCGTGATCACCTGCCATAGCCCAGCACGGTCTGAAGGGGACGAAGACCAAGTCAGAGCGGCCAGTAACAGCAAGGAGACAAAAATCGTTCCTCCACTTACCACCGCAAAGGCCTGCCAAGGTTCCCACCCATAGATCATCACCAGCATGGCGCTAGTGACTGCCAACACCAGCATCGTCAGAATCGTTATCCAGGACATCTTGCATCCTTGCTATAGTGCTTTCAATTACGCCATAACCTTCTCGAAGTACACCATGTTCATCGCATGCAACCGATGGTGGAAATCCGCCGTGGTGATATGCCCCAGATGCAGCAGCGCAAACAGGATTCCAAACGCGCTATTCCGATAACCGGCAAGCATCGCCGGCTCGTCCTTGCTATCCATCCCGAATTCATCGTCATAGTCGCGGACGAACTTCACATAGTCATCGAATATGCCCAGCAAGCTGCTTATGCGGGCATCGTCATATTCGAAATCTCGCAGGTATTTTTCAATTTTGATCTTCATCGTTAGCTCCTTTTTCCTGTTCTTTATACAAAGTTACATATCCATTGTCAGGTCGGGTTTATCTCATCCATGGGCAATGTGAACGGCTTGCCCTTGCGATTCGGATGGCGATCGCCCCAGCCACCATTCCGGTCGGCCAGTTGGGAGGTCAATGCATTTTCATTGCTCAACCGATCCGCCATCGATAGCAAGGTCGCCTCAGGGGTTACCGGGGAGCGGATACCCAGCCACTCGGCATTGGGAGCCGAAGTAAGCGCATGCAATAACGACAAGTGATGCCTTTCGGACAGAATAATCCTGTTTTTTGCCATTGCAACCGCAATCCACTCCAGTACGGTATGCCGATGACCCACCAGCTTGCCGCGGTCGGTCATGCGCCAGCCGCCGTTGCTCCATGCACCGTACTCGGCCGCCTTGCCGGCATCGTGCAGCAATGCTGCCGCCAGACTGATGCCCAGGTTGGCTTGTGGGTACTGGCTCGCCAGCAACTGAACCATTACCGCCACCCCGACGGTATGCCGCAGATTGCCGTTGCGGTTCGAATGGGGATCGCGTATCGAGGCAGGCCGGTCACAGAACAACCCGAAGCGCACGCCATCCCAGAAGATTGCGCAAACCAGTTGCTGCAGGTTGTCCGGCAAAGCGTCGAGTAGATTCCTCGCCTTTTTTACCAGATTGCGGTCCTTGACCCAGCGGGGTGGCACCATCTCGAAGGGATTCACTCCCTTGATTGGATGTTCCAGCAACACCAGGCGGGAGATATGGATCGCCCCTTTGTACATGGTGACGGGCAGTTTCCATCGCACCGAGACCAGCAGGCCTGCCCGAAGGCGGATGTCTGGCTGTGAGCGGGTGAAGGCCACGGCCAGTTGTGCCTTGTCGTGATATAGCTCTACGCGGTAGGACACGCCGCGCCTGTTCGGTGCCGGCACACAGCTGGTCGAGACGATGCGGAATACGCTTGGCATGGTGTCGATCGTAGGCAGGGTCTGTTTATTGAACATGGCTCACCTCCGCTGCTTGCTCTTTTGCCGTGCCGGATTCGGCCTGAAGGGGTGCTGGTACGGCTAGCGGGTTGATTGGTTTCGCGTCGGCAGCTCCGTTTTGCATCAGCAATCGCTCGAATGCGCTGCCGTCCTGGCGGGTCAGGTTCGGCACGAACCGTGAATACACTCTAAACAGCATCTCTGTCGTGGTGTGCCCCATCTGGCGCGCGATCCATTCAGGGTTTTCACCGGCGGCCAGCCACAGGGTCGCTGCGGTGTGACGGCATTGATAGGGCCGGCGCTTCTCGATCCCAAGGTGACGCAATAGGGGATACCACACGCGGTTGGTGACGTTCTTGTGATCCAGTGGCTTGCCAAGGTTGTTGCAGAATACGAACCCTGAAATCTTCCTTGTTGCCTTCTCCTGCTCCCTGAGAGCGTCATAAACCACCCGAGACATCTGGATGTCACGTTGGGAGCCGTCGTTCTTGGTGTATTCCTCCTCGCCGGCCACGACCGTTTCGCGGACCAGGATCAGGCGTCGCTCGAAATCGACGTACTTCCATTTCAAACCATCCACCTCGCCGGTACGCATGCCGGTGAAGAACCGCACGGTGAAATAATGCTTGAAGTCCGCCCGTACGGTATTGATGATCAGCTTCACATCATCCAGCGTGAATGGCTTGATGTCCGTCTTTCTGATCTTGAGCGGTTTGATGTTGTGGAATGGTGTGCGAAAATCAAACCGGTCGGCCGCTTCATTGAGGATTTGCCGTAAAGGTCCGAAGATCTTGTTGATACGGCGAGCGGATAAAGGTGTCGTCTTGCCCCGCGCGGTTACTTTGGCGAGTGTAGCGCGGAATGTAAGAATATCTGCCTTGGTGATCTGGCTGACCACCTTATCCCCGAAGTGAGGCTTGAGCAGTTTGTCCATGTCGGCACGTGTGCTGATCTGGTGCGACTTGCGCCACTCCACCTCCTTCTCGGTGAACCATGTTTCGGCGAAGTCACGGAACAACGGTGCATTGGTATCCACTGTCGGGTTGTTTCCTGCCTGAGCTACGTTAGCTACCACCTGATTCACTGCGATTGGCGGCGATTCCACTTCGTCGAATTTGGTGGCATTCTTGCTAGATGGAAAGTAGCGACGGTATTCAAAGCTGCCTGATGCGATATCAGCCTCGATGTGTTCAAGCACCTTCTGCACCTTCTTGCGGTTGGCTGCAGAGTCCCCCAGCGCAGTTTGCTCGCGGCAACGTTGGCCTTTGTAGTAAAAATCAATAATCAGACAATTTGTCCGCTTGCGCACTTGAATACTAGCCATAGCACACCTCGCCATTCGCCATGGGGATGCAGAGCGAACTTCCTGCCACACGCATGTCGCGCTCGATGGCTTCCCATATGTAAAGAATCTTCCTGCCGCCAAACGGGCGGAAGTAATGAACCCCTTCAATGAGAACGCTGTCTTTCATGCGTTCGCGGATGGTGCGCTTGTCATAGTGGATACGCTCAGCCAGCCCTTCAGTTGTCAGATATGTTTGCGTCATAACATCACTCCTTTGGTTAACTTAAAGTTTCAATCGAATGCGTCGATTAACAAACGCAAAGAAATGTTAACACATGAAGATAAATTTGCAAACATTAATTAACAACTGTTAGGATTGCTTACATATGATTAGGTTTAAATTACAAGAATTGATTGCTGAAAAGCAGTTCAAAGATGGTCGAAGAGTGACCATGACTGAGCTGTCTGAAGCCACGGGTATCAATCGGGTAACGCTTTCGAAATTGGTCAATCATCGTGGCTATAGCACTGTGACCGACAACATAGACAAGCTGTGCAAATTCTTTGGATGTGAAGTTTCTGATGTAATGGAATACGTGCCCGACGAAAACATCCAATCTTGAATATGCGGGGCTTAAGGTAGTCACCAACAGCAGTAGTCAAAAAGGCAGGCGCGTGACGATATGCTGAAATTAGTAGTCACCAGATGGTCACCATTTAGTCACCAAATGGTCACCACGGAAAATTTGACTGGTTTTGCAAGCTGACTACAACTGTAAAATGGTCACCGAATATGGGCGGTGCTCCTCGCCAAGAACAAGCAATGACGCTGGATAGAAGGGGATTTACGGGAAATTCAGAAGACCAATCTTGATTGGTCGGGGTGAGAGGATTCGAACCTCCGACTCCTGCGTCCCGAACGCAGTACTCTACCAGGCTGAGCTACACCCCGCGCTCTCCAGACCGGACGGTCTGACTGAAACTAAAATTGCCGCGTCGCGGCAAAGTGTGCCAATTCTAGCAAACATTGCTTGTGTTTTGAATCGGGAAGAAAAGCGATGGCTGCGCACGCCGCTTCCGCTTCGCGCATGGCTTGCTGGCGGGTGAAATCCAGCGCGCCGGTGGCATGGATAACGGCCAGCACCCCGGCAAATTTTTCCATATCGCCCTGCTCGATCGCGCCGCGCACCACGGCCGCTTGCTCCGGCGTGCCATGCTGCATCGCATAGATCAGCGGCAGCGTAGGTTTGCCCTCGGCAAGATCATCCCCGAGATGTTTGCCGGTCTGCTGCTCGTCCGCGGAGTAGTCCAGCACATCGTCCACCAGCTGGAATGCGGTGCCGAGGTGCATGCCGTATCTGGCAGCCGCATCTTCATCCGCGCCGGGTGCGGCGCCGAGAATCGCGCCCAGCCGCATGGCCGCCTCGAACAGCTTGGCGGTCTTGCAATGAATCACGTGCATGTAGTTGGCGGCATCCACCTCGGCGTCGTGGCAGTTGAGCAGTTGCAGCACCTCGCCCTCGGCGATGGTGTTGGTGGCATCCGCCAGCGTTTGCATCACACGCATTTCGCCCACCTCGACCATCATCTGGAAGGCGCGTGAATACAGGAAATCGCCGACCAGCACGCTGGCTGCGTTGCCGAACAGCGCGCTGGCCGTGGCGCGGCCGCGGCGCAATTCGGACTCGTCCACCACGTCGTCGTGCAGCAGCGTGGCGGTATGGATGAACTCCACCACCGCCGCCAGGTTGTGATGATGCTTGCCCCGATAACCGAAGGCCTCGGCAGACAGCACCACCAATGCCGGGCGCAGCCGTTTGCCACCGCTGTTGATGATGTATTCGCCGACCTGGTTGATCAGCAGCACTTCTGAATGCAGCCGGGCGCGAATCGCCTGATCCACTGCGGCCATGTCCGCCGCGAGCAACTGCCTGAGTTTTTCCAAAAGCATTCTGTCCTGATTTTTTATATCACCGTGAGGCACGGTTGAAATGGCGGGTAAACACGCTTCGATTTTTGCGGTAGCATTGTCGCACAATTTCCATTTTTCTCGAACGGCACACCTATGAGAGCAAATCTTTTTTCCTGGCTGATCTGGGCGGGCGTTGTGCTGCTCGGCGCGGCAGCCGTCGGCGGCATCGCGCTGAACCGCGGCGAACCGATCAACGCGCTGTGGTTCGTCACCGCCGCGCTGTGCGTGTATGCCATTGCCTATCGCTTCTATGCGGCGTGGATTGCGGCGACGGTGCTGAGCATCGATGCGACGCGTGCCACACCGGCTGAGCGGCTGTCCAACGGGCGCGACTTTGTACCGACCAATCGCTGGATCGTGTTTGGCCACCATTTCGCCGCCATTGCCGGCCCAGGTCCGCTGATCGGTCCGACCCTGGCCGCGCAGTTCGGCTACCTGCCCGGCACCTTGTGGATATTGTTCGGTGCGGTGCTGGGCGGTTGCGTGCAGGACATGGTGACGCTGTTCTTTTCCACGCGGCGTGACGGACGCAGCCTCGGCCAGATGGCGCGCGACGAGCTGGGCGGCATCGGCGGTGTGGCTGCGCTGATCGCCACGTTCCTGATCATGATCATCTTGATTGCGGTACTCGGGCTGGTGGTGGTGAACGCGATGAAGAACAGCCCGTGGGCGACTTCCACGGTGGCGGCGACCATTCCTGTCGCCATGCTGGTCGGCCTGTATATGTACAAGCTGCGCCCGGGGCGCGTGCTCGAGGGCTCGGCGCTCGGCGTGATGCTGCTGTTGCTGGCGGTGGCGGGCGGTGGCTGGATCGACCATCAGGCCGGACTGCGCGAACTGTTCAACCATCCCGGTCTGCCGCTGGCCTTCGCCGTCATCGGCTACGGTTTCGCCGCCGCCGTGATGCCGGTATGGCTGCTGCTCGCACCGCGCGACTATTTGTCCACTTTCATGAAACTCGGCACGATCATCCTGCTGGCGCTGGCGATCGTGTGGCTGCGCCCCGAGATCAAGATGCCGGCGCTGACCCAGTTCGTTGACGGCAGCGGCCCGATCTTCGGCGGCGCGCTGTTTCCGTTCGTGTTCATCACCATCGCCTGTGGCGCAATCTCCGGTTTTCACGCGCTGATCTCCTCCGGCACCACCCCCAAGCTGCTGTCCAACGAGCGCGACATCCGCATGATCGGTTACGGCGGCATGGTGCTGGAATCGCTGGTGGCGATGATGGCGATGATCGCCGCCACGGTGCTTGACCCCGGCGTGTATTTCGCCATCAACTCGCCCGCCGGGGTGGTGGGCAAAACGGCGGCGGAAGCGGTCGCCACGATCTCCGCTTGGGGTTTTCCGGTGAGCGTCGAGCAGATGAACCTGCTCGCGCAGCAGATGGGCGAAGCTTCCCTGTTTGCGCGCACCGGCGGTGCGCCCTCGCTGGCGGTCGGCATGGCCAGCATCTTCGGCAGCGCGTTCGGCCAAGGGATGCTCGCGCTGTGGTATCACTTTGCCATCATGTTCGAGGCGGTCTTCATCCTCACCACGCTGGACGCGGGCACGCGGGTCGGCCGCTTCATGCTGCAGGACCTGCTCGGCAACCTGTGGAAGCCGATGGGGCGCACTTCCTGGTATCCCTCGGTGTTGTTCAGCAGCGCAGTCGTGGTCGCGGCCTGGGGTTATTTCCTGTATATCGGCGTGATCGATCCGAACGGCGGCGTCAATATCCTGTGGCCGCTGTTCGGCATTTCCAACCAGATTCTCGCGGCCATCGCGCTGTGCGTGGCGACCGGCATCCTGGTGAAGTCCGGCAAGCTCAGGCATGCATGGGTGACGGTCTTGCCGCTGACCTGGCTGATCATCATCACCAGCACGGCGACCTGGCAGAAGCTGACCAGCAGCGACCCGCGCATCGGCTTTCTCGCCGCCGCCCACAGCCTGTCCGACAAGCTCGCCGCCGGCGTGTTGGCGCCGGACAAGGCCGCTGTCGCGCCGCAACTGATCTTCAACCTGCGGCTGGACGCGGTGCTGGCGCTGTTCTTTGTCGGCCTGTTGTGGCTGATTGTCATCGACATGCTGCGCGTCTGTCTGCGCCATCTGCGCGGCCATGCTGTGCCGCCGCTGTCCGAGGCGCCGCACTATCCGACGCGACTGGAGGAAGCATGGGCGCGCGACTGACTGGCCTGCTGCGCAGCTTGATTGCTGTGTTGCGCGGTGCTCGCCATCCTCATGTATTCGCAGATACATTCCGGTGGCTGCGCTCCGTGCGCCTTGCACTCAAGCCGCTCACGACGGCCCGTAAACTGCTCGAAAGGAGTTGGATGGCGATCCGGCGCCTCAGCGGCGACGACGGCTATGAGCGCTATCTGGCGCATCGTGCCGCCGTTCATCCGGACATGCCTGCGCTGCCGCGCCGCGCCTGGTTCGCGCATCAGCTGCAGCAAAAATGGTCGGGCATCAAACGCTGCTGCTAACGGGCATGGCCATGCCAGGTGCTATAATCCGCGCCTCTCCTGAAGGCGTAAAGCAAGGTCCACGGCAGTGAATTTCAAATCCCATCTTTCCGAAATGTTCGCGCAGGCGTTGCGCGAAGTCGCGCCGGATCATGCCGGCGCAACCGTCCTGATCGAGCGTCCCAAGCTCGCCCTGCATGGCGATTACGCCTGCAATCTGGCGATGCAGTTGACCAAGTCGTTGCGCAGGCCGCCGCGCGACATCGCGCAGGCGTTGATTGCGGCATTACCGGAATCCGCTGCGGTGGAGAAAATGGAGATTGCCGGTGCGGGCTTCATCAACGTGTTCATTGCCACACGCGCCAAGCAGTCGGTGGTGCAGGATGTATTGCTGGCGGGTGCCGGTTACGGCCATGTTCACGTCGGCGGCGGGCGCAAGGTGCAGGTGGAGTTCGTCTCGGCCAACCCGACCGGGCCGTTGCATGTCGGCCACGGCCGCGGTGCGGCAGTGGGCGATTGCCTGTGCCGCGTGCTGCATGCGGCGGGCTGGAACGTGACGCGCGAGTTCTATTACAACGATGCAGGCGCGCAGATCGACAACCTGACGCATTCGGTACAGCTGCGCTGCAAGGGTGTCACGCCCGATGACCCGTCATGGCCGGAGGGCGGTTATCGCGGCGACTATATCGCCGACGTGGCGCGCAGCTATATGGCAAAAGAAAACGTCGAGGCGGACGACCAACACCTTACCGGCGCTGGCGATGTGGACGACACCGAGGCCATCCGCCATTTCGCCGTGGCCTATCTGCGCCGCGAACAGGATCTGGATCTGCGCGCCTTCGAGGTGGAGTTCGACGTGTTCTCGCTGGAGTCTGCGCTCTATGCCGAAGGCAAGGTCGAGGAAACGGTGAACAAACTGATCGCCAGCGGCCACACCTACCAGCAGGACGATGCGCTGTGGCTGCGCACCACCGATTTCGGCGACGACAAGGACCGCGTGATGCGCAAGAGCGACGGCGGTTATACCTATTTCGTGCCGGACGTGGCCTACCACCTCGACAAATGGCGGCGCGGCTTCGAGCGCGTCATCAATGAACAGGGCGCGGATCACCACAGCACCATCACGCGCGTGAGGGCGGGCCTGCAGGCGCTGGATGCTGGCATCCCCGGGGGCTGGCCGGACTATGTGCTGCACCAGATGGTGACGGTGCTGAAGAACGGCGAAGAGGTGAAGATCTCCAAGCGTGCCGGCAGCTACGTCACGTTGCGCGACCTGATCGACGAAGTCGGCTGCGATGCCACGCGCTATTTTCTCGCCGCGCGCCATCCCGATTCGCAGCTGGTGTTCGACATCGATCTGGCAAAATCGCAGAGCAACGACAACCCGGTGTATTACATCCAGTACGCACACGCCCGCATCCACGCGGTGCTGGCGCAGTGGGGCGGCGACCGCCAGGGCCTGCATCATGCCGATGTGAGCGCGCTGGAGAGCGATTACGAAACCGTACTGTTGCAGAAGATGATCGATTACCCCGAGGTGATCGAGCGCGCGGCGGAGGAACTCGCGCCGCACCTGGTTGCCTTCTACCTGAAAGATTTTGCCGCCGATTTCCACAGCTACTATAATGCCTCGCGCTTTCTGGTCGAGGACGAGCAGGTCAGGCTGGCGCGGCTGGCGTTGATCGCCGCAATCGCGCAGATCATCAGGAACGGTCTGGCGCTGCTTGGTGTAAGTGCGCCGGAAAAAATGTAAAGGAAGCAGCAATGAGCAGAAACATGGGCAACAGAGCCGCTGCACAGAACAAGAGCGGCAGTTCGTTATTGACCGGCATCCTGGTCGGCATGGTGATCGGCGCCGGTATGGCCGCCGGGCTGGCCTGGTACATCATGAAATCACCCAGCCCGTTTGTGACCAAGGAGCAGGCAACCGCCAAGCCGTTGATGAATGACGCTACACCGGCTGTCTCCGCCGAGGCGCCGGTTTCCGGTGTGGGCGATGGCAAGCCGCGCTTCGAGTTTTACAAGGTGCTGACCGACAAGCCGGATGCGGCAGTTGCCGCGCCGACTGACAAAACCCGGACAATTACCCAACCCATAGTGGAAAGCAAGCCCATCGCCAGCGGCGAACCCCATTTTTTGCAGGCAGGTTCCTTCTCCAATCCGAATGATGCCGAAAAACTCAAGGCCAAGCTCGCTTTGCTGGGGCTGGAATCCAGCATCCAGACCGCAACCATTCCGGACAGGGGCGTTTGGTACCGCGTTCGCCTCGGGCCATACAAAGATATGGACGAGTTGAGCCGCACACGCGCTTCACTGAAACAAAATGGGGTCGATGCCACTCCAATGCGTGCGCAGTAAGCGCAACCCATCATCAACAGGAGCTATTCAAGTGAAGAAACTGATTAAAAGTCTGGTGGTAGCTGCAGCGCTGCTGATCGGCAGCGCCGCGCTGGCGGCCGAATTGGGCCGGGACTATAAACTGCTGAACCCGGCGCAGCCAGCCAGCGCGAAAAAAATCGAAGTGCTGGAGTTTTTCTTTTACGGCTGCTCGCACTGCTTCCACTTGCATCCACTGATGAGCAAGTGGGAAAAGACCATGCCCAAGGATGTGGCGCTGACCTATGTGCCGACCATTTTCCGCGATTCCTGGGAGCCGATGGCGCGCACCTATTACGCGCTCGAATTGCTCGGGCAATTGCACCCGCTGCACGACGCGCTGTACCGGGCGTGGAACGTGGACAAGATCGACTTGAGCGATGAAGCGCGGATATTTGATTTTGTCGCGGCGCGCGGTGTGGATCGTGCAAAATTCTCGGCGGCCTACAACTCGTTCACGATGTCGAGCAAGATCGCGCGCGCCAAGCAAATGATCCGCAGCTATGGACTTGCCGGCACGCCGACCCTGGTCGTGGACGGCAAGTACCTCATCACCGGCCTGCAACCGGCAGACACCATCCGCGTGCTGGATGAAGTGATTGCCATGGTGCGCAAGGAAAAATCCGGCAAGGCGAAATAGTGAAGCGCTGATTAATCTGGTTTGGTCATTCCCGCGAAGGCGGGAAAACAAGGCACTAGGCCGCCAGCAACTCTTTCGGCTTCACGTTCTTCTCAATCTCGCCCCCAACAGATTCGCGCGCTTTCTTGACATCGTAACTGCTTTGTAGGCTCATCCAGAAGTCCGGCGTGCTGCCAAAGAATTGCGCGAGGCGCAAGGCGGTGTCGGCAGTAATGCCGCGCTGCTCATTGAGAATCGCAGTGATCCGATTGGCGGGCACGCCCAACAATTTGGCGCAGGCATTTGCAGAAAGATTCAACTCTTCCAGTTCGCCCTTAAGGATTTCTCCGGGATGGATTGCGCGCATCTTATTGGCCATGTTTATTCTCCTTTAGTGGTAATCAACGATTTCTACATTGCAAGCATCGGCATCTTTCCACTCGAAACATACCCGCCATTGTTGGTTGATGCGGATGCTGCATTGCCCTGTACGGTCACCGCCCAATGCCTCGAAACGATTGCTTGGCAAAGCCATCAAGTCGTTGATGGTCTTTGCATTATCCAGAATTTGAAGCCTTCTTTCCGCTTGAGCGGCGCAGGATTCAAATTTCCTGACACGCTTGCCTTGATAAAGGGCTTCCGTATCTTTGCAGCGAAAAGATTTAATCATGGCGTGAGTGTAGGAAATATTACGTTATACGTCAAGCATAAAATTTTTGGGCGGGCGCTGAAGGAACATGTTCGTCCGCCCTTAAATTGTTGCAAAAAAACCACACTTCCTGCACAAACTTTTGACAGCCCTTCCCGCCACTCTATAAAGTCCGTCCCCAGTGGTGGCAGGAGGGTTGCATCCATCACTTCGAGTCGTAAAAATCAATCAACTTTTTAATCGTTTAAAGAGGAAATACACAATGAAGAAAATCGTTCTCTCTCTGGCAAGCGTGTTGGCAGCAACCGCATTTGCCCCGGAAGCGTCCGCTATTCCGGCATTTGCCCGTCAAACCGGTATGGCTTGTAATGCTTGTCATCAACAGCACTTCCCCGTCCTGAACAGTTTTGGCATGGCTTTCAAGGCATCCGGCTACACCATGATGGGCTCGCAAGGCAAGATTGAAGCTGAGCACATGTCGATTCCCGACACCCTGAATATGTCCATGCTGATCAAGGCGCGTTACCAGGATACCAATGGTACCGATGCAGTTGGCACACTCTCCGGCCAGACCACCAACGGCGGCCAATGGCAGATTCCTGACGAATTCGCGTTATTCGCCGGTGGACGCGTCGCCGAGAATATCGGCGTCTTTACCGAAATCAACGTTGCTGGAACTCAAACTGCTGGCGGAGCCGTCGTTGCTGGTTTCAAGTTGCCTTTCTCGTTCGACGTGGGCGGCGCACAACTGGGCGTCATTCCGTTTACTGCCGGTGCCGGCCCGGCCTTCGGTTTCGAACTGAGCAGTCAAAGCCTGACCAGTGCGATCCGCTGGTCCGAAGACAGGGTTATCCAGTCTGCGAACCAGATTGGACTCAATACTGTAAACGCAACCGGCTTGGCTCTGGTTGCCAGGAACGACATGGGCTACATCAACTTCACCCGTTGGTCGCCTAATTTCACAGCCAGTGGCGCATCTTCCATTCAATTGAGAAGCAACTGGCTGCGTATCGCTGCTACCCCAACGGTAGCTGACTGGAACATGCACATCGGTCTGGGCGTAGCGAGCGGCACCAACTACACTGCCACAGGTACTGTGTTTACCCAGGTTGATACCAAGGCAACCGTTCTGGACTTCCAGGGCCAAACCCAACTGGGCGGCAAGGACTTCAGCCTGTATGCAAACTACGCCCGCGCTCCCGGCACAGCAGCAGGTGCTCTGGTCGCGAACCTCTTCAACGCCAATGTTAACGCACAGACAGCATGGGTCATTGGCGCCGACTACAGCGTGATTCCTAATACCCTGCATATCGGCGGCGCAATCAAGAGGGGTGACAATGGCTTGGTGACACTGAACAAGGACAATGCGATCATGGTGCAGGGTATCTATGACCTGGCCCAGAACGTTGCATTGCACCTGGTTCACACCAAGCACAATGGGTCATCCTGGGATCTGGGCGGCGTGAACAGGCCTACCGTTTCCTCCGGCGCGTTGTCTGGTGGCGATAGCCTGACCACATTCATGCTGGAAGCTGCATGGTAAGTTAGAAGAGTCGAGGAAAGTCATCTGATGCTGGGTGACAATCCGCGAAGCTGCTAGCAATAATGACAGGGGAGACTTCGGTCTCCCCTGTTTTTTTGTATTGCAGAGAGTTGAGCGTTGCGCGATACTCTCGCCATTTTTCAATGCTGGATTAACCCGATGAAAAACTCCGCAAAATTGGCTAAGATAGACGCGCTGCTAAGCGGACTCCCTACCTTTCAATGCAAGGAAGGATGTTATGATTGCTGCGGCCCGGTGCAATTGTCGCGGCTCGAATATATACGCTGCATACATGCTTCCGGGCGCACCGCAAAAGATGTCAAGCGGCAGATGCAGAATAACCTGAAACAGGGCATCTACACCTGCCCGTTGCTCGACGTCGAAACAAAACAATGCGCTGTCTATTCCGTGCGACCGGCTATCTGCCGTTTGTTCGGCGTGGTCAAGGGAGAGCTGCTTTGCCCGCACGGATATGCGCCCGAAAGCGCCGCCCTGCTGAGCGATGAACAGGCGCGCGCGATTCTCCGCGAAGTGGAAGAACTCGGAAAGTGAAAAATATTTTTCTGCCGGGGTGATAATCCATGGTACGGCTTGGCAACTAGAAGCGACTCTACTCCTGTTTTTCCTCACCTTTGCAAGACGCAGCATTATGCGAAGAATCAATCAAGGGTAAAAAGTGTGGAACCAGTAAGAAATGACCCCTGCCCCTGCGGCAGTGGCAAAAAACTCAAGCATTGTTGCGGGTCCTTGCAGAACAAGGGAGTCGTTGCGGAAGCGCTTCCCATTGATGTCTCGCTTCAGAAAGATTTTCAGCGCGCGCGGGAGCTTCATCAAGCAGGACGCCTTTCTGAAGCCGAGGCTATTTACCGGCAAATACTCGATGTTGAGCCAGCGCATATGGAGTCACTGGACTTTCTGGGGGTGCTTGCCTGCCAGACGGGCAGGAACGGGTTGGCCGCAGAACTGATCAACCGCGCCATCGGCATCAACCCCTCCAGTCCGGTATATCACAGCCACCTTGGGAATGTGCTCAGGAGCCAAGGCAATCTGGATGAGGCGGTCGCCAGCTTTCGCAAAGCTATCGCACTCAGGCCGGATTATGCCGAGGCGCACAACAATCTGGGGAATGCGCTGGTAGATCAAGGCAAATCGGGTGAGGCAATCGCCAGTTTCCGCCAAGCGCTCGCACTCAAACCAGAAATGGTCGAAGCGTACAACAATCTGGGGAATGCATATAGAGATCAAGGCAGCCTTGACGAAGCGATCAATTGTTTCCGCCAAGCGCTTGCACTCAGACCGGATCATGTCATGGCGCACAACGGCCTGGGGAGCGTTCTCATTGAGCAGGGTAAACCGGATGAAGCCGCAAAGAGTTTTCGAAGGGCGCTTGCACTCAAATCGGGGAATACTATTGCATATATCAGCTTGGCAACAATGTGTCAGAATACCGGTCAGTTTGATGCCGCCAAAGGACATCTCGATCAGGCGCTCGCATCGGATCCAGATCACCCCTTGGCCTGGGCACTCTTGCCTTCCTTGCAGAAAATGACGCTTGATGACCAGCCTTGGGCGGAAAAGGCGCAACGTCTCCTGAAAGGGCGCCTGAAACCACAGGATGAAATGAATTTGCGTTATTCCTTGGGCAAATATAACGACGATATCCGCCAATATGAGGCCGCCTTTGGTTATTATGAAAGCGCCAACCGCCTCAAGCGGAAACTTGCAGGCTCTTTTGACCGCGATGAGTTCCGGCGCTTTGTCGATGACATCATTACCGCCCATCCCATCGAAACGGTGCGGGCGCAGGACGGCGCCAGCGCTTCGCTCCGCCCCCTGTTCATTGTCGGGATGCCGCGCTCGGGCACGTCGCTCACCGAACAGATCCTTGCTTCCCATCCGGATGTTTTTGGCGCCGGGGAACTGCACTTCTGGGGCCAGCAAGGTTATGCCCATCTGTCGAGCATGGCGTTCCGGCATCGTGATTCCAAACTGATTGAGGATATCGCCAGCCAGTACGAAGCCGAGCTACAGCGCCATTCCGCCAGCGCGCTGCGGGTGGTGGACAAGGCACCCGGCAACTTCTTGTATCTGGGGCTGATACACATGGTGTTTCCGCAAGCGCGCATCCTGCATACCCAGCGCAATCCGATTGACACCTGTCTGTCGAATTTTTTCCAGAACTTTAAAATGCAGCACACTCACGCAAATGACCTGGAAGATCTGGCGTTTTATTACCGGGAATATCGTCGATTGATGGCGCACTGGCGCGCGGTGCTGCCGCCGGAAGTATTTCTGGATGTGCCCTACGAGGCGCTGGTTGAGGACCAGGAAGGCTGGAGCCGCAGGATCATCGAATTCACCGGCCTGGAGTGGAACGAGAGCTGCCTGAATTTTCACGAGACGGAGCGCAAGGTGGGCACTCCCAGCAACTGGCAGGTACGGCAGAAAATCTACAAGAGCTCGAAGGAACGCTGGCGAAATTATGAGAAATTTGTTGGCCCCTTGTTGCCCTTGCTGGAATTGACCGAATCATGAATCCGGGAAGAAATGCTCCATGCCCCTGTGGCAGCGGAAAGAAATACAAAAAATGCTGCGGCAAGCTCGAATCCAGTTCGCCGCTTCAGTCTGGGCAACAAAGGCCCAGTGCCACCGCGCTAAGTAGACCTGCGAAGGGATCAGCCCCGACGCAGGACGAATTCAGTCAATTGCTCGCCCTGTATAACGCCGGGCGGTATGCGGAGCTGGAAAGCCGGGCACACCTGCTGGTCGGGCGACACCCGGATTTCGGGCTCGGCTGGAAGCTGTTGAGCGCCTCCCTGCTGATGCAAGGCAAGGACGCTCTGCTTGCCCTGCAAAAGGCAACGAAGCTGTTGCCCGGTGAGGCCGAACTGCATAACAATCTGGGCCACATGCTTACCAAGCATGGCCGTGGTTCCGAAGCTGAAGCCAGCTTTCGACGAGCGTTGCAGATCAAGCCGGATTATGTTGACGCGCATTTCAATCTGGGCCGTAACCTCTCGGAACAAGAGCGGCTCACTGAAGCCGAGGTCAGCTATCGGCGGGCGCTGCAAATCCAGCCCGATTATGTCGATGCACTTTTTAATCTTGTACCAATTAAATCGGTAAAGACTGGTGACGGAATTCTGGAGGCTATGATCTTGGCCGAGGAAGCAGCACGGAGCGGTGCAACGCTGCTGACGGATGAGCAGAAGACGTTGATGCATTTCGCACTGGGCAAGTGCTATGACGATATCGGCGAACATGAAAAAGCCTTTCCGCATTTCCTCGAGGGCTGCAAACTGAAACGCGCAACGATAGATTACGATCCTGAGCAGAGTGCGCGGCATTCTGCCGCGATCATGCGCAACTTTGAGACAGCGACGCTGGACCGGCTGCGTGGCGGAGGGGATCCCTCGCAAGTGCCGATCTTCGTATTGGGGATGCCGCGTTCCGGCACCACGCTTACCGAACAGGTCATCGCCAGCCATCCAGAAGTGCACGGTGCCGGGGAATTGCCCGACCTGATGGCGATTGCGCTACGCGACATTGCGGGTGCCGCCTTTCCGGACAATGCTCGCCTGCTCGATCAGGCGCGGCTCAGCGCCTGGGGTGCAGAATATGTAGCCGGGTTGCAGCGGCGCGCACTGGATATGCCGCGCATCACCGACAAGATGCCCGCGAATTTCCAGGCGGTTGGCCTGATCCACCTGATGCTGCCCAACGCGAAGATCATCCATGTCAAGCGCAATCCGGTGGACACCTGCATTTCCTGCTTCAGCAAGCTGTTCACCTTCGGGCAGGAATTCAGCTACGACCTGGCCGAACTGGGGCGCTATTATGTCGATTACGCCCGCCTGATGGAACATTGGCGCAAGGTGTTGCCAGAGGGCGCCTTCCTCGAGGTGCAATATGAAGACATCGTGGCGGATCAGGAGGCGCAGTCGCGCCGCATTATCGAATATTGCGGGCTGGAGTGGAACGATGCCTGTCTCGACTTTCACCAGAACAAACGCTCGGTAAAAACTGCCAGTATGGTGCAGGTGCGCCAGCCGATCTACAAATCGTCGGTGGAACGCTGGCGGTCCTATGAGAAATTTCTGGGACCGCTGTTTGATGCGCTCGGCGATCTTGCGCCCGAACGCTGATGGATTCCTGGTCTTTTGTATCTGTTTAATTGCAGTGCGGTATTCCGTCAGGCGCGCATTATTTCTCGGCCAGCTCCCTCAGGTCCTTGTTGAGAAAGAAGGCAATCACGGTACGGATGACCACGATGCCGCCGAGCATGGCGAGCGATTCCCAGCTGGGAATCACGATGGTCTGAATGATGTCACCGGCCAGGAAGAAATCCAGCCCCAAGGCCGTTTTTTCGCCGATGGCGATGCGGATGTGGCTGACCGGCATCCGTTGCGGCTCACGCAACAGTGCCGATTTGACGCGCAGCACTAGCCTAATCAGCCCTTCGACCGCGCCCCATAGCACCACCGCGATGCCGATCATTTCGATCCATGGCGCAACCCGTTCGACAAATTCGATCAACAGTTGGTGCATGGAGGGTTTACGCCAAAAGGTTTGACGAAGAGCCGGCTGTGCTTATAGTTCCTTGGCGTGATTGGCCAGATATTTCGCTACGCCTTCGGTCGAGGCCTTCATGCCGGCCTTGCCCTTGCTCCAGCCGGCCGGACAGACTTCCCCGTGTTCTTCGGTGAATTGCAGCGCGTCCACTATGCGCAGCATTTCGTCGATGTCGCGCCCCAGCGGCAGGTCGTTTACTACCTGATGGCGCACGATACCGGCACGGTCAATCAGGAATGAACCGCGGAACGCCACGCCTTTCTCATCGAATTCCACATCGTAGGCCTGGCAGATTTCGTGCTTGGTATCGGCCACCAGCGGATACTGAACCTGTCCGATGCCGCCCTTGTCGACAGAGGTATTTTTCCATGCCAGGTGAGTGAATTGCGAGTCGATTGACACGCCGATCACTTCGACGTTGCGCTTCTTGAATTCATCGAGGCGGTGATTGAAAGCGATCAACTCGGAGGGGCAGACGAAAGTAAAATCCAGGGGATAGAAGAAGATCACGGCATATTTGCCGTTGGTATATTTCTTCAGGTTGAAGGTTTCGTTGATTTCGTTGTTGCCCATCACGGCAACAGCGCTGAAATCGGGGGCGGCTTTACCGACAAGAACGGCCATGTCTGTCTCCTCATGATTGGGTTGGGTAGTGCAATTTAGGCTTTTGCCGTTGCTGCGTCAACTCGACGTGACCGTTTGAGTCTATTGCTGTCCGCATCGGGATTCCATGATCTACGTCATGAAACGCGCCGCCGCGAACACGGCGAGCATGGAGAAAGCCAGCGCCAGCTTGGCGGCAACTCCCAGCGCCAAGCCAATAGTAGCGCCAATTCCCGCGCGGCCTGCGGCGCCGAGACTCTGTTGCGCCGAGAACTCGCCGACGGCCGCGCCGACAAACGGTCCGAGCAGCAAGCCGGGCAGGCCGAAGAAAATCCCCAGGATCGCGCCGAGCATGGCGCCCGCCATGGCGCGCCGCGAGGCGCCGAAATGTTTGGCGCCCAGGATGCCTGCCACAAAATCCACAACGTAGGTCAGCAACGCCAGTACCGCAAGAATGGCCAAGGTGCCGCTCCCCGCAAAGGCGAAGTCTTCAATCCATGCTGCCAGCACCAGCCCGGCATAGAGTACCGCGGCGCCCGGAAGGCCGGGCAACACGAGGCCTGCGAGGCCCGCCGCAACGAGGATCACGGCGATTATCCAGAGCAGAATGGCGGCTATTTCCATTCAGTATTTGCGGGGAACCGTCTATGCATTACCCGTTGCCGCGAACTGGATGCGGTGCAACTGCGCATAGACACCGTCTTTCTGCAGCAGTTCGTGGTGCGTGCCGATCTCGGCAATCGCGCCCTTCTGCAGCACGACGATGCGATCCGCCTTTTCGATGGTGGACAGGCGGTGCGCAATGACCAGTGTGGTGCGGCCCTGCATCAGGGTCTCCAGCGCGGCCTGCACATGGCGCTCGGATTCGCTGTCCAGCGCGGAGGTGGCCTCGTCCAGGATCAGAATCGGCGCATCCTTGAGGATGGCGCGCGCGATGGCGATACGCTGGCGCTGCCCGCCGGACAGTTTCACGCCGCGCTCGCCGACCAGCGTATTCAGCCCCTCCGGCCATTCGCGGATGAATTCCATCGCATGCGCAGCGGTTGCGGCGGCAATGATTTCCGCCTCCGATACCTCGCGCATCTGCCCGTAGGCGATATTCGCCGTGACCGTATCGTTGAACAGTACCACCTCCTGGCTCACCAGCGCGATATTGGCGCGCAGGCTGGATAAGGTAAGGTTGGCCAGGTTATGCCCGTCGAGCAGGATCGTGCCGCCGGTCGGACTGTAAAAGCGCGGCACCAGGTTGACCAGCGTGGTCTTGCCGCTGCCCGAGGCGCCGACCAGCGCGACATTCTCACCGGCGCGGATGTGCAGCGTGATGTCCTGCAGCGCAAGCCGCCCGTTCAATCCGTAGGCAAACTGCACATGATCGAATTGCAGCTCGCCGCGCACATGGCCTATCGTCCCCGTGCCGCTGTCGGCTTCGCCTGCGGTGTCGAGCAGGGCGAACACGCTCTCCGCTGCCGCGAGGCCGCGTTGCAGGTATTCGCTGACTCCGGTCAGGCGCTTGAGCGGCGCGGTCAGCATCAGCATCGCCATGATGAACGAGACAAAGCCGCCCACCGTGGTTTCGTCGGTCTGCGATTGCAGCGTGACGAGATAGACGATCACGGCAAGGGCGACGGCCGCAACCATCTGCACGATCGGCACGTTGGCTGCCGCCGCGGCAGCCTGCTTCATCGCATAGCGGCGCACCCAGTTGGCCTGTTCACTGAAGCGGCTGCTCTCATACTGCTGCCCGCCGAACAGCTTGACCACCTTGTGCGCGGAGACGCTTTCCTCGATCACCTGGGTGATGTCGCCCATCGCGCGCTGCGAGTCGCGGCTGCTGGTGCGCATGCGCCTGCTGATGACGCGGATGATGTAGGCGATGACCGGCGCCATCAGCAGGGTCAGCAGCGTCAGTTTCCAGTTGAGGTAGAACAGCCAGCCGAGCAGCCCGACAATGACGATGCTGTCGCGCACCGCAATGGTCACTACCGTGGTCGCCGCATTGGTCACCTGGGTGACATCGAAGGTCAGCTTGGAAATCAGCGAGCCGGTGGCATGGTCGTCGTAATAGCGCGTCGGCAGGGCAAGCAGCTTGCGGAACATGGCATCGCGCAAATCCATCACCAGCTTGTTGCCCACCCAGTTGATCGCGTAAGTGCCGACGAATGTCGCCAGGCCGCGCACCAGGAAGATCAGGATAATGACCGCAGGCACCATGCGCATCATCGCCTGGTCCTTGTGCACGAAGGTGCCGTCCAGCAACGGTTTCATCAGCGCGGGCACCAGCGGCTCGGTGGCCGCGACCACGATCATGCCGAGCAGCGAAACGGCGAAGGCGCGCCAGTATGGCTTGACGTAATTGAGGAGACGCAGATAGAGCCGGCTGCTGGACATATGCATGGCGTGCACTTTAGCAGAAAGTCCGCAAACTACGAATTCTCATGAGCAGGCTTGCGTGTCCATCAGCACCCATAAAATCAGCGCTGCGGTTTCCAGTAACTCAAGCAGCGCGCCCGCCGTGTCGCCGGTGGTGCCGCCGAGGCGCGCCATCATCATGCGTCGCAACAGCCAGAATACAGTCAGGCATCCCAGCACCAGCCCGACCCCGCGCATCCCGAGCGCGCCCAGCACGCCTAGCAGGGTAAGCAGCAACATCATGGTCACGGCGCGGCGCGGCGCATGCTGGGCAAGCGCCGCACCCAGCCCGCCGGGGCGCACGTAGGGGGTGGTCAGGAACAATAATGGCATGGCAGTGCGCGCCAGCAGCAGCGGCCATAGCAATGCCCAGTCATTGTGGCATTGCATCAACCCGGCCAGTGCGGCAAATTTCAGCAGCAGCACCAGTACCACGGCGACCACCGCAGCGGGTCCCGCATATGGGTCTTTCATGATTGCCAGAGTGCGTTCGCGATTGCCGATGCCGCCCAGCCACGCATCCACGCTATCTGCCAGGCCATCCAGATGCAGTGCGCCGGTTATCAACACCCATGCCGCCAACAGCAGGGCGGCACGCAGCAATAACGGCACGCCATGCAACAGGCTATTCAGCCCGACCAGCAGCATTCCCAGCAACAAGCCGACCAGCGGGTAATACAACAGCGACGCGCCGACCTCGCGTTCGCCATACGGCTGCTTGAGCCTGACTGGAATCTGCGTGAGAAACTGGATCGCGAGCAGCGGGGGATAAAAAGGCTTCATTGTAAAAACCTCAGTTGAAGATGAATGTAACGAAAATTGACAGCGTTATGTGGCTTGTGCAGGTGCGAATTCATTCGCACGAACAACGCGTCATGTGCGAATGAATTCGCACCTACAAACATCTTGATTGCGGTTTCTGGGTTCATGTCGAGACCAGTGCGGTTTGCTGCGGCTCATGTTCCACACAAATCCGGTGCAGTGCAGCGTGCGGCACTGACAGGTTGAGTAGTTCACCCAAGGGGCGTTGTTGCAGGTGGCACAGGATGATACGCATCACCCCACCATGCGTAACCAACAGCACGCGCTGACCGGGATAGCGTGCAGGCAGCTCTCGCCAGGCCGACAGCACACGTGCCTGGAACGACAGCAGCGGCTCGGCCTGCGGCGGCGGAAAGGCAACCGGATCGCGCCAGAAATTCTCCAGCGCGGCGGCATCTGCGGCGGCAATCTCCGCCGCGCTGCACCCATCCCATACGCCAAAATCCATCTCCTGAAACCGCGCATCGCAATGCAGGGGCAGGCCGTGCCGTTGCGCGTAGTCTTTTGCGAATGCCGCGCAACGCACCAGCGGTGAGCTCAGCACCGCATGGTAATGCGGCGCATTCAGCAAGGCCTCTGCCATCTGCCGGTAGCCATGCTCGCTCAGCGGCGCGTCGCTGCGCCCCAGATAGACACTGCCTGCCTGGGTTTCACCGTGGCGCAGCAGGTCGATATGGGTGCTGCCGTGAGACAGCCCCATTTGGTAGGAAACAGCCGTCTGGGCAGGTTCAGCTATTTGAACAGGCATCACATTTTTTCTGACACGCCCGCTTCAGCAAACGTTGCCATGTCGTTGTGCAATGCGCAGGCCAGACGGATGAGCGGTATTGCGACGGCAGCACCACTGCCTTCGCCCAAACGCATGCCCAGTTGCAACAGCGGCTCAGCCTGCAATGCCTCCAGCATCAGGATATGTCCGGGTTCGGCTGAGCGGTGTGCATACAGCAGCCAGTCCGCCACGCTGGGCTGGATACGCACGGCGAGCAGGGCGGCGGCAGTAGTGATGTAGCCATCCACCAGTGCCGGGATGCCGCGCTGTGCGCAGCCGATGAGAGCACCGGTCAGGGCTGCGATTTCAAAGCCGCCGAGGCGACGCAGCACTTCCAGCGGGTCGCTCAGATGTGCCGCATGCAGTGCGAGCGCACGTGCCACCACTGCCGCCTTGTGCTGTACCCCGGCCTGATCAAGACCTGTGCCGGGTCCGGCAAGCTGGTGCGGCATCAAGTTGAGCAGAGCACAGGCCAGAGCTGCGGCGGCCGTGGTATTGGCGATGCCCATCTCGCCGCCGATGAATATCGAGGCACCGTCTTTTTCGGCGCGCGCGGCGCTCTCACTGCCCGCCTGCAAAGCATCGGTCAGCTGGCTTTCTGTCATCGCGGCTTCGTGCGCGAAGTTGGCCGTCCCTTTTCCCAGATTGCATTGCAGCACGCCCGGCAGTTCGCCGGTATCGAAGGCTGTGCCGAGATTCACCACCTCCAGTGTGGCGCCGAGTTGCTGTGCCAGCACGCTGATGGCTGCACCGCCGCGCGCGAAATTCTTCACCATCTCGGCGGTTACCGCCTGCGGGAAGGCCGACACGCCTTCTGCCGCCACGCCGTGGTCGCCTGCAAATACGCCGATGTACACCTGTCCTATCTGCGGCTTTTCGCGGCCCTGCATGGCCGCGAGCTGTATCGCCAGCCCTTCCAGTTGCCCCAGCGCGCCGGGCGGTTTGGTCAGCTGCTGCTGGCGTGCCTGGGCTGCTGCGCGGGCAGTTTCATTCAATGCTGGTGCGGCCTGCTTCAGCCAGTTCAAATTAGTAGTCATGATCCCTGTTTTACCCTTTTAAATTAAGTGGCAAACCCGCCACCGTTAATATCACTTTTTCGCAGGACCGTGCCACGGCCTGATGCAGGCGTCCCGCCTCGTCGCAATAACGCCGCGTCAACTCACCCAGCGGCACCACGCCCATGCCGGTTTCGTTGCTTACCAGGATGATTTCTCCCGGCAGTCCCGGCAATACTTCCAGTAGCGTGGTCACCTCATGATGCAAGCGCGCCTCGTCCTGCGCACATAACAGGTTGGTCAGCCACAGCGTCAGGCAATCCACCAGCACGCAATGCTCTGTGGCGGCGTGATATTGCAAAGCCGAAGCCAGTGCCAGCGGCTCTTCCACCAGCTGCCAATGTCCGGGGCGCTGCGCCTGATGGTGTGCGATGCGCGCCCGCATTTCATCATCCTTTACCGTGGCCGTGGCCAGATAGGTGACCGGCAATCCGCTCGCCTGCGCGTGCTGTTCGGCGAGGCGACTCTTGCCGGAACGTGCCCCGCCCAGGATCAGTTCTTTCATGCGTCTGCTCCAGACAACTGCAAGATGTGCCGCATATCCAGATGCGTTTCCAGCGTATCGGCCAAGCGCTCCAGATTCTGCTCGCGCAATGCGTGATAATCAAAAGGTTGCGGCGTTTGCAATCCGGCCCAGTCCAGCAATGCGGCACATGCTTGCGGTGACTCGAACACGCCGTGCAGATACGTCGCCATGATCTGCTCATCGTCAGAAATTGCACCATCCGTACGGCCGTCATCGAGTTGCGCGAAGGGGCGTCGCAAAGCATTGCCTTCACTGATCCCGGCATGAATCTCGTAGCCGCTCACCGGCATACCGTTCCGTGCGAGCTTGCCGTGCACATTGAGCAATTGTTTATGTGTTTGCAGGGTGGTGTCGAAGTCCAGATAACCGAGCCCTGGACTGCTGCCCGGCGCACCTTCGATGCCGTGCGGATCGTGCAGCGCGCTACCCAGCATTTGCAGCCCGCCGCAGATGCCCATGAGCTTGCCGCCATAGCGCAGATGGCGCGCCAGATAGTCCTCCCAGCCTTGCGTGCGCAGCCAGTCAAGATCGGCGCGCACGTTCTTGCTGCCGGGCAGAATCACACAATCGGCAGTGGATGGCGCTGCATCAGGCGCAACCCAGTGCAGTGTCACTTGCGGATGCAGGCGCAGCGGATCGAAGTCGGTGTGGTTGCTGATATGCGGCAGGGCGGGTACCACCACGCGCAAACTCCCGGGGGCAGCGTCAGTCATTGCGCGCGATATGGAATCCTCGGCTTCCAGGTGCAGTCCGTGCAGATACGGCAGCACGCCCAGCACCGGTTTGCCGGTGTGTTCCTCCAGCCAGTCCAGTCCATCCTGCAATAGCGCGATGTCGCCGCGAAAGCGGTTGATGATGAAGCCATGCACGCGCGCTTGTTCGCTCTCGCTCAACAATGCCAGCGTGCCCACCAGATGAGCAAACACACCGCCGCGATCGATGTCGGCGACCAGGATGACCGGGCAATCCACCGCCTCGGCAAAGCCCATGTTGGCGATGTCTCCGGCACGCAGATTGATCTCGGCAGGTGAACCGGCACCTTCCACCATAATGATCTGGTATTGCATCACCAGCCGCTGGTGCGAAGAGAGCACCGCCGCGCGCGCCACCTGTTTGTAGTCGTGATAGGCCGTGGCTTCCATGTTGCCGATGGCGCGCCCGTGAATAATGACCTGCGCGCCGGTGTCGCTATTCGGTTTCAGCAGCACCGGGTTCATGTCGGTGTGAGGAGCAAGGCCCGCCGCCTGCGCCTGCACCGCCTGTGCGCGCCCGATCTCGCCGCCGTCTTCAGTCACTGCGCTGTTCAGCGCCATGTTCTGCGGCTTGAATGGCACCACGCGCAAGCCGCGCCGTTTGAGCGCGCGGCATAGTCCCGCTACAACGGTGCTCTTGCCCGCATCCGAAGTGGTGCCCTGAATCATCAGTGTGGTGGCGGTCATATATACGTCGGCATGGCGGGAAGGCAGAATTGCCTGGTGAAATTGGCGGAGGAACGCGTGCCAATCAGCAGTTCAAGGGGATGGCACGCGGGCATTACAACTCTATGCCATTTTGCGCCTGTATTCCGGCATCAAATGCATGCTTGATAGGGCGCATTTCCGTGACAGTATCAGCGTATTCGATCAGCGCATCGGGCGCAGCACGACCGGTCAGTATCACATGTTGCATCGCCGGGCGGTTGCGTAGCGCTTCCAGTACCTGCCTGATTTCCAGGTAGTGCAGCTTCAGCGCGATATTGATTTCATCCAGTACAACCAGCGCAATGTCCGGGTTGCGTAGCATGGCGCAAGCCACATTCCACGCAGCTTGCGCCGAGGCAATGTCGCGTTGCTTATCCTGCGTCTCCCAAGTGAAACCGTCGCCCATCACGTGATATTCGACTTCCGGAAAGCGACGAAAAAAGACCTCCTCGCCGGTGGGAGAACCTCCCTTGATGAATTGCACCACGCCGACGTGCATGTTATGCCCGAGGGCGCGTGCGACCATGCCGAATGCCGAACTGCTCTTGCCCTTGCCGTTGCCGGTATGCACCAGCACCACGCCGCGGCTTTCGGTGGCACGGGCGATCTTCGCATCGACCACTTCCTTGTGGCGTTGGGTGCGGGCGCGGTGTTGCTCGTCCGCGGCATTCTTGTCGTTCATTAGTCGGCTTCGACGGCAACCGGCGTGCGCGCGGTCAGCACCGTATACAGCGCAGCAGCACACGCCAGGTACAGCATGCCACCGACTAAGTACTGGGGATAGTATTGCGTTACGCGAGCGGCGTATTCAGTCATGCCCATATTTGGGGTGCGGCCAGAGAACCAGTAAAAGGCACCGTTGGAAATGAAGAACGCTACGTTCAACGCAGCAACAGAAAGACCGGCGAACACGCCCAAGCTGCGCAGGTTGTGCTGATGAATGCGCGCATAGTGACGTCCCGCATACCACAAGGCCGCATAGGTCGGAATCAAAAACCAGTAGGCGGGTGTTACGCACCAGTCGCTCACGCCCAAGTGGGCAATTGCCACATAATCCAACGTACCTGCTTCAAACAGCAATCCTGCAAACAGCCAGGGCGTGGAGATAAAAAACCCCGCCAGCAAGAACACCGCAAGCGAAGCATCCGGCAAATGCAGTGCGCTGCCGAAATGGTGCATGCGTGTAGCCGCCATTAACAGCACCAACACAGCCAATATTCCAGTTTGTCGAGTTTGCAATTTCATTCTTGTTTCTCCTTTCAATTTAAGACACACAGTTTGGTGATAGCTTTAGCTGAAAAATATTGCATCTAAGCGCGCCCCCTCTCTCTGCCGCTTTTACTGCTGGTAACTCAGGCCGGCAAACAAGGTGCGCCCAAGAGGGTTGTAACCATAAGCCGTTGCGTTATTTTGGTTGGTCAGATTATCCGCACGCAAGGACAACTTCAGATTTTTGTTGATCGCATAGCCCGCAGTCAGGTTGATCACGTTGTAGCCTGGCAGGGTAACAGGCAAGCCCGTTGACAAATTTGCATCCGGTCGTGATCCACTGTGCTGCCACTCTCCGCCAACTTGCCATCCACTGAATTGTTGCGACAGACCGATGCTACCATGCTGTCTGGCACGGCGTATCAGGGCTTGGCCCGTGCCTGCGTTGCGGGGGTTTTGCGAAGTCAATGCAGCTTTTATGCCTGTATCGCCAAACTGCCCGGCGTAACTCAATTCCACGCCATCAATGCGCGCCTCACCCAGATTGACCACCATAAAAGCGGGTAGATTATTTCCGGTAATTAGGTTGCTAATCCGATTATCAAAATACGCGGCATCGAAACGGTGCACATCCTCCGTATAGTGCAATCCCAATTCCCGATTGCGGGAATGTTCCGGTTGTAAATTGGGGTTGCCTGCATAGGTCCAGCCCCCACCAAAATTCGTAAAGGGGTAAAACAGGTCGTTGAGCGTGGGTGCTTTAAATGCAGTTCCCATGCTTGCTGTTGCCCGCCAGACATCATTGATGGCGTAGGCATACCCAAGCAGTCCGGTGTTCGACCGGCCAAAGTCGGAATAACTGTCCTGACGCAAATTGATTTGTATCTGATGTAAACCGTAGTAACCCGTATAGCCCATAAACAGGCTGTCCACCTTGCGTTTTTTGGTCGTGAAGGCGACATCGCTCGTGACCGTTTGTGTTAAATTTTCTACTCCCAAATTGAGTAAGGTATGCGTGCCCAGCTGCAACATATTTTCCCAGGTAAGCTGCTGGTTGCTTGTCTTGAACATTGCCCCGTTCGCCAAATCCAGTTGGCCATTCAGGAAAGTTTGCGTGTCATCCGTGCCCTGGGCCAGTTGCAAGTGGCTTTGCCAGATGTCTCCTAGACGATTGTCGGATGAAAGAGAGAATTTGCTCACTTGCGTTTGGTTGGTATTGTTGTCGGTCGGGGTTACCGTATTGTCGTACTGATTGCGTCCCTGACTATTAAACGCTGTGGCAGCCAGACTGTGATCCGAATTAAATGCATGGCGCACATTGGCCGATAGACTGGTATTTTTGTATCCGTCCTTGTCTGGATTGGCGCCGGGGAACCGTGCAGGATTGATGGCCGACACGCCATCGGTTTTGAACGCGGATGCTTGTACATTAAAGTCTGTGTTCTCGGTTGCGCCGCCAAATCCAGCGGCCAAGCGCTGCGTACCCCGATTGCCCATGCCGACGTTCATATTAAGAGCGGGCACGCCACGGCCACGCTTGGTAAAAATCTGCACCACACCTCCAATGGCCTCCGATCCGTACAGGCTGCTGGCATTGCCGCGTACTACCTCGATACGCTCGATTTGATCCAGCATTAACTCTTGAATCGAGGTGGAGCCGTTGGTAGCAGAACTGATACGCACGCCATCCAGCAAAATCAAGGTATGCGTGGCATTGGTACCCCTGAGGTGCAAACTGGTTGTTTTACCTACCCCGCCGGACTGATCGATTTCCACGCCGACTACGCTGCGTAAAATAGCTGCCGCATCGACTGCCTGTGATTTGCGAATATCCTGCTGGGTGATGACGGTGGCGCTGATCAAGGATCGCTTTAATGGCTGCGCGATGCGTCTGGCGGTTACCACGATTTCATCCAGTGTGTCGGTTGCTGCATAAGCCAGGGGAGTGGCCGCGCATAAAACGGCGGCAAAAAGTTTTTGCAATTTCATTGGTGATTTTCCTGAGTAAATTCCAAGCGACCCCGCTGGAATGTTTATATTCAGGAAATGCGGTGGGGGGAGCAGAGTTGAACGATTGAATTGTTCTTTTCCGATGCGCCGCCCGCAGCATCTCCTGTTACCTTTGCTCTCAGGCCGGTCTCCGGGCTCGCAAGTCTTGATTTGCCGCCTTCCCATGATTGCTCACAGTGGCATACTGGCAAATCCGCACTCGCTTACCGTTGCGGGGGCAGCACAGGCATCGGGTTGATTCTCCCTCACCTATTTCCCGTTTAACTCATCTGTCGCCAGACGAGAACCTCAAAGCAGGGCGCACTTTAGCACAAGCACGGCGCACTGCCAAAAAATCACAAACCGCTTTCAGAACTCCGTCTTACCGTTTGACTTATCAGCACTTTTCAAATTATAGTCGGCACATGGAGAATGAATTGAATGCACTGGAAGGCAAACTCGCACAGTTGATACAGGTCAGCGGCAAGTTGCGTGCGGAAAACCATCAATTGCGCCAAGAACTGGCGCATGCACTCAGCAGTAACCGCCAATGCAGCGACAAGATGGGCAGTGCAAAGGCGCGCCTGGAAAAATTGCTGGCCACACTTCCAGAAGAACAAACATGAGCAGCACAACCAAAACGCTGGAAATCAAGATCCTCGACCGGGAATTGCGTGTCGCCTGTCCCGATGAGGAGCGCGGCGAGCTGCTCGATGCGGTTGCCTATCTGGACAGGAAAATGCGCGAAATACGCGATGCCGGCAAGATCGTCAGCGTCGAGCGCATCGCCATCATGGCCGCCCTGAACATTACCCACGAACTGCTTTCGGTCAAGATCGGGCGCGGATTTGACCTCGCCGACTTTAAGCGTAGAATGAGTATCATGGAGACAGCGATCAATGAGGCGTTAGCCGAGCAGGATACGTTGTTCTAGGTTGTCCCCTGCGGTGTCCGTCAGACCTGTAATTCTTTGAGCCAATAGTTTAGCTTAGGTCGCGACCCGCAAGGCCGCTGTTGTGAACGTCCATCCGGATGATCCTGATGCGGCAGGGAAGTGACCCTCTTGGACCGCAGGTTCAAGATGCCGGGTCAACGGCACAGGTGGGGGACTTTGATTTTAGTGCGATCTTTCCAGGTCGCACTTTTTTATTTGCGGATGCAAACCATATGCTACTGGTTAGGTAAGCATGCCGATCAGTAAACAAGAGTTTTTTGATTTGGGCGGCATCTGGACGAGACGTTCGGTATGCCCACTTCCAGGTGGTTTTAAAGTCCGCATCACTGGCAGCACCGCCCCCGGGAACAATGGATACTCACTGTCTAGCCAGGGGCAAATGGCATTCGAGTTGTTGAAGGTAAGCTACCCTGATTACATCGCCAGGTCGAATACCGTCTCCGTGTCTTCGTCCCACCCATCCCAAAGGTAGTCATTCGCTTTGCCGTCTGCAATCAGGCGCAGGGCATAACTAACCTGCTCCTTGTAGAACTCGCAGAAGGCGCCGGTTTTCTCCATGCCACCGTTCATTTCATATGCTTCGGCCGGGCAAGGAGAGCCGCAGAAATGACGGATCGCGCAGCCGCCGCAGGGGCTGAAAATATCGACATCGCGCGTCGTCACGGTCTGGAAAGCGGGAGAGGCCAGCGCTGCTTCGACGCCGCCTTCGGCCAGCAAATTGCCGCCGTTGAAACTCGGCAGGCCGATGAACTCGCTACACGGGTACAGTCCGCCATCTGCCGCCAGAGCGAAGAAGGCGCGGCCACCGCCGCAGGGCGAAATGTCGCACATCAGACGTCGTGCGGTCGGTGCAAGAATTCCGATAAGGATGTTGGCAAAATTGGCGACTATCAGCTTGCGTCCCGTTTCACGATAGAGCTCGTGCGTGCGATCCATGGCGGCGAAGAAGGCTTTTGCCAAATCGTCATCCGCCGGTTTAACGCCGCGTGCGCCGGGCAGGGTGCAGCGCACCGTATTGAGCATGCAGGTCGGCACTTCACTGGCGTGGAACAGCTCGACCATCTGTGTCAGGTAAGGCAGGTTTTCGGTGGTGCAGGTGGTGATTACGCTCCAGGAGCCATACCCCTTCAGCTTTTCCATCGCCGCCAAGACCCTGTCATGCACGCTTTTTCCGCCCCAGGTTTTGCGCGTAGCATCAGTGATGCCAGCGAAGGGGCCGTCGAGCGAAAGACCGATGCTGACGTTGCGCGAGGTGAGAAATTCCAGTGCCTCATCGTCGAGCAGCGTGCCGTTGGTTTGCAGACCGAAAACAAAATCTGCAGAGAACGCATCAATGGCGGAGAACACCGCTTCCTTGTTCATGAGGGGCTCTGCGCCGTGAAAGATGGCGCGTGGCTTGCGCTCCTCCGGCATCACCGAGCGAAAGTAATCGCGTAGCTTGTCGAGTGAAGCAATCAGCGTTTCGGAGGGCATGTGGCTACCGCTGCTGCGCTGCTCGCCGGGCAAATAGCAGTAAGTGCAGTTGAGGTTGCATCGCTCAGTCGGATTCAGATAGACGCCGGAGGGTTTCAGTTCGAAGCGCAGGGCGTGCAGTTCGCGGGCGAAACTATCGGCTTTGGCTCGATAACTGTCGTGCAGCGACCCGGTAGCAAGTTCTTCCTGGATACGCGTCTTGTCGACCAGCGCCCAGAAGGCGGTGTTCGGGTCGGTGACGGCAGCATAAATATCATGGCCGATGTCCACGGGAATGAATGTCGGGCCGCAAGCGGCCCGACTTAATGCAGAAGCCGTCATTTGGCCGCTTTCTTGTCCATCAACACGTAGTGCGAGAGGCCGATGCCATCCGGGTTGCAACTCTTGCGGACAGCGATGGTCGGTGCGGATGGTTGTGCATTGGCTGCTGGTGCCGCCTGGTTTGTTTGTTGCGTTTTAACTGGCTCCGAATCGGTTCGACACGTCTTCTGGCTACCGGATCAGCCGGATCGTCGCGCCTTCCCGCCGGGGTAATCCCCGCCAGTGGCTGGTCTTGCAACCTTGCAACGTCCGTCCCCGGATACAGCGGCGGGCCCGCCACGGATTTGCACCGTGTTCCGTTTCGTCGAACCGAACGGTGACGGCATTTTTTCAGAGTGAAGAAGGCGCGTCAAGTTTCATCGCAGCGAGCCGAAACATAACAGGCTCCAATTTTCGGACAGTGAATTAAAATGGTAGCCTGCGAAAGGACGGCCAAGGAACGTACCGATAGAACCAATGGTGCCATACCGTCGTTGCAGGTACAACGAGGATAACGGGAAATTGATATGCGCTACTGGCTGATGAAATCCGAACCCTCCGATTGCAGCATCGACGATCTTGCCGCGCTGCCGAACCGGACCGTCGCGTGGTACGGTGTGCGCAACTACCAGGCGCGCAACTTCATGCGCGACCGGATGCGGGTCGGCGACGGCGCGCTGTTCTATCACTCCAACTGCAAAGAGCCGGGTATTGCCGGTATCACCAGGATCAGCAGCAGCGCCTATCCCGATGCCACGCAATTCGACAGCAAGAGCAAATACTTCGATCCCAAGGCCACGCCGGAACAGCCGCGCTGGTTCAATGTGGATGTGCAACTGCTGCGCAAGATACCGCTGATTACCATCGGCGAATTGCGGCGGCATCCGCAACTGGCGCGGATGCGTACCCTGCAACGCGGCAACAGGCTGTCGATTACTCCGCTCGACCCGGCGGAGTGGCAGTTCATCCTGAAGAACTTGGTGCGCGATTGAAAACCTCCGCCAACGGATGGATTTGCGTAGGTGCGGATTTATCCGCACAAAACGGGCGAATGAATTCGCCCCTGTTGTGCGATTCAATAGAGGTTTCATGATGGAATGGTATGCAGCCTATCTCCTGCTCGGCGCCTTCGTCGGTTTCTTCGCCGGACTGTTTGGCATCGGTGGCGGGTTGGTGCTGGTGCCGGTATTGAGCTGGCTGTTTGAAGCGCAACATCTTGGCGGGGCGCAAAACCTGCATCTTGCGCTGGGCACCTCGATGGCCGCCATTCTCTACACCGCCGTCGCCAGCGCCTATGCGCATCACTCGCGCGGCGCGGTCAATATGCATATCGTGCGCAACACCGCGCCGGGCATGTTGCTGGGTGCGCTACTCGGCGCGTTGTTTGCCGGCAGTATTTCGTGGTTTTACCTGTCCCTGTTTTTTGCGCTGTTCGTCTATTTCGCAGCCACTCAAATGCTGTTCGGGTTCAGGCCGAAGGCCAGCCGGCAACTGCCCGGGCGCGCCGGCTTGACGCTGGCCGGCAGCGGCATCGGCGCAATCAGCAGCCTCGTTTCCATCGGCGGCGGGACGCTGAGCGTGCCCTTCATGCTGTGGCACAACATTCCGCTCAGGCAAGCCATCGGCACCTCGGCCGCGCTCGGCTTTCCCATCGCGCTCGGCGGCACGGCGGGCTATATCGCCACCGGTTTGGCCTTGCATACACTGCCTGCCGGCACGCTGGGCTTCGTCTATCTTCCCGCACTGCTTATGGTTGCCCTGGGCAGTGCCTTCACCACCCCGCTCGGCGCAAAAGCTGCCCATAGCCTGCCGCTGGAGCTGCTGCGCCGCAGCTTTGCCGTGTTGCTGTTTGTGCTGGCAACGAGAATGTTGCTGAAGGTTTTTATCTGAAGTCTTAGTGCGGCAATTCGATGCGCCGGTACAACCGGTAGTGTTCGCTCTTGTCACCCATACGGCTGCCTTCCCAGATTTCTTCCCAACGTGTTTCGTCGAGCATCGGCCTGGACAGCTTGTCGCCCTGAATCAGGCGCAAATCACAACGGTTATCGGGATCGTGTCGCGTGATGATGTTGCCGAAATAATGCAGCATGGCGCGCTGCCCTTCGCCGAGATTATCATCGCGGCCGATGCATTGGTATTGCTCCGGCATGGATTGCTTCAGTGAAGCGACCATGCCGCGGTAACTCTTGCCGCTTTCCAGCCATGGCAGCCACAGTGTCATCGCAAGTATCCAGATCAGCGTGATGCCGGTTGCCCAGTTGACTACCGCGCGGCGCATCGAGCGGCCGACGCGCCACACCAGCACCAGCCACAGCACGGTGGCGAGTGCAGCAATGTAGAAGGGGACGGCATGAAACGCCGGATCGAAGCCAGGCTGATAATCTTTCAGCAGCCGGGTAATCTTGGCGTGATTGTCCAGCAGCAACCCAGCCCAACCCCACCACATCAGGATGGCGGCCAGCGCGAAGGTCATCAGCCCGAACCAGTCCAGCGCGTTGGCCGCACCGCGTTTCAGCGACGAGAGCGAGGCGGTGGCAAGCAGGGTGATCGGCAGCAGCATCGGCAGCGCGAATACTTCCTTGATATGCGGCACAAGGCTGAGCGTGACCAGCATCACGCCGAAGGCGACCAACGGCAAATGCAGATCGTCGCGCTGCGCCAGGCGTTTGCGCGATTGCCACAGCGTCCATGCCGCCAGCGGCAGGGCGGGCCACGCGATCCATGGCAGATTTTCCAGGTAGTAGAGCGATTCCCGCGTCGGTCCGCTTCTCGCGTGATCCAGCCAGTGGCCGATGTTGTGCGTCCACGCCCAGTCGGCAAATAATTCGGGCGAATGCTGATAGAGCAGCAGCGGCCACACGGCAAGCCACGGCAGCGCGCTTAATGCGGCAATGGTCATGCTGAAGAAATAGCTGCGCGTGCGCCAGTTTTTGAACAGCGCGGGCAGCAGGGCTGCGATCAAGACAAACTGTACCGGCGCGATAAAGCCTTTGGACATGAAACCGATACCCATGCCGGTGCCGATCAGCACCCCGGCGCGCACAGCGCGTTCCTGGCTGTAGGCGAAGCCGTACAGCAGCATCGCGCACCCGGCAAGCAGCGCAAGGTCGGTGATCATCTGGTGCGCGCGCACCAGCATGCCGACGCAGCCCATCAGAATGATCGCGGCGGCCCAGCCGCGATTCTCGCCATACAGCTTGCGCCCGGCAAGGCCGGTGAACAACAGGGTCAGTGCAATATAAAAACCGCTGGCGATGCGCGCGCCATCGTGCAGCGGCAACAGCGGCGAGAATAATTTGGCGAACAGTACCGCGGTCCAGTAAAACAGCGGCGGCTTGTCCATATACGGCTCACCGGCAAGCGCAGGCGCCAGCCAGTCGCCACTTTGCAGCATGGAATAAATCAGGCCGAAACCGGTCGCTTCATCCGGTTTCCACGGGTCATGCCCGATCAGGCCGGTGGCAACCCAGATCAGGATCAGCATCCCAAGCAGCAGCGCCTTGGCGGAGGTGATCGGATGCGGATCGGTGGGTCTTATGAAGTACATTATGCTTTCAGAAAAAAGTCATTTTCTACTATTCGTGGTGAATGAAACGGCGCTGCACGCCTCAGTAGAAAGTGGATCGCTACGCTCAGTGGAAAGTGGAACGGCGCTGCACGCCTCAGTAGGAAAACCCACTCCCCACTCCCCACTCACTACTCCACAATCTTGACTGCCTGTCCCGCCTGCGGTTCGCCGTCCGGATATTGCGCGTTTATCAGGCGCAGGTAGCTTTCCGCCGATTTGCCCAGCGGCGAGCCCCGCGCCAGCCCGGCGTAGGTGTCGCCCCGCCGCGCGGTGATGACGCGAATGCTGAGCGGTTTGACCAGCTTGCGCTCCTCGGCGGTGATGGAGTGGAAGCTGTGCACCGTATCGAAAATTTCATTGCGATATTTATTCAGGCCGCCGCGCGCCTTGGCCTGTGCCTGCAGGATATAGGCATACTTGCCCTGATAGATCACGCCGCCCATGGTGTTTGGCAGTTCAAAGGTTGCGGCAGGCAAGCCGCCCAGATCGAGCGAGCGCACCTGCGCGCCTGAGCCCACCAGGCGTCGCGCGTAGTCAGCCGGGGTGCCGCGCGGTTTCTGATCCATTTTCATCTGCACCATCGCTTCTCCCCGCGGGCTGACGGCAGCCAGGACATCCGGCAAGTTGTGCACCTGCCAGCCTTGCGGGAAGGCGACAGTGATCCCCAGTTCGCCGTGATAGAAGCGGTTGTTGCGCACCACGCCCTGGTCGCTGTTATCGTTGAACACCAGCCCGTCGGTAGCGGCGAGGAATTCAGCGCGGCCCTCAAAGGGCGCTGCGGAGGCCAACCTGTCCGCTTCGCCGACCACTTGTTTCAGGCGCGTGTCGTTGTCCGGGTGTGTGGAGAACAGGCCGGAGTAGCGGCGCGGCTCACGCCCCTCCTCCTTGGCCAGTTCGGCATCCTTCAATTCCTGGTTCTTCAACACGCGGAGGACGCTGATGATGGCCTGGGGATCGTAATCGGCACGTGCCAGATATTGCGCGCCAAGCCGGTCGGCCTCCAGTTCGTGTTCGCGACCGTAGCCGGACAGCAGCGCTCCACCAATCAGATTGGTAAGGTTCTGTCCGCCCATCGAATTGACCTCTGGCACGAAAATGGAGGCGATGGTCAGCCCGATATTGGCGGCCTGTGCGGCGCTCTGCTGGCGCACGCCGTGGCGCGCCGTGACATGGCCGATTTCATGCCCGACTACGGCGGCCAACTGCGCCTCGCTGTTGAGATAGGCCAGAATGCCGCGGGTGAGGTAGACATAACCCCCGGGCAATGCGAAGGCATTGATTTCTGGGGTATCCAGTACGGCAAAGTGATATTGCAGTTGGGGGCGATGGCTATTTCTTGCAAGTTTCTGACCGACGCGATTGACGTAATCCTGCAACGGCTTCGACCCGTAAACCTGGTACTGCTTGCTGATTACCTGTTCGTTATATTGCCTGCCAATGGCTATTTCCTGCTCTTCCGACATCATCACGAAATCGCTTTGTCCGGTAACCGGGTTCTGCGCGCAACCGGACAGCAGCGCGAGGGCGAGAGCGGTGATTAGAAGATGCATGGCAATTCCTCTGTTCGGCGTTGGATCAAAGTGGGGGATTGTCGCCGCAAATAAAAAAGGCAGCAACGCTGCCTTTTGATCAAGCTGACGCGCAAAGTTCCTATGCCGCGGCTTTGCTGCCGTATTTCTGGCGGAACTTGTCGATGCGTCCGGCAGTGTCCACGATCTTCTGCGTGCCGGTATAGAACGGGTGGCATTCGGAGCAGACCTCGACGCTTAGCGCCGGTTTGCTCATCGCGGATTTGGTCTTGAAGCTGTTGCCGCAACTGCAGGTTACGGTAATTTCCTGATAATTCGGATGGATATCTGCTTTCATTTTCTTTCCTTGCGAGTAATTGGGTGCGGCTGGTGTACGCACTCACGGGGCGCGCATTATCCATAAAAATAGAGAGTTGCGCAAATACTTGTGTGCGCCGCCGTCGCGCATCAAACCACCTTGCCCGGATTCATCAGCCCGTGCGGGTCGAGAGTTTGCTTGATGCTGCGCATCAGTTCCAGCTCCAGCGCGCTCTTGTAGTGGCCGAGCTCCTCGCGCTTGAGCTGGCCCAGGCCGTGTTCGGCGCTGATGCTGCCGTTGAGCCGCGCGACAACCTGGTACACCAAGCGGTTCACTTCATGTTCGTGCTGTTCGATGAACGTCTTGTTCTGCGCGGCGTCCGGCATGGATGCATTGTAGTGAATATTGCCGTCGCCGATGTGGCCGAAGGAAACAATGCGCACACCGGGGAAGGCGCCATGCAGCGCGGCATCGGCCTGCGCGATGAATTCCGCGATGCTGCTGACCGGCACCGAGATGTCGTGTTTGATGCTGATGCCGTCGATTCTTTGCGCCTCGCTGATGCTGTTGCGCAGCTTCCACCATTTTTCAGCCTGCGCCTTTTCGGCAGTCACCGCAAACACCTCGATGCCGCCGGCGAAGCTTTCCAGCGCTGCGTGCAGCGACTCGTCCAGCGGAACATCCAGCACATCGGACAGATCGATGATCACCGTCCATTCATGCCGTTTGGCGAAAGGTTCATGCGCGTCCGGAAAGTGGCGCAACACCAGATCCAGGCAGGATCGGCCGATGATTTCAAAGGCGCTGATGCGATCCCCGCAGGCAGCGCGCAGGTGCGCGAACAGTGCGACCGCCGCCGCCGGATCGCGCAACCCCACGCAAGCGGTGGCCATTGCCTGCGGGCGTGGAAACAGTTTCAGCACGGCGGCGGTAATGATGCCGAGCGTGCCCTCCGCGCCGATGAACAGCTGTTTCAGGTCGTAGCCGGAGTTGTCCTTGCGCAGGGCGCGCAGGCCGTTCCAGATGCGCCCGTCCGGCAGCACCACTTCCAGCCCGAGCACCAGATCGCGCATCGTGCCGTAACGCAGCACATTGATGCCGCCGGCGTTGGTGGAGAGATTGCCGCCGATGGCGCAATGCTGGAGGGAAGGCAGGTTGAGCGGGAACAGGCGGTCGCGCTGTTCCGCTCCCTCGCGCACATCGGCCAATATGCAGCCGGCTTCCACCGTGATGGTGTAGTTGACGGCGTCCAGCGCGCGGATGCGGTTCATGCGCGCCAGGTTGAGCACAATCTGCCTGCCTTTGGCCAGCGGCACCGATGCGCCGCACAGGCTGGTATTGCCGCCCTGCGGTACGATGGACACCTGGTGCGCGCTGCACAGTTGCACCACTTCCGCGACCTGTCGCGTATCCGCGGGAAACACCACTGCCAGCGCGGAGCCCGTATAACGGCCACGCTTGTCGGCGCAATACGGCGCGGTGGCCTCGCCGGTCAATACGGCATCGCCGCCAACGATGGCGCCGAGCGAGGAAATCAAACCGGCATGTGTCATGTCACTCCAGTCATCAACATGTGCTTGTGCGCATCATACTCAACGCCACCGCTTCGGCAATCCGGATGCCGTCCACTGCCGCGGAAAGTATCCCGCCCGCGTAGCCTGCGCCTTCCCCGGCGGGATACAACCCGGCGGTATTAACGCTTTGCAAGTCATCGTCGTGGCGCTTGATGCGCAGCGGCGACGAAGTGCGCGTCTCCACGCCGGTCAGCACCGCGTCCGCAAGGTCGAATGCCTTGATCTGTTTTGCGAAGATGGGCAGGGCTTCGCGGATCGCAGCAATCGCATAATCCGGCAGCGCACTGGACAAATCGGTCAAATGCACGCCGGGTGTATAGGACGGCTGCACCGCGCCAAAGTTGCGCGAAGGCCTGCCCGCCAGAAAATCGCCGACCAGTTGGCCTGGTGCGCAGTAGTTGTTGCCGCCCAGTTCGAAGGCACGCGCTTCCCAATAGCGCTGGAATTCGATGCCGGCGAGCGGGCCGCCGGGATAATCTTCCGGCGAAACGCCGACCACGATGCCGCTGTTGGCGTTGCGTTCGTTGCGCGAATACTGGCTCATGCCGTTAGTGACCACTCGCCCCGCTTCCGAGGTGGCGGCGACTACCGTGCCGCCGGGGCACATGCAGAAGCTGTACACCGAGCGTCCGTTGCCGGCGTGATGCACCAGCTTGTAATCCGCCGCACCGAGCAGCGGGTTGCCCGCGTTGCTGCCGTAGCGCGCGCGGTCGATCAGCGATTGCGGATGCTCGATGCGCAGGCCGATCGAGAACGGCTTGGCTTCGATAGTCACGCCGCGCCGATGCAGCATCTCGAAGGTGTCGCGCGCGCTGTGGCCGATGGCCAGCACCAGATGATCGGTGGCGATGCGCTCACCATTGGCGAGCATGACTGCACGCACCTTGCCGTTCGCGATTTCGATGTCGTCCACGCGGCTCTGGAAGCGGATTTCACCGCCTAGCGACTGGATGGTTTCGCGCATCTTCTCCACCATGCCCACCAAGCGGAAGGTGCCGATATGCGGATGGCTGACATACAGAATTTCTTCCGGCGCGCCCGCCCTGACGAATTCCTCCAGCACTTTCCTGCCGAGGTGTCTGGAGTCCTTGATCTGGCTGTACAGCTTGCCGTCGGAGAAGGTGCCCGCGCCGCCTTCGCCGAATTGCACATTGGATTCCGGGTTAAGCACGCCCTGCCGCCACAGCCCGAAGGTATCTTTTGTTCGTTCGCGTACCGCCTTGCCGCGTTCCAGGATCAGCGGGCGGAAGCCCATCTGCGCGAGGATCAGTCCGGCGAACAGGCCGGCGGGGCCCATGCCGATCACCACAGGTTTTGACTTCAGGTTCTGCGGAGCATGGGTCACGAAGTGATAAGCGGTATCCGGCGCGGGTTTGACATGCGGGTCGTTCTTGCAGCGTTCCAGAACCGCCGCTTCGTCGCGCACCGCCACATGCAGCGTATAAATGAACCGGAGGTTGCTTTTCTTGCGCGCATCCACACCGCGCCGGAAGACGGTGTAACCGGTCAGGTCATCCGCGGCAATACCCAGCCGCTCGATGATGGCTTTGCTGATTGCTCCTTCGGCATGAGCCAGCGGTAATTTGATTTCGGTCAGTTGCAACATGATGTTATTTGCGTTGCTGCCGGATGGGGTGCATCTCTCACCAACCCTGTTTATTTACGCAGCGCATCTGTCAGCCAGGTTTCGATATCGCGCAACTCCGCCTCGCATACCGAATGCGGCATGGCGTATTCATGCCATTGCACCGTATAGCCAAGTTTGAGCAGCGCATCCCTTGAGGTAGCCCCCGATGCATAAGGCACGACCGTGTCACTGCGACCGTGCGCCATGAAGATCGGCGTAGTCCGTGCGCTTGCCTGCGCTTCATGGGGCACCGTCTCGGCCAGCGGCAGGTAGGTCGAAAGCGCCAGCACTCCGCCCAGCGGGGTGGTTTGCCGCAATGCGGTGTGCAGCACGATGGCGCCGCCCTGGGAAAATCCGGCGAGAAAAATGTTGCTTGGTGCAATCCCGCGCGCCACTTCCTGTGCAATCAGCGCTTCGATCGATGCCTGCGAGGCGCGAATTCCCGCCTCATCCTGCTGCACTCCGATATCAGGCTTGGCGATGTCGTACCACGCGCGCATCACGAAACCGCCGTTGATGGTGACCGGGCGTTGCGGCGCATGCGGAAAGATATAGCGCACGGCGACAGGCAAATTCAATTCATCGGCAACGGGGACGAAATCCTGTCCGTCGGCACCCAGGCCGTGCAGCCAGATGATGCTGTGCTGCGGCTGTTTGCCGGATTCGAGGGTGATGTGCGGAAGAAGAGCAGTCATGGTTTTGCGATGCGGGTTATGTCAGCCCGGTGCTACGTTGGCTCGGGGATCATTTCTTTCAGCACCTGAAAAATCTCGCGGAAGCTCTTGGGCGGCTTGCCGGCCTCCTGTTCCTTTTTGGCGTTGCGGATCAGCGCGCGCAGATGCTGCACGTCGGTCTGCGGATAGGCGGCGAGCAGTTCGGTCAATGCGCCATCGCTTTCCAGCAGGCGGTCGCGCCAGCGTTCCAGCTGGTGCAGGTGGGCGGTATGCTGTTGCGAAACGCCTTTCCATGCGTTCAGTCTGGCGATGATGGGTGCGGGATCCACGCCGCGCATCAATTTGCCGATGTATTGCATCTGGCGGCTGCGCGCGCCGAACTTGCTGATGCGGTGCATCTCATCGATTGCATCGCGCAGGGTTTCCGGCAAGTCGAGCTGCGCGAGCTGGTCCTTGCCGAGCGCCACCAGTTCCGCGCCGATGTCCTGCAGGTCGTGCATCTGCTGCTTGACCCTGGTTTTACTGGGCGGCAACTCCGGTTCTTCGTCATCCTGACTGTGTTGGCGGCGCCGATTCATGGTGTGCAATGTGGTTATAAGATGCTGCTATGATACCGCCTTTCGTCATAATTACGTTTTCGTTATGAGCACACTCGTATCATCCGCACCGCGTTCCGTTGACTCTGCACCGGACAGGTTTTCAAACCCTGCCGACGGTTTGCGCAGCATCGCCCGGGACATGCTGGCGTATGCCAGACAGCGCGGCGCATCGGCGGCGGCTGCCGATGTTTCCGAAGGGTTCGGCCAGTCGGTCACGGTGCGCCAAGGCGAGGTGGAAACCATCGAATACAACCGCGACAAGGGCTTGGCCATTACCGTCTATATCGGCCAGCAGCGCGGTAATGCCAGCACCTCGGATTTTTCGCCGCAGGCGGTGCGCGATACGGTGGATGCCGCGTTGTCGATCGCGCGCTATACCGCGCAGGACGATTGCTCCGGCTTGCCCGATGCCGACCTGCTGGCGCGCGACTGTCCAGACCTGGACTTGTATCACCCGTGGGATTTGCCGGTGGACGATGCGATCGAACTGGCCAAACGCTGCGAACGGTCCGCGCTGGATGCGGATGCGCGCATAGTCAATTCGGAAGGCGCGACGGTGAACGTGCATGAGACGCAGTTCGTGCATGCCAACAGCCTCGGCTTTATCGGTGGCTATCCCGGCTCCCGCCACAGCATCAGTTGCGCGGTGATCGCCGGCAAGGACGACACAATGGAGCGCGACTACTGGTACAGCGTGGCACGCGATGCGGGCGATTTGCTGGATGTGGAACAAGTCGGGCGGATTGCCGCGCAACGCACGGTGCGCCGCCTGAATGCGCGCCAGCTTGATACCATGCAGGTGCCGGTGTTGTTCGAGGCACCGATCGCATCAAGTCTGCTGGGGCATTTCGTCGCTGCGGTGAGCGGTGGCAGCCTGTACCGCAAGTCCTCGTTCCTGCTCGATCAACTGGATCAGCCGGTGTTTGCACCGCATGTCAACATCGAAGATATCCCGGACATCCGCAAGGGTCTGGCCTCCAGCCCGTTCGACGATGAGGGTGTGCGCGTACAGACGCGCCGTATCATCGAAAACGGCGTGCTGCGCGGCTATTTCCTCGGCAGCTATTCGGCGCGCAAGCTCGGCCTGCGCACCACCGGCAACGCGGGCGGCAACCACAACCTGATTCTGAAGGCATCCGGCGGGGGTGAACTCGACTTTGCCGGGCTGCTGAGACAGATGGATCGCGGCCTGCTGGTCACCGAGTTGCTCGGCCAGGGCGTGAACCATGTCACCGGCGACTATTCGCGCGGTGCGGCCGGCTTCTGGGTGGAGCACGGCGAAATCCGGTATCCGGTGCAGGAAATCACCATCGCCGGAAACCTGAAAGACATGTACCGCAACATCGTTGCCGCCGGCAATGATATGCTGGTGCAGGGTTCGCGCCAGTGCGGGTCTATTCTGGTGGACGGCATGACCGTCGCTGGGCGCTAGGGCTGATGGAGCAGCTGTTGGCAAGTCCTTCATTCCCGGCGCTCCGGAAAAGGTTAGAATTAAAATTCGCGTTGCTCCAGCCGGCGAGAGAAATAATTAATGGATGATATGTCGCAGCATAAAAGACCCTGGATAGAAAAGACTCCTGTATCCGCGCCAGGAAGGGATGACTCCGACCTGATGAGAAACATTTCTGTGCTTTATGTCGAGGATGATGCCGATATCCGCAGGCATCTGGCGGAATTTCTCCGGAGGCGGGTGGGGAAGCTGTACATCGCGGCGAACGGCCAGGAGGGACTTGAGTTGTGGCGCCAGCATCGGCCAGAGGTGGTGGTAACGGACATCATGATGCCGGTGATGAGCGGGTTGAAAATGGCTGAATTGATCCAGCGGGAGAATCCGTCTGTGCCGATTATTGTCACCACGGCGCTCAACGAAACGGAATCTTTTCTCAAGGCGATCGACCTGGGTATCGACAAGTATGTTATCAAACCAATCAATACGGAATTGTTGCTGCATGCGATACAGAAGAGCGCCTGGGGCGTCAAGGCCGGTCTGGAAATTCAGCTGGCCGCCACGGTATTCGATGCGTCGTCGGATGCCATTATTATCACGGACAGCGATAACCGCATCATTTCGGTCAATGCGGCTTTTTGCGAGATTACCGGCTATTCTGCACAGGATGTGATCGGCCAGACACCGGAGATACTGAATTCCGGAAGACACGATACCGGATTTTATCATGCCCTGTGGCGGGACCTGCTGGAAACAGGGCAATGGAACGGCGAAGTGTGGAATCGCCGCAAGAATGGCGAAATCTTTGCCGAACTGCTGACAATCAATGCGGTGAAAAATTATCGCGGCGAGATTTCACATTATGTCTCGATTTTTGCCGACATCACCGAGCACAAGCAGACGGAAGAACATATGCGCCATCTCGCCCATTACGATGCGCTCACCAACCTGCCCAACCGTACGCTTTTCAACGATCGCCTGGGTCAGGCATTAATCAATGCGCAACGGGATAATGGCAAAGCAGCAGTGATGTTTCTCGACCTGGACCGTTTCAAGAATATCAACGACACGCTTGGGCACGGCATTGGGGACCTGCTGCTGCAGGAGGTGGCGGTGCGCTTGACCGGTTGCGTTCGCCAGGGCGATACGGTGTCGCGCCTTGGCGGCGATGAATTCGTAATTTTGCTGCCCGAGCTGAATGATGAGAAGGATGCGCGGCTGGTGGCGCAAAAACTGCTGAATGCAGCCGTGTTCCCGATGGTCCTGGAGGGGCACGAGTTGCATATCAGCGCCAGCATTGGCATCAGTTACTATCCCATGGACGGGACGAATGCCGAGGCATTGATGAAGAATGCCGATGTCGCCATGTATCGTGCCAAGGAAGAAGGGCGCAATAATTTCCAGTTCTACCATGCCAGCATGAATGCGCGTTCTTTCGAGCGGCTTGCCATGGAAACCAGCATGCGTTATGCGCTGAACAGAGGCGAATTCGAGCTTTATTACCAGCCGCGGTTCTCGCTACCGGAAGGCAGAATCATCGGGGCGGAAGCGCTGATCCGCTGGAATCATCCCGACTTGGGCTTGGTCTCGCCGGGGCTGTTTATTCCGTTGGCCGAGGAAACCGGGCTGATCCTGCCGATCGGCGAATGGGTGCTGAAACAGGTTGCCGCGCAGGGAACGTCCTGGCAGCAAGCCGGGTTCCCGCGTTTGTCCCTGGCGGTCAATGTTTCTGCACGGCAATTCAGGCGGGTTGATTTTGCCGGAGAAGTATTGCAGATTCTGCGCAATAGCGGGTTCGATCCGCATCACCTGGAATTGGAGTTGACGGAATCCACGCTCATGACGCACGCCGAGGAAAATATCGAAACCCTGAAGAAGCTCAATGCGCTGGGTATACGCATCGCTATCGATGATTTCGGCACCGGTTATTCCTCGCTGAGTTACTTAAAGCGTCTGCCCGTGGATATTTTGAAAATCGACCGTTCATTCGTCAGCGAGGTGCCGGACAACCGCGACGGCGTCGCAATTGTCGAGGCAATTATTGCCATGGCGCACAGCCTGGGGCTGCACATTATCGCCGAGGGGGTGGAGACGACTGAGCAACTGGAATTCCTGCAAATGCGCAAGTGCAACGAAATACAGGGCTATTACTTCAGTCATCCGTTACCGGTGGAACAGTTCGAGCAGTTGCTTCTCGAAATGCAGGCTGTGGACGACAAGTTGCAGGCCCCCCGATAAATTCAGGCGGGTTCATTTTGCAGTGCTGTTTTTCCGGTGTTTTGCAAAAATGTCAGGGAATTTCCGTCGGTGCGCTTAATGATCAACCATAACATTCTAAATAGGTAAAGGTATTGGAATGCAAAATGCAGAGCAGAAATACAGCCAGCCTGATACTGAAACAGCGAGCGACTCTCATGATGATGCAACAGCAAGGAAGCGGTCTTCGAAAATTGGGCAGCGCGGAAGAGACGGCGCGATTTTGAAACTGGATGGGTGCGTGCCAATAAAACGGCAAGAAAAAGACCTCGAAGCAGAAGCACAATCGATGCAAGCGGCCGACCTGCTGGTCGCCTATCTGGAACAAATCGGAGTCGAGTTCGTATTCGGTGTGCCCGGCGGCGCCATCGAGCCGCTGTACAACGCGCTCGCGCGCAGCGCCCGGCGCGGCGGGCCGCGTCCGGTCGTGGCGCGCCATGAAACGGGAGCCGCTTTCATGGCCGACGGTTACGCTCGCGAATCTGGCCGGATCGGCGTGTGCTGCGCCACTTCCGGTCCGGGTGCCACCAACCTGATCACCGGCGTGGCCTGCGCTTATGAAAACGAAATCCCGCTGCTGGTCATTACCGCCCAACCCTCGCTGCATTTGCTCGGCCGGGGGGCGATGCAGGAATCCGCAGGCATGGGAGGCATAGACACGGTCGCGATGTTTCGTACCTGCACACACTACAATGCGATGATATCCCATCCCGATCAACTGGAAAGACAGCTGGCCAATGCACTGCTGAGTGCGTACCGGCCGACCCCGGGGCCGGTTCATCTCAGCATTCCGGTGGATGTGATGCGTTCGCTGATGAAAAGCGGGCCGGCTTTCGACTTGGCGCATCTGCTGCTGCCGCCGTCTGCTGTTGATGATGCGTCGGTGCGTGAATTGCAGGCACAACTGGCACAGGCGCAGCGGGTCGTGGTGCTGATCGGCAGCGGTTGCGGGGAGTCCGTCGATCTCGTTATCGAACTGGTGGAGAGGATGGGCGCGGTTTTCGTCGTCACACCCGATGCCAAGGGATTCATCAGCCCGCGTCACCCTTCGTACCTTGGGGTGTTCGGGTTTGCCGGTCACGCGTCCGCCACCGAGGCGATGGAGGATGAGAATATCGGCCTGATACTTGCGATTGGCACAGATATAGGCGAGTTTACCAGCAACGGCTGGAGCGACTTGCTGTTGAACGACCGGCTGGTGCATATCGATTCCTGCGAGGCGCACCTGACGCGCTCGCCGATGGCGCGTCTGCATGTGCGCGGCAGTATCCGCCTGGTGCTGGAGCGGGTGCTGCGAACGCTGCGCAGGGAGGGTATGAGAGAGATTGCTGCTGGCGAGAAGCGAAGATTCAGAAAAATCTCGGTCGATGATCCGTTCAGATCTGCATCCCCCGGCGCGCCGATCAAGCCCCAGTATCTGATGCGCGAACTCGGCTGGCGCAGCCCGCCCGATACACGTTTCCTGGTCGATACCGGCAGCAGCATCGCATGGGCGATCCATCATCTGGGTATGCATGACCACCAGCCCAGCGCTGGAGGCTGGATGCGTGTCACGATGAATTTTGCCCCGATGGGCTGGGCCATCGGCGGCGCGGTCGGCACCGCACTCGCCAACCGCGCGGTGCCGGTGGTCTGCATCACCGGCGATGGCAGCCTGCTGATGAACGGCCAGGAAATGACCGTGGCGCTGGCCGAGAAACTCAGCGTGCTATTCGTGATTCTCAACGACGCGGCACTGGGCATGGTGAAACACGGCCAGCGCCTGGTTGGCGCGGAACAGATCGGCGTCGATCTGCCGGCCGTGGATTTCCGGATGCTGGCAGAAGCCATGGGCATCCCCGGTCATGTGATCCGCACCGCCGAGGATTTCGAAAGCCTCGACCTGGATGCGATTCTGCGCCGTCCGGGGCCGACTGTGCTGGATGTGCGCGTCGACAAGGAAGAGGTTCCGCCGATGGGGCTGCGCCTCAGAGTTCTGGGGGCGCTGGGTTGAAGCCCTCTCCTCAATCCTCTCCCGCAAGCGGGAGAGGAGGCAAACGCGAAAGGCACTTGTTATGAACGAGGAATCCATCCATACCCGCATCTGGCAGGAAGAGGCCGAGCCCGACAACGCGTTCGCGGCGGCATCCTGCCATTGCCACGGCTACGATGTTTACGGCGACCTGCTGGTCCATGCAAGCTGGATCGAGTACCTGTTTCTGCTGTTCCGCGGCGAAGCGCCGACACCCGGGCAAGCCAGACTGCTGGAGGGTCTGGCGGTAGCGCTGGCGAATCCCGGTCCGCGCGATGCCGCGGTACATGCCGCGATGTGCGGCGGAGTCGGCGGTTCCACTTCGGCATCCTGTCTGATCGCGGCGCTGGCGGTGGGGGCGGGTGCATCCGGCGGCGCGAGGGAAGTGTTGCTTGCGATGGAAGACTGGCTTGAGCGCGGCACCGATCTGGCGCTGTGGCAAACGGGCTTGGCGGCAAAGCCGGTGGATGATCCGGCGGATGTCTGGCCCGCCCCCGGCCATCCGGCCGGTTTCGATCCCTATGGTGTGCGCTGCACCGGCCCGGTGCTGCAAACCCTGGCTTATCTCGCTGCCCTGGATGGCGCGCCGTCTCTGGCCTGGCTGCAAGACCATCGCGCGGCGCTGGAATCTGCCGCCGGGCTGCCGCTGGCGATGTCCGGCGTGGCGGCCGCGGCATTGCGTGACCTCGGCTGCACACCGGCGCAGGGAGAAATGCTGTTCCTGTTGCTGCGGCTGCCGGGCGCGGCGGTACATGCGCTGGAACAGCAGGATTACGGTCACAAGAACTTCCCGTTTTTCAGGGTGGAACTGGAAAATGATCCCGGTCCAGCCCAGAAAGTTGCAAATGTTGCGGAAGCAGGGGCATGAACGGTCCGCAATTGCTGGAACAGCAGGTCGGGCGGCTGGTCACCCGCATGGGGGCGGTCTTTCCGGGCGAACGCGCGGTGTTTCGCGGCGAAGACCTGCATGCATCGCTCAAGGACATGGGCTGGCTGGAACTCTACCTGTTCGGCATCACCGGTCGCTGCTTTACACCGCAACAGATAAGCGTAGTACAAGCCCTATGGTGCTATACCAGCTACCCCGATGCGCGGCTGTGGAATAACCGCGTGGCGGCGCTGGCGGGCACGGCACGCAGCACCGGCACGCTTGGCATCGCCGCCGCGCTGGCGGTGTCCGAGGCGCAGATATATGGCCGTGGCGTGGACTTGCGCGCCAGCGAGTTCCTGACCCGCACCAGAACCGGCGTGGATGCCGGAGCAGACCTGAAAGAACTGGTGCGTGATGAGATCAAGCAGCGGCGCGGCATCGCCGGCTATGGGCGGCCGATTACTTCCGGGGACGAGCGCATCGCTCCGATGATGGCGCTGGTGCGCGCGCAGGGACTGGACGGCGGGCCGCATCTCAGGCTCGCGTTCGAGGTGGAAAAGATTCTGCTTGCCGGGCGCTGGCGTTTGCATATGAATTATGCCGCACTGGCCGCCGCGTTGTGCGCTGATTTCGGCCTGTCACTGCGCGAGTATTATTTTGCCAGTCTCATGGCTTTTCTCGCCGGCATGCCGCCATGCTATCTGGAGGCGGCGGAAAAACCGGAGGGCCAATTGTTTCCGTTGCCTTGCCGGGTGTTGTCGCATGAGGGGGTTGCCCGCCGCCGCTGGCGGGATGCGCCTCTGAAACCTGAGGCTCCCGGCTGACGCAAACCTGTTGCCGGGCAGGTATTACCTTAAAAAATATTGCCGCGTATTGCTGCGGCCAAGGGAGGAATCATGAACAGAATGATGATGTATTCAGCCGTTACGTTGTTGACCGTGGTTTGGGGTGCCCATGCCGCGCCGCAGTCCGAGGAGGAGGATCTGGCGTTGGCCTATGGCGACAAGTCCTTCGTCAGCATCGCCAGCGGCTCGCGCCAGCCGATCGCGCGGGCGCCATCGGTCGCCACTGTATTCACCGCAGAAGACATCGCCGCGATCGGCGCAGCCGATCTGGATGAGGTGCTGGAAACGGTGCCGGGTCTGCATGTGGCGCGTTCCGTTTTAGGCTACAACCCGATCTATACCATCCGCGGCATCTCCACCCAGTACAATCCGCAGGTGCTGATGCTGGTGAACGGCATTCCGATCACCGGCGTGTTCGTCGGCGACCGTTCCCAAATCTGGGCTGGCATGCCGGTGGAGAATATCGCACGCATCGAAGTGATTCGCGGCCCCGGCTCCGCGCTGTATGGTGCGGACGCGTTTTCCGGCGTGATCAACATCATCACCAGGACCGCCGCCGACCTCGACGGCACTGAACTCGGTTTGCGCGCCGGTTCGTTCAACAGCCGCGATGCGTGGGTGCAGCATGGCGGTGCCTGGGGCGGCTTCGATGTTGCGGCCTATTTGCGGGCAGGTGCCACTGACGGCCAGCGGCGCATCATAGACGCAGATGCAATGACCGCATTTGGTACCCCATCTCTCGCGCCGGGGCCGGTCAACCTCGGCCGCGACGCGATCGATGGTCGCCTCGACCTTTCGCGCGACAAGTGGCGCCTGCGTGCCGGCTATCAGCGGCGTGCCAACGCAAACACCGGCGCCGGCGTAGCCTCGGCGCTGGATCCCGTCGGCAGCAATTATGGCGAGCGCGTCTCCACCGACCTGACTTATCAGGACGCGAACTTTGCGCCCGATCTGGATGTGACGGCACAGGCCAGCTATCTGCATATCACCGAGCAATCCGACTTGACGCTTTACCCGCCGGGCTTTCCCGGTTTTCCCACTGGTGTGGTCGGCAATCCCGACAAGTGGGAGCGCCACTTGCGTTTCAACCTGTCGGCTGCCTATAGCGGGCTGCAGAGCCACAAGCCGCGCTTCGGTGCCGGCACGCAGGATGACGATCTGTATCGCACCCGGGAAACCAAGAATTTCAGCAACCCCGCTCCCGGGGTCTTGATTCCGCTTGGCTCGGTAGTGGATGTAACCAACAGCGCGCCTTTCCTGCGCCCGCACCGCCGCCGCGTGAATTATGTTTATGCACAGGACGAATGGGCCTTCACCCGGGACTGGTACCTGACTGCCGGCGTGCGCCATGACCAGTATTCCGATTTCGGCGGCACCACCAACCCGCGCCTGGCGCTGGTATGGGAAACAGCCTACAACCTGACCAGCAAGCTGCTCTACGGGCGCGCCTTCCGCCCGCCGTCATTCTCTGAACTCCACAACATCAATAATCCGGTGGGGCTGGGCAATCCCAACCTCAAGCCGGAAACCAACGAATCGGTGGAGTTGGCCTTCGCCTGGCAGCCTGCCAGCACCATACAGACAAACCTGAACCTGTTCCGCTACCGCATGAAGGATATCCTGCGTTTCGTGCAGGATCCAGCGACTGGCATCTCCACCGCACAGAATGCCGGGCGGCAGAATGGCCAGGGTTTTGAAGTCGAACTGGCTTGGGAAGCGAGCCAGAGCCTGCGGCTGTCCGGCAATTACGCGCAGCAACATTCGGTCGATGCGGCAACCGATCATGACGCGGGTAACGCGCCACGGCATCACCTCTATGCGCGGGCGGACTGGAGCTTTATGCCGGGCTGGGCAGCGGACACGCAACTCAACTATATCGCCGGCCGCGAGCGCGAGCCGGGAGACGCCCGTCCCGCCATCGCCGATTACCATACCGTGGACCTGACGCTGCGCAACCAGAGCCGCAGCGACGATTGGGATTTTGCCGTCACGGTGCGCAACCTGTTCGATGCAGACGCGCGCGAGCCGTCTCCGGCGCCGGGGCTGATTCCCAATGACCTGCCGCTGGCCCCGCGCGAGTGGCGCTTCGAGCTGCGTTACCAACTCTGATCGGAAGCCGACCAGTGTTTTTGCCGCCCCAGCCCGTTTATCCCGGTCACGCCAAATTCAAAGGCTGGCCGGCTGTGCTTTTGCTGGGCGCCGTGCTGCTGTTCTTCACAGCGCTGACGGTTACATCACCGGCATCGGCAGCGGGGGAAGAGCGGATCGCAGTGATCTATCCCGACATCGGCGAGCCTTATCGGGAGATATTCACGAAAATAATCGAGGGTGTCGAGGATAAACTCGGCGCCCGGGTAGCCAGCCATCCGGTGCGCGCCGACACGGATATCCGTGTGCTGAAAGCCAGTCTGCTGCGCCAGAATACCAGAGTGGTGATCGCTCTTGGCCGGCAGGGCATGAAGGCGGCAGCGGCACTGGGCAACGGCATCGGGGTGGTGGTGGGCGGCGTGTTGACAGTGCCGGAAAGCGAGGCGCGCGGGCAGCCGGTGATCAGCCTGTCGCCGGATCCCGCATTGCTGTTTGCCCGCATGAAGGCGCTGATGCCGGCGACGAAGCGCGTGCTCGTCGTCTACGATCCCGCTGTCAACGGCTGGCTGATGAAATTGGCCAGGGAAGCCGCTCGTGCCCAGGGGCTGGAGTTGGTGGCGCACGAGGCGCAGGACCTGCGCAGTGCGGTGATGCTCTATCAGGAAATTTTTTCAGCGGCGAACGGCCATAGCGATGTCTTGTGGTTGCCTCAGGATTCCACCACGGTGGAAGAAAGATCGGTTCTGCCTCTGGTGCTGCAGGAATCATGGAATAAGAACATTGCCGTTTTTTCCAGCAATGCCAGCCACGCCCGGCGCGGCGTACTGTTTTCGCTCTATCCCGACAACGTGGCGCTGGGGAAGAGTCTTGCCGGTCTGGCTCAGGACATTCTGGCCTCCGGTGACTATGGAACGCGTGGCATGTTGCCGTTGCGCGACGTGCAAAGTGTTGTCAACCTGCGCACTGCCAAGCATCTGGGGTTCAATCCGGCTAATCAGCAGGGCTTCGACACGACACTCCCGGAGCAATAAACGTACTCTCCATGAAGAAGGCATTCAACGAATTTCTCCGGAGGCTGACTTTCGAGCGCCAGCTTGGCATTACGGTTGCGCTCGGCATTCTGTTTCTGGCGCTGTTTTCCACGCTGGTGGGATCGTGGTTGAGTAACGAGCGGGTGCGCCTTAACCTTCTTGAGCAGGGTCAGCGCATCACCGAGAATCTGGCCCGTCAGAGCGCCCTGGCGCTGATTTACGCTTCGGCTGATAATGCCGAAGAGGCAGTGAACGCCACCATGGCTTTCCCGGGCGTGGTCAGTGTGGAAATACGCGACGCCAGCCAGCGCATATTGCTGACCCGCGGCAGCGCCGACCCCGCCGAATTCCCCGCTGCAATCGAGCGAGCCGAGCGGGGGCAGACCGCAGCCGTTCTCGAAGCGGAAAGCCGGGATGCATGGCGGTTTGCGGCGCCGGTGTATACGCAGCCTTCTGCCGAATCGCCCTTTAATGTGCAGACCGCCGCCCCCGAGTTGCTCGGCCATGTTTCGGTGGTAATGAGCAAGGCGGCGCTGGCTCAGACGACTACCGATATTTTTGTCGCCAACCTGGCCACGTCGTTTTCCTTCGCGCTGCTGTTCCTGTTCCTGCTCCGCTTCCTGACCAATCACATGACCCGGCCGCTCAATCAGCTGTCGGCCAGCATGGCGCGCGCCGAGTCGGGGGAGTTCAATGTGCGCGCCGAGATGAGCGGGCCAAAGGACATCGCTGACATGGCTCATGCGTTCAACAGCATGATGGCGGTGCTGGAAGAGCGCAAGCTGGACCTGCTCATGCTCAACGAAACACTGGAGCACCGTGTCGCCGATGAAGCGGCAAAGAACCGCGAAAAGGATCACCTGCTGATCCAGCAGTCCCGCCTTGCTGCGATCGGCGAGATGATCGGCAATATCGCCCATCAGTGGCGCCAGCCGATCAACACGCTGACATTGCTGCTGGCCAACATCAAGGACGCTTACGAATTCAACGAACTGGACAAGGACTCCCTCGACAGGATGGTGAAGGAGGGTCAGATGATTATCCAGCGCATGTCCACCACCATTGACGACTTCCGCAACTTCTTCCGCCCCAACAAGGAAAAAAGCTGCTTCAGCGTGAACGAGGTGGTGGCGGATGTGTTGCGTATTCTGGAGGCGGCTTTCCGGAACAGCGGCATCGCCATTCTCGTAAAGGGGGACGAAAATGCGGTGATGGCTTACGGCTACCGCAATGAGTATTCGCAGGTATTGATCAACGTCCTGGTCAATGCCAAGGACGTTCTCCAGGAAAGGAAAGTCGCCGACGCTTGCGTGCACATCACAATTTCCTGCCGGGACGCCCTGTCCGAAGTGGACGTGGAGGACAACGCAGGCGGCATTCCTGACGATGTCCTGCCCAAGATTTTCGATCCCTACTTTACCACCAAGGAAAAAGGCACCGGCATCGGTCTCTACATGTCGAAAATGATCATTGAAAATAACATGGATGGACGTATAGCGGCGTGCAATACCGGGGACGGCGCACGGCTCAGCATTGTCGTTCCTTCCTGCGGGACAGAGCCGGCGTAGTGCCCTGCCAAAGCGGTGAGGCCCGCCCCACCACTCTGCCGTGCCAGTATTTCCTGTGCAACATGGTAGAATCCGCGCCTTTCCCGTTTCCCAATTTTCAGGACTAATTCGCCATGTTCTCCAGAAAAAATACCATCGCCAGCGTCGATCCGGAATTGTGGGCCGCGATCCAGAACGAAAACCGCCGCCAGGAAGACCACATCGAGCTGATCGCCTCGGAAAACTACACCAGCCCGGCGGTGATGGAGGCGCAGGGCAGCCAGCTGACCAACAAGTATGCCGAGGGTTATCCGGGCAAGCGTTATTACGGCGGCTGCGAGTATGTGGATATCGCCGAGCAGCTGGCGATTGACCGCGCCAAGGCGCTGTTCGGCGCGGAATACGCCAATGTGCAGCCGAATTCCGGTTCGCAGGCGAACCAGGCGGTGTACATGTCGGTGCTCAAACCCGGCGATACCATTCTCGGCCTGTCGCTGGCGCACGGCGGACATTTGACGCACGGCGCGTCGGTCAATGCCAGCGGCAAGCTGTATCACGCGATCCAGTACGGTCTGGATGCAAACGAGGAAATCGATTACGACCAGGTGCAGGCGCTGGCGACGGCACACAAACCCAAGATGATCGTCGCGGGCGCGTCGGCCTACGCGCTGGTGATCGACTGGAAACGCTTCCGCGCGATTGCCGACAGTGTCGGCGCATATTTGTTCGTGGACATGGCGCATTACGCCGGACTGATCGCAGGGGGTGTGTATCCGAGTCCCGTCGGCATCGCGGATTTTGTCACCACCACTACCCACAAGACCCTGCGCGGTCCGCGCGGCGGCATCATTCTCGCCAAGGCGGAATATGAGAAGGTGCTGAATTCGGCGATTTTCCCCGGCATCCAGGGGGGGCCGCTGATGCACGTGATCGCCGCCAAGGCAGTGGCGTTGAAAGAGGCGGCCAGCAAGGAATTCAAGGCGTACCAGAAACAGGTGGTGGACAATGCGCGGGTGATGGCGATGGTATTGCATGAGCGCGGCCTGCGTATCGTGTCCGGGCGCACCGACAGCCATTTGTTCCTGGTGGATTTGCAGGCCAAGAATATCACCGGCAAGGATGCCGAAATCGTGCTGGGACGCGCGCATATCACGGTGAACAAGAATGCCATCCCGAATGACCCGCAAAAACCGTTCGTCACCAGCGGCATTCGTATCGGCAGCCCGGCGATGACCACGCGCGGCTTCAAGGAACTGGAAGCCGAACAACTGGCGCACCTGATCGCCGATGTGCTGGACGCGCCGGATGACGATGCGGTGATCGCGCGCGTGGCGGGCGAGGTGAAACAGTTGTGCGTGAAATTTCCGGTGTATGGAAACTAAAGCTGGAAAGTGGAAAGTGGAGCGGCACTTCGTGCCTCAGTGGGGAGTGGGTAAAACCACTACCCACTTCCCACTTCCTACTCCCCACTCCCCATGAAATGTCCGTTCTGTAAAGGTGAAGACACCCAGGTGGTGGATACCCGCGAAAGCGAGGAAGGCGACAGCATTCGCCGCCGCCGCCGTTGTCTGTCATGTGACAGGCGCTTCACTACTTATGAGACGGTGGAATTGCGTATGCCGCAGGTGGTCAAGCAGAACGGCATGCGCTGCGAATTCGACGACGAGAAACTGCGCACCAGCTTCAGTCGCGCGCTGCACAAGCGTCCGGTGCCGACCGAGCTGGTGGATGCGGCAATCGATCACGTGACGCAAAAAGTTTTCGCATTGGGCGAGCGCGAAGTCGATTCGCGCCAGATCGGCGAGATGGTGATGAAAGAGTTGTTGAAGCTCGACAAGGTGGCTTATATTCGCTTTGCCTCGGTATACAAGAGTTTCCAGGACGTCGGCGATTTCACCGAAGCAGTAGAAGCGGTGCGCAAGTCGCCGGCGCGCAGGACTCCCGGCCGCGTCAGGAAGTAACATGAACGCCGCGCAAGACAGTCAGTGGATGGCGCGGGCGCTCAGACTGGCTGAGCGCGGTCTGTATAGCGCCAGCCCCAATCCGCGTGTCGGTTGCGTGCTGGTGAAGGGGGATGCGGTCGCCGGCGAGGGTTGGCATCAGCGCGCCGGCGAGCCGCACGCCGAAGTGCATGCACTGCGCGCGGCGGGCGACGCGGCGCGCGGCGCGACGGCTTATGTCACGCTGGAGCCATGCAGCCATCATGGCCGCACACCGCCCTGCGCCGAGGCCTTGATCGAAGCAGGCGTGGCGCGCGTGGTGGTGGCGGCGCAAGACCCGAATCCGCAGGTGGCGGGCGCGGGTATGGCGCGGCTGCGCGCAGCGGGAATTGCGGTGGATTGCGGCTTGATGGAGGCTGCGGCGCATGACCTGAACATCGGCTTCTTTGCGCGCATGGCGCGCGGCACGCCGTGGCTGCGCAGCAAGATTGCCATGAGCCTGGATGGGCGCACTGCGTTAAACAATGGCAAGAGCCAGTGGATTACCGGCGCGGCGGCACGGCGCGACGTGCAGCACTGGCGCGCGCGCTCCTGTGCGGTGCTGACCGGTATCAATACGGTACTGGCGGACGATGCGCGGTTGAATGTGCGCGAGATTGAGGGTGCCGCCCGGACACGGTGGGGCGAAGCCCTCGGGTGCGGGAAGGGCGGCCAGGCGGCGGATTGCGTCCCGAAGGTCTTGGATGAACTCGGAGCCGCCGCCGTACGCCAGCCGTTGCGCGTGGTGCTGGATAGCCAGTTGCGCATGCCGCTCGATGCGCGTGTGCTATATGGCGGCGGAAGCGCATTGATCTATACCGCGTCGGAAGATGGCGGAAAAAGCGCCGCGCTGCGCGACTTCGGTGCGGAGGTTGTCATGCTGCCGGATGCAGCGGGAAGAGTGGATCTGGTTGCGATGCTGCGCGATCTGGCGCGGCGCGGCTGCAACGAGCTGCTGGTGGAGGCCGGCAGCACGTTGAACGGTGCATTGTTGCGCGCCGGGCTGGTCGATGAACTGTTGTTGTATCTGGCGCCCCAGTTGCTGGGCGATGCGGCACGCGGCGTGGCGCAACTGGGCGAGCTGACCAGCCTGGAGCAGCGCGTTAATCTCAAGTGGCGGGATGTGCGCCAGGTCGGTGAAGATCTGCGCATTCTGGCAAGAGTGGAAAAGGAGTAAGCATGTTCAGTGGAATTATTGCCAATATCGGCCTGATCAATCGCGCGGAAGACCGCGACGGCGGCCTGCGTCTGAGTGTGGCAGCCGGGGCGCTCGGCATGGACGACGTGCAAATCGGCGACAGCATCGCGGTCAATGGCGTATGCCTCACCGTGGTCGCACTCAATGGCAATGAATTTACCGTCGACGTGTCGCGCGAGACACTGGATTGCACCGTCGGGCTGGAGCGGCAGGGCGGTCACGTCAATCTGGAAAAGGCGCTGCGCCTGTCGGACAGGTTGGGCGGGCACCTGGTGAGCGGGCATGTGGACGGTGTGGGTGAAGTTGTCGCGTTCAACGACATCGGCGAAAGCTGGCAGTTGGCGGTGCGCGCGCCGCAGCAACTGGCGAAATACATCGCGGTGAAGGGTTCCATCACCATCAACGGCGTGAGCCTGACGGTGAACCAGGTCGCGGGTCCGGAGTTCGAGGTGAACCTGATTCCGCATACGCTGGAGGTGACGACGCTGGATGAGTTGAAAGCGGGTGCTAAAGTGAATCTGGAGATTGATTTGATTGCGCGTTATGTGGAGCGCATGCTGCAGGCGGAGAAAGAGCAGACGATATGACGGGCATTGCACCAATACAGGACATCATCGCGGAGATTCGCGCCGGACGCATGGTCGTACTGATGGACGAGGAGGACCGCGAAAATGAAGGCGATCTGGTGTTCGCCGCCGAATTCGTCACGCCGGAGAAGATCAACTTCATGGCCAAGCATGGCCGCGGCCTGATTTGCCTGACGTTGACCGAGGCGCATTGCAAACAGATCGATTTGCCGCTGATGGTGCGCGAGAGCGGTTTGTCGCTCGGCACCAATTTCACTTTATCCATCGAGGCGGCGACGGGTGTGACCACCGGCATCTCGGCGGCCGACCGCGCGCGCACCATCCAGGCGGCGGCCAACCGGGACGCACGGCCGTCCGACATCGTGCAACCCGGCCACATCTTCCCGCTGATGGCGCAGAACGGCGGGGTGCTGGTGCGCGCCGGGCACACCGAGGCGGGCTGCGATCTGGCGCAGCTGGCCGGATTGATGCCGGCAGCGGTGATCTGTGAAATTCTCAAGGATGACGGCGAGATGGCGCGGTTGCCGGACCTGATTGAATTTGCCGAACAGCACCAGCTCAAGATCGGCACGATTGCCGACCTGATCGAATATCGCAGCCATAATGAGAAGCTGATCGAACGTGTGGCGCAACGCAGCGTGCAGACGGCTTACGGCACGTTTGATCTGTTTACTTATCTGGACAAGACCACGCAGCGTGCCATTCTGGCGCTGCGCAAGGGCGAGGTTTGTTCGGATGCCGAGACTCTGGTGCGTGTGCACGAACCGCTGTCGGTGATGGATTTCCTCGAGCAGGTTGACTACTCGCATTCGACCAGCGTGCACGATGCGCTGAAAAAAATCAGCCAGTCGCCATGCGGCGTGCTGGTGTTAATGCACCACGGAGAAACTTCGCAGGATTTGCTGACGCGCGCCTGCGCAACATTGGAGGACCACCCGGTGTTGCGCTGGGACCCGCGCAGTTACGGCATCGGCGCGCAAATTCTGCGCGATCTCGGCGTGGGCAAAATGCGCCTGCTGGCGACGCCGCGCAAGCTGCCCAGCATGGCCGGTTTCGGCCTGGAAGTGGTCGGTTACGCCTCTCACGAGTAAAGGGAATGACCCAATGAAAGAGCTGGAAAAAAATCTCAACGGCAGCGGCCTGCGCATCGGCATCGTGCAAAGCCGTTTCAATACAGAGGTGTGCGAAGGCCTGCTTGGCGCGTGTCGCGCGCAGCTGGTGCAACAGGGTGTCGCCGAAGCCGACATCCTGCTGGCCACCGTGCCGGGGGCTCTGGAGATTGCGCTGGCGCTGCTGCATATGGCGGAGAGCGAAAAGTTTGACGCGCTGATCGCGCTGGGCGCGGTGATCCGCGGCGACACCTATCATTTCGAGGTGGTGTCGAACGAGTCGGCGCGTTGCGTGAACGAGGTGCAATTGGCCTGCGGCGTGCCGGTGGCCAATGCGATTCTCACCACCGACACCGACGAACAGGCGCTTGAGCGCATGCATGTCAAGGGCAGTGAGGCCGCGCTGGTGGCCATCGAGATGGCCAATCTGCTGAAAGGCCTGGCATGAGCAAGGTCGCAGCCAGCGGTGAACCCGGAAAGGCTACGAATAAAAGTCCGCGCCATCGCGCGCGCGAGCTGGCCTTGCAGGGGGTTTATCAATGGCGCGTCACCGCAGGCGAAGAGGCGCAGATCGAAAAACAGATTCTGGCCGAAAAAAATCTCGGCCGTTACGACAAGGAGCTGTTTTCCAAACTGTTGCGCGGCACCTTGAGTCAGCACGCCGGCCTCGAAGCGTTGCTCGCTCCCTGTCTCGATCGGCCGCTGGCCGAACTCAGTCCGGTGGAATTTTCCGTGCTGCTGCTGGGCGCGTTTGAATTGTCGCAACATCTCGAAGTACCCTATAAAGTTGTCATCAACGAAGCGGTTGAACTGGCCAAGACCTTCGGCGGTACCGACGGCCACAAATACGTCAACGGCGTCCTCGACAAGCTCGCGCCGCAGGTGCGCGCGGTCGAGGTTAGTGCGAGATAAAAAAACTAAAACACCTTATCCGCAGATTACGCAGATTACACAGATTAAAACCGATTCGAAATCGTACCCAGTTTCGTGGTAAAGCAGTTGGGCAATGGTCAGTATGGCAGCCCCCTGACAAGCCCAGAGTAAACAAGAATATTCAGCGCCGAGCCGATTCTGAGTATTCTTGTTTTTTTAATCTGTGTAATCTGCGTAATCTGTGGATAACGGGTTTTTCTGGAGTTGCAAGTGAGCATATCGGAATTCGATCTCATCCGGCGTTTCTTCACCCGCGCCACCCCGGGCGCGTTGCTTGGCGTGGGCGACGACGCCGCGCTGCTGCAGGTGAGTGAGGGCAATGTGCTGGCGGTATCCAGCGATATGCTGGTAAGCGGCACGCACTTTCTGTCCGGTGCTGACCCGTTCCTGCTCGGACACAAGACGCTGGCGGTGAATTTGTCCGACATGGCGGCGATGGGCGCCGCGCCGCGCTGGGCGGTGTTGGCGATCGCGCTGCCCGAGGCGGATGAAGCGTGGCTGGCGCAATTCAGCGCGGGTTTTTTCGCGCTGGCGCAACAGCATGGCGTGGAGCTGGTCGGCGGCGACACCACGCGCGGGCCGCTCAACCTGTGCGTGACCATCTTCGGCGAGGTGCCTGCGCAACAGGCGTTGCGCCGCAGCGGTGCGCAGGCCGGCGATGAAATCTGGGTGTCCGGTTGCCTGGGTGATGCAGCGTTGGCGCTGGCGCATCTGCAAGGCCGTATCGCCTTGTCCGCTGCCGAATTTGCCGCCTGTGCGCCAGCCCTCCGGCAACCGCAACCGCGCGTGGCGCTGGGGCTGGCGTTACGCGGCATCGCCAGCAGTGCCATCGACATATCCGACGGCCTGCTCGCCGATCTCGGGCATATATTGGAAGCCTCGCAACTGGGCGCGCGGCTCTATTTTCCGGCGCTGCCGGCATCCCCGGCTTTGCATGGCCATCTGTCGTCGCCGCTGGCAAGGCAATGCATCCTGTCCGGCGGCGACGATTACGAATTGTGCTTCACTGCTCCCGTCGCGCGCCATGCGGAATTGTCGAAGATTGCCGCACGGCTCGACCTGCCGCTGACCCGCATCGGTGAAATTGTTGCGGGGCAAGGCTGTATCGTGCACGATGCGGCAGGCAATCCACTCGACGTCGAGACTCGCGGTTATGACCATTTCCGGTGAATTGCTGGTCAAGCCCGGCTGGCGATTTTTGCTGAGCCATCCGGCGCATCTGCTGTCGTTCGGCTTCGGCAGCGGTCTGGCGCGCAAGGCGCCCGGCACGTTCGGTACACTGGTTGCTTTTCCCTTGTATTGGGCACTCTCGCTCCGTCTGACCGATTTGGGGGTATTGCTCGTTTTGGTTCTGGCATTCGCCCTTGGCATATTGATATGCGATAAAACCGGCAAGGTACTGGGTGTTGCGGATTACAGCGGCATCGTGTGGGACGAGATCGTGGCGTTCCTGCTGGTGCTGTTCTTTACGCCGCCCGGTCTGGATTGGGCGCTGCTGGCCTTCACGCTGTTCCGCTTTTTCGACATCGTCAAACCGCAGCCGATCCGCTATTTCGACACTAACTGGCACGGCGGGCTGGGCGTGATGTTCGATGACCTGCTCGCCGCCGGCTATACCCTGTTGTGCCTGGCTGTCATCAAGAGCGCATTGCCGTGACCAATGGCTTGCGTTGCCTTGCCTGTGCCCTGTTGTTCATAGGCGGTGTCGCGCAAGCGGCAGACTTCTCCGGCAAGGTGATCGCCGTGCTGGATGGCGATACCTTGCTGGTGTTGCGCGGCGGGAAACCGGTGAAAGTGCGGCTCGCCGGGATTGATGCGCCGGAAAAAGCCCAGCCTTATGGTGTCGCATCGCAGCAATCGCTGGCTGACCTGGTGATGGATAAACAGATAGGCGTGGTGAGTCGTGCCGTGGATGATTACGGGCGGCTGGTGGCAACTGTGTCGATCGGCGAAATCAACGTGAACCACGAACAGGTCAGGCGCGGCATGGCGTGGGAATATTCGCGTTTCCATAACAACCACGAGGTTCTGGCATTGCAGCGCGATGCGCAGCAAGCCATGCGTGGATTATGGGCGGGCGAGGCCATTGCGCCGGCGCAATGGCGCAAGCAGCATCCCGCTGGTTTTGTGCCACAACATTCCCCGATTGGCGCACCTGACGGCGCCGCCTGCGGTGATAAAACACACTGTTCGGAAATGACTTCGTGTGAAGAAGCACGACATTACCTGGCAAAGTGCGGTGTCGAGACGATGGATGGCGATGGCGACGGAGTGCCCTGCGAGGCGCTTTGCGCCCCGCAGTGAAAAGGCGGGGATGAAAAACAGGCGGCCTAACGGGTATGGCAAGTTGCTATCCTTGATAATGAAACTTGCCATGCCCGTTCCCTCTCCCCAACCCTCTCCCGCAAGCGGGCGAGGGAGCGAACGAATCGCTGCGCGAGTTTCACGTTAAGGTGACGTTTGCAGCTTCTCCAGCAATACCCGCAATGCCTTGCCGCGATGACTGATGGCGTGTTTCTGTTCGCGTTTCAGTTGCGCGCTGGTCTTGCCAAACTCTGCCAGCCAGAACAACGGGTCGTAACCGAAGCCGCCGTCCCCGCTGGGTTGCAGGGCAATCTCGCCATGCCATTCGCCTTCGGCAATCAGCGGTTGCGGGTCGTCGGCATGGCGCAACAATACCAGCACACAGTAGTAATGCGCGCGGCGGTCCGCTACGCCCTGCATGACCTGCAGCAGCTTCTCATTATTCCTCTGATCGGACTTTGGGTCATCTCCTGCATAGCGCGCGGACTGCACACCGGGCGCGCCATCCAGCGCGCTGACGCAAATGCCGGAATCATCCGCCAGCGCAGGCAGGCCGCTCAGGCGGCTGGCATGGCGCGCCTTGGCGAGCGCATTTTCGATGAAGGTCTGGTGCGGCTCTTCGGCCTCATCGATGCCGAGTTGTGCCTGCGTCAGCACTTCGATGCCGAGCGGTTGCAGCAGGAATTGAAATTCACGCAGCTTGCCGGAATTGCTGGAGGCAAGGACCAGTTTTTTCATCATAATATCAGCGGACGGTCCACGAAAAACACGAAATTCTCGAAAGATATATATGATTGTGCCGGCTTGTCATTGTAGCTGCCGAAAAATATTCAGAAGCCATTTTATTCACTTGGGTTTGTTCGTGCTTTTCGTGGATAATTTTTTCCAGATTTATCCTGCCAGCGCCGCGTGCTGCATCCCGATCAGCTGCTCAATGCCGGTCTTCGCCAGTTCCAGCAGCTCATCCATTTCTGCGCGGGTGAAGGGGTGGCCTTCCGCCGTGCCTTGCACTTCGACGAAGTGGCCGTTGCCCAGCATCACTACATTCATGTCGGTGTCGCAGGCGGAGTCCTCGGCGTAATCCAGATCAAGTATCGGCACGCCTTCGTAGATGCCGACCGAGATCGCTGCGATAAAATCCCTGAGCGGATTTTCCTTGACCAGTTTTTTGCCCGTCAAACCGGTGATCGCATCGTGCAGCGCGACAAACGCGCCGGTGATGCTGGCGGTACGCGTGCCGCCGTCGGCCTGGATCACGTCGCAATCAATCTGGATGGTGCGTTCGCCAAGTTTGCCAAGATCGACTACCGCGCGCAGGCTGCGGCCAATCAGGCGCTGGATTTCCTGGGTGCGGCCGGATTGTTTGCCCCTCGCCGCTTCGCGCGCCATGCGTTCATTGGTGGAGCGCGGCAGCATGCCGTATTCCGCCGTGACCCAGCCCTCGCCGCTGCCTTTTTTGTGCGGCGGCACCTTTTCCTCGACGCTGGCGGTGCAGATGACTTTAGTGTCGCCGCACTCGATCAGCACCGACCCCTCGGCGTGCCTGGTGTAATGGCGGGTGATGCGGATTTGACGCAACTGGTTGGGTGCTCTGGAGCTTGGGCGCATGGCGTATTCCTGGTAAGTAGTTAGTAGTCAGTAGTTAAGTGGGAAGTTGTCAGTGGGTTTTCTACTTGCCACTGAGGCACAAAGTGCCGTTCTACTCCCCACTTCACGAATCTAGTTGATTTCCAGAATGCAGCTGACCGGCTCGGTGGATTTGTGCGCGGTTTCGCCGCTGCCCCAGCGCACTGCCAGGCCGGTGACATTATCGGAATGTCCTTTTTCGCGATCCAGTGCGCGCACAATCAGGTTGTCCAGCGCATCGGCGACAGGTCTTGAGGCGGCAAACGCTTCGGCCAGTTCCTGGTCGCTGAACGGCCCCCACAGGCCGTCACTGCCCAGCAATATGACATCGCCGGATTGCAGGGTGACGGTTTCGCCGGGCTCCATGTGAAACGCGTCATCGTCACCGCCGCCGAGGCAATTGGTGATCTGGTTGCGTTGCGGGTGGGTGCGCGCCTCTTCCGCGGAAATCATGCCCCATTCGACCCACTGGCGCACCATCGAATGATCGCGCGTTTTGAATAACACCGCACTGTCGCGCAGCACATAAAGGCGTGAATCCCCGGCGTGCCCCCAATACATCTTGCCGTTTTGTATCAGGGCGGCGATGCAGGTCGTTCCCGGAAAACCGATTTCCGTACCGTGCGGAAACCTCATGATGCGTTCATGCGCGCGGCGCATGGTGTCAGCCAGGAATGCCTGCGGATCCGCGGGCGGTGACTGCATATATTGGCCAAATGACTCGACAAAGGTATCGATGGCCGAGCTGGCCGCAACCTCCCCGTGCAGGTGCCCGCCCATGCCGTCGGCCAGCACCAGCAGCAACGTATCATTGCTGTAGGCATATGCGACACGGTCCTGGTTATATTTGCGATCGCCGATATGGCTGACCTGGTGTATCGAGAAATTCATGGTGCGTAATCGTAATATAATGCGCCACATCAGCACAGCCTTTTATTCGGACGCAATTACCATGATTCTAAGTATGACCGGCTATGCCACCGCCAGTACGGAACTCGACAGCGGTTCGCTTACCCTGGAGCTGCGTGCCGTCAATCATCGCTATCTGGATATCCAGTTGCGTATGCCGGATGAACTGCGCAGCCTTGAAGGCGCGCTGCGCGAAGCGATTGCTGCACAATTGCAGCGCGGCAAGGTGGAGTGCCGCATCAACTATGCGGTGCACAGCGGGCAAGGCGGGGCAGTGCTGAATCGCGACTTGCTGCAGCAACTTGTCGTCTGGAACAGGGAAGTGCAGGCCGTACTGGCCGATGCGCGCAGCCTGGGCGTGGCCGATGTGTTGCGCTGGAACGGCGTGCTGGAAACGCAGGCCGCCTCGGTGGACGAATTGCGCGCCGCATTGCTCGGCTTGCTGCAGGATGTGCTGCAGGAATTCTCCGCTTCGCGCGCGAGGGAAGGCGAAAAACTCAAGGAGTTTCTGTTGCAGCGCGTGGAGAAGATTGAGGCACTGCGCAATGGCGTGATGCCGCATGTTCCTGCCGCAATTGCCGCATACGAACAAAAGCTCATTACGCGTTTGCGCGAGGCGATGCAGAATGCTGAAGACGAACGTGTTCGCCAGGAAATCACGCTGTTTGCCAGCAAAATCGATGTGGACGAGGAGCTGTCGCGACTGGCCAGCCACCTTGCCGAAATGCGCCGTGTTCTTGCGCAGGGCGGCGCGGTGGGTAAACGGTTGGACTTCCTGATGCAGGAATTGAACCGCGAGGCCAATACGCTCGGCTCCAAGTCAGTGGATGCGGAAGTGTCGCGCAGCGCGATGGAAATGAAGATACTCATCGAGCAGATGCGCGAACAAATTCAGAACCTGGAGTAAATCATGCAGGGAAATTTATTTGTCGTCAGCGCGCCATCCGGTGCGGGCAAGACCAGTCTGGTGCATGCCCTGCTCAACATCAATCCGGAAATCGACCTGTCGGTTTCATACACGACGCGCGATCCGCGCCCCGGAGAGCGCGACGGCAAGGACTACCATTTTGTCAGCCGCAGCACTTTTCTTGTCATGATGCAGCGTGGCGAGTTTCTGGAAAGTGCGGAAGTCTATGGCAACCTTTACGGTACATCGCAAACCTGGATCAGCCATGAAAATGGCAGGGGGCGCGACATTCTGCTGGAAATTGACTGGCAAGGCGCGGCGCAGGTACGCAAGATATTTCCGGAATGCATCAGCATCTTCATTCTGCCGCCGTCGGTGGAAGCACTGGAACAGCGCCTGAAAGGACGCGGCAAGGACGACAACGAGACCATTGCCAGGCGCATGGCGGCGGTGCGCGATGACGTCACCCATATTGCCGAATTCGATTATGTTATCATCAACGACAATCTGAACGAGGCGTTGCGCGAACTCAATGCCGTAGTGCTTTCTGCAAGGCTGCATTGTGCAAGGCAATTGTCCCGCCATCAGGCATTGATTAACCGATTACAGAACCCGGAGTAAACCATGGCACGCATTACCGTCGAAGAATGTCTCGAGCAAATACCGAACCGTTTTGAGCTGACGCTGGCAGCCGCTTACCGCGCGCGCCAGCTGGCCAATGGCGCGGCAAATCTGGTGGAAGACAGCAAGGATAAGCCCACGGTAGTCGCACTGCGTGAAATCAGTGAAGGCAAGGTGGGTAAGGAAATTCTTAACCGTGGCCAAGCCTGATGGGCGTAATTCTGAATGGCCGACATAAACCTGCTTGTCGAGGAAATTTCCGCCTATCTTAAACCGCGGGACGTCGAACATGTCCGCGAGGCAATTGAATTCAGCCGGGCGGCGCATCAAGGCCAGAAACGCCAGTCCGGCGACCCCTATATTTCCCACCCGATTGCCGTAGCACGCATTCTTGCCACCCTGCGCCTCGATGTCCAGGCGATCATCGCCGCACTGCTGCATGACGTGGTGGAAGACACCAGCATTACCGCCGAACAGGTCGCGGAAAAATTCGGCAAGCCGGTTGCCAAGCTGGTGGATGGATTGAGCAAGCTGGACCGGATCCAGTTTGAAACCCGCGAGGACGCGCAGGCGGAAAACTTCCGCAAGATGCTGATGGCAATGGCGCGCGATGTGCGCGTCATCCTGATCAAGCTGGCTGACCGTCTGCACAATATGCGTACGCTGGAATCCATGGCTCATGACAAATGCGAACGCATCGCCCGCGAGACCATGGAAATCTACGCGCCGATTGCCAATCGCCTCGGGCTGAATGACATCTACCGCGAGCTGCAGGATCTGAGTTTCAAGCACCTGCACCCCAATCGTTTTGCGGTGCTGTCCAAGGCGCTCATGGTGGCGCGCGGCAACCGCCGCCAGGTGGTCGGCAAGATCCTCGATGCGATCCGGCAACGGCTGGCTGAAGCCAATATTCAGGCCGATGTGACTGGCCGGGAAAAGAATATCTACAGCATTTACAAGAAAATGCAGAGCAAGTCGCTGGCCTTTGCCGAGGTGCTGGATATCTACGGTTTTCGCGTGCTGGTGGACGATTTCGCTTCCTGCTACGTGGCGCTGGGCGTGCTGCATGGCTTGTACAACCCGATTCCCGGCAAGTTCAAGGACTATATTGCCATTCCCAAAGTGAACGGATATCAGTCGCTGCACACCACATTGTTCGGGCCGTTCAGCACGCCCATCGAGATCCAGATTCGCACCCACGAGATGCACAAGATTGCCGATGCGGGTGTGGCATCGCACTGGTTATACAAGAGCGGCCATGTTTCCATCAGCGACTTGCACAAGAAGACCCACCAATGGCTGCAGGAGTTATTGGAAAGCCTGAGCCAGAGCAGCGATTCGGCGGAATTTCTCGAGCACCTTAAAGTGGATCTGTTTCCGGACGAGGTGTATGTATTCACGCCCAAGGGCAAGATACTCTCGTTGCCGCGCGGCGCGACGGCGGTGGATTTTGCTTACAGCGTACATACCGATATCGGCAACCATTGCATTGCCGTCAAGGTAAACCATGAACTGGTGCCGTTGCGCACCGAACTCAGGAACGGCGACCGCGTGGAGATCATCACTGCGCCGCAGGCCAAACCGAATCCGGCCTGGCTGGGCTATGTGAGCACCAGCAAGGCGCGCAGTCAGATCCGCCATTTTCTCAAGACCATCCAGTCAGGTGAATCCGCAAAGTTTGGCGAACGCCTGCTCAATCAGGCGCTGCACATATTGGGCATCAAACCGCAGGATATGGGCAAAGCGCACTGGAATAAATTGCTCAAAAATACCGGCGTAAAAACGCGCCAGGAAATTCTCGCCGACATTGGACTGGGCCGCCGCCTCAACATGGTGGTGGCACGCCAACTGGCCTGTCTTGGCGAAGCGGCGCCGGGTGAGGTGGCCGCCACCGCTATCACCATACAGGGCACGGAAGGCATGGCGGTACAGTTCGCCAAATGTTGCCGCCCGATCCCCGGCGATCCGATTGTCGGAGTATTGACCGGCGGGCAGGGTTTGGTGGTGCACACCCATGATTGTCCGTCCCTGCGCAGAGGGCGCGCTGGCGAACAATGGCTGGATGTGGTGTGGGACAAGAACATCAGCCGCTCCTTCGAAGTCGGCCTCAAGCTGGTGGTCGCCAATCAGCGCGGGGTGCTGGCGAAAGTCGCTGCCGCGATCGCCGAATCCGAATCCAACATCGAGAATGTCAGCTTCAGCAGTGAAGGCGAATATACCGCCCTGCATTTCACCCTGGGAGTGAGCCATCGCCTGCATCTTGCCAATATCATGCGCAAGCTGCGCAAGATACCGGAGGTGGTGCGCATTATCCGGGAGCGAGCTCAGGAATAACCTCATCTCCCCGAAGAAGTTTGGGTGGGTGCGGATTCGCCAGCGCAATGGCGATCCATGCGCGAATGAGTTGGCGGCCACAATAAAATACGGGCATCCGAAGATGCCCGTTAGTTTGTCTGCCCTGGCGAACTGAATAGAGAATCTAACTCAAATCACAGATTGGCAGTTTATTAAAAACTGAACGCGCCCCACAGCCAAGTCTTTTTGGTATCGACATAGCCTGCCGCCACGTCGCCGGCCGAGTAATCTGCATATTTCAATCCGACGGTATAGTTTTTGTCGTACTTGTATGTCGCCACAAGATTCCATTCGCTTCCAAGGTTATTGATCGTGGCAGTAGTCACGTCCGCACCGTAGTCATGGTAGACCGCTCCAAGAGCGATGCCAGCCAGCTTGGTGTTAGCCGATACATAGGTATCCTTCAGGCCGTTGTTTGGCGTAGTCAGAAACGTATCTGCCCAGCCGTTAAAGGCATGCAGCGTAGCCAGTGGAGTCTTGAATTGTGTGTTGGCGGCGCCGGTGTCTGAGCCCAGCACTTCATATCCCAGCTTGAATACCGCGATATTGGTCATGTCTATGCCGGCTTCCAGCAGGGTGTAGTTGGTTTTATAGTTGGTCGCATTGCCGTGGGCGCTGCGCTGCTCTGCCAATTCCGCCGTATACAGCACCTTGTTGCCACCCATCGGTGAGCTACCTTTCAAACGGAGGCCGTAGGTGTCCGATGAATTGGCAGTGAATGCGGTAGTGGTGTCATAGTCCAACATATAGGCATAGCCGACGATCTCGGCAAAGCTCCACCCCTTGTAATTTGCATTCAGGATGGTGGATTGCATCTTGTGGTTGCCTGCAGCCGCACCGGTAGTGGCAGCCGAATTGTCACTGAATACGCGATTGACATTGGTGATGTAGCCGGCAGTGAGCGTGGTGTCAGGCAGCGACTTGTTGACCAACGTGAAGGCATCATAGGTTTGCTCGTTCTGGCGCCAGCCCACATTGCCGACAAAGCGCGCATTGTCCAGAATAAGGCGCTGACGCCCCCATTTGACAGTGGTATTGGCGATGCCGCTGTAGCTCAGGTAAGCCTGATTGATTTCTGTGGCTTCCGGGTCTGCCACGACGCTATGTGTGCCAAGGCCAGGATTGCCTGCAGCCGTGCTGTTGTATTTCTTGTTACCCAAAGCGGTCAATGTTTCCGCTTCAACCATTGCGCCGAAACCGTTGAAAGTCCCGGTTTCATAGCCCAGGCGCAAGCGTGCCGTGATTGCGTCTGCATTTTGCAGTGCATTATTCTGGGTGACGCCTTCATAGCGAAGTTGCAGATTGCCCGATGCCTTGCCAACGGTCAGCGCGTCGGTCAGCGTATCCGCTGCCCAAACGCTTGGTGTGATCAAAAGCGCTGCTATTGCAGCGATGCTTGATGCGGGATATTTCTTGAGTAACATGGTGTATCCTCCAAGAGGTTGAAAAAACGGAGCTATTGCTTGTTGCCATATCTGAAAAAACTACTGAAACCGCGAATATTGTCCGACTAAAATAGTAAAGTTTACAACAGGGTTTTTATTATGTTGTTTTTTTGCTACAGCTTGATTGTGCAAGGGCTAGTCCGACTAAAATGTAGGGTTATTTTTAGGCTATTCATTTAGTGGCTTTGATAGTAATGACCTTCTCCGAACGCCTGTCACTCTATATCCAGCTTACCCGTTTGCATCGCCCGATCGGCATCCTGCTGTTGCTGTGGCCGACACTGTGGGGCGTATGGGTCGCGGGCGGCGGGTATCCGGCGTGGCACATTGTCGTCATCTTTACGCTCGGGACCGTGCTGATGCGCTCGGCCGGCTGCGTCATCAATGACTACGCCGACCGTCACATTGACAGGCACGTCGAACGCACTCGGGAACGTCCGCTTGCCAGCGGCAAGGTCAGCGAAGCAGAGGCGCTGTGGCTGGCGGCGGCGCTGACTTTCGCCGCCTTCTTGCTGGTCCTGATGCTGAATGCACTCACCTTGCTGCTGTCTATTCCCGCCGTATTCCTCGCCGCCAGCTACCCGTTCACCAAACGCTTCTTCGCCATTCCGCAGGCCTATCTCGGCATCGCCTTCGGCTTCGGCATCCCGATGGCGTTTGCCGCGCAGCTTGGCGACGTGCCGCTGGTCGCATGGGTGCTGCTGCTTGCCAACGTGTTCTGGGCGATCGCCTACGACACCGAATACGCGATGGTGGACAGGGATGACGACGTCCATCTCGGCATCCATTCCTCCGCGCTGTTATTCGGCAAATACGACGTGGCGGCGGTGATGGCCTGCTATGCCGTTACCCTGATATTGCTGGCGCTTGCAGGGCGGATGGCCGGATTGGGCTGGGTGCATTACGCGGGATTGATTGTTGCAGCAGGCATCGCGCTGTATCACTACACCCTCATCGGGAACCGGAATCGCGAACAATGTTTCAAGGCATTCCTGCACAACAACTGGTTCGGCGCAGCGGTGTTTGCGGGAGTGGCGCTGGATTACCTGTAGGTGCGAATGAATTCGCACGCAATCTTGTTATCCGGGCGAATAAATTCGCCCCTGCTATCCCGTCAACTGCGGTTTACCGGGTTACTTTTCGCTACACTCACGCTATGGAAAAGAATGGCCAGCCCTATCTCGAAAACCCGCTGCTCCGCCATAGCTACAGCCTGATCGCGCCGTTCTACGATCTGGTCATCGAGCGGCCGATGCGGGAAGCGCGCCTGCGCTCGTTGCGCGCCTTGCCGACGGACAAGGCCGTGGAAGTATTGTTGAGCGGGGTCGGAACGGGGCTCGACTTGCCGCTGCTGCCGGCGCTGCACCGCTACACCGCGCTCGATTTCAATGCCGCGATGCTGTCCCGCGCCAAGCCGCGCGGCGCGAAGCTGCATCTCGACTGGGTGCTGGGCGACGGCATGGCGCTGCCGTTCGCCGACGCGCAGTTCGATCATGTGGTGCTGCACCTGATCGTCGCCGTGGTGCCGCAGCCGGAAAAATGCCTGCGCGAGGCGGCGCGCGTACTCAAGCCGGGCGGCACCATTATCCTGTTCGACAAGTTCCTGCGCCCAAAACAATCCGCGTGGCTGCGCCGCGCGTTCAACCTGCTGACGCGCCATTTTGCGACGCGCATGGATGTGGTATTCGAGGATGTTCTGCGTGCCGCGCCGGAGCTGGAGATCATCAGCGACGAGCCGATGCTGGTGGGGGGCTGGTTTCGCGGCATAATTTTACAAAAAATTGATCAATAAATTTTCCTACACCCAGTCCTTCGGCTTCAGAAACTTCTCATACAACTCCGCTTCCGCCGAACCCGGCTGCGGATGCCAGTCATAACGCCATTTCACCAGCGGCGGCATGGACATCAGGATGGATTCGGTGCGGCCGTTGCTTTGCAGGCCGAAGATGGTGCCGCGGTCGATCACCAGGTTGAATTCCACATAGCGGCCGCGCCGGTACAGCTGAAAGTCACGCTCGCGTTCACCGTAAGGGGTGTTCATGCGGCGCTCGAGAATCGGCACATAGGCAGACAGGAAATGATCACCGACGCTTTGCTGGATGGCGAAGGCGGTGGCGAAGTCCGGTGCGCAAAGGTCGTCGAAAAAGATGCCGCCGATGCCGCGCGGCTCATTGCGGTGCTTGAGGTAAAAATATGTGTCGCACCATTTCTTGTATTTGGGATGCAGGTCATCACCGAACGGCGCGAGCGCATCCTGGCAGGTCCGATGGAAATGCACCGCGTCTTCCTCGAAGCCGTAGTACGGTGTCAGATCCATGCCGCCGCCGAACCAGAATACCGGTTTTTCGCCGTCTTTCATCGCCACGAACATGCGCACGTTGACATGGGTGGTGGGGGCGTAGGGATTGCGCGGGTGCAATACCAGCGACACGCCCATCGCCTCCCAGCGGCGGCCGGCCAGCTCGGGGCGATGCGCGGTAGCAGCGGCCGGCATGCTGTCGCCCATCACATGTGAAAATGCCACGCCACCGCGCTCCAGCACGTTGCCCTCTTCGAGGATGCAGCTGATGCCGCCGCCACCCTGCGGCCGGTCCCAGTTGTCGCGGCGGAACGGTTTGCCGTCCACCTGTTCCAGACGCGCAACGATGCGGCCCTGCAGTTCAAGCAGGTATTTCCTGACGGCGGTAGCATCTGGGCTGCTCATATTCTTGTCCGTGTTAATTATTAGAACTATTGATCCACGAAAGACACGAAATTCACAAAACGATGCAGTATGTTAAACGTGATGCAATCATTCATCCATTAAATGACAGCGTAAATTTACGTATTGAATATTTCGTGTTTTTTGTGATTTTCGTGGACGATACTTTTGGTTAATTGCGGATGATTCGATCGCTCGCCCAGGCGCGGATCGTGGAAGGTTTCTTGCGTTTGCCCACGCGCCCCGGCAATACCCAAACCTTCCCGCCGAACAGGCGTCGGCATTGCGCATAAGTTCTGGCCGGGCGCTGGCCGCTGCGGTTGGCGCTGGTGGAAACAAGCGCGCTGTTGGCGCTGCGGCACAGTTGCGCCGCCACCGGATGCGCGGTGAGACGCACCGCCAGCGTGTCGTGGCTACCGCGCAGCCAGCGCGGCGCGGTATGATGTGCCGGCATCAGATAGGTGACCGCCTGCTCCCCCGCTTCATGCAGTCGCTGTTGCTGAGCCTGCGTGAGCGGCTGCAGATAGCGCGCCACTTGCCGGTAACTCGCCGCGATCAGGATCAATCCCTTGCGCTGCGGGCGCTGCTTGAGTTTGAGCAGACGCAATACCGCTGTTCGATTGTCCGGGTCGCAGCCCAGCCCGTAGCAGGATTCGGTGGGGTAGGCGATCAGGCCGCCGCGCCTGAGATAGGCGGCAATGCGGCGACTGGATGCGCTGTGGCGGAACAATTACTTCCTGTTGGCTATCGCGCGCCAGCCGATGTCGCGCCGCATCTGGCAGCCGTCGAAATGAATGCTGTCGGCGATTTCATAAGCGCGTTTCTGCGCTACCTTGACCATGTCGCCCAGCGCAACGACGCACAGCACGCGGCCGCCGCTGGTGACCACCTTGCCGTCCTGCATGGCGGTAGCGGCATGGAATACATGCGCATCCTCCAGCTTCTTCGGCAATCCGGCGATGACATCGCCCTTGCGCGGCGTGTCGGGGTAATTCGCCGCCGCCAGCACCACACCGAGCGCGGTGCGCCGGTCCCATTCCGCTTCGACCTTGTCGAGCGTGCCATCGATGGCGTGTTTGAGGATGGCGGCGAAGTCGCTTTTCAGGCGCAGCATGATCGGCTGGGTTTCCGGGTCGCCCATGCGGCAGTTGAATTCCAGCACCTTGATGCCGCCGCCCGGCGAAATCATCAGGCCCGCGTACAGAAATCCGGTGTAGATGATCCCTTCGCTCTCCATGCCGCGCACCACCGGCTGGATGACCTCGCGCAACGCGCGCGCATAGATCTCCGGAGTGACCACCGGCGCGGGCGAATACGCGCCCATGCCGCCGGTATTGGGGCCGTTGTCGCCGTCCAGCAGGCGCTTGTGATCCTGGCTGGTGGCCATCGCCAGCACGTGCTTGCCGTCAACCATGACGATGAAGCTGGCCTCCTCGCCTTCGAGGAATTCCTCGATCACCACACGCGCACCGGCATCGCCAAACTTGTTGTCGGCCAGCATCATGTCGATGGCGGCAAATGCTTCATCCCCGGTCATGGCAACGACCACGCCCTTGCCGGCAGCGAGACCATCAGCCTTGATGACGATGGGGGCGCCGTGTTTTTCGACATAGGCCCTGGCTGCGGCGATATCGCTGAAGGTTTCGAAAAAACCGGTGGGGATGTTGTGCCGCGTCATGAAACGCTTGGCAAAATCCTTGGAGGATTCCAGTTGCGCGGCAGCCCTGGTCGGGCCGAAGATTTTCAGGCCTTCCGCGCGGAAGGCATCCACCACACCCGCCGCCAGCGGCGCTTCCGGGCCAACCACGGTCATGTAGATGTCTTCGCGCTTCACAAATTCGATCAGGTCGGGAATGGCGGTGATGGCGACATTCTTCACGCCCTCCTCCAGCGCCGTGCCGGCGTTGCCCGGTGCGACAAAAACTTTCTGCACTTTCGCTCCCTGCGCCAGGCGCCAAGCCAGCGCGTGCTCGCGACCACCGGAACCAATAACCAATAATTTCATAACAACCTCAAATCAGTAGTGTCCCAACGTTAAACAAATGATGCCCTATAACGAGTTGAACAAACGGAGTAATTCGGAGAATTGGTCTGGTCTCGATTTGAGACTGGCTCGTAGCATGTCGGCTTCATCCCAGCCGACTGCGAAGCCATCCAAT
>JACOUM010000003.1:244901-339420 GCA_016177795.1 Nitrosomonadales bacterium | reverse complement strand
GAAAGCATTGGGTAAACCGCCGAAGGTCATCAACATCGCGATTGCGCATAAATTGTTGAGGCAAGCTTTCGCCGTGGCAACGGCCAATGCTCCTTTTTCGGCAGAATATGCTTGACGCCAAGCACAGTTCATTGCGAGCGAGGCGTGGCAATCCAGTATTTTGATATACAACGATTTCCTGGATTGCCACGTTGCTATGCTCCTCGCAATGAGGATTAATCGGTGTTTCCTTGGAGGCGCCCCTGATTATTCGGCCGGGGATGTTTTTACCTCTGGTTTTACCGGGCCGATGTGAATCAGCCTTACATTGAGGGCGTCACTCTTTTCCGTAATATATTCGCTGCCATAATCGAAACGCCACGCCCAAGCGCTGGCGCGGCGGGTCTTGAAGGTTGAGTCAGTCCAGTATTTTCCGGCCAGGGATTCAGGGAAGAAATCCTTTGGGATGGTAGGGCCGGGATAGAAAACGCTTTCATCCACGATGGTGCCCATTTCAAAGCGGCTGGGAAGGTGCCAGTCGGTAAAGCCGCAAAGCTTTATGGCATTGACCGCTTTGACATACGAAGCGGTGTCGCAACCGCTGCCGCTGCAGACGCCGCCATTGGCCTTTCCGGCAAAACCGCCGTTGCTGTCCTGGTTCGGGTCATGCCAGGTGTAGGTGTTGTTCATGTTCTGCAACCCGGACTCGGATTTTTTTACTTCCCATATCAAACCGGATTTGTTGTCCAGCACGCATGCCCATGGCTGGCCGGCGTAGTCCTTGCCGTCATTCACGCTACCGTCCTGATTGAGGCGCGTCATGTCAAATACATACGGCGTGAGGGCGGGGATGTTGTCACAGGCCGTGATAACCAGCGGGCATAGCAGCGCCAACACAATGTTGCGGCAGGAAAACACATAATTTCTGGATACCGCGATTTGAGGGATCATTTTTTTCATTTGGCGTAACCGGAGTGGCGGGCGGGAGTGCTTGTTCATGGGGACGGGCATTATCGTGGAATCATCCCGGCAGTTCAAGAAAAGGACTTCTGCAGTCCGCTTTACAAGCATAGGTCGCATCACTATAATGCGCGCTCTTTTCGGGGTACCGGGGGTATAGCTCAGCTGGGAGAGCGCTTGCATGGCATGCAAGAGGTCAGCGGTTCGATCCCGCTTACCTCCACCAAAAGAGCTAAAAGTTAACGTCCCTATCGTCTAGAGGCCTAGGACATCGCCCTTTCACGGCGGTAACACGAGTTCGAATCTCGTTGGGGACGCCAGTTTATTTCGGCTGAATGTGTTCACAGCCGCGCCGGAATCCAGTAGAGTACCCTCCCGTTCCTAACTAAATAAAAGCAATAAATATGAGCACAAAAGGACAACAACTGCAGGATCCGTTTCTGAATGCGCTGCGCAAGGAACATGTGCAGGTTGCAATTTATCTGGTAAATGGCATCAAGCTGCAAGGCCAGGTCGAATCATTCGATCAGTATGTGGTGCTGCTGAAGAGCTCTGTCACGCAGATGGTCTACAAACACGCCATTTCCACCATTGTTCCGGCACGAGCGGTCAGTATTTCTTACCCCGACGATTCCGAGTAATGCAGCAAACGCCCGCCGGCGCTGATGGCGCAGTGCTGGTCAGTATTGATTTCGGCGAAAACGACTACAGCGAAAGTCTGGAAGAATTGCGCTTGCTGGCCGAGACAGCCGGAGTGCGCACGCTGGCTGTCGTTGAGGGCAAGCGACAGCGTCCTGATGCGGCATTATTCGCAGGCAGCGGCAAAGTTCAGGAAATCGCCGAACTCGTGGAGCGGACGCAAGTGCCGCTGGTCATCTTCAATCACGATCTTTCTCCCGCGCAGATGCGCAACCTGACTACCAAGTTGAACACACGCGTGATAGACCGCACCATGCTGATCCTGGACATCTTTGCACAGCGCGCGCAAAGCCACGAAGGCAAGGTGCAGGTGGAACTGGCGCAACTCAGGTATCTCGCCACGCGCCTGGTTGGGCAGGGTGTCGGCATGGGGCAGCAGAAATTTGCGGTGGGCGCGCGCGGTCCCGGTGAAACCAAACTGGAACTGGACCGGCGCAAACTGGAAAAACGCGTTCATTTGCTGAAAGACCGCCTGGAGAAACTCAGGCATCAACGCGCCATACAACGCCGTGCGCGCCATCGTGCCGATGTCCTGTCGGTGTCCATCGTGGGTTACACCAACGCAGGCAAGTCCACGCTGTTCAACAGGCTGACCCGTGCCGATGCCTATGTGGCTGACCAGTTGTTCGCCACGCTGGATACCACATCGCGCCGCATGTTTACCGAAGGGCAGGGCGAGATCGTGGTATCGGACACCGTCGGGTTCATCCGCCATCTGCCGCATTCTCTGGTCGCGGCCTTTCGCAGCACGCTGGAAGAGACCGTGCAGGCCGATTTGTTGCTGCATGTAGTGGATGCCAGCAATGCCAATCGGGACGATCAAATTGCCGAAGTAAACAAGGTGCTGGCGGAGATTGGCGCGGCGGATATTCCGCAGGTTCTGGTATTCAATAAAATTGATTTGCAGGATGTGCCGCCGAGCCTGCTGCGCGACGACTATGGTAGAATCAACCGCGTTTTTTTGAGCGCCAGAAGCGGCGCAGGCATGGATGGTTTGCGGCTTGCCTTGGCTGAAACCAAGGTTGCGCGTCAATCACGTGAAACAGCCAACAAACCTATTAGTGAGGATTAGTTATGGGATTGAATGACCCGCAATGGGGCAACAGGAACAACGGCGGACCGCCCGATCTGGAAGAATTGCTGCGGAAGCTCAATGAAAAAATTGCGGGCGTGATGGGCGGCAAAGGCGGCAAAGGCAAGTCCGGCGGTAATGAGCCCGTGAAGGGGTTTGGCCCCGGCATTGGCTTGATCGCCGCAATTGCCGCGCTGATCTGGATAGGCAGCGGCTTCTACATCGTGGATGCCAGCCAGCGCGGCGTGGTGTTGCGCTTCGGCAAGTACCTCGAGGCGACGGAGCCCGGCCCGCGCTGGCATTTGCCGTTTCCGGTCGAGACCGTGGAGATTGTCAATTTGAGCCAGGTCAGAACGGTGGAAGTCGGTTATCGCGACAACGTCAAGAACAAGATGCTTAAAGAGTCGCTGATGCTGACCGATGATGAGAACATCATCGATATCCAGTTCGCGGTGCAGTATTTCCTCAAAGACCCGGCCGATTATTTGTTCAACAACCGCATGCCGGATGAGAACGTGCGTCAGGCCGCGGAAACCGCAATTCGCGAAGTGGTCGGCAAGAGCAAGATGGATTTTGTGCTGTACGAAGGTCGCGAGCAAGTCGCGGCCTCGGCGACCAAGTTGATGCAGGATATTCTGGATCGTTACAAGTCAGGCATCCTGATCAGCAAGCTGACCATGCAGAACGCGCAACCGCCCGAACAGGTGCAGGCGGCTTTCGACGATGCGGTGAAGGCTGGCCAGGATCGCGAGCGCCAGAAGAATGAGGGGCAGGCTTACGCCAATGACGTGGTGCCGCGCGCCAGTGGTACGGCGGCCCGCCTCATCCAGGAGGCGGAAGGCTACAGGCAGAGTGTGATCGCCAATGCCGAGGGTGATGCCAGTCGCTTCAAACAGATTCTCGTCGAATACGAAAAGGCGCCCGCCGTGACGCGCGAGCGCATGTATCTGGACATGATGCAGCAGGTGATGGGCAACATCAGCAAGGTGATGATTGATCAGAAGAACGGCAACAGCCTGCTGTATTTGCCGCTGGACAAATTGATCGAGAGCACGCGCGCGGCCGGCGCGGCGGCTGACACATCACCCGCCACTTCACAGTCGAGTGACAACACCGCAGCACAGCGCGCACGGGATTCGCTGCTGGGACGCGACAGGGAGGCACGATGAACAGGAATACGGGTAACGTACTGATTGGCGCGGTTGCCGCGCTGGTCTTGTTGAGCATGAGCATATTCGTGGTGGATCAGCGGCAGAATGCGATCGTGTTCCAGTTGGGCGAGGCGGTCGGTATCAAGACCGAGCCGGGTCTTTATTTCAAGGTGCCGCTGATGCAGAACGTGCGCTATTTCGATTCGCGCATCCTGACGCTGGATACTGTCGAACCGGAACGTTTCATCACGGCGGAAAAGAAAAACGTGCTGGTGGATTCCTTCGTCAAATGGCGCATTGTCGACGTGAAGCAGTATTACGTCAGCGTCGGTGGCGATGAAGTGCGCGCCAAAACACGCCTGCTGCAGACGGTCAATTCCAGTATGCGCGAGGAATTCGGCAAGCGCACCATTCACGAGGTAGTATCCGGCGAGCGCGACAAAATCATGGAAGTGCTGCGCACCAAGACCGACAGCGATGCGCGCAAGATCGGCGTCGAGGTGCTGGATGTGCGCCTGAAGCGCGTCGATTTCCCGCTGGAAATCAGCGAGTCGGTGTATCGCCGCATGGATGCCGAACGCAAGCGTGTCGCCAATGAGCTGCGCGCTTCCGGTGCGGCCGAGAGTGAAAAGATCAAGGCCGATGCCGACAGGCAACGCGAGGTGATTCTGGCGGAAGCCTACCGTACCGCGCAAAAAACCAAGGGCGAAGGCGATGCCAAGGCGGCTGCCCTGTATGCGGCTGCATTCGGGCGCAACCCGGAGTTTTACTCGTTCTATCGCAGCCTGGAAGCCTATAAGCAAAGTTTCAAGAACAAGAGTGACATGATGGTGCTGGACCCGAGCTCGGCTTTTTTCAAGTATCTGAAGAGTTCCGGCAAATCGGGCAGGTAATGCCTGCGTAACATCGTGCTGGAATACTTGTTGATGGCGTTTGGGCTGATGCTGGTTCTCGAAGGCATAATGCCGTTTCTGTTTCCTTCCGCCTGGCGTGAAACATTGCACAAGCTGACACAGTTTCAGGATGGGCAATTGCGCTTTCTCGGCCTGACGTTTATGTTGAGCGGTCTATTGCTGATTTATTGGGTGAAATAATGGGCGTCTCTAAAAACTCAGAGTTCGCCCAAATGCAAGGCGCGGGAAAAATTTCGCAGCGCGGCATATGCATGATATGTAAGCAAGAAACTTTTTCCCGCAACGCAGCAGTTGGGATGAAGTGTGGATTTTTAGAGGTGCCCTGATGCCGAACTGGTTGTTGCCGGAATATATACAGGACATACTGCCCGACGAGGCGTGGCGGATCGAGAGGATGCGCGCACAGTTCCTCGAGTTGATGCGCGTGCATGGCTACCAGCTGGTTGCACCGCCGATGCTGGAATATGTCGAGTCATTGCTGATCGACGGCAGCCGCGATGTGGACCTGCGCACTTTCAAACTGATCGACCAGTTGAGCGGCCGCACCTTGGCATTGCGCGCCGACATCACACCGCAGGTGGCACGCATTGATGCGCACCTGCTCAATCGGCAAGGCCTGGCGCGTCTGTGCTATGCAGGCAGCGTGCTGCATACCCAGCCGGCCGGTCTGACCCGTACCCGCGAGTTGCTGCAGATCGGCGCCGAGCTGTATGGACACGGCGGGCTGGAGAGCGACCTGGAAATTCAGCAACTGATGCTGCAATCTCTGGCGCTGCTCGGGATTGAGAATGTCCATCTCGACCTCGGGCATGTCGGCGTGTTCCGCGCGCTGGTGAGCCACGCCGGGCTTGACCGGGAGCTGGAGAATGAATTGTTCGCCGCGTTGCAGGGCAAGGACAGCGCGACATTGCAGACATTGGTGCAACCGCTGGATGCGACCTTGCGCGACGCGTTGCTGGCATTGCCGACCCTGTACGGAAATTGTGACGAAGTGCTGGCGCGCGCGCGCCGGCAATTGCCCGATCATTCCGGGATACGTGCCGCGCTGGATATGCTGCAAATGGCTTGTGCTAGCCTGCAGCCGCTGGTTGCGCGTGTCGGCATCGATCTTGCCGATTTGCGCGGCTACCACTATCACAGCGGCATGGTGTTTGCCGCTTATCACGCCGGAAGCCACGATGCGATTGCCCTGGGCGGACGCTATGACGATCTCGGCAAGAGTTTCGGACGCGCGCGTCCCGCCACCGGGTTCAGCATGGACCTGCGCCAGCTGTATAACCTGTTGCCGGCGCAGGCATCCCGCGCGGGAATACGCGCGCCGTACCAGAACGATGCCGCATTGCGCGACAAGATTGGGCAACTGCGCGCTGCGGGCGAAACGGTGGTAGTGGATTTGCTCGGTGAGGCAACCCTGCACGGAGAATTGCAATGTGATCGCGAGTTGGTGTTGCGCGACGGGAGCTGGCAGGTTGTCGCCCTTTGATTTTTCAGGATTGGAAGCTTGGTAATGGCTAAGAACGTAGTGGTAATCGGCACCCAGTGGGGCGATGAAGGCAAGGGCAAGGTTGTCGACTGGTTGACCGATCATGCGCATGGCGTGGTGCGCTTCCAGGGCGGGCACAATGCCGGCCATACGCTAGTGATCGGCGGCAAGAAAACCGTGCTGCATCTGATCCCGTCCGGCATCCTGCGCGATCATGTGATGTGCTATATCGGCAACGGCGTGGTGCTGTCGCCCCCGGCTCTGCTCAAGGAAATGGACCAGTTGCAGCAGGCCGGCATCGACATTTACAGCCGCCTGAAAATCTCCGAGGCCTGCCCGTTGATTCTACCTTATCACGAAGCGATCGACAAAGCGCGCGAACTGGCGAAAGGCGACGCCAAGATCGGCACTACCGGGCGCGGCATCGGCCCGGCCTATGAAGACAAAGTGGCGCGCCGCGCGATCCGCCTGCAGGATATTTTTCATCGCGAGCGTTTTGCCGCCAAGCTTGGCGAAGTGCTGGACTACCATAATTTTGTACTGAAAAACTATTTCCACAGCGCAACGGTCGATTTCCAGAAAACCCTGGACGATGCGCTGGCGCTGGCGGAACGCATCAAGCCGCTGGTGATGGACGTGCCGCGCGCCCTGTATGAAGCCAACCAGTCGGGCAACAGTCTGCTGTTTGAAGGCGCGCAGGGCGCATTGCTGGACATCGACCACGGCACCTATCCGTTCGTCACCTCCAGCAACTGCATCGCCGGTGCGGCCTGTGCCGGCGCCGGGGTGGGGCCGCAGATGCTCGACTATGTGCTGGGTATTACCAAGGCCTACACCACGCGCGTCGGCTCCGGCCCGTTTCCCACGGAACTGTATGACGCCGTGGATAAATGCGACCCGATCGGCGCAGGTCTGGCGCAGCGCGGCCACGAATTCGGCTCCACCACCGGGCGCGCGCGCCGCTGCGGCTGGTTCGATGCCGCCGCGCTCAAACGCTCGATCCAGATCAACGGCGTATCCGGATTATGCGTTACCAAACTGGACGTGATGGACGGCATGGAGAAGGTACGCATCGGCGTCGGCTATCGCATCAATGGCGTGGACAGCGATATCCTGCCGGCGGGCGCCGACGCGCTGACGGATTGCCAGGCGGTGTATGAAGAAATGCCGGGGTGGAGTCAAAGCACGCTGGGAGTGCAGCGCTATGAAGAACTGCCGCAAGCCGCGCGCAACTATCTGGAGCGCATTGCCACGGTCTGCGGGGTGCCGGTTGACATGGTCTCGACCGGACCGGATCGCGATGAAACCATCGTGCTGCGCCACCCGTTCGAATAAGCTGGTGGCGGCAATGAGCAACGCAAATACGCATCACAATGTCTGTGATGCGTATTTTGCCTTTGCGTTGAGATTTATAACTGGTGCCCAGAAGAGGACTCGAACCTCCACACCTTGCGGCACACGGACCTGAACCGTGCGCGTCTACCAATTCCGCCATCTGGGCTGAGAGCTGCCGAAGGCGCGCAATTTAATTGTTAAAGGATTTATTGTCAATGAAAAAGAAAAAGAATTTACGCCTGCAAGACCCTCATCTGGAGCGCGAGCGCGAGCAATACGAGCATCCGCTGCCGAGCCGGGAATTCATTTTGCAGATACTGGCGGAGCAGGGCGCACCGGTCAGCGATGAGGAATTGCTGCAATTGCTGCACATCGAGACTCACGAGGAAGACCTGTTTGCGCGCCGCCTGCGTGCGATGGAGCGCGACGGGCAGATCATGCGCAACCGCAAAGGCGCCATTTGCGTGGTGGATAAGCTCGATCTGGTCAAGGGCAAGGTACAGGGCCACCCGGACGGCTTCGGCTTCCTGATTCCGGAGGATGGCAGTCCGGACATGTTCCTCAGCGAGAAGGAAATGCACAAGGTGCTGCACGGCGACATCGTGATGGTGCGGCAGAGCGGCGTCGACCGGCGCGGGCGCCCGGAAGCCAAGATCGTCGAAGTGCTGGAGCGCGCCAACAGCCGCGTGGTCGGTCGCCTGTATGAAGAGCACGGCATCCATTATGTAGTGGCCGAAAACCGGCGCATCAGCCAGGACATTCTGGTCGCTTCAGGCGGGACGGGCGATGCCAAGGCCGGACAGGTCGTGATACTGGAGATACTCAAGCACCCCGACAAACATGCCCAGCCGATCGGGCGTATCGTGCAGGTGCTGGGCAACTATGCCGACCCCGGCATGGAGATCGAGATCGCGTTGCGCAAACACGACCTGCCGCACGAATTTCCCAAGGATGCGGAGAAGCAGGCCAGGCGTTTCGCACCCGAGGTCAGGCCGGAAGATTGGGCGGGACGCGAAGACATCCGCAACTTGCCGCTGGTGACCATCGACGGCGAAACTGCGCGCGACTTCGACGATGCGGTGTATTGCGCGCCGGAGAAGGGCGGCTACCGCCTGGTGGTGGCGATTGCCGACGTCAGCCACTATGTGCAGACCAATGATGCGCTGGACCGCGAGGCGATCTTGCGCGGCAATTCGGTGTATTTCCCGCGCCGCGTGATTCCGATGCTGCCGGAAGAACTGTCCAACGGGCTGTGTTCGCTGAATCCGAAAGTGGATCGCCTGTGCATGGTGTGCGACATGCATATCAGCAGCAGCGGCGACATCGGCAAGTATCGCTTCTATCCCTCGGTGATGTATTCCAACGCGCGCCTGACCTACACCCAAGTTGCCGAAATGCTGGCGCAGCCGGATGGCGAACTGGCCGGAAAAAACGCGGCCATCGTGCCGCATTTGCAACACCTTTATGAGTTGTTCCAGAAGCTGCTGAAGGCGCGCGCGAAGCGCGGCGCGATCGACTTCGAGACAGTCGAGACGCAGATGATCTTTACCGATCAGGGCAAGATCGAGCGCATCGTGCCGGTGATACGCAACGACGCGCATAAACTGATCGAGGAATGCATGCTGGCGGCGAACGTGTGCGCGGCGGGCTACCTGCACGAACATCAGCATACCGTGCTGTACCGCATCCACGAGGGGCCGACGCCGGAGAAGCTGGAAGCGTTGCGCGAGTTCATGAAGGAGTTCGGCCTGCAACTGGGCGGCGGCGCAGAGCCGCAGGCCTCCGACTATTCCAGGCTGTTGAAAAGCATCAAGGGCCGTCCCGATCATGGGCTGCTGCAAACTGTGATGCTGCGCTCGCTGCGCCAGGCAAAGTATGAGCCGGAGAATGTCGGCCACTTCGGCCTGGGCTACGAGGCCTATACCCATTTCACCTCGCCGATCCGGCGCTACCCCGACCTGCTGGTGCATCGCGCCATCAAGGCGGTGCTGCACGGCAGGCAATACAAGCCGGCGCGGAAATGGAGCGAGCTGGGGGCGCACTGCTCGATGACCGAGCGCCGCGCCGACGATGCCACGCGCGATGTCGAGGCATGGCTGAAATGCTTCTATATGCGCGACCATCTCGGCAGTGTGTTCACCGGCTCAGTCTCGTCGGTCACCAGTTTCGGCATGTTTGTCTCGCTGGACGACCTGTATGTCGAGGGGCTGGTGCATATCTCGGAACTGGGCAAGGACTATTTCCACTTCGATGCCACCAAGCACCAGTTGCTCGGCGAGCGCACCGGGCAGCGCTACCGCCTCGGCGACCGCGTGCAGGTGCGCGTGGTCAAGGTGGACATGGAAAGCACCAAGATCGATTTCGTGCTGCACGAAGAGGCCGCCGAACCGGGCCGGCCAGCCGCGCCAAAGGCGGCAAAAAAACCGGCCAGGGGAAAAAAGCACCGTGGCTGATTTGCGCCTGATTTACGGTTTTCACGCGGTGACCTCGCGTATCCGCCAGAATCCGGACGGGGTGCTGGAAGTCTACCTGCAGACGCAGCGCAACGACCCGCGCATGCGCGATCTGATCAAGCTGGCGGAAGCCAACGGGGTGCGAATGATTCCGGTCGATGCGAAACGGCTCGACGGCATGGCCGGCAGTGCGCGCCATCAGGGCGTGGCGGCGCGCGTCGATGCGGCGCGCCGCGTACGGCATCTGGATGATGTGCTGGACACGCTCAGCGAACCGCCGTTGCTGCTGGTGCTGGACGGCGTGCAGGACCCGCACAACCTCGGCGCGTGCCTGCGCAGCGCCGATGCATTTGGCGTGCATGCGGTGATCGCGCCGAAAGACCGCGCGGTCGGCATCACCGCGACAGTGGAGAAAGTCGCCTGCGGCGCGGCGGAGACCGTGCCGTACATCACCGTCACCAATCTCGCGCGCACGCTGCGCGAGCTGCAGGAACGCGACATCTGGGTGGTCGGCGCGGCGGGCGAAGCGGAACAGGATTTGAACGGCTTCAAACACAAGGGTGCGCTGGCCTGGGTGCTCGGCGCGGAAGGTGAAGGGTTGCGCCGCCTGACGCGCGAAACCTGCGACGAGCTGGTGCGCATCCCGATGCTGGGCAGCGTGGAAAGTTTGAATGTTTCGGTGAGCGCCGGCATCTGCCTGTTCGAGGCGCGGCGGCAGCGGTCGAGTTGATTTTTTCTGGAACGGCTTTTGTCCACGAAAAACACGAAAATCACGAAAAGGATAAAACATACGGCTCAGATTTCTGGCACGATGAAAAAGGTAGGGCACCTGAACAAACTATTGAATTATTTTCGTGTCTTTCGTGGACGGCTTTTCGAGTTTGTCGAATCCGGCTAAATCAGGAAGGAGGGTAGGAAAATGATATTCCGTGATCGTGATGATGCGGCACGCCGGCTGGCGGAAGCGCTTGCGCAATACCGCGGCCAGAACCCGCTGGTGCTGGCGATCCCGCGCGGCGCGGTGCCGATGGCGAAGATCATCGCCGAGGCGCTGGGCGGCGAAGTGGACGTGGTGCTGGTGCGCAAGCTGCGCGCGCCGGGCAACCCGGAGTTCGCCATCGGTGCGGTGGACGAGACCGGCTGGACCTATCTTGGCGACTATGCCGGACAGGTCGGCGGCAGCCAGCAATACATCGAGAGGGAGAAGGCCGCGCAGATGGAAGTGATGCGCGAGCGGCGCGCCAGCTACACGCCGATACGCCCGCCGCACGACCCGGCGGGACGCATCGTCATCGTGGTGGATGACGGTCTGGCGACCGGCTCGACGATGATCGCCGCGCTGCATGCGCTGCGCGCCAAGTCTCCGAAAAAACTGATCTGTGCGGTGCCGGTGGCACCACCGGATACGCTGGAGAAGGTCACGCCCTACGCTGATGAGATGGTGTGCCTGAGCGCACCGGAGATGTTCTACGCGGTGGGGCAGTTCTACCAGTCCTTCCCGCAGGTGAGCGACGAGGAAGTGATTGCGTCGCTGGCATCGGATTGAGGGATAATGTTTCTTGAAATAAAGATTGCCGTGTCATTCCCGCGCAGGCGGGAATCCAGCAGGACAAAAATGCTCACGGGCACTTGGGGTGCAACCCCTCAAAACAGCGGCCGACGATGATATTGTTCACAACTAACCGCCCTCCCTTTTCGACAATGGCGATCGCATATGGCTTTTCGTTTTCCTGATCGTTTTTGACGTAGCCATAGAGGGTATAGCCAGGATCTCCGTCGGAATCCTTGATGATGTTAGCGATCTCGGGTCCCGTCACTTCGCCGAAACCTGCGAAGAAAGGAAATATCTCCGTCTCGAAATAGGTGGTCAGCTTGTCAGTATTGTAGCCGTATAGCTCCATCTTTTTTAGCAGTCCATGGGTATCTCTGGCCACCGCAAGGCGGATGAATTCGGCCCGTACCTTTTTGTATGACGTCAAGTCCTTGCGGGAGAGAACCGAACCCATCATCGATTCAAACGATTCGGTCTTTTGTGGTGATGCGCAACCCGAGAACATCCCCACCGCCAACACTCCCACCACAACCCACTTGATGCTCCAATACATGGCAGACCTCCTTGATCACGAAATAATGAAATGGACAACACCATCGGCAGCGCTAACTATTAGTTAGATGCCATAAGTGCGAGTAGTGCTCGTGCAAGGAATCAGGAACAGTCATTTAAATATTTGCCCCCAACCGCCCTCCGCAAGATCATCTTTCGCTTTTCTTAGGAATTGTGTTTTTGCGTCTTCATCGCGTTCAGCTTCGCTGATTGCTCCACGGTAGTGGTAGTCTCCGGACAATAGGTGACCAAATCCGCTTTTGGATGAACCAGGTGCGATTAATTCCGCATAATGATTTTGAATTGGCTCGGCATCTGTTAGGCCGACCGACTGTTTTACAACATAACTGCCCATGAAGGTGACCTCACCGTGCCCGACATCTACCTTTGTGGCCTCGATCAGTTCCTTCGAGAAGTAGGTTGTATAACCAGTTTTGCCAACCGATACCGAAACACTGATACCCGGCTGTGGGGCTGGAGCAAAGGGCGATCCCGCCTGCGACCTAAACGCTGCGACTGCTGCATATTTTCCCGGCTTCGCGTTTAGGAGGTAGATTCGACCATCTTTTGCGAAGTTCGACGGGATGACCTGATTCTGTTCGATGTTGCCCTCGCCATCGATTCTCACGAAAAAAATACGATCGGGTTTATTGCTGAATATCCCAACAGGCGCTTGTGCCTCGACCTGTATTCCAATGGCAGATGTTTGAGTATCTTCCATTCTTGGGACCGGCATTGATGCACAGCCGGTGACGAGCAGTACAAACAGAATCGCATACGCTTTTTTCATGGCACCCTCCCGGTGGTTGGCATCTAACTATAAATTTATGTGGCGATTCTGCCGCGTAAGCTGGCAACAACGTGGCGCACACTACCAACAAAGCTCCGGGATAACAATATACCGATTAAAGGCCTAGGCAGGCCGAATGCCAGCGGTCGGATCGAAGCTACAGATGCTTTGCGAACCACGAAGCCGCGCTGCGCGCCGCCTGTTGCAGCGTGCCGGGCTCCTCGAAGAGATGCGTCGCGTGGGGGATGAGGACGAGGTCCTTCTCGCAGTTCATCAGCGCGTAGGCCTGCTGGTTCAGTTCGATCACGCCGTAGTCAGAAGCGCCGACGATCAGCAGGGTAGGCGCGGTGACACTGCCCAAGGCGGCTCCTCCGGCGAGGTCGGGGCGTCCGCCGCGCGATACCACGGCGGCAATCTGGTCGCCCATCTGCGCCGCAGCCTGCAATGCCGCCGCCGCGCCGGTGCTGGCGCCGAAATAGCCGAGCTTGAGCGTTTGCGTAGTCGGGTTGGCCTGCAGCCAAACAGTGGCGGCGAGCAGCCGCTGCGTGAGCAGCGCGATGTCGAAGCGCGTCTCGTAGTCCCGGTCTTCCTCGCGCGTCAGCAGGTCGAACAGCAGCGTGCCGATGCCATGTTGTTGCAGCACTTCGGCGACATAGGTGTTGCGCGGGCTGAAACGGCTGCTGCCGCTGCCGTGGGCGAACGCCACCACGCCCTTGCTGGTCGGCGGCAGGATCAGTTCGCCGTCGAGTTCGACCTCGCCGGCCGGGATATGTACGGTGCTCATGATGTTCCTTTCATCATCACGGGGATGCGGCGCGCGCCGAATGCCTTGGTGAATTTTTCGAAGCGCCCGGCGATTTGGGTGCTGCAGTCCGGGCAATGGCCATCGGGCGTGAGGCGGTATTGTCTGATCTCGTACCAGTCGCGCACGATCAGCGTGCTGCCGCATGACGGGCAAAAGGTGGTGTCGCCTTCGCGGTTATGCACATTGCCGGTATAGACATAACGCAATCCCGCAGCCTGGGCGATTTGCCGCGCCCGTATCAGCGTTTCCAGCGGAGTAGGAGGGACATTGGCCATTTTGTAATCCGGGTGGAAAGCGCTGAAGTGCAGCGGCACGTCCGCGCCGAGCTCCTTGACGATCCATTCGCTCATCGCGTTGATTTCATGCGGCGTATCGTTGTGGCCGGGAATCAGCAGCGTGGTCAGCTCGACCCACACATCGGTTTCCTGCCTGAGGTATTTCAGCGTGTCCAGCACCGGTTGCAGATGCGCGCCGGTCAGCTTGACATAGAACTCGTCGGTGAATGCCTTGAGGTCGACATTGGCGGCGTCCATTTTGGCGAAGAACTCGCGGCGCGGCTGGTCGTGGATGTAGCCTGCCGTGACCGCGACGGTCTTGATGCCGAGCGCATGGCAGGCGTCGGCGGTATCCATCGCATATTCGGCGAAGATCACCGGGTCGTTGTAGGTGAACGCGACGCTCTTGCAGCCATGTTCTGCGGCGGCGCGCGCGATGGCTTCCGGGCTGGCCTGATCGGCGAGCCGATCGAAGCTGCGCGATTTGGAAATGTCCCAGTTCTGGCAGAATTTGCAGGCGAGGTTGCAGCCGGCGGTGCCGAATGACAGGATGCTGCTGCCGGGGTAGAAATGGTTGAGCGGTTTTTTCTCGATCGGATCGACGCAAAAACCGGAGCTGCGTCCGTAAGTGGTGAGCACCATCGCATTGCCGACGCGGCCGCGCACGAAGCATGCGCCGCGCTGCCCTTCGTGCAGTTTGCAGTCGCGCGGGCACAGGTCGCACTGGATGCGCCCGTCGTCGAGCAGGTGCCACCAGCGCGCCGGGTAGCGTTCGTCCATGCTGATCGGTTCGTCCATGTCAGCGCTCCTCGCTCCATTTGGTCACAGTATAGCGCGACAGCTTCACGCCTTCTTCCCAGAAGTCGTCGGGCAAGCCGGCCTTGCGTCTGAGATGCGCCATGAACTGGCGAGGGTGGGGCAACTGTTCCCACACTTGCGGCAGGAAGGTGCTGCGATAGTGGCCATATTCGAAAATAATGCCATCCACGCCGGGGCGCATCTGCGCCAGCGCATCGGCTTCGTCCCGGACATCCATCGCGGTCGTTGGCGAGAGCAGCGAGATTTCGACCGTGGTGATGTCGAGCTCTTCGGCCTCCAGCGGCATGAAACGCGGATCGCGCAGGGCGGCGGATACCGCGTTGCTCTTGACATCGGTCAGCAAGGGCCGGTGCGCCTGCAGTGTGCCGATGCAACCGCGCAATTCGCCGTCTTGCGTGAGGGTAACGAAGCATGCGCCGTGCTCGGCCAGCCAGGGCGCGCTTTCATCTGCTGCACGGGGCATACCCAAGGCGCGCGAAATCTCGGCGCGCGCAATCGGCAGCAATATCTTTCCTCGTTCAGTCTGCATGTTCGATTTCCTCGGTAAAGGCGAGCGCGGCATAACCCACCACTTGGTCATGAGACCCCGCAGTGTCTCCGGAGTTTCGCAAATCGAGCAGGTGCGGCGTGAGATGGTGATGTTGCGCCGCGACGATCATGCCGTTGATCGGCGTGCCGCCACAGGCTTGTTCGTGGTCGATCGGCTGGCGCAGCCTGAGGATGGCCTGTACGGTGCCGTTATCCACGCGTTGCGCGACGGGGTAGGGCAGGAAGTGCGACAGATCGGAACTGATCACGATCAGCGTCTCCTCGCCGCCCCACAGCACTTCCAGCACTTCGGCAACCTCTTCGGCGCTGGCCATGCCCACCGCCAGCGGCAGCAGGGTGAATTCCGGTAGCACGCTTTGCAGGAATGGCAGTTGCACTTCCAGCGAATGCTCCAGCGCATGCGCCGGCGCGCTGACGGTCACTTGCGGCAAATGGGTGATACGCCGCGCCGCAGCCGCATCCAGCGTAATCCGACCCAGCGGCGTATCGAAGGCGTCTGCGCCGGGCAGCGCCAAGCCGCGCACCGCGACGCGATGGGTGGGGCCGAGCAGTACCACGCGGCGGATGCGCGTGGCAATGGGTTGAAGCGTGGCGTAGGCGGTTGCTGCGATGGGGCCGGAATAGATGTAGCCGGCGTGCGGGGCGATCAGCGCCTTTGGTATCAGGGCAGGCGGGTGCGCAGCATTCAGCAGCTGTTGCACGTCATGCGCAAGCTGCCGGGGATCGGCGGGATAGAACATGCCTGCGACGGCAGGCTGGCGGACGGTAGACATGGCAACCTCCCTTCATTCGATATTTCGTATATGAGGGCAGATGGGGAGGAATCAACCTGAGAACTTGGATTGGTCCACGAAAGACACGAAAAGCACGAAATGAAATCAACCAAGTAGTTGTTGCCTTCTTGTTTGTTTTCGTGCTTTTCGTGTCTTTCGTGGACTATTTTTTCTTTCAGGATTGTCAAGTCTGAATCAGCGCAACGCCTGCTTGAACTCATCATGAAAGTGGTGAAAGGCGCTGTCGAGTAGTTGCACGGCGCCGTTGATGAGATGACAGCGGCCGCTGCCGGGCAGCATGACGCAGAGATTCTCCAGCGCGGTGAGATCAGCCGTAGTGCCGCGCCCGGTGTCGATCCGGTCCAGCAGCCGGCTCATCGTGGCGGTGCCGATCTTGCACGAGTTGCACTGGCCGCATGAGGAATGGGCGAAGAAGCGTTCATACTCGGCCACCCGCTTGACGATGCCGGTTCCCTCCGAAATGACGATCATCGCGCCGGTGCCGAGGTTCGCGCCGCGCGCGCGCAGGGAATCGAAATCCATCGCCACGTCGAGGTCGGCATGGGTCAGCAGGGTGCTCGAAGGCCCGCCGGTAAATACCGCCTTGAGCGGTTTGCCCGACAGCAGGCCGCCGCCATGGGTGAAGATGAGTTCGCGCAACGGCGTGCCCATCGGCAGCTCGAATACGCCGGGATACAGCACGTCGCCGCTCAGCGAATACAGCTTGGTGCCGGTGCCCGGGCTCCGGCCGAGGGCGCGGAACCAGGCGGCGCCCTGCGCCACGATATGCGGCACGTTGGCGATGGTTTCGACGTTGTTGATCAGCGTCGGGCAGCCATGCACGCCGGATTGCGCCGGATAAGGCGGCTTGCCGCGCGGGAAGGGGAAGCGCCCCTCGACCCATTCCATGGATGCCGTCTCTTCGCCGCCGATGTAATGCCCGGAACCGGGCAGCAGTTCCAGTTGCAGCGGTTTGCCGAGCGCGGCTGAGGCCTGTGCCGGCAAATCCGAGGACTGCCATTGCTCGAGCGCGAGTTTCATCGCCGCCAGCGAACGGGCCAGATCGGGATTGATGTAGAACATGACGCGGTTGATGCCGGTTGCCAGCGCCGTGACCACGGCGCCCTCGATTACCTGATGCGGTGTTTCCTCCAGCAGCAGGCGATCCTTGAAGGTGCCGGGTTCGTCCTCGTTGCCGTTCACGATCAGATATTTGTCCGGCTTCGGCGCTTCGGCGGCGACCGCCTCCCACTTGCGCCAAGCCGGGAAGCCGCTGCCGCCCAGGCCGCGCAACTCCGACAGGCGCACTTCCTCGCGCACCGCCGCCGGGTTTTGCGCGGCGCGCGCGAGCGCCGCGCCGCCGCCGGAACTGCGCCAGCGCGCCATGTCGGCGCCGACACGCCGGTCTGCATGGAGCAGCACCTGAGGTATGCCGGTTTGGGGGTTTTCGGTAATCAGCGGTTCCATGCGCCTCTCGCTGCGTAGGTTGGTAACACCTGCGGCGCCCGCTGGGTCATGGGCAGACCGGCAAGGGTCAGGGCGCGGCGCAGCCGGTTCACATGTTCCAGGGTAACCTTCTTGGGTCCGCGATCGCGGCTGGCGGTGGCCGCCGCGCCGGCACGGCGGCCGAAGCTGATGATTTCGAGCAGGGCGTTGCCCATGATGCGGTTGCGTCCGTGAATGCCCCCCGCCACCTCGCCCACTGCATACAGGCCGGGCACCGTGGTGGCGCCGCTGGCATCGATGACCACACCACCGTTCTGGTAGTGCAGGGTTGGATGCACCAGCAGCGGCTCAAGACGCGGGTCGACGCCCGCGACACTGGTGCGGGACATCAGGTTGGGAAATTGCCGTTCCAGCAGGCCCGGCTGGGCGCGCTCCAGGCGCGGTGTGTCGAGCCATACGCCGGCGCGCTGGTCGTCGATGCGGATGCCGCGTCCCTCGCTGCATTCGCGCAGGATAGCGGAGCTGACCACATCGCGAGGCTGGAGCTCGTCGATGAAGCGGTTCCCGAGACCATTCAGCAGCAGCGCGCCCGCCGCGCGCACGCCCTCGGTCACCAGCTTGCCCGCCAGGTGAGTCGGGTGCAACAGCCCGGTGGGGTGGTACTGGAAGGAATCCAGTTCGCGCAGGCGCGCGCCGATGCGGTATGCCAGCACCAGGCCATCGCCGGTTGCACCCAGATGGTTGGAAGTCGGGAAACCGTTCAGGTGCAGCCGCCCCAGCCCGCCGGTCGCCAGGATGACGGAGCGTGTGCGCACGATGCGTAACTGTCCGTCCAGCAGCGAGGTGAGCACTGCGCCGACACATTTCTGCCCGAGTTCATTGGACAGGAGTTCGACGGTGGGGCTTTGCTCCCAGACTTCAATGCTGCGATGCTGGATAACGGCTTCACGCAGCACGCGCATCATTTCCAGGCCGGTGTAGTCGCGGCAATGGACCAGGCGCGCGGTGCTCATGCCACCTGCGCGCCGCGTATGCAGGTCGCCGCTCGGGGTCTGCTCGAACTGCATGCCCTGGCTGATCAGCCAGCGCAGTACCTCCGGGCCATCTCCGGCCAGGGTGGCTACCAGTGCCGGATCGCCGGCATGGTGGCCGCCGCGCAGAGTGTCCTGGATATGCCGCTGGATCGAGTCGTCCGGTTCGATGGCGGCCTGGATACCACCTTCGGCCATGACCGTGTTGCTGTCCCCGAGGCGCAGCTTGGTGGCGAGCAGGACGCGCGCGCCGTTTTCGGCCGCCTCCAGTGCTGCCGCGCAACCTGCACCGCCGCCGCCGATCACCAGCACATCGACATCGGTCACCGGGGTGCCGGCCAAGTCGGCCTCATCGATAAATGCCTCGGCCTGCAGCAGTCCGGCCAGTTCGCGCTGGCAACTGTCGCCCGCGTTGGCGCCGACCGCCAGTTTGACCAAGCTGCCGCGCAGGTGATCCGGGTGATGGGTGTTGAGCAGCGCGTCGATGCCGGTCAACTCGGGCAGCGGCCCGATCTCCGCATCAGGGCGGTAGCGCGCCAGCGCCTCGGCCAGAGGAATGCCTTTGCTCATGTTCGGTTAACCCCGGTAATTTTCATTCTTCACTATCCTCATTCCGGCTGGTTTCCTGATGCTCCTGGCGCAACTCCTCCAGCCGGTGGATCAGGTTGGGCGGGCGCAGGTGAAAATGGGCCGTTATGCGCCGGGAGAACAGTCCCACATGCGCCGGAGCGATCAGTTCGGGGCAGGCAATGTCGCACAGTTCGCACATGATGCATTCGAAGAACGCTTCTCCCGCCTCGCGGAAGCGGCCTGCCACAGCCAGCGCGACGCCGTTCTCGGCGGTAATACCCTTGGGGCAGGAGTTGTCGCAGCCGTGACAATGCCGGCAGCGCGCCGCCTCGGGAAAAATCTTGTGGAAACGCGCATGAATGTCCCAGCTATCCTTGAAATCGCCGAGTTCGTAATGATGCTGCGGCGCCGATGCCGGCGGCAGGAAGATGACGTCGATGCCATCCTCGACGAAAGTCTGACAGGCGAGGCCCACTGTTACTTCCTTGCCGCGCCGCAGCATGACGCGGCAGGAACCGCACACCCCTTCAAGGCAGCCGACTCCTGTCACGCGCGGCACGCCGCCGTGCCACGCTGCCTCGACCAGGGTCATGCCCTCGGTTGCGTTGACGGCAAGACCGTTGATGGTCAGGGCAACGCCTGGCTGCTGGGCATTCTTGTCGGCCGTGGCATTACTTGTTGTCATGGACGCGCAAGATCGATGATCTTTCTCAGGTCGTAATCCTTGTGCCCGCCGACATTTTCGACCAGTTTTGCCATGCGCTGGTCGAGCGTGGGGCGCTCGGTCCGGTAAATCAATCCGGTGGGTATGCGGCAAGCCTGTTTTGCCGCACGGACTGCGTTCATGGCTGCACCCAGGTCGCTTGCGTCGTGATCGTCCGGCAACTGTTCGCAGGCGTCCTTGAAGGTCTGGGCGGTATCAATATTGTTGAAGGACGGGCATTGCGAAAGCAGGTTGACGAAGGCGAATCCCTTGTGTTCCATGCCGTCCTTGATCAGCTGCGACGCCAGCTTGACGTTGCCGGCGAATGCCTGGGCGACATAGGTGGCGCCATAGGTGAGCATGTACATGATCGGATCCAGGGGTTCCTCCACGCCGCCATAGGGAGTGGTGGTGGTCTGCATCTCGGGCCGGGAGGTGGGTGAACATTGGCCCTTGGTCAGGCCGTAAACATGGTTGTCCATCAGGATGTAAATCATGTTGACGTTCTTGCGCGCCAGATGCGGCATGTGTCCGCCGCCGATGGAAAAGCCGTCGCCGTCGCCGCCGGTGATCACCACGGAAAGATCGGGACGCGCCAGCTGGACGCCGGTCGCCACCGGGCCGGCGCGGCCATGCAGGGTGTGCATCTTGTAGGAATTGACGAAGTAGGGCAGGCGCGAGGAACAGCCGATCCCTGAAACGTTCACCAGATAGTTCTGGTCGATGCCGATTTCGGCAAGCGCGCGCAATAATCCGGTCAGTACGCCATAGTGGCCGCAACCGGCACACCAGAACGAGGGCGCGTCGGTCTTGTAATCCTTGGGCTTGAGCTCGACTTTGTGCAAATGCATTTGTGGGTGAAGGATCGCGTTCATGCCAATATCTCCCTGACTTTTTTGACAATCATTTCCGGTGTGAAGGGCATCCCGCCGCAAATGGTGTAGGACTCCGGGCGCAACGAAGTTTCCGCGCGCACGAAGTGGGCCAGTTGGCCCTGGAAATTGACCTCGGGCAACAGCAGGCGCTTGCAGGTTGCGCCGAAGTCTTCGAACTGCTGTGCCGGCAGCGGATTCAGCAGTTTCGGATAAAAGCCGCTGACCTTGTAGCCTTCGGCGCGCAGGCGCTGCAATGCTTCGCGCACCACGCCGATGGTGCTGCCCCAGGCAATCACGCCAAGATCGGCCGTGCCATCGCCATCCACTTCCACCGGGGCGACATCGTCGATCACGGTCTTGAGCTTGCGGAAACGTTTGGCCTGCATGGCCTCATGATTGGCCGATGTATAGCTGGGCAGGCCGACCTCGCTATGTTCGAGGCCGGTGGCGATATGCGCGCCACCGGGCACGCCCGGGTCGGTCATCGGCGAGATGCCGCTCTTGGTCATTACGTAGCGATGGTATTCGCCTTCGCCGTTCCAGCGCTCGCGTTCCACCAGCTTGTAATTGCCGGGGTCCGGATAAGGCACGTTCTGGGTCGAGAACGCCAGTGAGCCGTCGGAAAGCAGCAGCACGGGACACTGGTATTTTTCCGCCAGGTTGAATGCCACCACGGTCAGATCGATGCAATCCTGAACATTTTCCACCGACAGCACGATACGCCCGGCATCGCCATGGCCGCCGTGTATTGCGAGGAACAGGTCGGACTGCTCATGCTTGGTCGGCAAGCCGGTGGAGGGGCCGCCGCGCTGCACATCGACCACCACGCAGGGCAGTTCGGCCATGAACGCCATGCCCAGCATTTCGCTCATCAGCGACAGGCCCGGCCCGGAGGTGGAGGTCATGGCCTTCTTGCCCGCGTAGGAAGCGCCGAGTACCTGGGAAATGGAAGCAATTTCGTCTTCGGCCTGGATCAGGGTGCCGCCGCGCTTAGGCAGGTGTTTCGCGACATAGATGGCGACTTCGGTCGCCGGTGTGATGGGGTAGGCGGAAAAGAAGTCGAGTCCCGCAATCAGCGCGCCGAGGCCGATGGCGTTGTTGCCGGACATGACGATGACATCCTGGGAGGCCTTGGGCGCCCCGATCGTCCATGGATCGGTTTTCTTCAGTGCGGCCGCCAGTTCGCGGCCGCGCTCCAGTGCTTCCAGATTGCCCTTGACCACGTCCTCGCCCTTGCGTGAAAACTTGGCGGTGAGCACTTTGCGCAGGGATTCCACGGGGATGTTGAACAGGACCGACAGCGCACCCATCGCCACCATGTTCTTGGCGCGCGGATTGTGCATGTCCTTGGCCGTCTGGGTCATCGGAATGGGGTAGGCGTGTACGCCTTCCGGAATGTCGGGATCGAAGTCGCCCGGGCTGTCGTAAACGATGGTGGTGCCCGGCCTGAGGCTGGCGCGGTTCATGTTGTAGGCTTCGCCGTTGAAGGCGCACAGGACATCGAAGGTGTCGCCCTGGTTGTAGAGCCGTTCGGTGCTGGCGCGCACCTGATACATGGCATATCCGCCCTTGATTTCGGCGGGGAAGGTCTTGAATGTGTAAACATCGAGCCCGGCATGCGCGCAGGCTTGGGTGATGAAATCGCCTACCGAGATAACGCCTTCGCCGCCTTCGCCACCGATTCGGATAATCAGATCGTTTTTGGGTTTACCTTGCATCTATTGAGTCCTCTATAACATAGTAATCTGGTGGTGAACCCCTGTCAGCCGCAGGGTATTCTTGATAATTGTCAGGATTGGGAGCGATTGTACCGAAAAAAGTTGCACAGGCAGTGCAAGTTTTGGAGAAAGAGGAGGCGAAATTCTTGCCGGACCACTTTCCTGAAAGTGGTTATTGCATTATTGGCCGCATGCCAACTGGTTATTTGCACAGGAATTCCCGCCTTCACGACCTCTCGCACCCGGATTAGATTTTTGATGTTTCCGGCAGGTCGCCCAGGTAATCGTTTTTCAATTGCATGTAGTTCTCGGCCGAGTATCTCAGGTAGGCGATTTCTTCCGGTGTCAGCGCGCGAACGGCCTTTGCCGGGCGCCCCACATAAAGCATTCCACTCTCCAATATCTTGCCCGGCGGAACCAGGCTGCCTGCGCCGATCATGACGCGATCCTGAATGATGACGTCGTCCAGGATGACCGCTCCCATCCCGATCAGGCACTCGTTGCCGATCGTACAGCCGTGAAGGATGGCGGAATGCCCGACCGTTACATAATCGCCGATCAGCAACGGCGAGCCGTCCGGCTTGTCCGCTGTCTTGTGGGAGACATGCCCCATGGTGAGGTCCTGGATGTTGCTGCCACGCCCGATCACGATGCGGTTCACGTCGCCGCGCAACACCGCATTGCACCAGATCGAGCTGTCGTCGCCGATGGTGACATCTCCGATGATCTGGCAGGAGGCATGGGCATAGACGCGTGCGCCGAGCATCGGCGTGGTATCGAGAAAGGCAGCTAGAGACATGAAGGCTCCAAAGGAGAAAATGATAAGTTGGCGAATGGCTGTATTGACGCACCGGGCAGTATTTTAACCTTTTCCGAAGGGCGCCTCTATAAATTCAAAATGCTAAGCGAGACAAGGCGCAAAAGAAATTTTAGCGCGCCGCATATATTTGATATGTAAGCGTTAAAATTTCTTGAGCAACGCAGTATCGCGACGGAGTTTGGATTTATAGAGGTGTCCCGAAAACCTGGGCAGCCGCCAGCAACTGGCCATCCTGTCCGCGTGCGCCCATAAAGGATATTCCGAGCGGGCAGCCGTCCTGCTCGATCAGCGGCATCGAGACTTGCGGCAATCCGGCAACGGCGGCGATGCAGGTATGCCGCATCGTGTTGAGGCGCGCTGCCCTTGCCGCTTCTATCGAGCGCCACTTGAGCGGCGCGATGCCGGGAGCGGTCGGAAAAACGGCGAGTGTGTCGGGGGAAATGAGGTTTTCAATCCGGCCGGTCAACTGTTTTCCGACCAGCCTTTGCTCTTCCATCTCTTTCCGTGTGACAGAAGATATTTTTTCCAGCCGGCCGCGTATCTCTGCGCCGAAGGCATCGAGATTCCGGAAAATCCATGCGCCGTGCGCCTGATTGAATTCCCACCATTGAATGTTTCTCAGCGCTTCGATCCACGTAGAGAAATCGGGCTTGCCGATTTCAGTCTCGACAATTTCGGCAGGCAACCCGGACAGCCGTTGAATGAAGGCGTCGTATTTTGCTGCGAGGCCGGGATCTTTCGTGTCGAACAGATCGCGTGCGATGACAAATTTGTTGATCCTGAATTCCGGGATTTCGACGCCGAGCATCACGCTGCCCACTCTCGCCAGCATGTCCGGCGTGCGGGCAAACCAGCCCGCCGCATCCAGGCTGGGCGCCAGCGGGTGCACGCCCTGCAGCGAAACGGTGCCATGCGTCGTGCGGATGCCATAGATGCCGCAATACGAGGCCGGGATGCGCATCGAGCCGGCGGTATCGGTGCCCAGCGCGAAATCCACCAGTCCGCCGGCAACCGCCGCCGCCGAGCCGCTGGAAGAACCGCCCGGAATCCGCTCCGGGCATCTGGAGTTCAGCGGCGTGCCGTAGTGGAAATTTTCGCCGTCGAGCGAAAAGGCCATCTCGTCCGAAATGGTCTTGCCGAGCAGCGTCGCGCCCTCGTTCAGCAACAGCTCGACGGTCGGAGCGGTCGTTTGCGCGACCGGATGCGTGTTCTTCCAGCGGGGATTGCCGGCGCCGGTGACAAATCCCCTGACGTCGTACAGCTCCTTCACCGCGAAGGTCAGCGATGAAAGTTTTCCCTCACGGTTCGGGGCGACCGTGATCATCTCGCCGGGCACAAAGACGTTGCAGGTGTCGGCTGGTTTCATAAAAACAGACTCGTTAAGTGGGTTGTGCCGGAATTATATGCTGCCGTTCATCCGGAAATTCGGCCGTTCGTTCCGCCATTTTGCCTGCTGTCCGAAGGGCCGTCCGTTCGTCCCGCAGGCTTTGACATCGTGCATGGCAAAATTCAATATCGCGGCATAACAATCAAGCCTGAAGCCTTGAAGGCTGGCAGGTTGATACAGACAAGGGAGCAAAAGGCAACATAGGAGACTTGCAAATGATTACCACAATTATCGGCATCATCATCACCGCCCTTGCCATTGAAGCAGACAAGATAACGCAATATAAACACGACAGCTTCCCGCTGGTTGCACTCGGCGGTGTATTGGCCGTCGTATTCTCGCTTGTGCTGTAGGTCGAATGCGCCAATTTCAGCCGGTAACGATTCGTCACCGGCTTGCTGCCTTCTTTATGCTGCCGATCTTTTAGCGCCTTCCGCTTCCTGTTTTTCGATAGATGTGATGCTGACTCCGGATAGCTCGAATAGCAGCTATCGACTGCGGAAGTTTAAGTTGGCTGCCCCGACCGTCTTATCATCGGCCTTATGTGAAGCTTCACATAAGGCTGATTAGCTGCCTGTCGCAGCTACATCATTGACCGTCGGCTTATGGCACCAAGCCGAATTTACAAATGATCCACCAGTTTCAATCTGGGTATTTCAGCGATACACGTATTTACCGGATCCACACCGTCTTGACGTTTACGAACTCGTGCATACCCTGATGCGATAGTTCGCGTCCGTAGCCCGAGGCCTTCACGCCGCCGAAGGGCAGGCGCGGGTCGGACTTGACCATGCCGTTGACGAAGGTGCTGCCGGCTTCAATCTGCGCCGCCAGTTGTTCGGCGCGTGCGGTGTCGCGGCTCCAGATCGACGAGCCGAGGCCGAAGCGGGTTTCGTTGGCGATGCGTAGCGCATCTGCTTCGCTTGCGGCGCGAATGATGACCGCTACCGGGCCGAACAGCTCTTCGTGCCATGCGCGGGTGTCGGCGGTGACCCGGTCGAGGATCGAGGGCTGGTAGAAGAATCCTGCGCCTTCGGCCGGTTGGCATCCGGTCACCGCAACCGCGCCCTGCGCGATGGATTCGCTGACCTGGCGATGCAGTTCGTCGCGCAGGTCGGCGCGCGCCATCGGGCCGATCTGCGTGGTGTCATCCATCGGGTCGCCGACCCTGAGCACTGCCACTCTGGTTTTGAGTTGGTGCAGGAACTCGTCCGCGATTTGCGGCACGACGATGAAACGCTTGGCGGCGATGCACGATTGCCCGCAATTGTTGAAGCGCGAGGCCATCGCCATGTCGACGGTCAATTCAAGATCGGCATCGTGCAAAACAATAAAAGGGTCGGAGCCGCCGAGTTCCAGCACGCATTTCTTCAGATGCTGTCCGGCGCACGCCGCGACCTTGCGCCCGGCGGCTTCCGAGCCGGTGAGCGTGACCGCATGCACATGCGGGCTGGCGATGGCCTCGGCCACCTGTTTGACTTCGATCATCAGGTTCGTAAACACACCATCCGACAAGCCGCATTCGCGGAAGATGGCCTCTATGGCGAGCGCGCATTGCGGCACATTCGGTGCATGTTTTAGCAGCAGCGCATTGCCCGCCATCAGGGCCGGGGAGGCGGCGCGGAACGCCTGCCAGAACGGGAAGTTCCACGGCATGATGGCCAGCACCACGCCGAGCGGGTGATATGCGACATAGCTTTTGCTGGCCTCTGACTCCACAGGCTCGGCGCGCATGAACTCTTCGCCATGCTGCGCATAGTAGTCGCAGACGCTGGCGCACTTTTCGACTTCGGCGCGCGCTTCGCGCAGCGGCTTGCCCATTTCCTGCGTGATGAGGGGCGCGTAGCGGTCGCGCTGCGCGCGCAGCTGCATCGCTGCATTGCGCAGCACTTCGGCGCGCATGGCGAAAGGGGTCTGCGCCCAGGCTTGCTGCGCGTGGCGGGTTTTTTCCAGAGCCTGTTTCAGCTGGCTGCTGTTCCAGCTGGTGTAAGTCTGGATCACCTGATTGGTGGCTGGGTTGAGGCTTGTGTGCGGCATGACATCGCTCCTGTGGGTGCGGATTTATCCGCACGCAGTTTTTTGCCAGTGCGAATAAATTCGCACCTACACCGGGAAAATCATCATCGGTCTAACTTGCGATGAAATAACGCCCGCGTGCGCGGGCGTTATTTTGCAACAGAATTCCGCTTCGCTACGATTTAAGTGCGACGAACACTTCTTCCAGCATCTTCTTGGCATCGCCGAACAGCATGCGGTTGTTTTCCTTGTAGAACAGCGGATTGTCGACACCGGCATAGCCGGAGGCCATGCTGCGTTTCATCACGATCGAGGTCTTGGCTTTCCACACTTCCAGCACCGGCATGCCGGCGATCGGGCTGTTCGGGTCTTCCTGCGCGGCGGGGTTGACGATGTCGTTGGCGCCGATGACCATCGCGACGTCGGTGTCCGGGAAGTCCTCGTTGAGTTCGTCCATTTCCAGCACGATGTCGTAGGGCACTCTGGCCTCGGCCAGCAGCACGTTCATGTGGCCGGGCATGCGGCCGGCGACCGGGTGGATGCCGAAGCGCACGTTGATGCCCTGCTCGCGCAGATACTGGGTGATCTCGTTGACCGTGTGCTGAGCCTGCGCCACCGCCATGCCGTAGCCCGGCACGATGATCACGCTTCTGGCGTCGCGCAGCAGTTCGGCGGTTTCGGCCGCACTGACTGCCGTCACTTCGCCGGCCGGTTGCGCGTCACCGCTGGCCGCAGCGGGTGTGCCGCCGCCGGTGCCGAAGCCGCCGGCAATCACGCTGATGAAATTGCGGTTCATCGCGCGGCACATGATGTAGGAGAGAATCGCACCGGAGGAGCCAACCAGCGCGCCGGTGACGATTAGCAGGTCATTGTTCAGCATGAAGCCGGTTGCCGCCGCCGCCCAGCCGGAGTAGCTGTTCAGCATCGACACCACCACCGGCATGTCGGCGCCGCCGATTGCCATCACCATGTGGATGCCGAACAGCAGCGCGATCACGGTCATCACGATCAGCGGCAGCATGCCGTCGGCTACCGATTCGGCGTGGAGGAAAACATTGCCGAAGTAGATCACGATCAGCAGGCCGGTAAGGTTCAACCAGTGGCGCGCCGGCAGCAGCAGAGGTTTACCGCCGATCTTGCCGGAGAGTTTGCCGAAGGCGATGATCGAGCCGGAGAAGGTCACCGCGCCGATCAGGATGCCGATGTAGATTTCGATCTCGTGGATGGCCTTTTCTGCGCCAACGAGTTGCATGGACGGGTCGATGAAACTGGCGAAGCCGACCAGGCTGGCGGCCAGACCGACCAGGCTGTGCATCAGCGCGACCAGTTCGGGCATTTGCGTCATCTTCACCACACGGGCGGCGTAGATGCCGACGCTGCCGCCAACCAGCATGGCGCCGATGATCCATGGAACGCCGGCCATCGTGACGCGCGGCCCGAGAATGGTTGCCAGCACGGCGAGCGTCATGCCGATGATGCCGTAGAGATTGCCGCGCCGCGAAGTCTCCGGATGGGACAGGCCGCCGAGGCTCAGGATGAAGAGAATCGTCGCGCCGATGTAGGAAACGGTTACCAAGCTTTCAGACATGATTATTTACCTTATTTGCGGAACATCGCCAGCATGCGCTGGGTAACGGCGAAGCCGCCGAACATATTGACTGCGGTGAGCGCCAGCGCGAGAACCGCGAGCGCGAGGATCAGCCCCCTGCCGTCTGCCACATCAGGCGGTGCAATTTGCACCAATGCGCCGATGGCGATGATGCTGCTGATCGCGTTGGTGACGCTCATCAGCGGCGTATGCAGCGCGGGCGTGACATTCCACACCACCATATAGCCGACGAAGCAGGCCAGCACGAACACGGTGAAGTGGCCGAGGAATGCCGGCGGCGCATAGGCGCCGATGAGCCAGAACAGGACAGCGGCGACGCCGAACATGATCGCCAGCTTGCCGCCGGCCATCGGTGCGCCGGCTCCGCCATGGCCGTGACCCTTGGCGGCGGGCGCGGCCGCTTTTGCGGCAGCCGGTTTGGCTGGCGCTGCGGGAAGTTTCGGTGCGGGCGCCGGCCAGGTGATATTGCCTTCCTTGATGACCGTCAGGCCGCGGATGGCGTCGTCTTCCATGTTGACGTTGATGATGCCGTCCTTGGTCTTGCACAGTTCCTCGGCCAGGCGGAACAGGTTGGTCGCATACAGCGTCGAGGACTGCTTGGCCAGGCGGCTGGGCAGGTCGGTGTAGCCGACGATGGTCACGCCGTGCTTCACCACCGCCTGGCCGGGCTCGGTCAGCTCGCAGTTGCCGCCCCGCTCGGCCGCCATGTCGACGATGACGCTGCCCGGCTTCATCGACTGCACCATTTCGGCGGTGATCAGCCTCGGCGCGGGCTTGCCGGGGATCAGCGCGGTGGTGATGATGATGTCCACCTCCCGCGCCTGCTTGGCGTACATTTCGCGCTGGGCCTGCTGGAAGCCCTCGCTCATCACCTTGGCGTAGCCGCCGCCGCCGGAACCTTCTTCCTCGTAATCAACCTTGACGAATTCGCCGCCCAGCGACACGACCTGGTCGGCTACTTCGGCGCGGGTGTCGTTGGCGCGCACGATCGCGCCCAGGCTGGCCGCGGTGCCGATCGCGGCGAGGCCCGCCACGCCGGCGCCGGCGATGAAGACCTTGGCCGGCGGAACCTTGCCCGCAGCGGTGATCTGGCCGTTGAAGAAGCGGCCGAAGGCATTGGCGGCCTCGATCACGGCACGGTAGCCGGCGACGCCGGCCTGGGAGGTCAATGCGTCCATCTTCTGCGCGCGGGAAAGCTGGCGCGGCAGCGAGTCGATGGCCAGCACGGTGGCCTTCTTCGCCGCGAGCTGCTGCATCAGTTCGGGGTTTTGCGCCGGCCAGATGAAGCCGATCAGGGTGCCGCCTTCGCGCATCAGGCCGACTTCCTCAGTCGTCGGCACGCACACCTTGAAAACGATGTCGGACGAGGACCACAGTTTGGCGGCGCCGTCGATAATCTCGGCGCCTGCGGCGCGGTAGGCGTCGTCGCTGCAATTTGCGGTATCTCCGGCGCCGGATTCTACGGCGACCTTGAAGCCAAGTTTGATGAGCTTCTCGACGACTTCAGGTACAGTCGCAACACGTTTTTCTTCCGCAGCGGTTTCCCGCGGAATTCCTATCATCAGAGTCATGGAATTTCCTGTCCCGTTTTAAAGTTATTCTGTTCGCCGTTTCGGCTAGTGCGCCGCTTCGGCTTGTATTTATTATCGTTGCAACATCAGTGTGATTTGCTGCATTGCCGGAAAGTCGTTCGTCCCGGATGCACGGAACGCGCATGGTACTTCAAAAATCTTTCGGCTATCAACCTTCTTTTTGCTGTTTTTTTTGCGGTGCTGCGTAGCTGTTACGACGGATACTCTCCGGTTCTCATGGTCGCGGATGGAGGAGGGTCGCCGCACATGTCGATGCGCCGGATTTTCCCGTTCCTTACATGGGCAAATACCGTGGCCACCAGGTTTTCCCTGTCGCCTTCCGCCGTGACGACGCAATCGTCATGGCCCCATGCGTTGGCGTGGGCGATTTCGGCATAGACCCGGTTTCCCGATTGCCTGATCGGTTCCAGTGTGGATTCCATGTAGTCGAGAAATTCCTGTTTCGAGGGAATTTCCCCGCACATCCACTGCGATGAGAAGCGGAATTCTTCGTCCAGCAGCGGTTCGATATGCGACACATCCAGCGTGTTCATCATGCGCGCGTAAGCGCGTAGCGCGTCAATCTCGGTCAATTTCATTTGCGGCCGTTCGATCAGTCTGTCATGCGGGTTATGAAAAGAAACGCTGGCGGGCATCGGCCGGAATGTCCATGCCGGTCGCCTGTGCGCGTTGCAGCAGCTCCCAGTAATAGCGGTAGGAAGCGCGGTCGTGCAACTTGCCTTCCTGCTGGATCGGTCCCCAGGCAGCATCCTGCGCGGCAGTCAGTATGGCGGCGGCTTCATTAACCTCGGCGAAGTCCGGGCGCATCGCCTCGACGATGGGCAATATCTGCGCCGGATGGATGCTCCACATGCGCAGGAAACCGAGTTCCTGGCGGGCGCGGCGCGCGTCTTCGCGCACCACGTTCACGTCGCGTATTTCGGTGGTGACGTTGTGGCTGGGTACGACGCCGTTGCCCAGTGCGGCAGCCGCTATTTCGCACTTGGCGCGCACGACCAGCGCATGGCTGAACTGGCCGGGTGAACGCATCGCCGTGGCGGGAATCGCGCCGTGGTGCGCGGAGACGAAATCCATCAGGCCGAAGTCGAGCACCTCGACATGCGGCAGGCGCGCGATCTCCCAGGCTTCGTGCAGCGCGCCGGGTGTTTCGATCAGCACATGCACGGGGATTTCACGGGTAATGCCGTAACGGTCTCTCAGTTGGTCGAGCGCGGTAATCTGCGTCAGGGCATCATCGGCGGTTTCCGGCTTGGGCAGCACGATGTAGGCGGCGCGCTGGCCGGCCCGGCTGAGGATGGTCTCCAGTTCATCGCGCCAGGCTGGATGCCCGACATCATGGATGCGCGCGCCGACGCGGTCGAAGCGGTTTGCGCCGGACATGATCAGCTCGGCGATCATGCCTGCATGTTCATGCTCCCTGCCTGCCGGGGCGCCGTCCTCGCAGTCGGCGGTGATGTCGAAGATGGGGTTCCCGTTGATCGCCAGCTCGGCCTGGATCGCGAGCGCCTTGTTCAGCAGCTTCTCGCTGCCGGCAAAATGTTCACAGGCGGCAAGCTGCGGGAATGGACGGCTGCCCGCATAGAGTACGTCGGATGGATGGATGAGGTTACTCATGTTAAGAACACCTCTAAAAATTCAGAGTTGGGATGAAATCTGGATTTTTACTGGATTTCTACCAGTGTTTCGTCCGGCGCCACACTGTCGCCCTTCTTGACATGTATCCCGACTACAACACCGCTGATCGGTGCCTGGATTTCGTTTTCCATCTTCATGGCTTCGATGACCAGCACGCCGTCTCCTGCCTTGACCTTGTCCCCGGTCTTGACCTTGACATCGACAATGGTGCCGGGCATGGCGGTTACGACGCAGCCCTCATGAGACGGACGCGGGCGCCCTGCGCCTGGCGCCGAGGGAGCAGCTTTTTTCTTGCCGCTGCCCTTTTCGCCGGACACCTCGATTTCATTCAGGGTTTCGACGATGACTTCTTCCGAAATGCCATCGACGGAAACGTAGAACGGCCGATGCGCTTCTCCGTGATGCCCGCTGCCGGTGAGCTTGATATGGAAGGTTTCGCCATGCAGCGTTACCTTGAATTCGTTGGGCGCGTAGCGTTCCGACGAGGTGGTGGCGGCTTCCCTGGGTAGCAACGGTTCAGGTATGAGCGTATTGGCATTGCGCTCCTGCAGGAAAGTTTTTGCCAGTTCCGGGAACATCGCGTAAGTGAGAACATCCTCTTCGCTCTTGGCCAGGTCTTCGCACTCGATTCTGAGCTTGTTCATCTCATCTTCCAGCAGATCCGCCGGGCGGCAGGCTACGACTTCCGCGTCGCCAACTGCCAGGTTTTTGACTTGCTCGTTGACCTTGCCCGGCGCCTTGCCGTAGAAGCCCTGGAGATAATTCTTGACTTCATTGGTGATCGATTTGTAGCGTGCGCCGGTCAGGACGTTCATGACCGCCTGAGTGCCGACAATCTGCGAAGTTGGCGTAACCAGCGGCGGATAGCCCAGGTCCTCGCGCACCCGTGGTATCTCGGTGAGCACTTCGTTCATGCGGCTGAGCGCGCCCAGTTCCTTGAGCTGGTTGGATAGATTGGAAATCATGCCGCCCGGCACCTGGTTTACCAGCACGCGCGTGTCCACGCCGGTGTATCCACTCTCGAACTGCCAGTATTTCTGGCGCACTTCGTAGAAATAGGCGGTCAATTCCTGTATTGCCGCCAGGTCGAGGCCGGTATCGTATTCCGTGCCTTTCAGCGCGGCAACGATGCTCTCGGTCGAGGAATGGCTGGCACCTTCGCCGAAGGAAGAGTTGCAGGTATCCAGTATGGTGGCGCCCGCTTCCACCCCCTTGAGGAAACACATCGCAGACAGGCCGGAAGTGGAATGGCTGTGCAGGTGGATCGGCAGGCTGACGGCTGCGCGCACCGCCTTCACCAGCTCGGTGGTGGCGTAAGGGGTAAGCAGGCCGGCCATGTCCTTGATGCAGATGGTATCGCAGCCCATGGCCTCCAGTTCTTTGGCCAGTTCGACGAACTGGGGAATGCCGTGCACCGGACTGGTGGTATAGCTGATGCAGCCCTCGGCATGTTTGCCGGATTTTTTTACCGCTTCGACCGAGACGCGCAAATTGCGCAGGTCGTTCATCGCATCGAAAACGCGGAATATGTCGATGCCGTTGTCGGCGGATTTGGCGACAAAGGCACGCACCACATCATCGGAGTAGTGGCGGTAGCCGAGCAGATTCTGGCCGCGCAGCAGCATCTGGATGCGGCTGTTCGGCAGCGCCTTGCGCAGTTTTCTCAGGCGTTCCCACGGGTCTTCCTTGAGGAAGCGCACGCAGGCATCGAAGGTCGCGCCTCCCCAGGCTTCCACCGACCAGAAACCGATGCTGTCCAGCTTGGGGCAGATAGGCAGCATGTCGTCGGTGCGCATGCGGGTCGCGATCATGGATTGATGGCCGTCGCGCAGGACCAGTTCGGAAATAAGGGTTTTTGCCATGTGGTTAACTTGATTCTAATAAGGTTGAATTAAACGGGCATGGCAAAAATGCCGCCCATGTTGATGGAATTTGCCATGCCCGTCTCCCTCACCCCAACCCTCTCCCGCAAGCGGTAGAGGGGGCAAACGAATCGCTGCGCGAGCTTCATGTTAGATGCCTTCGTGCGCCGCTATTGCGGCCGATATAACTGCTGCCTTCAGTTCCGGCGGAATTTTGGTGGTGTAGCCGATCAGTTCGGGATGAGACTCTACAAATCCGGTGTTGAAATCCGCATTCCTGAAGTCCGGGTGCTTCAGGATTTCCTGATAATACGGCATGGTTGTCTTGACGCCATAAATCACCATGTCGCTAAGCGCCCGACGGCCGCGTTCGATAACACCCTCCCAGGTGAGTGCCCAAACGGTGAGCTTGGCGCACATGGAGTCAAAATAAGGCGGAATTTCATAGTCGCTGTACATGGCTGCATCGATACGCACGCCGGGGCCGCCTGGCGCGTAGTAACGGGTGATCTTGCCAAAGCTCGGCAGAAATCCGTTCTTGGGGTCTTCCGCATTGATGCGGAACTCCATGGCGTAGCCGCGGAACCTGACGTCTTCCTGTTTGTATTGCAGCTCAAGGCCGTCGGCGATGCGAATCTGCTCCTGCACGATGTCGATGCCGGTAATGGTTTCCGTTACGGTGTGTTCAACCTGTATGCGGGTGTTCATTTCCATGAAATAGAAATTATCGTCCTGGTCGAGCAGGAATTCGACGGTACCCGCATTTTCATAGCCAACGGCACGGCAAGCCCGAATGCCCAGATTGCCGATGTATTCGCGCTGCGCCTGGGTGATCTGCGGCGAGGGTGCAATCTCGATCAGCTTCTGGTTGCGGCGCTGGATGGAGCAGTCGCGTTCAAACAGATGAATCATGTTGCCGTGGCTATCGCCCAGCACCTGCACTTCAATATGCCGCGGGTTGACCACGCATTTCTCCAGAAAGACTTCCGGCTGGCCAAAGGCCTTGCTGGCTTCCGAAATCACCCGTTCGAAGTTGCTGACGAGGTCTTTGTCGCTGTCACAACGGCGAATGCCGCGTCCGCCGCCGCCATTGGTGGCCTTGAGCATCACCGGGTAGCCGATTTTGTTGGCCACTATGCGCGCTTCTTCGACATCTTCGAGGTTGCCGTCGCTGCCGGGTACGCAGGGAACGCCGGCGGCGATCATCGCGTTACGCGCCTGGACTTTGTCGCCCATCTGGCGGATGACATCCGCACCCGGACCGATGAATTTGATATCGCGGCGGGCGCAAATTTCCGCCAGTTCAGGATTCTCCGCAAGAAAGCCATAGCCCGGATGCAGCGCATCACACCCAGCAGTAACGGCCAGATTGACGATGTTATGCGCGTTAAGGTAGCCGGTGACCGGTTCTGAGCCGATGTGATAGGCTTCATCCGCCTTTTTTACGTGCAGCGCATGACGATCGGCATCCGTATAGACGGCGACCGACTTGATGCCCATTTCCGAGCAGGCGCGTACGATGCGGACGGCAATTTCACCGCGGTTGGCGACAAGTATTTTGTTAATCACAAATTATCCTGGGTTTGGCCAAATGCAGAGTATCCGGCCAAACGATAGTTGGGTTGCATATTATTATTATGGAAACTGCGACCCGGGTTTTTGACCGCGGCATTATAGCGGCATCATCCTGCTGTGCTCAATGCTAATTCGAATTGACCAGGAAGCTGTCTCTAATATATAGAGACAGCTTTTAAGAATCGGTCGTCGCCGTAGTTGTGCGCAATGTTATAGAATCACTGCCTGCACTCAGAGTCTCATTCACATTGTTTCAGGGGGGGCATTATGTCGCGCAAGCACCCGATCATTGCAGTCACCGGTTCATCCGGTGCCGGCACCCCGGCAGTAAGGCATGCTTTTGAAAACCTGTTTCGTCGCGAAATAAAGGTTCGGGCGGCGTTCATCGAAGGCGCCAGTCTGCACAGTCTGGACCGTATGGCGTTTCACGCGGCGGCAAACGAGGCGGCCGAGTTGGGCGACAACAGCTTCAGCCATTTTGGCCCGGAAGCCAATTATTTCGACAAGCTTGAAGAAACGTTCAGGAGCTATGGTGAAACCGGCATGTGCAAGCGGCGTTACTACGTGCATAACGAGGCCGAAGCCGACAGGCACAACAAGCACTTTGGCCTGACCGATCTGAAACCGGGCATATTTACGCCGTGGGAAGATATTGAGGCGGATTCCGACCTGTTGATTTACGAGGGGCTGCATGGCCTGGTGACTGACGAAGCCAGCAATATTGACGTTGGACGATATGTGGATTTTGGTGTTGGCGTGGTGCCGGTAGTCAATCTGGAATGGATCCAGAAGATTCATCGCGACAAGGCAGAGCGCGGTTATTCCACTGAGGCGACGGTGGATACCATCCTGCGTCGTATGCCGGACTACATCAAGTACGTCACCCCGCAATTTTCCAGAACCCATATCAATTTTCAGCGTATAGCGACGGTGGATACCTCGAACCCGTTCATCGCACGCGATGTGCCGACTCTTGACGAGAGTTTTGTAATCGTCCGTTTCCGCGACCCGAGGGGCGTGAATTTCCGGTACATGCTGACCATGATTCCCGATTCGTTCATGTCACGCGCCAATACACTGGTTGTGCCCGGCGGAATGATGAGTGTTGCGATGGAGGTGATTCTCGCGCCGATCGTGCAGGAGATGATCGACAGCAAAAGAGTATGAATAACCCTGAAAATTAAAGGGCAAAACCCGGAAAACGAAATTGCAGTACAGGGTAAGATTTGGATTGATTGGGAACTAAAAAACTTCAAAGCATAAATAAGTTGAGATAGAATATGCGCCTTTAGGCTCGCTGGATTTGCTTGGTGCGGTTGGTTTGTGTCCTTGCTGGTCTTTTGATTGATACAAGATTCTGGTTATGGCATCACGTTCGCCCGCGGCGAATATGAACATTCTCTGAAACTTGCGGCTTACCCGGCTGGTCGTATGAATCTGCGACACCTTGCCGCAAAACTTCACGCCTGTCAGCGGGCTGTATTAATCAAGAGGAGTGAGCGGGGGTGGGCGGTTTTATCGCCCAACTCGCAGACTCTCGTGCAAGCTTTGCATAGCCATTCTCAGGCTTGTTGCCATAAAACGAATTGTTTGGCCCATGTTTACTCTCCGGGTAATCTGGACACATTGGATAAATACTAACTGAAGGAGTTTTTTTGATGCATCAAGCGCAAATGGTTACGATCGACGGGAATGAGGCTGCTGCCTATATCGCCCATCTGACCAACGAAGTGATCGCAATTTATCCGATTACCCCCTCTTCGCCGATGGGAGAATATTCCGATGCATGGTCGGCGGAGGGCACCAAGAACCTGTGGGGCACCGTTCCGGAAGTCATCACGATGCAAAGCGAGGGCGGCGCCGCTGGCACGGTGCATGGTGCATTGCAGAGTGGCTCCCTGACAACCACTTTCACCGCCTCGCAGGGATTGTTGCTGATGATCCCCAATATGTACAAGATCGCCGGCGAGCTGACACCTTTTGTCATGCATGTGGCGGCGCGTTCTTTGGCAGCACAGGGCCTGTCGATTTTCGGTGACCATAGCGACGTGATGTCGGCGCGCTCGACCGGCTTTGCCTTTCTTGCCTCCAATTCGGTGCAGGAAGCCATGGATATGGCGCTGATCGCTCAGGCTGCGACGCTGGAAGCGCGCATCCCGATCCTGCATTTCTTCGACGGCTTCCGCACTTCCCATGAAGTGGCCAAGGTCGAGCAGGTGCCGCTCGAAGTGGTGCGCGAGATGATCGATGACAAGCTGCTATTCGCCCACCGCACTCGCGCGCTGACACCGGACCATCCGGTGCTGCGCGGTACGGCGCAGAACCCGGACGTATATTTCCAAGCGCGCGAGACGGTCAATGCCTATTACGACGCGATGCCCGGTATCGTGCAGAAGGCGATGGATAAATTCGCCAGGCTAACCGGCCGCCAATACCATTTGTATGACTACGTCGGTGCGCCGGATGCCGAGCGGGTGATGATCCTGATGGGTTCGGGCGCAGATGCGGCGGAGGAAACGGTGGAACACCTAGTCGCTCATGGTGAGAAGGTAGGTATCGTAAAAGTCCGCCTGTATCGCCCCTTCGCGGCCGACGAACTGCTCAAGGTCATTCCGGCCACAGCCAGGCGCATTGCCGCGCTTGATCGCACCAAGGAGCCCGGTGCGGACGGTGAACCGCTGTACAAGGATGTGGTGACGGCGTTCGCCGAAGCCTTTACTGCAGGTACGGGTAAATTCGCCGCCATGCCGCGTGTGGTGGGTGGGCGCTATGGACTGTCTTCCAAGGAATTTACGCCGGGCATGATCAAGGGTGTGTTCGATGAGTTGAAAAAAGACCAGCCGAAGAATCATTTCACCGTCGGCATCATTGACGATGTTACCCATACCAGCCTGAAGTGGGATGCGGATTTCCGCAACGATGCCAGCATCGGCGTGAACCGCTGCCTGTTCTACGGGCTGGGCTCGGATGGCACAGTGGGCGCCAACAAGAACACCATCAAGATCATGGGCGAGGAGACAGAGCTGTACGCCCAGGGCTATTTCGTTTATGACTCGAAAAAGGCGGGGGCGATCACGGTTTCCCATTTGCGCTTTTCGCCCAAACCGATTCACTCGCCCTACCTGATCGGCAATAACGGCGCCAGCTTCATCGGCTGCCATCAACCGGTTTTTCTGGAGCGTTACGAAATGCTGGATTCCGCCGCTGAGGGTGCGGTGTTTCTGGTCAACACGCCGACAGCACCGGACAAGGTGTGGAATCTGCTGACGCGCAAGATGCAGCAGCAGATCATCGACAAGAAAATCCAGTTCTACGTGATCGACGCCTACGCCATCGCCAAGGCAACCGGCATGGGCAGCCGCATCAACACCATCATGCAGACCTGCTTTTTCGCCATTTCCGGCATATTGCCGCGTGAACTGGCAATCGAGAAGATCAAATCCGCTGCCGAGAAGTCCTATAGCAAAAAGGGCCGGGCAGTGGTGGAAGCCAACTGGAAGGCGATCGATGAAACCATTGCCAATCTGCACCAGGTGAAAGTTCCGGCCACCGCCACCAGCAATTTCGAAATGCCCGAGCCGGTGGGCGCCCATGCGCCGGATTTCGTCAAACGCATCACTGCCGAGATCATGGCGGGCCGTGGCGACCGCCTGCCGGTGAGCGCGTTGCCTGCCGATGGCACTTGGCCCACCGGCACGGCGATCTGGGACAAGCGCAACCTCGCGCTGGAAATTCCGGTATGGGACGAAGAACTGTGCATCTACTGCGGCAAGTGCCCGCTGGTCTGCCCGCATACCGCTATCCGTTCCAAGGTGTTCCCGGTCGAATTAACCAAGGATGCGCCGCCCACCTTCAAGCATATTCAGATCAAGGGCAAGGAATTCGAGCAGGGCATGCATGTCAGCTACCAGGTGTCGCCGGAGGATTGCACCGGCTGTACACTGTGCGTCGACATCTGTCCGGCGGTGTCCAAGACCGACCCAACTTACAAAGCGCTCAACATGCGCGACATCGCGCCGTTGCGCGATCAGGAAAAGGAGAACTTCGAGTTCTTCCTCAAGCTGCCGGAATTCGATCGCACCAAGCTGCGTACTTCCACCATCAAGGGTGCGATGATGTTGCAGCCGCTGTTCGAGTTTTCTTCCGCCTGCGTCGGTTGCGGCGAAACGCCCTACATCAAGCTGGCGACCCAGCTGTTCGGCGACCGCATGGTGGTGGCCAACGCCACCGGCTGCTCATCGATTTACGGCGGCAACCTGCCCACCACGCCCTACAGCAAAAATGCCGAAGGGCGCGGCCCGGCATGGTCAAACTCGCTGTTCGAGGACAATGCCGAATTCGGTCTGGGTTTCCGCGTCAGCATCGATAAACATGCCGAGCAGGCGCGCGAACTGCTGGCGCAGATGAAGGATAAAGTCGGCGCCGAGCTGGCCGAATCCATCCTCAATGCCGACCAGTCCGCCGAAGCGGGCATCTTTGCCCAGCGCGAGCGCATCGAAGCATTGCGCCAGGTGCTGGTCAACATCAACACCGACGATGCGCGCAATCTGGAAAGCCTGGCTGACTATCTGGCGAAGAAGAGCGTATGGATCATCGGCGGCGACGGCTGGGCTTACGACATCGGCTTCGGCGGACTGGATCACGTGCTGGCTTCCGGGCGCGACGTCAACATCCTGGTGCTCGATACCGAAGTCTATTCCAACACCGGCGGGCAGTGTTCCAAGGCCACGCCGCGCGGCGCCACGGCCAAATTTGCCGCCGGCGGCAAGCCTACCGGCAAGAAGGACTTGGGGCAGATCGCCATGAGCTACGGCAATGTTTACGTCGCCCATGTCGCCTACGGCGCGAAGGACATTCATACGTTGAAGACTTTCATCGAAGCCGAATCCTTCGATGGCCCGTCGCTGATCATTGCCTACAGCCCCTGCGTCGAGCATGGCTACGACATGGCCAAGCAACACCATCAGCAGGAGCTGGCAGTCAACACCGGCCACTGGCCGTTGTACCGCTACGATCCGCGCCGCGAGCAGGAAGGCAAGAATCCGCTGTCACTGGATTCGCAGAAACCCTCGGTGTCTTACCGCGAGTTTGTCCGGAATGAACCGCGCTTCCGCGGCCTGGTGAAGACCATGGACAGCGATAGTGGGAAAACAGTGGAGTTTTACGACAAGGAATTGCGGAAACATTATGCGATTTTTGAACATATGGCCAGTGACGATGGCGTCAAGGCGGGTGACAAATAAAATCCAGCTGACGCATAATCCGGTCGATCCGGAGCAGGGTGGTCAAGTCGATAATTGAAATGGGGAGTGTCATGACAAGCAGCAAGAAGTATATTTATTCGTTCGAAGAGGGTGATGGAAAAAACAAGATGCTGCTGGGCGGCAAGGGTGCAAACCTTTGCGAAATGACCCAGATCGGCCTGAATGTCCCTCCCGGTTTCACGATTACCACTGATGCATGCAATGCCTACCTGGAAAAGAATAAATTGCCGGATGGCTTGATGTCGGACATTAAAGTCTACATGCTGGAACTCGAAAAAAAAACCGGCAAGGGATTTGGCAGTGGCGAGAATCCCTTGCTCGTTTCGGTGCGTTCCGGTTCATCCATGTCCATGCCGGGAATGATGGACACCATTCTCAATCTGGGTCTGAACGAAACTTCTCTGCAAGGCTTGATCAAGCAAACCGGCAATGCTCGCTTTGCCTATGATGCTTATCGTCGCTTTATCCAGCTTTTTGGCAAGATCGCGCTCAATATCGGCGACGAGCATTTTGATCAGCGTATGGCTGCGATCAAGCGCAAATATGGCGCGCCTCTGGATGTGGATTTAAATGTGGAACACCTGAAAGAGTTGTCGGGCGAATTTCTGGATATTGTTCAGAAACAGACCGGCAAGCCGTTTCCGCAAGATCCTTATGAGCAGTTGGAGATTTCGGTGGGTGCGGTATTCCGCTCCTGGATGGGCAAGCGTGCAGTGGATTATCGCAAACAGTTCAGGATTACCAAGGATCAGGCAAGCGGTACCGCGGTGAATGTATGCACCATGGTGTTTGGCAACATGGGCAATGATTCCGGCACCGGCGTGGGCTTCACGCGCAATCCCGGTACCGGCGAGAATCTCATTTACGGCGAATACCTGGTCAACGCGCAAGGCGAAGATGTGGTGGCGGGGATACGCACACCCAAGGCGATTGCCGAGATGGAACAGGAAATGCCGGCGATCTACCGCCAGCTGATGGAACTGCACAACCGGCTGGAGTCGCATTACCACGAGGTGCAGGACTTCGAGTTCACCATCGAAAAGGGCATCCTGTATTGCCTGCAAACCCGCAACGGCAAGATGAATGCCCGCGCCATGGTGCGTACTTCGGTGGAAATGTTTAATGAGGGATTGATTTCCAAGGAACGCGCCTTGTTGCGTGTCGAGCCTGCGATACTGGAACAGCTGCTGGTTCCGCAACTGGCGCCGAATTTTCATGGCAGGTCATTGGCGCAGGGGTTGCCGGCCTCGCCCGGCGCGGCCTCCGGCAAGATTGTATTTGATGCCGACACTGCCGAAAAGCGCGGTCGCGCCGGCGAAAAAATCATTCTGGTGCGCGAGGAAACCAAGCCGGAGGATATTCACGGCTTTTTCCAGGCACAGGGCATTCTGACCAGCCGTGGCGGCAAGACTTCGCACGCCGCTGTGGTCGCGCGCGGCATGGGCAAGCCCTGTGTCTCGGGTTGCGATCAGATCGTGATTAACGACCATTTGCGCAATGCCCGGATCGGCGAAACCACGTTGCAGGAAGGCGATGTCATTACCATTGACGGCGGCACCGGTCATGTTTACGCCGGTGAAGTGCCGACGGTGGAGGCCGAATTTTCCGAGGAAATGGCCACGCTGCTGGCGTGGGCGGACGAAGTGGCGCGACTGAGGGTAATGGCGAACGCCGATACGCCTGATGACGCCTTGCGTGCGAGAGAGTTTGGCGCGATGGGTATCGGCCTGTGCCGCACCGAGCGCATGTTCAACAGCACCGACAGGTTGCCGATCGTGCAGGAAATGATTCTGGCCGAAACCCCAGAAAGCCGGCAGGCTGCGCTGAACCGTCTGCTGCCGATCCAGCGTTCCGACTTCAAGGGTATTTTCAAGGCGATGAAGGGGCTGCCGGTGACGGTGCGCCTGCTCGACCCGCCGATGCACGAATTTTTGCCTACCGCTGCGCAACTCGAACTGGAAATAGCGAACCTGCATCATTTGAGCGACACCATCAATGGCCTGGAAGAGCTGCCCGATACCCTCAAGCTGCTCAACCCCAAGCTTTACCAGCAATATGCCGATGGCCTGACGAAATTGATGGGCAGCCTGGATACCTTCAAGGGAACACACCTGGAAGAAGACGTGATCGCCAAGAAGGAAAAAATCCTGAAAAAGGTGCGCGCCCTGGCGGAAGTCAACCCGATGCTGGGTCATCGCGGCGTCAGGCTGGGTATCACTTATCCGGAAATTTATTCGATGCAGATACGGGCGATTCTGGAAGCCGCCGCCCTATGCGCCAAAGAGGGTATCGAAATTTATCCGGAAATCATGGTGCCGCAGGTCGCCACGGTGGAAGAGCTCAAGCGCATTCACAGTTACGTCCAGCGCATTCATCAGGAAGTGAAAGCAACCCACGGTATCGAGGTGCAATTCAAGTTTGGCTCGATGCTGGAAGTGGTGCGTGCCTGCGTGCGCGCCGGCCGCATGGCGGAAATCGCCGAGTTTTTCTCTTTCGGTACCAACGATCTGACCCAAGCCACCTTCTCCTTCAGCCGCGAGGATGCGGAAAACAAATTCCTCCCCGCCTACAACGAAACCGGTATTCTGGAAGATAACCCGTTCGAAGTGCTGGACATCAAGGGGGTGGGGCAATTGATGAAAATGGCGGTGGCAAAGGGCCGCGTAACCAACCCGGATTTGAAAATGGGCATCTGCGGCGAACATGGCGGGCATCCGGGTTCCATCCATTTTTGCCATCACATCGAGCTCAATTACGTTTCCTGCTCTGGTCCGCGCGTGCCCATCGCACGCCTGGCGGCGGCGCAGGCCAAGTTGCTGGAGGAGCAATACCGGGAACCAGGCTGATCTCAGGCAATTGATTGCCGCCCGTTCTATGGAGCTTGTCGAAAGGTGAACGGGCGTTGATATCTAAGAAATGGCAATCGCGAATAACCGCTTGAGTTTCGGAAAAATGCAATACGGTCTCAGATAACTTTGGCTAAATGGTGAGCAGTGATCCAACTGTCGGGATTTAATAGTCTTTATTTTACCCGCCAGTATTTCTGATATTTTTTCTGTAAATCTGCTTGTCAATTTTTGACAAACATCTTTATAATTCGGCGAGCATTAAAAAAATCGAAGTGTCGGAGCCGACAGGCTCACCTCACTCAGAGATGTCCTCCCCTAATTCAAAGATGTTGGCCATGGCCGCGTTGCGGTCAGGGGTTCTGATGCGGTAATTAAGATAAAGGTTATCTATATGACAAGCGTGGCGGCAGGGGTAACGAGAAATCTGTCGATTTCACAGGCTGATGGGGGGCGAAGCAAGTCAGAGCAACGCCTGATTCCGATTTCCATCATGGGCAAGGCCTACCAGGTGCCGGCGGATGCGACCATCATGGGCGCCATTGAATACGCCGGACATCAGATTGTCCGTGGTGCCGGTTGCCGTGAGGGTTATTGCGGTGCCTGCGCCACCCTCTATCGCCTGCCCGGCGACTACAAAATCCACACCGGCCTGGCCTGCATGACCATGGTCGAGGAAGGCATGACGCTGGCCCAGATCCCCTATGTTCCGGCCGAGAAGTCGATCTACGACATCGAGGAGCTCAAGCCCAACGTCAGCGCCATTCAGCAGATGTATCCGTCAGTATTCCGCTGTGTTGCATGCAACACCTGTACCAAGTCCTGTCCGCAGGGACTTCAGGTCATGGACTATGTTCAGGCCGCCAAACGGGGTGATATTGCTGCGGTGATGGACCTGTCCTTCGATTGCGTGGTGTGCGGGTTGTGCATGCTGCGTTGCCCGGCCGAAATCACGCAGCCCCTGATGGGTATCATGGCGAAGCGCCTGTATGGCCGCTACCTGCGCAAGGACAGCCCGGAGCTGGCAGAGCGGGTCAAGGCCGTGGAAAGCGGCGCCTACGATGCTGAATACGCCAAACTGATGCCGATGAGCCGCGAGGCGTTGTCAAAACTTTACTACGCCCGCGACTCGGAATAGAGAGGATTTAAGATGTATCCAGATTATATGGCGGAGTCGCTCCGCAAAGTGGCTCAGACACGCCCCGCACGTTTGGAATTGGCGCGCAAACCCGACCCTGTCTATCCGCCGATGAGCGCGGAAGAACGCCGCGCCGTGCTGGAAGGTTTTCACCCGGATTTCGAAGCCAGCGCCCGTCGCCCGGTGCGCGTCGGCCCCAATCGCGATGAGTCGCTGACCACCGAAGTGGCTGATCTGCTGGAGTCGCATTCCTGGCTGCGCAGCGAGCAGGTGGATCTCAGGAAGCCGGATTTCGAGACCGATCTTTTGATCATCGGCGGCGGCGGTGCCGGCTGCAATGCCGCGCTGGTTGCGATGAAAGAACATGGCATGCGCTCGATCATCGCCACCAAGCTGCGTATGGGCGATGCCAACTCGATGATGTCGCAGGGCGGCATGCAGGCCGCCGTGTCGCGCACCGACTCGCCGACGCGCCATTATCTGGATGCCATCGGCGGCGGTCACTTCGAGAATAAGCCGGAGCTGGTCCGGGCGCTGACCGAAGACGGCCCCGGCGTAGTCAAGTGGCTCGAAGACCTTGGCGTCTGCTGGGACAAGCAACAGGATGGTGCGCTGAAAGTCATGCACGGCGGCGGCACCTCGCGCAAGCGCATGCTGTCGTGCCGCGACTACACCGGCGCGATGATCATGCGCACGCTGATGGACGAGGTGCGCAATCATCCCGACATGATTGCCGTGAAAGATTTCATGCCGGCGGTCGAACTGATCATGGACGACAAGGGACGCTGCGCCGGCGCGGTGCTGTACAGCCTGGACAGCGAGGAATTCTTCACCGTCAAGGCGAAGTCCACCGTCATCGCCACCGGCGGCTACGGCCGCCTGCATATCCGCGGTTACGACACCACCAACCACTACGGCGCGACCGGCGACGGACTGGTGATGGCTTACCGCGCGGGCGCCAAGCTGATGTACATGGACTCCGTTCAATACCACCCGACGGGTGTCTCGTTCCCCGAGCAGATTGCCGGCTTTCTGGTCACCGAGGCGATCCGCGGCGCCGGTGGCCAGCCGTTGAACAAGGACGGTGAGTTGTTTGTCTATCCGCGGGAACCGCGCGATATCGAGGCGGCGGCCATCATCCGCGAATGCGCGCAGAACGGCGGCGGTGTCACGACGCCTTCGGGTCGTGTCGGTGTGTGGCTGGATTCGCCGCTGATCGATATGCTGCATGGCGAAGGCTATACCGACAAACACTTTCCGGCCATGTACCGCCAGTTCATCCAGTATGGCATCGACATCACCAAGCTGCCGATGCTGATCTATCCGTCGCTGCATTACCAGAATGGCGGCATCGAGATCAACGAAAAGTGTGAGACTGATATTCCCGGTTTGTACGTGGCGGGTGAGGCGAGCGGCGGACTGCATGGCCGCAATCGCCTGATGGGCAACTCGGTGCTCGACTACAACGTATTTGGGCGTCGCGCTGGCCGCTATGCCGGTGAATACGCCAAGAAGGTCAAGCTTGGCAAGCTCAGCCTGGCGCACCTCGATGCCTACGAAAAGGAATTGAAAGATGCCGGCGTGAAGACCGATCTGGTCACCCCGGTGCTGCTGCCGTCTTACGCACCCGAGGATGTCAAGAAGCGCCAGTTGCTGCGCGGCAACAATACCTTGCCGGGCTCTACGGTGCTGCAGAACCGGCTGCATGAAGAAAGGTCCGGCGCCTGAGGCGCCGAAGTCGGTCTGATGACGCACATTGACGACAGGGTGATCGAACTGGCTCGCACCGCGCTCAGTTTCGAATACGGCGAGGAGCATTTCTATCGCCATGCGGCCGATATGACGCAAAACCCCGGCGGCAAAGCCATGTTCCTTCGCCTCGCGGATGAGAGGCCGGAGCGCATGGAGGATATGCACACGCTGTTCAGCGCCATCATTGGCCAGGATGTATGGCAGCAACTTGCCGCCGAAGAGGCAGCAAACGCCCACCCGTCTGGAGTGATCGCCGAGATGGAAGCGGCCGTTATGCACCGCGGCATGGAGGCGGTCGCTGACGACACGCAGGCACTGCGTATGGCAATGGAACTGGAGCGCCGGATCATTCATCTGCTGAAAGATATGTCCGAACACATTAAGGATCCGGACATTATCAAACTGGCTGGGAAAATGATCATGGAGGAAATCTCCCAATATGATGCCCTGCAGGCGCAGCTGGATAGCTTGCAGAACGTCGGGTTATGGCTGGACACGCCCGAGTTCCGCATGGATGGAAGGTTCTGAACGGGTAATCTATGGATACAACTCTGCGCATTAACTCGGCCCAAGTCGGCAGTTCCTTCGTGGCACAGATTGAAAAGATCAGCGGCCAGAAATTGCTGGCCTGCTACCAGTGCGGCAAGTGTTCTGCCGGTTGCCCGATGGCGGCTTACATGGATGTGCTGCCCAACCAGATGATCCGCATGGCGCAACTGGGGATGCGGCAGCAGTTGCTGGAAACGCGCGCCATCTGGATGTGCGTATCCTGCCTCACCTGCAACTCGCGCTGCCCCAAGGGCATACGAATCGCCGAGGTTATCGAAGCACTGCGCAAGGCGGCGCTGGGCGGTGGGGAGCGCAACGATCACCTTGAAATCATGGAGCTGTCTCCCGAGGCGCGCAGCGTATTGCCGCCAATTGCCACGATCAGCGCCCTGCGTAAATTGACCTCCTGAGGGGAATACCCTAATGGGAAATGAGAATAAACCGATGAAGCTCGCCTACTATCCCGGCTGTACGCTGAAAAACCAGGCTACCAACTTCGATGTATCCACCGTCTCGTCGATGGCGAAACTGGACGTGGAGGTCGAAGAACTGGATCGCTGGAACTGTTGCGGCACGGTGCATGCGCTGGATTCAGATAACGTCATGAATCGCGTGGCGCCGATCACCAACATGATTCGCGTCAAGGAAGCCCAGGCCAGGACAGAAGGCATGGCCAGCGAATTCATGACTTCCTGCGCGATGTGTTACAACACGCTCAAGCGCGCCAACATCGATGTGAGACAGCGCGCCGATGCGCTGGCGACCATCAACGATTTGCTCTACCTCGATGAAACCAAATACGAGGGTGATGTCGAGGTTCTGCATCTGCTCGAATACCTGCGCGATCGCGTCGGTTTCGACAATCTGGCGAAGAAGGTAACCAAACCGCTCGAAGGCCTGCGCGTGGCCTGCTATTACGGCTGCCTGCTGGTGCGCCCGAAAGAGGTCGCCTTCGACGATGTCGAGAATCCGATGGTCATGGAAAACCTGATCGCCGCCCTCGGCGCCACGCCGGTGGATTTTTCGCATAAGACCGAATGCTGCGGCGCCTATCAGACCGTCGACAAACCGGAAATTATCGCCGACCGCACCGACAAGATCATGGGTTCGGCGCATGAGGAGCAGGCCGATCTGGTGGTGGTGAGCTGCCCGTTGTGCGCCTTTAACCTGGACTACCGTCAGGATGACGCCAAGCGCCTCAACCCGGATTTCCGCAATATGCCGGTGCTTTATTTTACCCAGCTGATGGCGCTGGCGTTCGGTTGTGACGAATCGGCACTGCGTTTCGATCTCCAGCATATCGATCCACTGCCGGCGTTGAAGGCTCGCGGCCTGGATTAAGGAGAGAGTATGTTTTTCAACGACCTCAAGCAGATTCGCGGCAAAGTCACCATCAGCAACGATTGGTGCAAAGGATGCGGCTTCTGCGTGCAGTTTTGCCCGAAGGGGGTATTGGACATGTCCCCTGAGTTCAACGCCAAGGGCTATCACCCACCCTACGTGAAAAATCCCGATGCCTGCCACGATTGCATGTTTTGCCAGATGATCTGTCCGGAGTTTTCCATCTACGTGACAATGGAAGAAGTAACCAACAAAGGAGAAACAATAAAGTGAAAACGGAGCGTAGCGGAGCCTCAGAAAAGGCCAAAGCCAGCGTTAGGAGGCGTTACGCCGGAGCTGAAACTGTCGCAGCAGATCCCAAAGGGGTCGACTCCGGTCCACATTTCATGGATGGCGACCATGCGCTTGCTGAAGGCGCATTGGCGGCAGGCTGCCGGTTCTTTGCCGGCTATCCCATCACACCATCGACAGAAGCCGCCGAGCGTTTCGCCGAGCGGGCGCCGGAGGTGGGCGCACTGTTCATCCAGATGGAGGATGAGCTGGCTTCCATCGCCGCCCTGATTGGTGCCGCATGGGCCGGCCAGAAATGCATGACCGTGACCTGCGGCCCCGGTTTTTCCCTGATGGTGGAAAACCTCGGTCTGGCTGCCATGACCGAGACACCGATGGTGATTGCCAACGTGCAGCGCGGTGGCCCGTCCACCGGCTTGCCGACGTTGACTGCACAGCAGGATATGATGCAGGCGAAATATGGCCCGCATGGCGATAACGCCATCATTGCGCTGTCGCCGGACAGCCCGCAGGAATGTTTCGACCTGACCGTCGAGGCCTTCAATCTGTCCGAGTTCTACCGGGTGCCGGTCATCATCCTGACCGACGAAACCGTCGGCCACATGCATGAGAAGGTGGTCATCCCGCCGGCCGACCAGATCAAGGTGATTCCGCGCAATAATTACAGCGGCCCCAAGGAGGATTGCCGTCCCTACAAGTTCGACTGCCAGGGCGGCCATCCCATGGTGCGCGCGGGCGATGGGTACAATTTCCATATCACCGGTCTGACTCATAACGAGAAGGGCTATCCGGTCATGACCGCTGAACAGAACGTGAAAGTCGTGACCCACCTGATGGAAAAAATCAACGGCAATGCCGACGAGATCGTCCGCCTCGAAGAGGATCAGATCGACGGCGCCGAGGTCGTGGTGGTGTCCTATGGCATCACCTCCAGAATCGCCGTCAAGGCCATCCAGGACGCGCGCAAGGAAGGCATCAAGGTTGGTTCCCTGCGCATGATCACCATCTGGCCATTCTGCGAGAAACGCATCCGTGAAATATCCGCCAAGGTCAAGGCCATCGTAGTACCCGAGATCAACTATGGTCAGATGGTGCTCGAGGTAGAACGCAACGCCGGCGGCCGTTGCAAGGTAATCAGCGTTAATCACTGCGGTGGTGCGGTACATGATCCCCAGGTCATCCTGGATGCCATCAGAAAGGCAAGCCAATGAGTACTGATATCGAAAAATTCAAAGCCGGCAGCCCCATGTCCAGTACCCTGCGCATGGACCGCATGCCGCATATCTGGTGTCCCGGTTGCGGCATCGGCTCCGAGGTGAATTCCTTTGCCGATGCAGTCAAACGCAGCGGCATCGATCCCAAGAAGCTGGTCGTGGTATCGGGCATCGGCTGCACCGGACGTGTTGCTGGCTATGTCAACTTTGATTCGATCCATACCACTCACGGCCGCGCCATTCCTGTCGCCACCGGCGTCAAGCTGGCCAACCCCGAACTGACGGTGGTGGTCTTCAGCGGCGAGGGCGATCTGTCCGGTATCGGCGGCAATCACCTGATTCATGCCGCACGGCGCAACATGGATATCGTGGTCATCTGCAACAACAATTTCACCTATGGCATGACCGGCGGCCAGGTAACGCCGACCACGCCCGGCTCGGCCGTGGCTTCAACTACACCCTATGGCAACTACGAATACCCGTTCAGCCTGCCGTTCCTGATGGATGCCGCCGGTGCCACCTACATCGCACGCTGGACATCGATGCATTCGCGCAACGTCACCCAGTCGATCGAGGAAGCGCTGCTGCGCAAGGGCTTCTCCTTCATTGAGGTCGTTTCGCCGTGCCCGACGCTCTATCTGCGCCGCAACCGCCTCGGCGATGGCGTTGACCAGCTGCAGAATTACCAGGACAACTCGATTCTCAAGCATGGCTGCGACACCCGTGAAACGGCGGTCGATTTCCAAGGCAAAATCGTCGTCGGCAAATTCGTCGAAAAGAACAAGCCTACCTATCTGGAAGCAGTCGACAAGTGCTGCGTCAAGCTGGTAGGGGATGATTATCAGCTCTACGGCAAGACCATTCCCGAACGTGAGGCCGAAGAAAAAGCCGAGAAGGAAAGGGTTGCCGCTCGCCGTGTCGCCATGCAGGCGGAGGAGGCGGCGCAGGGAGAGGCCGTATCCGCGAAACCAAAAGCACCTGCATCCAGGGCTGCGGTGAAGAAGGCTCCGGCTAAGACGGCGAAAAAGGCACCGGCTAAGGTGGTGAAAAAGGCACCGGCTAAGACGGCGAAAAAGGCACCGGCTAAGGCGGTTGCTGCACCCAAGGCGGCAAAGAAGGCTGCGACGAAAGCCAAGGCAAAGCCCGTGCAAAAAGCCGCAGCGAAAGCCAAGCCCGCGAAAAAAGTTGTTACCAAGGCTCCGGCAAAAAAGGCTACTCCCAAGGCAGTCGCCAAGACCAAGCCTGCGGCAAAGGCTGCGCCTAAAAAGACCCGTAAGTAGGAATCGAGCGCATGAGCACACAAGAAATCAGGTTTTCCGGATTTGGCGGCCAAGGGATTATTCGCTGCGCCCTGATCACCGGCAAGGCGCTGTCCCTTTACGACGACAAGTTCGCCACCATGACCCAGGCCTTCGGGCCCGAGGCGCGCGGCAGCGCCTGCGCTGCGCAGCTCGTGGTTTCTGATGATCGTGTCCTGTATCCCTACATCACCCACCCCGGAATTCTGATGGCGTTGTCCCAGGAGGCCTATGACAAGTATTACAGTGAGCTGCCCAAGGGGGGGACGCTGATCGTCGAAGAGGAACTGGTGAAGCTGCGCGGTGAGCATCCGGATCTCAGATTGTTGCGCGTGCCGGCCACCCGCTATGCCGAAGAACTGGGCAATCGCCTGTTCACCAATCTCGTGGCACTTGGCTTTTTCACTGCGGTCACCGACGTGGTCTCTGCCGATGCCATGAAAAAGGCTCTGCCCGGCCTGGTTCCCGATCGATTCCTGAAAATCAACATCAAGGCATTCGACAAGGGCTATGAGTACGGCCTGAATTTGATAGGCAAGGATAACAGCGGAGACGCGTCATGACCAAGAAGCGCACCGGCGTTTTTGTCTGCCACTGCGGCACCAACATCGCCGCCACGGTCGATGTGGCGAAGGTGGCCAGGGAAATGGCCGACGAAAATACCGTCGCCTTCACCCAGGAATACGTCTACATGTGTTCGGAACCGGGCCAGGAGTCGGTGGTTCAGGCGATCAAGGACAACGAACTGGACAGCGTGGTCGTCACCTGCTGTTCGCCGAACCTGCATGAGAAGACTTTTCGCGATAACGCCAAGCGTGCCGGCATCAACAATTTCACCTGTGAGATCGCCAACATCCGTGAGCAGTGCAGCTGGGTGCATAACGACAAGGCCAAGGGCACCGAGAAGGCAATCAAGATTTCGCGCAGCGTGGTGCGGCGGGTCAATCGCAACAAGCCGCTGGAGGCGATCGCCGTCAATGTAACAAGAAAGGCGATGGTCATCGGCGGGGGTATCGCCGGCATCCAGGCTGCGCTCGATATCGCCAATGCCGGCATTGAGGTCATTCTGGTCGAGAAGCAGGCCACCATTGGCGGCCGCATGCTCCAGCTGTCCGAGACTTTCCCCACGCTGGATTGCTCGCAGTGCGTGCTGTCGCCCAAGATGGTTGAGGTTAAGCGCCACCCGATGGTCAAGCTGATGACTTACAGCGAGGTGCAGGAGCTCAACGGTTCGGTGGGCAACTTCCAGGTCAAGGTCCTCAAGAAACCAACCTTTGTCGATCCAGACAAGTGCAAGATATGCGACCACTGCACCGAAGTTTGCCCGGTCGTGGTGCCGAACGAATATGAGCTTAACCTGAACGCGCGGCGCGCCATCTACATTCCCTACGCGCAGGCCATTCCGGCCAGTTTCACGCTGGATGAGAACGCCTGTCTGGGCTTGAACCCGGTTGTCTGCGGCAAGTGCAAGGACGTGTGCGAGGCCGGTGCCATCAACTACGATATGCGGCCCGAAACGGTGACCGAAAATGTCGGTGCCGTCGTGGTGGCCACCGGTTTCGACCTGTATGGACAGGAAAACATGCCGGAACTCGGCGGGGGCAAGCTTGAGGATGTACTCGACGGCTTGCAGTTCGAGCGCCTGATCTCTGCGTCTGGCGCGACCAAGGGGCATGTGCTGCGGCCTTCCGACCACAAGGAGCCCAAGGAAGTGGTGTTCATCCAGTGCGTCGGGTCGCGCGACCCGGCCAAGCATTGCGCCTATTGCTCCAAGATTTGCTGCATGTACACCGCCAAGCACGCGCGCCTCTACAAGAAGCACGTTCCGGACGGACGCGCTTACGTGTTTTACATCGATATACGCTCCGGCGGCAAGGGCTACGAGGAATTCGTGCAGCGCACCATGGAGGACGACGATACCCTCTATTTGCGCGGCCGCGTTTCCAAACTTTACCGGCATAACGGCAAGGTGCGCGTGCTCGGCACCGACACCCTGACCGGCCAGAATGTGGAGATTGATGCCGACATGGTGGTGCTGGCGCAAGCTATGGTGCCATCGAAGGGAACCACGGAAATTGCCAAGGTGCTCAAGATCGGTCGCGACAAGGACGGTTTCCTGGCAGAGGCGCATCCCAAGCTGAGGCCGGTCGAGAGCGTTACTGCCGGTATCTATCTGGCGGGTGCGGCGCAGGCGCCCAAGGACATTCCGGAGACCGTCGCCCAGGCCGGCGCAGCCGCTTCCAAGGTGATTGCGCTGCTGTCGCAGACGACACTCAGCCGTTCGCCGCTGATCGCCAGGGTGCGTCCTTCGCACTGCACCGGCTGCGGGATGTGCGTCGACGCCTGTCCGTTCATCGCGATCCGGCTGGAGGGTGGCAAGGCGGTGGTCAACGAGGCGCTGTGCGAGGGCTGCGGCAGTTGCTCGGCCACCTGCCTGCGCGCCGCGATTGACGTCAAGAATGTCACGCAGTTGCAGATCCACGAAATGATCGAAGCGTGTCTGGCTTGAGAGAAAGAAACACGGATTGAGAGAAGGAAAATAGATGTCGGAACAACAAGCCTATGAACCAAAAGTCGTCGCTTTCCTGTGCAAGTGGTGCTCGTCGGCAGGCAGCGATCTGGCTGGTGTCTCGCGTATCCAGTACCCACCCAATGCGACGCCGATCACCATCCCGTGCACAGGCGCCATGTCGCCGATGTATATCCTGTCAGCTTTCAACAAGGGGGCGGACGGCGTGCTGGTATCGGGCTGCCATATCGGCGATTGCCATTACATTGAGGGTAACTATCTGGCGCGGCGCAAAATGCACCTGACCATGGAGTTGCTCAAATTCATCGGCGTCGAGCCGGACCGTTTCCGCATGTCCTGGGTGTCGGCCGCCGAGGGTGCCAAGTTCGCTCGGGTCGTTACCGACTTTATCAATGATCTTGAGCCGCTTGGGCCGCAGGACAAGCTGAAGAAAGTGGTTGCAAATGATTAATATTCAGGATATCCGCGACACCGCAAAGGATATGCTCGCGAAGGGCGAAGTCCGTGCCGTTATCGGCTATCGGCGGGGCAGCCGCGGCATGCCCGCCGAACCCGCTTTCATTACCAATCCGGAACAGGCAGAAGAGCTGGTATGGGATCCGACCTGTTTTCACAACCTGTCCCTGTACCTGGTCGAGGATCGCAAATTTCTGGCCCATCTCAACAAGACCTCTGATGCGCCGATTGCCATCATTGCCAAGGGATGCGACGCACGCTCCATCGTCGTGCTGCTGCAGGAACACTATTTCAAGCGCGAGGATGTCTACATCATCGGCGTGTCCTGCGAGGGCACCGGGGTCGTGGACGAGCGCAAGCTGGCGCCCCATCTGAATGGTTTCCAGGCGACGAAAGCCGTTTTTGACGGCGACGATTTCGTGTTCACCACTGCCGAGGGCGAAAAGCGCCTGCCGGCCCGCGAAGTGATGGCGGATCGTTGCCTGGAATGTCGCAACCCCTTTCCCAAAGAGAATAATGTCGTGTTCGGCGAGGACAGGACCGGGCGCGAACTGGCGGAGCCGTTCGCCGCGCTTGCCCGTTTCGAGGCGCAGGGCACAGGTGAACGCTGGGACTTCTGGAGTCACCATTTCGACCGCTGCATACGTTGTTTCGCCTGCCGCTCGGTGTGCCCGATGTGCTATTGCGACGAGTGCGTGGTGGACAGTATTACCTTCCCGGTAACCCCGGCAACCACGGCAGAGGAAAAAGCCAACCGCATTCGCTGGATCGAGCGCTCGGCAACACGTTCCGAAAATATCACCTATCTCATGACGCGTGCCATGCATCTGGCTGGCCGCTGCACTGATTGCGGCGAATGCGAACGTGCCTGTCCGGTCAATGTCCCGATACGGCTGCTCAACAACAAAATGGAGCGGGAAGCCCGCGAAAAGTTCGGCTTTGAGCCCGGGGCGAGTGTCGGGGGGCCGTCGCTGGTAGCTTCCTTCCTCGATAGCGACCCCGGCGATTTCATCAGGTAATGGCATGGAAAAAATTCTAGACAAAAAGCAGGTTGATGCCTGGGTTGCAGCGCTGACCGACTGGGAGGTGCATGCACCGGTGCTGGAGGACGGCATCTGGGCATATCAACCGGTCAGCGGTGCTGTCCGGCTCAACCACCCCAACACCAAGCAGTCGCCCAAGGGATTTGCTTTTCCCCAGCGCGAGATATTTTTCTCGTTCGAACAGATCAAAGGCGAGCCGCCCAAGCTGACGCAGATAATGCCGCAGGCTGCGCGTCATGCCGTGTTCGGTGTCCGCCCGTGCGATGGCCGCGGCGTGCCGCGCATGGACAAGGTATTCACCGACCACGTTGATGACCCGTATTACAACGCGCGCCGCAAGAACGTGGCCTATGTCGGCCTGGCCTGCAACAAACCGCCCAGCCCCAACTGCTTCTGCCTGTCGGTCGGCGGGTCGCCGGTTTCTACCGACGGTCTCGATGTCCAGTTGACCGATATGGGCGACCGCTACTTCGTGAAGGCGGTCACCGAAACAGGCAAGACGATGATGGCGGCAGCCAGCAGCCTGTTTGCCGAGCCGTCCGCTGCCGACAAAAAACAGCTGAAGCAGATACATGCAGACGCGGTGGCACATCCGCAGCGCAAGATTAACGATCCGGACGGAGCTCCGGCCAAACTGGAGGCGAGCTTCGATTCGCCGCTGTGGGAAGAAATGGCGCGGGCCTGTATCGGTTGCGGCATCTGCACCTTCCTGTGCCCGACCTGTCATTGTTTTGACATCAACGACGAAGTTCAGAACAAGGCGCCGCTCAAGGGCCAGCGGGTACGCACCTGGGACAACTGCCAGTTCCCGGATTTCACCATGCACTCGTCCGGCCACAACCCGCGCGAGAACACTGCTGCCCGGTTGCGCCAGCGAGTAAACCACAAGTTTCAGTATTTCCACAAAAATTTCGGGATGCATCAATGCACCGGTTGCGGCCGCTGTGTCAGCGAATGCCCGGTTGGAATCGATATTGTCACCGTAGTCAATAAGGTAACCGAAAATGTCGGATAACATTTATCTTCCGCAGTTGGCCAGGGTCGCCTCCATCAAAGAAGAGGTGGCCGGCGAACGCTCCATTAAAACTTTTCGCGTCGAGCCGGTGGACGGTGAACTCTTCGAGCACCAGTGCGGCCAATGCGCGATGCTTTCCATTTTTGGCCGTGGCGAATCGATGATTTCGATTGCTTCCTCACCGCTGATCAGGGAATACAAGCAATTCAGCATCATGCGGGTGGGGCGCGTGAGTTCCGCCTTCCATGAACTGGAAGTAGGTGATGTCGTCGGCATCCGTGGCCCCTACGGCAACAACTTTCCGATTGATGACTGGCGCGGCAAGAATCTGATCTTTATCGGCGGCGGCTGCGGATTGGCGCCGATCTGGCCGGTGATCACCACCGCAGTGGCGCAACGCGACAATTTCAAGAATATTACCGTGTTTTACGGCGGCCGCTCTCCGCGCGACATCATGTACCGGGCGGAACTCGATAAATTGCGCGATGCCGCCGATGTTCATCTGTCCGTGGACAAGGCCGAGGAGGGATGGGATTCCTATTGCGGTTTCGTGCCCGCCAACGTGATGGACAAGGCGCCATCGCCCAGCAATGCCATCGCGATTACCTGCGGACCGCCGATCATGATCAAGTTCGTGATCCAGAACCTGCGCCAGATCGGCTTTACCGACGAACAGATTTACACAACCATCGAGAACAAGATGAAATGCGGCGTGGGCAAATGCGGCCGCTGCAATGTCGGCAAGGACTACGTCTGCGTCAAAGGGCCGGTTTATTCCTGGGCAGAACTGAAAGACCTGCCGGAAGAATATTAGGATGGCTGGCAGCAGGCAGCAAAATCCAAATCAGCTTTGCGGCAGGTTTTCGCTACCAGCGACAGGCCGTCGGCTGCAAACTTTAAAGAATTTGATAAACAGGGGAGTAACAAAAGCATGAACATCAGTGGAATGCTTTATGGAGCAGGATTGCTCAAAATCGTCGATTTTCCGGCCTCCGAGGTGCTCGGTCCGGAAGCCAGCGAACATGAAATCCACGGTCTGATCGAACGTTGCGGTTCGGTCTTCATCAAGCCCATTTTCAAGGGTGGCATCGGCAAGAAAGGCAAATCCGGTTTGATCGGGCGCGTCAAGGATCTCAAGTCGGCGCTGGCCGAGAAAGAACGCCTGTATTTTGCAGAATACAAGGTCGGCAATGCCGTCTACAAGTCGCGTGGCGTGACTTTCGAGGGTGCTGTTCCGGCCGAGCACGAGATTTATTTCTCGATCACCGATTCGACCCGCTACCGCGCCCCGGTAATGACGCTCACGCATCATGGCGGCATGGACATCGAAGAACTGGACAAGACCCAGATCGTCGAAGTCCCGTTCGACCCGCTGACCGGACTCAAGTCATTCATCGTTTCCAATGCGCTGACCGATCTCGGCGCGCCCAGGGAAATCATTTCGCCGCTGGTGCAGCATCTGCCCAAGCTGTGGGACCTTTACCACCACTACGGCATGTCCACGCTGGAACTCAACCCTATCCGCATGATGCCGGGCAAATCCGGCTCGCTGATCCCGGTGGCCTGCGACTTCAAGTGCGGCTTCGACCGCGACGACCCGCGCGTGAACCGTTTGACGCTGCCTGACGATCTGTTTGTCTCCGAAGCAAACGATTTCGAGCAGGAAATCAACGAGTTGCGCACCTATCAGGGGCAGAGCGACGTTTACGTGATCAACGACAAGGGCACCATCCTTGCCCCGACCTTTGGCGGCGGCGCGAACTCGCTGGTCACCGAAGTGCTGGGCAACGACGCCATCATCTCCTCCGACTTCGGCGGCAATCCGCCCTACGAGAAGATGTACGACGTGATGCGCATATCCCTCAAGTACTATCTCAAGCAGGCGAATGTGCTGTTCGTCATCGGCGGCAAGGCCAATAACACCGACATTTTTGTCACCTTCCGCGCCATGGCGGATGCGCTGCGCGATTATTTCAGCGAGCGCGGCCCCACCCCGCTGTATGTGGTGATCGGCCGCGGCGGCCCGCAGGTAATCCGCGGTATGGGCGCGTTCAAGGATGTGCTCGACTCGTTGCGCATCCCTTATAAAATTTTCGGCTTTGATTCCGCGATGACCGACGTGGTGAACTACGCGCAGGAAGCGGATCGCTGGATGAAGAGCGGTGGCCGCGCCGAAGTGGCGAAGCTGCTGGGTCTGCCGGCGGATGCTTGAGCGCAGTTTGCCAATGAATGACACTATCTGCGTGGGCGCAAATGCTTGCCCACGGAAATGAATAATTAGCAAAGGTGAATGCAATGAGAAAGCCTGGCATCAAAGACTTCAAATACTACGTCGGCATCCGTTCGCTGGCCGATATCGCGACCCGCGAGGACCGCATCTGCGTGCTCAATATCACGGGCAACGAATCCCGCTCCGTGACACCGGTCAGCCACGCCTATTCCGGCGGCAATGTGGTGTTCGGCACTTCGCCCGGACGCCGCGGCCAGGTGGTCGAGACGCCTGCGGGCAACATCCCGGTGTACAACAACGTGCGCGAAGGCATGGAAGCCGGTCACAAGTTCAACGTCGGCGTGGTCTACCTGCCGCCTTCCGCCGTGCGCGACGGTGTGGCCGAACTGATCCGCATCAATCCCGATGTCGAGAAAGTCGTCATCATCACCGAGAAAATCGCCGTGCATGATGCGCGCGAAATCCGCGCTCTGGGACAGCAGCGCGGCGTGGACATCTTTGGCGGCAACTGCCTCGGCGTGGCCGACTCCTGGAACCAGGTGCGTATCGGTGGCGCGCTGGGCGGCGACAACCCTGCCGAAACCCTGCGCAAGGGTTCGGTCGCCATCTTCTCCAACTCCGGCAATTTCACCACCACCATCGCCAACTACCTGTCCATTGGCGGCTGGGGCACGACGACGCTGGTTTCCAGCGGCAAGGATATCTACATCAATTACGCCGTGCCAGAATTCGCCTATGCCATGTCCAACGACGAGCGCACCAAGGCAGCGGTGTTGTATTCGGAGCCGGGTGGCTACTATGAACACGATGTGGTCTTTGACAAGCCTGTGGTCGCCTGCGTGGTGGGCCGCTGGAAGGCCAGCCTGACACGCGCCGTGGGCCACGCCGGCGCCATCGCCGGATCGGGCGACGACGCGCGCGCCAAGGAAGGCTGGTTCATGGACAAGTTCGGTGTGAAGGATCTGTACACGCCGGAAAACCCGGTGTGCTCCAAGAAGGGCGCGGTGGTTACCAACATCGCCCACATTCCGGCGGCGCTGACTGCGGTGATGAAACTGAACGGCATCGAGAAGGATTTCGAGCCGGAAGGCAACCTGGAACTCAAGCCGTGGTTCGGCGACAACCAGGGCTTGAAGCTGCCTGCTGCGCTCGACATTCCGGTGGTCAAGGCCATGTCGCCCTACGACCAGCAGATCGCCGAGTTGCTCAAGAACGTCGGCGCCATCTTCCCGCGCCAGAGCATGAAGGATTGCTCGGGTTCCTCGGTCATGGACCCCAAGACCCAGGTCACCAAGGTCAATAACATCTCCATCCTCGACTGCTCCAAGCAGCCGCTGGAATCCAACCTGTGCCTGGCGCTGGTGCGCGAGCTCAACGACGCCAACGACAACGCGCTGTTCAACCTTGCCGTGGCCGCACAGGTCAACCTGCACAACGACGCCATGCTGGCCGCTGCCGAAGCCTCGCGCGAGGCGGGCAACGCGCCCAACACCGCGATCAGCGCCGCAGTGGCGTTGCTCGGGCCGAAGCGCGTGGACGCCGCGCGCGCGGCCGCCGATTCCCTGACGGAAATCTTCGCACATTCCGGCCTGTTGAAGGGCGACGACGAAGCCGCCAAGGTCAATCCTGCCGAGGCCACTGCAGAACAGCTCGCGACGCTGGTCGGCGACAAGGCCGACACCAAAGCTGAAGCCATGCTCAAGGCCTGCGACAAGCGCGGCGCGAAGTCCGTGTTCGTGAAGTACCTGCGCTCGCTCAAGGGCCACCCCACGGCGGACGCCGTGCTGGCCGCGCTGACCACCACCGTGGCCTGGGAGCCGCTGATGCGCAAGCGCATCTCCAAGCTGACCGTGCGCAACCTGCCCTGGTACGCCAAGCTGTTCGGCGCCATCATCGGCGCGTCCACCGAAGCCAAGCACCATGCGTCCGCCAGCTTCTGCGGCGTCGCGAATCAGGAAATACTGGATTCATGGACTGTCACGCAGCTGGCCTATATCTCTTTGCTGGGCGAGCGCCCGACGGAAGCCAGTCTGCTGCCGTTGCAGGTCATCCTGGGGCTGATCATCTCCAACGGCGTCGGCACCATCTCGGCGCAGGGCTGCAAGGGCGCGGTGTCCGCCGACGGCCCGGAATCGCCGGAGCGTGTGCAGATCAACAAGGGCATGATCGGATTCCTGACCCACACCGGCTTTGCCCATGGCGGCAACGGTTACGAAGGCATCCAGTTCCTGATCGAAAACTTCAGGGACACCTCGCTGGCCGATGCGGGCAACCCCGGCCCGGACATCGACCTGAAGAAGATCACCACCGACTTCGCCATCGCCTTCAACAAGGAAAAGAAGCAGAGCAAGGCGCTGGGTGTCGGCGTGCGCAACATCCCCGGCGTGAACCACCCGGTGTTCAAGGGCCAGCCGGTCAACCACGACCCGCGCGAAACCTTCATCTCCGAATTCTTTGCGGAGCGCAATGAGAAGAACGTGTTCCACGATTTCTACAAGACGCTGGTGCAGTCGCTGTACGACAACGGCGTCACCGCCAACGTGTTCTGCGTGAACATCGACGCCGTGATTGCCGCTTCGCTGCTCAAACTGCTGTGGCCGCGCTACCGCAACGGCCAGTTCAGCGAGAACCTGATGGAAATGGCTGCGTTCACCGCCTTCCTGTTCGGCCGCATGGCGGGCTGCGCCGGTGAAATCGACGACCACATCAACCGTGGACGCAACATGGATACGCGCACACCGGCATCGCAGTGCACGCATGTTTCCTAGGAGAAGCCTTTAGAGAGATAAGATTTTTTGCAAGATCCCCGGAGCAGAACGCAAGGCGGGCGGAGCTGGAGTGCGGAGCCCAATCCATCAGTTCGCATGTCTCCGATGGGAAGTGCATCGGTTCACGCATGATTAATTTTTATTTCGTAATTATCTGGAGAGCATCATGACCGCACTTAACGTCGCACAAAAAATCCTGCTGGCCAATGCGGCCGGAGGTCTGACCCAGCTTCCCGAGCCGGGGCAGCCGCTGGAAATCCAGTTCACCCATACCCTCTACCAGGATGCCACCGGCACCGCCGCCGCGCTGGCCTTCGAGAAAATGGGCGTGGATCGAGTGAAGACCACCTCGGTCATCGTGGTGGACCACAAGACCCTGCAGGTCGGCTATATCGATGGCGACGACCATCGCTACCTGGAGACCTTCTCCAAGAAATACGGCTGCTGGTTTTCGCGCGGCGGCCTCGGCATCTGCCACAGCGTGTTCCTGGAAGATTTCGCGGTTCCCGGCAAGTCGGTGATCGGCTCCGATTCACATACCACCAATGCCGGCGGCATGGGCATGCTGGCGATGGGTGCGGGCGGCACCGACGTGAGCTTTGCGATGGCTGGCACCTCCTACAAGATTTCGATGCCGAAGGTGGTGCAGGTGAACCTCACCGGCGCGCTGCATCCGGGCGTGCTCGCCAAGGACGTGATCCTCAACGTGCTCAAGGTCATCGGCATCAAGGGCAACAAGGACATCTGCCTGGAATACACCGGCCCCGGCCTGAAAAGCCTGAATGTCACCGACCGCGCCACCATCTGCAACATGGGCACCGAGGCCGGCGTCGCCTTCTCGATCTTCCCGTCGGACGACATCACCAAAGCCTATCTCGAAGGCCGCAAGCGCGGCAAGGACTGGCAGCCGCTGGCCGCCGATGCGGGCGCAGCCTACTCACGCACCGTCGAGATCAACCTGTCTGACCTCGAGCCGACCATCGCGCTGTATCCGCGCCTGAAGGGCATGGAGCCGGTCTCCAAGCATGCCGGCATGCCCATCGACGCGGTGTTCATCGGCAGTTGCACCAACTCCAACTACGAGAACCTGGCGCGCGTCGGCGAACTGCTGCGCGGCAAGAAAGTCAAGGTCGACACCGCCATCGCGCCCGGCTCGCAGGCCATCGCGCGCCAGCTGGCGGCAGCCGGCTACCTGGAAATTTTCTACGCCGCCGGCGTGCGCGTGATGGAAAACGCCTGCTCCGCGTGTATCGGCCAGGGCTTTTCGCCACCCAGCAACGGCGTGATGCTGTCCACGGCGAACCGCAACTTCGAAGGCCGTTCCGGCACCGAGACCGCCGCCGTGCATCTGGTCAGCCCGGTGACTGCCGCCGCCAGCGCCGTGACAGGCAAGCTGACCGACCCGCGCGACCTGCTCGGCGACAATCCAAGTCTCACCATCAAGCTGGTTCCGCCGGTGGTGGACATGGATGCCTATACCGCGCCGCTGCCCTCTGCGGAAGCCGCCAGGGTGCAGATGCGCTACGGCCCCGATATCGCGCCGCTGCCGACGCTGGACCCGCTGCCGGCCAAACTGGCAGGCGAGGTGCTGCTCAAGCTCGGCAACGAGATCACCACCGATCATATCCAGCCTGCCGGCAAGTACCTGTCGCTGCGTTCCAACGCGGACGAGTACGCCAAACAGGCAACCTTCGTCCAAGTGGACAAGACCTTCAGCACCCGCGCGGCGGCAGTGCGCGATGCCGGCGGCCACGGCTTCATCGTGGCGGGCGACGGCTACGGCATGGGCAGCTCGCGCGAGCATGCCGGACTGTGCCCGCGCATTCTCGGCGTGCGCGCCATCGTGGCCAAGGGCTTCGAGCGCATCCACCTGGCCAACCTCGCCAACTTCGGCATCCTCGGGCTGACCTTTGAAAATCCGGCCGATCTGGAGCGCATCCAGCAGGGCGTCAAGGTGTCGCTCGACACTTCCGGTCTGGAAAGCGGCCAGCTCAAACTGGTGGTCGATGGCGTCGGCAATATTCCCCTCAAGCTTGCGCAGGGCAAGGAAGACATTCCGATGATCCGCGCCGGCGGCGCGCTGTCCCTGTTCGCCAGCCAGCAGCAGGCAGCCTGAACCGTTTTAAATCGAAGAGGAAATAATCATGACCACAGCAAAAATCTATTGGACAAAAACGGATGAGGCGCCGGCGCTGGCAACCTATTCGCTGTTGCCCATCGTGCAGGCCTTTACCAAGACTGCAGGCATCGAAGTCGAGGCGCGGGACATTTCCCTGGCAGGCCGCATCATCGCGAACTTCCCCGAGAATCTGACCGACAGCCAGCGCATCCCCGACGAGCTCACCGCATTGGGCGAACTGACGCTGAAGCCGGAAGCCAACATCATCAAGCTGCCCAACATCAGCGCTTCGGTGCCGCAACTCAAAGCGGCGATCAAGGAATTGCAGTCGCAGGGTTACAGGATTCCGGACTATCCGGAAGATCCGCAGAATGATGCCGAGAAGGAACTCAAGGCGCGTTTCGGCAAGGTGCTCGGCAGTGCGGTCAATCCGGTGTTGCGCGAGGGCAATTCCGATCGCCGCGCCGCCCTGTCGGTGAAGAATTACGCGCGCAAGCATCCGCATCGCATGGGCAAATGGAGTCCCGATTCGAAGACCCACGTGGCGCACATGAGCGGCGGCGATTTTTACGGCAGCGAGAAATCGGTCACCGTTTCCGAAGCAGGCCCGGTGCGCATCGAGTTTGTCGGCGCGGATGGCAAGACTACGGTGCTGAAGGAAAAAACCACGCTGAAGGCGGGCGAGGTGATCGACTCCTGCGCCATGAGCTGCCGCGCGTTGCGCAAGTTCTACGCAGAGCAGATTGAGGAAGCGAAGAAAGAACCCAACGTGCTGCTGTCGCTGCACCTCAAGGCCACGATGATGAAGATTTCCGATCCCATCATGTTCGGCCATGCCGTCACCGTTTACTTCAAGGATGTATTCGACAAGCACGCGGCGACCATCAAGGAGCTGGGCGTCAACGTCAACAACGGCTTCGGCGACCTGCTGGCGAAAATCGCCACGCTGCCGGATGCCAAGCGCGCCGAGATCGAAGCCGATATCCAGGCTTGCTACAAGTCACAGCCGCAACTGGCGATGGTCAATTCCGACAAGGGCATCACCAACCTGCATGTGCCCAGCGACGTGATCATTGACGCCTCCATGCCGCCGATGATCCGCGATGGCGGCAAGATGTGGGGCAAGGATGGCAAGCCGTACGACACCAAGGCGATGATCCCGGACCGCAACTACGCCGGTGTATTTCAGGCGGTCATCGACGATTGCAAGAAGAACGGCGCACTCGACCCGGTCACCATGGGCTCTGTGCCGAACGTCGGCCTGATGGCGCAGAAGGCCGAGGAATACGGCTCGCACGACAAGACCTTTGAAGCGGCCGGCAATGGCGCGATTCGCGTCGTCGACGCATCCGGCAAGGTGCTGCTGGAACAGAAGGTGGAGCAGGGCGACATCTTCCGCATGTGCCAGACCAAGGATGCGCCGATCCAGGACTGGGTCAAGCTGGCGGTCACCCGCGCGCGCCTGTCCAACACCCCAGCCATCTTCTGGCTCGACAAGAACCGCGGACACGATGCGCAGATCATCGCCAAGGTCGAAAAGTATCTCAAGGATCACGACACTTCGGGCCTGGATATCAAAATCATGGAACCGGCAGATGCCTGCCGCGTCACACTGGAGCGCATTCGTCAGGGCAAGGACACGATTTCCGTTACCGGCAACGTGCTGCGCGATTATCTCACCGACCTGTTCCCGATCCTCGAACTGAATACCAGCGCGAAGATGCTGTCGATTGTGCCGCTGATGAACGGCGGCGGCCTGTTTGAGACCGGCGCGGGCGGCTCGGCTCCCAAGCATGTGCAGCAGTTCCAGGAGGAAGGCTATCTGCGCTGGGATTCGCTGGGCGAGTTCCTCGCGCTCGCCGTGTCGCTGGAACATCTGGCGCAGACCTTCAAGAACCAGAAGGCGCAGGTCCTGGCGGATACGCTCGACCAGGCCAATGGCAAGATTCTCGACAACGACCGTTCGCCGGCGCGCAAGGTCGGTGAACTGGACAATCGCGGCAGCCATTTCTACCTCGCCCTGTACTGGGCGCAGGCATTGGCCGCGCAGACCAAGGATAAGGAACTACAGGCACGCTTTGCGCAACTGGCGAAGACGCTGACGGACAGCGAGGCAAAAATCAATGCCGAATTGATTGCAGCCCAGGGAAAACCGGTGGATATGGGCGGTTACTACCTTGCGGATTTTGCAAAGACGTCAAAGGCAATGCGTCCCAGCGCGACGTTCAACGCGGCGCTGGCGGCTATTTAGGTTTTTGTAGGGTGGGCACGGTTCTTTGTGCCCACCGTTCCTCCGGCGGAATGCGTTTGTAGGTGCGAATTTATTCGCACCAACCAATGAACGATGTGCGAATAAATTCGCACCTACAAAAATCTTGATTGCTTATTGTATCGACAACAATTTTAGGAAATTCAAATGAACTTGCATGAATATCAGGCCAAGCAGGTGCTGCGCAAATATGGCATTGCCACGCCGCGCGGCGTGGCGATAGACAGCGTCTCCCAGGCGGACGGCGCGATGGCGGAACTGGGCGGCAGCGCCTGGGTGGTCAAGGCGCAGATCCACGCCGGCGGGCGCGGCAAGGCAGGCGGCGTTAAGCTGGTGCGCTCGCCCGAGGCTGCCAAGGAAGCGGTGAACGCGCTGCTCGGCAAGACGCTCGTGACCTACCAGAACGCGCCCGAAGGGCAGATGGTGTCGCGCCTGCTGATCGAAGAAACGCTGCCGATCAAGCGCGAGCTCTACATCAGCCTGACCGTGGATCGCGAGACCGAGCGCGTCGCGCTGGTCGCGTCGAGCGAGGGCGGCATGGAGATCGAAGAAGTCGCCGAGCACTCCCCGGAAAAAATCCTCAAGGAATTCTGCGACCCGCTGCTCGGCCTGCAGGACTTCCAGTGCCGCGCGCTGGCTTTCGGCCTCAAGCTGGAAGGCACGCAGATCGGCGAATTCGGCAAACTCGCCAAGGGTCTGTATAAATTGTTCGTCGAGAACGATCTCGCGATGGCCGAGATCAATCCGCTGATCGTGACCGAGACGGGCAGCCTCGTGGCGCTCGACTGCAAGATCGGCGTGGACGACAACGCGGTGTTCCGCCACAAGGACCTCGCCACGATGAACGACAACAGCCAGATCGACCCCAAGGAAGTCGCCGCGAAGGAATGCGACATCAGCTACATCGCGCTGTCCGGCAACATCGGCTGCATGGTCAACGGCGCGGGCCTGGCGATGGCGACCATGGACCTGATCAAGCTGCATGGCGGCCAGCCCGCCAACTTCCTCGACGTCGGCGGCGGCGCCACGGCGGAAGTGGTGGCTAAGGCATTCAAAATCATCCTCTCCGACAGCAACGTCAAGGCGGTGCTGGTCAACATCTTCGGCGGCATCATGCGCTGCGACATCATCGCCGCCGGCATCATCGCCGCGGTCAAGGATGTCGGCGTGAAAGTACCGGTGATCGTGCGTCTCGAAGGCACCAACGTCGAACTCGGGCAGAAAATGCTCGCCGAAAGCGGCGTCGGCGTGATCTCCGCCAGCGACATGACCGATGCGGCCAAGCGCGCCGTGGCCGCGGTTCAGTGAAGAGGAAAACAACATGAGCGTTCTCGTAAACAAAAATACCAAAGTCCTGTGCCAGGGCTTCACCGGCAAGCACGGCACTTTCCACTCCGAACAGGCGATTGCCTACGGCACCAAGATGGTCGGCGGCGTGACGCCGGGCAAGGGCGGGCAGAAACATCTCGGCCTGCCGGTGTTCGACACCATGCGCGACGCGGTGCGCGAAACCGGCGCAGATGCCACGATGATCTACGTGCCGCCCGGCTTCGCGGCCGACGGCATCATGGAAGCGGCTGACGCGGGCGTGAAAGTCATCGTCTGCATCACCGAGGGCATTCCTGTGCTGGACATGCTCAACGCCAAGGCGGCGCTCAAGGCTAACGACGCCATCCTGATCGGCCCGAACTGTCCCGGCATCATCACCCCGGACGAGTGCAAGATCGGCATCATGCCCGGCTTCATCCACAAGAAGGGCAAAGTCGGCGTGGTGTCGCGCTCCGGCACGCTCACCTACGAAGCCGTGTTCCAGACTACGAGGCTCGGCCTCGGCCAGTCCACCTGCATCGGCATCGGCGGCGACCCGATCAAGGGGCTGGATTTCATCGATTGCCTGGAGATGTTCCAGAACGACCCCGAGACCGAGGCGATCATCATGGTCGGCGAGATCGGCGGCAACCGCGAAGAAGCGGCGGCGGAATACATCAAGGCGCATGTCACCAAGCCGGTGGCCGGCTACATCGCCGGACAGACCGCGCCCAAGGGCAAGCGCATGGGCCACGCCGGCGCGATCATCGCCGGTGGCAAGGGACTCGCTGCGGACAAGATCGCCGCGCTCGAAGCCGCTGGCGTAGTGGTCTCCAAGTCGCCTGCAGGGCTGGGCGAGGCAGTCGCCGAAGCGATCAAGAGAAAAGGCAAGTAGTCGTAGGTCGGGTTAGCGGCAGGAAACAACAAGTGCTTTTGCGAGCATCCGCTTCGCGGATTGCCTGCTTACCCCGCTTCACGTTTGCTTCCTCTCACGCAAGCGGGAGAGGATTGAGGTGAGGGGTGTCGCGTAACCCGACAAGGTTGCCGTTATCGAAAAAAACAAAAGGGCGCGATTCATCGCGCCCTTTTGTTTTCCTGCATCTGTTGGTGAGCGTGGATGGGGCTTGAATATACCCAAAATGGGTAGTAGGATGCCCAATATGGGTATGAAAGCCAAAACTGTTCCCGCTATGCCGCACACCAGTCTGGCATCCGCGCTGTTTTCCAACACGCAGCAGCGCGTGCTGGCGTTCTTGTTCGGGCAGCCGGAGCGCAGTTTTTTCGCCACCGAGCTCATCGGGCTGGCGGGTGGAGGCTCTGGAGCGGTACAGCGCGAGCTGGCGCGGCTGGCGCAAAGCGGCCTGGTGACGGTAATGCGGGTGGGCAACCAGAAACATTATCAGGCAAATCCGCAGTCGCCGGTGTTTGCCGAGCTGTGCGGCATCGTGCAGAAGACAGTGGGGCTGGCGGAGCCGTTGCGCGATGTCCTGCTGCCGTTTGCGGACAGCATCGCGGCGGCATTCGTGTTCGGCTCGGTGGCCAAGCGCAGCGATACGGCGGGAAGCGATATCGACCTGATGGTGGTGAGCGATAGCCTGAGCTATGCCGATCTGTTCGGCGCGCTGGAAGAGGCGGCTACACGGCTGGGACGCACGGTGAATCCGAGCATCTATTCCCGGCAGGAACTGGCCAGGCGTATCAAGCAAAAGAATGCGTTTGTGACGCGGGTGCTGGCGCAGCCCAAGATATGGCTGATCGGCGGAGAAAATGAGCTCGCCGCTCGATAAGCTGTGCGGCCCTGGTAAGCCGCTCGCGGCGGAGGCGCCGGATGCGATGGAATTCGCGGGGCTGAAGCGTTCCGGACTGGCGCGCTTGCAGGATGCGGGCAGCGCCGGTTTGTCGCTCGAAGGGCGTTTTGATCTTGCCTACAACGCAGCGCATGCGCTGAGCCTGGCGGCGTTGCGCTGGCACGGCTACCGGGCGGGCAGCCGCTACATCGTTTTCCAGGTGTTGCCGCATACGCTGGGTCTGGGGCCGGGGGTCTGGCGCGTGCTGGCGAAATGCCATGAGGTGCGCAATCTCGGCGAATACGAGGGCGACCTGAATGTGGACGAGCGCCTAGTCACCGATTTGATTGCGGCCTGTAAAGCGGTGGCTGCCGCGCTGAAAAAACTAGCGCCACCTGCCTGACGGACTCTTGCCAAGCCAAAGAAAAAAACGTCCCATAGGTTTTGCGCCGTGGAAAAGTATAATGACGCTACGCTTCTGACCCAATCGCCATGAATAACACACCGAAATTATCATCTCTCATTTTTGAATCACCGCCCAAGGCCCAGATAATTTTGCCCGGCAAGGAACTGCCTTCCCCTATGCCATATTTCGGTATATGGAATGACGATGCCGAGGCATTTCTCAAGACGTTACCACGCGAGCCGATTTTTGATCTGATTGTCAGCTCACCTCCTTACAACATTGGCAAATCCTACGAGAAACGCTCAAAACTCAGTACCTACCTCCAGTGGCAGGAGAGAATCATTGATGAGCTGATTCCGCGCCTGAAAAATACTGGCAGTATCTGTTGGCAAGTTGGTAATTTTGTAGATAACGGCCATATCGTTCCTCTTGATATCGAATTTGCCCCCATTTTTAAAAAACATAAGCTGCAAATGCGCAATCGAATCATTTGGCACTTTGGTCATGGTTTGCACTCAAAGCGCCGTTTCTCAGGTCGGTACGAAACAGTGATGTGGTATACCAAGTCAGATGATTATATTTTTAATCTTGATGACGTACGTGTTCCCGCAAAGTATCCTGGTAAAAAACATTTCAAGGGCCCTAAGGCTGGGCAGCATTCCGGCAATCCGTTGGGTAAGAATCCAGAGGATTTTTGGCCAGAAGATGTATGGGACATTCCAAATGTAAAAAGCAATCATATCGAGAAGACTGAGCATCCCTGTCAGTTTCCGGTGGGTCTTATCGAACGTCTGGTTCTGGCTACAACTAATGCAGGCGGATTAGTGTTTGACCCGTTTGCTGGAGTTGCGTCAGCAGGCGTCGCGGCTGCCATCCACGAATGTCGTTTTATCGGCTGCGAGTTGATCCACTAACGCTATGGCAAACGACTACAAAAAAGACCTGCTAGCCGCAATAGAGGGAAGCTTCGGATCGATTACAAGGTTGCCAAGGAGCCAGTCTCTCATTGAACTACAAGGTGGTGTCCGAGTCTACCTGCGCTACTCGAAGATACATGGCAAAGGTGTGGCGTTCTATGGACTTCGCCAAGTTGATCTCAATGCCCTTGATGGGCATCACTCGTACCTTTGTTTCTTCACTGACCGAGAATCGCCACTGTTCATCCCCTACAGTGATTTTGAGGCAGTAATCAGGCAATCTCCGCTGGCCTCTGATGGGCAGTACAAGGTTCAGATCGTTTACAGTCCAAGCACGAAGGAGCTGTACCTGCCGAGGGTTGGGCATTTCAATGTTGACGCTTTTGGTGGTCTTGATGCCCTACCCTCTGTGGATGGGCAAGACTCAAATGCTGTCGCGCTAAATCTGAGCCACTGGCAAGCGCAAACACTAATTGGCGGCATCGGGGCATTGAAGGGTTACGGCGTGTATGTACCACCGAACAATGTTGAACTGCTCGACTGGGGGCTGGTGCGACCATTTCAGTTGATCAGTGCGCTTCCAAATTATGTCGAAGATCGAACGCGGTTTGCGTCTGAAATCGATGTGATCTGGATTGATCACAAGCACGATGCCATTGCTGCCGCCTTCGAGGTTGAGCATTCAACGCCGATCTATTCAGGCTTGCTGAGATTCAATGACGTGCTGCTAACGTGTCCAGGAGCGAGCCGCTTTTTTGTTGTGTCGAATGAGTCACGGCGTGACTTGTTTGTGCGTCAGCTTCAGCGTCCAACTTTTCAGCGTAGTGGCCTTAGCGAGCTTGCGAGCTTTTTGGATTACTCAAATGTATTCGATTGGCACCGTCGTCTCTCAAATGCTGCGTAATCCGGTTAACAGGGTGAACAGCGTCGGCTACGCTCTCAATTTCCAGAGTGGGCAAGACCACAGAAGCACTTGCCGGGTTTTTCTACTGGGTGCATGAAGACGAGTGGATATTGGTAATTGCACTAAAGAACGCCTTTACTACTTGGGATGAACAAATAACCGATTGCATACCATAAATGAAGACGCATTTCTGTCGGCTGCGTGGCAGCAAAGAATAAATTGCACGAGCATTAGAAGATGGACCGCGCTTCATGCTCATCAGTTATCGAGTTTTTGCAACAATTGCAGGCCGCACCTATCACCAGCCGTGACTTCAGAGATTCATTCCTCAGGTTTTCTGTAGCATCCGCAGAAGAAGTTCTTTCTGTTTCACAGCAATGTGGGTGGATTGCAATTAACAACCATGGAGTCATTCATCCGACTGGCCGTGGATTGGAAATTCTTGCGATCACTGATTACACCATCCAACTACGCAAGCAGCTTCTCGATATGATTTCGATTTACCAGCCCACTTGGGCCAAGCGCATCCCTAATGGTCGAGCCGAGGCACGGAGTAGCTTCCCAAAAGATGCTGAGCAGTGTTTTCATGAGGCTGGCTTGCTCAACGATTGGGATGACGTGCTCATAAAATGGTGGGACGAACTAGCTCAAGTAGCAAAAGCAAGGAAATCATCTGAACTCCTTGAAATTGGTCGCAAAGCGGAGAAATTTTCTTTTGAACATGAACTCACACGGACAGGGGTGAAACCTAAATGGCAGTCTTTGGAATCTAATTTTTCCGGCTATGATATCTTATCTCGCGTTTCCGACAGCAATGAGACCCCTCTCAAAATTGAGGTCAAAGGAACGACGTTGCCTAGGAAACAAGCCTACTTCACGATTACTCGGAATGAATGGACAACAGCACAGTCATCACAATATTACTGTTTGCATCTTTGGCTGCTCAACGGAAATCCGCTTGATGTCATAGTTGTTGATAGAGATGACGTTGCTCCACATCTCCCAGAAAACAAAGGTAAAGGCTCTTGGGAAACTGCACGAATCCCATTCAGTAGCTTTCAATAATAAACAGGCCAGCTTTAACGTCAGTCTTGCCAAATTTTGCCAAGCCCACTAGACTTGCCGCCATGTCTACGATGAATATTTCCCTTCCTGACGCCCTCAAGGAATTTGTGGATCGGCAGGTCAGCACGGCGGGTTACGGTACCTCCAGCGAGTACGTGCGCGAGTTGATCCGCCGCGATCAGGAGCGGACGCAATTGCGCAACCTGCTGCTGGAGGGCGCGCAGTCCAAGCCCTCGGGCTTGGCCGATGCCGGTTATTTTGCCTCGTTGCGTTCCAGCGCCAGGAAACGCCTGACCAAATCCAGATGAAGCCGCCCAGATGAAACCTCTGGTTCGCCACGAGCGGGCAGACCGGGATGTGCTGGAGACAGTCGATTATTACCTGCAAAATGCGCCGGAAGTTACTTTGGTGTTTATCGATGCTCTGGAACAAACCTACCGCAACATCCAGCGCCGCCCCGGTGCGGGTTCGCCGCGTTATGCCCACGAGTTGAATCTGCCCGGCCTGAGATTCTGGCGCTGCAAGCGGTTTCCCTATCTGGTGTTCTATGTGGAGACTGCCGATCAGATCAATATCTGGCGGGTGCTGCACGGCAGCCGCGATATTCCCTCATGGCTCGGGGATGAAGCATGATTGCCGTGTTCGGGCCATAAAGGAGAAACGCCATGAATCAATCGACCGGACAAATCGCCATTTACCAGACCGATGACGGTCAGGTACAGCTTGAGGTGGCTCTGGAGCAGGAAACGGTGTGGCTGTCGCAGGCGCAGATGGTCGATCTGTTCGGGCGCGATCAATCGGTCGTTTCGCGGCATATTCGTAATGCCTTGGCTGAAGGTGAGGTCGCCGAAAAAAGCAATATGCAAAAAATGCATATTGCAAATTCCGACAGGCCGGTCGTTTTCTACGATCTCGATGTCGTCATTTCGGTCGGTTATCGCATCAAGTCCGAGCGGGGTGTGCAATTCAGACGCTGGGCAACCAATGTGTTGCGCCAGCACCTGGTGCAGGGCTACACGCTGAACCAGCAGCGGCTGGAGGCGCAACAGGAGAAGCTGGACGAACTCAGGCAGGCGATAGCCCTGTCGTCGCGCCTGATCCACAACAAGGATCTGTCAACCGCCGAATCGCAGGGCATCCTGGCGATCCTGGAAAAATACAGCCACGCGCTGACGGTGCTGGACGATTACGACCACCAGCGCCTGCGGGTGACGGGAACGCATGCTGTGGCGCAACCCGGAATCAGTTACGCCGAGGCGATGCAGCAGGTCAGGCTGTGGCGCAGCAAGGAAAATCTCGGCGGATTGTTCGGCAACGAGAAGGACGATTCCTTCAAGAGCTCACTGGAGACGATTTACCAGACCTTCGACGGCAAGGAGCTGTATCCAAGCATCGAAGAAAAAGCCGCCAACCTGCTGTACTTCATCGTCAAGAATCACTCGTTCACCGACGGCAACAAACGGATCGCCGCCGCGATTTTTGTCTGGTTTCTGGAGCGGCAGAGTTTCCTCTATAACGCCGAGGGTGAAAAACGCATTGCCGACAATGCGCTGGTGGCTTTTACCCTGCTGATCGCCGAGAGCAAGCCCGACGAGAGGGAAATCATGGTCAAGGTGATTATCAATCTGATTAACGGCAAGAACGCATGAGTCGGTCATGGAAAATGCTGCGCTGATTGGGTGTGGTTGCGGGAGGAATGGTATGATGCGCGCCTTGTCCGGTGCGCTCTGAAGCCGCCTGTTGCAATGTTATTAGCGATGGATGCAGAACATGAAAAGCAGTGAAATCCGCCAGAAATTCCTGGATTTTTTTGAATCCAAGGGCCACACCATAGTTGCTTCCAGTTCGTTGGTGCCGCACGAAGACCCGACGCTGCTGTTTACCAATGCGGGAATGAACCAGTTCAAGGATGTGTTCCTCGGCTTCGACAAGCGCCCGTATACGCGCGCCGCGTCGTCGCAGAAATGCGTGCGCGCCGGCGGCAAACACAACGACCTGGAGAACGTCGGCTATACCGCGCGCCACCACACCTTCTTCGAGATGCTCGGTAACTTCAGTTTCGGCGATTACTTCAAGCACGATGCGATCAAATATGCCTGGGAACTGCTGACCGATGTTTACCGGCTGCCTGCCGAAAAATTGTGGGTGACGGTGTATGCCGAGGACGACGAGGCATACGATATCTGGACCAGTGAGATCGGCGTGCCTGCGGAGCGGGTGATCCGCATCGGCGACAACAAGGGCGCGCGCTACGCCTCGGACAATTTCTGGATGATGGGCGACACCGGCCCATGCGGCCCGTGCACGGAAATCTTCTACGACCACGGCGCGGAAATCTGGGGCGGCCCGCCAGGCAGTGCCGAAGAAGACGGCGACCGCTATATCGAAATCTGGAACAACGTGTTCATGCAGTACAACCGCGACGAGCACGGCGTGATGCACCCTCTGCCGAAGCCGTCGGTGGACACCGGCATGGGGCTGGAACGCATCTCGGCGGTGCTGCAGCAGGTACATTCCAATTACGAGATCGACCTGTTCCAGAATCTCATTTGCGCGGCGGCGCGCGAGACCAAAAGCAATGATCTCACCAACAATTCGCTCAAGGTGCTGGCCGATCATATCCGCGCCTGCTCGTTCCTGATCGCGGACGGCGTGATTCCCGGCAACGAGGGACGCGGCTATGTGCTGCGCCGCATCATCCGCCGCGCGATACGCCACGGTTACAAGCTCGGCACGCGCGAGGCGTTCTTTTACAGGATGGTGCCAGATCTGGTGGCGGAGATGGGCGTGGCTTATCCAGAATTGGCCGATGCGCAGGTGCGCGTGAAGGGAATTCTCAAGCTGGAAGAAGAGCGCTTTTTCGCAACCATCGAGCATGGCATGGCGATCCTCGAGGCCGACCTGGCGGAGATGGCAAAAGCAGGCGGCAAGATGTTCAACGGCGAGACCGCGTTCAAGCTGCACGACACCTATGGTTTTCCGCTCGACCTGACGCAAGACCTGTGCCGCGAGCATGGCGTGACGGTTGACGTTGCGGCTTTCGACAAGGCGATGGCGCAGCAGAAGGAGCAGGCGCGCGCGGCAGGCAAGTTCAGGATGGCGGCGGCGCTCGAATACTCCGGTCCCGCGACGATCTTCCGCGGCTACGACACGCTGGAGCACAAGGGCAATATCCTGGCTTTGTACAAGGACGGCGTGCCGGTCAATGAACTGAATGAAGGCGAGGTCGGCGTCGCGGTGCTGGACGATACGCCGTTCTATGCCGAGTCCGGCGGGCAGGTCGGCGACTGCGGCGAACTGCGCAGCGTGCACGGCATCTTCGCGGTGGAGGATACACAGAAGATCCAAGCCAGCGTATTCGGCCATCACGGAGTGGTTACGACCGGCAAGCTGACCGTGGGCAACGGCGTTACCGCCAGGGTGGATGGCGCGGCGCGGCGTCGCACGGTGCGCAACCACTCGGCTACGCACCTGATGCACAAGGCGTTGCGCGAAGTGCTCGGCAGTCATGTGCAGCAGAAAGGCTCGCAGGTGGATGCGGACAAGACGCGCTTCGACTTCGTGCATACCCAGCCGCTGAGCGATGCGGAGATACGCAAGGTGGAAAGCATCGTGAACACGGAAATTCTCGCCAATGCGGAGTGCCGGGCGCGCGTGATGTCCATCGAGGACGCGCAAAAAACCGGCGCAATGATGCTGTTCGGCGAAAAATACGGCGACGAGGTGCGCGTGCTGGACATCGGCTCATCGCGCGAGCTGTGCGGCGGCACGCATGTGCAGCGCACCGGCGACATCGGCCTGTTCAAAATCATCGCGGAGAGCGGCGTCGCGGCGGGAGTGCGACGCGTGGAAGCGGTGACCGGCGAAGGCGCACTGGCGCTGGTGCAGCAGCAGGAGATGCAATTGCAGCAGGTCGCAGATGCGGTGAAGGCACAGCCGCAGGAAGCGTCGGCGCGCGTCGCGCAGATTCTGGATAACGTGAAGTCGCTGGAAAAGGAGCTCGCCGCACTTAAATCGAAACTTGCTTCGGCGCAGGGCGACGAACTGCTCGCCCAGGCCCAGGACATCAACGGTGTGAAAGTGCTGGCAGCCAGGCTTGACGGTGCAGATGCCAAGGCGCTGCGCGAGACGCTGGACAAACTCAAGGATAAATTGCATTCGGCGGCCATCGTGCTGGCCTCGGTTGCCGACGGCAAGGTCAGCCTGATTGCGGGAGTGACGCCGGATCTGACCGCGCGGGTCAAGGCGGGCGATCTGGTGAATATGGTGGCGCAGCAGGTTGGCGGCAAGGGCGGCGGCAGGCCGGACATGGCGATGGCCGGCGGCACGCAACCGGAGCACCTGGCGCATGCCCTATCGGAAGTTTCCGGCTGGGTGAAAGCGCGCACCTGAGGAGCCATGCACGTGGTGAATATTGTCCGTTACAACGTGTTGCTGATCGTGGATGATCCCTCCACCGTGGAACTGGTTCGTTCTGCTATGGTGGATACCTGCCCGGAGCTTGACCTGACGGCGGTGGGTGGTGGTGATGCCGTGCTGGTCTGGCTGAACGACAGCGTCGCCAAGAAAGAGCAGATGCCGCACCTTATCCTGCTGGATCTGAAATTACCGAAGCTGGACGGCTTGGCGGTATTGCGCAAGCTGCGCCTTCATCCCGCGACGCGCGACGTTCCCATCGTTGCGTTTTCCGCAGAGCACACCCAGGCGGACATATTGATGAGTTATCAGGTCGGGGCGAACAGCTTCGTTGCCAAACCGGCAGATCAACAGGAATTCACCGCTTCTCTCCGCGACCAACTGGCTCACTGGCTGCAACCGAGGCAGCGCGAGTTGGCTTTAGCCCCAAAGCAATACTGATAGCTGCAGAGGTGGCAGCCCCACCTGTGACTCACCGATCAGTTTTAATCTTGCAGCCTGTATTCAGAATGGCAGTTGCAGATGCGGCGCGGCTTGCCGGAACATTTCGCGGAAGTCATTCTGGATGCGTTGCAATGCCGCCTCACTGTCCGCCTCGAAGCGCAGCACGATCACCGGTGTGGTGTTGCTGGGACGCGCCAGCCCGAATCCGTCGGCATACTCCACGCGCAGCCCGTCCAGTGTGATGATTTCTCTGGCATCGGGGAATCTTGCGGTGCGTTGCAGCTGCGCAAGCAGCGCATGGTTCTCACCTTCGGCGGTACGGATATGCAGCTCCGGGGTGCAGACTGCATCCGGCAGGGCATTCAGCACAGCGCTCGGATTCGCTGTCTCGCTGAGAATTTCCAGCAGGCGCGCGCCGCTGTATAGCCCGTCGTCGAAACCGTACCAGCGTTCCTTGAAGAACATGTGTCCGCTCATCTCGCCGGCCAGCAGCGCGCCGGTTTCCTTCATCTTGGCCTTGACCAGCGAATGGCCGGTCTTCCATAGCGTCGGTTTGCCGCCGTGCTCGCGTATCCAGGAAAAAAGATTGCGCGTGGATTTGACGTCGAAAATGATTTCCGCGCCGGGATTGCGGCTCAATACATCGGCAGCGAACAGCATTAATTGACGATCCGGAAAAATGATCCTGCCGTCCTTGGTGACCACCCCCAAACGATCACCGTCGCCGTCGAACGCAAGTCCCAGTTCGCTGTCGTTGCCGCGCAATGCGGCGATCAGGTCTTCGAGGTTGTGCGGGTCGGACGGGTCGGGGTGGTGGTTGGGGAAATGTCCGTCCACTTCGCAATACATCTCCGTCACTTCGCAGCCCAGTCCGCGATAAAGCTTCGCGGCGTAATCGCCGGCCACGCCGTTGCCGCAGTCCACGGTGATCTTCATCGGTCTGGCTAACTTGATATCGGAGGCGATGCGCGCGAGGTAATCCGCGCCGATGTCGCGTTGCGTGTAACTGCCGGAGCCGTGCATGAGATCGCCCTGTTCGATGCGCGCGCGCAGCTTCTGTATCGTCTCGCCGGACAGCGTCTCTCCGGCCAGCACCATCTTCAGTCCGTTGTAGTCCGGCGGGTTGTGGCTGCCGGTGAGCATTACCGCGCAGTGGGTTTGCAACTGGTAGGCGGCGAAATACACCATCGGCGTGGCGACGCGGCCCACGTCGATCACGTCGATGCCGCTTTTCTGGATACCGCGTGCCAAGGCGGCGATGAGTTCCGGGCCAGACAATCTGCCGTCGCGGCCAATTGCAATTGTGTGCTGTCCGCGTGCCGCCGCTTCCGAGCCGAGCGCTTGGCCGATGGCCTCCACCACTTCGGACGTCAGCGTCTTGCCAACGATGCCGCGGATGTCATAGGCCTTGAAGATTTCCCTGGGCAAATTTTTCAGCATGGTTCGCTTTGTTCATGAAGAAGAGGGGTTAACCTGTCCCAGACCATATCCGGAGTCAGCCGCGTCATGCAGTTGAAATGCCCTAGCGGGCATTCGCGCTCGAAGCACGGGCTGCACTCGATGTCGAGCTTGATGACCTGCGCCTGCGCGGACAGCGGCGGGGTGAACTGCGGGCTGCTGGAGCCGAACAATGCGAGCATCGGCCGGTCCAGCGCGGCGGCCAGGTGCATCAGGCCGGAGTCGTTGCTGATGACCAGCCTCGCACTTGCCAGCAGCGCGATGGCATCGCCCAGATCAGTGCGGCCGCACAGGTTGGTGCATTGTGCGCCGCTGAGCCGGTCGATTTCGTCCGCGACCGGTTTATCCTTGCCTGAGCCGATCAGCCAGACTGCATAGCCGCGTTGCCGCAGCCGCTGCGCGATGTCTGCGTAGTAGGCTGCCGGCCAGCGCTTGGCGGGGCCGTACTCGGCGCCCGGACAGAATGCCGCGACGGGTTGATCCAGCGTCAGGCCCAGCTTGCGCAGGGCAGCGTCGCGCTGCGCTTTGCTGATCGCCAGTTTCGGGTTCGCCAGCGGACGCGGAATTTCGTCTTGCGCGGCTTCGGCCAGTTGCGCGAAACGCTCCACCATCAGCGGCAGTTTCTGCTTGTCGAGCTGGCGCGCGTCGTTGAGCAGGCCATAGCGCATCTCGCCGACGAAGCCGGTGCGCAGCGGGATGTTTGCGAAGAACGGCACGAGCGCGGATTTCCATGAGTTGGGCAGCACGACGGCCTGATCGTAATGTGCGGCGCGCAATTGTTTGCCGAGTTGATAGCGCGCGCCAAGTTGCAGTGCGCCATGCGCAAACGGGTTGATGATGATTTCATGCACTTCCGGCATCGCGCGCAGCAGCGCGGCGGTCCAGGGTGGGGCGAACACATCGATAAGACAGTCTGGGTGGCGCTGTTTCAGGCGCATCAGCATCGGCTGCATCAGCATGCAATCGCCCACCCAGCTCGGGCTGATGACTAAAATTTTATTCATTAAGCGGTAGGTACAAAGACCTTTGCGCAACGTTACGAGCGCAGGCCAGACGAGGAGAAAAGTGGCGAGAAACCGGAGTGTATGTGCTTATACATGAGGATTTCGAGCCGCTTATCGACAAAGTATGGTCAAGCGCAGTAGTTGCGCGGGGGTCTTTGATTAGTGGTGCGCCTTGGGTAACTCGCCCTTGAATTTGTACAGCGTTCCGCAATACGGGCAACGTGCCTCGCCGCCATGATTCAGCGGGATCATCACCTTCGGATGGGCATTCCACAGGCTCATGTTCGGCATCGGGCAGGTCAGTGGCAAGTCGTGCGCGGTGACTTCGATATAACGCTGGGTGATGTCCTGTTTGCTCATGGGTGATCTCCTATACGTAGTCGAGCCAGTCGGTATGTTGCGGATGTTTGCCCGCTACACAATCAAAAAAAGCCTGCTGCAGTCTGGTGGTAATCGGGCCGCGTGAACCACAACCGATGGTGCGGTGATCGAGTTCGCGGATCGGAGTCACCTCGGCGGCCGTGCCGGTGAAGAAGGCCTCGTCGGCACAATAAATCTCATCGCGGGTGATGCGCTTCTCGATGACTTCGATGCCCATTTCCTTGGCCAGCACGATGACGGAATCGCGCGTGATGCCTTCCAGGCAGGAGGTCAGGTCGGGCGTGTACAGCTTGCCCTTCTTGACGATGAAAATATTTTCACCGGCGCCTTCCGCAACGTAGCCGTCCACATCCAGCAACAGGGCTTCGTCGTAATTGTCGTTGTCGGCTTCCTGATGCGCCAGTATCGAGTTGGTATAGGTCGTAACCGACTTGGCGCGGCACATGTTTACGTTGACGTGATGGCGGGTAAAGCTGGAAGTCTTGACGCGGATGCCTTTTTGCATGCCTTCATCGCCCAGGTATGCCCCCCAGGGCCAGGCCGCGACGGCGACGTGGGTGGACAGCGTCTTGGCGGCGATGCCCATCGCTTCGGAGCCATAAAAACAGATCGGGCGGATGTAACCGGATTCCAGTTTGTTGACGCGCACCACCTCGCGGTGCGCTTCCATGATGGTCGCCTTATCGTAAGGCATCTTCATCTGAAAAATGTGCGCGGAATTGAACAGCCGGTCGGTGTGCTCCTGCAAACGGAAAATCGCCGTGCCTTTTTCGGCTTTATAAGCGCGCAAGCCTTCAAATACGCCCATGCCGTAATGCAGCGTGTGGGTCAGCACATGGGTGGTGGCATTGCGCCAGGGGACGAGCTTGCCGTCATACCAGATAAAACCGTCGCGGTCGGACATCGACATAATGGGAATCCTTTGATGGGTCGGTTGCAAAGCGGCGATTCTAGCGTTTTTCGGCAGGTTTATGAAGCCGCTGCCGCTGCCACCGCCGCCTTGCCCTTAATGTTGCGTTGATTATTGCGTTGATTGGTTGACCAAAACGCCACCAGCCTTTATCTTACGCGATTCTTTGAGATTGGCAGGAATACAAGGTGATTGAGATGGAGTTGACCGGCGCGGAGATACTTATCCGCTGTTTACAGGAGGAACAGGTCGAGTATGTGTTCGGCTATCCCGGCGGGGCGGTGTTGTTCATTTATGACGCACTGTTTCAGCAGGACAAGGTCAAGCATGTACTGGTGCGCCATGAGCAGGCTGCGGTGCATGCGGCCGACGGTTATGCGCGATCTTCCGACAGGGTGGGTGTGGCGCTCGTCACCTCAGGACCGGGAGTCACCAATGCCGTAACCGGCATCGCGACCGCTTATATGGATTCCACACCGATGGTCGTTATCAGCGGCCAGGTCCCGACCGGCGCAATCGGCGAAGATGCCTTCCAGGAAGTCGATGCGGTGGGCATTACCCGCCCGTGCGTAAAACACAATTTTCTGGTCAAGGATGTGAAGGACATCGCCCCGACCATCAAAAAGGCGTTTTATCTCGCCAGGTCGGGCCGCCCCGGCCCGGTGTTGGTGGACATTCCCAAGGATGTCTCCAACCATAAAACCACTTTTGAATACCCTGCCAGCGTAGCTATCCGCTCCTATCATCCGGTCGGCAAGGGCGATAGCGGGCAGATCAGGCACGCCGCGCAGATGTTGCTGGAGGCCAAACGGCCGATGATCTATGCGGGCGGCGGTGTGGTGCTGTCCGACGCATCCGCGCAGCTGGCCGATCTGGTGCGGTTGCTGGATTTTCCCTGCACCAATACCTTGATGGGCCTGGGCGGTTTCCCGGCCAGCGACAGGCATTTTGTCGGCATGCTGGGGATGCATGGCACCTATGAAGCGAACATGGCGATGCAGCATTGCGACGTGTTGCTCGCGGTCGGTGCGCGCTTTGACGACCGCGTGATCGGCAATGTCGAGCACTTTGCCGAAGTGCCGCGCAGGATCATCCACATCGACATTGACCCTTCCTCGATTGCCAAGCGTGTCAAGGTGGATCTGCCCATCGTTGGCGATGTGAAGCTGGTTCTGGATGAACTGCTGGATGTGCTGCGCGGCAGCAGGCAGATACCCAGCGTATCGGATATGTCTGCATGGTGGAAGCAGGTGGACGAGTGGCGTGCCGCAGGCGGCAGGATGTGTTACAGAAATTCATCCGAAATCATCAAGCCGCAATTCGTGATCGAGAAGCTGCATGAAATTACCGGCGGCGAGGCATTCATCACCACCGATGTCGGCCAGCACCAGATGTGGGCGGCACAGTATTACAAATTCGACCAACCGCGCCACTGGGTCACTTCCGGTGGCTTGGGTACGATGGGTTTCGGCCTGCCGGCGGCGATGGGCGTGCAGATGGTCAATCCCGGCGCGACGGTGGCCTGCGTGACGGGCGAGGGCAGCATTCAGATGAATATCCAGGAACTGTCCACCTGCAAGCAATTTCACCTGCCGATCAAGATTATCGCGCTCAACAACGGCTATCTGGGCATGGTGCGCCAGTGGCAGGAGTTTTTTCACGGCAACCGTTATTCCGAGACCTATATGGATGCGCTGCCTGATTTTGTGAAACTGGCTGAAGCCTACGGGCATGTCGGGATGCGTATCGAAAAACCGGCAGATGTTGAAGCTGCATTGAAAGAGGCCTTTGCGCGCAAGGATGATCTGGTGTTCATGGATTTCAGGACCGACCCGACGGAAAACGTCTATCCGATGGTTCCCGGCGGCAAGGGGTTGTCGCAGATTATTCTCTCGGAGGAGTTGTAATGCGGCACATTATTTCCCTGTTGATGGAAAATGAGGCGGGCGCATTGTCGCGGGTGGCAGGGCTGTTCTCGGCACGCGGCTATAATATCGAATCGTTGTCCGTTGCGCCGACCGAGGATCCGACCCTGTCGCGCATGACCATCGTCACCAGCGGGTCGGATGCGGTCATCGAGCAGATCAACAAACAACTCAACAAACTGGTGGATGTCGCGGCATTGATTGACTTGAGCGAGGGCGAACATCTCGAACGCGAGTTGATGCTGGTCAAGGTACGTGCCGAAGGCGATGCGCGTGAAGAGCTGAAGCGCATGGCGGATACTTTTCGCGGACGCATCATCGATACGGCTGACCATACCTATACTATCGAGCTGACCGGCTCATGCGCCGAATTGGACAGTCTCCTGGAAAAGATCGGCCGCGAGCTGATTCTGGAAACGGTGCGCACCGGAGCTTCCGGCATCGGGCGCGGCGACCGGATTTTGAAACTTTAAAAACAGTCGCTAGACGCTAGTTGTTAGTTTGTAGTTAAACCCGCGTAGCGGACAACGCCAACTAACGACTAACGACTAACGACTAACGACTAACGACTAATTTTTTACAAAGAGGGCAACATGAAAGTTTATTACGACAAAGACGCAGACCTATCCCTGATCAAGGGCAGACAGGTAACCATCATCGGCTACGGCTCGCAGGGCCATGCCCATGCGCAGAACCTGAAGGAGTCCGGCGTCAACGTGACCGTCGCGCTGCGCAAGGGTGGCGCATCCTGGGCCAAGGCAGAGGCCGCCGGGCACAAGGTTGCCGAGATCGCCGATGCGGTGAAGGGTGCCGATGTGGTGATGATGCTGTTGCCGGATGAGACCATGCCGGAGGTGTATCACGCCGACGTGGCAAAGAACCTGAAGTCGGGCGCCGCATTGGCGTTCGCTCACGGCTTCAATATCCACTACAACCAGATCGTGCCGCCGGCCAATGTGGACGTGATCATGATCGCGCCGAAAGGCCCCGGCCATACCGTGCGTTCCGAATACCTCAAGGGCGGCGGCGTGCCGACCCTGATCGCGGTGTACCAGGACAAGTCCGGCAAGGCCAAGGACATCGCGCTGTCTTACGCAGCAGCCAACGGCGGCACCAAGGGTGGCGTGATCGAAACCAACTTCCGCGAAGAAACCGAGACCGACCTGTTCGGCGAGCAGGCCGTGTTGTGCGGCGGTGCGGTGGAACTGGTCAAGGCCGGTTTCGAGACGCTGACCGAAGCGGGTTATGCACCGGAGATGGCCTACTTCGAGTGCCTGCACGAGCTGAAGCTGATCGTCGACCTGATGTACGAGGGCGGCATCGCCAACATGAACTACTCGATCTCCAACAACGCGGAATACGGCGAATACGTGACCGGACAGCGCGTGATCGCGGGTGAAGCGCGCGCCGCGATGAAGGAATGCCTGAAGAACATCCAGAACGGTTCCTACGCCAAGCAGTTCATCCTGGAAGGCCGCACCAACTATCCGGAAATGACCGCACGCCGCCGCCTGAATGCGGAGCATCCGATCGAAAAGGTCGGTGGCCAACTAAGGGCGATGATGCCGTGGATCAGCAAGAACAAGCTGGTGGATCAATCGAAGAACTAGGATTTGGGAATTGGGATTGAGGATTTGGGGGAGACACCTTCGATCCTCAATCTCGCTGGCTAATTCCTAAATCCCAAATCCAAAATCCTATGAAGAACTACCCCCATCCCATCATCGCCCGCGAGGGCTGGCCGTTTCTGGCCATCTCGATAATTCTGGCGATTGCAGCCACCGTTTGGTGTGCGGTTTGGTCGATCCCGTTGTGGGTCGTCGCACTGTTTGTGCTGCAATTTTTCCGCGATCCGCCGCGCGAGATTCCGCAGGATGCCGGCGCGGTGCTGTCGCCCGCCGACGGGCGCATCGTCGCGGTGGAGCGCGTCAGCGACCCTTATGTGCAGCGCGAGGCAATCAAGGTCAGCGTGTTCATGAACGTGTTCAACGTGCATTCCAACCGCAGCCCGGTGGACGGCACGGTGCAGCAGGTCTGGTATTTTCCCGGCAAGTTCGTGAATGCCGACCTCGACAAGGCTTCCACGGAAAACGAGCGCAACGCGGTGTGGCTGAAAACCGCCGCCGGACAGGACATCACCAGCGTGCAGGTGGCGGGCCTGATCGCGCGGCGCATCCTGTGCTACGTCAAGGCCGGTGACCATCTGGCGCGCGGCCAGCGCTACGGCTTTATCCGCTTCGGTTCGCGCGTGGATGTTTACCTGCCGCTGGATGCCGTCGCGAAAGTCAGCATCGGCGACAGGGTGGCGGCGACCACCACCATCTTGGCAATTCTCCCGGAAAACGGTTAATCTGACCGCATGGACGAATTCAATCCACGCAAATCGATGAACCTGCGCAGGCGCGGCATTTATCTGCTGCCCAACCTGTTCACCACCGGCGCGCTGTTCGCCGGCTTCTATGCCATCGTGCAGGCGATGAATCTCCGCTTCGAGTTTGCGGCCGTGGCGATTTTTGTCGCCATGGTGCTGGACGGCATTGATGGTCGCGTGGCGCGCCTGACGCATACGCAGAGCGAATTCGGCGGTGAATACGACAGTCTGTCCGACATGGTTTCATTCGGTGTCGCGCCGGCGCTGGTCATGTACGAGTGGGCTCTGAAGGGGCTGGGCAAGTGGGGCTGGTTCGCGGCCTTCATCTATTGCGCCGCCACCGCGTTGCGTCTGGCGCGCTTCAATACCAACATCGATATAACCGACAAGCGCTATTTTCAGGGCTTGCCCAGCCCGGCTGCCGCTGCCCTGGTGGCGGGATTTGTCTGGGTGATGCTGGACTACGGTTTCAAAGGCGGCGAATTGCGCTGGTACGCGGCAGCACTGACGGTGTTTGCCGGATTGAGCATGGTCAGCAACCTGCCGTTTTACAGCTTCAAAGATGTGAACATGCGCAAGAGCGTGCCATTTCTGGTAATTTTCCTGATTGCGCTGTTCTTCATCCTGATTTCCAGTTATCCGCCCGGCGTATTGTTTGCGTTGTTCCTGGGCTATGCCTTGTCCGGCTATGTGCTGTGGCTGTTGCGCCTGCGCAAAAAACAACAGCCCGTTGCCTGAGACGATAAAACTGGTAATATTCGCTCCATGCATTTCTCCACGCACATCGCGATACTCCACTCCACGTTCAGCCTGCTGGCTGCGCTGCTGCTGCGCGGCGCGCGCTAACTACATACCTCATAATCCGAAACAAGCGCGCTGACCGGATACCGGCTACGCAGGTTTAACCTATTCGCATTGGAGTTTTTATCATGACAGACAAATTGATTGTTTTTGACACCACCTTGCGCGACGGCGAGCAGAGCCCCGGCGCATCGATGACCCGTGAAATGAAAATCCGTATTGCGCGCCAGTTGGAAAAGCTGGGCGTGGACGTGATCGAGGCGGGTTTTGCCGCCGCCAGCCCGGGCGATTTCGAGGCGGTGAAGGCCGTCGCCGAAATCGTGAAAAGCTCCACGGTGTGCTCGCTGGCGCGCGCTTCCGAGAACGACGTGCGCCGCGCCGGCGAAGCGATTCGTCCGGCGAAGTCGGGGCGCATCCACACTTTCATTGCCACCAGCCCGATCCACATGCAGCACAAGTTGCGCATGAGCGAGGATCAGGTCGTCGAGCGCGCGGTCAGCGCGGTGAAATGGGCGCTCGAATATACCGATGATGTGGAGTTTTCCGCCGAGGATGCGGTGCGTTCCGAGATGGATTTTCTGGTGCGTGTGTTCGATGCGGTGATTCAGGCCGGCGCCAGAACACTGAACGTGCCGGACACGGTGGGTTATTCCATTCCCGCTGCGTGGGGCGAGCGCATCCGGCAATTGATCGAACGCGTGCCGAATTCGGACAAGGTGATCTGGTCCACGCATTGCCACAACGATCTGGGCTTGGCGGTGGCGAATTCCCTGTCCGCGGTGATGAACGGCGCGCGCCAAGTGGAGTGCACCATCAACGGCCTGGGCGAGCGTGCCGGCAACGCTTCGCTGGAGGAAATCGTGATGGCGGTGAAGACCCGCCGCGATATATTCAACCTCGATACGCGCATCGATACCACGCAGATCGTGCCGACTTCAAAACTGGTTTCCAGCATTACCGGCTATCCGGTGCAACCGAACAAGGCGATCGTCGGCGCGAATGCGTTTGCGCATGAATCCGGCATCCATCAGGACGGCGTGCTCAAGCATCGCGAGACTTACGAAATCATGCGCGCCGAAGATGTCGGCTGGAGCACCAACAAGCTGACCCTGGGCAAACTCTCCGGGCGCAACGCCTTTCGTACGCGCTTGCAGGAAATCGGCATCGTGCTGGGCAGCGAGGATGAACTGAATGCCGCCTTCGCACGCTTCAAGGAATTGGCCGACCGTAAGAGCGAGATATTCGACGAAGATTTGCAAGCGCTGGTCAACGAAGAGAGTGTGTCGAGCGTCAGTGAGCATTACCAGTTGTTGTCCATGCGCGCGCATAGCGAAACGGGTGTGTTGCCGGTTGCAAAAGTGGTGTTGAGTGTCGGTGGGGGACAGCATGAGGCCGAAACGCACGGCGGCGGGCCGGTGGATGCAACCTTTCAGGCTATCGAGCAAATCGTGCACAGCGGCACCGAGTTGCAACTGTATTCGGTGAACAATATCACCAGCGGCACCGATGCCCAGGGTGAAGTAACGGTGCGGCTGGCCAGAGGCGGGCGGATCGTCAACGGGCATGGCGCGGATACCGATATCGTGGTGGCTTCCGCCAAGGCCTATCTGAATGCGCTCAACAAGTTGCACAGTGTCGGAGAGAGGGCGCACCCGCAGTTGTAAACCTTGTACACTCCGGTTTGGTTGCGACTAACCTGAAGGTAAGTCTTCACCGCAACTGCGTTGTCTGCGCTGACCAGCGACTTAGCTGGCGTTTTGTGCCAGCTTAGTCGAATGGCCATGCAACGCTAAGGCCTCCCCCATTCCAAAACCGCTCGCTACGATTTCTGTCGCTATGTAGAAAAATCCGCATTTGCCGGCGTCTGCTCCACGCCCAGTCCTTGGGCGAACGCTGGTTCAGGTTGCCTAACATTTTGAAACAATTGTTTTAAGGCATGCCGTTGGATGCCCAGTCATAATTCTGCCTCGTGAGTTGCGGGAATGTTATGAATCCCCTCCACGCTTGTCCATTTCACAGGAGATTGTCTTGAACAAAATATTGTTGGGTTCCGTATTACTGCTGTCCTCACTGGGAGCTAATGCAGGCTATTTTGAGTGCTCGATCATTCCGAAGGCGCAATGCCCGCATGCGCAATTTGCCGGGAAGGATCTGACAAATGCCAATTTGCAGGAGGCGCATCTTCTTGAGGGGGATCTGTCGCGAGCCAACCTGACCAAGGCGAATCTCAAGGGCGCGAACATCTATCATGGCAAGTTGATGAACGGCAACTTTACCGAAGCCGACATGACCGACATCACGCTGTATAACGCCGATCTGACCGGCGCCAATCTGACCGGCGCCAATCTGACCGGCGCCAAGCTCAAGGGCGCAAACCTCACTGAAGCCAATTTGACCGATACCAATCTGACCGATGCAGAGATTGATAACGCAAAGTTCAACAAGGCCGTCTTCTGCCGCACGACGATGCCAAACGGCATCGTGAACAGCGGGGCGAACTGTCCCGCCAAAAGATCCGCCAGGGGTGATCAGGCGGATGTTGTGGAAGGCTCCATCAATGGCTGCGCAATCCAGCCGCGTACCGTGTGCATGAATGCCGCGCTGGCCGAGGCCAACCTCGGCTCTGCCAATCTGTCCGGCGCGCAACTCTTCATGGCCAATCTGGCGCAGGCCAATCTGTTCAAGACCAATCTCGGCAAGGCTAATCTGACGGAAGCCAACCTGGCGCGCGCCAACCTGACCCGAGCCAATCTGTCGCAAGCCAATCTCACCGATGCCAACCTCAATAAGGCGGTGTTGCGCGGCGCGCAACTGGAGCGCGCCAATTTGACCGGTGCAATCCTGCTGAATGCAGATATGACTGATGCCGACCTGGCTGGCGCCAATATTGCCGATGCCACACTGACCGGCGCAACTTTGTGCAATACGGTCATGCCCAACGGCACGGTAAATAACAGCAGTTGCAGAGTTGATAGAACGGGAATAATCGGCGAGCCAATGAGAACCAGCCCCTAAAAGTTGTAACGGCTGTGCAGGAAGCCAAACCGGCACAGCCTGCGGGAAAAGTGAAAATCAAAGGCAGGTAATTCAGTCTGGTGGGGGTGAAGAACAAGGGCACGCAGCGCGTGCCCTTTTGTTTTTCCATTATCATACGCAAATTGCGAGGACTTTCGCACAACTGCCGTGTCTGGCGATGCTTCGCTCAGGGAGGCTCAAAGTCCTTTGCCGGTGTGAGGTGGCTGACCATGCAAAAGAATTGGCAGGATTTTTTGAATTTCATGCGCTTCATTGTGATGCGCTTCAACCAGGAACGCTGCCTGCAGATTGCGGCGAGCCTGACTTTCACCACGCTGTTGTCGCTGGTGCCATTGATTACCATTGCCCTGACCATGTTTTCCGCATTTCCGGTGTTCGAGAATTTCTCCCTGGAGATCAAGACGTATTTGCTCAAAAACCTGATGCCGGAGATGGCGGGAAAGGTCATCACGGGATACATGCAGCAGTTCACCGAAAGCGCCATGCGCCTGACGGCAGTCGGTGTCGTATTACTCGGGGTGACGGCAATGATGCTGATGATCACTATCGGCCAGGCATTCAATACCATCTGGCGGGTGGCGCACCCGCGCCCGCTGCTCAAGCGGCTGGTCATTTACTGGGCGGTGCTCACGCTCGCTCCCTTGCTTATTGGCGCGAGCCTGTCGCTGACCTCGTGGCTGGTAGGGTTGTCGATGGGTTACGCCAAACATGTTCCGATATTCGGCGTGGGCGTGCTGAAGATATTGCCGGTATTGCTTACCACACTGGCATTCGCCATGCTGTTCAGACTGATGCCGAATCGTTATGTGCCTTACCCGCACGCATGGATAGGCGCCTTTGTGGCGGCGCTCATATTCGAATCCATGAACCGCGTGTTCGGCTATTACGTCAGTCATTTTCCTACCTACAAACTGGTATACGGCGCATTTGCCAGCGTGCCGATTTTTCTGATGTGGATTTATTTGTCCTGGCTGGCCATCCTGGTCGGTGCAATTATCGCGGCATCGCTGTCGCACTGGCGTGCCCCTGTGGCACGGCATTTGTCGTCGGCTACGCAATTGCTGAATGCGTTGCGCGTGCTGCAAATCATGGCAAATGGTTTACAGCAGGGCAGAGTAAGCACATTGCAGGAATTGTCCAGATCATTGCATCTCGGTTATGACGTGCTGGAAAAAATTCTTGAAAAACTGGCAAGTGCCAACATGGTGCGCAAGGCAGAGGGGCAAGGCTGGTTGTTGATGCGTGATGCAAATCACATTCGCGCCGTCGAATTGTTGCACCTGTTCGTGCTGGATCGCAGCGCATTGCCCGTTGAGCAGAGCGGCGATCCCTTGCGGCAATGGATTGCCGAATGTGCCGGGCAGTTTGAGCAAAATGCCGATCTGACCTTGCAGGAACTTTTTGCGCGCGACACGGAACCCGTCCAGCCATGATTTCCTGGCACGGATGAACCCCGTGCGGCTGCCGCGCGCAGACCGCAAAAACGTGATTTTTCGGCCAATCTGAATTTTGAGGGCAGGACGTTTTACGGTATCATCGCGCCCCATGACAAAGTACATTTTTATTACCGGCGGCGTTGTCTCTTCCCTGGGGAAGGGCATCGCCGCCGCTTCACTTGCGGCCATCCTCGAATCGCGCGGCCTCAGGGTGACGATGCTCAAGCTCGACCCCTATATCAATGTCGATCCGGGCACCATGAGCCCGTTTCAGCACGGCGAGGTGTTCGTCACCGAGGACGGCGCGGAAACCGACCTGGACCTGGGGCACTATGAGCGGTTCATTTCCGCGAAGATGCGCAAGGCCAACAACTTCACCACCGGACAGATATACGACAGCGTGATCCGCAAGGAGCGGCGCGGCGAGTATCTGGGCAAGACGGTACAGGTGATTCCGCATATCACCAATGAAATTCAGGCATTCGTCGAGCGCGGCGCGGCCGCTTCGCATGACGGTAACGCCGATGTGGCGATTGTCGAGATCGGCGGCACGGTCGGCGATATCGAGTCGCTGCCGTTTCTCGAAGCGGCGCGGCAGATGGGGCTGCGCATGGGGCGCAACCAGGTGGCCTACGTGCATCTGACGCTGGTGCCCTACATCGCCACGGCGGGCGAGCTGAAGACCAAGCCGACGCAGCACAGCGTGCAGAAATTGCGCGAGATCGGCATTTTTCCCACGGCACTGGTGTGCCGCGCCGACCGGCGTATCCCTGATGACGAGCGCGCCAAGATTTCGCTGTTCGCCAACGTGCGTGAAGAGGGCGTAATTTCGATGTGGGATGTGGACAGCATCTACAAGATTCCGCAGATACTCAACGAGCAAGGGCTGGATCGCATTGTTTGCGAAGAGCTGGCGCTGGATGCGCCGCCTGCCGACCTGTCAGTGTGGGGTAAGCTGGTTGCCGAGCAGGAAAATCCGCAGCACCAGATCACCATCGGCATGGTCGGCAAATACGTCGATCTGACCGAATCCTACAAGTCGCTGATCGAGGCGTTGCGCCACGCCGGCATCCATACCTCGACGAGGGTGGATATCGAATACATCGACTCGGAAGACATTGAAACATCCGGTACGCAGAGCCTGGCGCATTTTGACGCGATTCTGGTGCCGGGCGGCTTCGGCAAGCGCGGCACGGAAGGCAAGATTGCCGCGATCCGTTTTGCGCGCGAAAACAAAATACCGTATCTGGGTATCTGCCTCGGGATGCAACTGGCGGTGATCGAATATGCGCGGCATGTTGCGGGCATGATGGATGCGAACAGCACCGAATTCAACCTGGAATCCGAACACCCGGTGGTGGCGCTGATTACCGAATGGCTCGACCGCGACGGCAGGGTGGAGACGCGCAACAGCAATTCCGACCTGGGCGGTACCATGCGCCTCGGTTCACAGCGCTGCCCGGTCAAGCCCGGCACGCTGGCGCAGCGTATCTATGGCGACGAAGTGAACGAGCGGCATCGCCATCGCTATGAGGTGAACAATCATTACGTGGCTGCGCTGGAGAAAACCGGACTGATCATTTCCGCCCGTACGCCTTCCGAAGATTTGCCGGAGATGATGGAATTGCCGCAATCCATGCACCCGTGGTTCGTCGGCGTGCAGTTTCACCCGGAATTTACTTCCACGCCGCGCGCCGGGCATCCGCTGTTCAAGTCCTATATCGAGGCGGCATTGCGCCGCAAGGAAGCGGCGGCGGCATGAAACTATGCAACTTCGATGTCGGGTTAAATCTCCCGCTGTTCCTGATTGCCGGACCGTGCGTGATCGAATCGCAGCAGATGGCGCTGGATACCGCCGGGCAGTTGCAGGAAGTCTGTCGTGAATTGGGACTGCCGTTCATTTACAAATCTTCCTACGACAAGGCCAACCGCAGTTCCGGCAAATCGTTCCGTGGCTTCGGTCTGGATGCCGGGCTGAAGATACTCGGCGAAGTGAAGGCGCAACTCGGCGTGCCGGTGCTGACCGACGTGCATGGCATCGACGAGATCGAGCCGGTCGCGGCAGTGGTGGACGTGCTGCAGACACCGGCGTTTCTGTGCCGCCAGACCGACTTTATCCATGCCGTGGCGGGCGCGGGCAGGCCGGTGAATATCAAGAAGGGGCAGTTCCTGTCGCCGTGGGATATGCAGAACGTGGTGGAAAAAGCCCGTGAGGCCAGCGGACAGGACAACATCATGGTGTGCGAGCGCGGCGCGTCGTTTGGCTACAACAACCTGGTGTCGGACATGCGTTCGCTGGCGGTGATGCGCGGCACCGGCTGCCCGGTGGTGTACGATGCCACCCATTCGGTGCAGTTGCCCGGCGGGCAGGGGACGGCCAGCGGCGGGCAGCGCGAGTTCGTGCCGGTGCTGGCGCGCGCGGCGGTGGCGGCGGGAATTTCCGGCCTGTTCATGGAAACGCATCCCGATCCGTCCAGGGCGCTGTCGGATGGGGCGAATGCTTTTCCGCTCGGGCATCTCAAGGCGTTGCTGCAAACGCTGATGGCGCTGGATGAAACCGTCAAGCGGCAGGGGTTGATTGAAGAAAATCTCGATTTGAAGAATATTTAAGAAAAACTGAGGAAAAATTATGAGCGCAATTGTTGATGTGATCGCCCGTGAGATTCTGGATTCGCGCGGCAACCCTACCGTGGAAGCGGACGTGTTGCTGGAGTCCGGTGTGATGGGACGTGCCGCCGTGCCGTCCGGCGCATCCACCGGTGAAAAGGAGGCGATGGAATTGCGCGACGGCGACAAGCAACGCTACCTGGGCAAGGGCGTGCTGAAAGCGGTGGAATATGTGAACACCGAAATCGCCGAAGCGATCATCGGGCTGGACGCGGCGGAGCAGGCCTTCATTGACCAGACCATGATCGAACTGGACGGCACCGAAAACAAATCGCGTCTCGGCGCAAATGCGCTGCTGGCGGTGTCGATGGCCGTAGCGCGCGCCGCGGCCGAGGAAAGCGGCCTGCCGTTGTACCGCTATCTGGGCGGTGCCGCGCTTATGGAAATGCCGGTGCCGATGATGAATATCATCAATGGCGGAGCGCACGCCAGCGGCGGTGCGGATATTCAGGAATTCATGGTTATTCCGGTGGGCGCGCAGAGTTTTCGCGAGGCGTTGCGCTGCGGCGCCGAGGTGTTCCATCACCTGAAAAAAATACTGCATGACCGCGGCCTGAGCACCACCGTGGGTGACGAAGGCGGCTTCGCCCCGGCACTGGGCTCTAACGAGGGCGCGCTGAAGGTGATCGTTGAAGCGATTGAGGCGGCCGGCTACGTGCCGGGTGCGGATGTGGCGATCGGCATCGACGCCGCCGCTTCAGAGTTCTACCAGAACGGCCAGTACCACCTGAAGGCAGACGGGCTGATCCTGAATTCGGCGCAGATCACCGATTTATATGCCGCCTGGGTGGACAAGTACCCGATCATCACCATCGAGGACGGCATGAGCGAGCATGACTGGGAAGGCTGGAAGCAGCTTACCGCGCGCCTCGGCAAGTCCATTCAGCTGGTGGGCGACGACGTGTTTGTGACCAACACGAAGATATTGCGCGAAGGCATCCGCCAGGGGCTGGCAAATTCCATCCTGATCAAGGTTAACCAGATCGGCACGCTGACCGAGACTTTTGCCGCAATCGAGATGGCCAAGCGCGCCGGTTACACCGCCGTGATTTCCCATCGTTCCGGCGAGACCGAAGATTCCTTCATTGCCGACCTCGCGGTGGCGACCAACGCGATGCAAATCAAGACCGGCTCCCTGTCGCGCTCCGACCGCATGGCGAAATACAACCAGTTGCTGCGCATCGAAGAAGACCTGGGCGATGCCGCCTCCTATCCGGGGCGCGATGCGTACTACCAGTTGAGTTAAACCCGAATTATCCATTAGGCGAAAATGAGTAAAAAAGGCAGTTCGTGGCGATCCTTCGGCTTCGCTCAGGACTAAAGGCCTTGCCGAACCATAAACGGCCCTTCGACAGACTCGGGATGAACGGTTTTTCTTCTATGGACAATCCGGGTCAGGGGTGCTCTTGATGCGTGTTGTCACGTTGATATTGGCGATTCTGTTGCTGCTGTTGCAGTACCCGCTGTGGCTGGGCAAGGGCGGCTGGTTGAAAGTCTGGGACCTGAACCGCCAGGTCGAATCGCAGCAGCAGGCCAACCAGCAGACACAGGCGCGCAATGCCTTGCTGGATGCCGAAGTGCGTGATCTCAAGCAGGGTACCGAGGCGATCGAGGAACGCGCCCGCAGTGAGTTGGGCATGGTCAAGCGCGACGAAATGTTTTTTCAGATCATCGAAAGTCCGCCACGGTCATCGGTTTCCGCCGTAACCGAGGCCGAACCCGCGAGCCGTTAGCCGGGGGAGTCTTCCCTCAACGCAGCATCCGCCGTGATGTTTCCGGTTGCGCAGCCTTCTGCGGCGCGCAGCAGGGAGATACATCGGCCGCATTATTCCGCTTCATGTCAAATTCAAGTTGAACATTCCCCATTCCTTCGGTAGAATCCGCGCTCTTTTGAAATCGGTTGGAGTAGAACCATGGCACGTGTATGTCAAGTGACGGGTAAAGGCCCGATGGTCGGGAACAACGTTTCCCACGCGAACAACAAAACCAAGCGTCGTTTCTTGCCGAATCTGCAACGCCGCCGCTTCTGGGTTGAAAGTGAAAACCGCTGGGTCAGCCTGCGCCTGACCAATGCAGCGCTGCGCACCATCGACAAGAACGGCATCGATGCGGTGCTGTTTGAAATGCGCGCCCGTGGCGAGAAAGTTTAAGGAGAACGAA
>JACOUM010000003.1:0-244896 GCA_016177795.1 Nitrosomonadales bacterium | reverse complement strand
GCGCACCACTCCGGAAAAGCTCGAATTCATGAAATTCGACCCGGTGGCCCGCAAGCATGTCACCTACAAGGAAACCAAGCTGAAGTAATCCGGCAGCCTGGTTTTAAAACAATAAAGCCCGCTTCGGCGGGTTTTTTGTTTGGCTTCAGCCGGGCTTGCATATGGCCGCGAGCAGGCCGGCCGCTGCCATTGCCCAGACAATCGCGGCTCCTGCCGGCAGGTCGAACTGAGCGGAAAGCAGCAGCCCGGCCGCATAGCCTGCGACACCGACGGTAAATGCGTATGTTTTCCGCCGCGCCGTGAAGCGATGCGTGGCGAGCGCGGGAACGATGAGGCTGGCGAACACCAGATAGACACCGACCAGTTGCACCGAGGCGGTCACGGCAAGGGCGAACAGCCCGTAGAACCCCAAGTGACGTTCCCTGAGCGCGCTCCATCTCCACGCCGCGAGTATTGCCGCGGTCAGCAAGGCGGTGGCGATCAAACGGGGTTCGTCCACCCAGAGTATCTGGCCGACCAGCAGGTCCTTGAGGTGCTCCCCCGCATGCACGTCGCGGCTCATCAGCAGGATGCCGCCGCTGGCGGCGAGCACGAAGGTCAGGCCGATGCAGGCTTCCTTCACCTCGGGCAGCCGATGCTCGATCCAGGCCAGCAGAGCCGCGCCGCACAGCGCGCTGGCCGCGGCGATGCCCTGCACCAGCAGCGGCTGGCCGGCCAGTTCCAGCAATCCCGCAAGCACCACGCCCAGACCGGCGATCTGCGCGATGGCGAGGTCGGCGAAGATCACGCCGCGCGCCAGCACCTTCATGCCGAGCGGGATGTGCGTGGCGAGCACCAGTAGGCCCGCAATGAATGCGGGCAGCAGGATATCGAACTCGGGCGCGTTCATTTCAGTCCATCCAGCAGGCGCCGGATGGTGTCGTCGAACAGCGCATACAGGTCGGTGGCCTGCGGCGTGCCGCCGACCGTGTACGGCAGCGTCACGGCGTTGATGTCCGCCCGCTGGGCCATCCACTCCGATGGGCGGGCGTTCTGGTACGCGGCCCGCAGCACCATCTTCGCCGGTTGCCGCTTCAGCGTTTCGAGTACCTGGGCGAGGTGCGCGGCGCTCGGCTCCATGCCGGGCTTGGGTTCGAGCGCCGCGACCTCTTTCAGTCCCAGCCAGTTGCTCAGGTAGGGGAATCCCTTGTGCTGCACGACGACGGGGACGTTCCTGAGCGGCACGGCCCGCTGTTCCCACTTCGCGAGCGCCGCGCGCCACTGCTGCCCGAAGGCGTCGAGCCGCTGGCGGTAGAAGGCGGCGTTGCCCGGGTCGAGCTGGATCATGCGCTGGCCGAGCGCTTCGGCGATGGGCAGGAAATTGCGCGCGTCGGTCTGGATGTGCGGATTGCCCGCCGCATGGACATCGCCCTCGGCGCGGTCGAGGCGCGCCGGCACTTCCAGCATCGTCACGTATTGCGCCGCCTCGAAATAGCCGCTCCTGCCGGGCTGGACCTCGCCGTTGCCGGATTCGCGCAGCACCACCGGCAGCCACGCGGTTTCGAGTTCGGCGCCGGTGCAAATCACCAGGTCCGCGCGCCGCGCCCTGGCGATCAGGCTGGGGCGGGCTTCAACGCGGTGCGGGTCCTGCAGCGCGCCGGTGGCGGTGTAAATGCTGGCCCGGTCGCCGGCGAGCTGTTGCGCTAGGGCGGCCCATTCCGGTTCGCAGGCGAACACGTTGAGCGCGGCATGGGAGTTGCCGGCCAGCAGCAACAGCGAAAGGGCATAAAGGATTTTTCTCATGGTTGTCTCCTAGTAGCTGTGCGCGCCGTGAGCGCCCAGGCTCATGACGTACTGCAGGAAAAGCTGGTTGTCGGTCAGGCCCTGGCGCGACTGATCGCGTGCCATCTGGAGGCGCAGGCGCGAGAATTCGCTCGGGCTGTAATCCACCATCAGACTGGTGCGCACCGGGTTGAACGCGTAGTTGCCGATGACGTTGCCGGCATTCAGCGCGCCCACCGCGGCGACGCCGGGATCGAGCCGGTCGTAGCGCAAGCCTGCGCGCCAGTGCGGCATGAACTGGTACACGCCCTGCAGGTACCAGCCGCTCTGGGTGACGGCATAGCTGTCGGTGACGTTGGCGGCGGCGATGTCGTAGGTCAGCATGCCGCTTTCCCTGCGGCGGAAGTATTCGCCCTGCAGCTTGAAATAGCTTTCCTTGACGTTGCCGTTGGGTGCGTATTTCCATACGAAATCGAGGCCGGCAGTCCGGCTGTCGCCGCTGAACAGGTTGCTTACACCGCCTGCGGTGCCCAAGAGGTCGGGAACGGCATCCGATTGGGCATCGACGCGCCTGGTCTGATGCAGGGATGCGCCTGCCTGCCAGCTGTGCTCGATGCCGATGTCGTCGCCGACATGGGCGAATAGCATGCCCGCGCCGGCGCCGTTCTTGGCGCGATCCGTGCCGGGGAAGCCGCGGCCGCGCACCAGTTCGCCGCCGATCTCGACGAACGTTTCGGTGGGCGCGAGCCACCTGAGTTGCAGGCCGTCCTCGCCCAGCTGGTTGCCCCACAGCGCGCGGTACACCAGCGGCTGGTCGACGAAGTCCCAGGCATGGGCGTGCTGCTCGTTAAGATAGCCGAGGCCGGAAAAGAAGCGCCCGGCCTTGAAGTTCAGCCCGTTGCCGAGTGCCAGACCCTCGATGTAGGCGTTCTCGACCGAGACGCCGCCCGCGGGATCGAGGGCCATGGTGGCCGTGCCGCGGAAATGGGGGTCGATGTTGGCGCTGATGGCCAGTTCCGATTCGCCGAGGCCGAGGCCCTGATCGGGCGGCATGTGCGCCGCCATGGCGAAGCCGGTGGGCGGGATGGCCGGGTCCTGACGGAGCTGGCCGTAAGTGCCGCCAAGGATGAGCGAGATGGCCGGATTGAAGGCATCCTCGCCGGAGGCGGCGGGACGGCTTGCCTGCTGCGCGGCAGCTTGCGCCTGCGCCGCGCTGCTCTCGGCCCGTTTACCGGAGACTTCGGCCTGCTGCAGCCGCTGTTCGAGCTGCGCGATGCGCTGCTCGTAGCTTTGTTTCAGTTGCTGGATCTGCTCGCGGATGGCTTGCAGGTCGGCGTCGCTTGCGGCCGAGGCGTTGAGCGGATGGATGGACAGCGCGGCAATAGCCGCGCCCAGAAAGATTTTGCGGGACATGTTTTGACTCCACGAAAGCAATGGCGAAAACCCCGCATGCCGGATGCGGGGAAGGCGAAGGCTCAGGCGGAGCGAGGTGGGGCGCGTGCCGCGAAAGCGGCGAACGAGGCGGCGATGCGGGAAACGGAATGATCCGGCCGGAAGGTTTCGATGCTTTCGCCGATGGCGAAGTGGATTGCGCTGCCGCCGAGCGCGCTGCCGATTTGCGCGTAGGCCGCGCACAGGTCGCAATGCTCGTCGTGCGGTAGCGACTGTCCGGAATTCTGCGATTGTTCGGCCAGTGCATGGGAAATGCCGTGCATCAGGCTGCCCAGCTGGGTGAACAGCAGGACGAAGATGAGCAGGAGTCTGGTGAACAACGGTGCAGGCATGGGGCGCACTTTAACCAAGAAGCACGGATGCCACAAGGAGGTGCGGATGCAGCGGCGGTCCGTCAGGGGGCGGCTGGCTCGATACAATTCGGCTGTTTCCCCTTGCGTCGCAGGTTGGTTGCCGGTGCGGGTGTAGATTTCCGGCCCGAGCAGATACTGGCGGTGGCCGGGAAGGTGCGGCCGGGGTGAAGTCGCCTGCGGCGAGCCGCTTCTGGGTTGAAAGTGAAAACCGCTGGGTCAGCCTGCGCCTGACCAATGCAGCGCTGCGCACCATCGACAAGAACGGCATCGATGCGGTGCTGCGCACCACTCCGGAAAAGCTCGAATTCATGAAATTCGACCCGGTGGCCCGCAAGCATGTCACCTACAAGGAAACCAAGCTGAAGTAATCCGGCAGCCTGGTTTTAAAACAATAAAGCCCGCTTCGGCGGGTTTTTTGTTTTCGGCAGAGGCGTGCCAGCCTTGCTGCGATGCGGGATTATGCCGCACGTTCGAGCGGAACCTCCCAGCCGGGAAACACGAGTACGGCGGGGTGGCATTTGAGGGCGCGGGCAAGAACCTTGGCGCGTTCGACCCCCAGATTCACTCTGCCGTTTTCGATGGCCGAAATGGTGGCTTGGGGGATGCCCGTAAGCCCGGCAAGCTGGCTTTGGCTCAATTCCTGAAGTTCGCGCAGAATGCGCACGGATTCTCCCACTGTAACCTCGACTCGCTTTTTTGCAGGGCGGAATTCTTTCATTTCATGGCCTCCTGTAATCATGGGCGGTAACCTGAACAACCTGAACCAGCAGCATGTCGGCGACAACCCGGTAAATTACACGCCACTGGAGGCCGAGCCGGGAAGAACGGTGGTCCTTCCACTCGCCGGACAGGGCTTCATCGTGAAACCCCTTGATGGCGCGCAATCCAGGCGGCCCCGAAACTCTGGCAATATCCTTCCACTTTTCGTAGCGCTTCAAAACCTCGACAGGGACAGAGCCGGAAAGCTGCTTATCGACGCGACGGTGTTCTTCGATCTGCCACATGGCACATTATGTATATATCAATAATGGTATGTCAAGCATGGATGTCAGGTTACGCTACGCTAACCCGACCTACTGCTGTTCAGGCGGGTTTTTTGTTTTCGGCTCCGGTATTTTTAGTTGGTCAGAACCACAGAGAAACCGTGGTCTGTCCCCTATTACACGTGCCCTATTACACGTGCTATTACACGCGGACGCTGCTCGTGCCACAGGCGCAGCAGCCGGTTCTTTGCCGGAAGCCCGGATTTCAGTTCCGGGTAACCGGGAATCGGCATGCCTGTGACCAGCGTTTCCTCGAACAGCTCAATCTGTTGCGGCGCGTCCTGCTTATGCTGGTGCGGGCGGATCAGGTGGATCCGGTGCTGGCGTTTGAGCAATCCCTCCACCATGCGGCCGATGGTAATGGCGACTGGTAATGGCGACGCCGTTCACCTCGGGCGGGTAGGTTTCGGTCACCAGTGCGATATGCAGCGGCGCGGAAGCGGTATGGTCTGGTGTCTTCATGCCGCGCATCCTGCCGCGCGTATATGAAGGTTAAATGAAGTTTTTTTGAAGAATTGATGAAATTACGCGGTCAGCACCAGGCCCCACACCGCCAGCACATTGATCAGGCTGACCAGCACGGCGGCGCTGCCGATGTCCTTGGCGCGTTTGGCAAGGTTGTGGTTGTCCAGCGAAATGCGATCCACTGTGGCCTCGATGGCCGAATTCAGCAGTTCGACTACCAGCACCAGCAGCACGCTGGCGACCATCAGCGCCTTGCCGGCATGACTGACCGGCAACCACAGCGCGAGCGGAATCAGCAGCGCGGCGAGCAGGATTTCCTGGCGGAAGGCGTCTTCGTGCTGGTATGCGGCACGGAATCCGTCCAGCGAATAACCGAGCGCGTTCCATAACCGCTGCAAACCTGTCTTGCCTTTATAGGGGCTTTCCACTGGCAACTCCGGAAATAAATCGACCCGCGATTGTGTGGGTCGAGTATGACAACAGTGTTGCAAATTCTTTGGTATTCCTCAGGCCATCACCCAGGCCTGCGCCTCGTCGTAATCCGTGAACACCTGAATGTCGGCATCGACAAACAGGCGCGACAGCCAGGCCTGCCAGGTGATCCACTGGTCGCTGGTGACGACGGCGATCTTGCTGAAGTCGTGGTTGTGCTCGCGGCTGAAAAACTTGATTTCTTCCCAGGCGACATCCACGGTGTAGTCGATCATTCCGCGCAGGTCGAACAGCAGGTTGACCGGGCCGGGTGACTGGAGCTTGTACAGCGACTGCTTCTCGAATTCCTTGAAGTCGGCCAGGGTGAATTCGCCGATGACTGCGGCGTTGACGAGGTTGTCGGTTTGTTCGATGGTAATCATCTTATTGTTCCTTGTGTTCTAAAATCTTGATCGGTTCACGAAAGACACGAAAAGCACGAAAATTGATTGTTGCAGCGTATGGGTTTATTTGTTTCGTGACTTTGCGAGCTTCCGCCTTGCGGCGAAATGCCTGCTTACCCCACTTCGTGTTTTTTGGGGATATTGCTTTTCAAGTTTAATGCTTCGGGCTCAGGCGCAAGCTTAGCACACCGCTGGCGATGATGAACGCCATGCCCAGCCAGCTGGACGGGCTCAGGATTTCATCCCACAGCAGCATGCCGAACAGGCTGGCGAACACGATGGTGCTGTAGGCGAGGCTGCCGACCACCAGCGTCCTGCCGGTGCGGTAGGCGCGCGTCATGGCGAGCTGCGCGAGGGTGGCGGAGCTGCCCAGCCCGAGCAGAATGGCGAAGCCTGCCAGCGTGATCGCATGCACCGTGTCGAACAGCATCCACATGCTGCTGCCGAGAGTGGCGATCAGGCTGAAGTAGAACACGGTGCGCGCGTCCGGTTCGCCGATTATCGCGAGCTGCCTGACGTTGAGATAGGCAACGCCGGCGAGAAAACCGGAGATCAGGCCGAGCAGGCCGGGCAGCAACTGATCCTGCTGCAGCGTCGGATGCAGCAACAGTACTACGCCGCAGAATCCCAGCGCGATGGCGGCGGTCAGCGGCAGATGGAACTTGTCCTTGAACACCAGCATGGTGAAGATGGTGAGGAACAGCGGCGCGGTGTAATTGAGCGTGACGGCAGTGGCAAGCGGCAGCACGGTGATGCAGTAGAAGAACAGCGCCAGCGCCACCGAGCCGGAGATGCCGCGCCACAGGTGAGCGCGCCAGTGCCGCGTGGCGACGGCAATATGCTGGTGGCGCATGATGCCGTATACCATCAGCAGGCCAAACAGCGAGCGGTAAAATACCAGTTCGACATGCGAAAAGGATGGCGCGCCGAGCTTGACGAACACGCCCATGCAGCCGAACAGCAGGCCGGCGACCAGCATCCAGGAGGATTTCATGCGGGATTGCTCATGGCTTTGATCATGTAAGAAACAGTTCACCACGAAGGACACGAAGATCGCGAAGTTTTTTCATGGAGTTGCATGCCATCGGCCGCTTACCCGCAAGGCGGCCGGAATACCTGGAGCAGCCATCTGTTTCTCTTCGTGTCCTTTGTGAGCTTCGTGGTGAATGGTTGTGAGATATAAGCAAACGGGGCGCGGATTTTCCCCGAAATTATCTGGCCGGGCAATAAAAATTCGCCCAGGCAGGGTGCGTTGGGTAAAATGCCAGTCTTTCGCAAGCAGAGGTTGTCATGGCGGGTAAAGCGCAGAAAACCGTTGATTTCGAGTCGGCCATGGCCGAACTGGAGCAGATTGTTGCCGACATGGAAGCGGGCAGGTTGTCGCTGGAAGATTCGCTGGCGGCCTATAAACGCGGCGCGGAATTGCTGACGCTTTGCCGCGCCAAACTGGAAGACGCACAACAGCAGGTAAGCGTGCTGGAGAACGGCGTGCTGAAGGATTTTTCCGCTGGTGGCGAAGCAGGACAGAATTAATGCACGCTGATTTTCAGAGCTGGGTGGCAGCCCGGCAATCCCATTTCGAGGGAGTATTGCGCGAGCTGTTGCCGCGCCCCGACATCGCGCCGCAGCGGTTGCACGAGGCGATGCGCTACGCGGTGCTGGACGGCGGCAAGCGCGTGCGCCCGCTGCTGGCGTTCGCTGCGGGCGAATTGGCCGGCGCGGAACAGACGCGGGTGGATGTTGCCGCTGCCGCCGTCGAGCTGATTCACGCCTATTCATTGGTGCATGACGACATGCCGTGCATGGACGACGATGTGCTGCGCCGCGGCAAGCCGACTTGCCATAAGCAGTACGACGAGGCGACCGCGCTGCTGGCCGGTGACGCCTTGCAGACGCTGGCGTTCCAGTTGCTTGCCGAGCATCGCCTGAACGGCGATGCGGCACGCCAGTTGGAAATGGTCAGGCTGCTGGCGATGGCTTCCGGTTCGCGCGGCATGGCGGGCGGACAGGCAATCGACTTGGCCAGCGTGGGCAAGTCGCTTACGCTGCCCGAGCTGGAATTCATGCATATCCACAAGACCGGCGCGCTGATCCGCGCGGCGATCCTGCTGGGCGCGTATTGCGGTTCCCGCCTGGAAGCCGCGCAGATGGACAGGCTGGATCATTTCGGCAAGCTGATCGGGTTGGCGTTCCAGGTGGTGGATGACGTATTGGACTGCGAGGCGGATACCGCCACGCTGGGCAAGACCGCAGGCAAGGACGCGGATAACGACAAGCCGACTTACGTCAGCCTGTTGGGCATTCAGGGCGCGCGCGACATGGCGCAGCGGCTGCATCGCGAGGCGCTGGAAAGCCTGGCCGAATTTGGCGGCGCGGCGCAACGCTTGCGCGAGCTGGCAGATTTTATTGTGTTAAGAAAGTTCTGATGTATTCATTGCTGACCACCATCAACACCCCGGACGAACTGCGCCAGCTGGAGCGCGCGCAGTTGCCGCAACTCGCCGATGAACTGCGAAGTTTCCTGATCGAGTCGGTGAGCAGGACCGGCGGGCATTTATCCTCCAATCTCGGCACGATCGAGCTGACCATTGCATTGCATTACATCTACAACACGCCGGACGACCGCCTGGTATGGGATGTGGGGCATCAGACCTACGCGCACAAGATTCTTACCGGGCGGCGCGAGGCGATGGGCAGGCTGCGCATGGCGGGCGGTATCTCGGGTTTTCCCAGGCGCGAGGAAAGCCCCTACGACACTTTCGGTACCGGGCATTCCAGCACATCGATCAGCGCCGCGCTGGGCATGGCGGTAGCGGCGCGGCTGGAAAATTCCGAGCGCCGCGCCGTGGCGATTATCGGCGATGGCGCGCTGACCGGCGGGATGGCTTTCGAAGCGCTCAACAATGCCGGTGCGCAGGATGCCAATTTGCTGGTCATTCTGAATGACAACGATATGTCAATTTCGCGGCCGGTCGGTGCGCTGAACAATTATCTCGCCAGGCTGATGTCGGGGCGTTTTTATGCGGCGATGCGGCGCGGCAGCGAGAAAATGTTCAAGGGCATGCCGCCGGTGCTGGAATTTGCCAAGCGCGCCGAAGAACACGTCAAGGGCATGGTGATTCCGGGCACGCTGTTCGAGGAATTCGGCTTCAATTACATCGGGCCGATCGACGGGCATGATCTGGACGTGTTGCTGGATACGCTGGGCAACATCCGCCAGCTTCCCGGCCCGCAGTTCCTGCATGTGGTCACGCAGAAGGGCAGGGGCTACGCGCATGCCGAGCAGGACTCCGTTCTGTATCACGGTGTGAGCAAGTTCGATCCGGTTAACGGCATTGCCGCCAGCCAGCCCGGCAAGCCCACTTATACCGAAGTGTTCGGAAAGTGGCTGTGTGACATGGCGGCGCAGGACGAGCGGCTGGTCGGCATTACGCCGGCGATGTGCGAAGGTTCCGGCATGGTGGAATTCGCGCAAGAATATCCGGAGCGTTATTTCGATGTCGGCATCGCCGAACAGCACGCGCTGACGTTTGCCGCCGGCCTGGCTTGCGATGGTTTCAAGCCGGTGGTGGCGATTTATTCGACCTTTCTGCAGCGCGCCTATGACCAGCTCATCCATGACATCGCCATCCAGAATCTGCCGGTGGTGCTGGCGGTCGATCGCGGCGGGCTGGTCGGTGCGGACGGCGCGACTCATGCGGGCAGTTTTGATCTTTCCTATTTGCGCTGCATTCCCAACATGACGGTGATGGCGCCGGCGGATGAGGACGAATGCCGCCAGATGCTCTACACCGCCTTCCAGTTGAATACGCCGGCCGCGGTGCGCTATCCGCGCGGATGCGGTCCCGGGGTGGCGGTTGACCGGCAGATGCGTGCCCTGCCGGTCGGCAAGGGCGAACTGCGGCGCAGCGGGCGCAAAGTGGCGATTCTGGCCTTTGGTTCGATGCTGGCTCCCGCGCTGGCTGCCGCCGAACAACTGGACGCAAGCGTGGCCAACATGCGCTTCGTCAAGCCGCTGGATGCCGGACTGGTGCTGCAATTGGCGCGCGATCATGAGTTGCTGGTCACGGTGGAAGAAAATACCGTGCAGGGCGGTGCCGGCAGCGCAGCAGCGGAGTGCCTGCAGCAGCATGGCGTTACTGTGCCGCTGCTGCAACTCGGTTTGCCGGATAATTTCATCGAGCAGGGCGCGCACGCACAGATGCTGGCGGATTGCGGGCTGGATGCTGCCGGGCTGGTTGCCGCCATCAATGGATGGAGACTAGGGAACCTCTGATTAAGTCCGCCATGAACCGCGTTGCTAACAAAAACTGGATGATCGCAAGGCGCGCGACGCCGGTCGTAGTCATTCTACGATGCCAAGGAGCGCAACGCCGCGAGCGCCAGTTTTTGTTGCAACCCTTTAGGACATTGGCTTTGCGGGCGATCTGCGGTGTCAGGCTTCTAGCAAAGGGAATGGCCATTCGCGTCGTCGCCTTCCTTGCATTTCATCCCGCAAAGCCGAATGCGCGGCCATGTGGGACTTAATCAGAGGTTCCTTAGGGAATAAGGATTGAACCAAACCTGTTTCTCGCTCATCTATATAATTCCGACCACCAATCATTGAGAGAAGCTGACATGAATGCCCACGCAAAGTCCCACATTGCTGATGTGCAAAGTTCCGCCGATACGCGCCATCTGGCGATCAACCGGGTCGGTATCAAGGGTATCCGCCATCCGGTCAAGGTGAAGGACAAGAGCATCGGCGTGCAGCACACCATCGCCACCTTCAACATGTATGTGCATCTGCCGCATAACTTCAAGGGCACGCACATGTCGCGCTTTGTCGAGATACTCAACGAGCACGAGCGCGAGATTTCCGTGGAATCCTTCGAGAGCATCCTGCACGAGATGGTGGTCCGCCTGGAAGCGAAGTCCGGTTACATCGAAATGAACTTTCCGTATTTTGTGAACAAGACGGCGCCGGTGTCCGGTGTGCAAAGTCTGCTTGATTATGACGTAACCCTGATCGGCGAAATGATTGACGGCAAGGCGCGCGTCACCATGAAGGTGGTGGTGCCCGTTACCAGCCTGTGTCCCTGCTCCAAGAAGATTTCCGCACGCGGCGCGCATAACCAGCGTTCGCACGTCACGCTTACGCTGCGCACCAACAGTTTTGTCTGGATCGAGGATGTGGTGCGTATTGCAGAGGAACAGGCCTCTTGCGAACTGTACGGCCTGCTGAAGCGCCCGGACGAGAAATTTGTTACGGAACGCGCCTATGACAATCCAAAATTTGTCGAGGACATGGTGCGTGACGTGGCCGCGCTGCTTAATGCGGATGAGCGGGTTGACGCATTCAAGGTGGAATCGGAAAACTTCGAGTCTATTCACAACCATTCCGCCTATGCGCTGATCGAGCGGGACAAGACGAGAGAATAGGATTTGGGAATTGGGATTTTGGATTTGGCCAAACCTTTCCTTCACGCGCCGCGCTACTAAATCCTAATTCCCAATTCCAAAATCCAAAATCCTTAGCTCTGACATGAAACCTATCGCCATTTTTCGCCATGCCTCCCAGGAAGGTCCCGGTTATCTGGCCGAATTCCTCGACGAACGGCAACTTCCGTGGCAGTTGATCGCCATCGATGCGGGCGATGCGGTGCCATCCGGCGTCGATGAGTTTGCCGGGCTGGTATTCATGGGCGGGCCGATGAGCGTCAACGATGACCTGCCGTGGATACCGCCGGTGCTGGCATTGATCCGTGATGCGGTAGCCAGGGATATTCCCGTGCTGGGGCATTGCCTCGGCGGACAACTCATTTCCAAGGCGCTGGGGGCCACGATATCGCGCAATCCGGTGAAGGAAATCGGCTGGGGCAACGTGACGGTGGCGGACAACGACAGCGCGCATGCATGGTTCGGCGCAATACGGAACTTCCAGGCATTTCACTGGCACGGCGAGACCTTCACCCTGCCGCAGGATGCGACGCATCTGTTGTCCAGCGCATATTGCGTCAATCAGGCCTGGGCCATCGGCAAACACCTTGCGCTGCAATGCCATGTCGAAATGACCGGCGCAATGATCGTTTCCTGGTGCGAAATCGGCGCGGACGAAATACTTGCCGGCAGGGACAGCCCGGCGGTGCAGTCGGCGGGCGAGATGCAGCGGCGAATGGCTGAAGAACTTCCGCGCCTGCGGGATGTCGCGGGGCAGCTCTATACCAGATGGGTCGCCGGGCTGCGCGGCTAGGCCGGATTATCTAGGTATTTTGGCATATTGATCATGTAGTGGGTGCGGGGTAGGGTGCGCTGCGGGATTGCTGCATTGCTCCCGTTGATTCACCGCCACCACTAACTTCAAGGAGATTTCCATGAAAAAAATGATCGCGCTGGTTTGTTTGGGTCTTGCATTTACCGTTTCTGCTCCGGCTGTTGCGGCTGGCGAGAAGATGAAGGGTTGCAGCAAGGAAGCGACAGGCATGAAGGGTGATGAACGCAAGATATTCATGAAGAAGTGCCTGTCCAGGGATTATGTGTTGAAGTCAGATATGGCAGAGGACGCCGCCGCTCCCGATATGGAAGCTCCGGCGGTGCCGGCCACCCCCGCTACTCCGGCAGCTCCATCCGCGCAGCAGGATAAAATGAAGGCATGCAATGCCGAAGCCGGTGCCAAAGAGCTGAAGGGTGCAGATCGCAAGACCTTCATGAGCACCTGCCTGAAAGGCTGATCCGTTGCCCGTTCAGGAAGGGAGACGCGCCGCAAGGCGCGTTTTTCATTGCTGCCGCGAAATCTCAAGGGTGTATAATCCGCGCTCTTTTACGCGGTCTATCCGTATCTTTTTTGTAAATGCATGATCAATAAATTCCTCAAACGCGTATTCCGTAAATCAGCCAAAGTCAGATCGTCAGGGAATGCGCAGGTGATCCCGTTCGAGTTGCATGGCGTGTCGCGCGATCAGATCAGTTACGGCGCGCAGAAAGTGACCGACTGGTTGCAGGCGGCAGGTTATCAGGCCTATGTAGTTGGCGGCGCGGTGCGCGATCTGCTGCTGAATCGCATTCCCAAGGATTTCGATGTGGCGACCGATGCCACGCCGGAGGAGGTGCGCCGCGTGTTTCGCCGTTCGCGCATCATCGGGCGGCGCTTCCGTCTGGTGCATGTGATGTTCGGCGAAGAGGTGGTCGAGGCATCCACCTTCCGCAGCATGATCGAAGCCGAAGACGCGCAGACCGATGAGCATGGCCGGCTGCTGCGCGACAACCAGTTCGGCGACCAGGAGCAGGATGCGGCACGCCGCGACTTTACCGTGAACGCACTGTTCTACGATCCGGCTACACAGGAAATCCATGACTACCACGGCGGTTATGCGGATATGCGTGCCAACATGTTGCGCATGATTGGCGATCCGGCGGTGCGCTATCGTGAAGATCCGGTGCGGATGCTGCGCGCGGTGCGGCTGTCCGCCAAGCTGGAAATGCGGATCGATGCCGCGACCGCGGCGCCGATCGCCAGAATGAAAGATTTGCTCGACAACGTGCCGCAGGCGCGCCTGCTCGATGAAGTATTGAAGATGCTGCTGTCCGGACATTCGGTGGAATGCATCCAGCAGTTGCACAAAATGAACCTGCACCATGGCTTGCTGCCGCTGCTGGATGTGATTCTGGAACAGCCGCTGGGCGAGAAATTCGTCATGCTGGCGTTGCGCAATACCGACGAACGCATCAGCCAGGACAAGCCTGTTTCCCCCGCATTCCTGTTTGCCGCCTTGCTGTGGCATGAGGTGCTGGCGGCGTGGAAGCTGCACCAGCAGCAGGGCGAGCGCCCGGTGGGGGCGATGCATGCGGCGATGGACGAGGTGCTCGGCAAGCAGAAGGCGCGGCTTGCCATCCCGCATCGCCATGATGCGGTGATGAAAGAAATCTGGCTGATGCAACTGCGTTTCGAACAGCGCGCCGGACAGCGCCCGTTCCGCTTGCTGGAACAGCCGCGCTTCCGCGCCGGATTCGATTTCCTGCTGTTGCGCTGCGCCAGCGGTGAGGTGGATGACGAGCTCGGGTTGTGGTGGGATGAATTTCAGAATGTCAGCGCCGAACGGCGCGCGGAAATGCTGCAGCCGGAGCAGGCCGCCGACAAAAAACGCCGCCGCCGCAAGCTGCGCAGAAAACCGGAAGCAACTGCAACGGATGAGCCGGTAGCATAATGTTGCACACCGCCTTTATCGGGCTGGGCAGCAATCTGGAAGATCCGCGCGGCCAATTGCTGCGTGCCTTTGCCGAGATTGAAGTGTTGCTGGACACGCGCCTCGTTGCTCGTTCGTCACTGTATCGCAGCGCGCCGCTGGGTTATCCGGATCAGCCGGAATTTGTGAACGCGGTGGCAAAAATTGCGACGGCGCTGACCCCGCAAGCCTTGTTGCAGGCCTTGCTGGAAATCGAGCACCGGCACGGACGCGAGCGCATCTTTCGCAACGCGCCGCGCACGCTGGATATGGATGTGCTGCTGTATGACGACGAGCAACTGCATGAGCATGGCCTGACTATTCCGCATCCGCAGATGCATTTGCGCGCTTTTGTGCTGCAACCATTGCTGGAGATTGCGCCGGATTGCAGCATTCCGGGTGTCGGCAGCGCGAAGCAGGCATTGCGCGCGTGCGCGGAACAGGTATTGGAGCGGATGCAGGATGTCGCTGGATAAATATCGTTATATCGTGGTGGAAGGGCCGATTGGCGCGGGCAAGACCAGCCTGGCGCGCCGCCTCGCGCACCATACCGGCGCTGTGGCGCTGCTGGAAAAACCGGAAGAAAATCCATTCCTTGCCAGGTTCTACCAGGATCCGCCGCGCTATGCGCTGGCGACCCAATTGTTTTTTCTGTTCCAGCGCGGCAATGAAGTGCGCGATCTGGCGCAGATGGACTTATTCAGCATGAATACCGTGGCAGACTACCTGTTCGACAAGGACCCGCTGTTTGCGCGGCTTAACCTGGGCGACGCAGAGTTTGCGCTGTATCAGCAGATTTATCACACCCTGCAATTGCAGGCTCCCGTGCCGGATCTGGTGATTTATCTGCAGGCCGCGCCGGAAACGCTGCTGGAGCGCGTGCGCCGCCGCGCCCAGTCGTATGAACAAACCATTTCGGATGATTATCTGTTGCGCGTGGCACAAGGCTACAGCGATTTCTTTTATCATTACGAGGCGGCGCCGGTATTGATGGTGAATACCGAGCACCTGAACTTTGAGGATGATTCCGAAGATTTTGCCTTGCTGTTGCGGCGCATTGGGGAAATGCGCGGATCGCGTGAATTTTTTAGCCGGGGGGAATGATGAAAATTACTTTGACCGCCTTACAGGAAATGTACGGCAAGAATGAAAAAATCGCCGTGCTGACCTGCTATGACGCGAGTTTTGCCGCGCTGCTCGAGGCTCAGGGCGTGGATATTCTGCTGGTCGGCGATTCGCTCGGCATGGTGCTGCAGGGGCACGAAACCACCTTGCCGGTTTCGCTGGATAACATGGTTTACCACACCGCCTGTGTGGCGCGCGGCGCGAAGCAGGCATTCATCATCGGCGACATGCCGTTCGGCACATTCCAGGTCAGCCCGCAGGAAACCTTTGCCAATGCCGCGCGGCTGATAGCGGCGGGCGCGCATATGATCAAGCTGGAAGGCGGCGCGGTGATGGCCGAGACAGTGGAGTTTCTTGCCGGGCGCGGCATTCCGGTATGCGGGCACATCGGGCTGACCCCGCAATCGGTGCACCAGATCGGCGGCTATCGCCTGCAAGGCAAGGAAGCTGCCGCTGCACAGAAATTACTGGAGGATGCGGTGGCGCTGGAACAGGCCGGCGCGGACATGTTGGTGCTGGAAACCATTCCCGCTTTGCTGGCTGCGGAGATCACTGCCGCGCTTTCCATTCCCACCATCGGTATCGGCGCGGGCGCTGCCTGTTCCGGCCAAGTGCTGGTGCTGCACGACATGCTGAACATCTACCCGGGCAAAAAGGCGCGCTTCGCGAAAAACTACCTGCAGGACGCATGCGGCATCACGGAGGCGGTGAAAAATTATGTCGCCGAGGTAAAGAGCGGCAGTTTCCCGGCGCAGGAACACAGCTTCTGAATTTTCCCTTCCCCAGCCCCTCTGGATGAAACAACTAGCCATTCGACTAGGCTGCAAACAACCGCCGCCAAGTCGCTGGTTATCCCGCAGGCGGGCAAGGGGTGCGTGACAGCGCGGGTGAGGGTCGAGGAGAGTAATGCAAGTTATTTCAACAATCGCTGAATTGCGCGCACGGCTGTCTGATGAACTGGCCATCGCCTTCGTGCCCACCATGGGCAACCTGCACGAGGGTCATCTCGATCTAGTGCGGTTGGCGCGCGATCACGGCAGCTGCGTGGTGGCGAGCATCTTTGTCAATCCGTTGCAATTCGGCCCGAACGAGGATTTTGACCGCTATCCGCGCACGCTGGAGGCGGATTGCGCGAAGTTGCAAGGCTTGGCGGATGTGGTATTCGCGCCCTCGGTCGACGAAATGTATCCCGTGCAACAAACCGTGTTCATCGAGCCGCCGCCGATTGCCAATGAATTGTGCGGCGCGTCCCGTCCCGGACATTTCCGCGGCATGGCGACGGTGGTGCTGAAACTGCTCAACATCGTGCAGCCGCAGGCCGCGCTGTTCGGCAAGAAGGATTATCAGCAACTACATATCATTCGTCAGATGGTTGGGCAACTGAACTTGCCGATACGCATCGTCGGCGCGGAAACCGTGCGTGCGGCGGACGGCCTGGCGCTGAGTTCGCGCAACCAGTATTTAAGCGAAACAGAGCGCGGCGAGGCGGTCTCCCTGTACCGCACGCTGCAGGAAATACGGCAGGCCATCCTGCAAGGCGAGCGCAATTTTGAACAATTGCAGCAACGGGCGGTCGAAACTCTCGCCGCAGGGGGTTGGCAGGTGGATTATCTGGCGGTGCGCAACCAGTCCGATTTGCAGCCGGCAAGCCACGCCCAGCGCGAGCTGGTGCTATTGGCCGCAGCCAGACTGGGCAATACGCGTTTGCTGGACAATATCGAGGTTTGTCTGGCTGATTGATTGCTATATAATCCGCGCCCTGTTGAAGGAGAGATATACCTCATGCAAAGAATCATGCTAAAAGCCAAGCTGCACCGGGTGCACGTCACGCATTCCGAGCTGCACTATGAAGGCTCCTGCGCGATCGACGACGATTTGCTGGATGCGGCCGATATCCGGGAATACCAGCAGATTGACATCTACAACGTTACCAATGGCGAGCGCTTCACCACCTACGCCATCCGCGCGCAACGCGGTTCCGGGGTGATTTCGGTGAATGGCGCGGCAGCGCACAAGGCTAATCCCGGCGATATCCTGATCATCGCCAGTTATGCCATGTATAACGAACTGGAATTGCAGAAATTCCACCCGCAACTCGTCTATGTGGACGAGCATAACCGCATCATTGCACAACGCGACCGGATCGCCGTACAGGCGGCCTGACGCTGAACCTGCTGTATGCCTCCTTTGATCCGGATCAAAGGAGGGGCAATTCGATGGCAATCAAATTCAACGCACTTGGAGTATCACAGGGCGCGATAGCCTACACATTTGAAATGTCCAGCCGATCAGGATTAAACCAGCTTCAACTTGCCAAGCCCTAAAAAAAACAATGAAGAGGTTGTTTTACCCTACCATCGCCGTGCTGAACCGCATGGGCTACACCAAAAAATTCACGCTGCTGTGGCTGGTGTCATTGGTCGCGATTAGCGTGGTGGTGTACAGCCTGTTTGCCAGCCTTGAGCGGGTCATCCAGCCCTCGCAGCGGGAACTGCAAGGCCTCGTGCTGATCGAGCCGGTTTCCCGGACCGTGCAGTTCATCCAGCTGCACCGTGGACTCTCGACCGTGCTGCTCGGCGGCAAAGAGACGATGCGGGACAGGCGTGCCGCCGTGGAAAGGGAAGCAGTCGAGGCATTCAAGGCGATGGAAGGAAAGCTGCCCACCGGCCTGGTCTCGAGCGAAGACTTCCGGAGCATCAAGGCCAACTGGGAGCGGCTGCGCAAAGAGGGGCTCCATTGGACGGTGACCGAGAACTTCGCCGCGCATACCCGCCTGATCGAACAGATTCAGCTATTCGAGTTATCGATCGCCGATGACTATGCGCTGATCCTGGACACGGAGATCACTACGTTCTACCTGATCGATACCACCATCAACAGACTGCCACATGCGCTCGAACATCTTGGCCAGCTCCGTGCATACGGCACCGGCATTCTGGCCAGGAAGCAGATCACCGAACCCCAGAAGGCTAGACTTAACGCCCTGATAGGCGAATTTGACAGTACGCTTAAAGAGTTCAAGACCAATATCGATAAGACTGGCCGCTACAATCCGGCGGTGCGGGAGTTCCTCCTGAAGGCATATGGCGGAATTGCCGATTCGGGGCGGCAGATCACCGGCCTCGTGGAGTCAGACATCCTCACCGGTCATTTTGCCACGCCCCCGGATGTCTTCATGAATATGGCCTCCGCGGAGATCGACAACGGCTACACGCAAATGTACCGGGTACTGCTGCCGACGACCAAAGCTCTCATCGAGGCGCGTATTGCCCAAGCGGAAAGGACGCTGCTCATAACTGTCAGCGGCGCCTTGCTGCTGTTTTTGCTGGTGGTCTATATCTCGGTCAGCATCTATTACGCCATTATCGGCAGCATTAACTCGCTGGTTCATTCCGCACACGTCTTTGCCGGCGGCGACCTGAGCCAGCGGATCAATATCGGCACACGCGATGAACTCAGCCAGATAGGCGACAGCTTCAACAAAATGGCCGATGGATTCGGCACCCTGCTTGAAGCGCGCCGGGAAGATGAAGCGCGCCTGCGCGCCACTCTCGAAACCGCCATGGACGCCGTGGTGCAGATGGATGCCGAAGGAATCATCATTGGCTGGAACAGCCAGGCGGAAAAGACTTTCGGCTGGACCCATGAGGAAGCGGTCGGGCGGGTGCTGAGTGAAACCATCATCCCGCCCCGGTACCGCGAGGCGCATAAGCGGGGCCTGGAGCTTTCATGGCTACCGGCGAAGGGCCCATTCTGAATTCGCGGCTTGAAATTACCGGGCTGCACCGCAACGGCCACGAGTTTCCCGTCGAATTGTCCATCGCCTCCCTCAAGATGGCGGGCAAGTATGAATTCAGCGCTTTCATTCACGATATCACCGGACGCCAGCTGGCTCAAATCGAGTTGCAGCACAATCAGGAACTGCTCAATGAAGCACAGCGATTGGGGCAATTGGGCAGCTGGGAACTGAATCTGGTGAGCAGCGAATTGCGCTGGTCGGATGAGGTTTACCGGATATTCGAGCTTGACCCGGCGCGGTTCTCGCCCTCCTATGAGAATTTCCTGAACGTGATCCATCCGGATGACCGCGACAGGGTAAACCAGGCTTATACACAATCGTTAGAGAATCGCCAGCCCTACGATATCGTGCATCGCCTGTTGTTTGCAGATGGCCGCGTCAAGTGGGTGCGCGAGCATTGCATCAGTGAATTCGATGCGTCCGGTAAACCGTTGCGCTCGGTGGGGGCGGTGCAGGATATCACCGAGCAATATCTTGCGGCGGAGCAATTGCGCATCGCTGCCGCCACTTTCAAGGCACAGGAAGCCATCCTGATTACCGACCCGGATGCAAACATCCTGCGCGTCAATCAGGCCTTCGAAGATCTTTCCGGCTACAGCGCGGAAGAGCTGCTTGGAAAAAACCCGCGCATCCTGCAGTCCGGGCGACACGACAAGGCTTTCTACCGGGCGATGTGGTCGGAGTTGCTCGATACCGGCAAGTGGTCGGGAGAGATATGGGATAGACGCAAGGATGGCGAGATCTATCCAAAGTTCATGACCATTACGGCGGTTTACGACGACCATCATCAGTTGACACACTACGTCGCATTGTCCAGCGACATCAGCCAACGCAAACAGTCGGAACAGGAAATCCACCAGTTGGCCTTCTACGATCCGCTGACCAAACTGCCGAATCGCCGCCTGCTACTGGACCGTTTGCGGCAGGCAATGGCGGTCAGCACGCGCAGCAGCCGGCATGGCGCAGTGCTGTTCCTGGATATGGATCATTTCAAGACGATCAATGACACGCAGGGCCATGCAATGGGCGACCTGCTGCTGATCGAGGTGGCGCGCCGGTTGCAGGGCTGCGTGCGCGAGGGTGACAGCGTGGCACGGCTGGGCGGGGATGAATTTTTGGTGCTACTCGAAGAGCTGAGCAGCGAGCCGGATGAGGCGGCCACCCAAACCGAACTGATTGCGGAAAAATTACGCAACGAACTGGGTCAGCCTTATACACTGAAGAACTACGAGTGCCACACCACGCCGAGCATCGGAGTCAGCCTGTTCCGCGGTCATCTGGAAAACGTGGAAGACTTGCTCAAGCACGCCGATATCGCCATGTACCAGGCCAAAACGGCAGGGCGTAATGCCATCCGCTTCTTCGATCCGCAGATGCAGGCGGCATTGGATGTGCGGTCTGCCTTGGAAACGAAATTGCGTAGCGCACTCCCCATGCAGCAATTCCGCCTGTATTACCAGGCACAAGTTGACAGCCGCGGCAAGGCGACCGGCGCGGAAGTGTTATTGCGCTGGGAACATCCGGAACTCGGTCTGGTATCTCCCGCCCAGTTCATCCCGCTCACCGAGGAAACCGGACTGATCGTGCCGATCGGGCTATGGGTACTGGAGACAGCCTGCGCCCAGCTCAAGGCCTGGCAGGACGACGTGCTGACCCGCGACCTGACGCTGGCGGTGAACGTCAGCGCCAGACAATTTCACCAGACTGATTTTGTCGCCCAGGTACAGCGCGTGTTGCTGGAAAGCGGCGCGAAGCCCTCACATCTCAAGCTGGAACTGACCGAGAGTACCGTGCTGGAAAATGTCGATGACACCATTGCCAGGATGCGCGAAATAAAACTGCTCGGCGTGAGCTTCTCGATGGACGATTTCGGCACCGGCTACTCTTCGCTGCAGTATCTGAAACGCCTGCCGCTGGATCAAATAAAGATTGACCAATCTTTCGTGCGCGACATCACTAGCGACCTCAACGATGCCGCCATCGTGCAGACCATCATCGCGATGACCGAGGCGCTGGGGTTGAACGTGATTGCCGAAGGGGTTGAAACCGAGGCGCAGCGGGACTTTCTGGATAAGCACGGCTGTCACGCCTTCCAGGGTTATCTGTTCAGCAAGCCGGTTGTCGTGAAGGAATTTGAAGCGTTGCTGAGGCGGTAAGAGGCAGCCTTTTTGAGTGATATTTGTTTGAAGCCGCCAGCTTTGCCGAAGGTCATGTGTTTGAACCAGGAAAATGCGGTTGGAGGGCGGGGGCGAATTCATTCGCCCGAACGAAATATTATGTGCGAATGAATTCGCACCTGCAAGAGCAGTCCGATACGTTGAAGCAAAATGACATTTCCCGGTAACTGCGGTTTTTGAGTTGAATTTTATTCGCGGATTCTACTCGTTCTGTTTCATTGACCGTTCATTCGTTCGCAGGTAGGATTCGCACCTTTGATGTCTGGCGGATGGATTACGATGCGTCGCAAGTTGGTTGCCGGAAACTGGAAGATGCACGGCACGCTGGCCCAAAATGCTGTGCTGCTGGACGCAGTGCGCGACGGGATGAGCCAGGCCACGGGTGTCGATTGTGCGGTTTGCGTGCCGTTTCCCTACTTGGCGCAGGCGCAGCAAAAGTTGTCCGGCAGCAGCGTGAAATGGGGCGCGCAAAATGTGCATCAGCTGGGCAAGGGCGCCTACACCGGTGAGGTGTCCGCCGCGATGTTGCGCGATTTTGAATGCAGCTATGTGATCGTCGGGCATTCGGAGCGCCGTGCCTGTTATGGCGAAAGCAGTCATCTGGTGGCCGAGAAATTTCTTGCGGCACAGCAGGCCGGGTTGACACCTGTCTTGTGTATGGGCGAAACTCTGCAACAGCGTGAAAGCGGCATCACCGAAACTGTGGTCGCCGGGCAGCTGGATGCGCTGATTCAGTTGGGCGGGGTGCAGGCGTTGCGCAACGCGGTGGTGGCCTATGAGCCGGTATGGGCGATCGGCACCGGCAAAACGGCAACGTCAGAGCAGGCACAAGCGGTACATGCGTTCATCCGTCAGCGTATTGCTGCTGAGGATAGTCAAATCGCTGCGGCATTGTGTATACTCTACGGCGGCAGCGTGAAGGCGAATAATGCGGCAGAGCTGTTTGCGATGCCGGATATTGATGGTGGGTTAATCGGCGGTGCCTCCCTGGTGGCTGATGAATTCCTGGCGATTTGTCGCGCCGGTCAGGTTTGATTTTTTTTGCAGTATGTGTCGGGAGTAGTGCGTGGAAACATTGGTTTGGGTGGTGCATATTTTAACGGCGGTGGTGTTGATCGGTCTGGTGCTGATGCAGCATGGCAAGGGTGCTGACATGGGCGCGGCATTCGGCACGGGTTCGGCCGGCAGCCTGTTTGGTTCCAGCGGCTCGGCCAATTTCCTGAGCCGCAGCACGGCAGTCGTTGCGACGTTGTTCTTCGTTACCAGCTTGTCGTTGACCTACATTTATTCCCACCCTGCGCGGCAGCAGGGGTTGATGGACAAGGTGAGTCCGGCGGCTGTTCAGGCGCCTCCGGTCGCGCCGGCGGCCAATGCTGGCGATAAATCGAAGTCCGGGGAGATTCCAGAATAATTTTGCAGCAGCATTGCCGATGTGGTGAAATTGGTAGACACGCTATCTTGAGGGGGTAGTGGCGCAAGCCGTAGCAGTTCGAGTCTGCTCATCGGCACCAGATACAAACGGGCGCATCAGTGTGCCAATACAATAAAACGATTAAAAAGTGATTCCGGGCAAACCGGCCAATTACAATAAACCGAGGGGGGAAGCTCAATGTTGGAAAATTATTTTCCGGTGCTGCTGTTTGTCTGTATCGGCATCACCATGGGTGTTGTCCCTGTCGTGCTGGGCAAACTGGTTTCACCCAGTCGGCCTGACAGCGAAAAGCTTTCCGCATACGAATGCGGTTTCGAGCCCTTTGAAGATGCGCGCATGAAGTTCGACGTGCGCTATTACCTCGTTGCCATCCTGTTCATTCTGTTCGATCTCGAAATAGCCTTTCTCTTCCCCTGGGCGGTCGTGCTCAAGGAAATCGGTACCTTTGGTTTTGTTTCCATGATGATCTTCCTGGCCATCCTCGTGGTTGGTTTTATATATGAATGGATGAAGGGAGCCTTGGAATGGGAGTAACGGCATGAGCAGGAAGCAGGGGCCCCGCGCAGCGGGGATGCGACCGTCCGCGATTGCCGTTGGATGCCAGGATTGGCGCGGCACCCAAAATATTAGCGGAGAAATAAAGGGAGTTACGCATGGGCATTGAGGGAGTTCTGGAGAAGAGCGTCGTCACCACGACGCTCGACACCATCATCAATTACACCCGCACCGGATCGCTGTGGCCGATGACTTTCGGCTTGGCCTGCTGCGCAGTGGAAATGATGCATGCCGGCGCGGCGCGCTATGATCTGGACCGTTTCGGCGTGGTGTTCCGCCCCAGCCCACGCCAGTCTGACGTAATGGTGGTGGCGGGCACGCTGTGCAACAAGATGGCACCTGCGTTGCGCAAGGTGTACGACCAGATGGCCGAGCCGCGCTGGGTGATCTCGATGGGTTCGTGCGCGAACGGTGGCGGCTATTATCACTATTCCTATTCGGTGGTGCGCGGCTGTGACCGCATCGTGCCGGTGGATGTGTACGTGCCGGGCTGCCCGCCGACGGCCGAGGCGCTGCTGTACGGCATCATCCAGTTGCAAAACAAGATCAAACGAACCAATACGATTGCGCGGTAAGGTGAACTATGGCTGCTGATTTGAGAACATTGCGTACCAGTCTGACGGAGTTGCTTGGCGACAAGCTGGTTGGTATGGAGGAGCGGCTGGGCGAGTTGACCGTGGTGGTCGGGGCCGCCGAAATGCTGGATACGCTGACACAGCTGCGCGATGCGGCAGGCTTCGAGCAGATGATTGATCTGTGTGGCGTGGATTATTCCACTTATGGCAACGGAACCCGGGGAGGTCAACGCTTTGCGGTGGTTTATCACCTGTTGTCGGTGGCGCATAACGCGCGCCTGCGCGTGCGCATTTTCGCCGAAGAAGACGATTTTCCGGTGCTGGAGTCCGTGACGGATATCTGGTCATGCGCTAACTGGTACGAGCGCGAAGCCTTCGATCTGTATGGCATCGTGTTCACCGGACATCCGGATCTGCGCCGCATCCTGACCGACTATGGTTTTGTCGGCAACCCGTTCCGCAAGGATTTTCCGTTGTCCGGTAATGTGGAAATGCGCTACGACCCGGAACAGCAGCGCGTGGTGTATCAGCCGGTATCGGTCGTGCCGCGCGAAGTGACACCGCGCGTCATACGTGAAGAAAACTACGCTGCTCCCGTAAAGTAGGCAAAAAACTATGGCAGAAATTAAAAATTACACCATGAATTTTGGGCCGCAGCATCCCTCGGCGCACGGGGTGTTGCGTCTGGTGCTGGAGCTGGACGGCGAGGTCATCGAGCGCGCCGATCCGCACATCGGGCTGCTGCACCGTGCCACCGAGAAGCTTGCCGAGCACAAGACTTATTTGCAGTCTTTGCCCTACATGGACCGGCTCGATTATGTCTCGATGATGAGCAATGAGCATGCCTATGTGATGGCGGTCGAGAAACTGACGGGAATCGAGGTGCCGTTGCGCGCCCAGTACATCCGCGTGATGTTCGATGAGATCACGCGCATCCTGAACCACCTGTTATGGCTGGGTGCACACGGATTGGACATCGGCGCGATGACCGTATTCCTGTACTGTTTCCGCGAGCGCGAGGACCTGATGGATGCCTATGAGGCGGTATCCGGCGCGCGCCTGCACGCAGCCTATTATCGCCCGGGCGGCGTGTATCGCGATCTGCCGGATTCCATGCCGCAATACCGGCCATCCAAGATCCATAACGCCGCGGCGGTGAAAAAGCTCAATGAAAACCGCCAGGGTTCGCTGCTCGATTTTCTGGAGGACTTCACCAATCGCTTTCCCGCTTTCGTGGACGAATACGAAACGCTGCTGACCGATAACCGCATCTGGAAGCAGCGTACCGTTGGCATCGGCGTGGTGTCGCCGGAGCGCGCATTGGCGCTGGGTTTTACCGGCCCGATGCTGCGCGGCTCCGGGATCGAATGGGATCTGCGCAAAAAGCAGCCTTACGAAGTCTACGATCGTCTCGATTTCGATATTCCGGTGGGAAGCAACGGTGATTCCTATGACCGTTATCTGGTGCGTGTCGAGGAGATGAGGCAAAGCAACCGCATCATCAGGCAATGCATCGACTGGCTGCGCGACAACCCCGGCCCGGTGATGACTGGCAATTTCAAATTTGCGCCGCCCAAGCGTGAAGCGATGAAGCAGAACATGGAAGAATTGATCCATCACTTCAAGCTGTTCAGCGAAGGGATGCATGTGCCTGCCGGCGAGGCCTATGCGGCGGTGGAACACCCCAAGGGGGAGTTCGGTATTTACCTGATTTCCGACGGCGCGAACAAGCCTTATCGCCTGAAAATACGCGCACCGGGTTTTGCGCATATAGCCGCTCTGGACGAAATGGCGCGCGGCCACATGATTGCCGACGTGGTGACCATCATCGGTACGCAGGACATAGTTTTTGGTGAGGTGGATCGCTGATGTTATCCGAACAAATACAAACCAGAATCAACCGTGAGTTGAAGAAGTATCCGGCGGACCAGAAACAGTCTGCGGTGATGGCTGCGCTGCGTTTCGTGCAGGATGAGAAGGGCTGGGTTTCCACCGATGACATGGCGGACGTTGCGGCCTATCTCGGTATGCCGAAAATGGCGGTGTACGAAGTGGCGACCTTCTACCACATGTACAACCTCAAGCCGATGGGCAAGCACACCATCACCGTGTGCACCAACCTGTCCTGCACGCTGTGCGGGGCGGGTGATACCGTGGCTTATCTGCATGCCAGACTGGGCATCGGTCTGGGTGAGGTAACGGCGGACGGTAAATACGGCCTGCGCGAAGGAGAATGCATGGGAGCGTGCAAGGATGCGCCGTTGTTTACCGTAGACAATAAAAGACTTTGCGGCCGTTTGAGCAACGAGAAGATCGATCAAATTCTGGCGGAGCTGGACAAATCATGAGAGGGCCGGTCATTCTCACCACGCTGGATTTCGACCAGCCCTGGACTCTGGAGAATTATCTCAAGGTCGGTGGTTATCAGGCATTGCGCAAGGTACTGACTGAAAAAATGCCGCCCGACGGGATCATTGCCGAGGTCAAGCATTCGGCCTTGCGCGGACGCGGCGGCGCGGGTTTCCCGACCGGGCTGAAATGGAGTTTCATGCCCAAGGACTACAAGGGCGACAAGTACATTGTCTGCAACAGCGATGAAGGCGAGCCGGGCACCTGCAAGGACTGGGATATCCTGCGCTACAACCCGCATCTGCTTATCGAAGGCATGGCGATCGCCGCTTATACGATGGGCGTGAAAACCGGCTACAACTACGTGCATGGCGAAATCTTCGAAGCCTATGAGCGCATGGAGGAGGCCTGTGAACTGGCGCGTGCCGCCGGGTATCTGGGCGACAACATCCTGGGCACTGATTTCTGTTTCGACCTGCACAACCATCTGGGCTACGGCGCCTATGTCTGCGGCGAGGAAACCGCATTGCTGGAATCCATCGAGGGCAAAAAGGGTCAGCCGCGCTTCAAGCCGCCTTTCCCGGCCAGCTTTGGCCTGTATGGCAAACCGACCACCATCAACAACACCGAAACCTTCGCCAGTATCCCTTACATCATCAATCACGGCGGGCAAAAATTCCTGGAACTGGGCAAGCCCAACAACGGCGGCACCAAACTTTTTTCTGTGTCCGGCCATGTAAATAACCCGGGCAACTTTGAAGTGCCGATGGGTACGCCGTTCAGCAAATTGCTGGAAATGGCGGGCGGGGTACGCAACGGCCACAAGCTCAAGGCGGTTATTCCCGGCGGCTCCTCGATGCCGGTTTTGCCTGCCGAGATCATGATGGGACTGACCATGGACTACGATTCCATTCAGAGGGCAGGTTCCGGACTGGGCAGCGGCGCTGTGATCGTGATGGACGAGACGACCTGCATGGTGCGCGCACTGGAGCGCCTGTCCTATTTTTATTACGAGGAATCCTGCGGGCAATGCACGCCGTGCCGCGAAGGCACCGGCTGGTTGTATCGCGTCGTGCATCGCATCGAGCATGGCGAAGGCCGCGAGGAAGATCTGGATTTGCTGTTGAACGTGGGAGAAAACATCGCCGGCCGCACCATTTGCGCCCTGGGCGAGGCGGCGGTCTGGCCGGTGCAGGGCATGCTCAGGCATTTCCGCGATGAATTTGAATATCACATCAAACACAAGCGCTGCTTGGTGTGAAGCTGACGGGGTAGGTGAACAATGATCAACGTTGAAATTGATGGCAAGCTGGTCGAAACAGAGCGCGGTTCCACCGTGATGGACGCGGCGCACAAGGCAGGCATCCATATTCCACATTTTTGCTACCACAAGAAACTGTCCATTGCGGCGAATTGCCGCATGTGTCTGGTCGAGGTGGAGAAGGCGCCCAAGCCGCTGCCGGCCTGCGCGACACCGGCTGCCGATGGCATGAAAGTTCACACCCATTCGGAAATGGCCGTCAAGGCGCAGAAGGGCGTGATGGAATTCCTGCTGATCAATCATCCGCTGGATTGTCCGATCTGCGATCAGGGCGGCGAATGTCAGCTGCAGGACGTGTCGATGGGCTATGGCGCGACGGCTTCGCGCTATACGGAAGAAAAACGCATCGTAATGCACAAAGATGTCGGCGCGCTGATTTCCACCATGGAAATGAGCCGCTGCATTCAGTGTACCCGCTGTGTGCGTTTCGGCCAGGAAATCGCCGGCATGATGGAGCTGGGCATGGCGTTTCGCGGCGAGCATGCCGAAATCATGAGTTTTGTGAGCAGCTCGGTGGATTCCGAGTTGTCCGGCAATATGATTGACCTGTGCCCGGTTGGTGCGTTGACCAGCAAGCCGTTCCGCTATACCGCACGCAGCTGGGAATTGTCGCGGCGCAAGTCGGTCAGCCCGCATGACGGCCTTGGCTCCAATCTGGCGGTGCATACAAAGAACAACAAGGTGATGCGCATTCTTCCCGGCAATAACGAGGCCATCAACGAGTGCTGGATTTCGGACAAGGACCGGTTCAGCTATGAGGGGCTGAATTCACCGGAGCGCCTGACCAAACCGATGCTCAAGCAGGACGGCAAGTGGCTGGAAGTCGAGTGGCCGGTTGCGCTGGAATATGTGGCACACGGTTTGCGCCAGATTGCCAACGAGGGCGGGGCAGAGCAGGTCGCTGCATTGGCGACGCCGCACAGCACGCTGGAAGAACTCTATCTGCTGCAAAAATTGGTGCGCGGTCTGGGCAGCGGCAATGTGGATTTCCGTCTGCGCCAGTCTGACTTCAGCGCGGACGGCAAGCAGGCGGGTGCGCCGTGGCTGGGTATGCCGGTTGCCGATATCAATAGCCGCGACCGTCTGCTGATTGTCGGCAGCTTTTTGCGCAAGGATCATCCGTTGCTGGCGCATCGTGTGCGCCAGGCGGTAAAGGGCGGCGCGCAGGCCAGCATTATTCACTCAAGCGACGATGATCTGCTGATGCCGGTTGCCAACAAGTGCATCGTTGCGCCGAACGAATTGGTGAACACACTGGCACAAGTCCTGAAGGCGCTGGCAACTGAAAAGCAGGCGGCGCCGGACGCGTCCGTGCAAGGCGCTAAGGTGGGCAGTGCCGCTGCCGCAATTGCCACAAGCTTGGCGAGCGGCGAGCGTGTCGTGATATTGCTGGGCAATTTTGCGCAACAGCATCCGCAGGCGGCGCAGCTTGCCGCGCTGGCAGAACGAATCGCCGCATTGTGCGGGGCAAGCTTTGGCTTCCTCGGCGAGGCGGCGAACAGTGTCGGCGGTTATCTCGCCGGTGCCGTGCCGTTCGGCGGCAGCGTGCAGGGCATGAACGCCGCCGCGATGCTGGCCGCGCCGCGCAAGGCGTATATCCTGCTGAATGTCGAGCCGGAACTGGATCTGCACGATCCGCAGCAGGCGCTGGCAGCGATGTATGCCGCCGATATGGTGGTGGCAATGTCCGCCTGGAAACATCGCGCGACCGATTACGCCGACGTGCTGCTGCCGATCGCACCGTTCACTGAAACTTCCGGCACGTTTGTCAACACCGAAGGGCGGGCGCAGAGTTTCATGGGGGCGGTCAAACCTCTGGGTGAAGCGCGTCCGGCCTGGAAGGTGCTGCGCGTGCTGGGCAACATGCTCGACGTGCAGGGCTTTGATTACGACACCAGCGAGGCGGTGCGCGATGAGGCACTCGGTGGCCGGGACGTTGGCGACAGGCTGAACAATCATCTGGAGGTTGTCTTGCAGGGCGCCGCGATTGCCGATGCGCAGGGAATGCAGCGCGTGGCCGATGTGCCGGTTTATGTTGCCGATGCGCTGGTGCGCCGCGCGGTCTCGCTGCAGAAGACCAGCGATGCCGCAACTCCATGCGTGAAGATGCATGGCAGCGAGTTGCAGAAACTGGGTGTGCAATCCGGCGATCGCGTGAAAGTGACGCAAGGCAAGGCAACGGTGCAGTTGGCCGTGCAGGCGGATGATGCCATGCCTGCTGGCACCGCACGCGTGGCGGCAGGCCATCCGGCTACGGCGGAGCTGGGTGCGATGTTTGGAACGATTACTGTGGAGCGCGCATGATGGAGCTGCTGCAAATGCTGCAACAGGCCGGGCAGGATCTGCTCGGCCCGGTCTGGCTGCCGTTATGGACGCTGGTGAAGATTCTGGTAATTGTGGTGCCGATCATGCTTACGGTTGCCTATCTGACGCTGGCGGAGCGCAAGGTCATCGGCTTCATGCAGATTCGCATCGGCCCGAATCGTGTCGGCCCTTATGGCTTGTTGCAGCCGATTGCCGATGGGGTGAAACTGTTTTTCAAAGAAATCATCATCCCGACCGGTTCGAGCAAATTCTTGTTTGTGCTGGCGCCGATCATGGCGCTGGCGCCGTCGCTGGCGGCGTGGGCGACGGTGCCGTTCAGCGATGGCATGGTGCTGGCCGATCTCAATGCGGGGTTGCTGTATATCCTGGCGATGACCTCGCTGGCGGTGTACGGCATCATCATTGCCGGCTGGGCGTCCAATTCCAAATACGCATTTCTCGGTGCGGTGCGTTCTGCCGCGCAAATCGTGTCATACGAGATCGCGATGGGTTTCGCGCTGGTGTGCGTGCTGATGGTTTCGCAAAGCATGAATCTGGGCGATATCGTGCGCGGCCAGCAAGGCGGCCTCGGCTTGCTGAACTGGTACATGATTCCGCTGTTCCCGATGTTCCTCGTCTATCTGATTTCCGGCGTGGCGGAAACCAACCGCGCGCCGTTCGACATGGCCGAAGGCGAATCGGAAATTGTCGCCGGTTTTCATGTGGAATATTCCGGCATGGCGTTTGCGCTGTTCTTCCTGGCCGAATACGCCAACATGATTCTGGTTGCCTTCCTTACCTCGATCATGTTTCTGGGCGGCTGGCTGTCGCCGCTGCCGTTCCTGCCGGACAGTTTCATCTGGCTGCTGGCCAAGGTTTCCTTCATTCTGTTCCTGTTCCTGTGGTTCCGCGCGACCTTTCCGCGCTATCGCTATGACCAGCTGATGCGGCTGGGCTGGAAGGTGTTCATTCCGCTCACTATCGTCTGGGTGGTGGTGGTTGCCGCGTGGATGCAGACCCCGTTGTGGGTCTGGTAAGCGGAGAAGACGAAAATGAAAAATATCAAAAACTTCTTCAAGACGTTCCTGCTGTTCGAGCTGGTCAGGGGCATGGCGCTGACCGGCCGGTATTTCTTCGCGCGCAAGATTACCGTGCAGTACCCGGAAGAGAAGACGCCGCAGAGTTTCCGCTTCCGCGGTCTGCACGCGCAACGCCGCTATGACAACGGCGAAGAACGCTGCATCGCCTGCAAATTGTGCGAGGCAATCTGCCCGGCGCTGGCGATCAAGATCGAGCTGGCGGAGCGCGAGGACGGCACAAGACGCACCACGCAATACGACATCGATCTGTACAAATGCATCTTCTGCGGCTTCTGCGAGGAGTCCTGCCCGGTGGATGCGATTGTCGAAACGCGCGTGTACGAATATCACGGCGAGAAGCCGGGCGACCTGTATTACACCAAGCCGATGCTGCTGGCGCTGGGCGACAAGCATGAGGAACAGATCGCCAAGGATCGGGCAGTGGATGCGAAGTATCGGTAGTAGGGAGTGGGGGGTAGGGAGTGGGGTTTTCCACTTTCCACTGAGGCGCGTAGCGTCGTTCCACTCACCACTTACAAAAGGATGAATTTATGAATTTTGAGACCGTCGTGTTTTATGTATTCGCCGCATTGACCGTGTTTGCGGCATTGCGCGTGATTACCGCGCGCAATCCGGTGCATGCGGCGCTGTTCCTGGTGCTGGCATTTTTCAGTATGGCCGGTATCTGGATACTGCTGGAGGCCGAGTTTCTCGCCATCACGCTGGTACTGGTGTATGTCGGCGCGGTGATGGTGCTGTTCCTGTTCGTGGTGATGATGCTGGATATCAATCTGGTGCGGATGCGAGAAGGATTGTGGCGCTGGGTGCCATTCGGTGCGGTGCTGGCCGGCTTGCTGGTATTCGAGATGGTCTGGGTGCTGGGTTCTTCCGATGTGTCCGGCGGCAAGGCGGCGGTCAGGCATGCTGCCGATTACAGCAATACCAAGGAATTGGGGCGTTTGATCTATACCGAATATGTTTACCCGTTTGAGATTGCCGCAGCGATTCTGCTGGTAGCGATGGTGGCTGCCATTGCGCTGACCTCGCGCCGCCGCAAGGATGCCAAATCGCAGGTGATACCGGATCAGATTGCGGTCAGCAAAGCGGATCGCCTGCGCCTGATCAAGATGCCTGCGGAGAAACACACCCGGGAAAAATTGGATAGCACAACAGGGGTTGCACGATGATCGATCTATCGGATTTCCTGATTCTTGGAGCAGTCGTCTTCTCCACCGGGGTTGCCGGCATTCTGTTCAAGCAGAAGAACATCATCAATATGTTGATGGCAATCGAGTTGATGCTGCTGGCGGTGAACACGAATTTCGTCGCATTCTCGCACTATCGTGGAGATCCCGCCGGACAGATATTTGTCTTTTTCATATTGGTGGTTGCCGCAGCCGAGGCGGCCATCGGGCTTGCCATTGTTGTGCTGCTTTTCCGCAATCGGCGGACGATTGAGGTGGCTGATTGGAGCGAGCTGAAGGGGTAACCCGCCGATGCAATGGTGATAATGATGATGACAATGACGACAAACAGCCTTTTTCCTTACTGGATGAATAACCCGGCGGATAATAATTTCGCCGCCTTTTTGCTCGCGGAGATGAACCGGATGGCCACATGGAAACGTTGATTTCGATAAAGCCCCTTCTGGCGGTGCTGGTCTCGGCAATTGCCGCCGTGCTGGTCATGCTTTCTTACAAGCAACCAAACCTGAGAGAGGGCTGGTCCATTGGCGCGGGGGTGATCAAATTCCTGATCGTGATATCCATGACTCCCGCTGTTCTTTCCGGGGTGGTGATCCAGTATACGGTCTTCAAGATCCTTCCCGGCGTTGAACTTGCCTTCAAGGTGGACGGTATCGGTTTGCTGTTTGCCACCACGTCCTCATTCCTGTGGATTATCACCACGGTATATTCCATGGGGTACATGCGCACACTCGAGGAGCATGCCCAGACAAGATATTACACCTGCTTTGCCATTGCCCTTTCCTCGGCCATGGGCGTCGCCTTTGCCGGCAATCTGTTTACGTTGTTCTTCTTCTACGAAATACTGAGCCTGTGCACATTACCGCTGGTGATCCACAATGAAGCCGCCAAGGACTGGGATGCGGGGCGCAAGTACCTGCTTTATCTGGTGGGCGCATCAAGCAGCATACTTCTGGGCGCCATCATCCTGACCTACACGCTTACCGGCTCGCTGGAATTCAGCAAGGCGGGAATGTTCGCCGGACTGACGGCGACGACGTTCTCGGGCATGGAAATATCGACACTGCTGACGGTGATGTATTTCATGTTCCTGTACGGTTTTGCCAAGGCCGGGCTGATGCCGATGCACAACTGGCTTCCCTCCGCGATGGTGGCGCCTACGCCGGTAAGCGCTCTGCTCCACGCCGTGGCGGTGGTAAAGGTTGGCGCGTTCTGTATTGTCCGGCTGGTGACCGACGTTTTTGGGATCTCGCTGATGCAGGACCTCAGCCTGGGTGACTATACCGCCATTATCGCCTCGATCACCATCCTGGCTTCATCGGCCTATGCGCTGACCCAGGATAATCTCAAGATGCGGCTGGCTTATTCCACGGTGAGCCAGCTCTCCTACATCGTGCTGGGGGTGTCGCTGCTGACGGTCAGCGGAATCACCGGCGGCATCATTCATATCGTCAATCATGCATTCACGAAAATCACGCTGTTCTTCTGCGCCGGATCGATCTATGTCGCGGCGCACAAGACCAACATCAGTGAGATGTCCGGGATTGCACGGAAAATGCCCTGGACGATAGCCGCCTTCACCATCGGCTCACTCAGCATCATCGGGGTGCCGCTGTTCGCCGGATTCATTACCAAGTGGAATCTTGCCATTGGCACCATCGAAACCAAAAGCTGGATGCTGCTTGCGGTGATATTGACCAGCAGCCTGCTTAACGTGGCGTACTTCGCACCGGTCGTCTACAAGGCCGTGTTCGGGACTCCCCCGGCGGATGGTCACGAAGGTATCAGCGAAGCGCCCAAAAAAGTCGTTATACCGTTGCTGATTACGGCGGTTGGAACGGTGGTGCTCGGCATATTCCCCGACCATTTCCTCAATTTAATCAAGGTGAGTATTCTGTGATGGATATTGGCAAAATTCTGGAAAGCCTGGTGAATAACACCAGGACACTGAAGCGGGTCTCATACGCGGTGCTGGCACTCACGGTGGTGATCGATTTTTTCATTTCCCGTCACCACCATGTTTTTTTCTGGGAAGACATTCCGGGATTCAGCGCCGTCTACGGGTTCATTTCCTGTGTCCTGATCGTCGTCGTGTCGAAGGCATTGGGGCACTATTGGCTGGAACGTTCCGAGGATTACTACAATGATTGATTGGGTACATCCTTCGGTTTTCCTGATTCTCGGGGCATTGTTCCTTCCTCTGTTCAAGGGGAAGGCGCAGCGGATTTATATCGTCCTTCTGCCGCTGCTTGCGCTGCTGACCGTGATGCTGATGTCGCTAGGCGTTCACGGGGTCTTTAACGTTCTCGGATTTGAACTGATCTTCGGCCGGGCAGACAAGCTCAGCCTTGCTTTCGCCTACGTGTTCTCGAGCGCAGCGCTGATCGGGGCGATTTACGCGCTGCATGTCAAGGACGTCAGCCAGCATGTCGCCGCGTTTATCTATGCCGGGTCATCACTCGGAGCCACATTTGCCGGCGATTTTCTGACGCTGTTCCTGTTCTGGGAGCTGATGGCATTTGCCTCGGTCTGGCTCATCTGGTCACGCCGGGTGAAGGCTTCGATCGAAGCGGGCTACCGCTATCTGCTCGTGCATGCCGTCGGCGGCCTGGTGCTTCTTGCCGGGATCATCATTCTTTATGTGACGACCGGATCGATTCGTTTCGACGCCCTGCAGGTACGCGATGCGGCGTTCTACCTGATCCTGATCGGTTTCATGCTCAACGCCGCCGTTCCTCCGCTGCATGCATGGCTGACGGATGCCTACCCCGAGGCAACGGTGACGGGCGCGGTCTTTCTGAGTGCCTTTACCACCAAGACCGCGGTCTATGCGCTGATTCGCGCTTACCCCGGCACCGAGGTGCTCATCTGGCTGGGCACGATCATGGCGCTGTACGGCGTGGTGTTTGCCGTGCTGGCGAACGATATTCGCCGGCTGCTCGGCTACCACATCATCAGTCAGGTGGGCTATATGGTTGCCGCCGTGGGAATGGGGACGGCGCTGGCCCTCAACGGTGCGGTTGCGCATGCGTTCACCCATATCCTGTACAAGGGACTTCTCTTTATGGGAGCGGGCGCTGTCATTCAAATGACCGGGCGCAGCAAGCTGAGCGAACTGGGCGGCATATACCGCTATATGCCGATAACCTTCGTGCTTTACATGATCGGCGGCTTCTCGATTTCGGCTTTTCCCCTGTTCAGCGGATTCGTGAGCAAGTCCATGGAAGTCTCGGCAGCAGCCGACCTGCATCTTACCTGGATATGGCTGCTGCTCACACTGGCTTCCGCCGGGACGTTCCTGCATACCGGGCTGAAACTGCCTTATTTCACCTTCCTCGGCGATGACTGCGGGGCGCGGCCGACCGAACCGCCGCGCAACATGCTGGTGGCGATGGGAATTGCGGCGTTCCTGTGCATCTTTATCGGAGTCTATCCCGACTGGCTCTACAACATGCTGCCGCACGATGTCGAATACCATGCTTACACGGCAACCCATGTTGTCTGGGCGTTGCAGATACTGCTGTTTACCGGTTTGGGCTTCTTCATGCTGGTCAAACATCTTGGCGGATCGCCCATGATAAGCCTTGATCTGGACTGGTTCTACCGGAAGGGAGCGGGCATTTTCATGCAGTTCGTGTACCGCGTGGTAGTTCCCATCGAGGACTGGTTTATTCAGGTGTACCGTTCCGTGTTCCGCGGCAATCTGGCACTTGGCATAAAGGGGCTCTGGCTTGACAAGAACGTGATCGACGGGGCTGTCAATGCCATCGCAGCTGTGGTGGTGCGCTGTGCCGGCGCGCTGCGGCAGATGCAAACCGGACAGCTCCAGCATTACGCCCTAGTTATGGTGGGATCACTGTTAATCCTGAGCCTTTACTCACTGTTCTGAGGTTATAGCGTGATACACGAATCCAATCTATTGAGCCTGCTTATAATTCTTCCGCTCCTCGGCGCGGTAATGATCGGCTTCATGCCGCGTAACGACGACTGGGGGCGCCGCATTACCCTCGCTTTCACCCTGCTGGTTTTTGCCATCTCGCTTCCGCTGTGGTATCTGTTCGATACCTCTTCCCACGAGATGCAGTTCGTCACGCGGGTGCCATGGATACCCGCTTTCAACATCAATTACGCTGTCGGTGTGGACGGTATCAGTGTGCTGCTGGTGCTGCTCACCACCCTGATTGCCCCGATGTGCGTGCTTTGTTCATGGAAGGCCATCGATAGCCGGGTCAAGGAGTACATGATTGCCATCCTGGTCATGGAGGCGATGCTGATCGGGGTCTTTGTGGCGCTCGATTTGTTCCTGTTCTTTGTCTTCTGGGAGGCGGAACTCATCCCGATGTTCCTTATCATCGGGGTGTGGGGCGGACAGCGCCGGGTATACGCCGCGCTGAAGTTCTTCCTGTATACGATGCTGGGAAGTCTCCCGATGCTGGTTGCGGTGCTGGCGCTGTATTTCACGGGCGGGGAGACATTTGACATTCAGACGCTATCGCAGGGAACGTACAGCGAGACGTTCCAGTTCTGGGTATTCTGGGCTTTTTTCCTGGCTTTCGCGATCAAGGTCCCGATGTTCCCGTTTCATACCTGGTTGCCGGATGCCCACGTCGAGGCGCCTACCGCCGGTAGCGTGATGCTGGCAAGCGTGATGCTGAAGCTGGGTACCTACGGATTCCTGAGATTCAGCTTGCCGATAACCCCCGATGCGAGCCAGGCTTTTGCGTCGGTTGTCGTAATTCTTTCCTTGATCGCCATTATCTGGGGCTCATATATGGCGCTGGTGCAGACCGATCTCAAGAAACTGGTCGCCTACTCCAGCGTCGGACATATGGGATTTGTTACCCTGGGAATATTCGTCTTCAATACACAGGGTATCGAAGGGGCAATTCTGCAGATGATCAACCACGGGATTACGACCGGGGCGCTGTTTCTTATGGTGGGCATGATCTATGAGAGAACCCACAGCCGGCTTATCTCGGATTGCGGCGGGCTGCGGATGACGGTGCCGATTTATGTGACACTGATGGCCATTTTTTCGTTTGCCTCCTTCGGGCTTCCCGGAACGAACGCGTTTGTCGGGGAATTTCTGGTGATGGTCGGAACCTTCAAATCCAGCATCCTGGCCGGGGCAATCGCCCTGGGCGGTGTGGTGCTCACCGTGGCTTACATGCTCTGGATGCTGCAACGGCTTGTCTGGGGAGAGAACACCCGGAAGGACGACGTGGTTGTTACCGACATGAATAGTCGCGAGATTGCTACGTTGCTGCCTCTGCTGGTGCTGGTCTTCTGGATCGGCTTCCATCCGCAGCCGTTCCTCGACAGGATGCGGGCGAGCGTAGCGCATCTCGTATCGGAGATGTCGTCGGTTCGCGACGCCAGGCATATTGAAGGGCTCAACGATGCAACGCTGCCACAGATACTGGAGCGGAGGCCCCCGCATGCAGCGATGGCGAACACCGTTGCAGTGAACCGGACATTTGCGGACTCGTGCCGCGCATTGCCTTGTCAAATTTCCAACAGGGATCGGAATCAGACGCTATGAACTTTGTACTATCAGACTTGATGCCAGTGCTCCCCGAGGTCTTCGCGCTGACCATGGCGTGTGTGATACTGATCGTGGATTTGCTGGTCAGGCAAAACGGCAAGCTGCTCACCTATATGCTGGTGCAGCTCACCTTGCTGGGCTGTGCGGTGATTATTGTCGGTACGCACGAAAACGGCGTGGTATACGCCTTTAATAACATGTTCGTGGACGACCTGATGTCCGATGTGCTGAAACTGCTGACCTGCCTGGCGTTGGCCATGATGCTGGCATATTCGCGCCAATATCTTTCCGCACGCGGCCTGTTTACCGGAGAATTCATGGTGCTGGTCCTGTTCGCCCTGCTCGGCATGATGGTGATGATCTCCGGCAGCCACTTTCTCACCCTGTATGTCGGTCTGGAACTGCTCTCCCTGAGCCTGTACACCATCGTCGCATTGCAGCGCGATTCCTCGGTTGCCATCGAAGCCTCGATGAAATACTTTGTGCTTGGCGCACTGGCTTCCAGCCTGTTGTTGTACGGCATGTCCATGCTATATGGCGCGACCGGCACACTGGAACTGGACGCGGTGTCACAGGCGATCCAGTCCGGTTCAGCGGACAAGAATCTGCTGGTGTTCGGTCTGGTGTTCATGGTCTCGGGTCTGGCCTTCAAACTCGGCGTAGTGCCTTTCCACATGTGGGTGCCGGACGTGTACCAGGGTGCGCCAACTGCCATCACCATGCTGATCGGCTCGGCGCCCAAACTTGCCGCATTTGCCTTTGCCGCGCGTATTCTGGTCCAGGGACTGCAACCGCTGGTGGAACACTGGTCGGGCATGCTGATTATTCTTGCGGTTGCTTCGATGGCAGTCGGCAATATCTCCGCGATTGCACAAACCAACCTGAAACGCATGTTCGCCTACTCCACTATTACCCACATGGGATTTCTGCTGCTCGGCTTGTTGAGTGGCAGCGTCGAGGGTTATGGCGCATCAATGTTCTATGCCGTGGTGTACGCGCTGATGTCGCTGGGCGGGTTTGGCATGATCCTGCTGCTGTCACGCGCAGATGGATTCGAGGCCGACACCCTCGCCGATTTCAAGGGGCTCAGCCGCCGCAGCCCGTGGCTCGCCTTTTTGATGCTGCTGCTGATGTTCTCGATGGCCGGTGTGCCGCCGACCGTGGGTTTTTACGCCAAATTCTCGGTGCTGAAAGCCGTCGTGGAAGCGGGACACATCTGGCTGGCCGTCGTCGCGGTGGTGTTCTCGCTGATCGGCGCGTTCTACTACCTGCGCATCGTCAAGCTGATGTACTTCGACGCGCCGGAAAGTCATGCACCGATCACTTGCGAACAGGACACCGTGCTGCTGATGAGTGCCAACGGCCTGGGCGTGCTGTTGCTTGGCTTGTTGCCGGGTACGCTGATGTCGGTCTGCGCCGTAGCGGTGCAGCAATCGCTGTTGCTGCACTGAAAATAAGGATATAGAATCGTTTGCACCATGTCATTCCGGAACTACACCGCCCGCCTGCTGTTGCTGATCGTTACGCTAACGATGGCATCGCCCCATTTCGCATGGGAGGCGGTGGCGCAGGATGCACACCATGAGATTGGTGCGGGCAGCCTGGTTGTTCTTGATGCGCACGACCACGAGACCTGTGTTCCCGGCCTCGATCATCACGATGACCATACCTGTAGCGGCCATATGTTCGGCCACACGCCGGCGCAGGTTTCAAGTTCTTATTCGCCCTTCACCGCCGAGGCAAGGGACATCTTCGTCAGCGTAAGCGAGACGAGCAAGCCATCGCACAATCCAGACTCTCCCGAACGCCCACCGCGATTCCGCCACGCCTGAGCGGCGGGACGCACTCTCCAGATACGTTGTGACACCGTGCCCAGGCGCGGTCGCGTCCCGTCGATTTCCAATGGTTTCAACCCACGAGGATTTCGATGCGGAAACACATTCTTGCTGTATTGCTGAGCGCAGTCTTTGGCACTGCCATTGCAGGCGAGCCTCTGACAGAGGCCCGAAGCCTGCATCTTGGCCTGGCCCGCCCGGAGGTGCTCGACATGGCTTCTGGCTCCTTGAGCGAAGCCGAGGCGGACGCGCTGGAGGCGGGCCTTTGGTCCAATCCCACCCTTGATTACATTCATGACCGGACCAATGGTGAGCCGGGTATGCTCGAACAAATCTGGCAGATTAACCAACCCTTGGATATTGCCGGCCGACGCAACCTCCAACGCGAATCCGGCGCCCGCAAAGTCGATGCGGTGCGTGCCGGCAATGCCGCCCGCCGCGGCCAACTGGCCGCGACAATACGACGCAACTTTTTTGAGTTATTGCGGAAACAGCAGTCGGTGCAAGCCATGGAAGCCTGGGCACAACGCTTCGCGCATGTCGATAGCGTCATCGGCAAGCTGAAAAAATCCGGCGAGATTTCCGGCTACGACCATCGCCGATTCGCACGCGAACGGCAGGCGGCAGAAGCCAGGCTGGCCACTGAAAGGAGCGAGCTGGTGCGGCAGCGGGAACGTCTGTTCGCCGCCATCGGCCGACCGGGCGCAGCCTATGATGCGGTAGCCGGTACGCTCCTGCCTGACGCCCCGCCTTCCCTTGATGCTTCACTCGCCAAGCTGGCAGGGCGGGCCGATTTGCGGGTGCTGGCACACCGGGCCGCAGCGGCCGAACTGGAGGGTAAAGCCGCTGCACGCGGCTGGATACCTGAAGTCACGCTGGGCATCGGCACCAAGCGTGTCAACGAAAACAGCGGCGCACTAATCGCGCTGTCAATGCCGTTGCCGGTTTTCGATCGCCGGCAGGCTGCCGATTATCGAGCGGCGGCACAGGCGCAGAGCGCGCGCGCCGAATACCGCATCAACCAGGTGAGGGCCGAGGGCGAGCTGCGTGGCCTGCATCATCAGCTCGAACAGTTGATTGCCGCTGCGGCCCGATACCGCCGGCAGGCCGTTGCCCCGTCAGCCGATCTGGTCCGCATCGCCGAGTCAGCTTATCAGGCTGGTGAATCCACGATTCTTGAATTGCTCGATGCCTACAAGGGGGCGCTGGAAGCCGAAACCACGGCGCTTGATCTGGAATGGAAGGCGCGTGAAGTGCGCATCGAGTTTGATCTTCTAACCGGGAGTTTCGCTGAATGAAAAACCTTAAAATTTCCCTGTTGCTTGCTGTTCTGCTGGCCACCGCGCTCGGCATTTCCTCCTGCAGTGATAAAACCGCGAAAACCATGGAGGAACATGGCAACCCGGCTACCGAAAACAAGGCCAATACCCGCGCCGATCAAGGCATGGAATTCACCCTGTTTACCTCTGCCACAGAACTGTTCCTCGAATCTCCCGCGCTCGTCACCGGAGAAGCGGCGAGCTTCGCTGCCCACCTGACGTGGCTGGCCGATTTCAAACCTGTCAGCGGCGGACAGCTGGAAGTCATTCTCGCTGGCGGCAATGGACCAGAAGAGCGCTTCGTCGCCGATGCGCCCGCCACTCCCGGCATCTACAAACCGGTGGTAACGCCAAAACAAGCGGGAAGTCGCGAACTGACTCTGGTTCTCAAGACGCCCCAAGGCGAAATACGTCACGAACTCGGACAGGTTACCGTCTTTGCCACGATGGCCGAGGCAGCCAACAGGGATGCCGCCCAACAGCTTCGCGACGATGGCATCACCTTTACCAAGGAACAGCAGTGGAAGGTAGATTTTGCCACTGCACAAACCATCAAGGGTGCGGCGCGTGCTTCGGTATCGGGCAACGGCGTGCTTCATGGCCATCCGGATGCAGAAGCGCAACTGACGGCGATCACTGCCGGGCAGATCAATGCTGCCGGCAGCTTTCCGCACGTCGGCATGAGCGTCAAGCGCGGACAGATTCTCGCCTATCTCGCGCCCCTGCTTGGCGGAGCGGACGACTATGCCGCGCTTGAGGCGAGCGAGGCCAAGGCACGCATTGCCCATGCTCAGGCGAAACGCGAGCGCGAACGCATGGAAGCGCTGTTTGCCCAAGAGGCCGTGCCCGAGAAGCGTTTGCTGGTGGCCCGTTCCAACGAACAGATGATTGCCGCCGATCTCGACGCGGCGACCCGGCGGCTTGGCCAATACGGCGACAGCAAAGGGGGTATCCCCATCCGCGCGCCCATCGATGGAACTCTGGCCGGTGTCAAGGCCGCGCCGGGTGGTTTTGTTCGGGAAGGTGCATTGCTTTTCCATATTGCCGATACCCGTCGTCTCTGGCTGGAGGTGAGCGTTCCGGAGAACGAGGCTGCGCGCCTTGGCAAACCGTCAGGCGTCTGGTTTTCTGTGGATGGCGATGAGCGCGTTTACGAGTTCGAGGTTGGCAGAAATGCCAGGCTGATTGCCGTCGGCGGCGTTGTCGACGCGGTGACGCGCACGGTGCCGGTCATCTTCGAATTCTCCGATAATGCTCATGAGCTGCGTCTTGGGCAGTCGGTCAGGGCATGGGTGCGCACGGCGGTGGCGAACGCCGAGGCCGCGTTGATACCGGCGTCCGCCCTGCAGGATGAGAGCGGCACAACGACAGCGTATGTACAGATCAGCGGCGAGTCCTTTGAACGGCGCATCGTCACGCCGGGTGCCCAAGATGGCGCCTGGGTGGAAATCAAGGCCGGTGTCGAAGCTAGCGAACGGGTTGTCGCCAAGGGCGCCTATCTTGTCCGTCTCGCTGCAACAAAAACCGAGGCTTCCGGCCACGGTCATGCGCACTGAGGACTGGCCATGATCGAAAAAATCATCCAATGGTCGCTGCGTACCCGTCTCTTTGTCGTTGTCGGGGCACTCATCGTGCTTTTTTGGGGGGGCTGGCAGGCGGTGCACACGCCGGTAGACATCTTCCCCGATCTCACCGCGCCGGTGGTTACGGTGGTGACTGAAGCTGCGGGTATGGCACCGGTCGACATGGAAAACCTCGTCACTTACCCCATCGAAACGGCGCTCAACGGCGCTCCCGGCGTGCGGCGCGTGCGTTCATCGACCAAGATCGGCCTGTCGGTGATCACCGTCGAGTTCGACTGGGGGACCGATTCCTACTTCGCGCGCAACGTCGTCGCCGAAAAGCTGCAACTGGCCAAGGCCGCACTGCCGCCCGGCGCCGAGATGCCGATCATGGCGCCGGCAGCCTCGATTATGGGCGAAATCATGTTCATTGCCCTGACATCGGATCAGCACGACGCGACGGAGCTGAAGAAAACGGCCGATTTCGTGTTGCGCAAGCGGCTGCTGGCGGTTCCCGGCGTCGCCGAGGTGCTGCCCATTGGCGGCGATGTGCAACAGTTCCAGGTAAGCATCAAACCCGAGCGGCTGGCGGCTTACGGCCTGACCATCGATGCCGTGGTCAAGGCGGTCGAGGGCGCCAACAGCAATGCCGCCGCCGGCTTCTATGCGGCTGGCGGGCAGGAGTACCTGATCCAGGGTATCGGCCGTATCCAACGGCTCGACGATATCGCCGAAACAGTTGTGGCGGTACGCAACGGCCAGCCGATTCTGGTCCGGCAGGTGGCCGAAGTCAGTCGTGGCAGCGCACCGAAACGCGGCATCGGCGCCGCTAACGGAAAGCCGGCGGTGGTGCTCGGCATCCAGCGCCAGCCGGCGGCCAACACACTGGAACTGACCCGCCGTCTCGATGCCACGCTTGCCGATGTGCAGGCAGGCCTGCCGACGGGAATGAAGATTGAGACGCGGCTTTTTCGCCAGGCAGACTTCATCGAAATATCCATTGAGAACCTGCTGGCCTCCCTGCGCGACGGCGCAATTCTGGTCGTGGCGATCGTTTTTGCTTTCCTGCTTTCCTGGCGGTCGACGGCGATTACGCTGATCGCTCTGCCGTTATCGCTGGTCGCGGCAATCCTGGCCATGAAGGCACTCGGGGCGACGATCAACACCATGACGCTCGGCGGTATGGCGATTGCCCTCGGTGCCTTGGTGGATGACGCAATCATCGTTGTCGAGAACGTTGTTCGCCGCCTGCGCGAGAACAATGCCAGGCCGGAAACCGGGCGCGCGAGCCCGGCGCACGTCATTTATCTGGCGACGCGGGAAATTCAGGGATCAATCGTGTTTGCCACCATGATCATCATGCTGGTCTTTGTGCCGCTGTTCTTTCTCTCCGGGGTCGAGGGGCGGCTGATGGTGCCGCTGGGCTTTGCCTACGTGGTGTCCCTGGCGGCCTCGCTGCTGGTGGCAATCACTGTCACCCCGGTGCTCTGCTCACTCTTTCTTGTCAACACCAGGGAAGTGCGTGAAGTCAGCGAACCTCGCTTTGTGCACTGGCTGAAAACAGCTTATGGCCGGCTGCTGGTGAAGCTGCTGTGGCGCTGGAAGCTGATCGCAACGGTCAGCGTGGCCGCGTTTGTATTGTCACTGGCGGCGCTCGGCATGGCCGGCCAGACGTTTTTGCCGGATTTCAACGAAGGAGCCCTGACAGTGAGTGCGGCGACGCTGCCCGGCACCTCGCTGGAAGAGTCGGACCGCCTCGGCCGGATGATCGAGCAGATATTGCTTTCCCACCCGGAGGTCATCGCCACGGCGTGCCGCACCGGTCGTTCGCCACTCGACCCGCACGCGCTGGACATTCATGAATCGGAAATCGAGGTCAGTCTGAAAATGCGCGAGCGCGGCAAGGACGACTTCCTTGATGCGCTGCGCCGCGATCTGGCCCGGATACCGGGAATGCAGATCGTCGTCGGCCAGCCGATTTCACACCGAATTGACCACATGCTCTCCGGCAGCCGCGCCAACATTGCCGTCAAGCTCTTCGGTGCCGACCTTTACCAGCTGCGCAAGATCGCGCAACAACTTGAAGGCGTCATGGAGAAGGTTCCCGGTGCGGTCGATGTAACACCCGAGCAGCAAATCGACATTCCTTTTCTGACGGTTAAATACCGGCGCGATGCGCTGGCCCGTCATGGCTTGTCAACGAAGGAAATGTCGGATGCGATCGAGACGGCATTCACCGGCCGTGCGGTCGGCAAGGTGGTCGAGGGGCAGGCGACCTACGATCTGGTGGTGCGTTACGATCCAGCGGTGCTGGACAATCTTGATGCGATTCGCGCCACGCTGATCACGACGCCGGGCGGTGCCCGCCTGCCGTTGTCGGCGCTGGCCGAGATTCGCAATGATCGGGGGCCGTATTTCATCAACCGCGAGAACGTGCAGCGCAAGATGGTGGTGATGGCCAACGTCGCCGGCCGCGATCTCAAGAGTGTGGTCGAAGAAATGCGCGGCCGGATCGAAAGGGAAGTGAAGTTGCCAGTCGGCTACCATGTCGAGTACGGCGGCCAGTTCGAGTCAGCGGCCGAAGCCTCGCGGACGTTGCTGGTGCTCGGAGCGCTGGTGACGGTCGGTATTTTTTTGCTGCTTTTTGTCGCTTTCCACTCGGCGCGTGACGCGTTCCTGATCATGCTCAATCTCCCACTGTCGATCATCGGCGGGACGGCGGGGGTATATCTGTCGGGAGGCGTGCTATCGATTGCCTCGATCATCGGCTTTATCACGCTTTTCGGCATCGCTACTCGCAATGGCGTAATGATGATCGCCCACATTCACAATCTGGTGGAGCACGAGGGCATCCGGGATGCTTGCCAGGCGATCAGGCGCGGCGCCGAGGAACGCCTGGTTCCCATCATGATGACGGCGCTGGCGGCCGGTTTGGCGCTCATCCCGCTGGCGCTTTCGGGCGGACAGCCGGGATCGGAAATCCAGGCGCCGATGGCGGTGGTGATTCTGTGCGGCCTGGTTTCCTCAACGGCACTTAACATGTTCGTCGTGCCGGCGTTGTATTTGCGTTTCGGTTTGATCGCGCGCGGGATTGGCGGCGGCACAGCGCGACGACGAACAACCGATGCCGTTTGGGGGGATGAAGCTGTGGGGAAATCCTGACTCGTGCAACTTGACCGGATTTTCTGTTGTGACGGTAATCAAATGACAAGGAGTTCACTATGAACAAGTGCTTAATCGGTGCTGCAGGTATTTTTCCCCTGCTGTTCCTCGGCGGATGCGCAGGACACGTTCATACACTGACGGAGACGGAATCGGAAGTCGTACTCACTGGAGCCTTGCTGCACGGTGGCCCGGCAGCATCCAATCGTCTGGTTATCAACAGGGGCGGCAAATGCTTCGAAGGAAGCTTCCTTGTCAAACAAACCCAAAACTGGCAGGAGTTGAGGAAACGCTACCGCAGCAACCCCAAGCACTGGGACCGGATATTCTCCGGCCTCGACAAAGACCACGTAGTCAGCAGCACACGAGCGGAACTGAAATCGGCGGACGGTACGATGCTGGTCTGTGATCTTGCCTGGCGCCATGATGCGAGCCCGGCAGGTGTATGTGAAGAAGGCAATGGGAGCGGAAAGCCATTTGCAGTTCAATTTGACCCTTAGCCATCAGGTTTCACATATTGATTCGGCGCGAATTAAACCAAACGGCCTCTCATGCTGACTCTTCGACTTTGCTCTGGACCGGAGGCCATGTTGCAGCACATGAGTCCATGCGCATTTTGACCAGCGGATTCACGAATAATGCCGGCTGTATCAATAAAGGTTCGAAAGTCGTCACGCCAGAGCTCCCGGATCATCCGGCAAACGTGGCAAAATGTATCCGTCTGAGAACGGGAGGTGTCGGGATGGGAGCATGTACAGAAAAAACGCCGGTGTGGGGTGCGCATCGCGCATCCAGACGCTGTTCTGATGGATATCATGGCGTCTTCTGTCCCGCCTGCTGAGGCACTGAACGGCGATTGCCGTTCGGCTTTGCTGGATCATGCCGCGCTGCAACGCGCGCTGCAGACACAAGGCGGGGTGTGGCATGGTCTGGTGACGGAGCGTTGCCAGCATTTGTTTGCCGATGTGCCGGTGTTTATAACGACTGCGCAGATGCAGCAGATGCGCGCAGTGATCGATGTGGTGGAGCGGGTGGTAAACAATGGAAGGTGGGGAGTGGGAAGCGGAGAGTGGGAAGCAGGAAGTGGTGAGCGGATGCAGCGCTCCGCCAAAGGCGTATTTTTCGGCTACGACTTCCATCTGAACAGCGACGGCGCGCATCTCATCGAAATCAACAGCAACGCGGGCGGCGGATTCCTGAATGCGCTGCTGCTCGACAGCCAGCGCGCAGCCGGATGGCCGGGCGCGGCGGTGGCGCAGGAAAACCTCGAGCAGGTGTTCCTCGGGATGTTCCGGAACGAGTGGTGGCTGGAGTGCGGCGATGCGGCGCTCCATAACGTCGCCATCGTGGATGAGCATCCGGAAACGCAATACCTGTATCCGGAATTCCTGCTGGCGCAGCGCATGTTCGAGCGCGCCGGGATTGCGGCGTATATTGCCGATCCCGCCGCATTGCATTCGCGCGGCGATGGTCTCTATCTCGACGGGCAGAAGATCGACCTGGTGTACAACCGCCTGACGGATTTTTCCTTGCAGCAGCATCCCGCATTGCGGCAGGCATATCTGGAGGGCAGCGTGGTGCTGACGCCCGATCCCGCGCACCATGCCCGCTACGCCGACAAGCGCAACCTGGCGCGGCTGACCGATGCGGATGGGTTGCGCGCGCTTGGCGCGGGCGAGGCCGACATCGCCACTTTGCAGGCAGGTATTCCGCGCACCATCGTGGTGAGGCCGGAAATGGAGGCCGCGCTGTGGGCGGAGCGCAAACAATGGTTTTTCAAGCCGAACAGCGGCTATGGCAGCAAGGGCGCGTATCGCGGCGTGGGCCTTACGCGCCGCGTGTTCGGTGAAATCATGCAGGGCGGTTATGTCGCGCAAAAGCTGGCCGCACCGGGCGAACGCAGCGTATGCGTGAATGATGCAGAGGCGGCCCCGCTCAAGTTTGATGTGCGCTGCTATGTCTACGACGGGCAGCTGCAACTGGTTGCGGCGCGACTCTATCAGGGCCAGACCACCAACTTCCGCACGCCGGGCGGCGGCTTCGCGCCGGTGCGGGTGTTGGGATAGAATGCGATCATCCTTGCGGACCAATCCATCATGACGTTTTATGCTTTTCTTGCGGTAGGAACCGGTGCGGCATGCGGCGCATGGCTGCGCTGGGGCTTCGGCCTGTGGTTCAATCCGGTGTTGCCGGAATTGCCGCTTGGCACGCTCGCGGCCAACCTGGTTGGCGGTTACCTGATCGGCCTGGCGATCGCTTTTTTCGTCCAGCATCCGGGACTGTCGCCGGAATGGCGGCTGCTGATCATCACCGGTTTTCTCGGCGGGCTGACCACTTTTTCCACTTTCTCGGCGGAGACTGTCACGCTGCTGATGCGCGGACAGTATGCATGGGGTGCAGGCATTATCGCGGCGCATCTCGGCGGTTCGCTGCTGATGACGGTGCTGGGCATTCAGACTTTCAAGTGGCTGCAAACCTAGGAGCGCAAACATGAATCTGCTTACTTTTTACGTCAGCGAAAAACAGCATCATGCCGGCATGCCGTTGTATGATTGGTTGCTGGAAAAGGCCAATATGCTCGGTATCCCGGGCGGCTCGGCGTTCCGCGCGATTGCCGGTTATGGCCGGAACGGCAAGCTGCATGAGGAAACATTTTTCGAGCTTGCCGGAGAGCTGGCGGTGAAGGTCGAATTCATTGTTGAAGAAGCGCTCGCCGAAAAACTGCTGGATGTGCTGCATGCCGAGAATCTCAATGTGTTCTACGTGCGCCAGGAAGTGCAGGCGGGTGTTATCTGAACCTTGTTTTTCTGATATGAGGTTGACATGAATAAATCAACTTTGCTGCGGATAATGGTTGTCGTGCTGGGTGCGTTGTTGCCGTTCTTCGCTCATGCCCATGTCGGTGTCGGAGAGACCGGCGGCTTCCTGCATGGCCTCGCGCACCCGGCCGGCGGTCTGGATCACGTCTGCGCGATGCTGGCGGTCGGGTTGTGGGCGGCGCAGACGGGCGGTCGTTCCGTGTGGGCAGTGCCGCTCACCTTCGTCAGCGTGATGGCATTGGGCGGTGCCTTGCCGTTGCTGGGGATCAGCCTGCCGTTGGTCGAGCAGGGCATCGCGCTGTCGGTGCTGCTGCTCGGCTTATTGATCGCCGCGTCGGTGCGTCTGCCGCTGACGTTGAGCGGCAGCATGGTCGGGCTGTTCGCGCTGTGGCACGGCCATGCGCACGGAACAGAGATGCCAGCATTTGCCAGCGAAATCGGCTATGCGCTGGGTTTCATGCTGGCGACGGCGGCGCTGCACGCCATCGGCATTGCGTTCGGCCTGAGTGTGCAGCAGTTGATGCGCGAACATGTCATTCGTGCGGCCGGCGCGAGCATCGCGTTGTGCGGGGTATATCTGGTAGCGGTATGAGAAGCTGTTTAAAAAAATCAGCGAGCGGCTCTCAGGCGGGGGAGGCCGGAGCGCAGGAACCGGAGTGTACACAAGAGTACATGAGGATTCCGAGCACCGCACGACCCCGCATCACAGTCGCGCAGCATTTTTTTATCAGCTTCTAAGGCTGCGATGCGTCTGACTGTGCTGGGCTGTTGTGGCGGAATCGGCGGTACGCGGCGCACCACCGCGCTGCTGCTGGATGACGACATCCTGATCGATGCAGGCAGCGGCGCGGGTGACCTCACGCTGGAACGCATGGCGCTTCTGGAGCATATCTTCCTCACCCATGCACACCTCGACCACAGCGGGTTTGTGCCGCTGCTGGCAGACGCCGCCGCCTTCCTGCGCCAGCGCCCGCTGAATGTCCATGCGCTGCCGCAGACCATCGCCGCGCTGAAGCAGAATATGCTGAACGGCGAACTGTGGCCGGACTACAGCGTGTTGCCGAGCGCGGATAATCCGTACATCCGCTTTTTTCCGCTGGAGGCCGGTTCGACAGTACGGCTCGGCGAGCGGCGCATCACGCCGCTGCCGGCCTGCCATTCGGTGCCGGCCGTGGCTTATTGCCTGGATAGCGGTTCCGCCAGTTTCGTCTACAGCGGCGACACCACGGACTGCGGGGAATTCTGGGTAGCGCTGAATCGCATCGAGAACCTGCGCTACCTGATGATCGAGACGACTTTCCTCAATGCCGCCGGCCAAGCCGCCGCCAGGTCCTCCGGGCATCTCACCGCCGAACTGCTGGCGCGCGGCCTGGCCCGGTTGCAACGCCCGGTGCAGCTGCTCATCACGCACATGGAGCCGGGCAAGGAAGAGCGCACCATGGCGGAAGTCACCGCTGCCTGCGGCGTATTCCAGCCGCAGCAACTGCGACAGGGGCAGCAGTTCGTTTTCTGAGCGACAGGGAGAACATCATGGAAAAAATCATATTGCTGGTTTCGCTGTTTTGTCTGGCAGTCCCGGCGGCGCAGGCTGCAGTGCAGGGCAGGGGAGTGAGTTATCAGGCGGATGGCACGACCCTCAAGGGTTGCCTCGCCTACGACGCCGAGGCCGACCATGATTCATGGCAGCAGACCGCGGTGTTCCTGCGCATGGTGTTCGGTGAAAAGTGTTTTTTCGCTTGAATAGAACTGCGACGCAGCGAGCGGGGGGGGGCGTTGTTCTCTACGCGTCCGCAATACCGGCGGTTAGCTGGCACTGGTGCGCGACAGAAATGCGCCAGCAGCCGTCATTGACGAATGCTATGTACCACAGGCATTCATAAATTTTCCGGGATATTGGGTACGCAACGAAGTGCCCTCGAAAACCTGCCTGCATACCCGGCTGGTTTTTTATCAATTTAAATTTCTCCCCATAGCCCGTTGCGGCTCTGTTAGAATTTGCGCCGCTGTCGTATTGGTTTCTGGTTGGCTCGCCGTAACGCCGTCTTGTTTTTCTCTTGGAAAGCAGGCCGGGTCTGACGGCCCGCGTGTAGCTGACCTGATTCTGCTGCGATGGAATGTGCCGTATCAAAGCGCTGCCAGTGTGCAGGTCAGCAGATCATTGAGGTGCGAAGCTCCAGCCGTTTCGCGGTAACTCGCCAGCATGCGAGTGCCGGAGCCTTCTATTCACACGAGTTCCCTGCGGGAGTTGTGTGGATATTTCTTCATGTCTGTCTTTCCTTCCAGGATTTCTGGCCGCGCCCTTTTGTGATGACAAGGGTGGCTATGATTTATCCCGAAAAACCTGATGTTCCCATTCGCGTCAAACGCTTGTCGCGTGATGCTATTCGCATCTTCGGCAAAACCATACGGCGCGGCTTTACCAACGCCAGATTGTTTTCCCTGTCGAGGAGCAATACCTGTTTTATCGGGGTCACAACTATTTCGCAGACAGAACTGATGCAACGCATCGAGGCAGACCACGCACATCTCATCCTGGATGTGCGCAATCCGAAAGAATACAAAATTGGGCACATCCCAGGCGCTATCAATATTCCCCATGATCGGCTTGACTCCCGTCTTATTGAAATTGTTTCGCACAGCAACAGGGATGTGGTGCTGTATTGCGGCAGCGGCGTACGCGTGGGCATTGCCGCAAATATTCTGCAATCTGCGGGTTTCAGCAAGTTGCTGCATCTGGAGGGTGATATGAACGGCTGGGTCAGAAACGGCAGCTTGCCGGTTGTGAGATAAGCGGTGCGGCCTGATTTTGCCGGCCTTCCTGTTTGTCGAAAAAGGATTGCACCACTATGGATTTGAACGGGAAGGCCCGAGAGCAAGCATGAAATATTAATGGATCGCGGAGGATCAACAATGAATGAAAGACCAGATATTACCCCGGACGTCGTCGCCGACTTTTCGGAAAAACGCTGCGGCGACTTGGCCATTGCCCTGATGAAGAAAATCAGGACCCTTGAAGGCGGGCAGGTGCTGGAGGTGTGCGCTCTGGATCCGGGTGCAGCAAACGACATCCCGGCATGGTGCAGGATGACGGGAAACGCGCTTCTCGCGGGCCCTTGCGGAGAGGGTGGTGGATATTACTTCATCAAAAAGAAAGGGTAGCAGCGCGCGGCCACCGCGCAGGGTTACATGTGGCTGAAAAAGAGCAGGTTCAACGGGTTCCGGGGAGCTGTATCCGGGAGTGGTTTTTGATTAATCAATATCTAGGAGGTTTTTACAATGGCAAAGTTAATGATCAGTATTCCTCATTCCAAGGACAACACCGACAAGGCCACCGTAGGTTTTGTTGTGGCAAACGCTTCCGTGGCGTCAGGGGTTGAAACAGCGGTCTGGCTGAGCGTGGAAGGGGTGCGACTGGCAGTGCCCGGCTACGCTGACGATATACACGAGGAAGGCTTCGCACCACTGAAAAAGCTGATGGACGATTTTATCGATGCAGGTGGAATTATCTGGCTCTGCTCCCCCTGCGTGAAAAAGCGCAAGATCGACGAGGCCAATCTTGTCGAGGGAACGACCATCGTCGGTGGCGCGAAGGCGGTTGAATTCCTGACCACCGGCGCTTCCTGCATAACCTATTAAGCCCGCGTCGTTCATTAAATGCCCGAGGACTATTTTACCGTTCCCGCTGACGGGGAAGGGCAACTTCACGTCTGCGAAGGGGGCAATCTCGACTGCGGTTCGGGGTTGCTGCTGATCATCATGAAAGCGATGAAAGCCGTGCCCGAGGGAGAAATCCTTGAAATACGCAGCACGGAAATCAGTGTCAAGGAAGATCTGCCAGCCTGGTGCAGGATGACCGGCAATCCCTATCTGGGCTGGCGGCCTGCCGGAAATCACAACAAATATTTTGTCCGGCGCGGCGGCGTAAACAAGAAAGCCGACGAGGATTACCGCAAGGCAAGAGACTACCTGTGGCGCACGCGCGTCAGCTGGAGCGGCGGGCTCCAGACCAAGGTTTTCTGTCGCAACCATTCCTGGGCAGTGGGGCAGCCGGCAAGTTTTGACGTGAAAGACGAAGCGCCCAGCGCGGTGGAATATGTGCTTGGCGCACTCGGTGGCTGTCTGGCAATGGGGTTCCAGATGCTGGCATCGCGACGCGGTCTGGAAGTGGACGAAGTCGAGATTTCCCTGAAGGGAAAGATAGACAACATATTCGTGTTCCTGGGAGCGGAAAAGGAAGGACACAGCGGATTCGATGAAATTGCCGGCGAGATGTACGTGAAATCCGACGCCGATCCGGAAATGCTTGAACAGGTCTGGCGCGAGACGCTGGCCGTATCCCCCGTCTTGAACACATTAACGCGCAGCGTGAACGTGCAAATCGGGATAAAGACGGTTTGACATTACGGCAGCATCAGGAGGAATTGAAATGAAGAAATTGCCGTTGTTTCCAGTCACTGTCGTCGGCAGTCTGCCGCGCCCGGATTCGGTATTGAAAGCGCTGCGCCAGAAGCAGAAAGGAACCGTCGCGGCCGAAGCATTCAATGCGGTGGCGGACAAGGCGGTGCAGGAAGCGCTGGCCCTGCAGGATGGCGCCGGCGTGGAGATTGTCAGCGACGGCGAGCAGCGCAGGGATAGCTTCTTCGCCTTCATCGCCGAGCACCTTGAGGGAACGCGCCTCATGACGCTGGCGGAAATGCTCGATTATGTGGAAGACAAGGCTGCCTTCGAGCGGCTGTTAAGCGCGCTGGACGTGCCTGCTTTCGCCCTGAAAAACCCGGTGGTGGTGGGCAGGCTGAAGAGGAGGCACCCGCTGGTGGCGAACGATTTCCGCTATCTGAGGACGCTGACCGACAAACCGATCAAGGCGACGTTGCCCGGGCCCTACCTGATGGCGCGTTCCATGTGGGTGAAGGCGCTTTCCCATGAATTCTATCCGGACAAGGAATCGCTGGGAAAAGACGTGGTGTGCATCCTGCGCGAGGAATTGTCGGAGCTGGTTGAGGCAGGTTGCCAGTTCGTGCAATTCGATGAGCCGGTGCTCACCGAAGTCGCTTTTGCCGGACCGAACGAAACGCATACATTCATGTGCGCGGCACTCTCGGAAAAGAGCAGCCCGCGTGAGGAACTGGAATTTGCCGTCGACCTGATCAATCGTGTCGTTGACGGTTTCGAAAACAGGATTAAGACCGCCCTGCATGTCTGCCGTGGCAACTGGAGCCAAAAGGAAAATGTCCTGTTGCGGGGCGCCTATGATCCGCTGATCCCGTTTTTCAGCCGGATGAAGGTAAAGCAGTTTGTGCTGGAATACGCCACCGAACGCGCCGGAAGCATAGAGGTACTGGCAGGGTTGCCTGCCGACAAGGAAATCGGATTGGGCGTGGTTGACCCGCGTACACCCGAGGTGGAGTCGGTTGAATTCATTCTCGGCAAGGTCAGGGCGCTGCTGAAGTTCCGCAGACCGGAGCAGATCTACCTGAATTCGGACTGCGGCTTCGGCACCTTTTCCGACAGGCCGATGAACACGCCGGAAATTGCCGCAAAGAAATTGCGCGCCATTCATCAGGCGGCGGAAATACTTCGCGCCGAATACGCTGGAAAGGAGGTGCAATAGAAATTTCATCGAGTGCTCGGGGTGTCGGCGTCGCTCCTGATTCCCGCGCTTGATGAGTTCGAGAAGGATTTTGCAGGAAAGGCCGCGGCCAATTCCTGATATTTCCGAAAAAGCAATTTAAACAAACAAGCAGTTTAATTCGGCATTTTGAATCGATGAAACTTTCAACTGCCGGACTTTGGTTCACGGGAACACCCGTTTTATTAATCAGGAGAATATAAATGAAAAAGAAATTACTCGCTGCGGCAGTTGCTGGTGTACTTGCCGCCCCGGTTGCAATGGCCGACACCGGCAACGTAACTATCTATGGCGTAGCCAACATGTCCTTCGACATGACCAACAATGGCAACAGCACTGCTGGTGTCGCCGGCACCAGCACCAATAAAGTGTCGAGCAACCAATCGCGCATCGGTTTCAAGGGCTCGGAAGACTTGGGCGGTGGCACCTCGGCGATCTGGCAAATCGAACAGCAAATCAATATGGACAATAGCACCACCAACCCCAACACCTTCGCCTCCCGCAATAGTTTTATTGGTCTGAGCGACGCAACCTGGGGCACCGTTCTGATGGGTCGTCACGACACACCCTACAAGATCGCAACCCGTGGCCTGGATGTGTTCGCCGATACCATTGCCGACAACCGCAGTCTGATGGGGATGTCTGCTGGCGGCTTGGCAAATACACTTACACACACAGGTATAACAGGGCCTTTCAATCATGACACGCGCGTGGGTGACGCGTTAGCCTACGTCAGCCCGGCCATGAGCGGTTTAACCATAGCAGTAGGCTATGTTCCGGGCGCTGAATTGGCAACCACTTCGACCCAAATCAAAGGCTCGGCCTGGTCGCTGGCCGGCATGTACAACGCAGGGCCTATCAATGCCTCCTTGTCTTACCAGGCAATTGACGTGGGCACAACAGGTACGGGTACGATGGGCGGTATGCTTTTAGCAGCTGGTGACAAGGGAAAGGCCTGGAAGCTGGGTGGCGGTTACACCATGGACGCGTTTCAAGTAAACCTGGTCTATGAAAAAACCACCAGTTCCCTTACCGCATTAGCTGGCGGTGATGGGGCTGCCCAAAACAATTGGTATCTGGCCGGCAAATACAATGTCAGTGCAAGCGATGCTGTGAAGCTGGCCTACACCAAAGCGGGCACAAATCCTCAGGGTGCTGGTACTGCCGTTGTCGCGGGTAGCGGTGCCAAACAGGTTTCCTTGGGCTATGACCATAGCATGAGCAAGCGCACCGTGCTCTACGCGCTGTATACCAAGTTGAGCAATGACAGTGCAGCGACCTACGTGCTGTCTTCTGTGTCTACAGGAAGCGGCGCTCTCCCGGGCGCAGGTGCATCTCCTTCCGCTTGGTCGCTTGGCTTGAAGCATTCCTTTTAATTGACCGTATTCGCAAGGGTGCAATTTACCTGAGGGGCTTGAATGGGCATCTGTTACGAGACTTGTTTCAGATGCCCTCATTTGAATTCTTGCCATTCATGATTTCAACAATATTCACGTCATGTCTGCTAGAATTCGCACTGCTGTCGTAGTGGTTTCTGGTTGGCTCGCCGTAACGCCGTCTTGCTTTCCTCATGGAAAGTAAGCCGGGTCTGACGGCCATCGTGTAGCTGACCCGGTTCGGGTGCGACGGAATGTACCGTATCAAAGCGCTGCCAGTGAGCAGGTCAGCAGATCATTGAGGTGCGAAGCTCCAGCCGTTTCGCGGCGACTCCTTGGCATCATCGGGTTCGGAGCCTCCTGTCATGCAAATCCCGTGCGGGAGTTGTGTGCGTATTTCCTCATAGCTGTCTTTCCTTACACGCGTTCTGGCCGTGCCTGTTTGAATTTGGCAGGGGTTGCCATGTCTCGTCCTGAAAAATTCGAACGCTGAATAGCACGGTTGTTGCATTTTTGACAGGGTTCGATTCGATAACGTATAACTTGAAGGAGGGTTTGAAATGGCCAGGGAACGAGGAGATATTCTGAAGGATTTGATGGATGGCGTTTTTCTGATGGACGAGGCGCTCGTCATCAAGGCTGCCAATGAAGTTGTGGAAGCCAAGTACGATGCCTACGACGCCATTAACAACGGACTGATTGCCGGCATGAATCAGGCGGGTGTGCTGTTCGACAAGGAAGAATACTTCGTGCCGGAACTGCTCATTTGTTCCGATGCGATGTACGCAGGAATAGAGATACTTCGCCCGCATCTCAAGAAGAGCGATGCGCACGAAAAGCACAAGGTGGTCATCGGCGTGGTGGAGGGGGATACTCACGACATCGGGAAAAACCTGGTGAAGATCATGATGGATGCTGCCGGCTTCGAGGTGCATGATCTCGGAAGAAACGTGCCGCTGGCCAGTTTTGTCGAAAAGGCCAAGGAGGTTGGCGCGAAACTGATCTGTCTTTCCACGCTGATGACCACTACCATGGACGGCATGGCGACGGTAATCGAGATGCTCAAGGAAGAGGGCATCCGGGATTCCTACAAGGTCATCATTGGCGGCGGGCCGATCTCGCAGGCCTTTGCCAACAAGATAGGGGCAGACGGCTACGCGGACAATGCGGCCGGCGCGATCAAATTATCCAAGAGTCTGCTGGCGCAGGCCGCAGCCTGACGAGGAGGCCATATGAATACCACTGCTGCCATTCCCGCCGATACACAAGGCTCGCTTGAGCGAGTATTATGTTACCTGAAAGGCGAAAAGCCGCAACGTGTCGCCTGTTTTCCGCTGATACTCAACCATGCGGCCCGTGTACTGGGGGTTCCGGTTGGCGTTTACAACCGCGACGGCAAAGTCATGGGCAAGGCCCATGTCGCTGCGTTCCGCCGCTATGGAAATGACCTTATTCTGATATTTTCGACCACCTCCACCCTTGCCGAGGCAATGGGGACAAAGATGAAGTTTTTCGATGAAGACGCCCCTCAGATTGAGGAGCCTTTCCTGAAGCAGCATTCTGACATCTCCAAGTTGAAACTGCCCGATTTCAGCAAGGATGGCCGTCTCCCCGTTTACATGGAGGCGACCGAGATATGCGTGAAGGAAGTGGGCAGCGAAGTGGTGGTCAGCACTGTTTTCGGCGGGCCTTTGACCACGGCGGCGGCACTGTATCCGGTGGAGCTTCTGACGCGGGATATGATCAAGAACCCTGCCTGGGTGCATGAACTGCTGGAGATATGTACGCAGGCCGGCATAAAGTTCATCGATGAAATCCTGAAACGGGGTGCACTGCCGATCATCGTGGAACCCATCGGCTCCGGCAGTCTGGTGAGTCCGCGTCATTTCAAGGAGTTTGTCGCGCCTTATCTCAAGCGGCTCGCCGACCATGTTCACAAGACCGGCGGCGGCATGCCCGCCGTATTGCACATCTGCGGCAAGACCACGCCAAATTTCAAGGCGATGCTGGAAGCAGACTTCGACATCTGGAGTCTCGATGCGTGTGATCTGGGTGAAGCGAAGAAGGTGGCCGGGCACCGCGTGGCTCTGGTTGGCAACGTCATTCCGGCCAACCTGTTGAAGAATACACCCGAAGAGATAGACGCCGAGGCGCGCGAGATCTGCGAAAAAATGGGCGACAAGGTTGGATTCATTCTGGGTAGCGGGTGCGAAGTGCCGATCAACACTCCGCCGGAAAACATCGATGCCCTCATCAACGCGGCACGCAAATATGGCAGGTATGACAGTTAGAAGCCCCTGCCGACAAACAATCAACAATTCCAAGGAGGTTCAAGTGAAACAATTTCAAAGTCGTATAGGGATGGTGGTTGCCGGCTTGATTCTGGCCATGGCAGCAACCCGTTATAACCATTTCGGATCGGCAGTTTCCCTGCCCGATGCTTCTTACGCGGTATTCTTTTTATGCGGCCTGTATCTGGCCAAGTTTGCGCGCGCATCCGTGGCTGTATTCATTGCGCTGCTGCTGGAAGCGGGTCTGGTGGATTACTACGCAACCTCGGTGCAGGGCATCAGCGACTGGTGCATGACGCCGGCCTACTGGTTCCTCATTCCGACCTATGCTAGCCTGTGGTTCGCCGGCCACTGGTTTGCGACTCGACACAGCATGGAAGGCAAGGGACTGGCCGGGTTGGCTCTGACGGCATGGGCAGCCAGCAGTTTTGCTTTCCTGTTTTCCAACGCCAGCTTTTATGTATTCTCCGGGCGTTTTAACGACATGACGGCAATGGAATACGCGGCGCGCGTGGCCCAATACTATGGCTCCTATGTCTCGGTGGCACTGTTCTATGTTGCCTGTGCGGTCGCCCTTCAAATGGCCTTCAGCATCACCAACAAGGAAAGCGCGCATACATCATCGTGATGTTGCGATGAACAGGAGCGGCTGACATGAATGAAAAAACCAGGCTGCTGAATGCGTTGCGCGGTGATGCCGCCGACCGGCCTCCCTTCATCTGCCCCGGCGGGATGATGAACATGGCGGTGACCGAACTCATGGACGCCGCCGAAAGCTGGTGGCCGGAGGCGCACTCGGATCCCGAAAAGATGGCCCGCCTCACACTGGCTGCGAACCGGGTTGGCGGCATCGAAAATACCGGCGTGCCTTTCTGCATGACCGTGGAAGCCGAGGCGATGGGCGCGCAGGTTGACCTCGGCGCGCTGGGAAACGAGCCGCGTGTCACGGAATATGCCATCGAGCGCCTCGACCAGATCGAGCGCCTGCAGAACATCGATCCCGGCAAGGGGCGCGCCAGAGTCTGCATCGACGCGATACGGATATTGAAAAAAGAGGCGCCGCAGACACCAGTCATCGCAAACCTCACCGGCCCGGTGAGTCTGGCCTCATCCCTGATCGAGCCGATGGTCTATTACAAGGGGTTGATTACTGACAGGGAAAACTCACACAAGCTGATGGAGTTCGTCAACGAGAACCTCATCCGCTTTGGCGACGCGCTGGTCGAGGCGGGTGCCGATGTGATCTGCATCGCCGATCCGTCGGCATCGGGCGAGATATTGGGAAAAAAATCCTTTGCCGAGTTTGCGATTCCATACATCAACCGCCTGGTCACGCATTTTCGGGAAAAACACGGCATCCCGTCCATCGTCCATATTTGCGGCGACGTGCGCTGTCTCGGCAATCTGTTGTCCGAAATTGCCGCCGAATCCATCAGCGTGGATGCCATGGTCAGCATCAAGACGCTCAAGGAACTCGCTCCCGCTAAAGTGTCCATGGGTAACGTAAGCACTTATCTGCTGGAAAAGGGCGAGCCGGATGACATCACGAAACACGGCGAGCGGTGCTTGAGGGGCGGGGTAGGGATACTTTCACCGGCCTGCGGCATCAGCCCGAGAACACCCTTGGTAAATATCAGGGGTCTTGCCAGAGCCATCCTTGAAGGCGGTTCAACCGTTAACACCAGGCAGGATACAAAGGCAGGGTAATGGGAAAAGTGGAAATCAAATTTCTGCCGCAGAACAAGGTGGTGGATGCCGCCATGGGCGACTGCCTGATGCAGGTGGCGCGCGACGCCTTTATCGATATCGAGTCGTCGTGCAGCGGCAAGGGCACCTGCGGCAAATGCCTGGTTCAACTCGTGGATGGCGGGGCGGATGAGCCGCACGAAGACGAGATCAAACATATCAGCGCAGAAAACCTTGCCCAGGGGGTGAGGCTGGCCTGCCGCTCGAAAGTCACCGGCGTGGCCGATTACCAGGTGCTGGGCATGGCCGGAAAAAAACACCGCATCCTGTCCGAAGGGCGCATGCCGGAATTCTGCCTGAATCCGAACATCGGCAAGAAATACATCGAACTCGAAAAGCCGAAGCTGGAAGACAATCTGGACGATGTTTCGAGGCTGGAGCAGGCACTCGGACTCGGCCTTTCCGAAAAGCTGCCGCTCTCCCTGCTGCAACAGATTCCCGGCGTGTTGCGCAGCAGCGGGTTCAAGGCAACCCTGGTGTCGGCGGGAGCAGACCTCATCGGCATCGAACCCGGCGATACCGCTTCTCTTTGCTACGGCGCGGCAGTCGATATCGGCACCACCACGGTGGTGGTCTCGCTGGTGAATCTGGTCAGCGGCGAAGAGCTGGCCGCGTGCACCATGATCAACCCGCAGAAGAACCACGGCCTCGACGTGCTGAGCCGCATCCAGCATGTGCGTGAACATTCGCAGGGACTGGATGAACTGAGCCGCATGATCCGGGAGTGCATCGACACCCTCATCGGCGAGGCGTGCCAGGATGCGGAGGTGGAGCGGCGCAATATTTACGAAATAGCGGTGGCGGCGAATTCCACCATGATGCATTTCCTGCTCGGCGTCGACCCGTCGGGCATCGGGAAATCCCCTTATGTCCCCTCCTTCACCTGCGGGGTGAATGTCACGGCACGGGAATTGGGGATCACCATATCGCCGTTCGGCACGGTCTACTGCCTGCCGTCCGTTTCCGCGTATATCGGGGCGGACATCGTGGCGGGCATTCTCAGCGCGGAATTGGCCGGCAAGGACGAGCGGGCGCTTTTCATCGATATCGGCACCAATGGTGAAATCGCTTTCAGTTCGAAGGAAAAGCTATGCGCCTGTTCGTGCGCCGCCGGCCCGGCGCTGGAGGGAATGAATATCAGCTGCGGCATGCGTGCGGCCAATGGCGCGATTGAAAAAGTTTTCATAAACGACGACGTAGAAGTCCAGACCATCGGCGGCAAGGCGGCAGTGGGACTGTGCGGCAGCGGCATCATCGACGCCGTGGGGGAACTGGTAAAGGCCGGTATCGTCCAGCCATCCGGGCGCTTCGTGAAGTTGCAGCCGGGGGATGCGCCGCCGTGGGCACATAGGTTGCAGAGCGGCGAGGGACCGGCCAGTTTCGTGCTCAGCGCCGGCAAGAAGGGCTTTGGGCCGATTGCCATAACGCAGAAGGACATCCGCCAGGTGCAGCTCGCCAAGGGCGCTATCCTTTCAGGCATACTGGTGCTGTTAAGCAAGCTCGGCATCGGCCTGCAGGACATCGACCGCGTCTACATCGCCGGTGCGTTCGGTTTCCATGTGCGCATGGAAAGTTTCGCCCGCATGGGGGTGATACCGACAGAACTGCTCGACCGCGTCACCCTGATCGGCAACTCGTCCAAGTCCGGCGCCATCCTGTGCCTGCTGTCGAAGGAGCAACGCGAAGAAGCGGCGCGCCTGGCGCGAAAAATAGACTACACCGAACTGTCGTGCTTTCCCGATTACGACAAGCTGTTCACCAAATGCCTGTCATTCCCTGACGCCGGTCCGGCATGAAGTACGGGATTGGCATCGATACCGGCGGCACGTTCACCGACAGCGTCATTGTTGATTTCAGCGAACGCCGCCTGGTTTCCAAGGCGAAGGCATTGACCACCAAGCAGGATCTGCGCATCGGCATAAAAAATTCCCTCGCTGCGCTGGACAACAGCCTGTTCCCCGAAGTCAAACTGGTGTCGCTCTCCACCACACTCGCCACCAACAGCGTCGTTGAAGGGAAGGGCTCCAGGGTCGGCCTGATCATCGCCGTGCCGGACGAAAACAGTTTCAAGCTTCCCGCGAACGTCCCGGCGGAAGAGGTTGCCGTCATTCGCGGCGCGCATGACCTCGGCGGAAGCGAAACTGCACCACTTGATAGCGACGCCGCCCGCAAGGCCGTCAGGCGCATGAAAGACCGGGTGGACGCGTTCGCGGTGTCGGGGTATTTCAGCATCTACAACGCCGCACACGAGTTGCAACTGAAGGAATTGATCGCGGCTGAATGCGCGCACCCGGTGGTCTGCGGGCACGAACTTTCCAGCGGCGTCGGCATGGTGGAGCGCGCCGTCACGGCGGCGCTCAACGCAAGCCTGCTCCCCGTCATTGGCGAGCTGCTGGACGCGGTAATGCACATCATGGCGGAAAACAACATTCACGCTCCCCTGATGGTGGTGCGCGGCGACGGATCGCTCATCAGCGAAAAATCGGCGCGCAGTCGGCCGGTCGAAACCGTGCTGTCCGGCCCCGCGGCCAGCGTAATCGGCGCCTGCTGGTTGACCGGCCTGAGCGACGCGGTAGTGGTTGACATGGGCGGAACCACCAGCGACATCGGCGTTATCAGCGGCGCGATTCCGGCCGCCAGCGAGAACGGCGCAGTGGTCGGCGGATGGCGGACGCGCGTGCGCTCGATTGACATGTGGACCGCCGGTCTCGGCGGCGACAGCAGGATACTGGTGAAATCGGCGGATGAAATTCATATCGGTCCGCGCCGGGTGGTACCGCTGTCGCTGGCGTCCAGCCAATGTCCGGCGCTGAATGATGCCTTGAAATCGCTGGCGGCCACGCAGGGACCGGCGCTGAAGGGCCTGGATCTGGATTTCTTCATGCTGGTGAAGATGCCTACGTTTGCGGTCGGAAAATATGAGCGGCTGATGCTGGAGGCGCTGGCTGGCAAAGTGCTGCACCGCGCCGACATCGAGATGATATCCGGACCATCGGTAAACCTGGACCAGTTCGTGAAACTCGGTTTTGTGGCCGAGGTCTCATTTACCCCGACTGATCTGCTGCATGTTAAAGGAACGCTCGATCTGTGGGATCGCGCCGCGTGCGAGGAGGCGATGAAGTTTTACGCAAACAAGACCGGGTTGGACCGGGAACAGCTGATCGCGCTGTTGCTTGACAAGATAATCGAAAAACTGAAATTCAATATCGCCGCGAAATCGCTGGAGGAAGAGGGGATCGCGCTGCCCGCGCGCGAGAGCCGCGAACTCATCGACAGCCTTCTGCGGCTGGGCTGCAACGGGGGCATCGCGGCCAGCTTCAAACTGAACCGGCCACTGGTGGCGGTCGGCGCGCCGGTCAAGGCCTATTTCCCAAGAGTGGCAAGCGATCTGGGCGCGCAACTGGTGGTGCCCGAACATGCGGAAGTCGCCAATGCCACCGGCGCGGTTACCGGACGGGTGACCGCGATGGCGCAGGTCTTCGTGAGGCCGCTACGCCCCGTCGGTTTTGCCGTGGTGGCCGCCGGCGAACACAAGGTTTTCGACGATGTGGAACCGGCAATCATTTATGCCGAGCAACTTGCGCGCACAACGGCAGAGCGCCAAGCAGCGGAAACCGGCGGGAAAAATCTGGAAACCACCGTGCACACCGAAGAAAAATCCGCCCCCCTCGCCAGCGGCTGGGGAAAAACCATTTTTCTGGAACTCAAGATGACCGCAATGTCCATCGGTCAGCCGTATGTATGAAGCACTCATTTGAGGAGCATATTTTGAAAATGGTTTCGTCTGGAAAATTGAACGGGTCGCTTGAGAATGGGCCGCATACCCTTCAACCATGGAGGTCCCGACCATGAGAATCGGCGTTGTTGCATGCGACATCATGAAGCTTGAACTGGACAAGCTATTAAGCAAAATCCCCGGTATTACCGAGATCATCTATCTCGAGGCGGCGCTCCACTGCTATCCGAAAAAGATGAAACAGACCATCCTGGAAAATGTGAATGCCATCAAGGATAAGGTGGACGTGATCTTCCTCGGCTACGGTTTTTGCAATGCACTGGAAGGGATCGAGGACGAAATCGACATACCGGTGGTGATGCCGCAGATGGATGACTGCATCCAGATATTCATGACGCCGCAAAAATATGGCGAGGCGATACGCAAGGAAGTTGGTACCTGGTTCATGAGTCCCGGCTGGGCGGAGATCGGGGCCGAAATGGTCATCAAGGAAAACCATCTGGACCGGGTGGTGAAGTACGGCAAAGATCCGATGGAGATGGCCAGGAGACTTTTTACCCATTACCGGCGTGGGCTCTTCATCGATACCGGGGTCGGGAATGACGACTATTATATCGGCAAGTCGAACGAGTTCTGCGACGTGTTCTCGCTGGCGCTGGAAAAGACGACAGGAACTTCCGCAGTGCTGGAAGAGCATCTTGAAATAGCCCAAAAGGTCGCCGCAAAGGCAGCAACGGCACAGACAAAGGCGTAACAACCTCAAAAGGGAGGAGAAGTCGTGAAACCCGATGAAGTCCGTCAAGTTGTGCAGGAACGCTATGGCAAATTCGCGGAAACAGCCGGAAACGCCGCAGATTCCTGTTGCAGCAAACCGGCCATCCAGGCTTGCTGCGCGCATGAGCAGGCTATCTATAGCAGATCAGAGCTCTCCTCGGTGCCGGAAATTGCGCGGAATCTTTCGCGCGGTTGCGGCAATCCGACCGGCTTTGCGAATTTGCAGCCGGGTAAGGTGGTCGTCGACATCGGTTGTGGAGGCGGCATCGATGTGATCCTGGCGGCGCGCAAGGTGGGTGCGGGCGGCAAAGTATACGGGGTCGATTTCGCGCCGCAGATGATTGAACAGGCGAAACAGGCGGTAGCGCAGGCCGGCCTGGCGGATCGCAGCGTCGAGTTTCGTCATGCACCATTGGAGGATACGACGTTGCCGGACGCCAGTGCCGACGTGGTGATATCCAATTGCGTCATCAATCTGTGCCCCGACAAGGACGCGGTTTTTCGAGAGGCGTTTCGCATTCTCAAACCGGGCGGGCGGCTCGCCATCTCCGACATCCTGTTGACCGGGCCGATAGACGCAGAGTTGCGCGAGCGGCTGCAATCGGGCTGGGCGGGTTGCACCGGCGGCGCGATACCGGAGGCAGATTACTGGGATACGCTGAAGGAAGCGGGCTTTACCGAAATTAAAGTTGTCGCACGCCATCTGCTCTCCGATCCGGAACTCGACGGTATGGCGTGCTGCCCAGGCAAGGAATACACACCAGCCCCGGCAGCAGACGACTTGAACCAGGTACAGGGCAAAGTAGTGAGCGTCAAATTTACCGCAATCAAATGACCACTCGATAGATTGCCCCTGTGTAGCAAATGAAAAATGTCGTCCAAATATAGGCGGCATCCCCTGCAATCCTGGAGGTATCGGCTTTGAGAATCGGTGTTATTGCCTGCGACATCATGAAGCTTGAGCTGGACAAGCTGTTGAGTAAAACTCCCGGCATCACCGAGATCATTTATCTTGAGGCGGCGCTCCACAGCAGTCCGAAAAAGATGAAAGAGATCGTCCTGGAAAACGTGAAGGCCATCAAGGATAAAGTTGACGTGATCTTCCTCGGCTACGGCTATTGCCAGTCGCTGAAAGGGATAGAAAACGAGATCGACATACCGGTGGTGATGCCGCAGATGGAAGACTGCATCCAGATATTCATGACGCCTGAAAAGCATGGCGAGGCAGTCCGCAAAGAAATCGGGACGTGGTTCATGAGCCCAGGATGGGCGGAGCTCGGCGTCGATATGGTCATCAAGGGAAACCATCTGGACCGGGTGGTGAAATACGGCAAAGACCCGATAGAAATGGCCAAAAGACTTATGTCCGCCTTTCGGACCGGGCTTTACATCGATACCGGGGTGGGAAACGACGACTACTATATCGGCAAGGCAAATGAGGTTTGCGACATCTTCTCGCTGACGCTGGAGAAGACGACGGGAACTTCCGCAGTGCTGGAAGAGCATCTTGAAAAAGCCCGGCAGATCGCCGCCCAGGCATCAGCAGCTCGGGCAACGGAGTAATGACCATACGTACGATGGACGATCAGACTTTGATAGAGGCTGGTACGGCTTAGGATTATTATGAAAACGACGGTAGTGTGCGGATTGCTGGGTTCAGGGAAGACGACGTTCATCAGGAACTTCGTGGCTGGCAATACGGAGAAGGCCGTGGTACTCGTCAATGACTTCGCCAAGGCAGGCATCGACGGCGAAATCTTCTCTGCGGGCGGCATCGAATCGGTGGAGCTGCCGAGCGGTTGCATCTGCTGCACCCTCAAGCTTGACCTTGTCACGACCATCCAGGGTATCGTGGAACAGTTCTCGCCCGAGCACCTGTTGATTGAGCCGAGTGGAGTGGCCTCGCCGTCGGGCGTGCTGGAGGCAATAGAAAGTGCCGGCACCGGCTCCGCATCGGTCATCGGCATCGTCGACGCCACGGAGTTCGCGGAGCTCTACGAATCAGAAATGTACGGAACCTTCTTCGAGGACCAGATCGTAAATTCCGATGTTATCCTGGTGAACAAGATCGACCTCGCTGAGGTATCTGCGATTGACGCCGCTGAACGCCTGATCGGCACCATCAATCCACGCGCCATCCTGTTCCGCACTGTCAATGCCGAAATCGACATGCCTTTGCCGGACGCGCCGCTGCGGCGCCAGATTGTTTCTGGCAACTGCCATCTCAAGTTTGAGACATTTTCCTTCAGGCTTGCGGACCAGATGGAATTTGCTTCCGTACAGAAGCTGTTTGCCGATCTGTCATGCGGGAAGTTCGGGCGTGTAGCGCGGGCAAAGGCACTGGTCAGCACAACGAACGGTCCCTATCGCTTTGACAGCGCCTTCGGAAATGTCGATTCAGCACGCTTCGACAAGGACGTCACAGCCGGCAGGCTGGTAGTCATCGGGGACAGCCTGGATGCCGCAGGAATCGGGCAGGCGGCTCAACCACAATCGTGAGCAGGCACGCTAGACAGGTGGTGCAATTTCTATCCAGTGGAATTGTCGTTGTTCTTCTCTGCAGATAATCGCACTCCGTAGCGGGATTCGAAAATGATGATGGATGTAAAAGAACCGATAGTGCTGCACGAGCACCTGGTCTGTCAGTAATGGTTCAATGCGATGCTGTTCTTCGCTCGACTGCATCATCGCGATCGATCATGACGGGGCCATCGTCGAGTACAACCGCGACATCTACTCTCCGCCCCCGAACTCGACGGGATGGCATGCAGCCCCGGCAAGGAGTACACACCTGCCCCGGAAGCAGACGACTTGAACGCCGTGCAAGGCAAAATGGTGAGCGTCAAGTTCACCGCAATCAAATAACCGCGCAGGGAGAAAGATCATGGAATGGCTAATAGTTATTGCTGCACTGTTTCTTGCCTTCAGTAATGGAGCAAACGACAACTTCAAGGGGTTCGCGACCATCTGGGGGTCGGATACGCTGAATTACCGCCAGGCACTCACGTTGGCAACATTGGCTACGGTGGCTGGTTGTTTCGCTGCCCTGTTTCTTGCCGAAACGCTGGTACAGAACTTTTCCGGCAAGGGGTTGGTTGCAGATGCTGTAGTCAATACGCCCCTGTTTATTCTGAGCGTATCATGCGGCGCGGCGATTACCATTTTCCTCGCAACGCGCTTGGGCTATCCGGTTTCCACCACTCACGCGCTGATCGGGGGGCTGATCGGCGCAGGCCTGGCGCAAGCCGAGAGCGGCGTACATCCCGGCAGATTGATGCAAACCTTTTTGCTGCCGTTGCTGGCCAGCCCATTGCTGGCAGCTATTCTGGGCGCATTGGCATATTCAGCGTTTCGTTTACGCCCGATAGAGGAGGATTGTGTGTGCGCAATCCAGCCGGAAATGTCTGCTGCAACCGCAACCGGCGGTGCTGCACTGCAAAACGCATTGGCACCCTGGCTTGTATTGGGACGTGAAAAGGATTGTGACTCGTTGCCGGTCATTTCACGTTTCTCGATTACCAACTGGCTGGACAAGCTGCACATCCTGTCCGCAATGGCGATCTGTTTTGCACGCGGAGTGAACGACACGCCGAAAATGGCAGCCCTGCTTATCGCATCCAGGCTGATTGAGGCACAAACCTCCATTTTGTTGCTGTCCGTCGCAATGACATTTGGCGGAATCGGTTTTGCAAAGAAAGTTGCGGAACGTATGAGCCATCGCGTGACGCGCATGGATCATAGTCAAGGACTGGCTGCCAATTTGATTACTGCGATCCTGGTACTGTTCGCCAGCAAACTGGGGGTGCCAGTTTCCACAACACATGTCTCGGTCGGCTCCATTGCCGGGGTCGGTATGCGTGCACAGACATTGGATTGGACGGCATTGCGCCAAATTATGCTGTCCTGGTTGGCTACACTCCCGTTGGCTGCGCTACTATCCTGGACGGTGAGCGGATTAGTTTGAGTTGCACCCCAAACTGGCTTTCACTCATGTCAATCGTTGAATGTCTACTTCGGAGGAGATCGACCGTCTGGTTTGTGTCGGTAGTGATGGTTGGCCACTGGCAGCTTCAAGGCAGCACGAATTTCTTTATTCCAGCGTCAGCTTCGCGGCAAGCTGTTTAAAGAGCTGACTGATCACTCAGTGCCAATAGCGGGCAATCAAACAATTTCCAAGAGCAGCCATTTGCTTGATATTTGTTTTGGTTCACGGCACGATGCAGGCATGAATATACTTTTTCTACAGCCTCGTTAGGCATCCGTATCGGAACCCGTTACTTGGCCATCGAAGAACTACACGACATCGAGGTGGAAATTGACGAAGCGTTCGCACAGAACGAGCTCGCAAGCCTGCCGTTCGCGCAATGCGCTTGGACACTGTTGTCAGTCGTCGAGGATCATCACTTCAAGATCGCTGTGATGTCCCCACTGGATGCTCCGCAGGCGGCGATATACGTAGACGGCCTGATGAACGCACTGACGTATCCGCTACGCGTGTGCCATCAACGATCTGCTAAAGGGCCATTTACGTTTAATCGCGAACTCATCGATGAGCACTATCAACTCGCAAATGACTGGTTAGATCGAGCGGAGGACTATGCTCACTTCTGCACCATTTTTCCTCTGTTTCACGCAAAGGAGATCGACCTTGTAGTGCAAGGCAATGACCTAATTCCGACAGACTGGTCAACGAATGATCTGTCTTATGAGGTCTATGACCGATTTGTCGCAAAGCGCGATCCAGATCGAGAAGTCGGCCTAGATCCAAATCTGGCCCAACGAGAGCTTGTAGCGAACATGCACGTAAGTGGCGGCGTCTACTCAGTCGACTTCACCCGCCGACTAATGAAGAGACTTTCATTTGCATTTGAAGAGCCGTTGAGCCGCCGCCACGCTTTGCCAGACAACTGGCAGTTCACCTACTTTTCGCTTGCGCAGTACCGAGCTGTCTTCATCTGTCTCCAATCTATGGCCTATGCGTGGTTCGCCGCACGGCAAATTGCCGCTGCAGGCGGTGCGGCTGCCATCGCATTCGCAAGCGCTGTTTGGACACCGAGAAAAGGGGGGCTTCTAATCACAATTGCCAGACATACCGGCATCCAGAAGTCGGTAGTTCAAAATGTATTGCGATACCTGACCTTCGGTGAGGTGAACATCAGAAATCCAGATATCGCCATTCAACCGATAGTCGATCTAACAAACGGTCAGTACGCGATCTCTCCATTTGTAATGACACATGTACATGCAGAGCGGAATCTGTGTGTGCTGTTGAACCAAGTACCGGCGGACCGCAAACTATACTCACAGTTCGTGGACGAGAAGGAGAGCCAAGCCAGGTCTGAGACCATCACTTCCCTCGCTGGGCTTAAGTTCGACTTCAAGCACGGTCAACTCGATGACACCGATCTTGACCTCGCAATTATCGATCGGGAAGCGAAGATATGTCTCTGCATCGAGATCAAATGGTTTATCGAGCCAGCCGAGGTCAGAGAGATACTGGCACGATCAGAGGAGCTGCGAAAGGGTGTTGCTCAAGCCCAAAAGATCGCAAAGATGTTTTCTGACAATGATGCACGTTTGATGTCATTGCTGCAGATTGACCAATCCTACGATTTTCAGACAATGATCGGTTCCGTAAACTTCATCGGTGGGCACCGCGTACAACATCCAGATGTGCCAATAACGAAACTGTGGCACTTAGCTTCAAAGATTCAGGAACTTCAAAACCTCGCCCAAATCATGGATTGGCTCCGAAGCCGCAGCTATCTCCCGCGCAAAGATCAGGACTACAAGATCACCGAAGTTACTATTCAATCAGGGAAATGGAAATCACGCTGGTACGGCATCGCGTATGCCTAGCCCCTCGCTCAAGCGGGCGAATTATCTGCTATGGAGCAAGTCGGATGTCGCCTTTGTGTCGATAGGGTGAATTGACGAACGCCTGCTTTAGCGCAATGAAAATTTCATCGCGCACAAAAAACTGAACTGCTCGACAGCGGACATTAGCGAACTCACACAATCGACACGTTGCAGTCAGTCGCGACTTTAAAAAGCAGACCGTCAACGTTCAAAATCACCGGCCTGCGCGGCTTTTCGCGCAGGCCGGTGCATTGATAGGTTAGGCCACACCCAAGCGCGTGTTTGTTGTGCGCTAATCAACTTTCAACCTGTCGAGCGAGAACCTAGTGGTCGATTGCTGGGCCTGAGAGAACTTGACATCCTTGCCCTTGAGTATCTTTTTGACTGTATCCATTTGATCCGTCTTCATTCGAGCGCCAAATATGACACCGGTAATTTCAAATGGTGACGGGATCTCTGTGTTCTTCTTGTTGTTCTCAAAGTAGCGCCATTCCTTTTCGTATGCCCATTCCATTGATTTTGTGGTGAGGATCCGCAAGGTAGTTTTCAAGATGTCGACGCCAAAATCGTAAATAGACAGCGTCGGATATTCAGTTGAATAACTTACCGGCCTTAGCGACCCGTTGCCGAGATCAGCCTCAGCCTCAACGTCGTATTCAATACACAGTCCAGTGTGATTCGCCGCGTAGTGCGCCCACATCAAAAGAGAATCGGAAACTTCGCTTAGGGTCAGGATTCCAAATCTCCAAATGAACGAAGAAATCTCCGCGTACTCTCCATCAATCATGTTCGCGGGTGGCGTCTCGACCGATTTGTCGGCAATGCAATCGAGCGGAACCTGATCTTCAAATTCACTGTTCCTGTGCTTGTGAAGTATCCGGAGCTCTGACAGCTCCTGTTTTGTTAGGTTGGTTCTTTGGAATTGGCAGTCAAAGATGTCGTTGAAATGTTGTGGCCCGGAAAGCCAAACAGTTCCTTTGACCAAGGTACTAAGCAGGTGCTCGGAATAGCGACTGTATTTATATAGCTTCACGATGCCTTATCCTAGGCCTAACGCCGCGCTCACCCGCCCGAGCGAGCGTAGCTCGCGAGGGTCGGGTGCAGCAGCAAGTTAGGCGCGACCATTATTCGGCATCCGGGGTCGGAAATGCCTTCCCTCTCACCACGAAGAACCAAATGCCGCAAATCGCGAGACTTCCAATCCCATACAAAAAAGGGGCAGCATTGTAAAATGCCGCGTTGCCCGCCTCCGTAACGATCTCCGCGACAAAGAAGATTGTCATTGCGACAAGTAATAGAAGGGGCCAGTGTCTCCAGAGTAAGAGAGACAGCACAATTCCAACCACCAGTGCGGTAATGAATGCGAGAGCCAGGGGAATAGCCACCAGAAAACCCAGGCCGCCGGAGGCTCCGGAATCCATCGGGATCGCACCCATGACGCCGATAACTAACGCGCTTGCCCCGCAAAATAAGAAGCATCCATAGGCAAGGTCGTATTTGAATCGATTCTTGTTCACCGTATCCGCCTCTCAATCTCTCGGCGTGATTGGCTTGGGACGCAGCTCTTTAATTGAAAACCTTCTTTTCAGCCAATCCCGATCTGGTGGACCACTCATGATTGAGCCAATTCTCCATCTCCCTTCCTCGAACGTCCACTTCACGACCAAGCCTACTTCCACGCCCTCGGCACTATTGCCGGTGCCTAAACTATTGCCTAAGACCATCAGATCCACGGACCCGTCAGCGTTGGTTTCAATTGAAACGATCTCATACGTCGTCAACGTGATGACCTCATTAAAAATCCTGCCAGACATCCGGCAGTTAGAATCAAAAAAAGCACACCGGTTCGCCGCCCTATGCGCCTTGGTATAAAAGCGACTTAGGGCATCGGGATCATTAGGTCCGACCTGTCTAAGTGCCGCATTAAATTCTTCGTACAATTTGGCTATATCGACATCGACGCGTTCGTCGGCCAGCAGTTGCGAGTTCACAAGAAGAACTGCGGCAATTCCCATAGCGACTAGATAAGGGCGACTCACGATCATTACGTGCTCCTCAGCGATTTGCGTGCGCGCCTAGAATGGGCGCGTCTAACAGTTATTAGCCAGACCCACCGGTCTGTACTATTAAAAATAGTGTGGAATGCATATTTTCGATAACTAATTGATTCATTAAAGCCACCCGAATTTATTGTTCCGCATATGCATAATAGTACGGACGGGTGCGAATGTCTCCTTATGGCACGCAACGGCTGTAGTGCCTTGCTAACAGCATGCCACAAAGCGGTCATTCATAGTCAATTCAGTCCTGCCTGGTGTGACAGACCGGTTGAATCCGCACCGAGGAGGAGACGGTCAGGGCTCTCAGCCAGAACTTCAGCTTTGTGTCGGGTGCTGCACTTCCCAGCAAGCAATTTTTCAACATGAAGTTGGCTGAATGCCAAGTATGGTCAGTGGCAACTGAATTACCAGGGTGGCACCCGAATATTCACCCCGGCGTTTCAGTCCTTGCCGACAATGCCACCTTCAGCGCGTCATCCACATGTTCCAGCCACACGAACTCGAGCTTCTCTCTCGCCTCGGCGGGAATATCTTCCATATCCCTGCGGTTGCGGGCGGGCAGCATCACGGTCTTGATGCCGGCGCGCAGCGCGGCGAGCACTTTTTCCTTCACGCCGCCGATCGGCAGCACGAGGCCGCGCAGGCTGATCTCGCCGGTCATCGCCACGTCGCTGCGCACCGGGCGCTGCGTGAACAGCGAGGCGAGCGCCGTGAACATCGCGACACCGGCACTCGGGCCGTCCTTGGGCGTTGCGCCTGCCGGCACGTGGATATGAATGTCGGATTTGTCGAACATCTCGGCATCGATTCCCAGTTCCGCCTCGCGCCCTTTCACCAGCGACAGGGCGGCCTGCACGCTTTCCTTCATCACATCGCCGAGCTGGCCGGTGACGATGAGTTTGCCGTTGCCGGGCATGCGCGCCGCTTCGATGAAGAGGATGTCGCCACCCACCGGCGTCCACGCCAGCCCGGTAGCAACGCCGGGCACGGCAGTCCGCATGGCGATCTCGGCCTCGAACTTCTGGGCGCCGAGAATGGCGGGCAGGTCGGCCGCGTCGATGGTGACGTGTTCCACGCCGCCTGCGGCGATGCGCAGCGCGACATGGCGGCACACCGAGCCGATCTCGCGCTCGAGGTTGCGCACGCCGGCTTCGCGCGTGTAGTCCTCGATGATGCCGGTCAGTGCGGCACTGGTGATTTCGCACTGCGCCGGCAGCAGGCCGTTGCGCGAAAGCTGGCGGTCGAGCAGGTAGCGCTGCGCGATTTGCAGCTTTTCCTGCGCGGTGTAGCCGGGCAACTGGATAATTTCCATGCGGTCGCGCAGCGGGCCGGGAATGGTGTCGAGCACGTTGGCGGTGCACACGAACAGCACCGACGACAGGTCGTAGGGCACTGCGAGGTAGTTGTCACGGAAGGTGCTGTTCTGCTCAGGGTCGAGCACTTCGAGCAGCGCCGATGACGGATCGCCGTGGAAGCCGCCAGCACCAAGCTTGTCCACTTCGTCGAGCATCATCACCACGTTGCGCGTCCCGGCCTTTTTCATGCCCTGGATGATATTGCCCGGCAGCGCGCCGATGTAGGTGCGGCGGTGGCCGCGTATCTCCGCCTCGTCATGCACGCCGCCCAGACTCACGCGCACGAACTCGCGCCCGGTGGCGCGCGCGATGCTCTGGCCGAGCGAGGTCTTGCCCACGCCGGGCGGTCCGGCGAAGCAGAGGATGGGCGCCTTGCCATGGGGGTTGAGCTTGCGCACGGCGAGGTATTCGAGGATACGCTTCTTGATCTTCTCCAGGCCGTGGTGATCCTGATCGAGCGTGCGACGCGCCTCGTCGATGTCGATCGCCGGCGCATCGGGCGCCTTCCACGGCAATTCGGTGAGCCAGTCGAGATAGGTGCGCACCATCGGATATTCACCGGACGCTTCGGGCATGCGCTGCAGGCGCTTGAGTTCCTTCAGCGCCTGTTTCTCGACTTCTTCGGGCATGCCGGCATCGGCGATGGCCTTGGCGATTTCTTCCAGTTCGGCGGCGCCTTCCTCGCCTTCGCCCAGCTCCTTCTGGATGGTGCGCAGTTGTTCGCGCAGCAAGTGCTCGCGGCCTTTTTCCTCAATCGACTGCTTGGTGCGCTGGTCGATCTCCTGCGAGATGCGCAGCACCTCGGCGCGGCGCGACAGGATTTCGAGCAGGCGGTCGAGCTGGGTGCGCAGATCGAAGGTTTCCAGCAACGACTGTTTTTCTTCGATGGGGGCGTCCATCAGCATCGAAATGATATTCGCCAAGCGCGTCGGCGACTCGACGGTCTGCAGGCTGTTGATGATTTCCTGCGGCACCTCCTGCGGCAGCATGCGGAGGATTTCGATGGCGTGATGTTTCAGGGACAGCGCCCGCGCTTCTATCTCCTTGCTGTCCTGCGGCGCGTCCTCGATGCGTTCCACGCGCGCGACGGGGAAGTCGTAGCCATCGAGGAATTGCAGTATGCGGAAACGCTCCTCGCCCTGGCAGACGACATGGTGCTCGCCGTCCGGAGCGGTGACGTAACGCAGCACGTTGGCGGCGGTGCCGACCCAATGCAGGTCGTCGGGGCCCGGCTCATCGATCTCGCCTTTGCGCTGCAGCAGCACGCCGATCTGGCGCTGGGCGCGGGCCGCGAATTGGGCGGCGGCAATCGAGCGGGCGCGGCCGATGGCGATCGGCACCAGGGCGCCGGGGAACAGCACCATATTGCGCACCGGCAGGATGATCAGCGCATCCTCGGGCAGCGGCTTTGCGGTACGCGTTGCGGCCTCGGGTGCTCTACTGGACGCAGGTTCGCCCTGCACGGCGAATGCGGCTGTATTGCCCTCTGCTTGCGCGGGGTTGCGGGTATCCTCGTTTTTGGCCATTGCGTTCACCTCACCTTTCTGATGGTCAGCACCAGGCAGCCATCGCTCCATTGCTGCGATTCCAGTTCAGCCCGGATTCGCGGCAGCACCAAGCGCCGCTCGAAGTAGCCGTGGGGAATCTCCAGCCGCTCGATCGAGCAGTGGCGATCCTGCAGCGATACCCGGCGTTGGGCGCGGATCAGCAGTGTGCGCCCGTCGATCTTTGCCTCGACATTACCGGGTGACACACCGGGCAGCGCGACGACGACTACAAACTCGCGCTCGTCCTCGAACACATCCACAGGAGGCTGCCACGCCACGCGCGCCCCACGCGGATAGTCGAGGCGGAAAAACTGCCGCTGCAATCGCTCGGCCTCATCCAGTAGCTGGCAGGCTTCAGCCCACATCCAGTCGATCGGGTTACGTGACGGCATAAAAGACCTCCGTGCTGATTGGTTTGGAAAATTGATCCGGCATGGAAAACGAAATGGGGACGATTTAACCAATTTCCAGAGCGGTTCGCTCCGGAAATAACCATAGTCGAGAAAAGCAAGACTGTCGCAATAGTACTACTTGGCGAGTGGCAGCAGTGAGGCAACCTGAGGTAATTGGATAGGCGTAAAGCCTCAAGGGGGCTTTCTGGCGGCGAGTATTGCTGGGCGAATAGGGGTTCAGTGCATTAGCCAAATTCAGCTTGCCCACAAAAAAACCGCCTTGTCAGGATTGCCTGACAAAGCGGTTCTGAAAGCATCGTAATCAGGGGCTGAAAAAACGGGGGTCATAGACCCCCGCGATATATTCCACCTTCTGCGAATTGGTTTATTTCGTCAGCGATGAGCCCGATGTGTCACGGATTTGATCTTTCCATGCCTTGCGGATGAGGTTCTGCACATTTTCCGGCAGCGGCACGTAGTCCAGCTCAGAAGCCAGCTTGCCGCCATTGGCGTAGGCCCAGTCGAAGAACTTCAGTACTTCCCGCGCCGTGGCCGCATCTTCCTGCATCTTGTGCATCAGGATGAAAGTCGCGCCGCTGATCGGCCAGCTATCCTTGCCGGGCTCGTCGGTCAGGATTTCATAAAAACCCGGTGCGGCTTCCCAATTTGCATTGCCGGCGGCAGCCTTGAAAGAGGTTTCGCCCGGTTCGACAAAATTGCCGTCGCGGTTCTTCATCTGCACGGTATTCATCCTGTTTTGCAGCGCGTAGGCGTATTCCACATAACCGATCGAGCCCTTGATGCGTTGCACATAAGACGCCACGCCCTCGTTGCCTTTGCCACCGGTGCCGGCCTTCCAGGAAACCGCTGTGCCTTCGCCCACGGCGGACTTCCACTCCGGGCTGGCCTTGGACAGGTAGTTGGTGAAGATGAAGGTGGTGCCGGAGCCGTCGGAGCGATGCACGACGGTGATGTTCTCGTCGGGCAGCCTGATGTCCTTGTTCAGCGCAGCCACTGCCGGGTCGTTCCACTTGGTGATCTTGCCGAGGTAGATGCTGGCCAGTGTCGCGCCATCCAGCTTCAGCGCACCGGTGCCGACGCCGGCTAGATTGATGACGGGAACGACGCCGCCGATCACGGTCGGGAATTGCATCAGGCCGCCCTTGTCCAGTTTTTCCGGTGTCAGGGGCATGTCGGACGCGCCGAAATCCACGGTCTTGGCGGTAATTTGCTTGATGCCTCCGCCGGAACCGATCGACTGGTAATTCATCTTTACGCCGGTTTGGGCTTTGTAGGCCTCAGCCCATTTGGCGTAGATCGGATAGGGAAAGGTCGCGCCCGCGCCGGTGATAGTAGTAGCTGCATGGCCTGCGCCGGCAAAGGACAGCGCGGTGGCTGTGGCAATGCCGATGATGAGCTGCTTGAGTTTGCTGTTCATATTGTCTCCATTTGGTTGTATCGCCTATAAACACTGCTTGAATCAATAACACCTTGCAGCGAAATGCTTGTCGGGCCAGCTCCTCCGCATCGGCAGAGCTGGCTGGTTGTTTCACCGGTTGCCCTGATCAGAAGTTGTGTTGCATGCCGAGGGAAATGACAGACGGGGAAGCGCCGATGCCGTTGATGGTGCCTGCTGCCGCGGTGCTCTGGCTGAAGCCGTAATCGCTGGCAGTATTGTTGTTGATGCGCGAATAGATTGCATATAGCTTGGTGCGCTTGCTCATGCCATGGTCATACCCCAGGCTGAACTGGTTCGCCCCGGTATTGGCGGTTGCGCCATGCTGACCGGCCTTGCCGTAGGCAAACTTGACGGCATTCATGCCCATCTTGTATTTGCCGCCCAGGTAGTAGGCATTGTGGCCGCGTACGTTGGCACCCAGTGCGCCGGTGTTGTCATCGGTCTTTTCATAAACGAGGCCCAGCGCGAACGACGAGAAGTCATAACCCAAGCCCAGCTTCCAAGCAGATTCCTTGGTGCCGGTGAGGCTGTTAAGTTTATGCTCTTCATAGCCCAGCGCACCGTACAGGGCATCTGCCTTGTACATGCCGGCCAGGCTCAATGCGCTGGACTTGGCCTGTGCAGCAGTGGTGTTGCCTTCTGCCAGGTTGACATAAGCGATTGCGCCGGTGAAACCGTTCATGTTCGGGCTGAGGTAGGCGATCACATCAGGCTGACGGCCATCGAAAGCGGCGAATGCGGAATCAACGGTGGTATTGCTGGTTACGCCGCCCAACAGCGCGCGGTTATCGGCAATGCTGTCGCCAAACACATCCAGCTTGCGCGTGGCCAGTTTGTAGGGGGTGTCGTGGCGTCCCAGCAGCACGGTGCCTGCGCTGTCGCTTTTCAAACCCAGGAAGGAATTGCGGGTGGCAAAGGTGCCGCCGGTGTTGTCCATATTGATCTGCTGCTCGATCTGCCAGATTGCCGACAGGCCGTCGCTCAGCCCTTCCGCGCCCTTGAAGCCCAGTTTCGACACGTTGCTCGATACGTTGTTCTTGCTCGCACCGGCAACACCGGCGGCAGAGGTGCCGTTATTGATGATGTCGAAGGATAAGTCGGCCTTGCCATAAACGCTGACATTGCCGGTATCGGCCAATGCAGGCGCCGAGAAGACTGCCGCTGCCAGCGCGACGGCGATAAGTTTCTTTTGCTGCGTGAATGCTCCTTGCATGTTGAATCTCCCAGTAATTTGAATAGCCGCCCTAATGCGACCACGGCAGTTTAAGCAGCGAATGTGAAAAATTGATTAAGGAAAAATGACGGATTTGTGACAGTGGAGCAGTTATCTGAGGAAGTGTTTCGCATAGCGGTTGTTCAGGCGCGACATCGGCAGCAGGATCAACAGGTCGGCAGTATTGAATTCCGCGTCCCACGCCGGTTCGCCGCAGATATAAGCGCCGAGGCGCAGGTAGCCTTTGATCAGCGGCGGGATCGGCGCATCGAGAGATTGATTCAGCGCGTGCAACGGCAGCGGGTTGCGGGGGAATACGCTGTATTCGGCAGGCGCGGAATATATCCGATGCAGTTTGCGATAAATGCTGGCGGCGACGTGTCCGCCGTCCGCGATGCCGATGCTGGCGCAGCCGATCAGGTATTCATGGCCGCTTTGCAGCATGTATTGGGCCAAACCGCTCCACAGATGGGTGATGGTCGCGCCGTCGCGGTAATCCCGGTGCACGCAGGAACGCCCCACTTCCACCATGCGGTCGCTGAGGTGCAGCAGGCGGGTCAAATCGAACTCGGTCTGTGAATAATAGCCGCCGACTTTTATTGCCTGATCGGGCGGGAGTATGCGGTAGGTGCCTACGACTTTGTTTCCGTCGTTTTCGCGCACCAATAAATGTTCGCAGTATTTATCGAAAATATCGCGGTCAATTTCTTCGCTCGCGCTCGGCAGGTTCGCGCCCATCTCTTCGGCGAACACCTTGTAGCGCAGGCGTTGTGCTTCCAGTATTTCCGCCTCGCTGTGCGCCAGACTGGTGATTAAACGGCGTTGAAATGTGGGTTGGATTTGTCGGTTTAGTTCCAGCATTGCATCTCCCTGGTTGGTTGAAGATGCCTGTAGCTTAGGGAAGCTCTATTGCGGCGCGATGACGAAAATATGAAGAGTTCGTGAAAGCGTTACCTGGGTGACTGGTCAGGCAACGGAATGAGGAGCGGCCCATAAGTGGATTGTGCCGAGAGCAGCGTTTGGGGGATTGCGGGAGATGCTTCTTGTTCCGGCTGTTGCTGCACGGCGGCAACATTTTGCAGGCTTTGCGAAATGGCCTCCTGCGCTGCGCGCGCCAGTACCCGGCGGTTTTCGCCGGCGGTCGCCAGCGCGGAGGTGAATACCAGCAAGGCATCGAAACGCGGGCTGCGCAGGATGCGCCAGATGGATTGCGGCAGGGTCATCTCGCCGGTGAAGGCGGCGGCTTGGTTTTGTTTCCCGTTCTTGTTCTGATAGCGCAGGGCGAGCGGGCATAGCATCGCGCCGGCGTCAATCGCCGGCTGGATGAGCGCCGAATGGAAATGCCCGGCCTGCCTGCCGTCTGTCGTGGTGCCTTCCGGGAAGAGCCCGATACAAACGCCCTGTTCAAGCAGGAGGCTGACGCGCTGGTTGATCGATGCGGCATCCTGGCGCATCGCGCGTTCGATGAAAATGGTGTTGGCGCGTTTGCATAACCAGCCGATGAGCGGCCAGTTGCGCACTTCCGCCTTGGCAATGAAGCGCGCCGGGTAGATTGCGTTCAGCACAAAGATGTCCAGCCACGACACATGGTTGGCGACGATCAGGTAGCCGCCTTCGCCGCGCGCGGACCATGGTCCCTCGGTACGGATACCGATGTCGAGGATGTCCAACAGTTGCCGGCTCCATGTTTTCAGGATGCGGCGCCGCTTTGTCTGGTTCAGGTGCGGGTAAAAAATTGCCAGCAGCACCGCATAAAAAAGGTGCATGGCAAGGCGGCCGCCCCTGAACAGGCTGACCGGGAGGCTCGGCGAACGCTCATCCATGGTAGGCGCTCGGGAAAGGTTGAAAACCGGCCATTTCAAGCTGTCTGGATTCGCGCCGCTCGATGAACAGGCTGTTGCCTGGTTTTTTCTTGGCCATCTTCTTGGCAATCGCGGCGGCCTCAGCTATTTCATGGTGCGAGTGGAACGACTCCGCATCGGCCCAGATTACGCCAATCGAGAGCGTGGGCAGCGGGTGGTGAACAATGCGCCCCTGGCGGTCTTCGCTTGAGTAGCCGCCGATAGAGCGATGTTTTTCTTCAATCAATACCAGGGATGTTTGCGCGAAGGAGGACAAAGCCTGGTTGCAGCGTTTTTCCCAATCCGCGCTTTGCAGGATGAGGATGAAATCGTCGCCGCCGATGTGGCCGATAAAATCGTGTTGCGGGTCGCAGGCATGGTTGAGCAGCTTGCCGGTGAACTGGATCATCTCGTCGCCCTTGCGGTAGCCGTAGACGTCGTTGAAGGGTTTGAAGTTGTCCAAGTCGCAATAACAGACGGCGAACGATTTGCCGGAGTGGAGCAGGAAATCGATGTGCTCATTGATCGGGACATTGCCGGGCAGCAGGGTTAATGGATTGGCGTAGCGCGCGGTTTCGATCTGCGCATTGGTGATTTCGCGCAGCAGGTCCTGCCCGGTGCCGAGCCCGATGTAGCGGCCCTGCTCGGTGATGATGAAGCCGTCGGTGAAATGCCTGATTCCCGCTTCGCTCAGGAAATTACCCAGCTCGTGAATCGGGGTAGATTTTTCCACCAGCAAGGGTTCCGCGTTCATCATCTCCTTGCAGGGCTTCTTGCCGAGCAGTTCACGGTGGAAAGGCTTCGCGAAACTATCCACGAACTCGTAGCGGTTGATCAGCCCGACGGGGCGCCCATGCTTGACGACGGGAATGGCCTGCAAATTTTTATTTGCGGAAAAAATGGCCAATACCTTTTCGGCTTCGGTGTCCGGATCGAACGGTTCCACATGGCGCAGCAGCACATCCGTTGTGATATTGCGTTTGCTGCTGTAGGGTTGCTCCATGAGGCAGTTTGCGCCGATCAGGCAGCCGACTTCGGCGGGCGGATTGAGCGGTGGGACGGGAGTGGGGCGGGCAATGAAATAACCCTGGCCGCAGGCGATGCCGATATCCCGTATCACCTTGAAATCGGCGGCGGTCTCGATGCCTTCCGCGATCACCCGCGTGCCGGAGCTGAGCGCGATGCTCTGGATCGACCTGATGAACTGCTGCTTGAGCGGATCGGCGTTGACGCCCTGCACGAAATGCATGTCGATCTTCACGAATTCTGGGCGCAGCTCCGACCACAGCCGCAAGCTGGAAAAGCCCTCGCCCAGATCGTCCAGCGCGATCTGGAAGCCCATGTCGCGGTAGTGCAGCAGCGCGTTGCGCATTCCCTCAAAATCGAAAGTGGGTTGGTTTTCGGTAATTTCGATGATGACGCGTTGCGGGTCGATGCCGAGTGTCTCGAGATAGGACAGCGTTTGCCCGTTCTTGAAACTGGGATGGGTCAGGGCATCCGGGCTGACATTCAGGAATAATTTACCGGGCAGATCTTGCATGAAGAAAGATTCCAGCACAATCTGCCGGCACAGCATTTCCACTTCCAGAGAAAGCCCCTGCTGTTTGGCGGCTGCGAACAGATTGATCGGCGAGTGCAGCGGGCTGTCGGCCGGGCCGCGGATCAGCCCCTCGAAGCCGAGAAACGTGCCGGCGGAAATATTCATGACCGGCTGAAACAGTGCGGAAAGGCTGCGTTGGTGCAATATGTCCTGAAGCGTTTTCATCGTGAATGTCCTGTGAGTGGCGGGGCACAGCAGGATAGTTGCCGGATGTTGCAGCCGGGTTAAGGCAATGTTGCAGTCTGGTTACGGTATATCCATTGAGAAAAAGTAATTTTGCGTTTGCACGAAATCTTTGTTTTAATTGCGCCTGACATTTTAATAATTGTTTAACAATGGAAACGTAACATGATGAAACCGGCTCAGGTGGTGAAGGCATTGGCGGCATTGGCGCAACCCACGCGCCTGGCGATTTATCGCCTGCTGGTGGCGCGCGGGCCGGACGGCATGGCGGCGGGTGCGGTGGCGGAAAAGCTCAAGGTGTCTCCGGCCACACTGTCGTTCCATTTCAGGGCGCTCAGACATGCCGGGCTGCTGGACAGCCGGCAGGACGGGCGCTTTGTTTATTACGCCGCGAATTTTACGGTGATGAACGGCATGGTGGGTTACCTGACGGAGAACTGCTGCGGTGGAAATGAGGATGCCTGCAAGGTGCCGGGCAGGAAATGTTGATGACGTTAAAAGGAAATTGAGATGAGTGAAAGGCAATACAACGTGCTGGTGCTGTGTACCGGCAACTCGGCCCGTAGCATCCTGGGTGAGGTACTGTTCAATATTTTGGGCAAGGGCAAGTTCAGGGCATACAGTGCTGGCAGCAAACCGGCTGGGCGCGTGAATCCGGGTGCAATCGAACTGTTGCAGGAAAAAGGTATCAGCACCGAAGGGCTGCGCAGCAAGAGTTGGGATGAGTTTGCCGCACCCGGTGCGCCAGAGATCGACTTCATTTTCACCGTGTGCGACAACGCCGCCGGTGAAGCCTGCCCGATCTGGCCCGGCAAACCCGCTACCGCACATTGGGGCATTCCTGATCCGGCTCATGTCGAGGGTGATGAAGCACGTCGCGCAGCATTCAGGAAGGCTTACGAACAGCTCGCACGCCGCATTCAATTGTTCATGTCATTGCCGATCGACAAGCTGGATAAACTCGTGTTGAAAGAAAAACTCGCCGAGATCGGCCGCATCCAGGATTAAGGAGATAACCATGGCCAAGATACAGATATTCGACCCGGCGCTGTGTTGCAGCACCGGCGTATGCGGCGCCGAAGTCGATCAGGCATTGGTGGATTTCAGCGCCGATGCCGACTGGTTGAAGCGTGCGGGCGGCCAGGTTGAGCGGTTCAACCTCGCCCAGCAGCCGATGGCATTTGCCGAGAATGGCGTGGTTAAAGCATTTCTGGAGCGTTCTGGGGCGGAAGCATTGCCGCTGGTACTGGTCGATGGCGAGATCGCGCTGGCGGGACGTTATCCGACCCGCAAGGAGCTGGCTCGCCTTGCCGGAGTAACGGAGCAGCCTTCCGGGTCCCAGACTTCGGGATGCGGTTGCTCAGACAATAAGTGTTGCTGATATTCCCAACCAAAGGAGTTGCCCATGAAATTCCTCGAACAGCCGCCGTGCTTTCTGTTCTTCACCGGCAAAGGCGGGGTGGGCAAGACTTCTATCGCCTGTGCGACCTCGATCCAGTTGGCGGAAGCCGGAAAGCGCGTGCTGCTGGTCAGCACCGATCCGGCCTCCAACGTCGGCCAGGTGTTCGGCATCAGTATCGGCAACCGGATCACGGCGATTTCCGCCGTACCGAACCTGTCCGCGCTGGAAATCGATCCGCAGGCCGCTGCGCAGGCATACCGTGACCGGCTGGTCAATCCGGTGCGCGGGGTGCTGCCAGACGAAGTCGTGGATGGCATCGAGGAATCCCTGTCCGGCGCCTGCACGACCGAGATTGCAGCTTTCGACGAGTTCACTTCGCTGTTGACGGATACGGTGCTGACAGCAAGCTACGATCACATCATTTTTGACACTGCGCCCACTGGCCATACCATTCGCCTGCTGCAATTGCCCGGCGCATGGAGCAGTTTCATCGAGGCAGGCAAGGGCGACGCTTCCTGTCTCGGCCCGCTGGCCGGACTGGAAAAACAGCGCGATCAGTACAAGTCTGCGGTGGAGGCATTGGCGGATGGCAGCCGCACCCGGCTGATCCTGGTCGCGCGCGCCCAGCAGGCGACCCTGCGCGAAGTCGCCCGCACCCATGAAGAACTCGCCGCCATCGGCTTGCGGCAGCAGTATCTGGTCGTCAACGGCATCCTGCCCCACATCGAAACGGCAAACGACCCGCTGGCGGCCGCGATCCACGAGCGCGAACAGGCCGCGCTTGGCGACATCCCGGATGTGTTGCGGGCGCTGCCTACCGACCGGGTCACGCTCAAGCCTTTCAATCTCGTCGGGCTGGATGCGTTACGGCAACTGCTGGTAGATGCGACGCCACAAGTTCAGGTGAAAGTTGATTTACCCATCGAGCTGGACGAGCCCAGCCTGTCCGAGTTGGTGGATGGAATAGCCACAGACGGGCATGGCTTGGTGATGCTGATGGGCAAGGGTGGAGTCGGCAAAACCACCCTGGCGGCTGCCATCGCCGTGGAGCTGGCGCATCGCGGCCTGCCGGTGCATCTCACGACCTCCGATCCGGCCGCGCACCTGACGGAAACGCTGAGCGGCTCTCTCGACAACTTGACGGTGAGCCGCATCGATCCCCATGCGGAGACCGAGCGCTATCGCCAGCACGTGCTGGAAACAAAGGGTGCACAACTCGATGCGCAGGGCCGGGCGCTGCTGGAAGAGGATTTGCGCTCGCCGTGCACCGAGGAAATCGCGGTGTTCCAGGCGTTTTCCCGCATCATCCGCGAGGCAGGCAAGAAATTCGTGGTCATGGATACGGCACCCACCGGCCATACCTTGTTGTTGCTCGATGCGACCGGCGCCTATCACCGCGAAGTGACTCGCCAGATGGGCAATAAGGGAATGCGCTTCACGACACCGATGATGCAATTACAGGATTCAAAACAGACAAAGGTTCTCATTGCCACTTTGGCGGAAGCCACTCCGGTGCTTGAGGCCGCAAATCTGCAAGCCGATTTGCGTCGAGCGGGTATCGAGCCTTGGGCATGGATCATCAATACCAGCGTGGCGGCTGCCTCCGCCAAATCGCCTCTACTGCGCCAAAGAGCGGCGAATGAACTGCGCGAGATCAATGCCGTCGCCAGTCAGCATGCGCAACGTTATGCGGTTGTCCCCCTGCTTAAAGACGAGCCCGTAGGCGTCGCACGCTTGCTTAACCTGGCTGCAGGTTAAAGTCGCTATCGAATGGCAAGAGTTGATGAAGGATTAAGTTATGAGTTTTTTTGAACGCTACCTGACTCTCTGGGTCGCGCTGTGCATTGTCGTCGGCGTGTTGCTCGGCCAGTTCTTTCCAGCAGCATTCCAGGCGCTCGCCGGTCTGGAAGTCGCCAGGGTGAACATCCCGGTCGGCGTGCTGGTGTGGGTGATGATCATCCCGATGCTGCTGAGAATCGACTTCGGCGCGCTGCACCAGGTGAAGGAGCACTGGCGCGGCATCGGCGTCACGCTGTTTGTCAACTGGGCCGTGAAGCCGTTCTCGATGGCCTTCCTCGGCTGGCTGTTCATCCGCCAGGTGTTCGCCGCCTACCTGCCGCAGGACCAGCTCGACAGCTATGTCGCCGGGCTGATCCTGCTGGCCGCCGCACCCTGCACCGCGATGGTGTTCGTGTGGAGCCGTCTGGTGAACGGTGAACCGTTGTTCACCCTGAGTCAGGTCGCGTTAAACGACACCATCATGGTGTTTGCCTACGCACCGCTGGTGGGGTTGCTGCTGGGCATTTCGTCCATCATCGTGCCGTGGGACACGCTGTTCGTCTCGGTGGTGTTCTACATCGTGATCCCGGTCGTCATCGCGCAGTTGCTGCGCGGGAGGCTGATGAAGCAAGGCGAGGAAGCCTTTAACCGTGCCATGCACCACATCGCGCCGTATTCGATGGGCGCGCTACTGGTCACGCTGGTGCTGCTGTTCGCCTTGCAGGGCACCGCCATCGTCGCGCAGCCGCTGGTGATCGCGATGCTCGCGGTGCCGATCCTGATCCAGGTGCTGTTCAATTCCGGCCTGGCTTACTGGCTGAATCGCCGCCTCGGCGTGGCGCACTGCGTCGCCGCGCCTTCGGCATTGATCGGCGCGAGCAACTTCTTCGAGCTGGCCGTCGCCACTGCCATCAGCCTGTTCGGCTTCCAGTCCGGCGCGGCGCTGGCGACGGTAGTCGGCGTGCTGATTGAAGTGCCGGTGATGCTGCTGGTGGTGAAGGTCGCCAATGCAACAAAGGCATGGTACGGGCAAAGAGCTAATTGATCGGTTTGTAAGACGGTGCAAGTTTGAGCTATTGCACGCTACGCGAGCCCCGCATTAATTATTGCAAGCATGGATATCTATAATCTGAGCGGTTTGACCGTTGCTACGGCAGCCGGATTGTCGCGCCACAACGCAGGGTCGGCATCCACGTACAACTCGATCTCGATGCCGTCCGGATCCTTGATGTAGAGCGACTGGCTGACGCCGTGATCGCTGCTGCCGAGAATGGCAACGCCATGCCGTTCCACATGCGCCTTGCATTCGCGCAATTCGTCGAGCGAGTCGCCCACCTTGAAGGCGACGTGATACAGGCCGATGCTGTGATTGCCCGGCAGTTCGGCCTGTGCGCCGATTTGCAGCAGGCCGAGATCATGGTGGTTTTGTCCGAGCGAGAAGAACATCATCGTATCCCGGTAGCGCGCGACTTCATTCATGCCGAGGATGTCGCGGTAGAAAGCGGCCGAGCGTTCCAGGTCGCGCACCTTGAGAACTACATGACCGAGCGCCTTGATGTGCATGACTGCCTCCTGCCGGGCTACTGCCCGAAAAAGTCTTTTACTTTATTCATCCAGGATTTGGCGCGCGGGTTGTGGCGTTCGCTGTCGGCTGCATTGATCGTTTCAAACTCGCGCAGCAGTTCCTTTTGCCGTTCGGTCAGACTCACCGGTGTTTCCACGATGACGTGGCAATGCAAATCGCCGTGGCTCGAGCTGCGCACGCCCTTGATGCCCTTGCCGCGCAGGCGGAATTGTTTGCCGCTTTGCGTTTCGGCGGGAATCTTGATGCGCGCCGCGCCGTCCAGCGTGGGAATCTCGATTTCGCCGCCCAGCGCGGCGGTGGTGAAACTGATCGGCATTTCGCAATGCAGGTCGTTATGGTCGCGCTGGAACACCGCGTGCGGCTTGATATGAATCACCACATACAAATCGCCGGGTGGTCCGCCGTTCACGCCATGTTCACCCTCGCCGGACAGGCGAATGCGATCGTCGTTATCCACGCCCGCCGGAATTTTTACCGACAGTGTCTTGTGTTGCTTGATGCGCCCGCTGCCGCTGCAATCCTTGCACGGCGAGGTAATCATCTTGCCGGTGCCGTGGCAGCGCGGGCAAGTCTGCTGAATGGAGAAAAAGCCCTGCTGCATGCGCACTTGGCCGTGTCCGCCGCAAGTGGTGCAGGGGGTCGGGCTGGTGCCGGGCTTGGCGCCCGAGCCGTGGCAGGTTTCGCATTCCGCCATGGTCGGCACGCGAATCTGCGTCTCGGTGCCGCGCGCGGCCTGCTCCAGCGTGATTTCCATGTTGTAGCGCAAGTCGGCACCGCGCTGCACATTGCTGCGCCCGCCACCCCCTCGCGCCCCACCAAAGATGTCGCCGAAGATATCGGAGAAATCAAAACCCGCCGCGCCGCCCGCGCCGAATGGGCTGCCGCCGCCCATGCCGCCCGCTTCGAACGCGGCGTGGCCGTACTGGTCGTAAGCGGCGCGCTTCTGCCCGTCGCTCAGCGTCTCATAGGCCTCCTTGGCTTCCTTGAAGTGTTCCTCCGCTTTCGGGTTGTCCGGGTTGCGGTCGGGGTGATGCTTCATCGCCAGCTTGCGATAAGCCTTCTTGATCTCTTCGTCCGAGGCGTCGCGGTTGACGCCGAGGACTTCGTAGTAGTCTTTTTTGCTCATAGTCGTTAGTCGTTAGCTGCTAGTCGTTAGTTGAAAAGCAAACCTTGGGGTTAACTAACGACTAACGTCTAGCGACTAGTAACTTATTTTTTATCCTTCACCTCGGTGAATTCCGCATCCACCACGTCGCCTTCATCCTTCTTGTGATCGGCGCAGGTTTCGCCCGGCTCGCAAGTGCCGCAACCTTCAGCGGCCTGTGCCTTGGCCTGTTCGGCGGCGTACATTTTTTCGCCGAGCTTCTGCGCGGCGGTCGCCAGCGCTTCGGCCTTGGCGTCGATGGCGGCCTTGTCGTCGCTTTTCACCACTTCCTCGGCTTCCTTCAGCGCGGCCTCGATGGCGGATTTTTCATCCGCAGATAACTGCTCGCCGTATTCCTTCAGCGACTTCTGCGTGGAATGGATCAGCGCATCGAGCTGGTTGCGCGCGGTCACCAGTTCCAGCGCCTTGCGGTCGTCCTCGGCGTGCGCCTCGGCATCGTTCACCATGCGCTGGATTTCTGCTTCGCTCAGGCCGGAGCTGGCCTGGATCTTGATCTTGTTCTCCTTGCCGGTCGCCTTGTCCTTCGCCGACACGTGCAGGATGCCGTTCGCGTCGATGTCGAAAGTTACCTCGATCTGCGGCATGCCGCGCGGTGCGGGCGGAATGTCGGACAGGTTGAATTGCCCGAGGCTCTTGTTGCCGGAAGATACCTCACGCTCGCCCTGCAGCACGTGGATGGTCACCGCGCTCTGGTTGTCGTCGGCGGTGGAGAATACCTGCGACGCCTTGGTCGGGATGGTGGTGTTCTTCTTGATCAACTTGGTCATCACGCCGCCCATGGTTTCGATGCCCAGCGACAGCGGGGTCACGTCGAGCAGCAGCACGTCCTTCACCTCACCCTGCAGCACGCCGCCCTGGATCGCCGCGCCGACGGCCACCGCTTCGTCCGGGTTCACGTCCTTGCGCGCTTCCTTGCCGAAGAACTCCTTGACCTTTTCCTGAACCTTGGGCATGCGGGTCTGTCCGCCGACCAGAATCACGTCGGAAATGTCGGACGCGCTGACACCCGCATCCTTCATCGCGATTTTGCATGGCTCGATGGTGCGCGCGATCAGCTCTTCCACCAGGCTTTCCAGTTTGGCGCGGGTGATCTTCACCGCCAGGTGCTTCGGGCCGCTGGCATCTGCCGTGATGTAAGGCAGGTTCACTTCGGTCTGCTGTGCGGAAGACAGTTCGATCTTGGCCTTTTCCGCCGCGTCCTTCAGGCGTTGCAATGCCAGCATGTCCTTCTTCAGGTCGATCCCGCTTTCCTTCTTGAATTCATCGACCAGGAACTCGATCACTCGCATGTCGAAGTCTTCGCCGCCGAGGAAGGTGTCACCATTGGTGGACATCACCTCAAACTGGTGCTCGCCCTCGATTTCGGAAATGTCGATGATGGAGATATCGAAGGTACCGCCGCCCAAGTCATACACCGCGATCTTGCGGTCGCCTTCCTGCTTGTCCAGGCCGAACGCCAATGCGGCTGCGGTCGGTTCATTGATGATGCGCTTTACTTCCAGTCCGGCAATGCGGCCGGCATCCTTGGTGGCCTGGCGCTGGCTGTCGTTGAAGTAGGCCGGCACGGTGATGACCGCTTCGGTCACCGGTTCGCCGAGATAATCTTCAGCGGTCTTCTTCATCTTCATCAGCACTTGCGCAGAAACTTCCGGTGCGGAGATCTCCTTGTCGCGCACCTTGACCCAGGCGTCGCCGTTCTTGGCCTTGACGATGGCATAGGGCACCATGCCGATGTCTTTCTGCACCATCGGTTCCTCGAAGCGGCGGCCGATCAGCCGTTTCACGCCATACAGTGTGTTCTTCGGGTTGGTCACGGCCTGACGCTTGGCCGGCGCGCCGACCAGCACCTCGCCGTCTTCCATGTAGGCGATGATGCTCGGAGTGGTGCGCGCGCCCTCGGCATTCTCGATTACCTTGGTCTTGCCGTTTTCCATGATGGCCACACAAGAGTTGGTCGTGCCCAGGTCAATGCCGATAATTTTTCCCATGATGCTTTTCCTTTCGTAAATTGGTTAATCCGTAAATCTTGCTGTCGACTAATTGAGGGCGCACAGCGGTATTTCAAGGGGTTGATATGGAGAAGTGAGAAGAGGGAAGGGAGAAGGGTAAAACCGCGCTCACTTAATTCGGAGGGAGATTTTTACCCTTATCCCTTACCGCTTATACCCTTCCCGGTATTTATTCCTTTGCCTTTGCCACCATCACCAGCGCCGGACGCAGCACGCGGTCATTCAGCGCATAGCCCTTCTGCATCACGCTGACCACGGTGTTGGCGGGCTGGTCGCTGTCCACCATGCCGATCGCCTGATGCTTGTGCGGATCCAGTCTTTCGCCGACCGGGTTGATTTCGCTGATGTTGAATTTTTCGAACACGCTGGCAAGCTGCTTCAAGGTCAGCTCCATGCCGTTCTTGAAGCTTTCCACGTTCTGCGTGGTGACCGCCAGTCCCGCTTCCAGACTGTCTTTCACTGCCAGCATCTCACCGGAAAAACGCTCCACGGCAAATTTTTGTGCCTTGCCCACATCTTCCGCTGCGCGGCGGCGGATGTTCTCGCCTTCGGCCTTGGCATACATCCAGGCATCGTAGTGTTCCTGTGCCTTGCGTTCGGCCTCCTTGAGCATCTCTTCCAGGCTGGGCATGATCTCCGGCGCGCTTGCTGCGGCGGGTTCGGCACCTGCGGTGGCTTGCTGTTGTTCGATTTGCGGGGTGGTTTCGTTTTGTTCCATAGCTGTATCTCCGTGTCTGAACTTGTATTTAGTGGGGGTGCTATTTTGCAATTTCAAGAGCGGCCTAGATAATTACCGGTATTTTTTCTGGGTCATCAGGATGTTTTTTTATATCATTATGAATAAAAAGCGTTTTATCTTGATGTAATTTTTGCGGATATCAATAAAGGCCTATATAATCAGCCTGGATTCAGGGTGGGCAGGCTTACGATAGCTCAATCGGAAGCCGGAAGCAGGCTCATATTTCATCTGGCTCGATAAAGCCGCAGAAAAAGTATCTTCACGGCCGATCGTGCCGTGAATCGGTACATTTTTACAGGTAATTGCAAAAAGGCAATGGCGTGATTCAACCCACAGAAATTCTCAAGGTGCTTGAAACAGCACCTCTCTTCCGTTCCGTGCCGAGTGAGTTGCTCGCCAGAAATTTGAACCAATCCAGGATACGCACCCTGAAATCGGGCGAAATACTGCTGGTTTCCGGTCAGGCCAATAATATGGTCTATATAATTCTTTCCGGGTATCTGAGCGTTCAGCTGAAGGAATCCGATGTCGAACCCATTGCCGTGCTCAGTGAAGGGGAATGCGTGGGGGAAATGTCCATTCTGGGGAACAGCAATGTTTCGGCCTATGTCATTGCCGCTTCCGATTGCGAGCTGCTTGCCATTGACCATCAGACCTTATGGGACATGATCGACAGGTCGCATGTAGCCGCGCATAACATGCTGAGCATCCTCAGCAAGCGGATTCGCCTGACCGATCAGCTCATGGAAGAAAGACTCGGGCTGCGGCGCGGATTCTCAAGCCCCACAATTGTTGAGGGATTGACCGGACTTTACAGCCGGCACTGGATGCACGAAAAGTTCGAGCACTGTCTGCAGCGCAGCATGGTGGAAAATAAACCAAGCTGCCTGATGATGCTGGAGATGGATCAATTCAAGGAATTCAGTGATAGCCACGGGCAACTGGGCAGCGACCAGGCATTGCGAAATATTGCGCATACCATGCTGTCCAGTCTGCGCCCGGATGATCAGGCGGGACACTATCTTGGTGAAAAATTCGACGTTTTCCTGCCGAACACTTCCCTGTTTAATGCCTGCCTGGCGGCAGAAAAACTGAGAGAAACCGTCAGCCGATCCGTGGTGGTGTTGCCCAGTGGCGATGTGTTGCCGCCTATCAGCATCTCTCTGGGCATCAGCGAGGTGCGTCCGAGCGATATGCTGGTCAGCCTGTCCGCCCGGGCTGACGAGGCCCTGCAGCTCGCCAGGGAAAGCGGGGGAAACTGCGTAAAGTGCGTGAAATAACGATATGAAGCATTGCCCAGCCTCGGGCCCGCTGACGATGCGCCGTCCCGCAGCCCCGCTGATGCCGGTGTTTTCAGCTTGCAGACAAGTTTGCTATCGGCGCGCTTGATGTTCAAGATAAAATGACGCCGTTGCCCGCATAACGCGGCTCATCTGACAGCGGCATTTCAGCAATTGACCCAAGCCAAAAACTACTACTGGCGCATCGCCGGTTTCTATTTCTTCTATTACGCCTTCGTCGGGACATTCGCCCCCTACTGGAGCCTGTATCTCAAATCCATTTACTTCAGCGCCGTCGAGATCGCCATCCTGATGTCGGTGCAGCCGGTGATGCGCATGGTCGCGCCGAACCTGTGGGGCTGGCTGGCTGACGGAGGGTATGACACGGTGATGCGCCGCATCAGGCGCGGGAATACCCTCCCTGCCGCCCCTCCCGCACCGGAGGGCTCCGCCCCACCGTGTCAGAGCGGCACCGGCAAGCGGCTGCTGGTAGTACAGATCGCCGCGACCCTGAGCGCGCTGTTCTATCTGGGCGTATTTGTCACCACCAGCTTCTGGGGAATGCTGCTGGTGCTGGCGCTGATGGGTTTTTTCTGGAGCGCCTCGATACCGTTGGTGGAAGCGATCACGTTCACCTGGCTCGGCAAGCGCGTCGCGCGTTATGGGCGCATCCGCTCGTGGGGCTCGGTCGGTTTTATTATCGCCGTGATGGGACTGGGTTTAGCCTTCGATTACATCGCCATCGGCTGGCTGTTGTGGGCCGGACTGTTCATCATGCTGGGCATTCTGTTTTTCTCGCGACAACTGCCGCATACCGAAGTGCCGGCGCATCACACCGACCATCATCCGATCCGGAAAATCATGCTGCAACCGCGTGTGCTGGCATTGTTCGGCGCATGTTTCCTGATGTCCGTCGCACACGGGCCTTATTACACTTTTTTTTCGATCTATCTGGTCGAGCACGGTTACGCGAAGAGCGCGGTAGGCGGGCTGTGGGCAATCGGCGTGATCTGCGAAATCGGCGTGTTCTTCCTGATGCCGTGGCTGGTGCAGCGTTTCGGCTTTGCCCGTATCCTGATCGGCAGCCTTACCCTCGCCGTGCTGCGCTTCCTGCTGATCGGCTGGGGCGTGGATTTTCTGTTGCTGCTGCTCCTCGCCCAGGTATTGCATGCCGCCACCTTCGGCGCACACCACGCCGCTTCGCTTGGATTGGTGCATGAGTTTTTTCAGGGGCGCCACCAATCCAGAGGACAGGCGCTGTTCGGCAGCCTCACCTTCGGCGCGGGCAACATGCTGGGCGGACTGGCCAGCGGCCCGATCTGGCAGCACTATGGTGCCAGTGTGCTGTATTCGTGCAGCGCTGGCTCGGCGTTTCTGGGGTTGCTGCTGATGGTGTGGAAGCTGCGCGACATGGCGGAGAACCGGACTGCTGTGGCATAATCGCGCGCTCTTAAAAAAGTGAAACAGCATGGGCGCGCAAACTCTTTACGACAAACTCTGGAATGCTCACGTGGTGCGGCAGGAAGCCGACGGCACCGCGCTGATTTATATCGACCGTCACCTGGTGCATGAAGTGACCAGCCCGCAGGCCTTCGAGGGGCTGAAGCTTGCCGGGCGCAAGCTATGGCGCAGCGCGTCGATCCTCGCGGTGGCCGATCACAACGTGCCGACTACCGGGCGCGCGCAGGGTATCGCCGATCCGGTTTCGCGCCTGCAGGTGGAGACGCTGGACAGCAATTGCGCCGAGTACGGCGTGACCGAATTCAAAATGAACGACGTGCGCCAGGGCATCGTGCATGTGATCGGGCCGGAGCAGGGCGCGACCCTGCCGGGCATGACGGTAGTGTGCGGCGATTCGCATACCAGCACGCACGGCGCGTTCGCCGCGCTGGCGTTCGGCATCGGCACTTCCGAGGTCGAGCATGTGATGGCGACGCAATGCCTGCTGATGAAGAAATCCAAAGCCATGCAGGTGGTGGTGGATGGAGCGCTCGGCAAGGGCGTGACCGCCAAGGACATCGCGCTGGCGGTGGTCGGCAGGATCGGCACGGCGGGCGGCACCGGCTATGCGATCGAATTCGCCGGCAGCACGATACGCGCCCTGTCGATGGAAGGGCGCATGACATTGTGCAATATGGCGATCGAGGCCGGCGCGCGCGCCGGCATGATCGCGGCGGACGACACGACTTTTGCCTACATCAAGGGGCGCCCGTTCGCGCCGCAAGGCGAAATGTGGAATAAGGCGGTGGCCTGCTGGCGCACGCTGCACAGCGACGACGGCGCGCAGTTCGACAAGGTGGTTCGCCTGGATGCCGCCGAGATCAAGCCGCAAGTGACCTGGGGCACGTCGCCGGAAATGGTGGTGGCGGTGGATGGGCGCGTGCCCGATCCGGCAACCATGACCGATCCGGTGAAACGCCACGATACCGAGCGCGCGTTGCACTACATGGGGCTGGCGGCGAACGCGCCGATTACCGAGATCAGCATCGACAAGGTGTTCATCGGTTCCTGCACCAACGCGCGCATCGAGGATTTGCGCGCCGCTGCTGCCGTCGCCAAAGGCAAGCATGTCGCGCCGAACGTGAAGCTGGCGATGGTGGTGCCCGGCTCCGGTCTGGTGAAGGCACAGGCGGAAAAAGAAGGCCTGGACAGGATATTCATCGCGGCCGGTTTCGAGTGGCGCGATCCGGGCTGCTCGATGTGCCTGGCGATGAATGACGACCGGCTGGAACCCGGCGAGCGTTGCGCCTCGACTTCCAACCGCAATTTCGAGGGGCGGCAGGGGCCGGGCGGGCGTACTCATCTGGTGAGCCCGGAGATGGCGGCGGCAGCAGCGATTGCCGGGCATTTTGTCGATGTGAGTGTTGATTGAAAAGGAGATGACGATGAGAGTGATCGCATTGTTTTTGGCAGTATTGTTTTTGGCGGGCTGCAATACCATGGAAGGCCTGGGCAAGGATATCCAGCAGGGCGGCGAAAAACTGGAGAAGGCAGCGAACAAGTAATGCGGAAATTTACCTTGCTCGATGGCCTGGTTGCGCCGCTGGATCGCGCCAATGTCGATACTGACGCAATCATTCCCAAGCAGTTCCTGAAGTCGATCAAGCGTTCCGGCTTCGGCCCGAATGCGTTCGACGAATGGCGCTATCTGGATCATGGCGAGCCGGGCATGGACAACAGCAAGCGTCCATTGAATCCGGATTTTGTGTTGAACCAGCCGCGTTATCGGGGTGCGCAGATTCTGCTGGCACGCGAAAATTTCGGCTGCGGCAGCTCGCGCGAGCATGCGCCGTGGGCGCTGGAAGACTACGGCTTCCGTGTCATCATCGCGCCGAGTTTCGCCGACATCTTCTTCAACAACTGCTTCAAGAACGGTATGCTGCCGATTCGCCTGGCTGCGGAACAAGTGGATGCGCTGTTCAAGGCGGTGGAGCCCACGCCGGGCTACCGTTTGAAGATCGATCTTGAGCGGCAGAGCATCACCGCGCCGGATGGCACGGAGTACAAGTTCGAAGTGGAGGCGTTCCGCAAGCACTGTCTGTTGAATGGATTGGACGACATCGGCCTGACCCTGCAGCATGTCGGCGAGATCAAGGCATTCGAGGCGAAGCATCGCGCGGCACAGCCGTGGCTGTTTGCGTGAGTCAAAGGCGGTTGTCCGCAGATTACGCAGATTCCACAGATTAAAAACAAACAGGGTGCCTGCGGGTGCATCAAGGTTTTAATCCATCTAATCTGTGTAATCTGCGGATAAAAGGATTTTGTTATTAGGGATGGAAACGTAAATGAAAATCGCAGTATTGCCCGGTGACGGCATCGGGCCGGAGATCGTCGCGCAAGCGGCAAAAGTGCTGGAGGCGTTGCGCGGCGACGGCCTGAAAATCGAACTGGAGTATGCGCATCTCGGCGGCGCGGGCTACGATGCGGCGGGCGATCCATTTCCGCCCGCGACTGAGAAACTGGCGCTGGAAGCCGATGCGGTACTGCTTGGTGCAGTGGGCGGTTATCAATATGACAATCTGCCGCGCCCGCTGCGCCCGGAGCAGGGATTGCTGCGCATCCGCAAGGGTCTTGGATTGTTCGCCAACCTGCGCCCCGCGCTGGTGTATCCCGAACTGGTGAACGCATCCAGCCTGAAGCCGGAATTGGTGTCGGGACTGGACATCATGATCCTGCGCGAGTTGACCGGCGACATTTATTTCGGCCAGCCGCGCGGCATCCGCACCTTGGATAACGGCGAGCGGCAGGGCTTCGACACCATGCATTACAGCGAGTCGGAAATCCGCCGCGTCGCGCATGTCGGCTTCCAGATTGCGCTGAAGCGCAACAAAAAATTGTGCTCGGTGGACAAGGCCAACGTGCTGGATACCAGCATGTTCTGGCGCGAAATTGTCACCGGGGTGGCGCAGGAATATCCGGCGGTGGAGCTGTCGCACATGTACGTGGACAATGCCGCGATGCAACTGGTGCGCGCGCCCAAACAGTTCGATGTAATCCTCACCGGCAATATCTTTGGCGACATTCTGTCAGACGAAGCTTCGATGCTGACCGGCTCGATCGGCATGCTGCCATCCGCCTCGCTGGACGCAAACAACAAGGGCCTGTACGAGCCCTGTCACGGCTCGGCGCCGGACATCGCGGGAGCGGATATCGCCAATCCGCTGGCGACGATTCTGTCGGTGGCGATGATGATGCGCTACACTTTTGCACGCGAGGATATCGCGCAGCGTATCGAAATAGCGGTGCGCAAGGTATTGCAGCAGGGTCTGCGCACCGGCGATATTTACGAGGCCGGGATGCAGAAAATCGGCTGTGCGGCAATGGGCGACGCGGTGGTTGCGGCGCTTTAGCAATACCAAAAACAGTTGTCCGCAGATTACGCAGACTGACACAGATTCAAGCTGGAAATTGAGGGAATTGTTTTCTGTGATGGTGGATGTAAAACGAGCAATAAAACATCCAGAAAATCTGCGGAAATCTGCGTAATCTGCGGATTCGTCTGTTGGTTTCGGATTTAACTTTAGAGAGAAGAAGCATGAGCAAGCAATACGATGTATGCATATTGGGCGCGACCGGCGCGGTGGGCGAGGCGATGTTGTCCATTCTGGAGCAGCGCAAGTTTCCGGTGCGCAATCTTTATCCGCTGGCTTCCAGCCGTTCGGCGGGTTCCACGGTGCGCTTCAACGGCAAGGAGCTTGAAGTGCTCGACGTGGAAGGCTTCGATTTTTCCAAGGCGCAGATCGGCTTGTTCTCGGCGGGCGGCAGCGTGTCGGAAAAATATGCGCCGCTTGCCGCGGCAGCCGGTTGTGTGGTGATCGATAACACTGCCCACTTCCGCTACGAGCGCGACATCCCGCTGGTGGTGCCGGAAGTGAATCCGCATGCCATCGCCCAATACAGGAACCGCGGCATTATCGCCAACCCGAATTGCTCTACCATCCAGATGGTGGTGGCGCTCAAGCCGATCAGGGATGCGGTGGGCATCAAGCGCATCAACGTGGCGACTTATCAGGCGGTATCCGGCACCGGCAAGGAGGCGATCGAGGAGTTGTCCAGCCAGACCCGTGCGCTGTTCAACCAGCAGGATGTGGAGGTCGAGGTCTATCCGAAGCGTATCGCCTTCAACGTGCTGCCGCAGATCGACGTGTTCATGGAAAACGGCTACACCAAGGAAGAAATGAAAATGGTGTGGGAAACCCGCAAGATCATGGAAGACGACACTATCGTGGTAAACCCGACTGCGGTACGCGTGCCGGTGTTTTACGGGCACTCCGAAGCAGTGCATATCGAGACCCGCAAAAAGATTACCGCCGCCGAGGCGCGCGCCTTGCTGGAAAAGGCACCGGGCGTGATCGTAATGGACAGTCGCGAGCCGGGTGGCTACCCGACTCCGGTCGAAGCGGCCGGCAACGACGCGACTTACGTCGGGCGCATTCGCGAGGATATCTCGCACCCGTTGGGCTTGAATTTGTGGGTGGTCAGCGATAATGTGCGCAAAGGCGCGGCGTTGAACAGCGTGCAGATTGCCGAAATTTTGATTGCGAAATACCTTGATTAGGACATAATGCGGGAAAGGTTATGAGCTTGTGCTGATAACTCCATGATGTTATTTTACTTGTTCGATAAATGGATATAAGGTGATAGTGTGCGAAAATCACTACTGAAACTACTCGGGATTATTGTTGCTTTGGCACTGTCCACACCGGCCTCCGCCATTGGCATGGGGGGGATCAATGTGGTTTCTGCCCTGGGGCAGCCGCTGAAGGCCGATATTGAACTGGTGTCGGTCAACAAGAGCCAGAAAACCAGCCTGGTTGCCCGTCTTGCTTCGCCCGATATCTACAAGGGAGCAGGGCTGGAATATCCTTACGGCAACAAATTCGTATTTCAGATCGATAGTCGCGCGAATGGCGAGCCGTACCTCAAGGTGAGCAGCGCACAGCCGATCAATGACCCTTTTGTAAGCTTGCTGGTTGAATTGACCTGGTCTTCCGGCAAGTTGCTGCGCGAATACACCTTCCTGCTTGACCCGCCGGGTTATGTTGCGGAACGACCTGTGCCGACGGAAGTGCAAGCTGTCGCACCGACGGCGACAGAGGGGGCTGTAGAGCAGACTGATGCGGAGCGCCGTTACCAGCAGGAGTGGATTGAGTCGGCCGGGAAGCAGCCGCAGCGAGCTGCTCCGGAAGGTGAAAAACCCCTTGCCTTACCGGCTGCCGGCGTGCAGGAAGAAAAGCCTGCAGTCAGCGTCGCGACAGGCGATATCACTGTCAGGCGTGGCGACACATTGAGCAGGATCGCGAGGCAATACAAGCCGGCCGATGTAAGCTTGGAACGAATGCTGGTTGCCCTGTATCGCGCCAATGCTGAGCAGTTTGACGGAAAAAATATGAACCGCATCAGAGCCGGCAAGATATTGCGTTTGCCGGATCAGAGCGAGTTGATGAACGTGGCGCAGCCTGACGCGGCAAAAGAAATCCGCGCTCATGTGGCCGACTGGAATGCCTACCGGCAAAAGCTGGCCAGTGCTGCCGCAATCGCCAGCCAGTCGCAGGATGCTCAGCAAGTGGTTACCGGAAAAATCGCCAGCTCGGTCGCCGACAAGGCGCCGGTTGCCAAGGAAACCGCCAAGGAAATATTGAAACTGTCCAGGGGAGAGGCTCCCGGGGATCAAGCTGCGGCAGGCGCGGCGGGTAAATCTGTATCCGCGGAAGACAAAAAGAGCGCTGCGCAGGAAGATGCGATTGCCAAAGCCAAGGCATCCCAGGAAGGGCAGGCACGCACCGCATTGCTGGAAAAGAATCTTAAGGATATGCAGCGACTCGCCGAGCTGAAATCAGAAGCGGCGGCACTGGCACAGTCAGCGAGCGGTGCTGCACCGGCGACCGCGTCTGCAGTTGCCGCGGCCAGTGAGGTCAAGCCAATACCAGTGGCCAAGCCGAAACCTGTGGTCAAGCCAAAACCCGAGGTGGTTGCGCCGGAGCCATCCCTGCTCGACCAGATTCTTGGTGAGCCACTCTATCTCGCTGGCGGTGCGGCGGTGTTGCTTGGTTTGGGAGGCCTCGGTTTTATGCTGAACCGACGCAGACAAACTGCTGTTGCGGCTGCCAGCAGACATGACGAAGATATCGGTGCGACTTCCGGACATATGGCCGCACCGGTTGCGCCCTCACCTGATACCGGCGATTTCACCAGTACGGTAGCGGCGCATGCCGAAACAGCCCATCAAAAGGAAGAGGTAGATCCGATCAGTGAGGCAGACCTGTTCTTGAATTTTGGCCGTGACGCACAGGCAGAAGAGATACTCAAGGATGCCTTGAAAAATTCACCGAACAATCACCAGATTCATCTCAAATTGCTGGGTATTTACGCGAGCCGCAAGGATGTGAATTCCTTCTCGGTTATTGCGCGCCAGTTGCAGGATTCCGGCGATGAGGAAGCCTGGCACCAGGCCGCTGCAATGGGGCGCAAGCTGGAGCCGAATAATCCGATATATGGCGGCGGTGCGGGAACTATCGAAGACGCCGGCAGCGCGACCATGCGAGCGCCGGCGCTTGGCGCAGCACCGGGCCTTGTTCGGGGTAGAACGCCAGCGGCAGTGGAAGCACCGTCTCCCGAGGTGGATTTTGATTTGGGTGCGTCACCTGAAGAATCTGCTGCGTTACCGGAACACGATTTTTCGGCTGACGAGGAAGATACGGAAAAGACCGTAAACCTGTCCTCTGCTGACACCGATGCGGCGCATGCAGCACCGATGGATTTTGATGTGACCTCCACCCACCCACCCATGCCGGCGGTTATCGGGCAGGAAGAGACTGCGTCACCCAATTTGGATGATCTGGTGTTCGATGTGACCTCCACCCACCCACCGATGCCGGCAGTTGCCGGGCAGCCGGAACCTGCCGAAGCTGCGCAAGCCGAGGGCGTAATGGAGTTCACACTGGACTTTCCGGCTGAAGATGCCGCCACAAAATCTGCGCTTGAACCGCAACCTGCTGATATCGGCCTGGAAGGTATCAGCCTCAATCTGGACGATACCGCAGCTCCAGGCGAATCGGCACCGGAAGCCAAGGATGAGCATTGGCATGAGGTTGCCACCAAACTTGATTTGGCCAAGGCTTATCAGGAAATGGGCGATGCGACCGGTGCGCGCGAAATTCTTGAGGAGGTCTTGCGCGAGGGCGATGAGGGGCAACGTGAAGCAGCGCAAACCTTGCTCGATCAACTCGGTTAACAATGCAGTTTGTCGAAGCGGCAGCTCAATTGAGCTGCCGTTTTTTTTGGAGAGCACAATGCGATTCCATCCCGCCGCGCAAATCATGGCCTGGTGCTTGCTGGCAGTAATCTTGCAGGCATTGGCGCTGGACATGTTGCTGATTGCCGCCGGCTTGATCTTTCTGTGCGCTTTCGCCCTCTCCGGGCACAAATTTATCCAGTTACTGCACCGTACCCGCTGGATCATGCTGTCGTTGCTGTTGATTTATGCCTACAGCACACCCGGACAACCGCTGCTGGATACGCTTGGCATATTCAGTCCGAACCGTGAAGGGCTGATCGATGGCGTGTCGCAATTGATCCGTTTGCTGGCTGCGCTGGCCGGGTTGGCGGTATTGCTGGATCGTCTGCACCGCCAGCAGTTGATCGCCGGGTTGTACACCCTGTTTGCGCCATTGCAATGGATCGGTTTGTCGCGCGAACGACTCGCCGTGCGGCTGGCATTGACGTTGCATTATGCCGAGGCCGCGATGTTGCGCAGATCGGGACGCTGGCAGGACACCCTGAACAGTTTGTTCGAGCCGCATGACGAAACTACCCGGCACATGGAGTTGCCGCTATACCGTTTCGGTGTGGGCGACGCGCTGCTGCTGGGCTTCGCGCTGCTGCTGTTATGGGGTGCGCTGCGATGAGAATTGCGCTCGGCGTCGAATACGACGGCCGTCCGTTTTATGGCTGGCAGAGCCAGGCGGACGGGCATACCGTGCAGGACACACTGCAATGTGCGTTGAGCCGGATCGCAAGTGAAAACATTTCAGTTATTGCCGCAGGCCGCACCGACACCGGCGTGCATGCGCTGGAACAGGTGGTGCATTTCGACAGCAACGTGGAAAGACCGCTGTCCGCCTGGGTGCGCGGTGTGAACGCCTTGTTGCCGGACAGCATTGCGGTGCGCTGGGCGCATCCGGTGCCGGATGAATTTCATGCGCGCTTCTCCGCGCACGGGCGCAGCTATCGTTACCTGCTCGTCAACCGTCCGGTGCGCAGCGCCATTCATGCCGGCCGGGCGGGCTGGTTCCACGCGCCGCTGGATGTCGCGACGATGCAGGCTGCCGCACAACACTTGCTGGGCGAGCATGATTTCAGCGCGTTCCGCGCGGCGCAATGCCAGGCCAAATCACCGGTCAAACATCTGCAGCAACTGGATATTCGCCGGCGCGGCGAGATGCTGGTTTTTGATTTGAGCGCCGATGCGTTCCTGCATCACATGGTGCGCAATATCGTCGGCTGCCTGGTCTATGTCGGCAAGGGGAAATACCCGCCGGGCTGGCTGGCGGAGGTGTTGGCCGGGCGCGAACGCCGCTTTGCTGCGCCGACCTTCGCGCCGGATGGCTTATACTTGCGCCGCATTCAATACGATAAGAAGTGGGGGCTGCCGCAGATGGATAACGAAACAATGTTGGGGGAGTTGCTGTGACGCGCGTCAAGATCTGCGGCATCACGCGCGCGGAAGACGCGCTGGCCGCCGCTCAGGCAGGCGCAGATGCGCTCGGGCTGGTATTTCATGAGAAGAGTCCGCGCCATGTCACTGTGGGGCAGGCTGCGTTGGTGGCAGCGGTGCTGCCGCCGTTCGTGACGCTGGTGGGGTTGTTCGTGAATCCTTCTGAAGATGCCGTGCGCGAAGTATTGCGCCAGGTGCCGCTGGACGTATTGCAGTTCCACGGAGAAGAAGAGCCGGAGTTCTGCGCACGCTTCGGCCGCCCATGGATCAAGGCGATCAGGATGAGACACGACGTGGATTTGCTACAATGCGCGGCGCGTTACCGGCTGGCGCAGGGCTTATTGCTGGATGCCTTTGTGGAAGGCGCACACGGTGGTACCGGGGCATCGCTCGACTGGGCGTTAATCCCGCAAGCCGTGCCTCTGCCGGTGATCCTCGCAGGCGGCCTGCATTCCGGCAATGTGGCGGAGGCTATCCGGCTGGTGCGGCCTTATGCGGTGGATGTATCCAGCGGTGTGGAGGCGGCGAAAGGCATCAAGGACGCGGCGAAGGTCGTCGCATTCATCAACGAGGTTAACAACATTGACTTACAACTATCCTGACCAATACGGTCACTTCGGCCCATACGGCGGCATCTACGTTGCCGAGACCCTGATGGGCGCGTTGGATGAACTGAACCAGGCCTACGAAAAATATCGCCACGATCCGGAATTCATCGCCGAACTGAATGCCGACCTCAAGCATTATGTCGGCCGCCCCAGCCCGATCTATCACGCCCGGCATTTGTCGGCGCATCTCGGCGGTGCGCAGATCTATCTGAAGCGCGAAGACCTCAACCACACCGGCGCGCACAAGGTGAACAACACCATCGGCCAGGCGCTGCTGGCCAGGCGCATGGGCAAGAAGCGCGTGATCGCCGAGACCGGCGCGGGACAGCATGGCGTGGCGACCGCCACTGTCGCGGCGCGCTACGGCATGGAGTGCGTGGTGTATATGGGCGCGGCAGATGTGCAACGCCAGTCGCCTAACGTGTTCCGCATGAAGCTGCTCGGCGCGACCGTGATTCCGGTGGAGAGCGGCTCGAAGACGCTCAAGGACGCGCTCAACGAGGCGATGCGCGACTGGGTGACCAACATCGAAAACACTTTCTACATCATCGGCACGGTGGCAGGTCCGCACCCGTATCCGATGCTGGTGCGCGATTTCAATTCCATCGTCAGCAAGGAGGCCGTGGTACAGATGCCGGAGCTGGCGGGGCGCCAGCCGGATGCGGTAATCGCCTGTGTCGGCGGCGGCTCCAACGCGATGGGCGTGTTCTACCACTACATCGACATGCCCGGCGTGAAGCTGATCGGCGTGGAAGCGGGCGGGCACGGCATCGCCAGCGGCGAGCATGCCGCGCCGCTGACCACCAACAGCCCGGTCGGCGTGCTGCACGGCAACAAGACCTACCTGATGCAGGATGAGGACGGCCAGATCATCGAGACGCATTCCATCTCGGCGGGGCTGGATTATCCCGGCGTCGGCCCGGAGCATGCCTGGCTGAAAGATAGCGGACGCGCAGAATATGTCGCGATTGACGACGACGAGGCATTGCGTGCCTTCCACGATCTGTGCCACTTCGAGGGCATCATCCCGGCGCTGGAGTCCAGCCACGCGTTGGCACACGCGATGAAGATTGCGCCGACCATGGGCAAGGACAAGGTGCTGCTGGTTAATCTTTCCGGGCGCGGCGACAAGGACATCAACACCGTCGCAAGATTAAAAGGCATCACGCTATGAGCCGCATCCAGACGGTCTTCGAAGAACTCAAGCAGCGTAAGCGCAAGGCGCTGATTCCGTTTTTTACGGCAGGCGATCCGAATCCGCAACTTACCGTACCGCTGTTGCACGCATTAGTGGAGGCCGGGGCAGACATCATCGAGCTGGGTGTGCCGTTCTCCGACCCGATGGCGGACGGCCCGACCATCCAGCGCGCATCCGAACGTGCGCTCAGGCATCACGTCGGCCTGCATCATGTGCTGGATATGGTCGCCGAATTTCGCCGCAGCAATAGCGGCACGCCCATCGTGCTGATGGGTTACGGTAACCCGGTCGAGGCGATGGGCTGGGAGACTTTTGCGCAGCGTTGCGCCGAAGTGGGCGTGGACGGCGTGCTGACCGTGGACTTTCCGCCGGAAGAAGGTCACGAGGCGTTTGCGCATCTGGAGAAGCACGGCATCGATCCGATCTTCCTGATCGCGCCGACCAGCACCGATGCGCGTGTGGAACGCGTTGCGAAACAGGCGCGCGGCTATGTGTATTATGTGTCGCTCAAGGGCGTGACCGGGGCGGGGCATCTCGACCTGGCCGCCATCGAACAGAAGATTCCGCAACTGCGCAGGCATATCCAGTTGCCCATCGGCATCGGTTTCGGCATCCGCGATGCCGCGACCGCGCTGGCGGTGGCGAAGCTGTGCGACGGCGTGGTGGTCGGCAGCCGCATCGTGCAGGAAATCGAGAACTCGTCCGAGCAGGACGTCGTCGCCAACGTAAGTAAATTAGTCAAAGAGTTGAGGCAGGCCGTCAATCTGGCCTAAGGAGAAAGAACATGAGCTGGTTCCAGAAACTGTTGCCGCCCAAGATCAAGCGTCGCGAAAGCGAGGAGAAGAAGAGCGTGCCGGAAGGGCTGTGGCACAAGTGTCCGAGTTGTCAGGCGGTGCTATATCACTCCGACCTGGAAAAGAACCAGAACGTCTGCCCGAAATGTCATCACCATCACCGCATAACCGCGCGCACCCGACTGGACTTGCTGCTGGACGGCGAAGGGCGGTTCGAGATCGGCGCGGAAGTGCTGCCGGTCGACACACTCAAATTCAAGGACAGTCGGAAGTATTCGGAACGCCTCGTCGCTGCCAGAAAAAGCACCGATGAGGAAGATGCGCTGGTGGTGATGCAGGGCAGTATCCATGCGCTGCCGGTGGTCGCCGCCGCATTCGAGTTCGATTTCATGGGCGGCTCGATGGGGTCGGTGGTCGGCGAGCGTTTTGTGCGCGGCGTGCAAGTCGCGCTGGAACAGCAATGCCCGTTCATCTGTTTTGCTGCCAGCGGCGGCGCGCGCATGCAGGAAGGCCTGCTGTCGCTGATGCAGATGTCCAAAACCTGCGCCGTGCTCACGCAGCTCAGTCAGGCGCAACTGCCGTTCATCTCGGTGCTGACCGATCCGACCATGGGCGGCGTGTCCGCCAGCTTCGCCTTTGTGGGCGACGTGGTGATCGCCGAACCCGGCGCGCTGATCGGTTTCGCCGGCGCGCGCGTGATCCAGCAGACCGTGCGCGAGACATTGCCGGAAGGCTTCCAGCGCGCGGAGTTTTTGCTGGAGCACGGCGCGATCGACATGATCATCGACCGGCGCGAGATGAAGAATCAGCTGGCGACGCTGATCACCCTGCTGACCAGGCAGGCGGCTGTGGCGGAAATCGAGGCGGCTTAACCTCGTGCTCTACTACGCGCTAAAAGTCGCAATTTCCGCATTAGTCATTGTAGCGATAACGGAAATCGCCAAACGCAGCAGCGGTTTCGCCGCGCTGCTCGCCGCACTGCCGTTGACCTCATTGCTGGCGTTCATGTGGCTGCATGTCGAGGGAGCAAAACCTGAGCTTATCGCCGGCCTTTCCAGCCAAATTTTCTGGCTGGTGCTGCCCTCGCTGGTTCTGTTCCTGCTGCTGCCGTTGTTGCTCAGGCAGGGTTTTGGTTTCTGGCTTAGCCTGGGACTTTCAATTTCGGCTACCGCTGTTTGTTATTTTGCCATGTTGCCCTTGCTGCGCAAGTTTGGAGTGCAGTTGTAAAGACCGTCTGACATGCCGAACACCCTGGCCGCCTGGCTGACCCACCTCGAATCCCTGCATCCCAAGACCGTCGCGCTCGGCTTGGAGCGCGTCGCGCAGGTCAAACAGCGGCTGAATCTCCAACCTGACTTTCCCATCATCACGGTCGGCGGCACCAACGGCAAGGGATCAGCAAGCGTAGGGCGCAATAACCAACGGGCATTGCGCCGTATGTATTGTTCATTCGGCGCAATGCGCTACGCTTATTGACGCCCTACCAAACAAAATGCCCAACACTCTCGCCGACTGGCTAATCTATTTAGAAACCCTGCACCCCAAGACCATCGCGCTCGGTCTGGAGCGCGTGGCGCAAGTCAAACAGCGGCTCAAACTCGATCTGGATTTTCCCATCATCACGGTCGGCGGCACCAACGGCAAGGGCTCGGTGTGCGCGATGCTGGAGAGCATCCTGCACGCCGCCGGCTACCGCGTTGGCTGCTACACCTCGCCGCACCTGCTGCGCTACAACGAGCGCGTGCGCATCGCCAAACAGCAGGCGAGCGATGCGGAGTTGTGCGCATCGTTCGGGAAGATCGAGCAGGCGCGCGGCGATACAGCTCTGACTTATTTTGAATTTGGTACGCTTGCCGCGATGCAGTGCTTTATCGAGCACCAAGTGGATGTCGCGATTCTCGAAGTGGGGCTGGGCGGCAGGCTGGATGCGGTGAATGTGTTCGACAGCGATTGTGCGGTGCTCACCAGCATGGACATCGACCACACCGATTACCTCGGCGAGACGCGCGAGCAGATTGCGTTCGAAAAGGCGGGGATTTTCCGCAGCGGTAAGGTGGCGATCTGCGCGGATGCAGATGTGCCGCAGGCGGTCCGCAAGCATGCGCTGCAGATCGGAGCGGAGCTGTGGTGCATCGGCAGCGAATTCGGTTTCAGGCAGCAAAAGGGGCAGTGGGATTATTTTGGCAAGCCGGGTACGCGCAACGCGTTGCCGTATCCGGCGTTGTGCGGCGCATTCCAGTTGCACAACGCCAGCGCGGTGCTGGCAGCACTGGATGCGCTCAGAGATAAATTACCGGTGAGCATGGCGGCGGTGCGGCGCGGATTGGTAGAGGTGCAACTGGCAGGGCGTTTTCAGTTCGTGCCGGGCAGGCCAACGCTGATTCTGGATGTGGCGCACAATCCGCATGCGGCGCGTGCGCTGGCGCAGAATCTCGCCGGCCTGCCGCCCTGCCCGCACACTTTCGCGGTGTTTGCGATGCTCAGGGACAAGGATATGGCGGGGGTGGCGGCAGCGCTCGACCCGCATATCGACACTTGGCTGGTGGCGGGCATCGCCGCGCCGCGCGGCGCAACCGCCGAAGAGCTGGCGCAGGCGTTGCAGCAGCGCGGTGTGCGCGGCGCGATTCAAACTTACTCTGACGTCACTGAAGCATTGCGTTATGCCTGTAATGTGGCAGGCGAAAATGATAGAATTGCGGCCTTCGGATCGTTCTATACCGTGGCAGAAGCGATGGCAGCGAGAGGGTTGCATATCACTTGACCGGAAATCTAACAGGCGGGATCAGAGCATGGCAAAACAGCGGACAGAAGAAGAACTGAATCTCAGGCGCAAGGCGCGCCGCCGTCTGGTTGGTGCAATCGCGCTCACGCTGGCGGTGGTGGTGATCCTGCCGATGGTATTGGACAGCGAACCCAAGCCTGGCGGACAGGACATCGATCTGCGCATCCCGGCTCCAGACAAGGTCGGCGAATTCATTCCTGGTATGGCGGTTTCAGAAGTGGCGGGAACTTCACCGTTTGCCATCCCTGCAGTTGCGGATGCCCCGGCTCCGCCTGCCGAGCCTGTTGACGCTGCATCCGATGTGGCGCAAACCGACGCTGCCAAGCCGGTCGTTGCCAGCAGCTCCAGTACAGACGCGCCGGTCAAGGCGCAGCCCGTGGTTGAGAAGCAGCCGGAATCAAAGATTGTGGATAAGCCGGCCGGCATCCAGGGCTATGTTGCTCAGGTTGGCGCATACTCCAACCCGGATACTGCCAAGAAGCAACTGGAGAAGCTGAAAAAATGGGGCTTCAACAAGGCCTATACCGAAAAAATTGGCGGCAATATCCGCGTGCGTGTCGGGCCGTATCCTGAGCGCAAGGAGGCCGAGCGGGTACTCCAGTTGCTGGAGAAACACGGCCTGAAGCCGGTAGTGATGAGCGCGCATTGAACGCAATGACGGAATTCGATTTTGCCATCCTGACAATCCTGCTGGTTTCGCTGTTGCTCGGCTTGTGGCGCGGCCTAGTCTATGAGGTGTTGTCGCTGGCGGGTTGGCCGATAGCGTTTGTGTTGAGTAAATTATTCGCCAACGGCATTGTGCCGCTGTTACCGATGCAACAGGAAACGATACGCATTGCGGCGGCATACGCCGTGGTGTTTGTTGCCGCACTGATCGTGTGGGGCATACTGGTCTGGTTGCTTGCCAGGCTGGTGAAGGCAATCGGGCTGGGCTGGCTGGATAGCGTAATGGGCGGATTGTTCGGGGCACTGCGCGGCGTGCTGGTGATACTCGCGCTGGTATGGCTGGCCGGGTTGACGCATATTCCGGAGCAACCGTTCTGGCGCGGCGCGAAGATCAGCAAAACGGCAGAGGATGTCGCCTTGCTGACCAAATCGTGGCTGCCGGACAACATCGCGCAGCGCATCCGTTACGGAATTCGCGTTTAATTTTTGGGATAACGAATCATGTGCGGCATTCTCGGAGTAGTCTCGCAAACCCCGGCCAATCAGTTGTTGTATGACGGTCTGCAGGTGTTGCAGCATCGCGGACAGGATGCCGCCGGTATCACCACGCTGGACGGGCGTACCTTCCACCTGCACAAAGGCAACGGGCTGGTGCGCGACGTGTTCCGCACGCGCAACATGCGCGCACTGTCCGGCAATGCGGGCATCGCACATGTGCGCTACCCCACCGCCGGCTCCGCAGTGGATCACAACGAGGCGCAACCGTTCTATGTGAATTCGCCGTTCGGCATCATGCTCGGGCACAACGGCAACCTGACCAATGCCGAAGAGTTGAAGCGGCAGTTGTTTGTGGATGACTTGCGCCACGTCAATACCAACTCCGATTCGGAAGTCTTGCTGAATGTGCTGGCGCATGAATTGCAGGCACGATCCAAGGGGCTGCGCCTGGATGTGCCGACCATTTTTGCCGCGGTATCCGGCGTGCATCAGCGTTGCCGCGGCGCCTATGCCGTGGTGGCGATGATTGCCGGTTACGGCCTACTGGCATTTCGCGACAGTTACGGCATTCGCCCGCTGGTGGTGGGCGTGCATGAAACCGAACAGGGGCTGGAGTATCTGGTCGCGTCGGAAAGCGTCGCGCTGGATACGCTGGGTTTCCGATTCCTGCGCGACGTCGCACCCGGCGAGGCGGTGTTCATCGATTTCGGCGGCAACCTGCACAGCCAGCAATGCAGCGACAAGTCCAGCCTGAATCCGTGCCTTTTCGAGTATGTCTATCTGGCGCGCCCCGATTCGGTGATCGACGGGGTATCGGTGTATGAGACGCGCCTGAGCATGGGTGAATACCTCGCCGACAAACTCAGCCGCGAATGGGACGGGGTGGATATCGACGTGGTGATCCCGATTCCCGATTCCAGCCGCCCCAGCGCGCTGCAATTGGCGAACCGTCTCGGCATCCCGTTCCGCGAAGGCTTTGTGAAAAACCGCTACATCGGGCGCACCTTCATCATGCCCGGGCAGGCGTTGCGCAAAAAATCGGTGCGCCAGAAGCTGAATGCCATCGGCATGGAATTCAAGGACAAGAACGTGCTGCTGGTGGACGACTCCATCGTGCGCGGCACCACCAGCCGCGAGATCGTGCAGATGGCGCGCGATGCCGGCGCACGCAAGGTTTACTTTGCCTCCGCCGCGCCGCCGGTATGTTTCCCGAATGTGTATGGCATCGATATGCCCAGCCGCGCGGAGCTGATCGCCACCGGGCGCAGCGATGAAGAAATCTGCCGCGAGATTGGCGCCGACCGGCTGATCTACCAGGATCTGGACGATCTCAAGGCGGCGGTGCGCAAGGTCAACCCGGGCATCACGAATTTCGACGCATCGTGTTTCGACGGCCACTACATCACCGGTGACATCACGCCGCAATACCTGGATATGGTGGAAGCCCGGCGCGGCGCGGCGAAAACCGAGAGGCCGGTGGACGAAGATCAGATGGAGCTGAATCTGGTGATGAGCATAAGCTCGATGTAAAAAATTGCTGCGAAGGGCGTCTGATGGAACTACTAGCCATTCCACTAGGCTGCCAAAATACAGCAGCCAAGTGGCTGGTTATGCGGCGTTGCGCGGTATTGGCTACGGCCACTGCGTTTAACCTCTAAAAAACGGAGGTTAGCCTGCGCCGCAACGGAGTTGTCGAAATCCTCATATGGATTTCCGTAATGCAGAGCGAAAAATAGTTCGAAATTGAGGGCAAGATGAAAGAACAAGATTATCAACCGGAAACCCTGGCGGTGCGTGCGGGCGCGGTGCGCAGCCAGTTCGGCGAGAACAGCGAGGCGCTGTTCCTGACTTCGAGCTTCGTGTTCGACAGTGCCGCGCAGGCCGCCGCGCGTTTCATCGGCGAGCAGCCGGGAAACATCTATTCGCGCTTCACCAATCCGACCGTGACGGTGTTCGAGGAGAGGCTCGCCGCGCTGGAAGGCGCGGAGCAATGCGTCGCCACGGCATCGGGCATGTCGGCGATACTGGCGTGCGTGATGGGCCTGCTCAAGGCGGGCGACCACATCGTCGCCTCGCAAAGCATTTTCGGTGCGACGGTCAACCTGTTCAACAATGTCATCAGGAAATTCGGCGTGGAGACGACCTACGTTTCCGCCACCGATGTGTCCGAGTGGCAGGCGGCGGTGCGCCCCAATACCAAGTTGTTCTTTTTGGAGACGCCGTCCAACCCGCTCACCGAAATTTCCGACATCGCCGCGATTGCCGCGGTGGCGAAGGGTTGCGGCGCGCTGCTGGCGGTGGACAACTGCTTCTGCACGCCGATCCTGCAACGTCCGCTGGAACTGGGGGCGGACATCGTGATCCAGTCCGCGACCAAGTATATCGACGGGCAGGGGCGCGTGCTGGGCGGCGCGGTGCTGGGCAGCAAAAAGCTGATGGAGCCGGTGTACGGCTTCCTGCGCACCGCCGGGCCGACGCTGAGCGCGTTCAATGCCTGGGTGCTGCTGAAGGGGCTGGAGACGCTCAAGCTGCGCATGGACGCGCACAGTACCAATGCGCTGGAACTGGCGCGCTGGCTGGAGGCGCAGCCCAACGTGGCGCGCGTGTACTACCCCGGTCTGCCGTCGCACCCGCAGCATGAACTGGCGATGAGGCAACAGAAGAGCGGCGGCGGCATCGTATCGTTTGAAGTCAAGGGCGGCAGGGAGGCCGCGTGGCGCGTGATCGACAACACGCGGCTGATATCGATCACCGCCAACCTCGGCGACACCAAGAGCACCATTACCCATCCGGCCAGCACCACCCACGGGCGCATTTCGCCGGAGGCGCGCGCTGCGGCGGGTATTACCGACGGCCTGATCCGCATCGCGGTCGGCTTGGAGGCGGTGGTCGATATACAGAACGATCTGGCGCGTGGTTTGAGTTAAAAACCACAGTCCACGAAATGCACGAAACACACGAAAATTTTTGTTCAGGGTTTTCTTTCGTGCCTTTTGTGATTTTCGTGGACAGATTTTGCTTTGAGGTTTAAATGGACATACTGTCTGCACAGGTCGGTGGCTTGCTCAAGGCGCACGGTCTGATGCTGGCGACGGCAGAATCCTGCACCGGCGGCGGCGTGGCGCAGGCCATTACCGATGTGGCGGGCAGCTCGGCGTGGTTCGAGCGCGGCTTCATCACTTATTCCAATCTGGCCAAGCAACAGATGCTGGGCGTAAGCGAAGCGACGCTCATTCGGTATGGCGCGGTATCCGAGGCGGTAGTACGCGAGATGGTGGCGGGTGCGCTGGCCAACAGCGCGGCGCAAGTGGCGTTGGCGGTCAGCGGTATCGCCGGGCCTGATGGCGGCACGCCGGACAAGCCGGTCGGCATGGTATGGTTTGCCTGGGGGCTCAAAAATGGTGTGACCCACGCGCAGCGGCATCAGATCAACGGTGGCCGCGCCGAGGTGCGTGCGCGGTCGGTACATCTCGCCTTGCAGGGCGTGTTTGACCTGCTCGGACGGCGCACCGAGCTGGTTTGATTTTTTACAGGGTGTGTCATAATCCGCGCACTATTTTTTTTGGGGAGAAAACGATGGATGACAACAAAAGCAAGGCGCTCGCGGCGGCACTGAGCCAGATCGAGAAGCAGTTCGGCAAGGGCTCGATCATGCGCCTCGGCGAGCATGAAGTGGCGCGCGATATCCAAGTCGTTTCCACCGGCTCGCTGGGTCTGGACATCGCGCTCGGCGTGGGCGGCCTGCCGCGCGGCCGCGTGGTGGAAATCTACGGACCGGAATCGTCCGGCAAGACCACGCTGACCCTGCAGGTTATCGCCGAAATGCAGAAGCTCGGCGGCACGGCGGCGTTCATCGACGCGGAGCATGCGCTTGATCCACAATACGCACAGAAGCTTGGCGTGAAGGTGGAAGATCTGCTGATCTCGCAGCCGGACAACGGCGAACAAGCGCTGGAAATTGCCGACATGCTGGTGCGTTCCGCTTCGGTGGATGTGGTGGTGATCGACTCGGTTGCCGCATTGACGCCGAAGGCGGAAATTGAGGGCGAAATGGGCGATGCGCAGATGGGCCTGCATGCGCGCCTGATGTCGCAGGCGCTGCGCAAGCTGACCGCCAACATCAAGCGCTCCAATACGCTGGTGATTTTCATCAACCAGATGCGCATGAAGATCGGCGTGATGTTCGGCAATCCGGAAACCACCACCGGCGGCAACGCACTCAAGTTCTACGCCTCGGTGCGCCTCGACATCCGCCGCATCGGTGCGATCAAGAAAGGCGATGAGGTGATCGGCAACGAGACGCGTGTCAAGGTGGTGAAAAACAAGGTTGCGCCGCCGTTCCGCGAAGCATTCTTCGATATTCTGTATGGCGAGGGCATCTCGCGCGAAGGCGAGATCATCGAACTGGGCGTGCAGCACAAACTGGTGGAAAAGTCCGGCGCCTGGTACAGCTACATGGGCGAAAAGATCGGCCAGGGCAAGGACAATGCGCGCGAATATCTGCGCGAGCATCCGGACGTCGCCCTGGAGATCGAAAACAAGGTGCGCGGGGCATTGGGCATAGCGCTGCTCGATGCGGGCGAAAAAGCCAAGGCCAAGACGGGCGCCAAGGCAAGCGCCAAATCCGGTGGTGAGGAAAAAGCCTGAAATAAGTTTACGTGCGCGCGCCCTGCAATACCTGGCGCGTCGCGAATACAGCCGCGCCGAACTGCGCGGCAAGCTGTTGCCGTATGCCCTGACGAATGAAGATTCCAGTCAGCCGGAGAATCTGGATGCGCTGCTGGATGACCTGACCGCGCGCGGTTGGCTGTCCGATGAACGTGCCGCCATGCAACTGGTGCGTGCCAAACGTAGCCGCTTCGGCGCACAGCGTATCGCCCATGAGTTGAGGCAAAAGGGCATTGCGGAAACATTGATCGGCGAAGCCCTGCCGCAACTGAAAGAAACAGAATTCGAAACAGCCTGCGAAGTGTGGCAAAAGAAGTTCGGCGCATTACCACTGGATGCCATGGAGAAAGCCAAGCAGGCGCGCTTCCTGCAATCGCGCGGGTTTGCGCTGGAGGTGATTTTCAAGGTGTTGCGAAGCACGGATGTGGAAGGTTGACGGCACCGGTTTGCGCACCACGTTGGTGCAAAACTGCGGTACACCGGCAATAAAGCGCACCATTTTTTTGCATAAGGCGCTTGCCGGTCGGCGCTTTACTGATTTATCCATAAACTATCAATTCACTGGCGTTGTGGAACACATCTTGCATGTCCGAATCCCTTATTGTGGTTCACAACTGAAGGAGGGGGTATGGAAGATATGAAATCTGGCAATGATGTCTTGTTTGTGCTGCTCGGCGCGATCATGGTGCTGGCGATGCACGCGGGCTTTGCTTTTCTGGAACTGGGCACGGTGCGCAAGAAAAATCAGGTGAACGCGCTGGTCAAGATTCTGGCCGATTTCGCGGTTTCCACCCTGGCGTATTTCTTCATCGGCTACATCGTCGCCTATGGAGCGAATTTTTTTACCAGTGCGGAACAGCTCGCGCAAAAAAGCGGTTACGAGCTGGTCAAGTTCTTCTTCCTGCTGACCTTCGCCGCCGCGATTCCCGCCATCGTTTCCGGCGGCATCGCCGAGCGCGCCCGCTTCAATCCGCAACTGGCCGCTACCTTCATGCTGGTTGGTTTTATTTATCCGTTTTTCGAAGGCATCGCCTGGAACGGCCGTCTCGGTATGCAGGACTGGCTGACTGCGGCATTCGGCGCGCCGTTCCACGACTTCGCCGGCTCGGTGGTGGTGCACGCGGTCGGCGGCTGGATCGCGCTGGCGGCGGTGCTGTTGCTTGGCGCGCGGCACGGACGTTACAGCAAGGAAGGGCGCATCGCCGCGCATCCGCCTTCCAGCATTCCGTTCCTCGCGTTGGGCGCGTGGATACTCACCGTCGGCTGGTTCGGTTTCAACGTCATGTCGGCGCAGGAAATCGGCAAAATCAGCGGGCTGGTCGCGGTCAACTCGCTGATGGCGATGGTGGGCGGCACACTGGCTGCGCTGTGGATGGGCAAGAACGACCCCGGCTTTGTGCATAACGGCCCGCTGGCCGGTCTGGTGGCGATATGCGCCGGTTCCGACTTGATGCACCCGATTGGTGCGCTATTGACTGGCGGCATCGCAGGGGGATTGTTCGTGGTGATGTTCACCCTCACGCAAAACCGCTGGAAGATCGACGATGTGCTCGGCGTATGGCCGCTGCACGGCCTGTGCGGCGCATGGGGCGGCATTGCCGCCGGCATCTTCGGCCTGAAGGCATTCGGTGGTCTGGGTGGCGTGAGCTTCATGGCGCAACTGTGCGGCACATTGCTCGGCGTGGTGATCGCCTTCGCGGGCGGCTATGCGGTGTACGGCGCGCTGAAAAAACTGACCGGTATCCGGCTGGATGCGGAAGAGGAATTCAACGGCGCGGACTTGAGCATCCACAGGATCACTGCCACGCCCGAAAGGGAATCTGGCTGGTAGAGGGGCGCCCCGGAACGGGCAAGTCAAGAGCTCGCGGCAAAACCACCAAATTCCTTGACGCATAAGCTCATTTCGCTATAATGCGCGCCCCTGTGAGGCTGATTGGCAGCCTCACATACCTTGCTCCACCGCATACGCAGTGTTAATCCCCGTCTCTCTTCAGAGACTGAGGATTGCCTGACTTAAGTTATGGCGGGGGGCTGTTAACCATAAGGAGATGTAATGCGACATTACGAAATCGTGTTTATCGTGCATCCCGATCAAAGCGAGCAGGTGCCCGCGATGATCGAGCGTTATCGCACGCTGGTCACTTCCAAGGGCGGGCAAATCCACCGTCTGGAAGACTGGGGCCGCCGTCAACTGGCTTACCCGATCCAGAAGATTCACAAGGCACACTACGTGCTGATGAATATCGAATGCAACCAGGAAACCCTGGAAGAGCTGGAGCACGCATTCCGCTTCAACGATGCCGTGCTGCGCCACCTGACCGTCAAGACCAAGGCGGCTGTCATCGAACCGTCTGCCATGATGAAGGAAGAAAAATCCCGCTCCGTGCCGACGGAAGGCGCCGCTGTTGCGGCTCCGGCTGAAGAAGGCGCGGCAGCTTAATATTGGCGCGTAACCAGGTTGTCATCAGCGGCGAGTTGATCGCGCTGGAAGGTTTGCGGTATACCCCCGGCGGAGTGGCGAGAGTGGCACTGACATTGAGTCATGCGTCGCAACAGCCCGAAGCAAATGGCATGCGGCAGGTGCAGTGTGAAGTGAGTGCGCTGGCGTTTGCCGGGATGGCTGAAAAGGCCGCCCAGTTTGCAGTGGGACAGACCGTCAAAGTGCGTGGTTTTTTAGCTCGGCAAAGTATCCGCAGCCGGCAACTGGTTTTGCACATTAACGACATTATTTTGGAATAAGGAAACATCATGGCTCGTCCAGACAAAAAGAAAGATGACAAGAACAAACGTTCTTCCCGCAACAATCTGTTCAAGCGCCGCAAGTTCTGCCGCTTCACGGTCGACAAGATCGCCGAAGTGGATTACAAGGACGTGAACATCCTCAAGGAATTCATCTCCGAGAACGGCAAGCTGATTCCGGCCCGTATTACCGGCACCAAGACACGCTATCAGCGTCAATTGAGCACTGCCGTGAAGCGCGCGCGTTTCCTGGCATTGATGCCTTACACTGATTTGCACTAAGGAGACCGGACATGCAGATAATATTGATGGAGAAAGTGATCAACGTCGGTCAGTTGGGCGATGTGGTCAAGGTCAAGAATGGCTATGCCCGCAATTTCCTGATCCCGCAAGGTAAAGCCAAGCGCGCAACGGCCGCCAATATGGCCGAGTTTGAAGCGCGCCGCACCGAACTCGAAGCGGCCGACAAGGCTAAACTGGCTGAAGCGCAGGCGCGTGGCGAGAAGCTGGCCGGCTTGACGGTGCAGATCGTGCAGAAGGCCGGCGTCGACGGCAAGCTGTTCGGTTCCGTCACCAATGCCGACATCGTCGCGGCACTGGCAGCGCAGGGTTTTGAAGTAGAGAAGGCGCAAGTGCGTATGCCGGGCGGTCATCTCAAGCAAGTCGGCGATCATACCGTCAGCATCGCGCTGCATACCGATGTGACTGCGGACATCACTGTTGCGGTGCTCGGCGAACAGTAATCCGCCGCGGTATCAAGGCAATACAAACAAGGACTGGCAACAGTCCTTTTTTGTTTCCATAATTCCGACCGGGGCGGGTAAAATGCCTCTCGCCTGATGGCAAGTCAATCGGTTTATCGAATGCAAAACTTTTCCAGCCCGGACACCCAACTCGACCAGATCAAATTGCCGCCTCATTCGGTAGAGGCCGAGCAATCGGTGCTGGGCGGCCTGCTGCTTGAGGCGAGCGCGCTGGACAGGATTGCCGACCTGATTACCGATGACGACTTCTATCGCCACGAGCATCGCCTGATCTACCGCCAGATCGTGCGCCTGAGCGAACTGGCCAAACCGGTGGACGTGATTACCGTGGCCGAGGCGCTGGAAATAGCCGGCGAACTGGACAAGGTCGGCGGCCTGCCGTATCTGGGCAGCCTGGCGCAGAACGTGCCGTCTGCGGCCAATATCCGCCGCTATGGCGAAATCGTGCGCGAGCGCTCCATCATGCGCAAACTGGCGGAGGTCGGCACCGATATTTCCAGCAGCGCCTACAACCCGACCGGACGCGATGCCGCGCAGTTGCTCGATGAAGCGGAAAGCAAAGTGTTCGAGATTGCCGAGGCGGGATCGCGCGGCAAACAGGGATTCATACCCATGCCGCCGCTGTTGACCCAGGTGGTGGAGCGCATCGAAACATTATACGGCCGCGACAACAGCAGCGATGTAACCGGCATCGCCACCGGCTTCACCGACCTGGATCGCATGACCTCAGGTTTGCAGCCGGGAGACCTGGTCATCGTGGCCGGACGTCCGAGCATGGGTAAGACCGCATTTTCCATCAACATCGCCGAGAATGTCGCATTGGACAGCAAGCTGCCGGTGGCAATTTTCAGCATGGAAATGGGCGCCACGCAACTGGCGATGCGCATGCTCGGTTCGGTGGGAAAACTCAACCAGCATGACCTGCGCACCGGGCGCCTGCAGGATGACGATTGGGGACACCTGACCCACGCGCTCGGCAAGCTCAACGACGCGCCGATCCACATCGACGAAAGCGCCGCGCTGACTGCGCTCGAGGTGCGCGCCCGGTCGCGCCGCCTGCATCGCCAGAACGGCGGTCTGGGGCTGATCGTGGTGGACTACATACAATTGATGAGCTCGAATGCGGGCAAAGCCAGCGAGAACCGCGCCACGGAAATCTCGGAAATTTCCCGTTCCCTGAAGTCGCTGGCGAAGGAATTGCATGTGCCGGTGGTCGCGTTGTCGCAGTTGAACCGCAGCCTGGAGCAGCGCCCCAACAAGCGCCCGGTGATGTCCGATTTGCGCGAATCAGGCGCGATCGAACAGGACGCCGACCTGATCCTGTTCATCTATCGCGACGAGGTTTACAACAGCGATTCAGCCGACAAGGGCAAAGCCGAGATCATCATCGGCAAGCAGCGCAACGGACCGATCGGCAAGGTGGAGCTGGCCTTCCGCGGCGAGTACACGCGCTTCGATAATCTGGCTCCCGGCAGCTACTGATCCGAGTGTCGTCCTGCGTCAGGCGCGTGAAGCATAATGCAGGTGGGTGTTTTATCCTTAAAAACTCAGATGTCCACGAAAGCCCCGAACATACACGAAAAAATTCAATGCGATAGAGCGCGTTGAATGGTCGCCCAAAAGGTGATGGGTTGCGCGCAAATAAGATTTTGATTCATTTCGTGACTTTCGTGTTTTTCGTGGATGAAGTGAGGTTTCTAGGTTTATTCTTCATGGAGGTGATGCATGCGTGTCGCAATCATCGGCTCCGGGCCGGCCGGTTTCTACGCTGCGGAGGCGTTGCTCAAACGCACCGACACGGTCGTGCATGTCGATATGTTCGACCGCCTTCCCACCCCGTACGGACTGGTGCGCGGAGGCGTCGCACCGGACCATCAAAGCATTAAAACCGTCACCCGCGTTTTCGAAAAAACAGCCGCGCGTCCCACCTTCAGGTTTCTGGGCAATGTGTGCCTCGGGCGCGACGTGACGGTGGAAGAATTGCGCCGCCACTACCACCAGATCGTCTATGCGGTGGGCAATGAGGCCGACCGCCGTCTCGGCATTCCCGGGGAGGGCATACCACGCTGCACGCCGGTGGCAGTGTTTATCGGCTGGTACAACGGGCATCCCGATTACCGTCAGGCAAAAATCGATTTGTCGGTGTCGCGCGTCGCGGTGGTGGGCAACGGCAACACCGCTATCGATGCGGCCCGAATTCTGCTGCGCACGCCCGCCGAACTCGAAAAGACCGACATTGCCGCATACGCGCTGGAGGCACTGCGCAACAGCCGGGTGCGCGAGGTGTTCATACTCGGGCGGCGCGGGCCGGAGCAGGCCTCGTTTACGCCGCCCGAACTCAAGGAATTCGGCGAGATGGAAGATGTCGACCCGGTTGTCGATCCAGGCGAGCTTGCGGGCTGCGTTATTCCGGAATCTGCGGGCAATTCGCAGCAGGAAAAAAACCTGAAGATTCTCCAGTCCTTCGCCGCACGGCCGCCCGGTGCAAAAGCGAAGAAACTGCACCTGCGTTTTCTTGTCTCGCCGACCGAGGTGGTTGCAGGCGCATCCGGCAATGTGGCCGGCCTCGCGCTCGAAAAGAATCGTCTCGAGGTTCAACCGGACGGCACGGTCAGCGCGCGCGGCACTGGCAAGATCGAGACTCTCGATGTCGGCATGGTGTTGCCTGCGATCGGTTTTGCCGCCGAGCGGATTGCCGGTGTTCCCTACGACGATAAAGCGCAGGTTATCTCTAACGAAGACGGGCGTGTCGTCGATTCCGCCAGCCGCGCCGTGATTGCCAACGAATACGTCGTCGGCTGGGCGCGCAGCGGGCCGCGTGGACTTATCGGGGCGCACAAGGGCGCGTCTGCACATGTCGTGGAACACATGATCGCCGATGGCGCCGGGCTGGAAGCGCGGGAGCTGCCGGAGCGCGAAGCGATCGACCTGCTGCTGCGCCAGCGCGGCGTGCAGATCGTATCCTTCGACGACTGGAAGCGGCTCGATGACGTCGAGGTGGCGCGCGGGGAACGGCGCGGCGCTCCCCGCGACAAGATTGTCGATGTCGAGGCAATGCTCGCGGTGCTTGCCCAGCGTTGACAGGAAAAGAATTCGAGCCACTTCAGATTCATCTGGTTTCCTTGAAGCAGGTGAATTCCGGTTCAGTTGATCTCGTCTGCTGTCTGCAGGCGATCGGCGTAGCGCCCGTAAAACCACTTCATGATAAAGGGCGGTAACAATGTCGTGAGCGCAATAACAATCACCATCCCCGCGTAAATTTCATTATTGAATATGCCGCTTATTCTTCCCAACTCGGCGAAAATGAGACCGATTTCACCGCGGGGTATCATGGCCATACCGATCGCCCAACGCACCGGCCATGACTCCCTGATAAAGAAGGCACCAACGAGCTTGCCGGTGATGGCCGCCAGTAACAGCACCAACGAGAAAATCCAGATAAAGGACGAGTTCCAGTCGATCTCGCGCAGATTGAGGGAAAGCCCTACAAAAACGAAAAATATCGGCGTAAACAGATGAACGATGGGCTTCATCTGCTCCTCGATACGTTGCGCAAAACGTTCATCGGTGTGCAGGGCAATGCCCAGCGGCAGAAAGAAGCGTCTCGACAGAGCCAGGCCGGCGGCAAAGCCGCCAAGTAACTCAGGTGCTCCCAGGGCATGGGCCAGCCAGGCGAAGAACAATACCAGTGATACGATGCTGGTAGGGATCAGCCCGGGGATTTCGCTGACCGCATCAAAGCGCTTGATGATTAATGAGATCAGTTTGGCGGCCATGGGTGCCAGCACGAAAAATGCACCCACGAAGATCAACACCTTGCCGGCACTGATCAGGCTCACTCCGCCACCGATGGAGAACTCGTAAAGTAGCGCTAACAATATCACGCCCAGCACATCGTCCAATACGGCCGCCCCCAGCACAATCTGCCCCTCGGGTGCCTGCTGGCGTTTGAGATCAGACAGTATGCGCACGGTAATGCCGATACTGGTGGCCGTAAGCGTGCCGCCAATAAACAGCGATACCAGCATGGAGAGATCGAACACCCAGTAACCCAGTGTGAAGCCCAGCACCAGCGGCAGCACAAAGCCGATCGTGGCCACCACGAAGGATTCGACGCCGGCACGCACAAGACGTTTGACATCGGTTCCCAAGCCAACCTCGAACAGCAGCAGGATGATGCCAATCTCCGCCATCAGCTTGATGGTTTCGAAAGGTTCGATCCAGCCCAGCAAACTCGGCCCCAGTATGACCCCTGCGAATAGCTCGCCGATCACTGACGGCGCCTGCAAGCGTGTCGCCAGTTCCGCAAACACCCGTGCCGTTAGCAGAATGATTGGCAGGATAAGAAAAAAATCATGGACTTCCATTGTTGCTCCAGATTTCAGTACTTGGCTTCTAGCTCGGCAGGTAACCAATGCCTGCCCGAGAACTGGCGAACTTCCTCTACTCTTCCTGAAGCACGCCATCCAGCAGGTGCAAACGCCGTTGCATCCGTCCTGCCAGTTCGAGGTCATGGGTAACGACGATGAAACTGGTATTGAATTCTTCATTGAGTTGCTGCATCAGTTCGAACAGGGCTTCTGCGCTGCTGCGGTCGAGATTGCCGGTGGGTTCGTCGGCGAGCACGCAGGCCGGTCCGGTGACCAGCGCGCGCGCCACCGCGGCGCGCTGGCGTTCGCCGCCGGATAATTCGGAGGGGTGATGGCGCAGACGGTGCGCCAGCCCGACCTGTGTCAGCATCGCGGCGGCGCGCGGCTCGGCCTCGGCGCGTTTCAGGCCGCGGATCAGCAGCGGCATCGCGACATTTTCCAGCGCGGTAAATTCCGGCAGCAGATGATGGAACTGATACACGAAACCAAGCGCGCGGTTGCGCAAGTCACCGCGCTGCGCCTCGTTCATCTGCTGCACGTCCTGGCCGAGTATCTGCACACTGCCGCCGCTGGCGTTGTCCAGCCCGCCGAGCAGATGCAGCAGCGTGCTCTTGCCGGAGCCGGATGCGCCGACAATGGCGACACGCTCGCCGCGCCGCACTTCCAGATTGACCTCCTTGAGCACCGGCACGTCCTCCTTGCCGATGGTGAAAGTCTTGCGCAGCTTGCGGCAGGAAATGACATTTCCTGAATCCTGAATCCCGAATCCCAAATCCTGCTTCTTATTCATAGCGCAGCGCCTCCGCAGGCTGCGTCTGCGATGCACGGTAACTTGGATACAGCGTCGCCAGCAGGCTGATCAGGAAAGACATCGACGCGACCAGCGCGACTTCGTGATAGCGCAGATCGGATGGCAGGTCGGTGATGTAATACACGTCCTTGGCAAGGAACTGCACGCCGAGCAGGTGCTCGATGAACGGCACGACCACGTCCAGATTGAGCGCCAGCGCGATGCCGCCGAGGCTGCCGAGCAGCGTGCCGACCGCACCGATCACCACGCCCTGCACGATGAAGATTTTCATGATGCTGCGCGGCGACGCACCGAGAGTGCGCAGGATGGCGATGTCGGCCTGCTTGTCGGTGACCGCCATCACCAGCGTCGAAACGATGTTGAACGCGGCCACCGCGACGATCAGCGACAGGATGATGAACATCATTTTCTTTTCCATCTGCACCGCGCGGAAGTAGTTGCTGTTCTGATGCGTCCAGTCGTTGGCGTATAAATCGGCCGGCAATTCGCTTTGCAGTTCGCGCGCCACACTCGGGGCGAGGTCGATGTCGCGCAGTTTGGCGCTGATGCCGGTCACCGCATCGCCGAATTGAAACAGTTTTTGCGCGTCGTTGAGGTGGATCAGCGCGAGGCTGTTGTCATAGGGCGCCATGCCGATCTCGAAGATGCCCGCCACGCGGAATTGTTTGAGGCGCGGCATCATGCCGGCCGGCGTGATCTGGCCTTGCGGGGCGATCAGCATGATCTTGTCGTTGATCTGTACGCCGAGCGAACGCGCCAGATCGGAACCGAGCACGATGGTGAATTCGCCGCCGCGCAAATCGTTCAACGCGCCCAATTTCATCTTGTCGGCAAGTTCGGTAATGGCGCTTTCCTGCTGCGGCTCAATGCCGCGCACCATTACGCCCTGCACATTCTGCCCGAACGACAACATGCCCTGTCCGGCGATGTATGGCGCGGCGGCGGAGACTTGCGTGCGCTGCGCGACCTTGTCCAGAACGGCTTGCCAGCCGTGCAGCCGTCCGCCGTCAGCCACCACTTCCAGATGCGGCGACGCGCCCAGCATGCGCGCACGGATTTCCTTCTGGAAGCCGTTCATCACCGACAGCACCACGATCAGCGCCATCACGCCCAGCGCCATGCCCAGCATGGAAATCAGCGAGATGAACGAAATGAAATGGTTGCGCCGCTTGGCACGGGTGTAGCGCAGGCCGATGAACAGTTCGTAGGGTTGCAAGATAAGGTTGCCGATAGTTGGAACTGGCGTAAGTGTGCCACAAGCGTGCCGGGTATGACAGCGCAGGGAGGTGATAAACTCGCCGCCATGAGAAGTGTTCACCTGATAATTTGCGATTTATTCCTGCCGCAAGATTTTGCCGCTGAAGTTTGCGCGGGTTTGCGTTTGCCTGCACTGAAAAAAATGCTGGCGCGGGGCACTTCGACAGGGCCAGCCCAGACAGGGGAGATTAACTCGCTGGAGGAAATGCTGTGCAAAGCATTTGGCGTGTCGGGCCAGCCGATCGCACCGCTTTCCGCCGCGTTCGACGGGCTGGGCGAGGGCTGCTGGCTGCGCGCCGACCCGGTGCATTTGCGCTTGCAGCGCGACCAGTTGCTGTTGCTGCCGGATGTGGAAGCCGGTGCGGACGAGGCCGGGCAACTGTGCGCCGCCCTGAACGAACACTTCGCCGGGCAGGGCATGGAATTTTTTGCGCCGCACCCGCAACGCTGGTATGTGCGCATGGACAGGCTGCCGGACATCGAGACCGTGCCCTTATCGCAGGCTGCCGGGCGCAATGTGCATGGCCTGCTGCCCAAGGGTAGGGAAGCGTCACGCTGGCATCAGATACTCAACGAAATCCAGATGCTGCTGTTTGCCCACCCGCTGAATGAGGTCCGCGAAGCGCGCGGCGAATTGCCGGTCAACAGTTTGTGGTTGTGGGGCTGCGGGTTGAATGTGTTGCCGCAAAAAAACTACGACTGCGTCAGCTCGGATGAGGTGCTGGCCGGGATGTTTGCCGCGGCGGCGGGTGTTCCGTTTGCGGAGTGGCCGAAGCAATGGAACGCCTCCCTCACCCTGGCACTCTCCCAGAGGGAGAGGGGATTCTCTTCGGAGGACAGGCAATTGCTGGTCTGGACGGGCTTGCGTTCGGCCCTGCAACGTGGCGATCTGGATGCCTGGCGCGCAGCCTTGCAGGAATTCGAAACAGGCTATGCGCAACCGTTATGGCAGGCACTGCGCGCCGGAAAAATTGCGCAGCTGCAGCTGGATGTTCTCGGCGGAGATCGCACCCGGCGCCTGCTGTTGACCCGCACTGACGCTTGGGCATTCTGGCGGCGCAACAGGCCGCTTGCGGAATACCCGATGGTGTAGAATGACCCCAACAAAAAACCGGGATTAAGCATGCCATTCTGGAATACCGTGATGCAGATTTTCTGGCGCGAAGAGTCGTTGCCGGTGCTGTTAATGGCGCTGGGCATCGCATTCCTGCTGTTTCATTTCCTGAAAGAAGAGCGCAAAAGCGTCCTGAATACGCTGATTTTCTTTCTTGTCTGCCTGGTGCTGCAGTTTATCAGCGGCCTGCTTCATGCGCTGCAATTCATCTCCGCAGCAGCAATACTCCACGAAGCCGGATTGATTGGTGCCGGCATTGCGGTGATTCGCCTGTTGGGGCTGCTGGTATTTCGCATCATCTTGCCGTTGATGCGCATCACGCCGCCGCGCATCGCCGAGGACATTTTTGTCATCATCGCCTACGTCGCCTGGGGTCTGGTGCGATTGCGCTACGCCGGCCTGGATCTGGGCAGCATCGTCGCGACCTCGGCGATGATTACCGCCGTGGTGGCGTTTTCCATGCAGGATACGCTGGGCAACATCCTCGGCGGCCTGGCCCTGCAACTGGATAATTCCATCGAGATCGGCGACTGGATCAAGGTGGACGACATTTCCGGCCGCGTGGTGGATATCCGCTGGCGTTCCACGCTGGTCGAGACGCGCAACTGGGAAACGGTGGTGTTTCCCAACAGCCAGTTGATGAAGAACAAGTTCCTGGTGCTGGGGCGGCGTATCGACCAGCCGGTGCAATGGCGGCGCTGGGTGTGGTTCAACGTGGCGCTGGATGTATCGCCCACCAGGGTGATTTCCGTGGTCGAAGAGGCGATCCGGCAAACCGACATTGCTGATGTAGCGAAAAACCCTTTGCCGAATTGCGTGTTGATGGACATGGACAACAAGGGCTATGCGCGTTATGCGATGCGCTATTGGCTGACTGATTTGACACCGGACGATCCGACAGACGCGGCCATACGCTGGCATATCATGACGGCACTGCAACGCGCGGGCATCAAGCTGGCGATGGAGGAGAGGAGCATCCACCTCACCAAGGAAAACGAAAAACACGAAGATATGGTGCGTAACCGCGAAGTCCTGCTGCGCATGAAGACCTTGCGGCGCGTCGAGCTGTTTTCGCAGATGACGGATGACGAATTGCGCAAGCTGGCCGAGCGTCTCAGGTATGCGCCGTTTGCCAAGGGAAATCTCATTGCCAGACAGGGCACGCCTGCGCAGCACTGGCTGTTCATCATCATCAGCGGCGAGGCGGAAGTGTATCTGGAGGGGGTGGGCGGCGAGAAGCGTATCCTGAATGTACTCTCGAAAGGGGCTTTTTTCGGCGAGATGAGCCTGATGACCGGATCGCCGCGCGTGGCTTCGGTCATTGCCAAGACCGATGTGGAATGCTATCGCCTCGACAAGGAAGCCTTCGAGGAAATCCTGCTGGCGCGCCCCGCCATCGCCGAGGAGGTGTCGCAGGTATTGGTGGCGCGCCGCGTGCAACTGGACAGCGCGCTGCAAAACCTGGATGAGGAAGCCAAGCACAAGGAAATCCATCATCAGCGCAGCGAAGTACTGGCGACCATCAAACGGTTCTTCGGTTTGTAGTATTATCGCCGCCGCATTTCAGGGGATTAGCATGAAAGTATCGTTTCTGGATTTTGAAAGTCCAATTGCCGAGCTGGAAGACAAGATCGAGCAGCTGCGCTATGTGCAGGATGATTCGGCGCTTGACATCATGGACGAGATTTCGCGTCTGTCAAAAAAGAGCGCGGCGTTGACCAAGGATATTTATGCCAAGCTTACGCCCTGGCAGATTTCGCAGGTATCGCGCCATCCGCAGCGCCCTTACACGCTGGATTACATCGAGCATCTGTTTACCGACTTCGAGGAGTTGCACGGCGACCGCTGCTTTGCCGACGACAAGGCCATCGTCGGCGGTCTGGCGCGCTTCAATGGGCAGAGTGTGATGGTGATCGGGCATCAGAAGGGGCGCGACACCAAGGAAAAAGTAGCGCGCAATTTCGGCATGCCGCGTCCCGAAGGCTATCGCAAGGCGTTGCGCCTGATGCGCCTGGCGGAAAAATTCGGCATTCCCGTCATGACCTTCATCGATACTCCCGGCGCTTATCCCGGCGTGGGGGCGGAAGAGCGCGGTCAGTCCGAAGCGATTGGGCGCAACCTGTATGAAATGACCGGGCTGCGCGTGCCGATTATCTGCACCGTGATCGGCGAGGGCGGCTCCGGCGGCGCGCTGGCAATCGCGGTGGGAGATGTGCTGCTGATGCTGCAATACAGCACTTACTCGGTGATCTCGCCGGAGGGCTGCGCCTCGATCCTGTGGAAGAGTGCGGAAAGAGCGCCGGATGCCGCAGAAACCATGGGTATTACTACGACGCGCCTGAAAGCGCTGGGGCTGATAGACAAGATCGTTGCCGAGCCGCCCGGCGGCGCACACCGCGATTACGCGGCAACCATGCAGAACGTGAAGAAGGCATTGCAGGACGCGCTGAAAACAGCGCAGAACAAACCAGTCACCAGCCTGCTGCAAGACCGCTTCAACCGCCTGATGAGTTATGGCAAGTTCAAGGAAGTTGAACTCAGCTGACCTTTCCGAACGCGTCGCAGCGCAGATCGCGCCGCTGCTTCCCGCGCACAGTTCCATCCTGATCGGCCTGAGCGGCGGGGTTGATTCCGTCGTGCTGCTGCACCTGCTGCACCGGCTTGCGCCGCGCTTCTCCTGGCAGCTTTCCGCATTGCATGTCCACCACGGCATCAGTCCCAATGCCGATACGTGGGCGGATTTCTGCGCCGGACTCTGCGCAGATTTTGACGTTGCGCTGCAGATCGAGCGCGTTGATATTGCCCCGTTGCGCGAACACGGCATCGAAGCGGCGGCGCGCAAGCTGCGCCATGCGGCGTTCTCCGGGCAGAAATGCGATTTCGTCGCGCTCGCACATCACGCCGACGACCAGGCCGAAACCCTGCTGCTGCAACTGCTGCGCGGCGCAGGCGTCAAGGGCGCGGCCGCGATGCCGTTGCTTGCGGAAAGAGCCGGCTCACCAAGCGTATTGCGTCCCCTGTTGCGCTGCTCGCGCCGCGAAATCCTCGAATATGCCACCACGCAAGGCCTGCGCTGGATCGAGGATGAAAGCAACGCCGACGATAGCTACCCGCGCAATTTCCTGCGCCACCGCGTGCTGCCGCTGCTGGAAGAGAAATTCCCCGCCTGCCGCGACACTCTCGCGCGCAGCGCGCAGCACTTCGCCGAGGCAAGCGAACTGCTCGATGATCTGGCGCGGCTGGATGCACCGGATTTATTCCCCTCTCCCGCAGGCGGGATAACCAGCGACTTGGCTGTCGATGTTAGACAGCCTAGTCGAATGGCTAGTAGTTTCATCAGAGGGGTTAGGGGTGAGGGTGACGAGCTCCATCTCGAAATATCGCGCCTGCAATCCCTTTCCCAGCCGCGCGCCAAGAACCTGTTGCGCTGGTTTCTGCACGGCATCGGCGCACCGATGCCGCAAACCGTGCAACTCGACGACATGCTGCGTCAACTGTGTGATGCACGACAGGATGCAGCGGTGTGCGTCGCTTACGGCCGCGGCTACGACACGTTACCGGAGAAGCCGACCGTTCGGGGGAGTAGCCGCACTGCCGCCCTTCCCGCACCAGAGGGCTGCGCCCCACCGTGTCCGGGCGGCTACTGGGAAGTACGCCGCTACCAGGGCAGGGTGTATGCGCTGCGTGCGCCGGGCGGATTTGGCCGGAATTTTGTTCTGTCCTGGCATGGCGAAGAAGAACTGGATTGGCCTGCGCTTGGGGCACGCGTAGTCTTCGAGCAAGGGCAGGGCAGGGGTATCAGCCTGGCGAAACTGCGGCGCGCGCCCGTGACGCTGCGCCTGCGGCAGGGCGGCGAAACCCTGCGCCCGCACCCGAACGCCGCGACGCGCACCCTGAAAAACCTGCTGCAGGAGCAGCATATCCCGCCGTGGCAACGCGACCGTTTGCCGCTGCTGTATTGCGGCGATGAGTTGGTGTGCGCGGCAGGTGTGGCGATTGCGGCGGAGTATCAGGCAGTTGCGGATGAGGCGGGTATCTCGCTGGTTCTTCGCCCTGAGCAGGACGTTCCAGGTGACAAAAATAATTCGAGCCGAGCCCTTTAATTTCGAGGATGAAATGCACCCATATCCTATTCTGGCCCCTCCGCTGGGATCTGGAAGAGTGCACCGAGGTTGATGCTTCCGTGCTGTGCCGGATTTTGCGGATCGTTGGTACCCGGATTCCCGGGGTTCAGGTTTGAAGCCGTGTCATCAGGCGGGAATAAAATCAGTGTGGCAAGAAACTCCAGGATTTTTCGCTGATCATTATCGCTGAGCGACGCGAACCGTTGTTTCGACTGCTGCGCCTCGCCGCCGTGACGGAGGATCACCTCCTCCAGGTTGATGCTACGCCCATCATGGCCATAGGGAGCCGTAGTGCCCACACCCCAGAGCGGCTCGGTCATGAATTTCGTAACCAGGCTGCCATCATACTGCCGCTCGTGAAAGGCCGGCCCCAGATCGTGACGTTTGAAGTCGGCAAAGATGTTCTTCACGAGGAATGAATTTCTCTTCGGGATCAGTTGCGGGAATGCCTGGCCGTCGTCCACGATATTGAAAAGCGTTTCGGCAGTTGCAAAAAGACGGTTGAAGATGCCCTTCGCCGGATCGAAGCGTGTTTCCACATCGGCGACGCGCCGGTCGCTGTCAATGCGCAGGTTTTGAACATGGCAGCCGGTACAGCCGATCTCCTGCAGCAACCCAAGCCCAGATTCGGCCCGCTCGGTCATTCTGCCGGTGCCGGGCTTGAAGTAGTTCAGCAAGTAGAACTCCAAATGGTCGAGGAGTGCCGTGTCGATCTCGTTCACTACACCATCGCCGTCACCATCATCCGCCGCACTGCATATGGGAGGATGCTTGATCCTGTCCAGCGCCGGGTCTAAAACGAGGCCGGCAGGGGTGGTGGTTTTGATCGGATTGTCCGGATCGGTGGCCCGGCACAGATCCGGATCGGGCGCCTCCAGCCCCATCTCATCCTTAAACGCGCCAACGTCGAAGGCGTGGATGGAAAACTCCCCGCCGTGCGCAAAGAAAGGCCGGACCCGAAGGTCCGGGTCCACGCCTTCCACGAACGAAGTATCAAGACTGCCATCCGGCAGCGCCCGGATAGCGCCATAGCGAATCCCCTTGCTGACGAGTGGCCGGGTAACTGCCGACCCGCCATTTATCGCCAAGGCCAGTGCCTGGGAGCGAATGGCACGCAGGTCGCGGGTGATCTCGTCTGCCAGCATCTCCGCCAGCCCAAGCCCGAAGAGATGAGGCGCATCCCGGCTGTCGGGCCGGGTGGCTACATCTCCACCGGCTCCTGCCGCACCTCTCGGGCGGCCGTGGCAACCGGCGCAACTGTCGACCAATCCAGCGCCCAGCGCCGGGTTGTTATGGATATCACCAGCCGAGTTGTTGCTCATGCGCGGACCGAACCCTTGGGCCATGGTGAACTTGCGCTGAAAAAGCTGACGGCCGCGGCGAATCGAGCGGGCCGGGTCGCGCTTAATAAGATAGAGCGAGGAGCCCGAAGTAAATTCGTCGCCTCGACCTGCGCCGATCTGCTGCTCGAGGGATTTTCCGATAGTGCCACCCGGTACGTTGGGTGTCGTTTGTGTAACATCCGTAAGCTCTGCCCGAGCCACCATGACCGGCGCCATAAGCCCGATAATGGCAAACCAGAGATACGTTGCGCCCGTGTTTCTCCCATGTTGTCTTTTCATAGAGCCTTCCACTTCGAAAGTTGAGGCTTAACGTTCACGGTGACCCGCTTGTCTTTAGCCAGAGATGCCGAAGCCATAGCCGCAAAGCGTGCAATTTCACTTTTACCTTTTGAAGAAGGTTGCCATTCACCTCTTTCAAAGGAGGCGAGAGCGAGGCTAGGAAAATTGGGGACAGACTGAGCTAACCCGGCTTTCCCAGACAGTTCAATTAGGCACCTCACAGTTGGCCTCTTCAAACGCAGCCGGGCTAACATAACCCAGCGTCTGATGAATCCGCTGGCGATTATAGAGAAAACTGGGGACAGACCACGATTTTCCCGGTTTGCTACCCCAAATCCAACTCGCCCGACTCGGGCATTATTGACTTGCGAGGCCGCCCCGACTGCCCCGGCAACGCCCTTCTGCCTATCATTGCCGCCACTTCAGCTGCAAAACGCTTACTCCCCAACGCAAAATTGCCATTAGTCGCCCGTCGAATCTCATCCACCAAACCCGGCTCCAATTCGTAACGAAACAACTCGCGATACGCCGCCTGCCGGGAGGCCGCGTCGCTCCCGAGCGAGTCATACAACAGATGCGGTTTCACCAGGGCATCCGCTTCCCCCTGTGCATTGGCACGGTAGCTGGACCACCGGTATTCCGCCGGATGCGCCGCCATATTCGCCCGCACTGGATTCAGCTCGATATAACGCTGACACCCCAACAGGTAATCCTCTTCCTGTACCGGGCATGAACGGAAACGTCCCTCCCACAAAGTGCCACTGCGCCGGTAAACACGATTCACATACTGAACATAGCGCTGCCCCAGCAACTTCATCAACGCACCGCCTGCATCGGCGCGGTCGGCAGAAACCAGCAAATGCACATGATTGGTCATCAACACGTAGGCGTGAATTCGGCAGCCGGTCTTGCCGGCATACTCGGCTAGCCAATCCAGATAACGACGGTAATCCTCATCGGCGAAAAAGCACGGCTGGCGGTTGTTGCCACGCTGGATGAGATGGGCGGGCACATCGGGCAGCGCGATACGGGCACGGCGAGGCATGATGAACTCCGGCGCTAGAAGGGGAGGGCTGAAGTCTAGCAAAGATTAGGAAACCGTGGTCTGTCCCCTATTGTTAAAAAGCAGGGCTGGCGATTATTGCCGCGCTGATTATTGCCGCGCTGGATGAGGTGGATGGGAACATTGGGCAACGCGATGCGGGCACGGCGAGGCATGATGAACTCCGCAGCATGGGGGAAGGAGGATAGTCTAGCAGGGATCAGAAAACCGTGGTCTGTCCCCTATTATTTGTGCATCGGCGCGGTCGGCAGAAACCAGCAAATGCACATGATTGGTCATCAACACGTAGGCGTGAATTCGGCAGCCGGTCTTGCCGGCATACTCGCTCAGCCAATCGAGATAACGGCGGTAATCCTCGTCGGCGAAAAAGCAGGGCTGGCGATTATTGCCGCGCTGGATGAGGTATTATTGCCGCGCTGGATGAGGTGGATGGGAACATTGGGCAACGCGATGCGGGCACGGCGAGGCATGATGAACTCCGCAGCATGGGGGAAGGAGGATAGTCTAGCAGGGATCAGAAAACCGTGGTCTGTCCCCTATTATTTTGTCCCCTATTATTTTCTACGGGTTGAGTGGAAGGTTAGAGCGCACGATAAGGTCCCAGGCAATGCACGCTGACACTAACCCAAGACCAGCAGACCATGGAACACCAAATGAAAAATCGGTAGTCCCAACCAAAGCACCGGAAAGTGCACCGAGAGCGCAAACTACCCACCACTTAAGAAGGCAATATTTTCGAAGCAAGAAAAACGTTGGCGTGCCCAATGCTAAGGCAGCGGGTACGGCGACGACACCTGAGACAACGCCAACATAAGCAACTGCCCATACGTCAGTAACCTGAATAGAGAGAACTGTGCTCTCGGTTGCAGCAAGGTAGAAACAGAATATAAGGGCCCACAATAAGACTCCTAAGGCACTGCCTATAGCCAGTAGCGCGATTAGAACGATTAGCTGCTTACCAAGAGGCATGGGGTGCGCTCTAACGTTTGAATTAAGGGGCGCCGTTAGGCGTCCCGCTTGAATGAGTGGTTAGGCTTTGTTTTTTTACGTAGTCTTTGCGAAAAAACCATATTGCACCAAATATTGACGCAACCAAGCCCAAAATACCAAGAACTATGCTAATAAAATAACCATAGCTTAGCTGATAGGGGTAACCAACATGGTTGCAAACACTGAGACTTTGAGCAGACGTGTCATAGAGTGGAGAAATCTAACGTAGAGCTAACCGGCGGCGCTTTAGCGCCGTCCAGCGACCGAAGGGAGCGAGGTTGAGCGCCATGTTAGGCCGATTCGTGACGAGCACGATCAATTACTGAGGCGATCCATACAAAGAGGGCAATGCCTGCCGCAGCAAATGGCCAGTAGTATGCCCAACCCAACGCATTTGAGTTGTCGATACAGCACTCAAACGAAACCATAAGCCCGATGAGTGGCAAGGTTGCACCGAGGAAGCCTGCGTGCCGCATAGTTGAGGAAGCTTGAATGAACCGAGCAATACCGAACCAACAAATTTGCGGAAGAGCAAACAGGACGTAATTGATTGACCCGAACAATACTGCCTCAGACAAGCTAACCGGCCCACCACTCAGCAGCCAGAGAACAACCAGCGCTGGCACGGCGAAATAGATGGCGACTGATCTAGTCATCATTTAGGCCTAACGTGAAGGTAAGGGGCTGCGCGTTAGCGCAGTCCCAGCCCGAAGGGCGAACTTGACCGTAGGGTTAGATGTGCTTGTCATCAGGCAACCTCGGTTTTTCTTGTCTTTTCCATGCATCCATAAATTTAAAACCAGCCCAAAATGGAGGCGCCATCACTAAAACAAAATAGATGTACCAAACAAAAGTCGGGACGTCTAAATTATTAGTTGCGACAAACCATTTGAATGTTTTTGATGCAACAACTGCTAACAAACATGCAATCGCAAAAATGGCTAGTGTGCGTATTTTTCTATTTGTCACTTGCGCCTTCATAGCTTGGTGCACACCATCAGTCACTATTTGAGCATCTAACGTTAAGTGGGCACCCTAAAACGCGCCAGCAAAGGCACCTTCGAGGTGTACAATCTGGCATCCGTCTTGCAATGCCTTGTTTGTATTGGGAGCGAAAATATGGCACACCCTAATTCGTCAGATAAAAGCACCACAACAAAATCTCCCAAGTTGCTTGATCAGGTGCGCGACAGGTTGCGGGTGAAACACTACAGCCTGCGCACGGAGCAGAGCTATGTGGGCTGGATTAAACGCTATATTTTCTTTCACGGCAAGCGTCACCCGAAAGACATGGGAGCCGAAGAGATCGAGGCATTCCTGACCCACTTGGCGGTGGCGGGCAAGGTCGCCGCTTCTACCCAAAACCTGGCCAAGAGCGCATTGCTGTTCCTTTACCGCGAAGTGCTGGAGATTCAGCTTCCCTGGCTGGATAACATTACACAGGCCAAAACTCCCAAGCGTCTGCCGGTGGTGCTGACGGTGAGCGAGGTGCAGGCCGTGCTGTCCCGCCTGTCTGGCACGCATGCGCTGATCGCCTCGTTATTGTATGGCGGGGGGATGCGCCTGATGGAGGCGGTGCGGTTGCGGGTGAAGGATGTGGAATTTTCACGTCACGAAATTGTGGTGCGCGAAGGCAAGGGTTTCAAGGATAGGGTGACGATGTTGCCGGAGGTCGTGATAGCGCCGCTCAAGGCGCATCTGGCAAAGGTGAAGGCATTGCACGATGAGGATTTGGCGCAGGGTTATGGCGAGGTGTATCTGCCTTTTGCGCTGGAGAAAAAATATCCGAACGCCGGGCGCGAATGGGGTTGGCAGTATGTGTTCCCTTCGAAGAATCTCTCGGTCGATCCGTATTCGGGGAAGATACGTCGACACCATGTGGATGAAAAGGGTGTGCAACGCGCGGTGAAGCAGGCGGTGCGCGATGCCGAACTGACCAAGCCGGCCACGCCGCACACATTGCGCCATTCCTTCGCCACGCATCTGTTGCAATCCGGCTACGATATCCGCACCGTGCAGGAACTGCTCGGCCATTCGGATGTTTCCACGACGATGATCTACACGCACGTGCTGAACAAGGGCGGCAGGGGTGTGGTCAGCCCTTTGGACAGGTGATGTCGGGGTGGAGCGAGCCATGCGCGCCGGCACATGCCGGCTGCGACACGGCGGGCAAAGCCTGATAGAATTGCGCTCCCGATTTTTCTGATTAACTTTAACCATTTGGAGAGCGTAGCATGGCTGTTGAACGTACCCTGTCGATTATCAAACCCGATGCCGTGGCCAAGAATGTCATCGGCCAGATTTACACCCGTTTCGAGAATGCCGGCCTGAAGGTTATTGCCGCGCGCATGATGCAGTTGTCGCGCGCCGAAGCGGAAGGTTTCTACGCCGTGCACCGCGCCCGCCCGTTCTTCAATGATCTGGTCAATTTCATGATTTCCGGCCCGGTGATGGTGCAGGCGCTGGAAGGCGAGGGCGCGATCCTGAAGAATCGCGACCTGATGGGGGCAACCGACCCGAAGAAGGCCGACAAGGGCACCATTCGCGCCGATTTCGCCGACAGCATCGACGCGAACGCAGTGCATGGTTCCGATGCGGCCGAGACGGCGGCGGTGGAAATCGCTTATTTCTTTCCCGCGCTGAACATTTATTCGCGTTAGTCTTTCGCAGATGCAACAGAACCTCCTCGACTTTGATGTGCAGCAATTGACTGCGTGGTTTGCGGAACACGGCGAGAAGCCGTTCCGCGCCAGGCAGGTGCTGCGCTGGATCTACAAGGCCGGGGAGTCCGATTTCGATGCGATGAGCGACCTTGCCGTGTCGCTGCGCGAAAAACTGAAACAGATCGCCTGTGTGCAGGCGCCCAAGGTGATGCGCGAGGAGCTGTCGGACGACGGCACGCGCAAATGGCTGCTGGATATGGGCACGGGCAACGCCGTGGAAACGGTGTTCATCCCCGAGGAGGGCAGGGGCACGCTGTGCGTCTCGACGCAGGCGGGCTGCGCGCTGGACTGCGCGTTCTGCTCGACCGGCAAGCAGGGTTTCAGCCGCAACCTCACGACCGCCGAGATCATCGGCCAGGTCTGGTGGGCGAACCATGAGCTTGGTAAAGACTTGGAAGGCAAGTGGCCGATCAGCAACGTGGTGCTGATGGGCATGGGCGAGCCGCTGCTGAATTACGACAACACCGTGAGCGCGCTGCGCCTGATGCTGGACGACCATGCCTATGGCCTGTCGCGCCGCCGCGTGACGGTGTCCACTTCCGGCATCGTGCCGGCGATGGACCGGCTGCGTGACGAATGTCCGGTCGCGCTGGCGGTGTCGCTGCACGCCCCGAACGACAAGCTGCGCGACGTGCTGGTGCCGATCAACCAGAAGTATCCGCTGAAGGAGCTGCTGGCGGCGTGCCGGCGCTACCTGGAAAAAGCGCCGCGCGATTTCATCACCTTCGAGTACGTGCTGCTCGACGGCGTGAACGACAGCGAGCAGCAGGCGCGCGAGCTGGTGCGGCTGGTGCGCGACGTGCCGTGCAAGTTCAACCTGATCCCGTTCAACCCGTTTCCACAGACGCATTACCGGCGTTCTGATGCGGAGACAATCCGTCGCTTCCGCGATGTGCTGACGCAGGCGGATATCGTCACCACCATGCGCAAGACGCGCGGCGATGATATTGCCGCGGCGTGCGGGCAACTGGCCGGCGTGGTGCAGGACAAAACCAGACGTACGGTGCAGCACCCGGCGGTGCTGCATGGATGAATAACCGAGGTGCTCTGATGAAAAAATTGGCTTTCCTGTCATTCCTGTTGATCGTCTTGCCGGGCTGCGCTACGCCGTCGGGCGGGAAGCGGGCCATGCCTGAGCAATCCGAATCGCGCGCCAGCACCAGCGCAAAGGTGCATACCGAACTGGCGGGCATGTATTACGAGCGCGCGCAGATGGGCATTGCGCTGGGCGAGATAGACAAGGCCTTGCAATCCGATCAGAACTACGCGCCGGCTTACAATGTGCGCGGCCTGATCCATCTGGCGTTGCGCGAATACAAGGAAGCCGAGGATGATTTCAGGCAAAGCCTGCGTCTCGACAGGAGCGATTCCGAGACGCACAACAACTACGGCTGGTTTCTGTGCCAGCGCGGCAAGGCAAAAGAATCCATTTCGCATTTCATGACGGCGCTGAAAAACCCGCTCTATACCACGCCGGAACGCGCCTATCTGAATGCCGGACTATGCTCCAGAAAAGCGGGCAACCTGAAGGATGCCGAAGAATTCCTGCAACGTGCGTTGCTGGTGCAGCCCGGTTTGCCGCAGGCGTTGCTCGGGATGGCAGAGCTGAGTTTTGCCAACGGCGATTACACTGCCGCAAAGAAATATTTTGCGGGATTTTCGGAGAAATCCGACAGTTTGACGGCGGAGCAGCTCTGGCTGGCAGTGCGTATCGAGCGCAAGGTTGGTGACCGCAATTCCGAGGCCAGTTACAGCATGCAGTTGCGCAATCGTTTCCCCGATGCACGCGAAGCCCAGTTGCTCATGCGCGGTGAATAATGGAGCCAGTTTCCGCAAACAACGCCGGGCAGGGCGATAGTTCCGCCACGGCACCGAAGCCCTCGTTGGGAAGAATGCTGCGCGAGGCGCGCGAGCGTCTCGGCCTGAGCGTCGCCGACGTGGCCGACCAGATCAAGTTTGCGCCGCGCCAGATTGAGGCGCTGGAAGCCGACGATTTCCGGCGTTTGCCGGAGATGCCTTTCGTGCGCGGCTTCGTGCGCAGCTATGCCAGAATCCTGCACCTGGATGCACAGACGCTAGTGGCTGCCTTGCCCCAGGCGGAAACGGTTTCAACGCGGCTGGAGCCGGCCTCGGTCGAGGTGCCGTTTCCTGTTGCGCACTCGGTGCAAAGACAAAATATGATTCTGTTGGGCGCGGCATTGCTGTTGGCGGTGCTGGTGGTTGCCTTTGCGGTGTGGCATTTCACGACGCCACAAGCCCCCGCAGCAAAGACCCGGGTCGAGATGCCGCTTTCATTGCCTGAGGAAACCATGAGCATCCCGGCCCAGGCCGTTCCTGAAGTGGCCGAAGCCGCGCCGGCCGCGTCAGCGGTAATGCCCGCATTGGAAGCGGCACCGCCTCCGGTTTTCCCGGCTGTAGCGCAAGCCAAACCGAAAAAATTGCCCGGCGCGCCGTCGCAGACTGCTGCGCTGCGCCTGGCGTTTGACGGGGAGTCATGGGTGGAAATCAGGGACAAGGATGACAATATCCTGTCGTCGCAGATCAATCTTCAGGGCAGCGAACTGCGCCTCGACGGAGATGCTCCGTTTTCACTGGTGATCGGCCAGGGCGCTTCGGTGCGGCTCTATTACAAAGGCAAGCAGGTTGACTTGACGCCCCATATCAGTTCGTTAAGCGGAGTGGCGCGCCTGACGCTGGAGTAAGGATGGGTGAAGCCATGACTGACAGGGTGTTGAGCAACGAAGCCATGCCGGGCGCGGCAGTTTATCGGCACCATTACCAGCGCCGCCCGTCGCAACGGGTGCGGGTTGGCAAGGTCACGCTGGGCGGCGGTGCGCCAGTGGTGGTGCAGTCCATGACCAACACCGATACCGCAGACGTTGAAGCAACGGTGCGGCAGGTTTATGAGCTGGCGCAGGCCGGTTCGGAACTGGTGCGCATTACGGTGAACACCGAGGAGGCCGCCGCTGCGGTGCCGCTGATACGCGACCGGCTGGAGAGCATGGGTTGCGAGGTACCGCTGATTGGCGATTTTCACTACAACGGCCATCGCCTGCTCACGGAATTCCCGGAATGCGCGCAGGCATTGGCGAAATACCGCATCAACCCCGGCAATGTCGGGCGCAGCCGCTTTGATGTAGATCCGTTCTCCATCATGATCGCAACGGCCGTGCGTTACCACAAACCGGTGCGCATCGGCGTGAACTGGGGTAGCCTCGACCAGGGCCTGGTGGTGCGCATGATGGACGAGAATTCACGCCTGGCCGCGCCGGAAGATGTGCGCGAAGTGACGCGCGCCGCGCTGATCGCCTCCGCGCTGCAAAGCGCGCAGCGCGCCGAACAGCTCGGCCTGGCGCACAACCGCATCGTGCTGTCCTGCAAGGCCAGCGAGGTGCAGGATCTGATCGCGGTATACCGCGCGCTGACGCAGCAATGCGACTACGCGCTGCATCTCGGACTGACCGAGGCGGGTATGGGCTCCAAGGGCATCGTCGCATCGACGGCGGCGCTCGCGGTGCTGTTGCAGGAAGGCATCGGCGACACGATACGCATTTCGCTGACGCCGGAGCCGGGTGGTTCGCGCACCCAGGAAGTGGTGGTGGCACAGGAGATCCTGCAGACCATGGGCTTGCGCGCGTTCGCGCCGATGGTCACTGCCTGCCCCGGTTGCGGACGCACCACCAGCACCGTGTTCCAGGAACTGGCGCAGAGCATCCAGGCGCACCTGCGCGACCGGATGCCGCTGTGGCGTGAGCGGTATGACGGCGTGGAGAACATGACCGTCGCAGTGATGGGCTGCATCGTCAATGGGCCGGGCGAAAGCAAGCTGGCGAACATCGGCATCAGCCTGCCGGGCACCGGCGAGAGCCCCGCCGCGCCGGTGTATATCGACGGCGAAAAGGCGATGACGTTGCGCGGCGACAACATCGCGGCGGAGTTCACGCGCATCGTGGATGAGTATGTGGCTCGCAAGTATGCGAGGCGCAACGGCAACAAAGAGGATTGAATAAAAGGCTAGTTGTCCGCGAAAGACACGAAAAGCACGAAATCCTAAGTGATAATGAATTTCGATGGTTTCGTGTTTTTCGTGATTTTCGTGGACTAAAAAGGTTTTTGGGCTGACTGATGAGTGACAGTAAGACAATACAAGCCGTGCGCGGCATGAACGACATCCTGCCGGACGAGGCGGAGCTGTGGCTGTGGTTCGAGGAGGTTGTACGCGACTGGCTGCACGGCTACGGCTACCGCAACATCCGCATGCCGCTGGTCGAGCCGACCGCGTTGTTCAAGCGCGCGATCGGCGAGGTGACCGATATCGTCGAGAAGGAAATGTACAGCTTCGAGGACGCGCTCAACGGCGACCAGTTGACGCTGCGTCCGGAAGCGACGGCCTCGTGCGTGCGCGCCGTGTTGCAGCACAATCTGCTGTATAACGCGCCCCAGCGTTTGTATTACAGCGGGCCGATGTTCCGCCATGAGCGGCCGCAGAAGGGGCGCTACCGCCAGTTTCATCAGGTCGGCGTGGAGGCGCTGGGTTTCGCCGGGCCGGACATCGATGCCGAACAGATCCTGATGTGCGCGCGGCTGTGGCGCAGGCTCGGGCTGCGCGATGTCGCGTTGCAACTGAATACGCTGGGTGATACGGCATCGCGGCACCGGCATCGCGTCAAGCTGATTGCTTATTTCGAGCAGCACCGCGATGTGCTGGACGCAGATGCGACGCGCCGCCTGTACACCAACCCGTTGCGCATCCTGGACAGCAAGAACCCGGCGATGCAGGAGCTGGTCGCGGGCGCGCCCAGGCTGGCGGACGAACTGGACGAGGACGCGCTCAGGCACTTTGACGAAGTGCAGGCGATACTGAAACGCCACGACGTGGCATTCGAGATCAACCCGAACCTGGTGCGCGGGCTGGACTATTACAACCGCACCGTGTTCGAGTGGGTGACCACGCGCCTCGGCGCGCAGGGCACCATCTGTGCCGGCGGGCGCTATGACGGCCTGGTCGAACAGATCGGCGGCAAGCCTGCGCCGGCAACCGGTTTTGCGATGGGGGTGGAGCGGCTGCTGGCGCTGTTGCAGGAAGACGGCATGGCGCTGCCCAAGGCGGAAGTGGACGTGTATGTGGTGCACCAGGGCGAACTGGCCAGCCGGCTGGCCAGCCGGGTGGCGGAACAGTTGCGCGACGGCCGGCTGCGCGTGCTGCTGCATTGCGGCGGCGGCAGCTTCAAGTCGCAGATGAAAAAAGCCGATGCCAGCGGCGCAGCCGTCGCGGTGGTGATCGGCGACGACGAGGCGCAGGCCAATGAGGTCAGCGTGAAGCCGATGCAGGGCGGCGAACAGAAGCGGGTGAGTGTGCAGAATCTCGTTGCGGCAGTTAATCGAATCATCAAACAGGAGTAATCATGGCGGCATTGGACTTGCAGGAACAGGAACAGATTGACGCGCTCAAGGCGTGGTGGAAAGAGAACGGCAACATGCTGCTCGGCGCACTGCTGGTTGTCGTCGTCGCGGCGGGCGGCTGGCGCGGCTGGCAGTATTACCGGCATCAGCAGTCCAGCGAGGCGGCGACTTTGTATGCGGGATTCAGCCGGCAGCTGGAAGGCGGCAAGGTCAAGCAAATCAACGATGCCGCCGCGGCGGTGATGGAAAGATATGCTTCCAGCGGATATGCGCCGCGCGCCGCATTGATGGCGGCACAGGTAAATGAGCAGAGCGATGAACTGGCGCGCGCCAAGACGCAATTGCACTGGGTCATCGACCATGCCGAAGAGGCAGGTTTGAAAGATGTCGCGCGCCTGCGTCTGGCGGCGGTGCTGCTGGACGAGAAAAAATATGACGATGCGCTTCAATTGCTGGAAGCCGGACATCCGGCTTCATTCGATGGCCTGTATGCCGACCTGAAAGGCGATGTGTTGAGCGCGCAAGGCAAGAACGAGGAAGCCAGATCCGCATACAGGCTGGCCTATGAGAAGACCGCTGCCAACAGTTCATATCGCAGCCTGATCGAGATGAAGCTGGATGCGCTTGGGGAAGCGAAGTGAAACTGACACATCTGTCTCTGCTCTTTGTCTTGCTTGCGTCGAGCGGCTGCTCTTCCGTGGATACCGTGAAAGACTGGTTCGGCAGCAAGAAGGATGGCATGGAACCCGCGAAGCTGGCGGAGTTCGGCGAGATCGCCAAATTTGAAGTGCGCTGGCATATCGATCTGGGCGATTCCGGCGCGGGTCTGCTGCAACCGGCGCTGACCGGAAATGCAATTTACGGCGCATCCGGCGACGGTGTGCTGACGCGGGTTGACCGTGCCACCGGCAAACAGGTATGGCGCGTCGAAAGCGGCATTGCAGCCAGCGGCGGTGTGGGCAGCGGCGAGGGGCTGGTGCTCATCGGCAGCGACAAGGGTGAGGTGCTGGCTTACGGCGAAGACGGCCAGTTGCGCTGGAAGAGCAAAGTGTCCAGCGAAGTGTTGAGCGCGCCGCAAGCGGCGCAGGGCGTGGTGATCGTGCGCAGCGGCGACGGGCGGATTGCCGGCCTGGATGCGGCGGACGGCAAGCGCATCTGGCTGTACGAACGCAGCACGCCGGCGCTGGTCGTGCGCAGCCATGCCGGGGTGACGCTGCAGCGCGGCGTGGCCTTCGCCGGTTTTGCCGGCGGCAAGCTGGCTGCGATGAAAGTCAGTGACGGCTCGGTGCTGTGGGAAGCTTCGGTGTCGCAGCCGCGCGGCAGCACCGAACTGGAACGTATCAGTGACATCACCAGCAACCCGGTGGTAGATGATGAGCAGATTTGCGCCATCGCCTTCCAGGGGCGCGTTGCCTGTTTTGACGTGGCGCAGGGCAGCCCGTTGTGGAATCGCGACATTGGCAGCGACAAGGGCATGATGCTGCTGCGCAAATACCTTTATCTCAGCGATGCGCGCGGATCGGTCATGGCGCTGGACAAGACCAGCGGCAGCACACTGTGGAAGAACGAACAGTTGTTCATGCGCGATACGGCCACCCCCTATGTTCTGGGCGATTTCGTGGTGGTGGGTGATTACGAGGGTTATTTGCACGGCATGAATCGCGAAGATGGCAGTTTTGCCGCGCGCATCAAACTGGACGGCAGCGCGATTCATGCTGCGCCGGTCGGGCTCGACGACGGGCTGCTGGTGCAAACGCGCGACGGCGGGCTGTATTCCTTGTCCGTCAAATAAATAGAAGGTATTTGTCCACGAAAGACACGAAAAGGGGAAGATGGGTGTTCGCTTTGAAAAAGCCTGATGATCGGTTCTCAAGCCAACACTCCAGTCGGGTTATTTTGTGTTTCGTGCCTTTCGTGTTTTTCGTGGACAGATTGTTATTTCAGATTAAACGGAAATTTACATAATGTTGCCCACCCTTGTTTTAGTAGGTCGTCCGAACGTGGGCAAGTCCACCCTGTTCAACCGCCTCACGCGCAGCCGCGACGCGCTGGTCGCCGACCAGCCCGGGTTGACGCGCGACCGCCATTACGGGCGCGGCAGAGTGGGCGACCGGCCTTATCTGGTGGTGGATACCGGCGGGCTGGAGCCGGTCGCCAAGGATGGCATCCTGTACGAAATGGCCAAACAGAGCCGCCAGGCGGTGGACGAGGCCGATGTGGTGCTGTTCCTGGTCGACGGCCGTGCCGGGTGCACGCCGCAGGACATCATCATCGCCGGGCAATTGCGCAAGACCGGCAAACCGATCCTGCTGCTGGTCAACAAGGCGGAGGGGATGCAGCGCGCCAGGGTGACCGCCGATTTCTTCGAACTGGGCTTGGGCGAACCGTTGCCGATCTCCTCGGCGCACGGCGACAACGTGAGCGAAGTGGTCGAGATTGCGCTGGACAATTTCCCGCTTGAAGCCGAAGAAGAATCCACCGATGAGAGACCGCCGAAACTGGCCATTGTCGGCCGGCCCAACGTCGGCAAGTCCACCCTGGTGAACGCCATCCTCGGCGAGGAGCGCGTGATTGCGTTCGACCAGCCGGGCACCACGCGCGACAGCATCTACATCGACTTCGAGCGCGACGGCAAGCAATACACCATCATCGACACCGCCGGGGTGCGCCGGCGCGGCAAGGTGGACGAAGCGGTGGAAAAATTCTCCGTGATCAAGACCATGCAGGCCATCGAAGACGCCAACGTGGTGGTACTGGTGGTGGACGCGCGCGACCAGATCACCGAGCAGGACGCGCATGTCGCCGATTTCGTACTGCAGGCGGGGCGTGCGCTGGTGCTGGCAGTCAACAAATGGGACGGGCTGGATACGCACCAGCGCGATACGGTCAAGCGCGACATCGAGCGCAAGCTGCATTTCCTGAGCTTTGCCAAGCTGCACTACATTTCTGCACTGAATGGCAGCGGCGTGGACAAGGTGTTGAAGTCGGTGGATGAAGCCTATGCGGCGGCGATGGCGAAACTGCCGACACCGAAACTCACCCGTGCGCTGATCGCCGCCATCGAGAAACAGCAGCCGCCGAAAGGTTCGCGCTTCCGCCCCAAGATGCGTTATGCCCATCAGGGCGGCAGCAATCCGCCGCTGATCGTGATCCACGGCAGCGGCCTGGACGATGTGCCGGCCAGCTATACCCGTTATCTGGAGCGCATTTTCTGCGAAGTTTTCAAGCTGCAGGGCACGCCGCTCAGGATTCAATTCAATTCCAGCAAGAACCCGTTCGAGGGCAAGAAGCCCAGGCCGCTGACCGAGGCCGAGCAGCGCAAGGCGCACCGGGCACGGATTCGCGGGCGCAAGCTGTATGGATAAGCCGGTACGTAACCTTTTAGCCATGTCACTCTCGCAGTCATACAGCGTCAAGAATGTCATCCACTGGTACGAGCCGGACGAAATTCGCAAAGCCAAGGCCTATCTGAATTCGATCAGTCACCTTGAAATTCAGCCTGACAAAATTACGGCGCAGGTCAAAGGAACGTCGCCCACCCCCTACTTTGTCGAAATACTTTTTGATACGGACGACAAGGGCGAGCTGTATATCGAGACTGCATGCAGTTGCCCGGTAGGATGGAAATGCAAACACACGGCGGCGGTATTGCTGTCGGCCCTGTCCCTGCCGCGTGCGCCCGCTGTCAATCATGCCGTGCTGCAATGGGTCGAATCTTTCAAGCGCACAGCCAAGGCGCCGCCGAAAAAAACCGCCAAATCCGTGTCGAGGCCGGAGAAATTGTGCTACGCAATTACCACGTCCGCCTATACGGGCGATTATGTTTTCGGCCTGTACAAGGGCAAACTGGATGCCGAGGGGCGGCTGACGGGCAGGCTGGAAGAATGGAGCAACGTGGAGCGGGCCTTGATAAAACCGCCGCAGTTTGTCACCGAAGAAGACCTGCCCATCCTGCGCCTGTTATGGCAGCAACGTGACAGACATGACTACTTTCCGGTCAAGGGCGCGCATGGCAACGAAATTCTCACACGCTTGCTGCAAAGCGGGCGGCTGTTCTTCATGGAAGCAATGGCGGGCAGCCATTACCCGGCGTCCGAGCCGGTCCATCTCGCGCCGGGCAAGGCGCGCAAGGCTCACATGGGATGGGGTGTTAACGAGTCCGGTCGGAGGGTCATCAGGATCGCAGGCAGCGCGGCAATGCTGGTATTCCCGTTCGAGGAGGCGACTTGGTACGTCGATACCGGCGCGGGTGAAATTGGCCAGCTGAAAACCGCCCAAGCGCCGGCGCAGATTGTGCAGTTGCTCAATATGCCGCCGCTTGCCGAAATCGATGTCCCGGTGGTGTCCGAGGTGTTGCGCGAACTGGCCCCCGACTTGCCGCCGCCCAGCACCGCGCGGTTGCGCACTCTTGCCGATCCGCTGGTACCGATGTTGCTGCTGGATACTTCAGAGCCGTCGTGGATGGGGCGGTACCGCGGCTACCGTTATGGCACGCAGAAGCTGGATTTTGCACGCGTCAAATTCCGATATGGCGAGGCAATTTTGCCGCCCGATCACTTGAGTGAATTCATCACGCTGAAAAATGGCGAAACGGTGCGCGTGACGCGCAACCAGAAGGCGGAAAAGCGTTTTCTCAAGTCGCTCGGCGAATACGGGCTGGAAGAAGTGCCGGATTTCGTGCTGCCCGGCAATATCGGCGACCGGCCGATTTTCGGGCTGGAAAACGAACAGGCATGGCTGCCTTTCATGCAGCAAGTGATTCCGCAGCTGCGCGCGGCGGGATGGGAAGTCACCATCCCCCGGGGTTTCCGCCACCATGTTCTTGAAGTGGAAGCCTGGGAAGCGGAATTCGGCGAAGAGGAGGGTGGCTGGTTCAGCCTGAATATGGGCATTGTGGTCAACGGTCAACGGTTGCCATTGGCGCCCCTGCTGCATGAATTGTTCAAAACCGACACGCGTTGGCTGGATGCCTTGCATCTGGAAAAAATGAATGACGATGATTCCGTCGAGTTGCTGCTCGGGGAAGGCGGCAGGGTGCATGTTCCCGCAGGGCGCATCAAGCCGCTGGCGCGCACGCTGATCGAGTTGTTCGACGGCAGGGCGGATAGCGAGATTCGCCTGTCGCGCTATGACGTGGCGCGCATCGACGAGCTGGCCGGGATGGAACGCTGGCAGTTCAAAGGCGTGGCTGCCGTAACAGACCTTGCCAACAAGCTCAGGAATACCTCCGGCATCAAGCCGGCAACCGCGCCGGACGGTTTTGCGCTGCAACTGCGCCCCTACCAGATGGAAGGATTATCCTGGCTGCAATACCTGCGCGAGCAGGATCTGGCCGGAATACTGGCCGACGATATGGGGCTGGGCAAAACCGCGCAGGCGCTGGCGCATCTGTTGCTCGAAAAACAAGGCGGGCGGATGGACAAGCCTTCGCTGGTGGTGCTGCCTACCTCGCTGATTTTCAACTGGAAGCGCGAGGCGGAGCAGTTTGCCCCGCAACTCAGACTGCTTTCCCTGCACGGCAAGGAGCGGGCTGAACATTTCCCGGCGATTCCGCAGCACGATGTCATTCTTACCACCTACCCGCTGCTGTGGCGCGATGAGCAGGCGCTGGCGGAGCATGATTACCACTTGCTGATTCTGGATGAAGCGCAGACGGTGAAAAATGTCTCCAGCCGGACGGCGCAGGTAGTGCGCAAACTGAAGGCGCGGCATCGTTTGTGCCTTACCGGCACGCCGCTGGAAAACCATCTGGGCGAGTTATGGGCGCAGTTCGATTTCCTGCTGCCCGGCTTGCTGGGCACATCCAGGGAGTTCACCAGAATCTGGCGCACCCCGATCGAGAAACAGGGCAACAAATTACGCCGCGATCTGCTGGCCAGGCGCGTCAAGCCCTTTATCCTGCGCAGGCGCAAGCAGGATGTCGCGCAGGAATTGCCGGATAAAACCTTGATCGTGCACAGCGTTGAACTGGAGGGCGCACAACGCGATCTCTACGAAACGGTGCGCACCGCCATGGACCAGCGGGTGCGCGAGGAAATCGCCGCCAAGGGCTTCGCGCGCAGCCATATCATCATTCTCGATGCGTTGCTCAAGTTGCGCCAAGTATGTTGCGACCCGCGCCTGCTGAAATTGACCAGCGCCAGGAATGTCAAGGAACGTGCCAAGCTCGACTTGCTGATGGAGATGCTGCCGGAACTGGTCAGCGAAGGGCGGCGCATTCTGGTGTTCTCGCAATTCACTTCCATGCTCGAACTGATCGAAGCGGAGCTGACGCGCGAACAACTCGATTATGTGAAACTCACCGGAGACACGCAAAACCGCGAAGAGGTAGTGCGCCGTTTTCAGGATGGCGAAGTGCCGATTTTCCTCGTCAGCCTCAAGGCGGGCGGCGTGGGGCTGAACCTGACCGCAGCCGACACGGTGATCCATTACGATCCGTGGTGGAATCCGGCGGTGGAAAACCAGGCCACGGACCGTGCGCACCGCCTCGGGCAGACGAAAAATGTGTTCGTCTACAAACTGGTTGTGGCGGGCAGTATCGAGGAAAAAATTCTGGCGCTGCAGGAGAAAAAAGCCGAGCTTGCCGCCGGTATTTTGTCCGAGGATGTCAACAGTCTGGCCAAATTCGGCGCGGCCGACATTGCCGCGTTGCTGGCGCCGTTGCCCAGCGGCGATGATGAATAAAACCGGCGGAAGTCAGGTACGCCAAATACAGCACAGCAGGTTTATTTTGCCATGAACTCAAACTCTGCTATGAGCATGTGATGATCCGAGGCCATTGTCGGCTTCACGGCGTAACGCACCGGATGCAGGTAGCGGTTGTAGAAAATATGGTCGAGCACGTAGGGGCGGCGGCGCCACGTGATTTTTTCCGTTTGCACGGTCTGATAACCGGCTTCGGCAAACTGCTGAATCAGTGAGTTGTGATTGCTGACATTGAAATCGCCGCCGAGCAGCACCGGGCCATCCAGGCAGTGCAACTGCCTGGCAATGAGCCGGCGCTGTTCGATATGATCCTCGCTCGACGAATTGAGCATGAAATACGCCAGAAGGTGGGTATTGAAAAGCTGAAGTTCGTGGCCGGCAAGTGTGGTTTTTGCGCCGATGAGAAGACGATCGGTCGGTGTTTTTTCTTCGCCTTCGAATTCAAATACGATTGGCGGCGACGGCAGGTTGTAGTGGAAGGCATCGTGCAATGGCGTCTTCGAGAAAATGGCCAGTCCTATGCCAAAGGGCAATTCGCGCGGGTCGGCCTTGGGGTATGAGAAATAACTGTGATAGCCGCCGAGCGCTGCTTTCAGCCGGGTGTAATTGGGCGGTGGATCGAGTTGCACTCCGCCAGGTTTGGCATGCTCCACCTCCTGCAGCAACACAATATCGGCGTCCTGGTCAAGAATTTCCGAGATGGTCAGTTCGAGATTGGCAGGCGCGTTATCAGGATCGGCATCATCCCAGATTTGGCCGAACTGCATATTGAACTGAAGAACCTTGAACGTGCTCATGGGTGCGGCATGACATTGTCGTAATTGCGCGCATGATAGCGCGATAACTGTAAAGTAAAAAGTCCAATAATCAGCAAATTTCTTCCGGATCGGCAGCGCATCAAATAAAGCGGCAGGATCGGACGGCTGGACTCCCGCGACACTCCCGCGCTTTCATATTTGACAGAATCGCCGGATTTTGCCAAGCTGCGCACATGTCTCGCACCATTGGAAAATTTATTGCAGTGATTCTGGCCGTCTGGTTGCCGCTGTTCAGCGGCAATGCGCTGGCTGTTTCGATCGTCATGCAGGCGATGACCGGCGACTGTCATTCCGCTGTCGCGCAACAGGGTGAATCTCACAAGGGCTGTGCTTCGGCCATGCAGCAGCATCATGCGCAGCTCGACGCGAAGACGGATCATTCGACCGGCCATCATGATCAGCAGAATTCTGGCGGCGACAATTGCGGCACCTGCCATCTTGCCTGCTGCGGATACATGGTTGCCGCGCCCATCGAAGTGATGAAAGCTCAACCCCCGGCCCGGCTGTTCACCTCTCTTTTGTCGCAGTTTCAATCCATCACCACAACCCCGCTTGATCCTCCCCCTCTCGCTCGCGTCTGACGCGGGGCGAGTGTGTCTGCCGGTTTCGTAAACTGATCTGATTTCAAGCTCGTCCCGAATCGTTCGGTGGACGCATTGCGTCCGCCTGCTTAAGACTTTTCGAGGATTCAGAACATGAAAACGAACAAAGTGAGTTTCTGTAAAACGAATGAAACAAGTTTCGCTAAAGCGAATTATGTAGGTGCGAATTTATTCGCACGCACAACCGGTTATGTGCGAATGAATTCGCACCTACCCATCCTGTCATCCGCGTTTATTAGGTTGACCGGAATTTATTCGAAGAAATACATTTTGCTGCAGGGCATGGTACTGTTCATTGCATTGGCCGCTGCCTTGCCCAGTATAGCTCAGGCCGCTCAGCAGGTTCCGGCACCGGCTGTTGTGAAGGGCTCAGAACAGGCTTTGCCCGTTGTGGAGGTATATAAAAGCGCGCAGTGCGGCTGCTGCAAATTATGGGCGGAACATCTGCAGAAAAATGGCTTCAAGGTGATCCTGCACGACGTGGACGATGTGCCTGCGGCGCGCAAGAAACTCGGCATGCCAGATCAGTTTGGTTCGTGCCATAGCGCCAGGGCCGGGCAATATCTGATTGAAGGCCATGTGCCTGCGGCGGATATCAAGCGCTTGTTCAAGGAACGCCCCAAGGCCATCGGCCTGGCCGTGCCTGCCATGCCGCCCGGTTCGCCCGGCATGGAAAGCGACCACCCGGTTTCCTACGACACCTTGCTGATTGGAGAAGACGGCAACGCCAGGGTTTTTGCGCGACATTGAACTGGCATAACCGTCTGGGTAAGTCATCTTCCGACGGTTGTTTGGCAATCGGTTTCAAGGAGAAGATCATGAAAATACGAACTATCGTTAGCCTGGCGGCCTGCGTATTAGTCGGCTCATGGCTGTTATCCGCTCATGCAGTTGAAGATCGCGCGTTGGGTTCCAGTCTTGCAGGACTGCTGGAATATGCGCGCGAACACAACCCGGAATTTGCCGCAATGCGTCATGAAATGGATGCCGCAGAGCAACGCATTCAACCTGCGGCAGCCTTGCCCGATCCGGTGTTGCGCGCCGAGTTGATGGACATCACCAACCGCGGCATGGACAAAAGCTCTAGCCTGTTCCCCTCGCAGGTGGGCAGTACGCGCTATACGTTGATGCAGAGCGTGCCGTGGTTTGGCAAACGTGATTTGCAGCGAGAAGCGATCGTGGCAGGAGCAGATCAGGCACGGTGGCGAACCGCTGCAACCTGGGCGGAATTGTCGGCGCAAATCAAGTCCGCTTACGCGCAGTATTACTATGTTGCGGGCAGTCAGAAAATTACCCGTGATTTACTCGATCTGGTGGCGCAGATGGAAAAAGTTGCGCAGATGCGTTATGCCAACGGTCTTGCCGCGCAACAAGACGCGGTGCGCGCGCAAGTTGAACAAACGGTCATGAAAACCGAACTGGTCGCGCTGGACAATACCAAACGGCAAATAGAGGCACGGCTGAATGCTTTGTTGTCGCGTCCGGTGACCCTGTCGCTTGCCACTCCACAACACTTGCGCAGTATCCCCGCAACGGCCAGTTTGGAAAATTATGCGACACTTGAAAATCGCATTCGTGAACACAACCCGGATTTGTTTGTGGATGAGGCGAGTATCCGCGCGGGTGAGAAAAATCGTGATCTTGTTTACAAAAACCGTTATCCGGATTTTGTGCTGGGTATTTCTCCGACCCAGTTCGGCACTGCGGTGCGCGAATGGGGTGTGATGGTCGAACTCAATATTCCGTTGCAACAAGAGACACGCCGTTCACAGGAGCGTGAATCCGAGGCGATGCTGGCGGTGGCAAAAGCACGCAAGGAGGCAACCGTCAACCGCATCCTGTCTGCGCTGGCCGAAAACCTCTCCGGCATCGACGCAGCGCAGCGCACCGAGTTGCTGAGTTTCAGCGGCCTGTTGCCTCAAGCGAATGTCACCTTTGAATCTGCGTTAACCGGCTATCAGAACGGCAGGGTGGATTTTGCGACGCTGCTGGATGCGGCACGGCAAATCCTGAATGCCAAGCTGGAAGTGCTGAAAGCCCAGACCGATGCGCAGATGCGTCTGGCCGAAATCGAACGGCTATTAGGAGAAGAATTATGAAACAAATAAACGCGATGATTGCCGTGGCGCTGGCCGCAGGGCTGGCCGCTACGGGCGGTTATTGGTGGGGGCAGAAGATAGAGAACAGGGAGACAACAACCGCGACACTGAAAGAGCCATCTCGCAAAATCCTGTACTACCGCAACCCGATGGGCCTGCCGGACACCTCGCCGGTGCCCAAAAAGGATTCCATGGGCATGGACTACGTGCCGGTGTACGAAGATGACGAGGAGACAGGCGGCGCCCAAGCTGTTTCATCAGGCTCTGGGCAGGTGAGAATCAGTGTCGAGAAAGTGCAGAAGCTGGGGGTGAAAACCGAGCAGGCGGCGCTGCGTGTGCTCGATAAAACGGTGCGCGCCGTGGGCAAGGTGGAAGTCAATGAGCGGCATATCCACAACATCGCCCCCAAGTTCGAGGGCTGGATAGAAAAGCTGCATGTGAAGACCACCGGGGAGCCGGTGAGAAAAGGGCAGGCGCTGTTCGACGTGTACAGCCCGGAACTGGTCTCGGTGCAGCGCGAGTACGCGATTGCCCTGGAGGGCGTCGCGGCATTGAAGGGGGCGGACGACGACACCCGGCGGAGCATGCAGCGGCTTGCCGAAGCCAGCCTGCTGCGCCTCAAGAACTGGGACATTTCCGAGCAGCAGGTGAAAGAGCTGGCCAAGTCCGAGACAGCCAGGCGCAGCCTGACTTTTCATGCCTTCCACACGCCGGTGAATGGCGTCGTGCTGGAGAAGAAGGCGCTGGAGGGGATGCGTTTCATGCCCGGCGAGGTGCTGTACCAGATTGCCGACCTTTCCTCGGTGTGGGTGGTTGCCGATGTCTTCGAGCAGGACATCGGACTGGTGCAAGTCGGCAGCAAGGCGCAAGTCAAGCTGAATGCCTATCCGGATAAGCGCTTTGAGGGAGTGGTAAGCCTTGTTTATCCGACGCTAAATGCGGCCACGCGCACCGTGCCGGTGCGCATGGAAATCGCCAATTCGAATTGGCTGCTCAAGCCGGCCATGTTTGCCAACGTGGAGATCCAGGTGGTCGGCAAGGGGGAGGTGCTGACTGTGCCGGTTTCGGCGGTGATCGACAGCGGCATGCGCCAGGTTGTGCTGGTGCAACTGGCGCCGGGACGGTTCGACCCGCGTGTGGTCAGGCTGGGAAGCCGCGGAGAAAATTATGTCGAAGTGCTGGAGGGGATTGCGGAGGGTGAGCAGGTGGTGATTTCCGCCAATTTCCTGATCGATGCGGAGAGCAACCTCAAGGCAGCACTGGGCGGCTTGGGAGAGCATGTTGGCAGCATACCAGCGGAGCAGAAGCAGCCGGATGCGCCGCTACAGCAGAAGGGCAAATCCGACGGGGTGGGACATCAGGCGCAAGGCACGCTGAATGCCGTCAACGCGGACGGCACCGTCAACGTCACTCATGGGCCGGTGGAGACGCTGAACTGGCCGGGCATGACGATGGATTTCATGCTCGCCAATCCGTCGTTGGCGGGCAATGCCGGAATCGGCAACGCGATCACGTTTGAAATCGTCGAACGCAAGCCGGGCGAATGGGTGATCACGCGGCTGCAATCAATGCCGGCTAACCCTCACGAGGGGCACTGACATGCTGGACAAAGTCATTGAATGGTCGGCACGCAACCGCTTCATGGTGATTCTCGCCACGCTGTTCGTCACGCTGGCGGGCATCTATGCGGTCGTGAAAACACCGCTGGATGCGTTGCCGGATTTATCGGATGTGCAGGTGATCGTCTATACCGAGTATCCGGGTCAGGCGCCGCAGGTGGTGGAAGACCAGGTCACCTATCCGTTGACCACTTCCATGATTTCGGTGCCGAAATCCAAGGTGGTGCGCGGCTTCTCGGTCTTCGGTGCTTCCTTCGTCTACGTGATTTTCGAGGACGGCACCGACATTTACTGGGCGCGCTCGCGGGTGCTGGAGTACCTTAATTTCGCTTCTGGCAAGCTGCCCAAGGGCGTTACACCGCAGATCGGTCCGGATGCGACAGGTGTCGGCTGGGTATACCAGTACGCGGTGATCGGTGTGAACAAGACGCTGGCCGAACTGCGCACCATTCAGGATTGGTACCTGCGTTATCAGCTTACCAAGGCACACGGTGTGTCGGAAGTAGCTTCCGTTGGCGGCTTCGTGCAGCAGTATCAGGTGACGGTCGACCCGGTAAAGCTGCGTGCCTACGGCATTCCGCTCAATAAGGTGGTGCAGGTGATCCGCGATTCCAATCGCGATGTCGGCGGACGTGTGGTGGAGATGGCAGAGACCGAGTACATGGTGCGCGGCAAGGGCTACCTACGCGGAACGAACGACATCAGGAATCTGGTGGTGAAATCGGAACGCGGTACGCCGGTGCTGATACGCGACATCGCGCGTGTCGAGCTTGGCCCGGACGAGAGACGCGGCCTCACCGAGCTGAATGGTGAAGGTGAAGTGGTGTCCGGCATCGTCATGGCACGCTATGGTCAGAACGCGCTGGAGGTTATCGAGAACATCAAAAACAAAATTGCCGAGGTGTCCTCTGGTCTTCCCGATGGCGTAACCATCCAGACGGTATATGACCGCTCCGATCTGATCCATCGCGCCATCGAAACTCTGAAGCGCACGCTGCTTGAGGAAAGCATCATCGTCGCGCTGGTGTGCATGGTGTTCCTTATGCATGTGCGCAGCGCGCTGGTGGCCATCGTGATGCTGCCCGTCGGCGTGCTGATCGCCATCATCGCCATGCGCGCGCTGGGCATGAATTCAAACATAATGAGTCTGGGTGGAATTGCGATTGCCATCGGCGCTATGGTGGATGCCGCGATCGTGATGATCGAGAACGCGCACAAACATCTGGAGCGGCTCAAGGAGGGCGAGTCGCGCCTTGAAGCAATGTTGGCAGCGTGCAAGGAAGTCGGCCCGGCGTTATTTTTTTCGCTGCTGATCATCACCGTATCGTTTCTGCCGGTGTTCACGCTGGAGGGGCAAGAAGGGCGGCTTTTTTCACCGCTCGCATTTACCAAGACTTTCTCCATGGCGGGCGCAGCATTGTTGTCCATCACGCTGGTTCCGGTGCTGATGATGTTGTTTATTCGCGGCAAAATCATGCCGGAGGCGCAGAACCCGCTGAACCGCCTTTTGATCCGGGTTTATCGACCGATCATTGCGGCGGTGATGCGCTGGAAGAAAACGACCATCTTCGCTGCGCTAGTGGCGCTGGGTGTTTCCATCTATCCGGCGACAAGGCTGGGCTCCGAGTTCATGCCGACGCTCAACGAGGGCACGCTGCTTTATATGCCTGCCTCGCTGCCTGCCATGTCTATCACCAAAGCGGCGGAACTGTTGCAGACGCAGGACAAGATCATCAAGAGTTTTCCCGAAGTAGCGTCCGTGTATGGCAAGGCGGGGCGCGCGCAGACGGCTACCGATCCGGCCCCGCCGGAAATGTTCGAGACAGTGATCAACCTCAAGCCGGAGGCAGAGTGGCGACATGGTATGAACATGGACAAACTGATCGCGGAAATGGACAAGGCATTGCAATTTCCGGGTATGGCAAACTCGTGGACCATGCCGATCAAGGCGCGTCTCGACATGCTCGCTACCGGCATCCGCACACCGATCGGCATCAAGGTGTATGGCAAGGATCTGGAAGAAATAGAGCGTGTGGCCAAGGACATCGAAGCAGTGGTCAAGAACGTTCCGGGCACCACCAGCGCCTTTGCTGAGCGCATTACCGGCGGTTTCTACCTCGATATCGAGCCGGACCGGGAGGCGCTTGCGCGCTACGGAATGCCAGTGGGAGACTTGCTGGATGTCGTCTCTACCGCACTCGGTGGCGAGATGGTGACCACGATGGTGCAGGGACGGGAACGCTTCGGTGTCATCGTTCGCTACCCGCGCGAGTTGCGCAGCAGTCCTCAGCAGATTGCGCGTGAAGTGTTAGTGCCAACCATGGAGGGCGCAATGATCCCGCTCGGGCAGCTCGCCAAGGTGGAGGTGGTCAAGGGAGCACCAGCCATCCGCACCGAGAACGCGCTGCTGTCCGCCTATATTTTTGTGGATATCCGCGATCGCGATATCGGCACGTATGTGACCGATGCTCGCCGGGCGGTGGCTGAGCAAGTGAAGTTTCCGCCCGGTTACTACGCAACCTGGAGCGGGCAGTTCGAATACATGGAACGTGCTGCCGCCAAGATGAAGATCGTTATACCGGTTACCTTGCTGATCATCTTTTTGTTGCTTTACCTCAATTTCAGGCGCGTGACGGAATCGCTGATCGTGATGCTCTCCGTGCCGTTCGCACTGGTCGGCGGCGTATGGCTGCTGTGGCTGCTTGGCTACAACCTGTCGGTGGCGGTCGCGGTGGGCTTCATTGCGCTGGCAGGCGTGGCAGCGGAAACCGGCGTGGTGATGTTGATTTATCTGGAACATGCGTGGCAGGAGATACAGGCGCGTTGTGTCGCCGAAGGCCGTAAGCCGGCTCCGGATGACCTGCATGCCGCCATCATGGAAGGCGCGGTGGAGCGGGTACGCCCGAAGATGATGACTGTGACGGCGATCATGGCAGGCCTGCTGCCGATCATGTGGAGCAGCGGCACGGGCTCGGAAGTGATGAGCCGCATCGCCGCACCCATGATTGGCGGCATGATCTCGTCGACGGTGCTGACGCTGGTGGTGATCCCGGTGCTGTATGCCTTGATCAAGGCGAGCGAAATCAACCTTCTCAATAAAGGATCGAAAAAGTGATCGATATTATTCCAAACTGGCACCCGGCATTTGTGCATTTCCCCATTGCATTCACTACCGCAGCGCTGGCGTTCACCGGTATGGGCACGTTATTCAGGAATTGGTCTTATGCGGCGCAGTGCTTGATAACGGGACGCTGGATGCTGTGGGGGGCGGCATTGTCTGCGCTTATCGCCGCCGTGTTCGGCTGGTTCGCCTTCAACAGCGTGGCGCATGATGAAATGCCGCCGCATAAAGATTAGCGGTGTATGGGTGGTACAAGTTTTGACTGCAAACGGGCAGCAGTCGAAGCGCCGTTGGAAACGCCCAAAAATGCAACGAATGGAGAATACAATGAAAAAACGGATTGGAATAATCGCCCTGTTGCTGGCTGGTGTGGCGCCGCTGCCACTGGCTGCGCAGCCGATGGCAGGCAGGGAGGCGCAGGAGGAGGCTGAACAGGCCAGCCATCAGGGCGTCGGCAAGGTGGTGTCTGTGGATCGTGCAAAATTGCGCATCAAGCTGGCGCACGAGCCGATCAAATCGCTCGGCTGGTCGGCCATGTTGATGGATTTCAGCGTAGCGAACGCCTCGCTGCTGGACGGCCTCAAGGAGGGCGATGCGGTACGGTTTGAACTGGGAAAAGCCAAACCGGAGGATTTGGTATGGCTGATCGTCAAGATCGAGATCGAGCTCAGGTAATCAACGATTAAACGGTCAGGACATGTTCCTGCCAAGAGCAAGGGTGGACACCGTGCGCCACTGCACACGGCTTGCTTGTCCCAATACACGATGAAAGCAACGGCTATAAGCTCTAGCCGCAATTGAGTGCTGACAGGTCGGCTGGCGGCTTGCCGTCAGCCCAATCAAATTTGACCAGGGTTTCCCAAAACTATTGAAAGAGGAGTTCAGCGAAATGGCATCTCTTTATTGTAGTAACTCTGTAGCCTGCAATTCCGGCATCGAGTCGGCTAAACATATCCTGTCTCGTCTATTCCGGGATTTCGATGGAGGTCTCCGCATCTGCCTGTGGGACGGCTCCGAAGTGCATCTGGGCCGCGACCACCCGACATTTTCGCTGACTTTCCGTTCTGCAAAAGCTTTTCAGGAACTCGTCCTGGCGCGCGATCCATTACGTCTCGCGGAATCCTATTTCAGGAGGCTGGTGGATATTGACGGCGATATATACGGCGCGCTCGGAATTCGTCATTACCTGACTTCGCTGCGATTGTCGCCGATGGACAAAATCCGTATGGCTGCGGGGGCGCTCAGGATCGGACACGGAAATTCTGCCGAAGCCGATGCCTCGCCCAGATGGGCAAAGACCCTGGCACAAAAGCTGGGAATACGGCCCAGCAGGCAGCTCAACCGCATTTCCATCTCGTTTCACTACGACGTTTCGAACGATTTCTATGCCCTGTGGCTGGACGAGCAGATGATTTATTCCTGCGCTTACTACGAGGATGCCGGCCAAAGCCTGGAGCAGGCACAGTGTAACAAGCTCGACCACATCTGCCGGAAGCTGCGGCTCAAGCCCGGCGAGCGCCTGCTCGACATCGGCTGCGGCTGGGGCGCGCTGATATGCTGGGCTGCGGAGCATTACGGCGTCACCGCGCACGGCATCACGTTGAGCCGCAACCAGTACGACCATGCGCAACGGATAATCAAGTCCCGCGGGCTGGAACAAAAGGTCACCATCGAACTCAGGGATTACCGCGATCTTCAGGGTGAGGCCGAATATGACAAGCTGGTAAGCGTGGGCATGTTCGAGCATGTTGGTCTGAAGAACCTGCCGACCTACTTTGCCATTGCCCATCGCATGCTGAAACCCGGCGGTCTGTTCCTCAACCACGGCATCACCAGCGACGAGGGCGGCTGGAAAAAGAGCATTGGGACCGAATTCATCAATCGCTATGTGTTCCCGGACGGGCAGCTCGAAACCGTCAGCACGGCGCAGCGGGTCATGGAAGACGCAAAATTCGAGATTCACGACGTCGAGGGGCTAAGACTGCACTACGCACTGACGCTGCGCGAGTGGGTGAGACGCCTGGAGGCGCACCATGACGACGCGCTGAAACATGTCGCCGAACCTGTTTATCGCATCTGGCGGCTGTACATGGCAGCCAGCGCAATGCAGTTCGAGGAAGGTAATACCGGCATATACCAGATACTGGCTTCCAGACGCCAGGCGTTTTCCGATCCGGTTCCGCTCACTCGTTGCGATCTTTACCGTCAGCCATGTTGAACAGCGTGCAAAAACATCATCAGGTGCCGGGAAGTATCAAGGCAGGGTGTGAGGGGCTGATCAGGTTCAGGATGAAAGGAGACAAGTTCTATGTGTTTTTCAGCAACGGCAAGTTTTATAGCCGGTATTTCACTGGCCGCACTCGGTGTGGCAACCGTGAAGAAGGCGGAACGAAAAGCAGAAATTCCGTTTGCGATGATCCCGCTTTTGTTCGGGATTCAGCAAATCATCGAGGGTATGCTGTGGCTGTCATTCCGGTTCGATGCCAAGTTGCTCAATGTGACAATGACGTACATGTTCACGCTGTTCTCGCACGTGCTGTGGCCAATTTTTGTGCCACTCTCCATCGGTTTGGTGGAAACCACCGCTTGGCGCAAAAAGGCGATAGCGGTATTCCTGTTCATCGGGATGGCGGTCGGCTTGTACCTGCTTTACTTGATAGTCAAATTTCCTGTTGCTTCCAAAATTAACGGGCACATTGTGTATATTTCTCCGCATTTTTATAAGGTTCCCACGATGGCGCTCTACCTCGCGGCAACATGCGTCGCCTGCTTCTTTTCGAGCCACAAGCAGGTCAATATTTTTGGCATTCTGGCGTTGTTGCTCTTTATGGTGGCTTACTGGTTCTACACCGCCGCCTTTTTTTCCGTCTGGTGCTTTTTTGCCGCGATATTAAGCGTTGTCATTTATCTGTACTTCAAATCGGGAAAAGCGCGCGCGCCAGACCTGAGGCATCGCGCGTGATTCGTTCCAACGCGGAGTCCGGTTATTTTGTTTTTGATTTTAACGAGGAGGTGAACCATGCATTACGATGGCTGGGGTTTCTGGGGGATGCACGTTTTCTGGTGGCTGTTCTGGATTGCGGTGATCGTGGTGTTGTTCTCTTTGGATACGCCGGTTTCGCGTCGCCGACGGCATGAGACGCCGCTTGAGTTGCTGCAGCGCCGTTACGCTGCGGGTGAGATTCCGACAGAGGAGTACGAGGAGCGCAAGGCCAAACTCGAACGCGATGCCAAACCAGTCGAGTAGTGGGGCGCAGGTATTGATGCAAACGTGAATAAGGAGAAGGTTATGGACTGGTTTGCGCAGAACTGGGTGTGGGTGCTGGTGTTCGCGGCGTTTATCGGGATGCATCTGTTCGGACACGGAGGCCATGGCGGTCATGGTGGCTGTGGTAGTGGGGGCAATCAACGCCCGACAGACGGAGAACAACCTGGCAAGGATCGCCCGCAAGCTCACCTAACACCGTCAGCACATCACGCGACATATCCAATATATGCTGGATACTGGAGGAGGAGGCCAGTGCTAGCCGGGAGACTGGCATGAGCGCGCTCCACGACAACCGGCTGCGTAGCCTTGAAGCACTCGGCCAGAGCCTGTGGCTGGATTACATTGATCGGGCGCTGCTCGTAAACGGCGAATTGGAGCGCTTGATCCGCGATGACGGCATCAGTGGCGTCACTTCCAACCCGGCGATTTTCGAGAAGGCGATTACACAACATGACGAGTACGATGCGGCCATCACTCTGTTTGCGCGCCGCGGCCTCGTTGCGCAGGAAATTTATGAAACGCTGGCGGTCGAAGATGTGCGCCAGGCGGCGGATCTGCTGCGCGACGTGTACGAAGCAAGCTGCCTGCGCGATGGCTACGTGAGCCTGGAGGTTTCGCCCCATCTCGCATACGATACCGCAGCGACGGTCGCCGAGGCGAAGCGGCTGTGGAACCGCGTCGGGCGACCCAACCTGATGATCAAGGTGCCGGCGACACCAGCGGGGCTGCCCGCAATCCGCCAACTGATTGCCGCAGGCATCAATATCAACGTGACGTTATTGTTTGGTGTCGCGCGCTACCGCGAAGTGGCCGAGAACTATCTTGCCGGTTTGAAAGACCGTCTGGCGAGCGGCGGCGCGCTTGACCATGTTGCCTCGGTTGCGAGCTTCTTCCTGAGCCGTATCGATACCTTGGTGGACCGCTTTCTCGGCCAAAATAACCGGGCGCAGGCGCGGGAATTGCGCGGCCAGACAGCAATCGCCTGCGCGCGCCTGGCCTATCAGGAATACCAGGGGCTGGCGCGTTGTGCGCGCTGGCAGGCACTGGCAGCGCGCGGCGCACGCCCGCAACGGCTGCTATGGGCATCCACATCCACCAAAGACCCATCCTACGATGACGTTATGTATGTGGACGCACTGATCGGTTCGGATACTATCAACACGCTGCCGCCCGAAACCCTGGAGGCTTACCGCAAGCATGGATGTCCAGGGCTGCGGCTGGAAGAGCATCTGCACTGGGCACATGATTTGCCCGGGCATCTTGCCGCACTTGGGCTGGACCTTGATATGGTGAGTGATGAACTGGAACGCCAGGGGGTGCAGAAGTTTATCGAACCCTACGAGCGGCTGCTCATCGCGCTGGCGCGGCGCGCGACTGAACTTACAACCTGATGGGATGGGGGAATGACAATTATGCTTGACGAATTCATCCACGAACCGCGCATTGCGTACTTCTCGATGGAGATCGCGCTGCGCAATGAAATCCCGACCTATGCCGGAGGACTGGGCATGCTCGCCGGCGATACCATGCGCTCGGCCGCCGACCTTGATCTGCCGATGGTGGCAGTCAGCCTGGTCAGCCGCGCCGGCTATTTCCGCCAGGAAATCGACGCGCAGGGGCGGCAGATGGAACATGCGGCGACCTGGGAACTCGGGCACTGGGCGCAACCCCTCGACGCCAAGATTGCCGTGCAGATCGATGGCCGCACGGTGTGGATCGGCGCCTGGCTGTATGTGCTGGAAAGCCACATGGGCGGCCGCCAGCCGGTGTTGCTGCTCGACACCGATCTGAATGAGAACGGCAGCGACGACCGCGAAATCACCCACTATCTCTACGGCGGCGACAGCGTCTACCGGCTCAAGCAGGAAATCGTGCTCGGGCTGGGCGGCGTGCGCCTGCTGCAGGCGCTCGGCTTTACCATCCGGCATTACCACATGAACGAGGGGCATTCCGCGTTGCTCGGGCTGGAGCTGATGCGGCGTTACACTTATTCCAATGAACACTTGCGCCCCGGCGAGCCGCACTACGACCTCCCGCGCGTGCGCGACCTGTGCAGCTTTACCACGCACACCCCGGTCGAGGCCGGGCATGACCGCTTTGCCTACGATCTGGTGCAGCGTATTCTCGACAATGATTTCGACATCGAGACCATCAGGCGCCTCGCCGGGGAGGAGAGCCTCAACATGACGCGGCTGGCGCTGAACCTCAGCGAATATGTCAATGGCGTCGCCAGGAAGCATGCCGAAATATCCAACGCGATGTTCCCCGGCTACAAGGTGCATGCGATCACCAACGGCGTGCATCCCTATACCTGGACTGCCGAAAGCTTCCGCCAGCTTTACGACCATTACCTCCCCGGCTGGTGCCACGAACCGCAGTTGCTGATGCGCGCCGACTGCTGCATTCCCGACGCCGCGATCCGGGAGGCGCATATTCAGGAGAAACATCGCCTCATCGACAAAGTGCAAACCCTCACCGGGGTGTCGCTGAATCCGGATATCCCGATTTTCGGCTTCGCGCGGCGCATGACCGCATACAAACGCCCGGATCTGTTGTTCTCCGATCTGGAGCGGTTGCGGGCAATCGCGCGCAACCAGCCGTTCCAGATCGTGCTTGCCGGCAAGGCACACCCGAACGATGAAAATGGCAAGCGCCTGATCGAGCAGCTGCATGCGCATGCGCGCGCCCTTGCCGACACGATACCGGTGGTCTATCTGCCCGATTACGATCTGGCGCTTGCCCAAGCGCTGACCGCAGGGGCGGATGTGTGGCTCAACACGCCGCTGCCGCCGCTCGAAGCTTCGGGCACCAGCGGCATGAAAGCCGCATTCAACGGCGTGCCGAACCTGTCGGTGCTCGATGGCTGGTGGCTTGAAGGCTGCCTCGAGGGCGTGACCGGCTGGGCGATCGGCGATACGGCGGGAATGGCCGACGGCGACGCGCACGTGCTTTACGACAAGCTCGAACAGGTAGTGCTGCCGCTGTATTACGGCCACAGCGACGGCGGGTGGATCAGGGTGATGAAGGGAGCGATCAGCAAGAACGCCTCGTATTTCAACAGCCACCGCATGATGCGCCGCTATGCGACGGAAGCGTACGCAAGGTGAAATGATCACCCAAATCATCAAACTTTTTCGGGAGGTCGGAATGAAACAGAAAGCTGTATTGCTTGCCGCCATTTTGGTATCGGTTAAGACGCCTGCCGCGGCTGCCGCAGAATCCGGAGCAAACAAGCCACAGCGAAGAAAAAGCCGATGCACCGGCAGGGATGAGAGGGCGCAATGAATGCAGAAACAGATGTTCTGGAACGGGCGGATGCCGCCTTCGCCGAGGCGTTGGCCGAGGCCTTGGATATCCGCGAGCATGAAACCGGCGACCACTCCAAACGGGTGGCCTGTCATACCCTGATACTGGCGCGCCGCTTTACCGCAAATACCGATCAACTGCGCCAGATTTACTGGGGCGCTTTGCTGCACGATATCGGCAAGATCGGAATAGCGGATGCAATTTTGTTGAAGCCGGGAGCGCTCAGTGAAGATGAATGGCTGGAAATGCGGACCCATCCCGAAAAGGGACACCGCATCGTGGCGCAAATGCCGGGCATGGAAGAAGCCGCCGAAATCGTGCTCAGCCATGAAGAGCATTTTGACGGAACCGGTTATCCGCGCGGTCTTTGCGGCCAGCAAATTCCGCTCGGTGCGCGCCTGTTTGCGCTGATTGACACGCTGGACGCGATGACTTCCGATCGTTCCTATCGCAAGGCGCTGTCGTTCGATCAGGCCCGTGCGGAAATCGTTAAAATGAGCGGCACGCAGTTTGATCCGGCGGCCGTGCAGGCATTTCTGGCGGAAGAGGCTACACTACGCGAAATGGTGGCGGCGAAATGCATGCAGTTGCACGATCCGGATATTTCCGGCGGGGTGAAACTTCCGGACAATGCACTTGAGGAGAGCCAATCATGAGCACTGCTACAGACCCGGTATGCGGCATGAAGGTCGACAGCGGGTCGCAATATAGCGCAGAACATGCGGGTGAACATTATTGCTTCTGCTCGCAGCGCTGCCTGGAAAAGTTTCAGGCAAACCCTGCCGCATACCTCAAGCTTGTTGCGGCAGGCACAGATCAGCCGACCGGAATTTACACCTGTCCGATGCACCCGGAGGTGCGCCAGGCTGCACCCGGTTCGTGCCCAAAATGCGGCATGGCTCTTGAGGAAGGATCGCCGGCCGCAGTGGCAACGGGAATCGTCAGGCCGCTCCAGTTTGGAATGGGAGCATGCGTGTTGTTGCTCGCCGTCTATTTCGGGGTGGTCAGCCTGATTTCCGGGATGGACTTCGCGCTTGAGCAATTCGCAACATTCTGGTATTTCATCGTGCCCCTTGCACTGGGCTTCGGCATCCAGGTCGGGTTCTATACCTACCTCAGGAATCTAGTCGGGCAGCATGGCGCGTCGGGCAAGGTGGTTGCGGTATCCGGCACGACCTCTACTGCCGCGATGGTCTCCTGCTGCGCCCACTACCTGACTAACATCTTGCCCATCCTCGGGGTCACCGGCATTCTCACCGTGGTTGCAGAATATCAGGTCGAGTTGTTCTGGGTTGGTCTGGCCTTCAACGCTGCCGGCATCCTGTATGTCGCGGCTATGGTTATCAAAGCTACCAACGATCATGGTGCAGCTTGTCACAAATGATGAATCGCCTGCGCCATGATCGTTCCCTCACCCCCGTTCCCCCTCTCCCAAAGGGCGAGGGGTACGGTTTGTCGCTACGCGAGATTCATGTTAAGAGGCATAAAAAATGCGTAATCAATTCCTGATCGGCCTGGCTGTTGCGGCAATAGCCGCTTTTTCCTCCATTTATGATTCCGGGATGACCGGGATCATTGCGGCGAGCAACGCAGCGGAGCTTGGCCATGCGCCGCAAATCAGCAATGAGCGCGGAGTAAAGGTTACCGTCACATTGCAAAACATCTTGAGCGAAGCGAAAACATTGGGCTTTGAGGTGATTCTGGAAACCCATACGCAGGACCTGAGCGATGACCTGGCCAAATCTGCGGTGCTGATTGCAGACGGAAAGCAATACCTGCCCCTGGGCTGGGAAGGTGCGCCGCCGGGAGGCCATCATCGCAAGGGGCTATTGCGCTTCAAGGCGATAGTTCCGCAGCCGCGGGCCATGGAACTGCAAATACGCCTGGCAGGCGACGCATCTCCAAGAAGTTTCAAATGGCTATTGAAGTGAGAAGCCGAGGTTGCGCAGCATGTTTGTCTACTTCCTGAAAGGAGCATGAAATGGCAACTGATCCCGTGTGCGGCATGACGGTGAAACCGGAATCTCCGCATCGCTGCGAATACCGCGGCGTCGAATACCGTTTTTGCAGCGCGAAGTGCCTGGCCAAGTTTCAGGCATCACCGGCGGATTACCTGAACAAACCTTCATCGACTGAACCACCCCAACCAGCGCCTGTTCCGGTCCGTGGCGGCGTGATGTACACCTGTCCAATGCACCCGGAAGTGCGCCAGGCTGCGCCGGGAAGCTGCCCGAAGTGCGGCATGGCGCTGGAGCCGGCATCCCCGCCGGTTCCGGGAGCGGTCGAATACACCTGCCCGATGCATCCCGAGGTGGTGCGCAGCGAGCCGGGCAGTTGCCCGATCTGCGGCATGGCGCTGGAACCGCGCAACGCCCCAACGGAAGACAACACCGAATTGAACGACATGAGCCGGCGTTTCTGGGTCAGCGCGGCGCTGGCCTTGCCTGTGTTCGTGATGGCGATGGTGGCCGATCTGGCTCCGCAATTCGTACCCGATTTTGTTTCGATGACCGTGTTGCAATGGTTGGAATTCGCGCTGGCGACCCCCGTCGTGCTGTGGGGCGGCTGGCCGATCTTCCAGCGCGGCTGGGCGTCGCTGGTCAACCGCAGCCTCAACATGTTTACCCTGATCGCGCTCGGCGTCGGCGTGGCGTGGAGCTACAGCGTGGTGGCGATGCTGCTGCCGGACATCTTCCCGCCCGCGATGCGCAGCATGATGGACACCGTGCCGGTGTATTTCGAGGCGGCGGCGGTGATCATGGCGCTGGTGTTGCTGGGGCAGGTGATGGAATTGCGCGCGCGCAGCCAGACCAGCGCCGCGATCAAACTGCTGTTGGGTCTTGCGCCGAAGACCGCGCGCATCGTGCGCGATGACGGCAGCGAGCAGGACATCCCGCTGGAACAGGTGCAGCCGGGCGATGTGCTGCGCGTGCGCCCCGGCGAGAAGGTGCCGGTGGACGGCGCGGTGCTCGAAGGAACAAGCGCGCTGGACGAATCCATGGTGACCGGCGAATCCATCCCGGTGGAAAAGACGGCGGGCGCGCGGCTGATCGGCGCCACGGTGAACGGAACCGGAAGTTTATTGATGCGCGCCGAGCGCGTCGGCGCCGACACGCTGCTGGCGCAGATCGTGCACATGGTGAGCGAGGCGCAGCGTTCGCGCGCGCCGATCCAGCGGCTGGCCGATGTTACGGCCGGTTATTTCGTTCCGGCGGTGGTGCTAGTCGCGCTTGCCACGCTGGCGGTATGGGGTATCTGGGGGCCGGAGCCGCGTCTGGCGCATGCCGTGGTCAACGCGGTGGCGGTGCTGATCATCGCCTGCCCTTGCGCACTGGGGCTGGCCACGCCGATGTCGATCATGGTCGGCACCGGACGCGGCGCGCTGGAGGGTGTGCTGATCAAGAATGCCGAGGCGCTGGAAACCATGGAGAAGGTGAACACGCTGGTGGTGGACAAGACCGGCACATTGACCGAGGGCAAGCCGAAACTGAACTCGGTCGTGCCACTGGCCGGGTTCGAAGAAGGTGTAGTGCTGTGGCTGGGTGCCAGCCTGGAGCGCGCCAGCGAACACCCGCTGGCGGCGGCCATCGTCAATGGCGCGCAGGAAAAAGGCATCACACTCACAGCGGTGAGCGAGTTCCGCTCGTACACCGGCAAGGGTGTGGCGGGAACGGTCGAGGGCAGGGCAGTCGCGCTGGGCAACCTCAAACTGTTCGAGGAGTTGCAGATTGATGCGGGCGAATTGCCCGCACGCGCCGAGACGCTGCGCGGCGACGGCCAGACGGTGATGCTGCTGGCAATCGACGGCAAGGCGGCGGGATTGATCGGCGTGGCCGACCCGGTCAAGGCGTCCACGCCGGACGCGATCCGCGCGCTGCATGAAGAAGGCGTGCAGGTCATCATGCTGACCGGAGACAACCGCATCACGGCGCAGGCCGTTGCGAAAAAATTGGGCATCGACCGCATCGAGGCGGAAGTGTTGCCCGAACAGAAAGCTTCCATCGTCAAGCAACTGCAGGCGCAGGGCCGGTTCGTGGCGATGGCCGGCGACGGCATCAACGATGCACCGGCGCTGGCGCAGGCGCAGGTCGGCATCGCGATGGGCACCGGCACCGATGTCGCGATGGAAAGCGCGGGCGTTACGCTGATCAAGGGCGACCTGAACGGCATCGTGCGCGCCGTGCGCCTGTCCCGCGCCACCATGCGCAATATCCGCCAGAACCTGTTCTTCGCCTTCATCTACAACGTGCTCGGCATCCCGATTGCGGCGGGCGTGCTGTACCCGGTCTTCGGCCTGCTGTTGTCTCCCATCATCGCGGCCGCCGCGATGAGCTTCAGTTCGGTGTCGGTGATTACCAATGCGCTACGGCTCAACCGTGTGAAAATGTAAACAGGGTTTTTGATGATGTGGGATGTTTCAAAGGAGAGTATGGTGAAACATGACGAACCTGCCGGGCACAATGCGCGTTGTACTCCACGGGGATACAACTGGATTCTTGTTGCTTTTCTGGCGATCGCCGCATTCTTTCTGCTCACCGAACACCGCGCCCACCTGTTCGGTGCGTTGCCGTTTCTGTTGCTGCTCGCCTGCCCGCTGATGCACCTGTTCATGCACCATGGTCATGGCGCACACGGCAGCCATGATGGGAATACCGGGGGAAGCAAAAAATGAGCCCCACGGAAAATGCTTATGGCCTGTGGTCGCTGGTGATTATCAGCTCGTTATTCTTTATCCTGTTCGCCTTCAGTTTTTTCAAGCCGCGCTCAAGCCGCGACTGGCGCACGTTCGGCCTTTACTCTGCTTTTATCGTGGCGTTGTTCACCGAGATGTATGGCTTCCCGCTGACGATCTACTTTCTCTCCGGCTGGCTGACGGAAACATTCCCTGGCGTGAATTGGCTGTCGCATGATGCCGGACATTTATTGGAGATGATGTTCGGCTGGCGCGCCAACCCCCATTTCGGGCCATTTCATATGTTCAGCATGATCTTCATCGTTGGCGGCTTCTGGCTGTTGGCTTCTTCATGGCCTGTGCTTTACCAGGCGGTACAGCGAAACGAGCTGGCAAGCACCGGGCCATATGCGCGCATCCGCCATCCGCAATATGTGGCCTTTGTGCTGGTGATGTTCGGCTTCCTGCTGCAATGGCCGACGCTCATCACACTACTGATGTTCCCCATTCTGGTCTGGGTTTATGCGCGCCTGGCACGTGCCGAGGAGCGGGATGTCGAGGCCCGCTTCGGCGAACGCTGGCGTGAGTATGCTGCCCGCACCCCGAGATTTATTCCGCGACGCGCCCAAGGTGCTTCATGAGCAAGAAAATCATTCTCGAATCAACCATCACTTGCCCGGAGTGTGGGCATAAACAAACGGAAACAATGCCGACTGACACTTGTCAGTGGTTCTACGAATGTAGTGCATGCGGTGTTTTGCTCAAACCGAAGAAAGGGGATTGCTGTGTTTTCTGTTCTTATGGCACAACCCCTTGCCCATCCATCCAGCAAGGAGGTGGTTCATGTTGTTCGTCTTAGCCATCACGGAATTATTTCTTGAGCGCTCCCGTTCTGGATCGCAGGGTGGTGGTGTGAAATGATTCCGGGTGGAGACAAATATATCTGGTTGGTTTGGTCGCTTGCCTTTCTCATTCCCTGGGGAATGTTGTACGCAGCCGTTCCTGAGCAGCGCCGTGTGATGTGGTGGAGCAGTTCGCTGACCGCGCTGTTCGGTTTGACCGAACCGATTTTTGTGCCGGAGTATTGGAACCCGCCCGGTCTGTTCGATCTGGCACAGCGCACCGGTTTTGATATTGAAAGCCTGATTTTCTGTTTCGGTATCGGCGGTGTGGGGGCGGTGCTTTACAACGCATTGACCAGGAAACACCTGATGCCAATGGCCAGTAACGAGCGTCACAGCACGCGCCATCGCTTCCATCGCGTGGCGTTGGGCGCGCCATTTGTGGTGTTCGTTGTGCTGTATTTTCTGCCCTGGAATCCAATTTACCCCGGGATAGCGGCACTGTTTGCCGGCGGGGCGTCCTGTGTGCTGTGCCGCCCTGATCTGGCCAGGAAAACTTTGATTGGCGGTGCGCTGTTTGCCGGGTTTTACCTGATCTTTCTAACCGTGCTGGAAATGATGGCTCCCGGTTATATCGAACGGGTATGGAATCTTCCGGCGCTCAGCGGCGTGATGATCGGCGCTTTTCCGATTGAAGAAATACTGTTCGGCTTCGGCATCGGGGCGTATTGGTCAGGGGTGTACGAGCATTTTGCCTGGCATCGCAGTAATTGATGAACGGTTTGCCGCACAGAGTTGTTCCAGCAACACATGAGGTGCATGGGTGTTTTTCTTTAATCCGAAAGGAGATGGTCATGAAAAAGTTACTGATTGGTAATATGGTTGCGGGACTGTTGATGGGTACGCCAATGGCTTATGCCGATGATGCACACCATCCCGAGCAGGGCAGTACGCCCGCGGCCAAGAGCGCACCTGACCAAGCCATGAGCAGCGGCGTTGCTGATGCGCGGATGGTCAAGGCGCAGGAGCGCATGAAACAGGCGCAGGCGCTGATGGCCAGGCTGCGCGAATCCAAGGACCCTGCTGAGCGCAAGAGGCTTATGCAAGAGCATATGCAGGCCATGCGTGACACCATGGGCATGATGCGTGGCATGAAGATGGGCATGATGGGTGGCGGCCAAGGCATGGGCATGATGGGCGGCGGCCAGGGCATGGGCATGATGGGCGGCGGCCAGGGCATGGGCATGATGGGCGGTGGCCAGGGCATGGGCATGATGGGCGGTGGCCAGGGCAAAGGGCCAGCTAAAACCGGCGGCATGATGCCGATGCATCAGATGATGGAAGATCGCATGGAGATGATGCAGATGATGATGGAACAGATGTTCGAGCGGCAGGAAATGCTCATGCAGGATGGCAAATAACTAACCGCTTCCTGGCGCAGCAGATGCGCCAGGGCTTTCCAGAAAATCATGCAGGAGGCATGTCATGAGTGAAATAGTCAAAGATCCGGTTTGTCGCATGGAAGTTGCCGCGACATCGTTTGCGACCGAATATGCAGGTATCGCCTATGCCTTTTGTTCGGCACAGTGCAAGGAACGATTTCTGGCGAATCCGCAGTTGTACATTGGATTTCCAGGACACAAAGCGCCTGCGCAGAAGGGAAGGGAGGTCGTTAAACAACGCCGCCTTTTGCTGTCACTGCCGCTTGACGCGATGCAGGCGGAACAGGTAAAGCATGCATTGCTCGAAATGATGGGAATACGTAAAGTTTGCATTGAAGGTGACAAGCTCGAAATCCAGTATGACCTCATGCAAGTGACAACTGAGCAGATTGCAGGCAAATTGGCATCGATAGGGGCCGATCTCGGAGGCGGATGGATGGATCGCCTCAAATTGGCGTTTATCAATTACCTGGAAGAAACCGAGATGAGCAGCCTTGAAGTTGAAAACAAAAAAGGGTGCCACTAGCGGATGGGAAGAGGCACGCCTGCTTAACCGTTGTTGCCTCCATCGCGATGAGTTTCAGTTCGGTCTTGGTGATTGCAAATGCGCTACGATTGCGTAAGTGGAGTCACGCCGCGTTTTTTTGAAATCGCCCGATAAAAACACCAGCGTGCAGTGATTGCTCAAACCAAGCTGTTTGCCAGGAGTAGAGATCATGAAAATTGTCCCAGACCTTCCTGCGCCGCAGCCTGTTGCCGGAAATGCTATGGAAGTAAAGGCATTGGCCGGCATCAAGCCATCCAGACCGGTCCTGGAGCGAAGCATGCCGCCGCTGATTGTGCAACCGCATGCGCAGCGCGAAGTCGAGGCAGATATTGTCGAGCAACAGGTGCGTCGCTATGAACCGCATATTCACGGCGAGCGTCGTAGCTATTGCCGCCGTATCGAACACCTGCCCATTCTGATCGAATTGCGCTCGGGGATAGAACGTCGCAGGCATAATCAGCGGGAAGGCGATATCGTGGAACATATCGATGTGGAAATTTAACCCGTCCGGAAGAATAAAGATTCATGCTGAGCTATCGCCACGCCTTTCATGCCGGCAACCACGCCGATGTGCTGAAGCACTTCATCGAGGTGCAGTTGCTGCGCTATCTGGCGCAGAAAGATAAACCGTTCTGGTACATCGATACCCACGCCGGCGCGGGTTGCTATGCGCTGGACAGCGGCTATGCCACGCAGAACGCGGAGTTCGAGAGCGGCATCGCGCGGCTGTGGCAACGGGAAGATTTGCCCGCGCCGCTGGCGGAATACGTCGAACTGGTGAAGCGCCTCAACCCGGACGGGCAGCTGAAGCTCTACCCCGGTTCGCCGCTGGTCGCGCTGCAGTTGCTGCGCGAGCAGGACAGGATGCGCCTGTTCGAGCTGCATCCGGCCGACAGCGAGATGTTGCAGGAAAACTTTGCCGGGCATGGCACGCAGGTGCTGGTGCAGGCCGCCGACGGCTTCGGCGCGCTGAAAGCCCTGCTGCCGCCTCCGCCGCGCCGCGCGCTGGTGCTGATCGACCCGCCGTATGAGGACAAGCAGGATTACCGGCGCGTGATCGCGGCGTTGCGCGAAGGCTTGAAACGCTTTGCCAACGGGGTGTATGCGGTATGGTATCCGCAGTTGCAGCGCGCCGAGGCGCAGCAGTTGCCGGAGCAGCTCAGGCAACTGCCGGTGAAGAGCTGGCTGCATGTTGCGCTCAGTGTGCAGGCCCCGAGCGAGGACGGCTTCGGCATGCACGGCAGCGGCATGTTCGTGCTCAATCCGCCGTGGACGCTGCACAGCATGCTGCAGGATGTGATGCCGTATCTGGTAAAGGTGTTGGGGCAGAATGGCGCAGGTAAATTTGTGCTGGAATTTGAAGAGAACTCTGGTGCATGAAACAATGGGCGCAACTGCCCGGAAACACGAATGATGAACAATGTCGAAAATGTCACTTGCCCGTAGTCTCGTCGGAACACTGCCTTCCGGTCTGACAGGGCTTTTCAATCCATGGCGGGACCACTGCCCTCATGACACTGCCAGTAACGGCCCCGCCGAAAAACTGGCGCGGCTGGCGCTTCATCTGGACTGTGCCCCCGAGTTTATTCTTGCCGGGGAAGCGCCCGGATATCAAGGCTGCCGCTACAGCGGAATTGCGTTTACCAGTGAACGCCTGTTGGGTGAGGGGGCTATACCGCGCATTCCTGCACTGGCTGAAAGACTGTCGAACAGGCGCTTGCCGTTCTCCGAGCCGTCGGCCACCATCGTGTGGAAGACGCTCTATCGGCTTGGCATTGAGGAGCGCACCATCCTCTGGAATGCCATGCAACTGCATCCGCATCGCCCGGATAACATGTGGTCGAACAGGACCCCGATACCGGAAGAGATCAGGCTGGGTGAGCCAGCCTTGCGGATGCTGATCGAAGCATTTCCTGCTGCCAAAATCATCGCCGTTGGCAAGAAGTCGGAAGGTCTTTTGCACGAGATGGGTATCCCGATTGCAGGCTCGGTTCGTCACCCGGCTAACGGAGGAGCAACGGAATTTTCCGCCGGACTGAAGGGCTTGATGTGAGCAGCAAGGCAAGCGAGTTCGACCACAGACCGGTACTCGACAGCCTGCCGCCGCTGCCGGGGGTGTATCGCTTCTTCAATGCCAAGGGCGAAGTGCTGTACGTCGGCAAGGCCAGGCAATTGAAAAAACGCGTCGCCTCCTACTTCCAGAAAACCAGTGTCTCGCCGCGCATCCGCCTGATGGTGTCGCATATCGCGCGCATCGAAACCACTGTCACGCGCTCGGAAGCAGAGGCACTGCTGCTGGAAAACAACCTGATAAAATCATTAAAACCACGCTATAACATATTATTTAGAGACGATAAATCCTATCCGTACATCGTCTTGACCGGGCATCGCTTCCCGCGCCTGACCTATTATCGCGGCGCGCCCAATCGCCAGCATCAATACTTCGGCCCCTACCCGAATTCCTTTGCCGCGAAGGAGAGCATCCAATTGCTGCAGAAGATTTTCCGCATCCGCACCTGCGAGGACAGCGTGTTCAACAATCGCGCACGCCCCTGCCTGTTGCATCAGATTCACCGCTGTACTGCACCCTGCGTGAAACTGATTTCGGACGAGGACTATCAGGCCGATATTCGCAATGCGGTACTGCTGCTGCAAGGGCGGCAGCAGGAGGTCGAGCAGACCTTGCGCAGTGCGATGGAGCGGGCAGCGGAACAGCAGCACTACGAGCAGGCCGCCGCCCTGCGCGACCAGTTGCGCGCGCTGCATACCGTGCAGCAAAAACAGTTCGTCGAATCCACCGGCGGCGCCACCGATGCCGACATCATCGCGCTGGCACAGCAGGACGGCATGGTCTGCGTCAATCTGGCGATGGTGCGCGGCGGGCGGCATCTGGGCGACAAGAGTTTCTTTCCCGAGCATGCCGAAGACTTGTCGGCGGACGAGATTGTGCAGGCGTTCATCGCGCAGCATTACCTGAACCGCAGCGTGCCGCCATTACTGGTGTTGGCGGCGGAATGCCATGACGAGGCGCTGGCGCCGTTGCTCAGCGAGCAGGCCGGGCATGCGGTGAAGATCAGCATGGCGACGAGCGGCGAGCGCAGGCAATGGCTGGAAATGGGACAGCACAACGCGCTGCTGGCTTTGCAACAGCGCAAGGCGCAACAGGGCGGGCAGCAATTGCGGCTGGAGCGGCTGCGCGAATGGCTCGACATGCCGGACTTGCAGCGCATCGAATGCTTTGACATCAGTCATACGATGGGCGAGGCGACCGTGGCTTCCTGCGTGGTGTACGATAATCTCGACATGCGCCCGGCGCAATACCGCCGCTACAACATCACCGGCATCACACCCGGCGACGATTATGCGGCGATGCGCCAGGCATTGACGCGACGCTACCAGAAGCTTGCCGAAGGGGAGGGGGCGAGGCCCGACCTGATTCTGATCGACGGCGGCCTGGGACAATTGCGCATCGCCGTGGAAGTGGCGCACGAACTGGGGCTGAACGACCTGATGCTGGTGGGAGTGGCCAAGGGCGAGGAACGCAAGGCCGGGCAGGAGCAACTGATTTTCCCGGACGGCAAGGCAAAGCAGTTGCGCGGCGACGATCCTGCGCTGCATCTGATTCAGCAGATCCGCGATGAGGCGCACCGCTTCGCCATTACTGGCCATCGCACCAGGCGCGGCAAGGTGCGCATCGCTTCCAGTCTGGAAGAAATCAGCGGGGTGGGGGACAAGCGGCGGCGCAGCCTGCTGACCCACTTCGGCGGTTTGCGCGAAGTGGTACAAGCCAGCGTCGAACAACTATGTCAGGTCGAAGGAATCAGCAAAGCGCTTGCTGAAAAGATTTATCAGCAGCTACACTGAGCACATGCCGCTTAATATTCCCAATCTGCTTACCTGGTTAAGAATCCTGCTCATTCCGGTGTTCGTTGTGGTTTTCTATTTATCGGATACCGCGCTTGCTCCTCATCTGAAGAACCTCATCAGTACCGGCGTGTTCCTGCTGGCGGCGATTACCGACTGGCTGGATGGCTATCTGGCGCGCAAACTGGACCAGTTTTCCGCCTTCGGCGCGTTCCTCGACCCAGTGGCCGACAAGCTGATGGTGGCCGCTGCGTTGATTGTGCTGGTCAAATTGGGGCGTGCCGACGCAATCATCGCCTTCATCATCATCGGCCGCGAAATCGCCATTTCTGCCCTGCGGGAATGGATGGCGCAACTTGGCGAAAGCAAAAGCATCGCAGTTTCCATGCTTGGCAAGGCTAAAACCACTTTTCAGATGATCGCGATATTGCTGCTGCTTTATCATGAGCGCCTGCTGGGAATCGATTGTCAGATGATCGGCTCGTTGCTGCTGTACCTTGCGGCGCTGCTCACCCTGTGGTCAATGGGCTACTATTTGAGACTGGCTTCGCCCAAGCTGAAAAAACACCAGAACGGAATTGATTTATAAGGCTGCGCCTGTATAATGCGCAGCCTTCGGGGTGTAGCGTAGCCTGGTAGCGCGCCTGCTTTGGGAGCAGGATGTCGGGAGTTCGAATCTCTCCACCCCGACCAGGTTTCAGCAGCTTTTCAATCAACCCAAGGGTTGCTCTAAAAATTCAGAGTTCGCCCAAATGCATGGCGTGGGAAAAATTTCGAAGTGCCGCATATGTCTTAAATATGTAAACAAGAAATTTTTCCATAACACAGTAGTTGGGATGAATTGAAGTAAGCAGGCATTCCGCGTAGCGGATGCTCGCAAATCTGGAGTTTTAGTGAAAAGAATTGTGCCCGTAGCTCAACCGGATAGAGCACCAGCCTTCTAAGCTGGGGGTTACAGGTTCGATTCCTGTCGGGCACGCCAGTGTCAGGCAGGCAAAGTCCGGTGGTGGCTGTAGCTCAGTTGGTAGAGTCCTGGATTGTGATTCCAGTTGTCGTGGGTTCGAGTCCCATCAGCCACCCCATTCCTCATCGCCATTCTTCATTGTTCACTCGTATAATCGCGCAGGCGCGCAATTGTTTGCGCCTTGCATAATTACATTACAGCGGGGAGAGATAATGATATGAAGCAGCTACAGAGTTGGCTGTCTGCATCCATTTTATTGATTGGCATGGCCTGTGGAAGCGCCTGGGCTGCCGGCTATCCCAGCGAGCAGGATTACCTGCAGGAATTTCCGATCGTACTCAGTGCTTCGCGTTTGTCGCAGCCGATTTCGGAAACGCCCAATGCGATGACGGTGATTGACCGCGGCATGATTGTGGCTTCCGGTGCCCGCAATATTGCCGATTTGTTCAGGCTGGTGCCTTCGATGTATGTGGGATATGCCGACGGGCACACGCCCATCGTGTCATACCGCGGCATTACTGACGAACATGCGCGCAGAATGCAGGTGCTGGTCGATGGCCGTTCGATTTATCTGCCGATATTCGGGCGGGTGGATTGGGCGGAGCTCCCGCTGGATATCGGAGATATAGAACGGATCGAGGTGGTGCGCGGTCCATCGGCAGCTTCACACGGTTCGAACTCTGTGCAGGGGGTGATCAACATTCTCACGCACCAGGCTCCCGGCGTCCCAAAGGCGCAGGTGTCCGTCAACAGGGGTGATGCAGGTATCTCGGACGTTTCGGCTCGTTTTGGCGGAGCGGGAGAGAAATGGGATTACCGGGTGACACTGGCTTCGCGTGGCGACAGCGGCTTTGATCCCTTGCCCAATGTCGCTTCTATCCCGCTGAACGACAACAGTCGCACGCAATTGATCAATACCAGAATCAACTATCGCCCGACTGGCAACGACAGTCTTGATATTCAGCTCGGTTATAGCGATTCCTCACGGATGCTTGGAGATCAGGTGCCGAATTTTCATGCACCCGTACGCGACCAAAAGGTCAACGCCGATTTTGAACAGATTACCTGGCTGCGCACTCTCGATGTAGCCAGTGATTTTCAGCTCAATTACTACCACATCGGCAGGAATACCAAAGACGAGCGATACAGTGTCCCTGCCTACGGTGCAAAAGCTCCGGGGAGTTACCTGTTTTCCGATAATGCCGTCATTCACCGTCACGATTTCGAGATGCAGCATACGCTGAGGACGTCTCCTGATAATCGTGTTGTATGGGGAGCGGGCGCGCGGCAGGACTCGGCAACCGCACCGAACATTTTGCGCTATTCGCCAACATGGCGTGAGTATCGCTTGTTTGGGCACGACGAGTGGCGCATCACGCCGGCAAACCTTGTCAATATCGGGGCGATGGCGGAGAAAAATGCGCTGGGGCAGACCCGCGTTTCGCCGCGTATTTCATATAACTATCACCTGACTCCGCTGGATACGCTGCGCGCCAGTGTTTCAGTCGCCTACCGCAACCCTGAAATGATCGAGGAACTGGGGAATCAATCAGTCCCATTAGCCGCGCCATGGAAATGGCACAATATTTCGGCGGCTGGCGGGCTGAATCCGGAAAAAGCGATTTCCCGGGAAATCGGCTATATCGGGCAACTGGATGACGCCGGCTCAACCCTTGACGTCAGGATATTTCACGACCAGATCAGCGATATCATCTGGGTAGACCCTGTTTATGATCCCGCCATTTACCCCACTTCAGTGGTTACCCCGAAAAGCTTCAAGAGTGATTTCAATGCCTATCACAGCGGGCTGGAAGGCACGCTCAATTACAGGCTCGGGGCGCACAGCAAACTGACCGTGAATTATTCGCATCAGATTGCCGGCGCAACCCCGTCGCGTGCTTCGAGTTATGCATATGCGGGATACCCGGCGGCGATCAATGCTGCGCTGAATACTGCGCTCAATGCGTCGCTGACAAGTTATGCATACAAATACGCCCAGACCGTACCGCTGAATAGCGGCAGCCTGTTGTTCTCGCATGATTTTTCCGGCGGGACGCAACTGGGAGCGGGTTTTTACCATATAGATCCGGTTCGTTCCCTGGATGCGGGAACCCTGCAACCATTGACGCGCTATCTTGATTTGCGGCTGGCGCAACGCTTTGGCTCAAGGCGAAGCAGGGAAAAAGGATCAGGCAACGGCGAAATCGCGCTGGTGGTGCAAAACGCGCTGAGCGACCATTATTTCGACTACAGCTCACAGACCAGACACAAGCGGCGCGTCTATCTCACCGCGGCGTTGGAGTTCTGAGGCCGGCCGCCGTGTTCCGCCAACTCGCCATATTGTTGACAGCAAGTGCGATCATGCTGCTGACAAATCCGGTTCAGGCAGAAGCACTGAATGTACGCCTGGTTATGAGCGGCAGTGCGCCGCCTTACCAGCAATTCTCAGCCGCACTCGACAAGGCGCTTGCCGAAAATAGCGCCGACGTCACTGTTATTGAGACACAGGCTGATGCAGTATCCCGATCCAATGGCGGCGCGAAGATCGACCTGATTGTTGCCGTCGGTATGAAAGCGATGGAACTTGCCATTACTGATTTTGATGCGCCGCTGCTGAGCACAATGATCCCCAGAGCCAGTTACGAAATGCTGCGCGAAAAATATTCATCCCTGCGTTCATCCAATGCGGTGTCAGCGATTTACCTCGATCAGCCCTGGGAGCGGCAGCTGAATTTTATCCAGGCGGCTCTGCCAGGGCACAGTGTAGTCGGCGTGTTGTATTCACCGGATACCCCCATCGTTCTTCCCCGTTTGCCGCAGGGAATGTCGCTCAATGCCAAGTCGGTCAGCTCGGCCAAAACCCTGTTTGCTGCTCTGGAAAACATTCTGAACAGCAGCGATGTGCTGCTCGTCATTCCAGACAGCGAAATTTACAGCAGCAGTAACGTGCGCAACATTCTGCTGACCAGCTATAGGCAAAGGGTTCCGCTGGTCGGTGTCTCACAGGCTTATGTGAATGCCGGTGCGCTTTGTGCCATTTATTCCACGCCTGAACAGCTTGCCGAGCAGGTTGCCAAAGCAATCATTTCATTTGCAAGCAGCAGGCAATTACCCGGACCGCAATACCCTGAGTCGTTCAGCATCGGCATAAACAATCAGGTTGCGCGTTCATTAGGGATTGAGATGGCCTCGCCCGATGCAATACGTCAGCGCATGAAAAAAGCAGGGGGGGGCGGGCAGTGAAACAGTACAGTATTCGCCAGCAGGTCGCCTGGTTAACATTTGTCCCGCTGCTCATTATGGCTGTCAGCATGGAATCTTATTTCCTGCATGACCGTTTTGCGGAAATGGATGTGGATTTGCTGGAACAGGGAGAGTTGATAGCACACCAGCTTGCCGCGAGCAGCGAATATGGTGTGTTTTCAAATAATCTGGAATTTTTGCAAAGCATTGCCAACAGTTCACTGAGCCAAACGGATGTGCACAAAACTGTTATTCTGAATGCAGACAACAGGATATTGGTCAGCGCGGGCGAGTTCTCCGATCACTTGAAGGGCGAAATCATCGGCAAGATCCTGGCCACAAATGAACGTGTCAATCAGCTGCCATCGGCAGCTGTTGAGCAAATGGATCAAGCGATTATCTTGCCGCCACCAGCAAACAGCAGCGCGCACAGCCTGTGGCTTTATCATCCGGTTATTCCCGCACAAGTTGCATTGGATGATGGCGGCGCGGATACAATGGTAAAACCAGTTGGCGCAGTTATTGTGGAAATCAGCAAACTTCGTCATGAAGGGCTCAAAGCACGATTGCTCTGGACGACGTTGCTCGCAACCACCCTGTTTCTGGCACTCGCCTGTTATCTGGTATTTCTCGCCAGCCGCAGCATCACTAACCCGATCCGCAAACTTAGTAACGCCGTGCAGGAGATAGGCAAGGGCAAGCTTGATACACGTGTTTCCCTGTCAACGCGTGTGCGCGAACTGGCCACTTTGGCGCAGGGGTTGAATGAAACGACCGAAAATCTGCAGAAAGAGCGTGCCGGGTTGCAGTCCCGCATAGATGAAGCAACACTGGCTTTGCGCAAGAAAAAGGAGGCGGCGGAACGTGCCAGCCAGGATAAGAGCCACTTTCTGGCAGTGGCCAGCCACGATTTGCGCCAGCCGCTGCATGCCCTGGGTTTATATATCGCCGAATTGCAGCACAAGGTATCCGGCGCTGAACAGCAACACCTGGTCGGACGGGTGGAGCAGTCCGTCGAAGCGCTTTCCACGCTGCTGAATGCTTTGCTCGATATTTCCAAGCTGGATGCGGGAACGATCGTTCCGCAACTGCAAACCTGCGCTGCAAGCGTCATGCTGGATCGCGTTGCGGCGGATTATCAAATGCTGGCCGGAATCAAGAATATTCGCCTGATTGTTCGACCATGTGCCGAATATATCAGCAGCGATCCACAGCTTCTGGAGCGTATTTTGATGAATCTGGTAGGCAATGCGATACGTTATACCTACCCTAATGGCTGTGTCATGGTTGCGTGCCGGCGTCGCGGGAATTTGTTGCGTATTGAGGTGCGCGACAATGGGGTGGGTATTTCCAAGACCGATCAGGACAATATATTCCGTGAGTTTTTCCAGGTGTCCCAGCAGCGGACAGATAATAACAAGGGGCTGGGTTTGGGATTGGCGATTGTAGATCGCCTGGTGAAATTACTCGGGCATCGCATCGAGTTGCGCTCCGCGCTTGGCAAAGGTTCCATATTCGCCCTTGAAGTCCCGCTCGCCCGGCGGCGCCCGGGCAAATCGTCTTCCGCAGCCCAGACTATGTCCGGCCCGGGTCAAGGGTTGGAGGAATCGTTGCTGACCGGCAAGAGATTGCTGGTCGTTGACGATGATCCCATGGTGCTGTCAAGCACAGCCAGCATCCTCGCTTCGTGGGGCTGTATTGTCAGCACGGCAGCATCTTTGGCACAGGTGAGGCAATTCTTGCGAGATGGAGAAGCCTGGGATTTCATTATCAGCGATTACCAATTGGGGAATAACGAAAGCGGCATCGATATTGTCGCAATGGTGCGCCAGCATTATGGCAGGCAAATTCCCTGTGTTCTGATCAGCGGGGATACCAGCCAGGCCATTCTGAAGCTGGCCAGCGTAAGCGGACATCATCTGTTGCACAAGCCTGTCAGGCCGGCCAAACTCAGATCGCTGATCATATATCTGCTGGAAATGAGTGCCTGAAACCGCTGCTGCATTCAGAACCTTACGCAATAAGTTTGCCGTCGGGAAACCGGCAATAAAAAGGCCGGCGCAAGCCGGCCTTTTTACTTGTTACGTGAAGCGTGGGTTGCTTACTTTGCAGCAGGAGCTTCAGCAGCAGGAGCTTCAGCAGCAGGAGCTTCAGCAGCAGGAGCTTCAGCAGCAGGAGCTTCAGCAGCAGGAGCTTCAGCAGCAGGAGCTTCAACAGCAGGAGCTTCAACAGCAGGAGCTTCAACAGCAGGAGCTTCAGCAGCAGGAGCTTCGGCAGCAGGAGCTTCGGCAGGTTTTTCGCCGCAAGCAGTCAAGGCAAGGGCCAGCAGGGCAGCAACAAGGGCAGAGCGTTTCATTTTAGTTCCTCGAGTGTTTGTTTAATAAATACAGACAGTTGCCTGATTCCGGATAGGTCCGGAATGGGAGGCGGCGCATTCTAGCACCGGCCTATAGAAAATCCAGTGATTTTGCAACTATTTTTTTGTTGGCGGATATGGCTATAACCCCAGTTTTGTGGCAGATACCGCCGGGCGGGAAGCCGACCACATTTCCATGAAACGCGATTTCAGGGCGCGCGCATTTTCCGGGTCGTGCTGTGCCAGAATGCCGCGCGGATCATCGAAATGAAAGCGGCGCACATAATGCGCATCGTCGGCAATGGCAAATGGTTCGGTGACATGACTGAGGCTGGCGAGCGTCTGATGAATGAACATGCTGCCGCCGAACTGGCGCAGCAACATCATCATGCGCGGGCACAGTGTGGACAAATAGCGCGTATCATGCGTCAGCACCAGCAGGCGGTTGGCGGGGTTGGCAAGCAGAAAGCGGTGCAATGTCTCATAGCGTGCTTCGCTGTTAAACCCCAGACCATCGTAATTTTTCTCGAACAACAGCAAATTGTGCCGCGCCAGCTTGCACAATGTATCAAGCGCGGCGGTATAGTCGGCGATGCCGTCCAGCCTGGTGTGTTGCGGCGTGTCGTTGTTCATGATCTGCTCCCCGGCATTTCGGATGGGTGATTATCTTTTGCAATAGATTATAGCCGCCCCATGTGCTGTCCGGTCATGGGCAAAATTTTTTATAACCCGGCTAAAAAATGTTTAGAATACCGTGCAAGGGGGATGTTTTATGCAGTCTGTGCAGTTAACGATTGGAATGGAAGCACCGCATTTTGAATTACCGGATGCCGACATGAGGACTTTTGTGCTTGCCGCGCTGCAGAACAAGAAAAATGTTGTGTTGTATTTCTATCCGAAAGATGGCACACCGGGCTGCACTCTTGAGGCCACTGAATTTACCGAGCTCGACGATGCTTTCGCGAAGCTCGATACCGTCGTGATCGGCATCAGCCGCGATGATTGCCTGAGTCATGCGTCGTTCCGCGACAAGCATGGTCTGTCGGTGCTGCTCCTTTCCGACCCGGATGCGCGCGTCTGCAAGCGCTATGGCGTGATGATCGAGAAAGAAGTGGATGGGCACAAGAAGCATATTGTTCAGCGCTCAACTTTCATCATCGACAAACGGGGCAAGCTGTGTCACGTTATGTACGGCGTTCATGCTCATGGCCATGCGCAGGAAATTTTTAATCTGATAAAGGGGCTGAAATGAAAATCGCCAAAGATACCGTTGTTTCGTTGCGCTATGAATTATTTGATGCTGAAGGCGAGTTGCTGGAGAAAGTCGAGGAGCCGGTCAGCTATCTGCACGGCGGCTACGACGGCATTTTTCCGCTGGTTGAGGAGGAACTGCACGGCAAGGCGGTGGGTGACCAATGCCGCGTTACCATGCAACCCGATGACGCTTTTGGCGAATATGACCACACGCTGGTGATGGTTGAGCCGCGCAGCGCGTTTCCGCAGGAAATTGAAGCCGGTATGCAATTTGAGGGCGGGCCGGAGAGCGCCGATGATGAGGATTATCTGCTCTACACCGTAGTGGAAGTGGACGACGACGAAGTGACCGTGGATGGCAATCATCCATTGGCAGGCAAGACACTTACCTTCAATTGCACGGTGACGGGTGTGCGCCCGGCCACCGCGGAAGAACTGGCGCATGGACATGTGCATGATGGCGAGGGCGGGCACCTGCACTGAATTTTCTGCGCAGTCTGCTAACAGCAACTGGCAAGGGCGCTGAGCAGCGCTTTTGTCTGTTCAGGCTGCGCAAGCGCTGTGCCGCTGATCCAGAATACATCCTCGGCGCGGCTGCCCAGTGTGTTGATCTTGGCGCGGTGCAGGCGGATGTTGTGCCTGTCCAGAACAAGTGCGATGTGCGCCAGCAGACCGGGACGGTCTCCGGCAACCAGCGACAGCACATACATTCCCTTTTTGTCCGGCTTGATCTCGGTCTCGGTGTTGATCGGGAAGTATTTGAGTTGCCGGCTGACGCGCCTTGATGTGGCCAGCACAACCGGTTTGGCTTGCGCAATCTGCTGCGCCAGCTCGAATTCAATGTAGGTCATGATGTCGCGGTAGGCTGTGCCGCCATGCGCGGCCTCCATGATCTGGAAACTGTCCAGCGCGTAGCCGTGCTGTGTGGTGTGGATCTTGGCCTCGGCAATGGTGTAATTCATGCGCGCAAAAAAATTACAGATGCGCGCAAACAGGGCGCGCTGGTCCGGGCAATACACCATCACCTGCAAGCCTTCGCCGGCGCGGCTCAGGCGCGCTTTTACAATGGGCGTGTCAGCATTGACCTTGAACGCCAGCAGGCGCGTATGCCAGGCGATTTCCTGCGGGTCGTGATCCAGAAAATAGCTGTCATCGAGCTGCGCCCATAACAGCTGGTAGGAATCGGGCGGCAGCGCATAAAGGTTGAGCGCATCGGCCGCTGCGCCGCGGATTTCCCCGAGCCGGTCAGCCACCCTGCCGTCGCTCAGGTAGCGGCGCGTCTGCCAGAACAGGTCTTCCATCAGCTTGGCTTTCCAGGCATTCCATATTTCCGGGTTGGTGCCGCGTATGTCTGCGACGGTCAACAGATACAGCGCGACAAGGTAGCGGTCATTTTTTATTTTATCGGCAAAGGCGGCGATCACTTCCGGATCGGACAAGTCCTGCTTTTGCGCAGTGGCGGAAAGGGTGAGATGGTGCTCGACCAGCCACACGATCAGGTCGGTGTCGGCGTTGCCGAGTTGATGCTGCACGCAGAATGCGCGCGCGTCTTTCTTGCCCAGTTGCGAATGGTCGCCGCTGCGCCCCTTGGCAATGTCGTGGAATAATCCGGCGATATACAGCACTTCCGGGCGGGCGAATTCGTTCATCAATTTGCTGCACAGCGGAATTTCCCCTGCATGTTCCGGGGCGGCGAAGCGGCGCAGGTTGCGCACCACCATCAGGATATGCGCGTCCACTGTATAGACGTGGAACAGGTCATGCTGCATCTGCCCGACGATGCGCCCGAAGGCGGGGAGGTAGCGGCCGAGAATGCCGTACTGGTTCATGCGCCGCAGCGCGTGAAGGACCCCCTGCGGCTGGCGCAGGATTTCCATGAAGCGCGCGCGGTTCAACGGGTTGCGCCGGAAAGATGCATCGATGCGCTGCTGTGCGCGCCACAGCGCGCGCAGAGACTTCGCGCTGATGTCGGTCAATTCAGCATGTTGCTCCATCAGCAGGAACAGCTCGAAGATTGCCTCGGGCGTGTGTTCGAACAGCTGCTCGTCGCGGATTTCCAGCAGTGAGCCGACCATCATGAATCGCTCGTTCAGCATGCGTTGCACCGGCGTTTCGCGGAATAAATAGTCATGCAGGTTCTGCAGCATGATGGTGTTGAACTGGCGCACCGCCAGTTTGGTGCGGTAGTAGCGCTGCATCAGATGCTCGCTGGCGCGGCGGTTAGCCGATGCGGCAATGCCCAACTGTGCGGCTAGCGCAGCCTGGAAATCGAACAGCAGACGGTCTTCGTGCCGCTTGGCGAGATAATGCAAACGGACGCGCAGTGTTGCCAGCAGCGCGCTGTGACGCGCGACCTGGCGCGCCTCGGCGGTTGTGAGCAGCCCGATTTGCGCCAGTTCACTCCAGTGCGTTCCCAGGCCGGCTGCACGTGCGATCCAGGTGACGGTCTGCAAATCGCGCAGGCCGCCCGGACTTTCCTTCAGGTTCGGTTCAAGGTTGTAATCGGCTTCCGCATAGCGCGCATGGCGCCGCTGCTGTTCCTGCAGTTTGGCAAGATAAAAGGCGCGCAGGTCGAGGTGCTGTTGCACGCTGTCGCACAATTCATTGAACAGCTTCTTATTGCCGCAGAGCAGGCGCGCTTCGAGCAGATTGGTCTGCACGGTGATGTCGGCAGATTCCTTCATGCATTGCTCAACGGTGCGGACGCTGTGGCCGACTTCCAGGCCGATATCCCATAACACCACAATTAACTGATGCAATTGTTGCTGCAAGGCAGCATCCGGTTCGGCATCCAGCAGGATCAGCAGATCGATATCCGATCTGGGGTATAGTTTGCTGCGTCCGTAGCCGCCCACCGCCGCTAATGCAATGCGATCGGGCATCGCGAGTTGCCGCCAGACGCGGCGCAGGTAGCGGTCGATCAGACGGCTATGTGCATTCAGCAGGCGCGCCGCATTGCCATGTTGCAGGAAACCTTGCTCGAGTGCGGCGCGGTCGCTGCGCAACGATTCGCGCAGCGTGCCGATGGGGCTATGGGTTTGGCGGGTGAGGACAGCCATCGGAAACGGTCAACACTTCGAAGCCGGCATCGGTGACGAGTATGGTGTGCTCGTATTGCGCCGACAGGCTGTGGTCCTTGGTAACGACCGTCCAGCCGTCGTTGAGATGCTTGATGGCTGCCTTGCCGGCGTTGATCATCGGTTCGATGGTGAAGGTCATGCCGGGTTCGAGCCGTATTCCCGTCCTGGGGCGGCCGTAGTGCAGCACCTGCGGTTCTTCGTGAAACTGCCGGCCGATGCCGTGCCCGCAAAACTCGCGCACTACGCTGTAGCCCAGTGGTTCGACGAAGCTCTGGATGGCATGGCCGATGTCGCCCAGATAGGCGCCCGGCCTGACCGCGCGGATGCCGCGCCACAACGCCAGCCAGGTGGTCTCGCACAGGCGTCTGGCCAGAATCGACGGCGCACCGGCGTAGAGCATCCGGCTGCTGTCGCCGTGATAGCCATCCTTGATCACGGTGACGTCCAGGTTCACGATATCGCCATTTTTGAGCGCCTTGTTGTTGGGCACGCCGTGGCAGACCTGATGATTGATCGAGGTGCAAATTGATTTCGGATACGGCGGATGCCCGCCGGGCGCGTAATTGAGCGGCGCGGGAATGGCGCGTTGCACGTTGACGATGAAATCATGGCACAGCCTGTCCAGTTCGTTGGTCGTTACGCCCACCTTGACGAACGGGGTAATGTAGTCGAGCACTTCGCCGGTCAGGCGACCGGCAATGCGCATTTTTTCAATTTCTTGCGGGGTCTTGATGGAAACGGGCATATAATTCGTGCTTCTTGCGGGATGCTGTATTCAGGGTGGCCGAGAATAGCATGCGATTTGGATTGCCGACAATCGCGATCAGGAACCAGACCCGCGATCGATACGACTAACCGGTGCAATAAATCCCGGATAATGCAACAAACTTGAACAACCTTACAGTGGAGTCAGCATGAACAAATCATTAGCAATCGCCTTGTTTCTTTCTGTCAGTGTGAATGCCTATGCCGTGGATAGCGGTGCAGTGGTCGGCGGCGCGATCGGCGGCGCAGCCGGAGCGGCCATCGGCTATAACATGGGCGGACAGGAGGGTGCAATTCTGGGCGCGGCGATCGGCGGCGCGACAGGTGCGGCCGTCGGCAGTACACCTGCAAACCAGCCTGTTCCGGTGCAGACGGTATCCTCGCGCAGTGCGGAAAACGACGATGACTGGCGTCACGACAATGGGCTTCATCGCGGGGAGCACAAGAAAAAATACAAGAAAAAACACGAGCAACATGACAAAGACTGATTGCATCAAGCAAGCAGATTCCAGGCAAACAAGAGGCACGGCAACGTGCCTTTTTGCTGCCACGGAGGAACAGTTCTAGGCAGCGGTCTTAAACGTCGCCCGCCAATTTGATCGGGCCGCTGCCGGAAAAACGATCGAGATAGAGGTAGATCACCGGCGTGATAAAAAGCGTGATGACCTGCGAGAACAGCAGTCCTCCCACAACCGCGAGGCCCAGCGGCTGGCGCAGTTCCGCGCCTGCGCCGAGGCCGAGGGCGATGGGCAGCGCGCCCATCAGCGCCGCCGAAGTAGTCATCATGATCGGGCGGAAACGCAGCAGGCAGGCGGTGCGGATCGCCTCTTGCGGCGTCATGCCGTCGTTGCGCTGCGCATCGAGCGCGAAGTCGATCATCATGATGGCGTTTTTCTTGACGATGCCGATCAGCAGCAGGATGCCGATCATGGCGATGACCGAAAGGTCCATGTCGAACAGCCACAGCATCAGCAGCGCGCCGACCGCAGCCGAGGGCAGCCCGGACAGGATGGTGATCGGGTGGATGTAGCTCTCGTACAGCACGCCGAGCAGTACGTAGATCACCAGCAGCGCGGCGACGATCAGCACGATCTGGCTCGCCTGTGAAGACTGGAACGCCGCCGCGTCGCCGCCGTAGCTGGTGAGGATGCTCGACGGCATGTCGAGTTCGCGCTTGAATTGCTCGATGCGCCTGGAGGCATCGCCCAGTGCCGCGTCCGGGGCGAGGTTGAAGGACACCGTCACCGCCGCGAGTTGGCCGGTGTGGTTGATCGCGACCGGTCCCACCTCGCGCTCGACGGTCGCGACGCTGGCCAGCGAAACCAGCGTGCCGTTCCTTGCGCGCACATGGATATTGTCGAAGGCGCGCTCGTCGGCGCGATCCCCGGCGGCGACCTGCATGATGACCGGGTAGCTGTCGCTGGAAGTGTAGATGGTCGAGACCTGGCGCTCGCCGAAAGCGCTGTAGAGTGCGGAGCGGATGTCGGCGATCTGCACGCCCAGCAAATTGGCCTTGTCGCGGTTGATGTTGAGGCGCGCCTGCAGGCCCTTCAGTTGCGCATCGCTGGTGACATCGCGGAACAGGGCGTCCGCCTTCATGCGCGCCATCAGTCCTTCGGACGCCGCGCCCAGCTCTTCGGCGCGCACGCTGCGCATCACGTACTGGTAGCGGCTCTTGCTGAGGCGGCCGCCCAGCCTGAGGTTCTGGATCGGGTTGATGAACACGCTGACGCCGGGGATGGCGCGCACCTCGCGGCGCAGCTCTTCGACCACCTTGTCGATGGGCGGGCGTTCGCCGCGCGGCTTGAGGGTCATGAACAGGCGCGCGCTGTTGCTGTCGCTGGCGTTGACGATCAGCGTTTCGACGGCGGGATTGGCGCGGATGATTTTGTCCGTACGTTGCAGCAGATCGGTCATCGCGGGAAAGGAAATGTCCTCGACCGCTTCCACCGTGACCAGCGCCAGACCGATATCCTCGTTGGGAAAAAACCCCTTGGGCAAGGCCGTGAACAGCGCGATGGTGGCGGCGAGGGTGGTGACTGCGATGCCGAGCACCGCGCGGTTGTGGCGCAGCGCCAAGTCGAGCACACGCTCGTAGGCTGCCAGCGATTTGGCGAAGCCGCGCTCGAACCATGCGGTCCATACCAGGCTGCGCTCTGTTGTTTTATGCAGGGCAGTTTCATGCGGTTTCAGGTAGCGGCTCGCCAGCATCGGCACCAGCGTGAGCGACACCAGCGCCGACGCCAGCACGGCGATGCCCACCACGGCGGCGAATTCGTGGAACAGCAGCCCGATCACGCCGGGCATGAAGAAGATCGGGATGAACACCGCGACCAGCGAAACCGAGATCGAGACGATGGTGAAGCTCACCTCCTTCGAGCCTTGCAGCGCGGCCTGCAGCGGCGGTTCGCCCTTTTCGAGATGGCGCACGATGTTCTCCAGCACCACGATGGCGTCGTCCACCACCAGCCCGACCGCGAGGGTGATGGCGAGCAGCGAGATGTTGTCCAGGCTGTAGCCGAAGGCGGCCATCAGCGCCACCGTCGCCAGCAGCGAGATCGGCAGCGACAGCGCCGGGATGACGGTGGCGGTCGCCTTGCGCAGGAACAGGAAGATTACCAGCACGACCAAGGCGACGGTGATCGCCAGCGTGACTTGCACATCGTGGATCGCGTTGCGCACCGATACCGAGCGGTCGTTGCGCAGCGAGAGCCGGATCGACGACGGCATCTGCGCGACAAGCGCCGGCAGCGCCGCCCGGATCGCGTCCACCGTCGCGACGGTGTTGGCGCCCGGCTGGCGCTGCACCGCAAGCGTGATGGAGCGTTCGCCGTTGGTCCAGCTCGCGGTCTTCACCGATTCCACGCTGTCCTCGACCCGCGCGACCTCGGAGAGTCGCACCGGGCTGCCGTTCGGCGCGGTCGCCACGATCAGGCCGGCGAACGCGGCGGCGTTGTCGAGCTGGCGGTTGGCCTGGATCACCAGCGCCTGGCGCGGCCCTTCGAGCGTGCCGACCGGCGAATTGGCGTTGGCGACGCGCAGCGCGCCGGCGATATCGTCTACGGTCAGGTTGCGCGCCGCGAGTTCGCCCGGTTTGACATGCACCCGCACGGCATATTTCTTCCGTCCGTGGATGTTCACCTGCGCCACGCCGGGCAGCGTGGAAAGCGTCGGCGCGATGAGGTCGTCGGCGAAGCTGTTCAGCTCCGAGAGCGGCATCGCGGGCGAGGTCAGCGACAGGAAGATGATCGACGCTTCGGCGGGGTTGATCTTGCGGTAGGACGGCGGCGTGGTCATCTCTATTGGCAAGGAACGCTGTGCGCGCAGCAGTGCCGCCTGCACGTCGATCGCGGCGCTGTCGATGTCGCGATCCTGGTCGAATTCCAGCGTGATCGAGGTGCTGCCCAGCGTGCTGGTCGAGCTGATGACATCCAGCCCGGAGATGGTGGAGAACTGGCGTTCGAGCGGCGTGGCAACCGAGGAAGCCATGGTATCCGGGCTCGCGCCGGGGAGCGCCGCGCTGACCGAAATGGTGGGCGTGTCGTAGCTCGGCAGCGCGGCGATGGGTATGCTGCCGTAGGCGAGCACGCCGGCCAGCACGGCGGAGGCCGACAGCAGCACCGTCATGACCGGGCGGCGGATGCACAGTTCGGAGAGGTTCATCCTGGGGCAGCTTGTTCTTGTGGGTGCGAATTTATTCGCACGAGCACTGTGAGAAGTGGTGCTGGCCGGAGATGGCCATGTGCGAATTCATTCGCACCTACGCCCCCTGCAACTGCCAGATTCAGGCTCATTGCTTGCCCGCGCCGTTGCCGGATTCGGCCACCACATCGCCCGGCCTGAGGTTGTGCGCGCCTTCTACGACGACGCGCGCGCCCGGTGCAGCGCCCTCGATCACGGCGATGCCGTCCTGGATCAGGCGCACGTTGACCGGCAGCGAGCTCACCTTGCGGTCGTCCCCGATCGCGTAAACGAATTTATGCTCCGGCCCGGTCTGCACCGCCTGCACCGGAACCGTGAGCGCGCCGGCCAGGGTGCGCGGCGCGAGGGTCACCGTGACGAATATGCCCGGCCACAGGCGGTTGCCCGGGTTGGGGAATTCCGCCTTGAGGCGGATGGTGCCGCTGGCCGTATCCACCGCGTTGTCGATGAATACCAGGCGCCCTTCGAGGTCGGGCTGGCCGGGCAGATCCAGCTTCGCGGCGACCGGCACTGCGCCCCGGGCAAACGCTTGCTGCACGTCCGCAAGCTCGCGTTCCGGCAACGTGAAGCTGACGTTGATCGGGTCGGTCTGCGTGATGCTCACCAGCGCGGTGCCCAGCGCGGCGCCACTCGGCTGCACCAGGCTTCCCGGATAGACCGCAATCGCACCCGTGCGCCCTGCGATCGGCGCGGTGATCTCGCCGAAGCTGCGCGCCACGCGGCTCGCCTCCACGGAAGCCTGATCGATCGCGACCTGGCTGCGCAGCATGTCCACCTGGTTTTGCGCCGTATCCAGTTCGGCGCGCGAAACGTATTCCTGGCGGAACAGCTCGCGCTGGCGCTCGAGATTGCGCTCGGCGTTCGTCAGGTCGGCGCGGTCCCTGGTGATCTGCGCCTCGGCCATGCCGAGGTTGGCATCCTCGGTGCGCGCATCAAGCGTGAACAGGCGGTCGCCCTTGCGCACGGACTGGCCTTCCCTGATATGCACGGTCTTGATTATGGCGCTGATCTGCGGGCGCACCTCGACGGTTTGCACGGCGGTGACCGTGCCGTTGGCGCTGAGCCTAGCCGGTACGTCGGCTTGCATAACCGGGGCGCTCACTACCTGAACCGCGCCAGCTTCCCTGGTGTTGGCTGCGGTGTTTTGCGCGCGCCATATCCACATGCCTGCGGCCAGCGCGATGAGCAGGATGGCGGCCAGCGCGATCCACCTGCGCATCGAAGATTCTTTTTGAGATACGACTTCCATTTAAAAACCTCGTTCGAACTTGTTTCTTACTGGTAGCGCAACGCCTCGATCGGATCGAGCCGCGCGGCCTTGCGCGCCGGATAGAAACCGAAGAAGACGCCCACGAATGCGGCTACGCTGAATGCGACGACCGCCGAGCTGGCCGAGACGATGACCATCATGCCGGTCAGTGTTTCGACCAGCAGCGCGCCGCCGATGCCCAGCAGCAGCCCGATGAAACAGCCGCCCAGCGAGATGATGATGGCTTCCAGCAGGAATTGCAGCAGGATGTCGCGCTCGCGCGCGCCGATCGCCATGCGGATGCCGATTTCGCGGGTGCGCTCGGTCACCGAAACCAGCATGATGTTCATGATGCCGATGCCGCCTACCAGCAGCGAAACCGAGGCAATCGCGCCGAGCAGCAACGACATGGTGCGCGTGCTTTCCTCGGCGGAATCGGCCATCGCGGTGAGGTTGCGCAGGAAGAAGTCGTCTTCCATGCCCTCGCGGATGCGGTGCCGCTGGCGCAGCAGTTCGGTCATGGATTTTTCCACCGCAGGCATGATCTCCTGGGTGGCGGCCTTCACCATGACCATGCGCACCGATCCGGGGAACTGCGTGCCGAACACCTGGCGCTGCGCGGTGGTGAGCGGGATGATGATGGTGTCGTCCTGGTCGCGCCCGTCCATGCTTTGCCCTTTGCCTGCCAACATGCCGAGGATGACGAACGGGCTTTGCTGGATGCGGATGGTCTTGCCGACCGGATTTTCGTCGCCGAACAGGTTTTGTGCGACAGCCTGGCCGATCAGCGCGACGCGCGTGGCGGAACGCACGTCCGAGTCGGTGAATGCAGAGCCCAAGGCGATTGCCCAGGAGCGCGCGTCGAAATAAGCCGGCGTCGTGCCGATGATGGACGTGTTCCAGTTGTTCGGCCCATAGACGATTTGCGCGTTGCCGGGATGGATCGGCGCGGCCGCTTCCACGCCGGGCAGCTCGGCGATGGCCTCGGCGTCGCCGACGGTCAGGGTCTGGCCGCTGCCGCTGCCGGAGCGCGCACCGCTTGTCGAAGTGTACCCTGCGCGCAATATGAACAGGTTACTGCCCAGCGCGCTGATGGTCTGCTTGATGGCGTATTGCGCGCCCTGCCCGATGGACATCATCAGCACCACCGCGCCGACGCCGATCACCATGCCGAGCATGGTCAGCAAGGTGCGCAGCCGGTTTGCGCCCATCGCGCGCCAGGCTTCGCCGAGCATGGCGAAGATCATGCGAAAACCTCATTTGAACCACGAAGAACACGAAGGCCACGAAGAACAACAACACCTGGTTTTGACAAACAGGAATGGTCTTGCAGGCGAGTGTCCAGCATCATACGGTTACATGATTCGGGGTTGGCAGGGATATCGCCGAAGAGCGATAACTCGCAAAAACCTTCGTGATCTTCGTGTTCTTCGTGGTGAATAAGTTCTTTCCGGATCATGCTGCGTGCTCCAATTGCGGTGTCGGCTGGTCGCTGACGATGCGCCCGTCATGGAAGCGTACTTGGCGTTTCGCGTGACGCGCGATGTCCGCTTCGTGGGTGACCAGCAGGATGGTGATTCCTTCGCGGTTGAGCTCTTCGAACAGCGCCATGATCTCTTCGCTGGTGTGGCTGTCGAGATTGCCGGTCGGTTCGTCGGCGAGAATCAGGCGCGGACGGTTGACTAGGGCGCGCGCGATCGCGACGCGCTGCTGCTGGCCGCCGGAAATCTTGTTGGGCATGGAGTCCGCGTAACCTTCCAGCCCGACCCTGGCGAGCAGGCTGCGGGCGCGCTGCCGGCGTTTTTCGTGTTCCACACCGCAATAGATCAGCGGCAGCGCGACGTTGTCCAGCAGCGACATGCGCGGCAGCAGGTTGAAACCCTGGAACACGAAACCGATGGTGCGGTTGCGCAGCAAGGCCAGTTCGTCCTTGCTCAGCTCGGCGGCGCTGCGACCGTCCAGCAGGTAGCGTCCGGCGCTGGGCTTATCGAGGCAGCCGAGGATGTTCATGAAAGTGGATTTGCCAGAACCGGATGGGCCCATGACCGCGACGAATTCCCCGGTGGCGATATCGAGGCTGACATCCTTCAACGCCGGGAACGGCCCGGCGGAAGTCTCGTAGGATTTGTGCAGGCCTTCGATGCGGATGACAGGTTCATCCATCAGAACATTCTCATGCGCATCGGCGAGCCGCCCTGGGCGTTCGCGGCCAGCGTTTCGCCGACGACGACATGGTCCCCTTCCTTGAGGTCGCCACGGATGATTTCGGTGTTGCGGTTGTCGGTGATGCCCGTCGCTACGCTGACCGGCACCAGTCCGCCCGGTCCCTGCACATAGACTTTTCCGGGGAAGCCGTCCTCGCCGGATCGCGCGGCATTGCCCTTCGTTTTATTGCCGGGAGGAACGGCGCCGCGTTTGCCGCCGTTGGCCGGTTTGAAGCGCAATGCGGCATTGGGAACCAGCAGCGCTCCCTTGCGCTCCGCCACCGTGATGCTCACATAGGCGGTCATGCCGGGCAGCAGGATATGTTCGGGGTTGTTCACGTTGACTACGACGTCGTAAGTGACGACGTTCTGCTGGATGGCCGGATTGAGGCGCACCTGCATCACGTCGCCCTGAAAACGCTTTTCCGGAAAGGCATCCACGGTGAAGTGCACCGTTTGTCCGATGCGGATGTTGCCGATATCCGCCTCGGCAAAGTTGGCGTGGATCTGCATCTTGGACAGGTCCTGCGCGATCTTGAACAGTGTCGGGGTTTGCAGGCTGGCGGCGACGGTCTGGCCGACATCCACCGAGCGATCCACCACCACGCCGGATACCGGCGAGCGGATCACCGAGTAGGCCAGGTTGGCGCTGTCCTTTTCCACCGCCGCGCGCGCCAGTTGCAACTGCGCCTCGGCGGCTTTCCTGGCCTGGATGACGGTGTCCACTTCCTGTTGCGAGACATATTCCTGCTTGAACAGGGCAAGGGCGCGCGCTTCGTTGGCCGCGGCCAGCTCCAGCGAAGCGGCGGCGCTTTTCACGTTGGCCAGGCTCTGCTTTTGTTGCGCGCTGAGCAGGGCATCGTCCAGTTCCAGCAACACCTGACCCTTTTCCACCTTGCTGTTGAAATCCACATGGAGTTTTTTCACCGTGCCGGAAACCTGTGTGCCGACATTGACCAGCGTCACTGGATTGATTGTGCCGTTGGCGGAAACGACCTGGCTGACATCGCCTTTTTCCACGGCCTGCAAGCGGTATTGCTGTTCCGGTGCGGCCAGGTAGAACTGACGGTAGCCGGCGATGCCTGCGGCGACGGCGGCAACGGCGATGAGGAACAGGGCAACCGGGGAGCGCAACAGTTTTTTCATGGCTGCTCCCGTTGGTAAGCCGCGCCGGACATTGGGCTGCCGCCCGACAAGTCCTGCAACAGGTTTTCGTCCAGGCTGCCCATCGCCTGCGCAAGCGTGGCGCGGCTGATGTTCCAGTTGAATGCGGATTGAATACGTTGCTGGCGCGCGCTGGCCAGGGCGCTCTGTGCATTCAGCACATCCAGGATGCTGCCCACACCGGCCTTGTAGCGGCCGAGTGCGACGCGTTCCGATTGCTCCGCGCTGTTCAGCAGGTCGGCGGTGGTGCGCAATGATTGCGTGGCGGTGGTGAGGTTCTGATAGACCGTCCATACGTCCAGCGCCACCTGCAGGCGCAGGCGTTCCAGCTGCGCATTCTGTGCCTCGACTTGCGCCTCGGCAACGCGTATCCGGTATGTTGGCGCATAGCCGGAAAAGAGCGGGACGCTCAGGTTGATGCCGACCGATGAGCCGTGCGAGGTAATTCCTGCCGCGCTGGTCTGATTGGTGGAAGCGGTCAGGGAAAGGGAGGGTTTGCCCGCCGCACGTGCGGCATCGACGCTGGCTTCCGCAGCTTTTAGCTGCGCGGCGGCAGCCTGCAAATCGGGGCGGCGCAGTTTGGCTTCCTCGATCAGTGCGTTCACGTCATGCTCGAAACCCGCCGGAATGGTGGTGGCATTCGCAGACGCCAGTGTCACATTCCGGTTGGCATCCAGACCGAGGATGTTAGCCAGCGTGCCCTGCACGTTCTTCATGCTGCCTTCGGCGGTAATGCGATTCAGCGTCGCCTGCGAATAGGCGGTCTGCGCCTGCAGCTTATCGGCAGGTGTTGCGCTGCCGGTGGTATAGCGCGCCTCAGCGGCAGAGAAACTTTCCTTTGCCGCGCGTTCCGATTCAAGCGCTGCATCCTGCGCGGCCTGCGCGGCCTGCGTCTGATAAAAAGACTGTACCGCCAGCAGAAAAACGGTTTGCACCGCGCTGTCCTGGGTAGCGCTTGCAGCCGCCAGCAACTGGCGTGCATTTTCCAGACTGGCCGCGCGTGCACCGAAGTCATACAGCAGATACGAAAGCGTCAATCCGATGCTGCGCTGCCCGGTACCGGGCGAAGTGCGGTTACCGGCGACGCTCAGGCTGGCGCCGGGCAGGAAGCCTGCCTGGGTCACGCCGACCTGCGCTGCCTGCACGCGCGCGCTGGCCCATACCTCGCGGGTTTGCGGGTTGTTGCACAGCGCAAGATTGACCACCTCCGGCAGATTGAGTGCGCCGGCCGGCATGGCCTCGGCGCAGGGGTCGCCGACTGCAGCACCCAGGCGCAGCGCAGGCTTGAGCGGCAGCATCTGCTGCGTGTCGAACGGATCGGAAGTTTCTTCGGATAGTGCCAGGCTGCTCCAGAGACAGAGCAGCGCACAAAGAATGGAACGCATCAGATGAGGGTGCATGAGCGGGATTATTTTATTTACTTTTTAAGTATAACCGTATGCGATTATCCGCCAACGTTCCATTTGTAAAAAATTGTTTTTGCCGCAAACGGCACAAATGGTGCGACAGATTGTGGTTCCGGCATAACATGCACTGCGCGCATATTAGTCTTCGCCGCAAAATGTCGCAGCATTTCGTGCTGCGACATTTTGTCGCGCGACAATATGCCACATTCCCAAGACAATTTCCCGTCCCTAGAATTCGCCCACTTGGATTTTTGATAATAACCATTGTGAGGGGGATGTGAGATGAAGGTTGCAAGAGTATTCGCATTAAGCATGGTTTCGCTGGCCGTCAGCCAAGCGGTATATGCCGAGGTGGGCATGTTGCCGGAGGTGTCAGTCACCTCCACGACGATCGATGACCGTTTTGATTCCAAACGCGGTGAAGCATCAAACATCAATGTCATCAGCGGCAAGGAGGTGGACGAAGGGCACGGCAAGAACATGGTGGAGATACTCGAATCCATCCCGGGTGTAACTGCCGAAGTGCAGAGCGGCGATTCGGTCAAGATCATGCTGCGCGGTGTGGAAGCGCAGCGCTACATGGGCGAGAAGCCCGGCGTGGCGATCGTGATCGACGGCGTGCCGGTGCAGGAACGCACCGGGCGCGTCAACATCGATCTGGACAACATCGACTCGATCAAGGTGATCAAGGGCGGTGCCTCGTATCTGTTTGGCGAAGACGCACTGTCCGGCGCGGTAATCATTACCACCAAGCGTGGCGCGAAAATGACCGGTGTGACCGCGAGCGCCGAAGCGGGTAGCTTCAACTACCAGAAGGCGCTACTGCGCGCCGGGTTCTCGGAAGGTAACTGGGTTGGCCATGTGCAGGCTACCAAACGGCAAACAGATGGCTATCACGACCAGGGGAATTCCTTTGCGGAATATCTGGACGGCAAACTGCAATACATGATCGACGAGACCAGCGATATTGCCTTCGGTTTTGAAAATTCCAGCCGCGCCAAGGACAGCCATGGCACAGTGAAGGGCGTGACCGCCGCGTGGCTGGATCCGCAGAGCTTCACAGGTGGCAAGGATTATGCGCGCATGTACGACGTTAATCTGGATAAGGCAAACGTCACCTACGCCAAGGATTTTGGCGCGGGCGGCAACCTGCTGGTGAACACCTATCTGTTCAAGGATCACACCTTCAGCTGGTCCAACCCGAACGGTTACCTGCGAACTGCCGGCGGAGCATTGCTGAACGGCACAGCCGCTGCCAGCAATATGGGTACGATAAACGATGCCTACGTCAACGGCGGAGATACCAAGCAGGAGCAGAAAGGCCTGAAGGCAGAATGGCGCAGGGGCGGCGAACAGATCGGCCTGATGGCGGGTTTGGATTTGCAGGCTTTCTCGGACAGAGCCCTGACCAAGAATCTGGTGACCTATTCAGCGCGTAGCACTGGAATCAATGCAGGCAATCCATTGAATCTTGCCGGAGCCATTACCGCCGACAACCTGTCCACCACCGATACCAGGGCGCTATATGGGGAATTCAAGTGGCAGGCAACCGATCCATTGACCGTGACCCTGAATGCGCGCCACGATGATATCAGCGCCGGTTATGAGAGCTTTATCCCGCTGACAGCGGCACAAATCGCGGCGGGCAGGACGCTCACCGGGCAAAAGAATTTTCGTGTCTGGTCGGAGCGTGCCGGTCTGAATTACGCGCTGTCGGCGGGACGCGAAATCTACGCGAACATTTCCAGCGGCTTCCGCGTGCCGACCGTCAGCCAACTGTATGGCGGCGCTATCACCCCAACTGGATCGGTGACACCCAATCCGAACCTGGCTCCGGAAAAATCCCTGAATCAGGAGATCGGCCTGCGCACCAAGGGCGAATTGTTCGGTATCGCGCTGGACACCGACGTGGCATTGTTCCAGCTCGACCGCAAGGACTTCATCCTGAACACCGGCGGGCAGTACCAAACCGCACCTGATCCGACAGTCTCGACATTCAATGAATTTGAGCAATACCAGAATATCGGCGGTGTGCGTAACCGCGGCGTCGAGCTCGGTTTGAAGACGGATTCCAAACTGGATTGGTCGGCAGATCTTGCCTACACCTATCTGGATGCGAAGTTCACCAGGAACGACTCTTACTGGATGTCCATGGGTGTACGCGGCTCTTTGCCATCCGTGCTGTACAACAACACCGGCAACGTCGTGCCGCGCACGCCCAATCACAAGATGAACCTGTCTACGCGCTACCGTTATTCTCCGGCCTTGTCTTTCAGCGTGGAGATGAATGCGCAGAGCGGAATGTATGCCGACGAAGTGAATCTGGTATGGACCGGCGGACGTACCCTGTTCAACGCGATGGTCAACTATGATCTCAAGACCGAGCGCGGCATGAAGTGGTCGGCATTCGCACGCATCGACAACCTGTTTGATCGCTTCTACTACACCACTATCCGCGGTGGTTCTGATGGTGATGGTAACGGGGTTTACAACGCCGAAGATATGTCCATCACAGTCGATCCTGGGCGTGTGTGGACGGCTGGTCTGTCGCTGGTGTTCTAAAAGGGCCTGCAGAATATTTCTTGGTGAAAACCCTTATCGCGTGTTGAGGCTGAATTTTCAATGATGCCAGCAATATCAAGGTTGTTGAGTCCCTGTGTCATCGCCATGCTGGCAACCCTGTCGATGAACGGCTACTGCCAGTACAGTCCCGCTCCCGGGAAGCAATTGGAGCTGGGCGGTCGGCCCGGTGCTGCAATGGACAGGGCTGCTGCCAGCGGAGCACCCGCCGGAGGCGGCAGGCCCGAGGCGGGCAACCATCGTAGCAACGCTCGCTCTGACGGCATGGGTATGCATAGCGGTGGTGCAATCTGGCTGTCGGATGCGCCGCCGATGCGTGGCGGCGGGTCGCGTTCTGGTAATGCTCGTGGCGGCGGCATGGGGGGCATGAATATGGGCGGCGGGTATGGTGGCCGTGCTATGAAACGCTTGTGGCCGCGGGCCGGCAATGATCCGCAAAAATCCAGCTTCGCCCGTGAAGACGCACAGGCCTCGACCGAGATCCTGCTGGTCACGCCCAGCAGCACACCCGAGGGGGAGCCGTTGCCAGCGCCGGCCGAGAGCCATACCGGCATTGCTTTCGAGGTGCCTGCCCAAGGCTATTACCGCGTTTACCTCACGACCCGCAAACTTCAAGGGAAGATACTGAACGTCTGCGTCGCCAAGGCTGAAGTCGCCAACTTCGGGCATGGCGGCGACGAGGAAGAGCAGGCCCGGGGAATGCAGGCGCCGCGCATTCTTGAATCCGCACCCATCGAAATCGTGCGCGAACGTCAGCCAAACGAAAAAATGTTTTTTCAGTTGAAGTCTGGCGACGAGCAGCCTTTCGTCATTCTGCAGAAAGGACTTCCGCTACCAAGTGCGCGCGTGCGCTTCGTCAGTCACCAGGGCTGGAGCAGGGAGGCGGTGAGCGACGAGCAGGGGCGGGTCAGTTTTCAGGTGATCCGTGATTACTTTCCGCCTTGGGGCGAATTCCAGAAGCGCTTCAAGGCCACTTATCTGGTGATCGCCGAGGCGAATGCCGCTGAATCCGGCAACTACCAGGGTCAGCCCTATACCAGTGTGCGTTATCAGGCGACCTTGTCCGGCAGCTACCAACCTTCACCGAGCGACTACATGTCCTATGCCTGGGGCCTCGGCATCGGCCTGCTGATCTTTCTGTTCAGCGGCGTGGCTGTTTATCTGTATCGCCGTCGCCGGGTCAAGCCCTTCGTTGAAGTGAGGTTCGATGAAGCAAAATAATTCGCGCCTGCAGGCCGTTCGCGATGCCGTCAATCGGGTCGATCTGAACAGCTTCCGCTTCTGGTTACAGCTCGCCGCCTTTGCCCTTTTTGTCTATGGCGGCTATTTCGCGATCGACTTGGGATCGCGCCTGCCTTTATTTTCCTGCGCCTACAATGATGAGGGTCGTGCGGCTATCTGTTATCTGTTGCCACTGCAACACCAACTGAGCCAGCCCTGGCCGAGGTTGTTCAGCATCGCCAGCATCACCGTCATCACGGGTTTTCTGACCTTCGTGCTCTGGTTCATCTTTCTGAACAAGGGCTGGTGCGGTTACGTCTGCCCGCTTGGCACCATTCAGGACTGGATTACCGCACTGCGCCGCCGCCTCGGCATCCGTTATTCGAGATATAGCCAGAGCCAGTTTGCGCAGCTGACCAGGGTGAAATACCTCCTGCTGGCGTTGATGATCCTGATTCCGCTCGGCATCGGCGGCGGTTTTTTCTCGCATGACATGAGCCCGCCGTTTTGCCTGATCTGCCCGGCGCGCATGGTGCTGCCGATGTTCACGGGCGACGTCTCTCAATTCACCATCGATTTTTCGAGCAAGACAGCGATGATCATGACCGCCGTGGGTATATCAATCACCGGACTGTTTCTGGTGGGCGCTTTCGTCAAGAAGCGTTTTTTCTGCTTCTTTTGCCCGATGAGCGCGCTGCATTACCTGATTTCCAAACCGGCCCTGCTGAAACTGAAGAAGGACGGCAATAAATGCACGCGCTGCGGCGATTGCTACCGTGTCTGCGACATGGAGATCAAGGAGATTGCGGATGACGTCAAGACTGTCAATATCATGGCAGATGACTGCATCATGTGCCTGAAGTGCGTTGCATCATGTCCGGAGGAAGGCGCATTGAAGGCCACCTTTGCGGGTATTCCGATTCTCGAATCAACCGAGGCGGGTTTTATCAAGCGTATCAACAAGGGATGCAGCGATGGAAAATGAGTCTCCCAAAATCATTCCGATTCAGCCCGCGCCGTACAGCCGCTCGCGCCAGGCCGGCGAGTCGCAGAACGTGCTGGATCACATTGTCGATGATTTCCAGGACAATCCGGCGTCGATGCAGTATTTCTATGACCTGTTCCGGCGCGTTTACTGTCACGGTGACGCATTGCAGCATGAGGGAATGCTGGTCGGGACGACCTGTATCCAGGCGCCGGAAGAGTTGATTTACGCATTCGGCGCCACGCCGATGCGGCTATGCAACGGTTCCTATCACTATGACCAGCGCGGGGCGGACTTCATGCCGGCCAAATCCTGTTCGCTGGTGAAAGCCACGCTCGGCATGCTCAGCTCCGAAACAGTGATTCCGAAAATCGGCAAACCGGATCTGATCGTCAATCCGACCACCTGCGACCAGAAGAAAAAAGCCAGCGCAATGATCGAGGGCATGGGTTATTCCGTGTATGACCTTGAAGTGCCGAGTGTCAAGGAGAGCGAGGCATCCCGTGTCTACTGGCAGCGTTCGGTACGCCAGCTTGCCGGGCGTCTGCAGGAATTGACGGGGCGCAAGCTGACCCGCAAGAGCCTGAAACAGGCGATGAGCAAGACCACTCGTGCCCAGGCGGCGTTCCGCGCCCTGCACAATTTTCGACGCCAGTCGCCTTCCCTGATTCTGGGCAAGGATGCATTTCTGGTGACCAATGCCTATTTTTTCGACGACATTGGCCGCTGGACTACTGCGGTGGAGAAGCTCAATGAAGAGCTTGCGCAACGCGCAAAGGCGGGATTCAAGGCGGTGCAAAGCAAGGCGCCGCGCGTGCTGTTTACCGGTTCGCCGCCGATATTCCCCAATCTCAAGCTGCCCTTGTTGATCGAAGAGTCCGGCGGAGTGGTTGTGACGGATGAAACCTGTTCCTCGAATCGCATGCTGTATGACATGACGGCGGTAGATGAGTGGCGCGTCAATGACATGGTGGACAGTCTGGCTGATAAGTATCTCAAGCCCTGCACCTGCCCGATCTTTACGCGCAATGACGATCGCAAGCGCCGCCTGCTCGATCTGGTCTCCGATTTCAATGTGGACGGGGTGGTGTATCAGGCATTTGCAGGATGCCAGGTTTACGAGATGGAGTACCGCAGCGTGGCCGAGGAGTTCAACCGGGCCGGCATTCCCCTGCTTTATGTGGAAACCGATTACAGCACGGATGACAAGGGCCAGTTGTCCACCCGTATCGAGGCATTCCTGGAATCAATGAAAAACAGAAAGAAGCAACGCGCATGATTTATTTTGCAGGCATCGATGTCGGTTCAACCGCCATCAAGGTGGCGATCGTGGATGAAAACGGCAAAATTGCCGGTGTGCGTGTCACGCCTTCCGGCAGCCTGTTCCACAAGAATTCGATCGCTGCGCTGAACACCCTGCTCGATCAGTTGGGCCTGCAGCGCGACGATGTGCGCTATCTGATCGCGACCGGCTATGGGCGCAAGCTGTTCAAGGAAGCAGACGATTCGATCAGCGAGATCACGGCCAATGCCATCGGCGCTTTCGAAGCGGGCAAGGCGTATGGCGGCGTGCGCACCATCATCAACATCGGCGGGCAGGACTCGAAAGCGATCCAGATCGACTGCAACGGCAATGTCGTGAATTTTGCGATGAATGACAAGTGCGCGGCGGGAACCGGGCGCTTTCTGGATGTGGCGGCACGCAATCTGGAACTCGATCTGGAAGAGCTGGGCGACTGTCATTTCCGGTCGACCAGTGCGCCGCTCACGATCAACAGTACCTGCACCGTGTTCGCCGAATCCGAGATTATCGGTTTGCTGGCCAAGGGGCATGGCAAGGAAGAAATTATTGCCGGCATCCATTACTCCATCGCTTCGCGCACAGTGCGACTGGCCAAGCGTGTCGGCATCGAGGACCGTGTGTATTTCGATGGCGGCCCGGCGCTGAACAAAGGGCTGGTCGCGGCGATACAGGACGAGCTGGGACGCGAACTGCTGGTGCCTGAATATCCGCAGACGACAACTGCATTTGGTGCGGCGATGCTGGCACGCAGCGAGTACATGTCTGAACAGAGCCTGGAGAGAGCGTGATTCAGCCAGACATGGTCGTCAGCGCGCCGATGGCGGCAACTCTGGGGTTTGCCTACGGAATGGGGCCATGTCTGATCAGTTGCCTGCCTTTTCTGGGGCCGGTATTCCTTGCCAGCGACGGCGGCATCAGAAAATCCTGGAAGATCATTCTGCCGCTGTCCCTGGGCAGGCTGACTGCATACAGCACCTTCGGGCTGATCGTCGGAATGCTCGGCCATTACGTCAAGGACACGATTGCCAACGACACCGTACGCATCGTGATCGGCTGCGCAGTATTGATGGTGGGGCTGGCGCTGTTGCTGCGCAAACCGGGTAGTAAATGTGATCCGGCACAGGCGCAAAGTGTTCCGCTGCAGCGCATGGACAGGAGAGAAAGTCCAAAGGCGCTGCTGCCGGGCGGATTGTTTCTGATGGGCATAGGCATGACGCTGAGTCCCTGCGCGCCCCTGGGCATCGTGCTGTTCTCGGCATCCCTGGCCGGGAGCGCTGCCGGAGGCCTGTTGCTGGGAGCGAGTTTTGGTTTTGGTGCGATCGTGATCCCGGCGCTGGCCTATGGTGTCGGCATGGCCTATCTGGGGACAAGTTTGCGCGAGCAGTTGCAGAACTGGCGTCCCGGGATCGAGCGTATCAGCGCGCTGCTATTGATCGCGGTCGGGATCGGTAATCTGGCCAGATGGTAATAGGCGCGGTGGAATGCCGCATAAATGTTTTGGGTTATGGAAGTATCGGGACAGAAGGTTTATATGAAGCGATTGGCGTTATTGATTATCAGCCTGGCAGCCGTTTTTCCTGTGTTGGCGGAAGAACCGGCTGCACTGCCTGAGGTCGAGGTTGTCGGCAATAACGATGCAGTTTCCGAGCGTCGCGAATCCATCACGCAAAAGATCACGGTGGAGCGTAAGGACATCGAAAACATGGGCGTGATGACGGTAGGCGAGGTGCTGGGGAAATTGCCGGGCGTCGAGTTAAAAGGTGGCGACCATCGTGCGCGCGGCATGTCGCGCGACTCGGTGCAGATACTGGTAAATGGCGAGCGCCCCGCAAGCGGTGGCCCGATAGCCATGATCGTCGGCCGCATGCCTTCCAATGATCTGGAGCGGGTGGAGATCCTGCGCGGCTCTTCGGCGGAGTTCGGCGGCGCAGCCTCCGTTACGGTGAATCTGATCATGAAAAAAGCCCTGCCGAAAAGCGCTACAGAAATCAGGGTCGGGCTGGGCCAGCGTGGGACGGAATCCTTCAGCCAGCTTGCCTTCAAGCAAACTGGCGGGGAGGGGGAATTTTCCTGGTCGCTGCCCGTTTCGCTGATCTGGAACAACGCTTCGTTAAAGCGCTTGGCTGACCGGCAGGATACGGCGGCAGGCGTGCGCACCCTGTGGCAGCAGGAGAACGAGAGCGGCGTTACCAAGTCATTGCATCACTCCATATCGCCAGTCATGACCTGGAAGGAGGGCAACGACAGCCTGACACTTGCTCCGGTATTCCTGTACGGACCCAATGATGGAAATGGCAACACGGCATTGACCGCCTACGCCAATCCGGTGGCCGGCACCGGACTGGCATTTGACGGAGATCGTGCCACCCGTGAGAACAATCAGCATCGCGTCTCGCGCTTGCGCGTCGAAGGCGAGAAACATTATGACGAATTCAAACTGACCGGGCGTGCATCGTTCAACAACTCGAAGCGCACGTCGGACGTTGTGCGCGATGCGCACGATGCCCTCAACGTTCTGACGACCTCCACCGAACACACTGACAGCAGTGATAACGAAACCAATCTTGCGCTGCGCATGGACAAACCCATAGGCGAACATCTGCTTGCCGTGGGAGCCGAGCATGTCAATCTGCGGCGCGCGCAGGATCAGCGCTTCACCGGCAACTTTACGTCGGTTTCCTCCTATCAGACGCAGGAACGTCAGAGTATCGCCTGGGTGCAGGACGACTGGATGGTGCGGCCTGACACAACCTTCACCTATGGTTTGCGTGGCGAATCCATTACCCTGGATTCCGCAGGCGCATCGCAGCAGGCATCGCACCTGCTGCCGTCGGTTGCCGTGCGCTGGGAGCCGATGGATAAATGGGTGCTGCGTTCCTCCCTGGGCGCGGGCCTGAAGATGCCAAAACTGGACGAAATCAGCAGCGCTGTTTCACCCAGTATCGCCGCCAATACGCCAGCGGAGGCTGATCGGCGCGGAAATTCGAATCTGCGCCCGGAGCACAACATCAATTTTGAAGCGTTGATCGAACGCTATCTTGATGGAGATGCGGGCGTGGCCGGCTTGAACCTGTATATGCGCTCCACCGAGGACTTTATCGAGCGACGCGTGCAACTTGAAGGCGCGCGCTGGGTAGATCGCCCATACAACGAAGGCCAGGCCCTGCATTGGGGGTGGGAGCTGGACGGCAAGTTGCGCACCGACAATCTGGGATGGAAGGGGGCAACGCTCAAGGCGCACCTAACCCTGCCGCACGCGCAAGTTGACGATACGCGCCTCGGTATTCAGCGCATGGCGCGCGACACACCCAAATATGTCTTTTCCACCGGGCTGGATGAAAGCCTGCCCAAACTGCGATCCAGTTATGGTTTTTCGATACAGCTGTCCGGGCGCAGCGAAACCGACATTGCGGGTGAGCAGCACGGTCTTACCCGGGCAAGAGCAACAGTGGATGCGTTCTGGCTCTACACGCTGACGCCGCAATTCAAGCTGCGCATCAGTGGACAGAATCTGCTGGCCGCCGATACCGAACAGGAAACACGCTATCTGTCCGGAAACAACATCTGGCAGTTGCGCACGACAGAAGGCGGAACCCGCACCATCAGGGCGATTCTGGAGGGGCGCTGGTGACCTTTGATAAGCGTTGATTGTCATCGCTCATAGCCAAGTCGAATCAACCTGTGCGACAAAATGCCGCACGTTTGGAAAAATTTTCAATCCTATAATGTAAAGCGCAAGACCATTTTAACAATTACAAATTTTGACAGGAGGCTTCCATGAAAAAAGTTGTTAATTCCCTGATCGTTATTTCCTGCTTTGTCTTCGGCGCCTCATTGGCGCACGCCTGCCCCGGCAAGCAGGGCGGCGGGATGCACGGGCAGATGGGTAAAAAGATGTGCAAGCAAACGGGAGGGGAAATGCACGGACAAATGCCAGGGATGATGTGCGGAAACATGGATGCCAATGGCGATGGCGCTGTTGACAAAAATGAATTCGACGCCTTCCACGACGAACATTTCAAGTCGATGGACACCAATGGCGACGGCAAAATCGGCAGTGATGAGATGGGCGCCCGCCAAAAAAAATGCCAGGGAAAGGCGCAAGCGCTTTGATGAGGCGGATGCCGGTTGTTGAAACTATTTTTGGATGAAACATGAAAAATAATTGGACAGTTGCGTTGGGTGTAATCGCATTGGCGTGCATGCCGCATGTATTTGCCGCTGAAAGTGCCTTGCCGGCGGCCCCGGTCCAGCAAGACACGCATGCCGGTCACGGCGATCATGCCGGCGCAGGCGAGATGTCCGGGATGAGCGGCGCGGGCAAATCCACCGCGTGGACGGCCTTCCCAACGCTGAAAATCAGAATGGGCGGCGAAAGCCGCGATCTCAGGGTGGTCACCGTTGTCCCGCAGGGCATTGTGGCAAGCAGCATCAATGCCTATTCCAACAATCCTGAAGATGTCCGGGCGCATCGTCAGCTTCCGCTGGAAATGGCCGGAGCCAGGCTGGACAAGCCGGAATCCGGCGGCTATCACTGGCTGGCGGCGCGCGAAGAGCGGGGTGAGCAGGTGCGTGTGGCTTCCACCATACAGTTTTTCAGCGATGCAGGCGCAGTCAACCCGACCGCCATGTTCATGCAGCAGAAGCATGAACTGGAAATCATTCCGCAGCCTTATCCGCGCGAACATTCCCGCTATCGTGCCAACGAAGACTGGAAGTTTCTGGTGCGTTTCAACAGCAAGCCGCTGGCAAACCAGAAGGTGCTGATGGAAACCAGGAATGGCAGCAAAGTCGAACTGGTCAGCGATGCTCAGGGCGTAGTCCATGTTCGCATACCGGATGATTTCAAGGCAGAGGAGCCGAAGAAAACTGCGGGCGGCCATGATCACGAACGGCGCACTTCGGATTTTGTGCTGGCAACCGAACATGGCGAAGGCGGCAAGCGTTATCTGACCGCATTCAATGCTGGCTATGGCACGGATGCGTTTTACCAGCGCAACCTTACGATGGGGCTGGGTTTTACCCTGTTGGGCATGATCGGCGCCTCGCCGCTGTTGCGGCAGCGCAAGAATGCCGGTGCCAGGCCGACAGCAACTGAAACCGTCGGAAAGGATGCCTGATATGCTGAAAACCATTTTTCCGACGCTGACGCGTTTCCGCTTCACCATCCAGATCATCATGTTGTTTGTCCTTGTTTACGGCGGCGCATTGCTTGGCACTTACACGGTTGATCGCATTTCGCAGGCTTTGCCTTCACTGGCCTGCACATTCGACAAGCAGACCAGCGATCACTGCATCCTGATCGTCACGCAACATCAGTTGCATCACCGCATCGGCGAAGCACTGGCCAAGGCGCAGGAGATCACCTACAAGGTATTCGTCCCGACGCTGATCTCCGTGGGTGTTTTTTTCTCCTTTTTCTTTTTTCTCAATAAGGCGTTCTGCGGCTGGGTATGCCCGATGGGTACGGTGCAGGAAGTGATCTATCGCATCGGCAGAAGACTGGGCAGGCCACTGCAGCGCTTCGGTCCGGACAATGTCGGCAGAGTGCGCCCGGTCAAGTGGCTGTTGTTGCTGGTGCTGGTGCTCGGTTTGCCATTACTGGCAGGAATGGGTGTAGCAGACAATGAATTTGGCGATCCTTATTGCCAGGTGTGCCCATCGCGTATCGCAACCACGCTGCTGACTGCAGATGCCGAGCAGATCGCGTTGCGCACATCGACCGGCGTCAATTTCTTCCTTGGCGCGGCGGGCAACGCGCTATTCGGTTTTGTCATCATCGCCGCACTGGCGGTACGCCTGCCGTTCTGCCGCATCTGCCCGCTGTTGTCATGGAACGCACTGTTCCAGCGGCTCTCACCGATGCAACTGGTGAAAAAGCAGCATGACAAATGTGCAAAGTGCGGCGTGTGCGAAAAAGCCTGCCCGATGGATATTCACGAAATCGGCCAGGAGCACGGCAGGAAGGCATTTCACGAGGATTGCACCCTGTGCGGCCGCTGTGTCGAATATTGCCCGGACGACGACGTGATCCAGATCAGGTTCTTCGGCATCCCCCTGTTCAAGTCTTCGCGCGACTATTACAAGCAGCGTGTCAAGCTGGAGACGCCGGAAGGCTTGCCGAAAAACAAGGTGATCTGGCTGACGCAGGCGAAGGAAAACCGGAATGGATGAGTTTTTTAATCCGGCGCTGCTGCCACAGGAAACCACGCTGTTCGCCATCTGGCTGCTCGGTGTGTCGCTGGGCCTGACTGCCTGCACCGTCACCTGCCTGCCCTTCATGGGCACCTGGGTGCTGGGACGCGGCGGTTCGCAAACTCAGGCACTGTATGACACCGGCATGTTCGTCACGGGCCGCATCATCGCCTATACCATGCTCGGCGCAATTGCCGGCGGAGCGGGGGTGTGGCTGTCGGAGGCGATGCGCGGCGGAACCGGCAACGCGGTGATCGGCTTGGCGTCCATCGCGGCGGGTATCTGGCTGCTGCGCGCCGACAAGCCGCATTCTCCCTGCAGCGCGGTGCGCAGCGCGGGCAGTGCGCCGCCGCTGCTGATGGGCTTTTCGCTGAGCCTGACTCCCTGTGCGCCGCTGGCCTCGCTGCTGGCGGTAAGCGCGGCGGCCGGCAGCATCAGGCTGGGCATGACCAACGGCATGGTCTTTGGACTGGGCGCGGCATTGACGCCATTGCTGATCCTGCTGCCGCTGATCAGCCTGTTCGGCAGGAGCCTGCGCGAGAACCGCGAATGGATCACGCGCTGGATCCGCTGGGGCACTGCGGCGGTGCTGATTCTGCTGGGGCTGAGGAGGCTGCTTCTGGTGTTGTGAGATTGGGTGCGACATCATGTCACATTCCCAGGCAGAAAAGAATATTCTATATTCCCTCTTGCCAATAAGGCAGTGTGGTTTTTTCTTCCTCCCATGGGCACTGCTTACCCATGCTGCTTTATTGGCAACTTTTTCGCGGTAATAGGTTGTGACAGAGGATGACATGCAATTAACTACCAAAGGGCGTTTTGCCGTAACGGCGATGGTCGATTTGGCGATGCATGGCGGAAGCAGACCGATCAATATGGCGGCAATCAGCACGCGGCAAAAGATTTCGCTCTCTTACCTGGAGCAATTGTTTTGCAGGCTACGCCGCCGCCAGATTCTGAAAAGCGTGCGCGGCACAGGCGGTGGTTATTACCTCGCTAGGCCTGCGGACAAAATTTCCATAGTGGAAATTATTGTGGCGGTGGGTGAGCCGCTGGATGCCACCGGTTGCGGCGGGAAGGGTAACTGCTCCGATGGCCGCCCATGCCTCACTCACGAACTGTGGGTCGGGCTCAACGAAAATATTTATGACTATTTGTCCGCCATTACGCTGCAACAGTTGGTGCACGACCAGGCCAGGATGGCCTCCTTTGATAACGGGCACATCAAGGTAAACAATATAAAGCGCAAAGCTTGATGGATGCCCCGCTGGTTTGGCTGAAAGCCAGAGTTAACGGGCTGTTGAGTTATACTCAAAAAAGGCGAGGTTATCATCATGATTTTGTGGCAGTGTGCTTCTTGTTCAACCTACGTTTATCAACCTTCAGGAGTCTGAATCATGAATAGAAGAGAAATGCTTAAAGGAACCGTTGGAGGCATGATGCTTGCCGCCGCCGGAAATTCGGTATTTGCGGCAGACCATGCCGGCCATTCCGCCGCTCATCAGCACATGGGGATGAGCATGAATCAGTATCAGAGCCTGATTGGTGCTGCCGCCGACTGTGTGAAAAAGGGCCATGCCTGCCTCAGCCATGGCATCCATCTGTGGAGCGAGGGCGAGAACAAGGGAATGGCCATATGCGCCATGCGCGTCAACGAGATGATTGCCGCGTGTGAGGCGATCGAGCAGCTTGCCAGCTACAACTCGGCGCATCTGGTCAAGATGGCAAAGGTGGTTATGGATATCTGCCAGGATTGCGAAAAGGAGTGTCGCAAATTCGAGAAAGAGCATGTGCAATGCAGGGAGGCAGCGGATTCGTGTGACGCCTGCTTCAAGGAGTGCAAGAAAATAACGGGTTGATATCAGGTATGTTGAAGTAGCCAACCCGCCTATCCCTGATTGCCCCGCATATCCTTCTCATGGGGGGCATTTTATTTGCGGGGTGCGACAATTTGCCACATTCCCAGGCTGTTTATTCATCTGTACTATCCATCGGTTTTTCAGAATTTATAAGAGATCCCATTAGAAACGCGAGGAGAGGCAGTGATGAAAAAGCAGTTGTTTAATAGCGGAAAATTATTTGCATTGAGTTGTATTTATGTGAGCGTGGCCAGTGCGGCATTTGCGGCGGACGAACCGCAGGTAATGGAGGAGGTGAGTGTCTACGGCGAGCGCCCCGCTGCATTCCGCAACATCACCACTTCCACCGAGGCGGCGACCAAGGCGCTGATCGAAAGCACCAATGTCATCAACACCGAGGATGCGGTGAAGTATCTGCCGAGCATCCAGATCCGCAAACGCTTCATCGGCGACCGTAATGCCATTCTTGCTTCGCGCAATGCTGGCACGCTCGACAGTGCCCGTTCGCTTGTCTATGCGGACAATGTTCTGGTATCAATGCTGCTTGGCAACTCTTATAGCTATGCGCCGCGCTGGTGGTTCGTTTCGCCGCAGGAGATAGAGCGCATTGACGTGAGTTACGGTGCGCATTCTGCAGCTTACGCCGGCAATGCATCAGGCGTAGTCATGGTCATGAAGTCGAGGATGCCGGAAAAGTTCGAGGCATACGCCGATGCGCAAGCCTTTAGTGAGGGATTCAAGCTCTATAGCAGCAATAATTCAAACAATGGCTCGCGCGTAGGCGGCTTCCTCGGCAACCGGAATGATGATTTGCGCTGGACGCTGAGCTTTGGGCATTTGGAAAGCACGGGGAATCCGATGGCGTTTGCGAACGCTGCGCTCTCGACGACGGCGGCGGTCCCGGCAAATACGGTGGTGACCGGCTACCACTTGGACAAGGACCCGAAAGGCATCGATCGCGTCATCTTCGGTGCAACCAGCATCGATCACAGCCTTCAGGATAATGCCAAGGTCAAGCTTGCCTATGACTTTTCTCCGGGTTCGCGGCTTACCTATACCTTGGGCTACTGGCAGAACGATTCCGACGTCAGTGTGCAAAGCTACTTGCGCGATGCGGCAGGTAATCCCGTCTACAGCGGCAATGTGAATATCGACGGTTTCAAATACACGCTTGCCAATACGGCCATGCAAGTCAGCAAGCGCCTTGAAGAACACTTGATGAACAGCCTGACTTGGCGTTACGACAAGAAACAGGAAAGCGACTGGGCGTTCGAGGCGGCACTAACAAAATACGAATTCGGCAAGGACACCACGCGCAGGCCTACCGTTGCGTTGCCGGCTGCATCGGTCGGCGGCGCAGGGCAGGTTCAGTTTCTGGACGGGACGGGCTGGCATACGGCGGATATGCGCGCGGATTGGCGTCCGGAGCGCGGTAGTCTCGGACACGATGTTGCCTTCGGTTATCACTACGACCAGCACAACCTCAATGACCGGACTTACACGAACGCGAACTGGCTTGCAGGGGCTGCGACCACTGTCAAGGCAGGCAGCACGGGCAAGACGGAAACGCAGGGCTTCTACGTCCAGGATGCGATCCAGATGAGGCAGGACATGACGTTGACCGCCGGACTGCGCTATGAACAATGGCGCGCCTTCAATGGCACCTTGACGAACGCGGTGCCAACGACCGTTGCCTATCCGGAGCGCAAGGAGAATTTTGCCTCGCCGAAACTTTCCCTTTCCTGGGTGGCGACGGAAGACTGGCTGCTGCGCGGCTCGCTATCGCGCGCCGCGCGCTTCCCCACGGTCACTGAACTGTTCCAGGGCACAATCACGGGCACAAGCATCACCAACAACGATCCCAACCTCAAGGCGGAGAAGATCCTGGCGGGCGAACTGGCCGCCGAGCGCGACCTTGGCGGCGCCGGCAATCTGCGTATCTCGCTCTTCCAGGATGACGTGAGCGATTATCTGACGCGCCAGACCAACACTACCGTGACCCCCTCGGTGACAAACATCCAGAACGTCGACAAGGCGCGCATTCGAGGCATAGAAACGAGCATGCAGCAACGCAATGCATTCATGAAGGGGCTTGATCTGACCGGCAGCGTGACCTTCGCCGATTCCGAGATTGTTGCAAACAGCAAGAATCCGGCCAGCGTGGGCAAAAAGATGCTCCGCATACCGGACTGGCGGGCGACACTGGCCGCAACCTGGCATGCCACCGAGACAATGGACTTTACGCTTGCCGGCCGGTATAGCGGGAGGCAATACGCTCAACTGGACAACAGCGACACCAACGGTGATGTATACGGTGGCGTGGACAAATTCTTCGTGATGGATGCCAAGTTCAATTATCGTTTCGACAAGCACCTCTCGTTATCCGTCGGCGTTGACAACCTGAACAACGAAAAATACTTCGTTGCTCACCCGTATCCGCAGCGCACGTGGATCGTACAGGTCAAGGGCAGCTTGTAACCGGCTGCAGAACGGGAAGCGTCTTCCTGGAATGTCTTTGCCGTAGCGGCGGACTTTCAGTCGCCGCACTTGATCCTGTTATGATGCATATATGAACAAATTGACCATTGCACTTTTATTTGCCGCTATAGTGGCCGCCTGTCCGGCGCTTGCGGTCGATCACACCGGCCACGGCAAGACCGGCGCGGCGGCTTCAACTACTACGCCGGTCGACAGGGAGAAGCGCTGGAAGGAGTCGCTCGCCAAGCCTTCTTTTGCCGTTACCGCATCTTTTGATGAAAACGGGAAGCTTTGGCTTGCCGCCATCCGCGGGCAGCATGTCTACGTCAGTTATTCCGACGATCGCGGAGTTACCCAGAGTGTGCCGGTCACGGTCAATACGGAGCCGGAAAATATTCTCGGCGACGGCGAGAACCGCCCCAAGATCATCGTACGCAAAGGGGTGATCTATGTTTCATATACGCAGGGATTGGCGAAACCCATGACCGGGCATATTCGTTTCAGCCGCTCGCTGGATGGTGGAAAAACGTTTTCGCCGCCGGTTACCGTCAATGACAATCTGGAAATCATCAGCCATCGCTTCGATGTGATGGGGGTGAATAGTCGCGGGCAGGTTTTTATTGCCTGGCTGGATAAGCGCGATTTGAGCGCTGCCGCGGAGAATGGCGAAGAATATGCGGGCCTGGGTCTGTATTACGCCGTCTCCGATGATGCGGGCAGGAGTTTCCGCCCAAACATCAAGGCGGCCGACCATGCCTGCGAATGTTGCCGCGTGGCGATGGCAATGGACACCGACGGATACCCTGTCGTCGTGTGGCGCCATGTCTACGATACCAATATCCGCGATCATGCGCTGGTCAAGCTGGACGGCAAGATGGCGCCGGTGCGGCTCAGCCATGAGAACTGGAACGTCGCCGGGTGCCCGCATCACGGGCCATCCCTTTCCATCGCTGCGGATGGCGTCTATCACGCCACATGGTTCAGCAACGCGCCGGAGCGGCAAGGCTTGTTCTACGCGCATTCAGCCGACCAGGGAAAGACTTTTTCCGCCCCGCTGAATTTCGGCAACCCCGAAGCACAGCCGGCGCATCCCTATGTGCTCAGTCTGGGCAGTCGGGTCTATCTTGTCTGGAAGGAGTTCGACGGGGAAAACACCGGTATTTCCGGGATGCATTCCGGCGATGGCGGCAAATCCTGGTCTGCTCCGGAAAAACTGGCGAGCACTTCCGATGTATCGGACTGGCCGATGCTGATCGGCACGAACAATCGGGCTTATCTGTCCTGGAATACCAAAAACGAAGGCTATCGCCTGATCGAAATAGGCGAAGAAAATAAATGAGGCGGTTTGGTTTTTTTGCGGGGCTGTGCTTGACCGTATTATCCCTTGTTCCGGCGCCAACACTGGCCGCGCAGGAAATAAAGCCGTTTGTTCGCGGCAGCTATCAGCAGATTGTTTCTGCGCGGCAGGGGAAGCCTTTTGTCATCAACTTATGGTCGCTGAGTTGCGGCTATTGCAAGGTCGAATTGTCCATGTTCAGGGAACTGGTCAGGAAATATCCGCAGCTCGATCTGGTGGTGATATCCACGGATACGATTGAAGAAATGGAATCTGTTTCCGACGCCTTGAAAGCGTTTTCTCTGGGCGAATCCGAAACTTGGTTGTTTGCGGACAGCAACGCCGATCGTTTGCGATTCGAGATTGATAAAAGGTGGTATGGGGAATTGCCGCGCACCTATTTTTTTGGCGCGGACGGCAAAACAAACGCCTTCAGCGGCAAACTTGAACAGAAAGACGTTGAGCGGTGGATCAAAGAGCAATACGGTTTCCGATAGTCTCGGGAAAACAGTTGGCGTGGTTGCGAATGCGGATGGATCCGTTTCACCAACGCAATTCGGCACAAAATAAAAACATGAAACTTTCAGCCAACCAATCAATTCAGGTTTACCCGCAGTTAATCGGCGGGTAACTTTTTCCAGGACTACCGAATGTCGGCCATGCAGGACCCCGTTGATTTGCCATTGCACACCCGCTTGCTGGTTGTGGCCTTGGTCGCGTTGGCGCATGGCTTGCTGATGTGGTCGTGGATAATGCTGCCGAGCTTATCCAGGCCGGTACGCCATGAGATGTCGGTCAGTGTTACATTGCCTGCGCCACCTCAACCCGCGCCGCCGGAGCCGAAGCCAGCAGAGCCGAAGCCGCCGGAACCACCGAAACCAAAACCGAAGCCGGTGGTGAAGCCAAAGCCTGTCAAGCCACAGCCTGCGCCGCAGGCCGCAGTGCCGGATGTACCCGAGGAAACGCCACCCCAGGAGGAAGCGCCGCCACCGGAGGAGACAAGCAGTGCGCCACCCCAGCCGGCCGGGGATCCGCCTGCTCCCGCTTCTCCGGTGCGGGAGCCTGATCGTGAACCGGACTATCGGGCGGCTTATCTGAAGAATCCGGCGCCGTCCTACCCCATGGTGGCGCGGCGCATGGGATGGCAGGGCAAGGTCGTGCTGAACGTCGAGGTGCTGGCAAACGGTTTGCCCGGTCAGATCAAGCTGCATCAAAGCAGCGGGCATGATGTGCTGGATAATGCCGCAATAAAGGCAGTGAGCGGTTGGCGGTTTGTTGCGGCACGCCAGGGTGGTCAGGTAGTCACCAAGTCGTTCCTGGTTCCGATTCCATTTATTTTAAAAGAGGATTGATGATGCAGTTATTCAACGGTGATTCGATTGTCGTCAGCATCACACTTTTGGTGTTGCTGTTGTGTTCTGTGTTTACCTGGTCGATCGTGTTTTACAAGCTGCTGCAACGAAGCCGCAGCGGCCGGATGAACAGAATTTTTGCGCAGCAGTTCTGGGACTCGCCAGACTGGAAGAGCGCCGAACAGGTGAGCGAACAGCATGAAGGGCAGCTTGCCAGCCTGGCGCGTGCCGCCTTTACCGCTTTGAAAGAAATGGCCAGCGGCATGACTGACCTCAAACATGCGGGAGAGCCCCAGGAGCTGATGGAAAATGCCCTGCGCCAGCAGATACGCAACTTGCAGCGCAAGGGGGAGAGCGGTTTGGCCGAACTGGCCGGTATCGGGTCAACATCTCCTTTTATCGGGTTGTTCGGCACGGTGTGGGGCATCATGTACGCGTTGCAGGAAATCGGCAAGACCGGCTCGGCCAGCCTCGATGTGGTGGCGGGACCGATCGGCGAGGCGCTGATCGCGACCGCGTTCGGCATTGCGACCGCATTGCCTGCAGTGCTGGCCTATAACTACTTTCTGCGTCGCCTGAAGCTGAATCTTACGGATTTTGAAAACTTCGCGGATGACTTCGCCAGGCTGGCGCGCAAATACGACTACAAGGTGTGACATGGCCTTCCAGACCCAATCCGATCAGGAAATGATGAGCGATATCAATGTCACGCCGCTGGTGGACGTGATGCTGGTGCTGCTGGTGGTGTTCATTGTCACCGCGCCGCTGCTGTCGCAGTCGCTGGAAGTGAAATTGCCCAAGACAGCCGCGGTGGCGGCGCGCATGGATACCAAACAGCAGATCATCACCATCAATGCAGAAGGGCAGATCGCATTGGAAAGCATCTCGCTGAGCGATGAAGAGCTGGCGAAACAGCTTGCCGACAATGCGGCAGGCAAGGACGACTTCGAACTGCATGTCCATGCCGACGAGGCCGTTCCTTACGGGCGCGTGGCACAGATCATGGCCATCGCGCAACATGCCGGCGTAAGCAAGTTGTCGTTCATGACGATGGCGGGGCAGTAGCGGACAGGATCATTGCGCCCGGCAAAAGTTGACTGGCAGGTGCGAATAAATTCGCACCTGCCAAGGTAGTCAACACAATCCAGGAGAATGAAAAAAGGCACGCCGAGGCGTGCCTTTTTCGTTTACAGGCTGTTAACGCCTACCACTTGTTGCCGTTGTTGTGGCCGCGGCCTAACGCGTAGCTCGGACGATCGCCGTCGCGACGCGGAGCACCGTTGCCGCCGCGATTACCGAAGCTGCGCTCCGGGTTGCGCGTCTGGCTGTTGTTGCCGCCAAATCCACGGCCAGCTTCCTGATTGCGATTTTGTCCATGGATGGTATTGCCGTTGGCCTGGCCGTGCCATTGACCATGACCTTCCTTGCCCCCGGCATGGCTATGACGGCTGTCCGGTGCGCTGTGGTGAAAGCCTGCGCCGCCGTGGTTGCCATTGCCGGCAAAGGCACTGCTGCGATTGCCGCCGAACCCGCCGTTGCGGTTGGCACCGAAGCCACCCGCATTCCCGCCAAACCCGCCACCGCTGCGGCGCGGGCCGTTATTGCCGCGTGGACGATCCGAAGACGGGCCGGTGCGCAGTTTGTATTTAGGCTCCAGTCCTTCTATGGTGTGCATCTTGATGCTTTGCTCGGTGTAGCGTTCGATGCGCTTCAGCAATTGCGCGTCGCGATTCGACGCGAACGAGATGGCGATGCCGGACGAGCCGCCGCGGCCGGTGCGGCCGATACGGTGCACGTAGTCTTCGGCAAACTTGGGCAGGTCGAAATTGATCACATGCGAAATGCCGCGCACGTCGATGCCGCGCGCTGCCACGTCGGTAGCGACCAGTACGCGCAAGTTGCCGTTACGCAGGTTAAGCAGGGTGCGGTTGCGTTCGCGCTGGCTCATATCGCCGTGCAATGCCGCCACTGAATGGCCCTGTGCGGACAACTGATCGGCGAGGCCGTCGGCATCGCGCTTGGTGGCGGTGAACACCAGCGCCTGATTCATTTCCACATCGGTCAACAGATGGCTGAGCAGCTTGTTCTTGTGCGCCACGTCATCGGCAAACATCATGCGCTGCTCGATGTTTTCGTGCTTGTCTTTGGCGGCCGAAATGGAAATACGCTTCGGTGTCTTGAGCAGGCGCGAAGCGAGATTGCCGACTACGCCGTCCAGCGTTGCGGAAAACAGCAGCGTCTGGCGTGTCTTGGGCGTAGCCTGCGCGATGCGTTCCACATCGTCGACAAAACCCATGTCCAGCATGCGGTCCGCTTCGTCGAGAACCAGCACTTCCAGGCGCGAGAAATCAATGCGCCCGCGTTCCAGATGGTCGATCAGCCGTCCCGGTGTGGCGACCAGAATATCCACATGACTGGACAACAGACGGTTCTGCACCGGGTAAGGCATGCCGCCCAGAATGCTGATGATCTTGAAGCGCATGTTCTTGCCGTACTTGGTGGCGGCATCGCAAACCTGCTGCGCCAGTTCGCGGGTCGGGGTCAATACCAGTACGCGCGGGCCTTTGCCGGGCATTGCGGAAGGCGTAGCCAGGCGGTTCAGCGCAGGCAGGATGAACGCGGCGGTCTTGCCGGTACCTGTTTGTGCAGAGGCCATCAGGTCATGTCCGGCCATGATTTCGGGAATGGCCTGCGCCTGAATGGCAGTGGGTTCGGTGTAGCCGGTATCGGCAACCGCCTTGAGAATGGCGGCGTTTAAATTCAGATTTTCAAATGACATCGTGCTTCCTTTGTAAAAAAGGTAAGCGCAGGCAGAAAACGACACACCTGGAAAGGTGTGACAGATTGACCGGCGCATAAAACATCGTCGCTAACCGGAAAACCCAGAATTTCTTGATGAGTTTTTTAGACAGGCGCGATTTGCATGCGCGCGAGAGATAGGTCAGAAAACGATGAACCAATGCCGCAAGGTGCGGCAAGGTGCGCATTATACGAATAAAAAAAATAAAAGCCAGCGATATTTTTGGTTGGCATGCGATTTAAGGTGTGCGGCAGGCGTAGGGTACAATCGGGACAAATTCAGGGAGTAATTCCATGCAACGTCTCAAAGAGGCCGAAGCAGAGCAAGCAAGCAAGCAAGCAAAAACCAACTGGCCGTCCATGTTCAGGCACTCGATAACTGATTTGCTGAAACAACTCGGCGTAGCCGCGCTGTACGCGGCATTGCTCTTTATTGGCGAAAGCCATTTCGAGAGCGGCGGCGCGGTTGTCGGCTATTTTGAGCCGGCGAGCGGATTGGCGTTGGCCGCGTTGCTGATTGGCGGAAAGCGATATGCCTGGAGCATACTCTTCGGTGCATTCCTGATTCACGCAACCACAGACGGTTCCCTATGGGAGGCAGTCACCATCGCCTCGGGCGATACACTGCAGGCGCTTTGTGGCACCTGGCTGCTCACCCGCGATGGCAGGTTTGATTTGCGTCTCCAGTCGTTGCGCGACTATCTGCGGTTGATCCTTTTTGGCGGGGCCGTCAGCATTGCTGTCGGCGCCTTGGCAGCGAATACCCTATGGGTGGTTTCCGGATTGCTCACCCCGGCAAACTATTTTTACAGCCTGGTTCAATGGTGGATGGGCGATATGCTCGGGGTTATCCTGATTGCCCCCTTGATTCTGGCCTGGCTTGGGATCAGAAAGGATTGGCGCACTACGAGGATGATGGCAGAGGCGACCTTGATTCTTGGTCTGGCAATTTTGGCATGCCAGGCAATTTTCCTTGGCTGGTGGCCAGATAATATTGGCATCGATGCCAAAGGTTACTGGATGTTTCTGGTCATTACCTGGGTGGCAATCCGCATCGGGGCATGCGGGACAACAGTTGTTCTGGCCATGACGGCTACCTATGCCCTGCTGGGGGCAATTCATGGAGTTGGCTATTTCGCCAACGATATTGCCGAAGCTCATCTGGTCAATTACTGGCTTTACACGGTGATCTTGTCCATAGTCGGAATGGCGCTGGCGACACATTTTAACGAGCGCAAGCAGTTGGAACAGCAACTCTCCAGCCGCCTCCGCCATCGGGATATCATGGAACGCATCTCACGGATAACCCTGAACAGTACCAACATCAAAGAGATGCTGGAGAAGGTGCTCGACGAAATACTGAACGCATTCAACGCTGATCGTGCCTATTTTTTGCATCCATGCGACCCTGATGCGGCTTTCTGGTCTGTGCCTATGGAACGCACGCGCCCGGAGTGGCCGGGGGCTTTTGCGCGTGGCATGGTGCTACCGATGAACCCGGAAGCGGCCGAGGTATTCCGCGAGCTGCTTGCATCCACTCAACCTCTCCCATATGGCCCTGCGGCATCCCGTTGCCTCCCCGCTGCGGTGGCCGGGCAGTTCTCGATACGATCCATGATTCAAATGGCGTTGCGCCCCAGAGTGGGTGACACCTGGGTAATCGGTCTGCATCATTGCGCGCCTGCGCGCGCTTATACAGAGGATGATCTGCTGATTTTCAATGACATCGGGCGTCGCGTCGCGGATGCCTTGAGCAGCATGATCATCCTGAAGAATTTGCGCGAGAGCGAGGAAAATCTCAACCGCGCCCAAGCCGTCGGTCAGATCGGCAGCTGGCTTCTTGATATTTCCACCAGCCGGCTGGAATGGTCGGCAGAAACCTATCGCATGTTCGGCATCCCGCAGCAGGAGGCTATCGATCTGGAAACTTTTGCTGCGGCTATCCACCCCGATGATCGCGATTTCGTGCTCAAAGCCTGGGGCGAGGCGATGGCAGGCGCGCCCTACAACATCGAGCACCGCATCGTGGTCGATGGGCAGACGCGCTGGGTAAGGGAGCGCGCCCAGATTGAACGTGATTCAGAAGGCCGGCTGCTTACTGGTGTCGGTACGGTGCAGGATATTACCCAGAGCAGGAAAGTGGAAGAGAAATTGCGCACACTTTCCACTGCGGTCGAACAAAGCCCTCTTTCGGTGGTTATTACCGATCTGGATGCCATGATCCAGTATGTTAATCCGCATTTCACAAATGCGACCGGCTACAGCAGGGAGGACGTAATTGGACAGAATCCGCGCATCCTCCAGTCGGGGCAGACCCCAAAAGAAACTTATGTGGAATTGTGGAATGCGCTCACCAACGGCAAAATCTGGCGTGGCGAGCTTATTAACAAGCGCAAGAATGGGGAGCTGTATTGGGAAGAGGCGCATATCGTACCTGTAGTAAATGCGGCAGGAGACACTACCCATTACGTTGCCGTGAAACTCGAAATTACCGAGCGCAAGAAAGCCGAGTTGGCGCTCAAGCAGTACAAGGTTGTGATCGACACCGTAAACGACGGTTTCTGGATAACGGATGCGATGGGCAACATGCTGGAGGCCAATGCAGCTTACGCAAAGATGTCGGGCTATTCGGTTGATGAGCTGGTGAACATGCACGCCAGCCAACTGGAGGCAATAGATCAATCCATGGAGGAAATGAGGGTGCATATCGAAAAGGTCATTGCACGAGGCCATGAGAGATTTGAAACCCGCCATCGCCATAAAGACGGGCATGAAATTGATGTGGAAGTGTCTGCCACTTTCATGCCGGAATTGCAGCAGTTCTTTGTCTTTATTCATGACATCACAAAGCGTAAACAGGCGGAAGCTGGCCTGATTGAAGGTGAAGCAAGCATACGCGCTATTCTCGACAATTCGCCCTATCTGTCATGGTTGAAAGATATTGATGGCCGTTACGTCAGAGTTAACAAGGCGTATGTGGATTACACAGGGTTGGGCGATATCCGGCAGATCATTGGTAAAACCGATTTCGACCTATGGCCCAAGGAATTGGCGGAGAAATACCGCAACGATGACGCCGAAATAATTGCCACACGCCAGCAGAAACATGTCGAGGAGATGTCATTCGACGGCAGTAAAGAACATTGGGTTGAAACATTCAAGACATCTATCATTGACAAAAATGGCAATGTGTTGGGTACGGTCGGCTTTTCGCGCGACATCACCGAACGCAAGCAGGCCGAGGAACAGATTCATACACTGGCTTTCTATGACGCCTTGACGCAACTGCCCAACCGCCGCTTGCTGAACGACCGCCTGGAACAAACCATGGCCGCCAGCAAGCGCAGCGGCCTGTTTGGCGCATTGATGTTCATCGACCTGGATAATTTCAAGCCGCTCAACGATACGTATGGGCACGATGTGGGTGACTTGCTGCTGGTTGAAGTGGCGCAACGCCTGACCCGCTGCGTGCGCGAGGCGGATACCGTTGCGCGTTTCGGTGGCGACGAATTTGTCGTGGTGCTTGGCGAACTGGACCCAGGCAAGGGCGAATCGGCCAGACAGGCCGGCATTGTTGCGGAAAAAATCTGTGCGGCCCTGGCCGAGCCTTATGCGTTGAAACACCAGCTGGAGGGTAGCGCAGAAACCACTATTGAGCACCGGTGCACGTCGAGCATCGGCGTGGCCTTGTTTGTCAACCACGAGGCCAGCGCGGAAGAAATCCTTAAATACTCCGATATGGCGATGTACCAAGCCAAGGAAGCCGGGCGCAACCGGATACATTTTCATACTGGCTGATCTTTGGGTGCCGGCGCCCCCATGTTCTCGTTTCTGTCTGCGTGATTTATATGTACCCTTGAAAATCACCGAACACCCCCCCAGATACCGGAGCGCCCTTTATCAATCAATATGGAGAAAACATGACCGAAAGTGCGACCACCAACCGCGAGACCCTGGGCTTTCAGGCCGAGGTAAAGCAACTGCTGCAATTGATGATCCACTCGCTGTATTCCAACCGTGAGATTTTCCTGCGCGAACTGGTTTCCAACGCTTCCGACGCCTGCGACAAGCTGCGCTTCGAGGGGCTGCACAATGCGGCGCTGTTCGAAAACGATTCTGACATGTCCATCCGCATCGCCTACGACAAGGACGCGCGCACGCTGACCGTGAGCGACAACGGCATCGGCATGAACCGCGACGAGGTCATCGCCAACCTCGGCACCATCGCCAAGTCCGGGACGCGCGAGTTCTTCTCGCGCCTGTCCGGCGATCAGCAGAAAGATGCGCAACTGATCGGACAGTTCGGCGTGGGCTTCTATTCTTCCTTCATCGTTGCCGACCGGGTGACGGTGCTGACGCGCCGCGCCGGCGAGAATGCCGACCAGGGCGTGCGCTGGGAATCGGACGGCGGCGGCGAGTTTTCCATCGAGATGGTGGAGAAGCCATCTCGCGGCACCGAGATCACGCTGCACCTGCGCGACGGCCAGGATGACCTGCTGGAAGGCTACAAACTGCGCGGCATCGTGCGCAAGTATTCCAACCATATCGTCCAGCCGATCCTGATGAAAAAGGAAGAATGGAAGGACGACAAACAGCAGGTCACCGACGAGGACGAGACCGTCAATCAGGCTTCCGCATTGTGGGCACGCGGCAAGAACGAGATCAGCGACGAGCAGTACAAGGAATTCTACAAGCATGTCGGGCACGACTACGACGATCCGCTGGCGTGGACACACGCGCGTGTCGAGGGGCGCCAGGAATACACCCAGTTGCTGTATATACCGCAACGCGCGCCGTTTGACCTGTGGGACCGCAATGCGCGCCACGGCATCAAGCTGTACGTGCGGCGCGTGTTCATCATGGACGACGCCGAGCAGCTGATGCCGCTGTATCTGCGCTTCGTGCGCGGAGTAGTCGATTCGGCCGACCTGCCGCTCAATGTATCGCGCGAGATATTGCAGGAATCGAAGGACATCGAGGCGATCCGCAAAGGCTGTACCGGCAAGGTACTCGGTTTGCTGGCAGACATGGCCGAGAACGACCAGGAAAAATATGCAAAATTCTGGGGCGAATTCGGCAAGGTGCTGAAAGAGGGCGTGGGCGAGGACCTCGCCAACAAGGACAAGATCGCCGGGTTGTTGCGCTTCGCTTCGACGCATTCCGATACCAGTGATGAGACCGTGTCGCTGAAGGACTATATCGGCCGTATGAAGGAAGGGCAGGAGAAGATCTACTACGTCACCGCCGAGACCTTTAATGCGGCGAAAAACAGCCCGCATCTGGAGGTATTCCGCAAGAAAGGCATCGAGGTGCTGCTGCTGTCCGACCGCGTGGACGAGTGGGCATTGGGCTATCTCACCGAGTTCGACGGCAAGCAACTGGCTTCGGTAGCGAAGGGTGGACTCGACCTTGGCAAGCTGGAAGACGAAGCCGAGAAGCAGGCGCAGGAAAAAGAGGCCGACGAATTCAAGGAGCTGACCGGGAAGATCGTCAAGTCGCTCGGAGATAAGGTCAAGGAAGTGCGCGTCACGCACCGCCTGACTGACTCGCCGGCCTGTCTGGTGGTCGACGAGCACGACCTGAGCGGCAATCTGGCGCGGATGCTCAAGGCGGCCGGGCAGAAGGCGCCGGCATCGCAGCCGATCCTCGAGATCAACCCGCAGCATCCGGTGGTGCAGCGCCTGAAATCCGAGGAGAAGCGCTTCGACGACTGGGCGGCGGTGCTGTTCGACCAGGCACTGCTCGCGGAGGGCGGCCAGCTCGACGATCCGGCGACCTTCGTCAGGCGCGTCAACCAGCTGATGCTGGAAATGGGCAATTAATTCCGGGAAAACCCATCCACAGATTTCGCAGATTAAGCAGATTAGACGGCATCAAACCGTTCCCAGCCTTAATCTGCGTCAATCTGTGTAATCTGCGGACAGCAGTTGTTTTTATGCCAGCAAAAATAGCGGGGTGCCCGCATCCCTTGTGATAGAATGCGCGCCCTTTGAATTCAGCACAGGTAGTTATCCCCATGTCCCGCGCACTCCGCAATATCGCCATCATCGCCCACGTCGATCACGGCAAGACCACGCTGGTGGACAAGCTGCTCAGCCAGTCCGGCACCTTTGCCTCGCACCAGCATGTCGCCGAGCGCGTGATGGACAGCAATGATCTGGAAAAAGAGCGCGGCATCACCATTCTGGCGAAAAACTGTGCGGTGGATTACGAAGGGGTGCATATCAACATCGTCGACACGCCCGGCCACGCCGATTTCGGCGGCGAGGTAGAGCGCGTGCTCGGCATGGTGGACAGCGTGTTGCTGCTGGTGGACGCGGTGGAAGGCCCGATGCCGCAAACCCGCTTCGTCACCAAGAAAGCACTTGCCCTGGGTCTGCGCCCGATCGTGGTGATCAACAAGGTGGATCGCCCCGGCGCGCGGCCGGATTGGGTAATCAACCAGACTTTCGATTTGTTTGACAAGCTCGGCGCGACTGAAGATCAACTGGATTTCCCGGTAGTGTACGCTTCGGCGCTGAACGGCTATGCCATGCTGGATCTGGCCAAGCCCAGCCCGGACATGCGCCCGCTGCTGGATGCGGTACTCAAGCATGTGCCTGCGCCGGAAGTCGATGCCGATGCGCCGCTGCAGTTGCAGATTTCCGCGCTGGACTACTCCAGCTTCGTCGGCCGCATCGGCGTGGGCCGTGTGCGCCGTGGCCGCATCAAGCCCGGCCAGGAGGTGATGGTACTGAGCGGTAGCAATTCGCCTAAGAAGGCGCGCGTCAACCAGGTGCTGGGTTTCCGCGGCGTCGAGCGCGTGCTGCTGGATGAGGCGAGCGCGGGCGATATCGTGCTGATCAATGGCATCGAGGAGATCGGCATCGGCGTGACCATTGCCGACGTGAACAAGCCCGAGGCGCTGCCGATGCCCAAGGTGGACGAGCCGACGCTGACCATGAACATGATGGTGAACAGCTCGCCGCTCGCCGGACAGGAAGGCAAGTTCGTCACCAGTCGTCAGATCCGCGACCGCCTGAACAAGGAGTTGTTGGTGAACGTGGCGTTGCGTGTCGAAGAAACTGACAACACCGATGTGTTCCTGCTGGCCGGACGCGGCGAATTGCACCTGACCATCCTGCTGGAGAACATGCGCCGCGAGGGCTTCGAGCTGGCCGTGGGCAAGCCGCGCGTCGTGTATCGCGAGATCAACGGCGAGAAGTGCGAACCTTACGAAGTGCTGACGGTGGACGTGGAAGACACCAACCAGGGCGCGGTGATGGAAGAGCTCGGCCGCCGCCGCGGCGACCTGCAGGACATGCAGCCGGACGGCCACGGGCGCGTGCGTCTCGAATACCGCATCCCGGCGCGCGGCCTGATCGGCTTCCAGTCCGAATTCATGACCCTGACGCGCGGCACCGGCATCATGGCGCACGTGTTCGACGACTACGCGCCGGTCAAGCCCGATATGCCGGGGCGCCGCAACGGCGTGCTGATCTCTGCCGAAAAAGGCGAGGCGGTCGCCTACGCCTTGTGGAAACTGGAAGAGCGCGGCCGCATGTTCGTGTCGCCCGGCGACAAGCTGTACGAAGGCATGATCATCGGCATCCACAGCCGCGACAACGACCTGGTGGTCAACCCGATCAAGGGCAAGCAACTGACCAACGTGCGCGCCTCGGGCACCGACGAAGCCGTGCGCCTCACCCCGCCGATCCGCCTGACGCTGGAATCCGCCGTGGAATTCATCGACGACGACGAACTGGTCGAGATCACCCCGCAGTCCATCCGCCTGCGCAAGCGCTACCTGACTGAAATCGAGCGCAAGAGGGAATCTCGTGGGCAAGTTTCGGCGTAGCAATCGTAGGTCGGGTTAGCCCGCGTGCGGGCGTAACCCGACTGGTCATGGATGGTGTCGGGTTACGCTGCGCTAACCCGACCTACGCTTTGCTGAACACGAGTTCGCCGCCATCATCCATGGTTACGTATTCGTCGTCCGCAGGCAAGAATTCAAGCGGTACTGGGTTGGTTGCATTCGGGTTGTGTACGACAACCATTGGCTCCCTATTTCCAATGGCGGAGCCCCCGTTTAGGTCAACCGCCCAGATCGCACTAATCCGATTAAAACAAGGGTCCAAGAAGGTATACGCGGGAACCTTTGCCCCATTTTTGTTTAATACATAAGGACGATGTTGGTGACCGCGATCAATCACCTCCAAGGTTTCCCTGTCGATTCGTAGCTGATATGGACCGATGGGAAAGACAGCCTCTGCGGCATAAGGGAACTGACTGATTCCGAATAGCGCAGGAAATCGTCCGCCTCGTAGCATGCAGCCATTGACAGCTATGACGTACGCGTCGTTAGGCGCTATTAAACCGGAATTGATGTACCCCGTTTGCTTACCGTCAGAGCTGCCGATGAGTGCTTCAACTTTGGTCTTGATTGCACTTGTCCAACGGAGCAAGATTTCCTCGTGCGGTAATTGGATCACACTACCTGAAGGTGGGTTGAGCCAGTTGGTAGGAATGTTGGCTGGCTCTGGGCACACAACCTCAATCCAAATCCTCCTGTTGCCTTCCATCACCAGAAAGTCCGGGCCTTTACCCAGCGTGTTTCGTGTACCAAATTGCTTGTCGCGTAGACGGTCGGCGATGAGTGCCTCTGACACACACGCCCAAAACTTCTGGTTTGAGCCAGATGCAAGTTCGCTCACAAACTTAGGATCGGCCAAACCGCGATTCACCAAGTTTTCGCAAGCCGTCGTAAGGTAACGACGCACGGCAACTGTGTTTTGATGCTCACCGGGAAATCGCTTTTCGATGTGGTCTCTGATCATGCGACGGTCTAACGAATGAAAGGGACTTCCCCGTCCCGAAGGGGCGGTAAAGTTACAATAAAACGTATGGAGTCGATTTGATGAGCTAATAGGGCCATCATTGCAATATGGGCTAGCTCACGCCGCTATCGGCATGACCTCGTGGTCGATTTTGTCGCCGAGCTCGCTCTCCGCGACTTCCAGGTCATACTGGGCTTGCAGGTTCATCCATGTTTGCGCGGACATGCCGAACAGGCGGCCGAGGCGCATGGCGGTATCGGCGGTAATCGCGCGGTTCCCGGCGCAGATTTCGTCGATGCGGCGCTGGGGCACGCTGATGGACTTGGCGACCTTGTAGCGCGTCAGGCCCATGGGTTCGATGAAGTCACGCAACAGGATTTCGCCGGGATGCACGAGCGCAAGCCTCTCGCCCGTGACGATGTTCCCGAACTTGATGGTGCCTATTTTTTCGCGCTGAATGCTCATTTCATGCTCCTTAATGATAATCGACGATTTCGACATTGTTTGCGTGTCCGTCTCCCCAACTGAAACATATCCGCCACTGGTTGTTGATGCGGATACTCCATTGCCCGCTGCGGTCGCCGCCCAGCGTCTCCAGACGGTTGCCTGGCGGCACGCGCAGTTCCTCGATCCTGCTCACTGCATCGAGGAGCTTGAGTTTGCGCCGGGCCATGACCTGAACCTCAGGCGGCAACCGGCGAATGGTCTGCCCGGAAAATACCGCCGCCGTGGCCTTGTCAGCGAAGGATTTGATCATTGGTTAATAGTATTCCCGCGCGATAGTACTGTCAAGCGTTACTATTCTGTGCGCCATCTATCAACAGGGCGGCAGCGGGGATAAGGCGGGTTATCTGGGATAATGCAGCCGGCTTCCTTTTGATGGTGATTTGCATGAATCCTCCTTCCCGTATCGTCTTCCTCGACCGTGGCACGTTGCCGGTGGCGATGCGCGCGCCCGCGCTGCCGCTGCAATGGCACGAGTACGAATCCACGCTGCCGGAGCAGGTGGTGGAGCGCCTCACGCATGCCGAGGTGGCGATCTCCAACAAGGTGCCGCTGATGGCAGCTTCGCTTGCGCAGTTGCCGAAGTTAAAGCTCATCGCGGTGGCAGCCACCGGCACCAACAACGTCGACCTGGATTATTGCCGCGCACATGGCATCGCGGTGTGCAACGTCAGCGGCTATTCCACCGATTCGGTGGCGGAGCACACCTTCGCTCTGCTGCTGGCGCTGCGGCGGCAGGTGCACAGCTATCACGCGGATGTTGTTGCCGGAGCCTGGCAGCGCTCCGCGCATTTCGCGCTGCTGAGCCATCCGCTGAACGACCTGCACGGCAGCACACTGGGCATCTTCGGCTACGGCCATATTGGCCAGGCGGTGGCGCGCATCGCCGCAGCCTTCGGCATGCAGGTGCTGGTGGCGGAGCGCAAGGATGCGCCGTCTATCCGCGCGGACCGCGTGGCGTTCGAGCAGATGCTGGAACAGGCCGATGCCGTCACGCTGCATTGCCCGCTCACGCCACAGACGCGCAACCTGATCGGCGCGCCGGAGCTAAGGAGGATGAAGCCGGGCGCCATCCTGCTCAACGTCGCGCGCGGCGGGGTGGTGGAAGAGGCCGCGCTGGCGCAGGCGTTGCGCGAAAAACGCATCGCCGGGGCAGGGGTGGACGTGCTCACCACCGAGCCGCCGCGCGCGGGCAACCCTCTGCTGGAAATGGCTGGCCCGAACTGCATCATCACTCCCCATGTCGCTTGGGCCAGCCAGCAATCGCTGGTGCGCCTGGCCGAGGAGATCGCGCGCAACATCGAGGCGTTTTATAAGGGGGAGTCGCGCAATCGCATCGTATAGGTCATTCCGGAAAGCCCGCATCGGAACCTTGTTTTCGCTGCATCTTCTGTTCATTCTGACTGATGCATAAAACGTATTTCACTTTTTTCAGCTAAGCCATTAGACTCGCAACCTTCGGTTCAGGATGGTCCAGTCATGAGCAAAGAAATCCCCGGTGCGTTGTCGTCCCGTGAGCAGAAGCTGACGCTGGATATGGTTTTGCGCTGGCTGGTAGAGGACGGAATGGTTTCGCCCGCAGAGGCGGAGAAGCTGGCCAGAAACCATAAGGCGGATCGTTCGCATCCGCTGATGGTCATTGCCGGACAGCAGTGGCGCGCCGCGTTGCCGCCCGGCAAACTGATGAACATCGAGTTCCTCACCGAGTGGCTGGCGGCGCGCGCCGGCATGCCCTATTTCCACATCGATCCGCTGCAATTGAATTTCGGCGGCATCGCCAATATCGTTTCCAAATCTTACGCCGAGCGGCTCAAGATCATGCCGGTCAAGGTTGGCGAACGCGAGGTGACCATCGCTACCGCCGAGCCGTTCCTCACCGGCTGGGTGGCGGATCTCGAGCGCATTCTCAATCTTAAGGTCAAGCTGGTGCTGGCCAGCCCGGCCGACATCAACCACTACCTGCCGGAAATCTACAGTCTTGCCCATTCCGTGCAGCTTGCCAACAAAGCCAGGGCGGGCCAGCCCGTTGGCGTACAGAATTTCGAGCAACTGGTCGAACTGGGCAAGAGCAAGAATCTGGACGCCAATGAGCAGCATGTGGTGACGCTGGTGGACTGGCTGTTCAAATACGCCTTCGAGCAGCGCGCCAGCGACATCCATCTGGAGCCGCGCCGCGACATCGGCATCGTGCGCTTCCGTATCGATGGCGTGCTGCATCAGGTCTATCAGCTTCCCGCCAGCGTGACCAACGCCATCACCAACCGCATCAAGCTGCTCGGGCGCATGGATATGGTGGAGAAACGCCGGCCGCAGGATGGGCGCATCAAGACAGTGAGCGATGACGGAGATGAAATAGAAATGCGTCTTTCCACCATGCCGACGGCTTTCGGCGAGAAGCTGGTGATGCGCATTTTCGATCCGGACATTCTGGTGAGGAATTTCGCCGACCTTGGTTTTTCGCGCGAACAGACTGCATTATGGAACGACTGGACACGCCAGCCGAACGGCATCATTCTGGTGACCGGCCCGACCGGCTCCGGCAAGACCACCACGCTGTACTCCACACTGAAGCAGCTCGCCACACCGGAGGTAAATGTCTGCACGGTGGAAGATCCTATCGAAATGATCGAGCCGGCATTCAATCAGATGCAGGTGCAGCATAACATCGGCCTGAGCTTTGCCAGCGGCGTGCGCACCCTGTTGCGGCAAGACCCGGACATCATCATGGTGGGCGAAATCCGTGATGCGGAAACGGCTGAAATAGCCGTACAGGCGGCGCTGACCGGGCATCTGGTGTTGTCGTCCCTGCATACCAACGACGCGCCTTCCGCCATCACGCGCCTGCTCGAACTGGGCGTGCCAGCCTATCTGCTCAACTCGACGCTGCTGGGCGTGATGGCGCAACGGCTGGCGCGTACGCTATGTCCGCATTGCAAAGTCAAGGGCGAGATCAGCGAGGAGACATGGCAGGAGCTGGTTCACCCGTGGAAAGCCGCCAAACCTGCGCAGGTGTATGTCGCCACCGGCTGCCTCGAGTGCCGCATGACCGGATATCGCGGGCGTACCGGCATCTATGAAATGCTGCCGCTCAGCGCGGAAATGAAAAAACTGGTAGTCGCGGATGCTGAACTCCAGAAAATCAAGGTATTAGCCAGGCGCGAGGGCATGAAGCCGTTGCGCTTGAGCGGGGCGGAAAAGGTGGCGGCGGGGCTGACCACGGCGGAAGAAATTATCAAGATTGCGCCGCCACTGGATTGATCGGGCGTTGCAGATGAGCATTCTCAAGTTGTGATTTGGAATTCCGGGTAATTTTGATACAATCGCGTCCGCTTTTTTAACTTAAACAGGGTAGGAGAGATAAATGTCTATTGAACAACGTGTTAAAAAGATCGTTGCCGAACAGCTTGGCGTGAACGAATCGGAAGTCAAGAATGAATCTTCTTTCGTTAACGATCTGGGTGCAGATTCTCTGGATACCGTGGAACTGGTGATGGCGCTGGAAGAGGAATTTGAATGCGAAATCCCCGATGAAGACGCAGAAAAAATCACCACCGTGCAGCAAGCCATCGATTACGTCCTGGCGCATCAGAAATAATTCCCCTCTTTTCCTGTTCCTGAAACGGAGTCAGTTTGTCTAAACGCAGAGTTGTTATTACCGGACTGGGGATTGTCTCCCCAGTCGGGATCGGGATACCCGTTGCCTGGCAAAACATTGTCGCAGGGAAATCGGGAATTACCAGAATCACCCGCTTTGATGCCGCCGCAATGGCTGCACAGATTGCCGGCGAGGTGAAGGATTTCGACGTTACCCAGTATCTTCCTGCCAAGGATGCGCGCCGCATGGATCGCTTCATCCATTTTGGCCTGGTGGCCGGCATGGAGGCGTTCAAGGATGCCGGGCTGGAAGTTTCCGGGGAGAATGCCGAGCGCATCGGTGTCAACATCGGTTCCGGCATCGGCGGTTTGCCGATGATCGAGGAAACGCACAGCGATTTTCTTGCCGCAGGCCCGCGCAAAATCTCGCCGTTTTTCATTCCGGGCACCATCATCAACATGATTTCCGGCAATCTGTCCGTGATGTATGGGCTGAAAGGCCCGAATCTGGCGATGGTCTCCGCCTGCACCACCGGCACGCATTGCATCGGCGAATCGGCGCGCATTATCGAATATGGTGATGCGGATGTGATGATTGCCGGCGGTGCCGAAGCGACGATCAGCCCGTTGGCGGTGGGCGGCTTCGGCGCCGCACGCGCGCTCAGCACGCGCAATGACGACCCGGCCACCTCCAGCCGCCCCTGGGACAAGGACCGCGACGGCTTCGTGATCGGCGAAGGCGCCGGGGTGATGGTGCTGGAAGAATATGAACACGCCAAAGCGCGCGGAGCGAGGATATACGCGGAACTGGCCGGCTACGGCATGAGCGGCGATGCATACCACATCACCGCGCCGGACACGGACGGACCGAAGCGCAGCATGTTGAATGCGCTGCGCAACGCCGGACTGAACCCGCAGGACGTGCAGTACGTCAATGCGCACGGCACTTCGACGCCGCTGGGCGACAAGAACGAAACCGACGCAATCAAGCTGGCGTTTGGCGATCATGCCAGCAAGCTGGTGGTGAACTCCACCAAGTCGATGACCGGCCATCTGCTGGGTGGCGCGGGCGGCATTGAGTCGGTATTCTGCGCCTTGGCGGTGCATCACCAGATTTCGCCGCCGACCATCAACATCTTCGAGCAGGATCCGGAATGTGACCTGGACTACTGCGCGAATGTTGCGCGCGACATGAAGATCGATGTCGCGGTCAACAACAACTTCGGCTTCGGCGGAACCAACGGCTCGCTGGTGTTCCGCAAGGTTTGACCCTTCCTCAATGCTGGTCAACGGTAAACCCGGCAACTTGATCAGCATTCGCGATCGCGGCCTGCTCTATGGCGACGGGGTGTTTCGCACCCTGCGCGCAACACATGGCAAGGCGCTGCACTGGCCTCTGCATTACCTCAAACTGCAGCATGATTGTGCCGCGCTGGGCATAGCCTGTCCGGACGAGGCGCTGCTTTGCGCCGAGCTGGATAAGGTGCTCGTGCAGCATCCGGACTGCGTGCTGAAGCTGATTGTCACGCGCGGCGAGGGTACGCGCGGCTACCCGCCGCCCGTCGCTGCAGCGCCCACGCGCATCTGGGATTTCTCGCCTTTGCCGGACTACCCGCCGGAATGGGCGACGCAGGGCATCAAAGTGCGCGTATGCAACTTGCGCCTGCCCGCGCAGCCGCGCCTCGCCGGAATCAAGCATCTCAACCGTCTGGAAAATGTGCTGGCGGCTGCAGAATGGAACAACCCGGAGATTGCCGAAGGGTTGCTGCTGGATGCTGACGGCAACATCATTGAAGGCACGCGCGGCAACCTGTTCATGGTGTCGCAAGGGCAACTGGTCACTCCCGATTTGTCGCGCTGCGGCGTGGCAGGGATACAGCGCGAACGGGTCATGGCTTGGGCATTGCAGCACGGCGTCACGCTGCAGGTGCGCGATTTCGGGCTGGAAGAGGCGTTGCATGCCGATGAGCTGTTTCTGGTTAACAGCATCATCGGGCTATGGCCGATACGCGAACTGGAGCAACGCCATTGGAGCCAATTTCCGGTGGCCGCACAGATCCGCCATGACCTCGAGCGGCAGGGCGCATGATGCGGCGGCTGGCTATATTGCTGATTGCGCTGGTGCTGCTCGCCACGACCGGGCTGGGTTACTATGTGCACCACCCGCTGGCGTTGCCTGCTACGCCGTTCGAATTTGAATTGAAGCAGGGCAGCAGTCTGAAAAGTGTGGCCCGGGAAATGAAACAAGCCGGATTAATGGGGCAGGCTTGGCCGTTTGTCTGGCTGGGAAGGCTGCACGGCAGTTCGGGGCAGCTGAAGGCGGGTCAATACTCGCTGGATCGCGACGTTTCACCGATGGAGCTATTGCAGATCATCACCAGGGGTGAGGTCATTCAGAGCCAGATCAGCATCATCGAAGGCTGGGCGTTCAAACAGCTGCGCGCCGCGCTGAATGCCAACCCCGATATTGCGCATGACACGTTGAATCTGACCGATACAGAAATTTTGCAGCGTATCGGGGCGACGGAAAGTCATCCCGAGGGGCTGTTCTTTCCCGACACCTACAAATTCGCTGCCGGCAGCAGCGACCTGGCGATTCTCAGGAGCGCCTACCAGACCATGCAGCAACGCCTGCAGGAAACCTGGGCAACGCGCGCACCGGATTTGCCGCTGCAAGCCCCTTATCAGGCATTGATTCTGGCCTCCATCGTCGAAAAGGAAACCGGTACAGCGGATGATCGCGCCATGATTGCCGGCGTGTTCATGAATCGTTTGCGCAGGGGAATGCTGTTACAGACCGACCCGACCGTAATTTACGGCCTGGGCGAAACGTTTGACGGCAACCTGCGCAAACGCGACCTGCTGGCCGATACTGCCTACAATACCTATATTCGCGCTGGCTTGCCTCCCACGCCGATTGCCTTGCCGGGCATGGCCGCGTTGCAGGCGACTTTGCATCCGGCACAGACCGACGCGCTATACTTCGTGGCGCGCGGCGATGGCAGCTCGCATTTTTCCAGCAGTCTGACCGAACATAACCGGGCGGTGAATCAATACCAGAAATGAGCAAGTTCATTACCTTCGAAGGCATGGATGGGGCCGGAAAAAGCACCCATCTGGCATGGTTTGCCGACGCGCTGCGGCAGCGCGGCCATGATGTAATAGTCACGCGCGAACCGGGCGGCACACCGCTCGGCGAACAGTTGCGCGAGATACTGCTGAACCAGCCGATGAACATCGGTACCGAGGCGCTGCTGATGTTTGCGGCGCGTCTGGAACATATCGAGCAGGTCATCAAGCCGGCGTTACGTGCTGGCAAATGGGTGGTTTCCGACCGTTTCAGTGATGCCAGCTTTGCCTATCAGGGCGGCGGCAGGGGGCTGGATTGGGATAAATTGAGCCTGCTTGAGCAATGGGTGCATGCTGACCTGCAACCCGATGTAACGCTGTTTTTTGATGTTCCGGTCGAGATAGCAAGGCAACGCCTGACAAACAATGCTTCGCTGGATCGCTTCGAGCAGGAGCAGGCCGATTTCTTCGAGCGGGTGCGCGCCGGATATCATCGGCGTGTGAGCCAAAACCCGCAGCGCTACGTGGTGATCGATGCGGCACAAACTATCAATGAAATTAAACGTAAACTTGAAGTAATAATTTCATCTATTTGATATGAATGCAATTTATCCTTGGCAGGAAAGTGACTGGCGGCGTTTGCAGGAACTGCGCAAACGTCCGCCGCATGGCCTGTTGTTCAAGGGAAGCAAGGGGGTCGGCAAGTTCGATCTGGCAATGCAATTTGCGCAAAGCCTGTTGTGCGAGCATCCAGATGAATCCGGGTTTTCCTGCGGACAATGCTCTTCGTGCCACTGGTTTGCCCAAGGTTCGCACCCGGATTTCCGCCTGCTGCAACCGGAATCGTTGAGCCTGGAAGACGAAGAAAGCGATGATTCCAGATCGGCATCCGGCAAGAAACCCAGCAAGCAGATTTCCGTCGAGCAGGTGCGCGGGCTGACTGACTTTTCCGGCATGTCGGCGCATCAGGGCGGCAGGCGCGTGGTCGTCATTCATCCCGCCGAAGCAATGAACTCCAGTGCCGCGAATGCCCTGCTGAAAAATCTTGAAGAGCCGCCGCCGGGCCTGCTGTTTATTCTGGTGTCGCACAAGCCGCAACAATTATTGCCGACCATTCTGAGCCGCTGTTTATCTTTTGCGCTATCTGCTCCCGATGCCGCAAGCGCAGCGCGCTGGCTGGCGGAGCAGGGCGTGAAAAATCCCGCTGAGGCGCTCGCAGCCTCCGGTTTTGCACCGTTGCAAGCCGTTCAACTGAACGAACAACTCGGCAGCGAAGAGCGCAATAAATTGCTGTATGCCGTGCGCCAGCCTGCGGCACTGGATGTTTTCGCGCTGGCCGAGGCGTTGCAGAAAACCGAGCAGGTATTGGTGGTGCAATGGCTGCAGCAATGGAGCTATGACTTGAGCTCGATGAAGCTGGCGGGAAGGCTGCGCTACCATCCCGGCGAAGAGGCCGTCGTCAGAAAACTGGTCGAGCCAATTGCGCCGTTGAATCTGGCGCGACTGCAAGGCCACCTGCAAAACGCAAAGCGCGAAGCGCGGCATACGCTCAATCCCAAGCTGTTCCTGGAGTCGCTGCTGTTTTCCTATCGCCAGCTTATGCTCGAATAACCCTATAATCCGCAGTACGTAGGTTGGGCAAAGCGTAGCGTGCCCAACATTGACAACAATATATTCACTCGTTGGGCACGCTACGCTTTGCGTTGCTTTTGTAGGTGCGAATTTATTCGCATATAACCTCTTGTTAGTGCGAATGAATTCGCACCTACATACCCTCACATCCGTGTTTTCCAAGACAACCATGCCATTTATCGATTCCCACTGCCATCTTGACTTCCCCGAACTTGCCGGAAACCTTGCCGACGTGCTGGCGCAAATGCGGCATAACGACGTAATTGGCGCGCTGTGCGTTTCGGTCAATCTGGCTGGTTTTCCGCAGGTACTGGCACTCGCCGAACAGCACCCGAATATCTACGCCTCGGTGGGGGTGCATCCCGATTACGAGGGTGTCGAGGAGCCCGATGCCGCACGCCTAGTCGAGCTGGCGCGGCACCCCAGAGTCGTTGCCATCGGCGAAACCGGCCTGGATTATTTCCGGCTGAAGGGCGACCTGGAATGGCAGCGCACGCGCTTCCGCAACCACATCCGCGCCGCGCGCGAATGCGGCAAACCGCTCATCATCCATACCCGCGAAGCGGCGGCGGACACGCTGCGCATCATGACCGAGGAAAATGCCGCCGAGGCGGGCGGGGTGATGCACTGCTTCACCGAAACTTGGGAAGTGGCCGAAGCCGCGCTGGCGCTGGGGTTCTACATTTCCTTCTCAGGTATCGTTACCTTCAAAAATGCCAGGCAAATCAAGGAAGTCGCACAGCGCGTGCCGCTGGAGCGCATCCTGATCGAAACCGATGCACCGTATCTGGCGCCCGCGCCGCACCGCGGCAAGCTCAATCAACCGGCTTATGTGAAGCATGTTGCCGAAGAAATTGCCGCGCTGCGCGGCATCAGCACGGAAGAAGCAGGGCGGTGCACCACGGAAAATTTCATGCGTTTATTCAAATTGAAAACACTTTGACGGTGAAGGTCTTTTTATGCCAAAGCATTCCGGCAAAATTATTGACAGAAATTTGAATATCCCTATAATGCGCACTCGTTTTGCGGGAGTAGCTCAGTTGGTAGAGCGCAACCTTGCCAAGGTTGAGGTCGAGAGTTCGAGACTCTTCTCCCGCTCCAAATCCAAGGGAAAGCTTTCTCGCTTTCCCTTAATCATTTCAGCCTGTGTTTCGCAGCACGGCGCGATAGCAAAGCGGTTATGCACCGGATTGCAAATCCGTGTAGGTCGGTTCGACTCCGGCTCGCGCCTCCAACAAATTAGCAGGTTACGCCAAAAATTCGAAGGCGAAAAAGCATAGCAACGGCTTACTTGACGGGGAAGTTTGCGGGGGGTATGTTGGGCTTCAGTGCTAACTCGAGAAACAGAAGCATTCTCAGCGGAGGCCATGCCATGAAACTAACCGTTCGGCAATCCATGATGAATCTGCCATTGCAAAGTGGTTCATTCGCCTTTTTTGTTTCAACAAAAGGCATAGGACTGCAAATTTCTGTGCGATGAGGAAAACAGGAAAACAGTTAACGCTGTTGTCCGGAATTGTTCCCTTTCTATTTGCTTCCGGCTTGGCACATGCAAAATCCATCTGGGATTTCCAGGAGCCGGTTACGCCGATTGCCCATGATTCGATGACGGTGAGCGTGGATTTCCAGCGCATCATCATGGTTATCTATGCTGTTGTTTTTGCCATTTTCATCTATTCCATTTTCAGGCACCGCAAAAATTCAGGTGTTCAACCGGCAGCTTTTACCGGCCCCCGCACCAAATGGCAATGGGCATTGGCGATTTCCCCTTTTCTTATCCTGATATATATTGATTATGTCCTGATGGGCATTCCCGCTTTCCATTCCATCGTCAACATGGAAGACACCAGGACCGCTGCCGAGATGGTGGTCAAGGTGACTGCCAGCCAATGGAAATGGCAGTACGAATACCCGGAAGAAGATATCAGGTTCGTCAGTACTATTGCGACCACACAAGAACAGATCCATAACAAAAAGACCAAGGGTGAGCATTATCTGCAGGAAGTAGACAATCCGCTCATTTTGCCCACCAACAAAAAAGTGCGCATTCTGCTGACCTCAACCGATGTGATCCATTCATGGTGGGTGCCTGCTTTCGGCGTCAAGCGCGATGCCGTCCCCGGCTATCTGCGCGAAATGTGGGTGAATATCGATAAACCCGGAACCTACCGTGGCCAGTGCGCCCAATTGTGCGGCGATGGACACTCCTTCATGCCGATCGTGGTGGAGGCCATTGCAGAGCCGCAATTCAGGGAATGGGTTGCCAAGAAAAAAGCGGAAGGCTCGCTGGCGGAAACCGCTGCCGGCAAGGTCTGGAGCAGGAATGAGTTGATGGTAAAAGGGGAGGAAATCTATAAGAGGGTTTGTATCGCCTGCCATCAGGCTGACGGCAAGGGTATTCCCGGAGCTTTCCCCGCATTGGCTGGAAGCAAGATCGTCAATGGGCCATTCCTCGACAATGACGACCGCCTGATCAAGGACGGCCATCTGGACCGGGTCATGAACGGCAAGCCGGGCAGCGCCATGCAGGCTTTCAAGAATATCCTGTCCGATGCCGAGATTGCCGCGGTCGTGACTTATGAGCGCAACTCATTTGGCAACCGCATGGACGACATGGTGCAGCCTTCGCAGGTCAAGGCATTGCGTTAAGGAGAGCATATGGCTACGGCTACCACAACGGCTGTGCATGACCAGCACGAACATCCGCCCGCCGGCATCATGCGCTGGCTGACCACCACCAACCACAAGGATCTCGGCATCCTGTACATGAGTTTCGGCGCCATCATGTTTTTTATCGGCGGCGCCTTCATCGTGGCGGTGCGTGCCGAATTGCTATTGCCGGGCCTGCAACTGCTTTCACCCGGCATGTACAACCAGCTGTTTACCCTCCACGCATTGATCATGGTGTTCGGCGCGATCATGCCGTTCGCCACCGGCCTCAACAATTACCTCATCCCGCTGATGATAGGCGCGCCCGACATGGCACTGCCGCGCGTCAACAACTGGGGATTCTGGATTCTGCCGTTTGCCGCAACTTTATTGCTGACCCCGTTCTTGCTGCAATTCTCCGGCGTCGGCAGCGGCGCCACCGGGGCGGGCTGGATAATGCACAACGCCTCGCTGGATCTGCAGAGCGGAATCGGGATCGATTTTGCGATCTTCACGATTCATCTGCTGGGTCTCTCTTCTATTACCGGTGCGATCAATGTGGTGGTGACGGTACTCAACATGCGCGCGCCGGGCATATCGCTGATGAAGATGCCGCTGTTCGTCTGGGCATGGCTGATCACCGCCTTCATGCTGATCCTGGCCATGCCGGTATTCAGTGCGGCAGCCACTATGTTGCTGACCGACCGGCATTTCGGTACGCATTTCTTCGACGCCGCCAATGGCGGCGACCCGATCCTGTTGCAGCACCTGATCTGGTTCTTCGGCCATCCTGAGGTATATATCGTGTTGTTGCCGGCGTGGGGATTGATTCCGCATATTCTGGCTACCTTCTCGCGCAAGCCGGTATATGGCTACAGGGCGCAGGTTTATGCATTATGGACGATCTGTTTCCTCAGCTTCATCGTATGGTCCCACCACATGCTGACTTCCGGGCTGCCGCTTGCTGCGGAGGTGTACTTCATGTATTCCACCATGGCGGTTTCCATCCCCACTTCGGTTCTGGTATTTTGCTGGCTGGGCGCCATCTGGCGCGGCGCGATGACTTTCGAGACGCCGATGCTGTTCGCGCTGGGCTTTGTCGCCCATTTCGGCATGGGTGCCTTGACCGGCCTGATCCTGCCGGCTGTCGCAGTCAATGCGCAGTACCACAACAGCTATGTAATCGTCTCGCATTTCCATTACACGTTTTTCGGCGGCGGCATTTTCGGCATGATGGCGGCGGCATACTACTGGCTGCCCAAGTTCACCGGCCACATGTTCGATGAAAAACTCGGCAGGCTGCATTTCTGGCTGACGACGATTTTTTTCAACATGACGTTCATCCCGCAATGGTTTGCCGGACTGGACGGCATGCCGCGCCATGTTGCAGACTATCCGCTAAAGTTGTCTGCCGCGAATCTTGTCTCTTCGGCAGGCGCTTTTCTGCTGGGGCTTGCACAACTGCTGCTGGTCTATATCGTGGTCAAGTGCGTGCGCGGCGGGCCCAAGGCTACCGGCCAAGTGTGGGAGGGCGCGCAGGGGTTGGAGTTCACTTTGCCTTCGCCGCCTCCGTATCACACTTTCGAAACGCCGCCGGAGGTCAAATGATGAACGAGCCTGAGGTGATGAATGAACATGAAAAGCGCGAGCGGCGCACAGTGCAGCTGGTGGTAGCGCTGATGCTGTTTGTGGCGTTTATCTATGCCGTGACTTTTTTCAAGTTGCCGCTTTGGCTGCCGGCATTGCAGTGAAAGGCGGATGCGATGAATGAAGCGCTCAGACAGGCGAACCGGCGGTTGACCATCAGGCTGCTGCTTATGGTGGCCGCCGCAGCCGGATTCGCGTTTGCATTGGTGCCATTCTATGACCTGCTGTGCAAAGCAACGGGTCTGAACGGCAAGACTGATGGCGCAGTGCAAATTGCGCAGGCGTCTAAAGCGGATATCGGGCGCTGGGTGACGGTGGAATTCACCAGCACCGTGATGCCGGGCATGAGCTGGGAATTCTACCCCGCACAAACCAGGATGCGGGTGCATCCCGGCGAAGTCACCAGAATCAATTATCTGGCCAAGAACCCGACCAACCGGGCGCTAGCCGGGCAGGCGGTGCCGAGCGTGACTCCCGGCTGGACGGCGCGGCATTTCAACAAGATCGAATGCTTCTGTTTCCAGCGGCAGGTGCTGAAGCCGGGAGAGGTGAGGGAAATGCCGCTGGTTTTCTTCGTCAGCCCGGAACTGCCTGCAGAGGTGCAGGAGATCAGTCTTTCCTACACTCTGTTCCCTGTGTCCGGATGAGCGCTTAAGGAGACCAACATGAGCGAAATGCGGAGCGACCGCCATTATTATGTGCCGCCCCCGAGCCACTATCCGGTGACGATCAACCTGGGGCTTTTCATTCTGGCGCTGGGGTTCGCGCTGCGGATCAATGCCATCGTTTCCGGCGTCGTTCCCATTCTGGCGGGAATTTCCTTGGCGCTCTACGGCGCATTCGGTTGGGTGGAAAAAATCCTCTGCGAAGACGAAAGCGGGAACTACCACCCGTGGGAAGACCGCTCCTTCCGCATCGGCATGGCCTATTTCATTTTTTCCGAGGTCGCATTCTTCGGCGCCTTTTTGCTGGCGCTGATGTACGTGCGCGCCTTTTCCCTGCCGGAGCTGGCATCCATGGATCCGCATTTCACGCTGTGGCCGGATTTCAAGGGAACATGGCCGTCGGGCGGCCCGAAGTCGCAGGCATTCACCCCGCTGGGTGCATGGGGGCTCCCCGCAGTTAATGCAATCCTTATCCTGGCATCCGCCGTGTCGCTGATCTGGGCACGCAAGGGGCTCTCGACCGCCAATCGCGGCCAGATGGTTGCCGGTCTGGCGATCGCGTTTTCTTTGGGCGTGGCGTTCCTGTTCCAGCAGGCGATGGAATACCGTCATGCCGCCGAGCTTGGCGTCACCCTGGCCAGCGGCGTTTACGGCACGAATTTCTATATGCTGACTGGCGTGCATGGCGTGCACCTGCTGGCGGGAATCATCATGCTGGCGGTGCTGCTGCTGCGCGCTTTTCACGGCAACTTCAAGGCCGAAAGCCACGTGGGGCTGGATCTGGTAAGTTGGTATTGGAATTTTGCGGTGGCGATTCCGGGATTGCTGGTGTTTGTTTATTTTTACTGGTTGTAATCCATTAAGATTGCGCCCAGCCCTTGCTTATCTGGCGCATGCTTGCCTGAATTTGTGCAAAAGTCTTTTCACTATTCAAATATAATATGGGCTCCAGAGGTGAGAAAGAATCGCATCGCGACAGTTAAAGAATACTCTATTGACTTGATGCGATTCGTTTGATGGATCGCCAATCCATTGATGCCGGTTCGATCCCTGCGCTCGCCTCTAAACATTTGCCCGGGTGGTGAAATTGGTAGACACAACGGACTTAAAATCCGTCGCTAGGGTAAAACCAGCGTACCGGTTCGATTCCGGTTCCGGGCACCAAATCAAATAGTTACAGCGTTTTTGTAGGGTACGGCGCGGCGATAAGAAAAAACACGAATAAGCTATAAATAAGCACTTGAAATAAAAAACCGCCCGAAGGCGGTCTCATCATCCGGGCAGGGCTACCCCTCACCGGCATGGTTTGAGCGGCTCTACGGCGTTCCTGGCAGCAAGGTAATCGGTAATCGATGCGATGCTCTCGCCCGCGTCCAAGCGCTGCACAATATCATCCTGCAATCGCAGCTTGATCCGCTTTCACGGTTTTTTGAGTCCAGCGGCACTCATGAATAATCCGCGTCCGGCTCCGCTTGCGCGCCTGTCGTGATTTGATCTGACAGACAGTGCCTAAAATTAACTTTCAATTTCGGTTAAGTTGGATCGCTTTCAGGTAAGTAATTCGTAAACATGAAGTTCGGCTGGGTGCCAATTGCTGAACTTTAGTCATTATCCAAATCCAGCCACATTCAAACAAATGGCTAGGCCGAAATATATAGGCATTTCGGCATATATGCTTTTATCGGCCATACGGTTATAAATCTCCCAACGAAAGATACTCTTAACCAGTAAATGGCACTGAATTTGTAATGGCTTGTTCTCGGGAGGACAGCGTGGATTTCTCATTTACAAAGCAGTTGAGCGTCGGAAATAGAATCATCGATTCTGCACACAAGAAAATATTCGACATGCTTAACAGGGTTGAGTGCTTGATTAGAGCAAACAACCATCATGCCCTGTCAGGGACGTTTGATCTGCTCGAAGACTACCTGGCTGATTGTTTCCTGATGGAGGAATATATTGCACAGGCGGTCAACTTTCCCTTTGCCCAGCACGCCCTTGCACACCAGCATTTGTTGAATATGATTCAAAGCATAAAAAATGAGTTGGCATCATTTAATGGCGTGTTGCCTGACACTGCGTCGGACTATTACCCCAAGCTATTGAGAGATTGCTTCATGAGGCACATCAAGGATGAGAGTGAGCCGATGAGAATAATCCTAAACGCCCAATTTTACGACTTCAAACCCAGTTGAAGGATGGGCAGCTTCATGTCGATTGCGCCACTTGGCGAATGGCAGCTATGAGGCAACCTGAATAGTTGAAATACCAAGGGCGGTTTTGTGGTGGTGGATAACGAAGGGTGTCTGGCAGGTTCGTGCCAATTCCAGTCACTCAGGATTAGAGACTTCCGCATGATCCGCCAGATATTCCGGGGCGAGTTCTGTCTGCATGTGTTGTTACGTTCAAGGTAGCTATATATGTGTGTTTATAGGCAAAACGGCGAAATTACCTAGGCCGTTTGGCATATATGAATTTCAGAATACTTGGTGTATGGTGCCACGTCTGCTATTCCTGAACATCACTCCGGGACTGCAATGAAAAAGTCAGATTTCCTCATTGTTTTTACCTTGAGCGATCAACGCTACGCCCTGCCTTTGCCCATGGCGGACCGGGTGGTGCGCATGGTGGCTATCACTCCGTTGCCCAAGGCGCCGGACATCGTTCTCGGCGTGGTCAACATCCAGGGACGGATCATTCCGGTCATTAATATGCGCCGGCGTTTTCACCTGCCGGAACGGGAGATTGTATTGACCGACCAACTGGTCGTCGCGCATACGGCGCGGCGGCCCGTCGCGCTGGTCGCGGACGCGGTACTGGATGTCATTGCATGCCCTGCTCAGAGCCTGATTGCGGCAGAGGAAGTCCTTCCAAATATTGAGTATATGGAAGGGATGGTAAAGCTTGTAGACGGATTAATTCTCATTCACGACCTGGATAAATTTCTTTCGCTGGAAGAAGAAAATTTCCTGGCCCATGCGCTGGAAAACAGCGCACTGGAAGCTTCCTGAGGCAAACCATGCAGGCTACCCTTCCCGATTCGTTGTTATCCAGCCTGAGCAAACTTGTCGCCACACAGACGGGGCTGCATTTCCCGCCGGAACGCTGGGGCGACCTCGAACGCGGAATTGCTGCGGCGGCGCCGGATTTCAATTTTCCGGACGTGGAATCATGCGCACAATGGCTATTGTCAGCCCCGCTGACACGCCGCATGAACGAAGTGCTCGCCAGCCACCTGAGCGTGGGGGAAACCTATTTCTTCCGGGAGAAACTGGGTCTGAAGATTCTCGAAGAACAGATTCTTTTGCAACTGTTGCAATCACGCCGCCAGAATGAGCGGCGTTTGCGCATCTGGAGTGCGGGCTGCAGCACCGGTGAGGAAGCCTACACCATCGCGATACTGCTCGACAGGCTCATTCCCGATCTCAAGGAATGGAACGTCACCATTCTGGCGACGGACTTTAACCCGAAATTTCTGCGCAAGGCGGCGCAGGGAGTGTATGGCGAATGGTCGTTCCGCGACGCGCCCGGCTGGCTGCGCGAAAAGTATTTCATGAGAAAAAAGGATGGGCGCTTCGAAATACATCCGCGTATCAGGAAGATGGTCACGTTTTCCTACCTCAATTTTGCCGATGATGTTTATCCATCGCTAACGAACAATACCAGCGCGATGGACATCATTCTTTGCCGCAATGTGCTGATGTATTTCACCGCGCAGCGCGCAAAACAGGTCGCCGGCAATTTTTACCGTGCGCTGGTTGACGGTGGCTGGTTGATCGTCAGCCCGACGGAAGCGTCGAACGCCTTGTTTTCGCCATTCGCACCGGTCGAGTTTCCGGGGGCAGTGCTGTACCGGAAGACGGCAGACGTCAGGTCGCAGCCGCTCGTTGTCGGGTATCCGGTTCTGCCGTTGTTTGAAGCAGCCGAAGCCGCGCCTCCGCTGCCGCCAGTCGTGCCGGCAGAGCCTGCGCCCGCAATATTGCCGGTACTGCCCAATGAGGCAACCCCGGCTGCAAATCTTTCTGCGGGGCAGGCCGGCCAGGCGCAAGCCCGCCAAGCGGATGATCGCGGGATGCCGTCGCGCATGGCACGCAACTGCGCCAACCAGGGCAGGCTCGCCGAGGCGCTGGAGTGGTGCGAGCAGGCGATCGCCGCCGACAGGCTGGATCCAGCACACCATTATCTTTTGGCCACTATCTTGCAGGAGCAGGGGCGGCACGATACCGCCATCCAGTCATTGATGCGCGCGCTTTATCTCGATCCCGATTTTGTGCTTGCCCACTTCGCGCTGGGGAACCTGCACCAGTCGCAGGGGCACTATCGGCAGGCGCAGCGCCATTTCGAAAATACGCTGCTGCTGTTGCGCCAGCATCCGCCGGAAGAAACCCTGCCGGAAGCGGATGGGCTGACTGCCGGACGGCTGGCCGAAATTGCCGTGGCCTTGCTGGAGAGCCTGCCGCAGCCAGCGGTAGCCGTTGCATGAGAGGAATGCCGTCATGAAAGCACCGCAAAAAAAACACAAGGCAATCGACTGGAATGAAGTCAAGCAGCGCCTGGAAACGGCGCGCACTGCAATCGAGCATATTTGGGAACCAACCGCAGAAGAGACCAAACGGGTACTGGAAGAGAGGGCGCGCTCGCTCGCAAGGGAACCAGCGCGAGCGGAATTGGACGATGAATGGATCGAAGCGGTGGAATTCACCCTCGCCCATGAGCGGTATGCCGTTGCATCAGAGTATGTTCGCGAGGTTTATCCGCTGGAAGAACTTACGCCGCTTCCCTGCACTCCGCCCTTTGTTCTCGGCATCGTCAACCTGCGCGGCGAGATTCTCTCGGTTATCGACATCAAGAAGTTTTTTGATCTTCCGGAAAAAGGGCTGACCGACCTCAATAAGGTAATCGTGCTCGAGTCGGGAGATATGGTATTCGGCATTGTGGCAGATGCCATCAGCGGAGTGCGCCGCATTCTGCGCGCAGACATCCAGCCTTCCCTGCCTACTCTGACCGGCATCCGCGAGGACTACCTGCAAGGAGTGAGCGCGGAGCGCGTGGTCATCCTGGATGCTGAAAAACTTTTGAGCGACGAAAAATTGATCGTGAATGAACAGATGTAGACCGCAGACTCCTTTCCATTCAAGGGGGCAGGAGCAGCACGGGGGCTACGATTCAACAAGGAGAACAAAATGAATTGGTTTCTGAATTTGACGACGCGCAACAAACTCTTTCTGGGCTTCGGCCTGATGATCGTATTTCTCATAGCCGTCATTGCGACTGCATATCGGGGAATTACGGCAATTCAGGCCTCGCAGCACAGCATTTACCAGGAGGAATTCGCCAATGCCGTGGATCTGCTGAGTCTGAGAGCAAACGAAAACGGCGTCCGGGCCGCGCTGCTCAACATGATGGCGGCGGACACGCGGTCTGATCAGGAGACCTGGCATCAGGACATCAAGCAGCGCAGCAAGGAAATTTCCGACGCCACTCAGCGCCTGCTGGAGCGCAACCGCCATAACCCGTCCCTGATCGCGCAACTCGAGGAACTCAATAAAATCCGCGAGGCATTCGCGCAGACACGAGATGACCAGCTCATCCCGTTGATCTATGCCGAAAAGGAAAAGGAAGCCAGAAAGCTCGTGCTGGGCGTGCAACTGGAACGCTACGACAGGATGCGCGACATTGCGCAGAAACTGGGCGACGAAGCCGAGGAAAAGGCGCGCGCCGCCGTGGCGCAGTCCGAACTGGCAGCAGAAAACACCGCCTATCGATTCGTCATGATCGGCGTTCTGGCAATCCTGTTGGCGGTGGCGATGGCGCTGCTGATCGGCCGGGTCATTGCCGCGCCGCTCCAGATGATCTCGGGTATTGCCGGAAAAGTCGCTTCCGGCGATCTCACCGTCAGCATTCCGGCAGGGCATCGCACTGACGAAGTCGGGGAGCTGCTGCATGCGTTCGGCGCGATGCTCAAAGGACTGCGGGAATTGATGCGCGGGATCAACGAGGGGGCAGGTGTGCTTGCCGCCTCTTCCGGCGAGATACTGGCCACCACGACGCAAGTTGCCTCCGGGGCAGCCGAGACGGCGAGCGCGGTGAGCGAGACCACGGCGACGGTGGAGGAAGTGAAGCAGACGGCGCTGGTGGCGAGCCAGAAGGCGCGCAACGTTTCCGACAGCGCGCAGA
>JACOUM010000012.1 GCA_016177795.1 Nitrosomonadales bacterium | reverse complement strand
GACCGGCGCGGTCGAACTGCCGGCGGGGACCGAGATGGTCATGCCGGGCGACAACGTCAGCATCACGGTGAACCTGATCAACCCGATCGCGATGGAAGAAGGGCTGCGCTTCGCGATTCGCGAAGGCGGCCGTACCGTCGGTGCCGGTGTGGTTGCAAAGATCATCGAGTAGGACTACAATCCGCGCCCTCGCGTGGCTGCGTCCACGCGTTTTCGTTCTTTAAACCAGCGGCATTGCCGCATATATGCAAGAGAAGATGATTATGCAAAGTCAGAAAATCCGCATTCGCCTCAAGGCGTTTGATTATCGCTTGATTGATCAGTCGGCTGCGCAGATTGTCGATACGGCAAAGCGTACCGGTGCGGTGGTGAACGGCCCGGTGCCGCTGCCAACCAAGATTGAGCGTTTCGACGTGTTGCGTTCCCCGCATGTCAACAAGACTTCGCGCGATCAGTTCGAGATTCGTACCCATTTGCGCCTGATGGATATCGTCGACCCCACCGACAAGACGGTGGATGCGTTGATGAAGCTGGATCTGCCGGCCGGTGTGGATGTGGAAATCAAATTACAGTAATTGTTGTACCAAGTAGTAAAAAGATCGGTTGGCCAATTGTAGTCAGCCCCTTAACAAGAGGAAATTAAAATGAGCTTAGGACTTGTCGGTCGCAAGATTGGCATGACCCGCGTATTCACCGAAGACGGTTCTTCGTTGCCGGTGACAGTGCTGGAAGTGTCCAATAATCGTGTCACTCAGGTTAAATCCGTGGATACCGATGGCTATACCGCTGTGCAGCTTGCACATGGGGTACGCCGTCCCGGTCGCGTCAGCAAGGCTGCCGCCGGACACTACGCCAAGGCGGGTGTGGAAGCGGGGAGTGCACTCAAGGAATTCACCGTATCCCCTGAACAACTGGCTGGCCTGCAGGCAGGCTCTACGATCAGCGTAGAGATTTTTCAGGTGGGGCAACTCGTAGATGTGACGGGTATATCCAAGGGTAAGGGATACGCCGGCACCATCAAGCGTTACCATTTCAAATCGGGCCGTGCATCGCACGGCAACTCCAAGTCGCATAACGTGCCTGGCTCCATCGGTATGGCGCAGGATCCGGGGCGCGTGTTTCCGGGTAAGCGTATGACCGGTCATCTTGGCGACGTGCAAAGGACGGTACAAAACTTGCAGGTAGTGCGCGTTGATGTTGCGCGTCAGTTGTTGCTGGTAAAAGGCGCTGTTCCAGGATGTATAAACAGCAGCATTATTGTGCGTCCCGCAGTGAAGGCAGGTGCGTAATGGAACTGAAAGTCATCAACGATAAAGGTCAGGCGACTGCGAACATGAGCGCGTCGGACGAATTGTTCGGGCGCGAATACAACGAAGACCTGGTGCATCAACTGGTTACCGCCTACATGTCCAATGCGCGTGCGGCGAACAGCAAGCAAAAGGGGCGCAGCGAGATTGCCAAGAGCACTCGTAAGCCGTTCGCGCAAAAGGGTACCGGCCGTGCGCGTGCCGGTATGGCATCCAGCCCGTTGTGGCGTGGGGGTGGCAAGATTTTTCCGAACACCGGCGAAGAGAATTACACGCACAAGGTGAACCGCAAGATGTATCGCGCCGGTCTGGCATCGATCCTGTCCAGGCTGGTCAGCGAAAACCGCCTGGTGGTGGTGGATAGCCTGACGGTTGAGGCGCCCAAGACCAAGCTGCTGGCGCAGAAAATCAAGGGGATGGGTTTGGATGGGCGGTTGTTGATTATCACCGACAATCTGGACGAAAACTTATATTTGTCCTCGCGTAACCTGCACAACGTGCTGGTGCTGGAAGCCAATCAGGCCGATCCGGTCAGTTTGGTGCACTTTCCGAGCGTGATTGTTACGCGCAATGCCGTGGCCAAAATTGAGGAGATGTTCGCATGAGCACGCAACAATTCAGCCAGGAGCGTTTGATGAAGGTGCTGCTCGCCCCGCAAATCTCCGAGAAGGCGACTTATGTTGCCGAAAAAAACGAGCAGGTCATCTTTCGCGTTGCGCCTGACGCGACCAAGCCGGAAATCAAGGCGGCGGTCGAGATGATGTTCAAAGTGAATGTCGACAGTGTGCAAGTGGCCAACGTCAAGGGCAAGGTCAAACGCGCCGGACGCTATGTCGGACGTCGCAACAACTGGAAGAAGGCCTATGTGTGCCTGGCGGCCGGCCAGGAAATCAATTTTGCTGCAAGTGAGCAGGGGTAAATCATGGCATTGATTAAACTGAAACCAACAACGCCGGGACAGCGCGGGGTATTGCGTGTGGTCAATCCTGACCTGCACAAGGGTAAGCCGGTTGCCGCGCTGGTTGAAAAGAAGAGCAAGACCGCGGGTCGCAACCACAATGGTCATATCACCACCCGTCACATGGGCGGCGGCCACAAACAACACTATCGCCTGGTGGATTTCAAGCGTAACAAGGATGGCATACCAGCTACCGTAGAGCGTCTGGAATACGATCCGAACCGTAGTGCGAATCTGGCCCTGTTGTGCTATGCCGACGGCGAACGTCGCTACATCATTGCGCCCAAAGGTGTCACTGCCGGTTCGACGCTGGTGAGCGGCTCTGAAGCCCCGATCAAGCCGGGCAATGCCTTGCCGTTGCGCAATATTCCGGTCGGTTCGACCATCCACTGCATCGAAATGTTGCCGGGCAAGGGCGCGCAGCTGGCACGGTCCGCCGGTACCTCGGTGCAACTGCTGGCGCGCGAAGGCAGCTATGCGCAGTTGCGTTTGCGCTCAGGTGAAATCCGCAAAGTGCATATCGATTGCAAAGCGACCCTGGGCGAAGTGGGTAACTCCGAACATAGTCTGCGCTCCATCGGTAAGGCCGGTGCTATGCGTTGGCGCGGTGTACGTCCGACCGTGCGCGGTGTGGTGATGAATCCGGTCGATCACCCGCATGGCGGCGGTGAAGGCAAGACTGCCGCCGGCCGTCATCCGGTCAGCCCATGGGGTGTGCCGGCTAAGGGTTTCCGCACGCGCCGCAACAAGCGCACCAGCGGCATGATCGTGCGCCGTCGCTTTCAGGTTTAAGGAGTAGTAAACATGGCACGTTCCATTAAAAAAGGCCCTTTTGTCGATATTCACCTGCTCAAGAAGATTGAGGCCGTGCGCGCGACTAACGATAAACGCCCGGTGAAAACCTGGTCACGCCGTTCCACGGTGCTGCCCGAATTCGTCGGCCTGACGATTGCGGTGCACAATGGCAAGCAACACATTCCGGTGTACGTATCCGAAAACATGGTGGGCCACAAGTTGGGTGAGTTTTCCCTGACACGCACCTTCAAGGGACATGCTGCTGATAAAAAAGCAGTGGTCAAGAAATAGGGAGGCATGATGACAACGACGATTGCAGTTGCAAAAAACATTCATCTTTCCGCGCAGAAAGGCCGTCTGGTGGCCGACCAGATTCGCGGGTTGCCGGTGGCGCAGGCGCTCAACATCCTGACTTTCAGTCCGAAGAAGGGCGCCGGGATTATCAAAAAGGCGCTTGAGTCGGCGATTGCCAATGCCGAACATAACGATGGCGCTGATATTGACGAGTTGAAGGTAACCACCATTTACATCGATAAAGCGGCATCGCTGAAGCGCTTCATGGCGCGCGCCAAAGGTCGCGGCAATCGCATTGAGAAGCAAACTTGTCACATTACAGTCAGCGTCGGGAGCCAAGGGTAGATTATGGGACAGAAAATTAATCCAACCGGTTTTCGCTTGTGCGTTCGCAAAAACTGGAACTCCAAGTGGTTTGCCAACAGCAAAAATTTTGCTGATTTGTTGCTCAAGGATATTGAAGTTCGTGCATTTCTTAAAAAGAAACTGGCTTCAGCCGGGGTATCCAAGGTGGTTATCGAACGTCCGGCCAAAAATGCCAAAGTGACCATTTATACGGCGCGCCCTGGCATGGTGATAGGAAAAAAAGGCGAGGACATAGAGGCATTGCGCGCCGAATTGCGCAAGCGCATGGGGCTGCAATCCGTCGATGTCGCCATCGAAGAAGTCCGTAAACCGGAAGTTGATGCGCAATTGATCGCTGACAGCATTACCGCGCAACTGGAAAAGCGCATCATGTTCCGCCGCGCGATGAAACGCGCGATGCAGAATGCCATGCGCCTGGGTGCGCAAGGGATCAAGATCATGAGCGCGGGCCGTTTGAACGGCATTGAAATTGCCCGCACCGAGTGGTATCGCGAAGGCCGTGTGCCGTTGCATACCCTGCGCGCCGACGTTGATTATGGCACTTCGGAAGCAAAGACTACTTACGGCGTCATCGGTGTGAAGGTTTGGGTGTTCAAAGGCGAAGTCGGCGGACAGGAAGTTGCTGCACCGGTCGCCGCTGAACCGGAAAAGAAGGTAAGAAAGTCGGGAGCAAAGCATGCTACAGCCAGCTAGAAGAAAGTACCGCAAGGAACAAAAGGGCCGTAATACCGGCATTGCCACCCGTGGTAACAAGGTGAGCTTTGGCGAGTTTGGTCTGAAGGCGGTTGCGCGCGGCCGCTTGACGGCGCGTCAAATTGAAGCCGCACGCCGTGCGATGACCCGTCATATCAAACGCGGCGGCCGTATCTGGATCCGCATTTTTCCGGATAAGCCGATCTCCAAAAAACCGGCCGAAGTCCGCATGGGGAATGGCAAGGGCAATCCTGAGTTTTACGTTGCCGAGATTCAACCCGGCAAGATGTTGTACGAAATGGATGGTGTGGATGAAACATTGGCGCGCGAAGCGTTCCGTTTGGCATCTGCAAAGTTGCCGATTGCGACCACGTTCGTCATCAGACAGGTAGGCGCATGATATGAAAACCAGTGAATTGAGAACTAAGTCCGCGGCAGATTTGCAACAGGAGGTGTTGTCACTGACCAAGGCGCAGTTTGGCCTGCGCATGCAGGTAGCGACGCAGCAGATGACCAATACCAGTGAGCTGCGCAAAGTGCGCCGCGATATTGCCCGTGTAAAAACCATATTGAAAGAGAAGGGTGCACAGTAATATGAGCGATTCCAAACTGAAACGTACCCTGACCGGTACCGTGACAAGCGACAAGATGGACAAGACCGTAACGGTTCTGGTCGAGCGCAAGGTAAAACACCCGTTGCTGGGCAAAATTATTCGTGTTTCCAAGAAATACCATGCCCACGATGAAGCCAATGAATTTCATGCTGGTGATGTGGTGTCGATTGAAGAGTGCCGTCCGATTGCAAAAACCAAGAGCTGGCGCGTTGCCAAGTTGATTGGAAAGGCTGCTGCAGTTTAATATTTGGCTTGCATTTTTCCAGAACTTGCATATAATGCGCGGCTTCGTTTCATCGCCGCTTGCGGCGACCTAACCCGAACGGGTTCCAAAACTGGCCGCCTTGGGCGGAAAAAGTTGGAGATTAAATAATGATACAAATGCAGTCTGTTTTAGACGTGGCTGACAATACCGGTGCGCGTTCAGTGATGTGCATCAAGGTATTGGGCGGCTCCAAGCGCCGTTATGCCTCTGTCGGCGATGTCATCAAGGTCAGCATCAGGGATGCGGCGCCGCGTGGTCGCGTAAAAAAAGGCGAAGTGTATAACGCTGTGGTGGTTCGTACTGCCAAAGGAGTGCGCCGCACAGATGGTTCCCTGGTCAGGTTTGACGGTAATGCCGCGGTGTTGCTGAATGCCAAGCTGGAGCCGATCGGCACGCGTATCTTCGGGCCGGTGACACGCGAGTTGCGTACCGAAAAATTCATGAAGATCGTTTCGTTGGCACCTGAAGTGCTGTAAGCGGCAACAGATCGAGTCGAGGAAAATCATGCGCAAGATCAAGAAAAACGATGACGTTATCGTAATCACCGGTAAAGACAAGGGCAGTCGCGGCAATGTGTTGCGCGTGCTGGGTGAGTACCTGCTGGTGAGCGGCATCAATAAAGTCAAGAAACATCAAAAACCCAACCCGGTAAAGGGTTTGACCGGTGGCATCGTGGAAAAGGAATTGCCGATTCACATTTCGAATGTGGCGGTCTATAACGCGGCGGCCAGCAAGGGTGATCGGGTCGGTATTAAAACGCTGGAAGACGGGCGCAAGGTGCGCGTGTTCAAGTCCAGCGGCGAAATGATTGACGCTTAAGGGGTAAAGGCATGGCTCGTTTGTACGAATTTTATAAAGACAAGGTCGCCAAGGACCTGATGAAGCAATTCGGCTACAAGTCCGTCATGGAAGTGCCGCGCATCGAAAAAATCACCCTGAACATGGGTGTGGGCGAAGCGGTTGCCGACAAGAAGGTGATGGAATTTGCGGTTGGGGACATGCAAAAGATTGCCGGCCAGAAGCCTGTGGTCACGCTGTCCAAGAAATCCATTGCGGGCTTCAAGATCCGTGATGGTTATCCGGTCGGCTGCAAGGTGACGTTGCGCAAGCAGCGTATGTATGAATTCCTGGATCGCCTGATTTCCGTCGCGATTCCGCGTATTCGCGATTTTCGCGGCATTTCCGGCAAGTCCTTTGACGGCCGCGGAAATTACAACATGGGCGTGAAAGAGCAGATCATTTTCCCCGAGATCGAATACGAAAAGATTGATGCGTTGCGTGGCATGAATATTACCATCACCACCTCCGCGAAGACGGACGAAGAAGCCAAGGCGCTTCTGTTGGCATTCAAACTCCCATTAAAGAAATGAGGGAACACTGATGGCTAAGATGGCATTAATTAACCGCGAACAAAAACGCCGCGAGACTGTGAAGAAATTTGCGGCCAAGCGTGCGGAATTGCTGGCAATGATTTCCAACATGAAGTTGAGCGATGAAGAGCGTGCTGCTGCGCGCCTGAAGTTGCAAACACTGCCGCGCAATTCAAGCCCGGTGCGTCTGCGTAATCGTTGTGCCTTGACCGGACGACCACGCGGTACTTTCAGGAAATTCGGTTTGGGGCGTATCAAGGTGCGTGAATTCGCGATGCGCGGCGACATTCCCGGTATCGTTAAGGCAAGCTGGTAGGAGCAATTATATGAGTATGAGTGATCCGATCTCCGATATGCTGACGCGCATTCGCAATGCGCAGCTTGCGGAAAAAGCCACAGTGGTGATGCCCTCTTCCAAGTTGAAGGCGGCGATTGCTGAGGTATTGAAGGATGAAGGTTATATCGATGGTTTCAGCGTCATCAAAGGCGAGGGTGGCAAGGCCACGCTGGAAATCGGGTTGAAATATTACAGCGGGCGCCCGGTGATCGAGAAAATCCAGCGCGTCAGTCGCCCCGGCTTGCGTATTTACAAGGGTTCCGACGATATACCCAAGGTGATGAATGGCCTGGGTGTCGCCATTGTGTCCACTTCCAAGGGTTTGATGACCGACCGCAAAGCGCGCGCCAATGGTGTTGGCGGTGAAGTGCTGTGCGTTGTCGCGTAACGCGAGGTAAATATGTCTAGAGTTGCCAAAAATCCAGTTATCGTGCCCAGTGGTGTTGAAGTTGCGCTGGCGGCGAGCGAAGTTTCGATCAAGGGGCCGCTGGGCACCTTGAAGCAAGTATTGTCGGGTGATGTCAGTGTGGTGCGTGAGGGCGATAGCCTGCTGTGCAAGGCGCAGAACGATTCCACCCAGGCTCATGCAATGTCTGGCACGATTCGTGCCTTGCTGGCCAACATGGTCAAAGGCGTGAGCAAAGGTTTTGAGCGCAAACTGATGCTGGTGGGTGTGGGTTACCGTGCGCAAGCCGCCGGGGATACGCTGAACCTGACCCTGGGTTTTTCCCATCCGGTTGCATACAAAATGCCAGCCGGCATCAAGGTCGAAACGCCGACACAAACCGAAATCGTGTTGAAGGGCGCCGACAAGCAGCGCGTCGGACAAGTTGCCGCTGAAATCCGCGCCTTCCGTGAACCCGAGCCGTACAAGGGCAAGGGTGTGCGCTATAGCGACGAAGTGGTGGTCCTGAAAGAAACCAAGAAGAAATAATTGAGGCGGATATGTTGATCAAGAAAGAAGCGCGTCAGCGCAGAGCACGCAAAACCCGTGCACGCATTGCTGAGAAAAAGACCGTACGTCTGGCCATTCACCGCACTAATCTGCATATCTACGCGCAGGTTATTTCAGATTGTGGCAGCAAGGTGCTGGTCAGTGCGTCCAGCGTTGAAGCTGAGGTTCGCAAGGACATGGCGAATGGTGGCAACATTGCTGCTGCTGCGGTGGTAGGCAAGCGTATCGCCGAGAAGGCGAAGAGCGCGGGTATCACTCGAGTGGCGTTCGATCGTTCCGGCAATCGGTATCATGGCCGGGTCAAGGCGCTGGCTGAAGCTGCGCGCGAGTCTGGTCTGCAGTTCTAATTGGAGTTGAGTTATGGCTAAGCCGCAAGGAAAAATGCAGCAACAGGAAGCGCGTGATGACGGTCTGATCGAGAAAATGATCTCTGTGAATCGCGTCACCAAAGTGGTCAAGGGTGGTCGCATTATGGGGTTTGCCGCTTTGACCGTGGTTGGCGATGGCGACGGCCGCGTGGCGATGGGCAAGGGCAAGTCCAAGGAAGTTCCGGTCGCTGTGCAAAAGGCGATGGACGAGGCGCGCCGCAATCTGGCTAGAGTCAGCTTGAGGAACGGCACATTGCACCACACCGTGATCGGCAAGCATGGCGCCGCCAAAGTGCTGATGCAGCCCGCTTCCGAGGGTACCGGGATTATTGCCGGTGGTGCGATGCGCGCCGTATTCGAGGCGGTCGGCGTGCGTGATGTGCTGGCGAAATGTATAGGCTCCAGCAATCCGTATAACGTGGTTCGCGCCACGCTGAACGGTTTGAAGGCAATGAATTCACCGTCCGAGATTGCTGCGAAGCGCGGCAAGATGGTTGACGAGATTTTGGGATAAGTCATGACACAAGCAAAGACAATCAAAGTGACGCAGGTCAAAGGCCTGATCGGTACCAAGCAATCGCATCGCGACACGATTCGTGGATTGGGTCTGCGCCGTATCAACCATACCGTGCAACTGGAAGACACTCCCTGTGTGCGCGGCATGATCAACAAGGTGTATTACCTGGTTAAGTGCGAGGTATAAAAATGCAACTCAATAATATTCAACCTGCACAGGGTGCCAAACACGCGAAACGCCGCGTTGGCCGTGGTATCGGTTCCGGCTTGGGCAAGACTGCCGGCCGTGGTCACAAGGGGCAAAAATCCCGTGCCGGCGGGTTTCACAAGGTCGGTTTTGAGGGCGGCCAGATGCCGCTGCAACGCCGTTTGCCGAAGCGCGGCTTTGTCTCGCTGACGCGCAATGATACGGCGCAGGTGCGTCTGTCCGATCTGCAAAAGCTGCCGGTGGACAGCATTGATTTGCTGGCGCTCAAGCAAGCCGGCGTGATTCATGCGAATGCATTGTCCGCAAAAGTCATTCTGTGCGGTGAAATTTCCCGTGCGGTCAAGCTGCAGGGTTTGCTGGCAACCAAGGGTGCACGTGCAGCGATCGAAGCCGCTGGCGGCAGCATCGCCGAGTAGGGCAGATACGTGAGCACTGTGGCCAAGGCGGCAAGCAAGAAAAAGTATGGCGATTTAAGTCAGCGTTTATGGTTTTTGCTGGGCGCGCTGGTGGTGTTCCGCATCGGTGCGCATATCCCGGTGCCGGGTATTGATCCGACAGTGCTGGCAGATTTGTTCAAGTCACAAAAAGACGGCATCCTGGGCATGTTCAACATGTTCTCGGGTGGCGCGCTGGCGCGCTTCACGATTTTCGCGCTGGGCATTATGCCGTACATTTCCGCGTCGATCATCATGCAGTTGGCGGCGATAGCGGTTCCGCATCTTGAGCAATTGAAGAAGGAAGGCGAAGCCGGTCGCCGCAAGATGACGCAGTACACCCGTTATGGCACATTGGCGCTGGCCTTGTTTCAGGCATTTGGCATTTCGGTGGCGCTGCAGTCGCAGCCGGGGCTGGTGCCGAATCCGGGGGTGATGTTCCAGTTGACTTCGGTGGTTACCCTGGTGACCGGCACGATGTTTCTGATGTGGCTGGGTGAACAGATTACCGAACGTGGTTTGGGTAACGGTATTTCGCTGATTATTTTTGCCGGTATCGCGGCAGGATTGCCCAATGCGATCGGCAGCACTCTGGAATTGGCGCGCACCGGGGCTTTTTCCATTCCGCTGGTGTTGTTGCTGTTCTTTGGTGCGATTGCCGTAACGGCGCTGGTGGTGTTTGTTGAGCGCGGTCAGCGCAAGATTCTGGTGAATTACGCCAAGCGGCAAGTGGGCAACAAGGTGTATGGCGGGCAAAGCTCCCATCTGCCGCTGAAGATAAATATGGCCGGTGTGATTCCGCCGATTTTTGCCTCCAGCATCATCCTGTTTCCGGCGACGATTGCGGGTTGGTTTGGCAGCGGGCAGGGCATGAGTTGGCTGAAGGACATCAGCGATATGCTGTCTCCCGGCCAGCCGATTTATGTGCTGACGTATGCGGCAGCGATTGTATTCTTCTGTTTCTTTTACACGGCGCTGGTGTTCAGCCCGAAAGAAACGGCGGACAACCTGAAGAAGAGCGGTGCGTTCTTGCCGGGGATCCGTCCCGGCGAGCAAACTGCGCACTACGTTGAAAAGATCATGTTGCGCCTGACCATGGTAGGCGCGGTGTATATCACGCTGGTTTGCTTGCTGCCTGAATTTCTGGTGGTGAAGTGGAACGTGCCGTTTTACTTTGGTGGTACATCGTTGTTGATTCTGGTGGTGGTGACGATGGACTTCATGGCGCAGGTGCAGTCTTATCTGATGACGCATCAGTATGAAAACCTGCTGAAGAAAGCCAATTTCAAGGGCGGTTTTGCGCGCTAATGGCTAAAGAAGACGTGATTCAGATGCAGGGCGAGATAGAGGAGTCGTTGCCGAATGCAACGTTCCGAATCAAGCTGGAAAATGGTCATGTGGTGTTGGGTCATATCTCGGGGAAAATGCGCATGCACTATATCCGCATTCTGCCTGGCGATAAGGTGACGGTAGAGTTGACACCCTATGATTTGAGCAAGGCGCGCATTGTGTTCCGCGCCAAATAGTTGAGCGAAGTAAGGAGAAAGAAATGAGAGTCCAGGCATCAGTAAAAAAAATCTGCCGTAACTGCAAGATCGTTATTCGCAAGCGTGTGGTGCGCGTCATTTGCACGGAGCCGCGGCACAAGCAACGCCAGGGTTAATTGAGAAAAATCGGCTCTTGGTGGTACAATTTTCACTTTTCTAAAGATAGGGTAGCTGCATGGCACGTATCGCAGGGGTCAATATCCCCAACCATCAACACGCCGTGATTGCCTTGACTGCAATCTACGGTGTCGGACGTTCGCGTTCGCAAGATATTTGCGCGCTGGCTGGTGTGAATGCCAGCACCAGGATGAAAGACTTGACTGACGCAGAAGTAGAGAAGCTGCGCGAACAAGTCGCCAAATTCACGGTAGAAGGTGATCTGCGTCGTGAAACGACGATGAACATCAAGCGTCTGATGGACTTGGGCTGCTATCGCGGCCTGCGTCATCGCCGCGGCTTGCCGTGCCGCGGTCAGCGCACTCGTACCAACGCACGTACCCGCAAGGGTCCGCGCAAGGCGATTGCGGGCGCCAAGAAGTAAGTTTGCTATAACGGACGCTTAGAGGATTAGATTATGGTCAAGCCAAGCACGAAAGTGCGCAAGAAAGTCAAAAAGAACGTGGCGGAAGGTATCGCTCACGTTCATGCTTCTTTCAATAACACCATCGTCACTATTACCGACCGTCAGGGCAATGCCTTGGCATGGTCTACCAGTGGCGCAAGTGGTTTTAAGGGTTCGCGTAAAAGCACCCCGTTTGCCGCACAGGTTGCAGCCGAATTGGTGGGCAAGGCTGCGGTTGAATGCGGTGTTAAAAATCTTGAAGTGCGCATCAAGGGCCCCGGCCCCGGCCGCGAATCTGCAGTGCGCGCGTTGAATGCGGCTGGTTTCAAGATTACCAGCATTTCCGATATTACACCGGTGCCGCACAACGGCTGCCGTCCGCCTAAAAAGCGCCGTATCTAATTTTTGGGAGTCGATCTTGGCTAGAAATCTTGATGCAAAATGCCGTCAGTGCCGCCGCGAAGGCGAAAAGCTGTTCCTGAAGGGCGAAAAATGTTTTACCGACAAATGCGCCGTTGAGCGCAGGGCTTATCCGCCGGGTCAGCATGGCCAGAAGAAAAATACCCGTCTGTCCGAATACGGCGGCCAGTTGCGTGAGAAACAGAAGGTTCGCCGCATTTACGGGGTACTGGAAAAACAGTTTCGTCTGACCTACAGGGCGGCGGAGCAGCAGCGCGGCATCACCGGCGAGAACCTGCTGCAGAATCTGGAATCCCGCCTGGATAACGTGTCCTACCGCATGGGCTTCGGCGCATCGCGTGCCGAGGCTCGCCAGGTGGTTCGCCATAACGGCGTCCTGGTGAACGGCAGGCGCGTCAACATTCCTTCCTATCAGGTGCGCTCCGGTGACGTGGTTGAAGTAGCCGAGAAGTCCAAGGCGCAGCTGCGCATCAAGGCAGCTATCGAGGCCGCAGAGCAGCGTGGTTTCCCGGAATGGATCGAAATGGACACCAAGGCATTCAAGGGAACATACAAAGCCAAGCCACAACGTGCCGAACTGCCCGCAACCATCAACGAGCATCTCGTGGTTGAGTTGTATTCCAAGTAACCCACGCGGAGTAGCGTATGCCTAAGAATGAATTTTTGAAGCCCCGCATCATTGACGTACAAAAGATTTCCGCTACCCAAGCCAAGGTAGTGATGGAGCCCTTTGAGCGCGGCTACGGCCACACATTGGGCAATGCATTGCGGCGTATCCTGCTGTCCTCCATGCCCGGTGCAGCTCCAACCGAGGTGAAGATGGCTGGCGTGCTGCACGAATATGCAACCATCGACGGTGTGCAGGAAGATGTTGTGGATATCCTGCTGAACCTGAAGGGCGTGGTGCTGCGTCTGCACAATGTGCCGGAAGTCGTGCTGACCATCAAGAAAGAAGGTCAGGGCGTGGTGACGGCTGCCGATATCAGCGGCAATGCCGATGTCGAAGTGGTCAATCCAGATCACGTGATTGCGCATCTGACCGCGGGCGGCAAGCTGGACATGCAAATCAAGGTTGAACAGGGGCGTGGTTATGTTTCAGCAACTTCCCGTCAGGTGTCGAGCGAGTCGCGTGCGGTCGGCCATATCGCGTTGGATGCATCGTTCAGCCCGGTCAGCCGCGTCAGCTACGCGGTCGAAAGCGCACGCGTCGAACAGCGTACCGACCTTGACAAGCTGGTGATGCACATCGAAACCAATGGTGCGATTGACCCCGAACAGGCAATCCGCAATGCGGCGCGCATTCTGCTCGATCAATTCTCCGTGTTCGCCGCGCTGGAAGGCACCGAGCCGGTCGCCGAAAAGGTGCAGGCGCCCAAGGTTGATCCCATCTTGTTGCGTCCGGTGGATGATCTGGAGCTGACTCCGCGTTCATCCAACTGCCTCAAGGCACAAAGCATTCATTACATCGGTGATCTGATTCAATACACCGAGAACGAACTGCTGCGCACTCCGAATCTGGGGCGCAAATCGCTGAACGAAATCAAGCAGGTTCTTGCCGAGCACAACTTGTCGCTGGGCATGAAGCTGGAAAACTGGCCTGTTGCTGCCCTTTAAGCCGGCGCGACAATACGAGAAGTCAAGAGAGGTAAATCATGCGTCACCGTTCAGGTTTAAGAAAACTCAACCGTACCAGCAGTCACCGGCTGGCGATGTTTCGCAACATGACCGTATCGCTGTTGCGTCACGAAGTCATCAAGACCACGCTGCCCAAAGCCAAGGAGCTGCGCCGTGTTGCAGAACCCATCCTGACGCTGGGCAAGAACCCGAGCTTGGCAAATCGCCGTCTCGCATTTGCCCGCTTGCGTGATCGTGAAGCGGTCGTCAAATTGTTTGATGAACTTGGTCCGCGCTACGCAGCACGCAACGGCGGCTACCTGCGCATTCTCAAGTTCGGTTTTCGTCAGGGCGACAACGCGCCAATGGCGCTGATCGAACTGATGGATCGCCCGGCAGAAGCCACAGCTGTTGAGGCTGAGTGACCAAGTACATTCGTATATCCTGAGTCCCCAATAAACTCAGGAGGGCCTTTCGTAGGGTGCTTCAGTATTGCAAAAAGCCGGATACATCCGGCTTTTTGCATTTTTGGTATATTTAACCGAAGGTAACCATGGCAAACTGGTATGCAGATAACTCACTGTCCATAGGCCGCACCCCGCTGGTGCGCCTTAACCGCATCACCGACGGCGCGCCCGCTACCATTCTCGCCAAAATTGAAGGACGTAATCCCGCCTATTCGGTCAAATGCCGCATCGGCGCGGCGATGATCTGGGATGCCGAAAAGCGCGGCCTGCTTGGCCCGGGCAAAAAACTCGTGGAACCGACCAGCGGCAACACCGGCATTGCGCTGGCTTTTGTCGCCGCCGCACGCGGCATCCCGCTCACCCTGACCATGCCGGAAACCATGAGCATCGAGCGGCGCAAACTGCTGGCTGCATTCGGCGCCACGCTGGTACTGACCGAAGGCGCCAAAGGCATGAGTGGTGCGATCGCCAAGGCCGAGGAGATCGCCGCTTCCGATTCAAAATATGTTCTGCTGCAACAGTTCAAGAACCCGGCCAATCCGGCCATCCATGAACAGACCACCGGCCCGGAAATCTGGAACGATACCGACGGCAAGGTCGATATCTTCGTCTCCGGGGTCGGCACCGGCGGAACGCTCACCGGCGTGTCGCGTTACCTCAAGCACATCAAGGGCAAGGCCATTACCTCGGTCGCGGTCGAACCGGCCGCCAGCCCCGTCCTGACACAGAAGCGCGCCGGACAGGAACTCAAACCTGCGCCGCACAAGATTCAGGGCATAGGCGCAGGCTTTGTGCCGGACACGCTCGACATGTCGCTGGTGGACGAGATCGAGCAAGTGACCAATGAGGACGCCGTGCTGTATGCCCGCCGCCTGACGCGTGAAGAGGGCATCTTGTCCGGCATCTCCTGCGGCGCGGCGGTCGCCGCCGCAGTACGCCATGCCAAACGCCCCGAGAACGCGGGCAAGACCATCGTCGTCATCCTGCCCGACTCAGGCGAGCGTTACCTCAGCTCGATCCTCTTCGAGGGGATGTTTGACGAGAAGGGCGTTGCAGTTTAGAAACTGCTTGGGCCTATCGCCCGTTGAGCACCGGCTTCAGGTACTTGCCGGTCACGCTGTCCTTATCTTTCGCGATGTCCTTCGGCGAGCCTTCGGCGATGATGCGACCGCCGCCTTCACCGCCTTCCGGGCCGAGGTCGATCACCCAGTCGGCGGTCTTGACCACGTCTAGGTTGTGCTCGATCACCACCACGGTGTTGCCCTGGTCACGCAGTTTGTGGATTACTTTCAGCAACAGCGCGATGTCATGGAAATGCAGGCCGGTGGTCGGTTCGTCGAGGATGTACAGCGTGCGCCCGGTGTCGCGCTTGGACAGTTCGAGCGACAGCTTGACGCGCTGTGCCTCGCCGCCGGACAGCGTGGTGGCGGATTGCCCCAGCGTGATGTAGCCCAAACCCACATCCAATAAAGTCTGCAGCTTGCGCGCGACGACCGGCACGGGCTTGAAGAATTCATGCGCCTGCTCCACGGTCATCTGCAATATCTGGTGGATGTTCCTGCCCTTGTACTGTACCTCCAGCGTCTCGCGGTTGTAGCGCTGGCCGTGGCACACGTCGCACGGCACGTAAACGTCCGGCAGGAAGTGCATCTCGACCTTGATCACGCCGTCGCCCTGGCAGGATTCGCAGCGCCCGCCCTTGACGTTGAACGAGAAGCGCCCCGGCCCGTAGCCGCGCTCGCGCGCCGCCGGTACGCCGGAAAACAGCTCGCGGATCGGCGTGAACAGGCCGGTGTAGGTGGCTGGATTTGAGCGCGGCGTGCGCCCGATCGGGCTTTGGTCGACGTTGATCACCTTGTCGAAGAACTCTAGCCCTGCAATCTCGGCATAGGGCGCGGGCTCGGTGCTGCTGCCGTAGAGGTGCTGCGCCACGGCGGGGTACAGCGTGTCGTTGATTAGCGTGGATTTTCCCGAACCGGATACGCCGGTGACGCACACCAGCAGGCCGACCGGCAGGTTCAGCGTGATGCCTTTCAGGTTGTTGCCAGACGCGCCGACGATCTGCAGCATGCGCTCCGCATCCGGCTTGCGGTATTTTTCCGGCGCGGGAATGTGCTTCCTGCCGGACAGGTAATCGCCGGTGAGCGACTGCTTGCTTGCGCAGATTTCCTCCGGCGTGCCCTGCGCCACGACCAGCCCGCCGTGCTCGCCCGCGCCCGGCCCCATGTCAACCACGTAATCGGCGTTGCGGATCGCGTCCTCGTCGTGCTCGACCACGATCACGCTGTTGCCCATGTCGCGCAGCTTTTTCAGCGTCTGCAACAGGCGGTCGTTGTCGCGCTGGTGCAGGCCGATGGAAGGTTCGTCCAGCACGTACATCACGCCGGTCAGGCCGGAGCCGATCTGTGATGCGAGGCGGATGCGCTGCGCCTCGCCGCCGGACAGCGTCTCGGCGGAGCGCTCCAGCGACAGGTAATCCAGCCCGACGTTGTTGAGGAAGGTCAGCCGACTGGCAATTTCCAGAATGATTTTCTCGGCGATCGCCTGCTTGTGGCCTTGCAGCTTAAGGTTCTGGAAGAAAGTCAGCGCCTGCTTCAGCGGCAGCGCGCTGATTTCGTACAGGTTCCTGTCCGCGACGCGTACATGGCGCGCCTCCAGGCGCAGGCGCGTGCCCTTGCATTCCGGGCAGGGGCAACTGTTCAGGTATTTCGCCAGTTCCTCGCGCACCGCGGGCGAAACGGTCTCTTTGTAGCGGCGCTCCAGGTTGTTGACGATGCCCTCGAAGGCATGTTCGCGCAGCACCGGCTTGCCGCGCTCGTTCAGGTACTGGAAGGCGATCCCGGTCTTGCCGCTGCCGTACAGAATCACCTGCTGGATTTTCTCCGGCAGGCTCTCGAAGGATTGCTCGATGTCGAAGTTGTAATGCTTCGCGAGGCTGGCGAGCAACTGGTGGTAGAACTGATTGCGTCGATCCCAGCCCTTGATCGCGCCGGAACTCAGCGACATCTGCGGGAAGGCGACGATGCGCTTCGGGTCGAAGAAGCTGATGACGCCGAGGCCATCGCACTTGGGGCACGCGCCCATCGGGTTGTTGAACGAGAACAGGCGCGGCTCCAGCTCAGGCAGCGAGTAGCTGCAGATCGGGCAGGCAAATTTCGCCGAGAACAGGTGCTCCTTCCCGGTGTCCATCTCCACCGCCAGCGCGCGTCCGTCGGCGTGGCGCAGCGCGGTCTCGAACGATTCGGCGAGGCGCTGCTTGGCATCACTATTGACCTTGAGGCGGTCCACCACGATCTCGATGGTGTGCTTCTTGTTCTTGTGCAGCTTCGGCAGCGCGTCGATCTCGTACACCTTGCCGTTGATGCGCAACCGCGTGAAACCCTGCGCGCGCAGCTCGTCGAACAAGTCCAGTTGCTCGCCTTTGCGCTCCACCACCAAGGGAGACAGGATCATGATGCGCGTGCCTTCCGGCAGGGCCAGCACGTGATCCACCATCTGGCCGACCGACTGCGCCGCCAGCACCAGGTCGTGCTGCGGGCAATACGGGTCGCCCGCGCGCGCGAACAGCAGGCGCAGGTAATCGTGAATCTCGGTGACCGTGCCGACCGTGGAGCGCGGGTTGTGCGAAGTGGCCTTCTGCTCGATGGCGATGGCCGGGGAAAGCCCCTCGATCAGGTCCACGTCGGGCTTTTCCATCAACTGCAAGAATTGCCGCGCATAGGCGGACAGCGATTCCACATAGCGGCGTTGTCCCTCGGCATACAGGGTGTCGAAGGCAAGCGAGGACTTGCCTGAACCGGACAAGCCGGTGATCACCACCAGCTTGTGGCGCGGCAAATCGAGGTTGATATTTTTCAGATTGTGGGTGCGCGCCCCGCGAATCCTGATTTGTTCCATACCGGCCAATCAATAGGGAGAACGACCTACAAATATACGCGAGTTTGACGGCTTTCCCAAACTTGAGTTTTCTTTCCGTAAATAAGCCGGCGACAGGCAGTTTTACCGGATAGTTGTACGGTCCTGGAGCAATATTGCCGCGACTACCTTGCGGTCTTCCGCTACCAGAATGTTATAGGTGCGGCACGCTGCCGGGGTGGTCATGAACTCCACAGCAATGCCGGCATCGGTCAGCGCGCGGTACAGGCGCGGATGGGCGAAACGTTGCCGCGCGCCGGTGCCGAACAGCAGCACATCGGGTTTGAGGTCGATGAAGTAGGCAAAATCTGTCTCGCCCAGCGCATCGAAGCCGGCGCCCCCCCAATCGCTGCGCACCTCATGGGCACATACCACGATACTGGTGTCGAAGCGTTCGCCGTTGACCATAACGTAATCGACACCGTGGGCGGTGAACAGTTTGGTATCGCCGGGATTGGCGAGGTATAGCTTCAATGCGTGTTCTCCATTTGCTGCGCAGGGGCTGCGCGGGTAAAATCGCGCTCCTTGCGGTGATTGCGCGCGTGGTCCGATTCTACCATTGAGCGGAAGTGCATCGCCCTGAACAATTTGAGTGAGAGATCGTGAAACCCATCCTGAAATCGACCAAGCTTTCCAATGTGTGCTACGACATTCGCGGGCCGGTGATGGAACGCGCCAGGCAGATGGAGGAAGAGGGGCAGCGCATCATCAAGCTGAATATCGGCAATCTTGCGCCGTTCGGCTTCGAGGCACCGGAAGAGATTCAGCAGGATGTGATTCTCAACCTGCCGAATTCGTCCGGCTATTCCGATTCCAAAGGTATGTTTGCGGCACGCAAGGCCATTATGCATTACTGCCAGTCAAAGAAGATTCCCGGGGTTGGTCTGGAAGATATCTACATCGGCAACGGAGCATCGGAACTGATTGTCATGGCAATGCAGGGATTGCTCAACACCGGCGACGAGGTGCTGATTCCAACACCGGACTATCCGCTGTGGACGGCGGCGGTCACGCTGGCCGGGGGCGCACCGCGCCATTATTTATGCGATGAGCAGAGCGAGTGGATGCCCGATCTTGCCGATATGCGCCGCAAGATCACGCCGCGCACACGCGCCATCGTTGTCATCAATCCGAACAATCCGACCGGAGCCCTGTATTCCGACGAGATTCTGAAGGAGATCATCGAGGTCGCGCGTCAGCATCATTTGATCATTTTCGCCGATGAAATATACGACAAGATGCTGTACGACGGTGCGACGCACACCTCGATCGCCTCACTGGCCGACGATGTGCTGTTTCTTACCCTGAACGGATTGTCGAAGAATTACCGCGCCTGCGGTTACCGCGCCGGCTGGATGGTGGTGTCCGGCGAGAAGAAGCATGCGCAGGATTACATCAACGGGCTGACCATCCTGGCTTCGATGCGGCTGTGCTCCAACGTGCCGGGACAGTTCGCCATCCAGACCGCGCTGGGCGGCTACCAGAGCATCAACGACTTGGTCGCGCCGACTGGCCGCCTGTGCAAGCAGCGCGATCTGGCTTACCAGCTGCTTACCGCGATTCCCGGCGTGACCTGCGTCAAGCCGAAAGCCGCGCTGTATCTGTTTCCGCGCCTCGACCCGGAAGTTTATCCGATCGAGAACGACCAGCAATTCATCCTCGAGCTGCTGGAAGCCGAGAAGGTGCTGGTGGTGCAGGGCAGCGGTTTCAACTGGATCCATCCGGATCATTTCCGTATCGTATTCCTGCCGATTGCCGATGACCTGACTGAGGCAATCGGGCGCATCGCGCGCTTCCTGGAGAGCTATCGCAAGCATCACGGCACAAATTAACGAAAGAGAATGATGAGCATTAAACCAATCAATGTAGGGCTCCTCGGTGCTGGCACAGTCGGCGGCGGTACTTTTGCGGTGTTGCGGCGCAACGCGGAGGAGATTGCGCGCCGTGCCGGACGCCCGATCCGCATCACCGTGGTGGCGGACAAGAATCTGGAACTGGCGGAGCAGGTTGCCGGCGGCGCCTGCCGCATTACCGACGATGCGTTTCTCGTGGTGGCCGACCCGGAAGTGGATATCGTCGTCGAACTGATCGGCGGTTGCGGTGTGGCGAAAGACCTGGTGCTGAAAGCGATTGCCAACGGCAAGCATGTGGTCACCGCCAACAAGGCGTTGCTGGCGATGCATGGCAACGAAATTTTCAAGGCGGCGCAGGACAAGGGCGTGATGGTTGCATTCGAGGCGGCGGTGGCGGGCGGTATCCCGATCATCAAGGCGCTGCGCGAGGGTTTGACGGCGAACCGCATCCAGTGGATTGCCGGTATCATCAACGGCACCACCAACTTCATCCTCTCCGAGATGCGCGACAAGGGGCTGGGCTTCGATACCGTACTGAAAGAGGCGCAGCGCCTGGGTTATGCCGAAGCCGACCCGACTTTCGACATCGAAGGCGTGGATGCCGCGCACAAGATCACCATCCTGTCCGCGCTGGCATTCGGCATCCCGATGCAGTTTGACAAGGCTTACATCGAGGGCATCAACAAACTGGATGCGACGGATATCAAATATGCCGAACAACTCGGCTATCGCATCAAATTGCTCGGCATCACCAGGCGCACGCCGGAAGGCGTGGAGCTGCGCGTGCATCCTACCCTGATACCGTCCAAACGCCTGATCGCCAACGTGGAAGGCGCGATGAACGCGGTGCTGGTGCAGGGCGATGCGGTCGGTTCGACGCTGTATTACGGCAAGGGCGCAGGCGCCGAGCCTACTGCCAGCGCGGTGATTGCCGACCTGGTCGATGTGACGCGCATGCACACCGCCGACCCGGGACACCGCGTGCCGCATCTGGCGTTCCAGCCGGACCAGTTGTCCGATTTGCCGATCCTGCCGATGAACGAAGTCACCACCAGCTACTACCTGCGCCTGCGCGTGCAGGACAAGCCGGGCGTGCTGGCCGACATCACGCGCATCCTTGCCGGCGAGCAGATTTCCATCGATGCGGTGATCCAGAAGGAACCCGCCGAAGACGAAGAACAGACCGACCTGATCATGCTCACCCATCAGACGCGCGAGAAGCGCATCAACGCGGCGATTGCCAGAGTGGAAGCGCTGCCGGTGGTGGCGGGCAAGGTGACGCGCCTGCGTCTGGAGCAACTTGGTTAAGATTTCTTTGAGTGAAGAAACTCTGAGGATGCCTTTAGAAATTCGCTTTTGTGGGATGAAGCGCAAGGAGCCGCGCAGCGAACGACGAGGCATATCGGATTGATAGACGAGGAGTGAGCGAGCACGCGACACCGCGATTCGCCCACAAAATGAATTTATAAAGGTATCCATGAAATACACCAGCACCCGCGGCGGCATGGTCGCAAAACCCTTTACCGAAATCCTGCTCGGCGGCCTCGCCGACGACGGCGGCTTGGCGGTTCCCGATCATTATCCGAAGCTGAGCCAAGCCGATCTTCAGGCGATGCGCGGCATGAATTATCGCGAACTGGCGTTCGAGGTGATCAGCCGCTTCGCCACCGACATTCCGGCGGACGACCTGAAGGCCATCATCAACAAGACTTACACCGCCAAAACTTTCGGCAGCGAGGAAATCACGCCGGTCACGACGCTGGAACCCGGCCTGCACATTCTCGGCCTGTCCTACGGACCGACACTGGCGTTCAAGGATGTCGCGATGCAGTTGCTCGGCAACCTGTTCGAGTACGCGTTGGCCAAGGATCGCGCGGAGCTGAACATCCTCGGCGGCACGTCCGGCGACACCGGCTCCGCGGCGGAATACGCGATGCGCGGCAAACGCGGCATCCGCGTGTTCATGCTGTCGCCGCTCGGCAAGATGAGCCCGTTCCAGACCGCGCAGATGTATTCGCTGCAAGACCCGAACATCTTCAACATCGCCGTGACCGCACCGTTCGATGCCTGCCAGGACATGGTGAAAGCGGTGTCGAACGACCTGGTCTTCAAGGAAAAATACCGCATCGGCACGGTCAATTCGATCAACTGGGCGCGCGTCGTCGCGCAGGCGGTTTACTATTTCCAGACCTATTTCGCGCTGACCCAGGGCAACGATGAGCAGGTTTCCTTCGCCGTGCCGTCCGGCAATTTCGGCAACGTCTGCGCCGGGCATATCGCGCACCAGATGGGGCTGCCTATCGCGAAGCTGATCGTTGCGACCAACGAGAACGACGTGCTCGATGAGTTTTTCAGGACCGGCGTGTACCGCCCGCGCCCGGAAACGCTGCACACCAGCAGCCCGTCGATGGACATTACCAAGGCCTCCAACTTCGAGCGTTTCGTCTACGACCTGGTCGGGCGCGATGCAAAAGTCCTCAAGGGGCTGTGGCAGCAACTGGAAAAGGATGGCTATTTTGATCTGAGCCAGACGCCGTATTTTGCCCGGGTGCAGGAATTCGGCCTGGCTTCGGACGCCAGCAAGCATGCCGACCGCATCGCCACCATCCGCCGCATATATCAGCAATACGGCGTGGTGATTGACCCGCACACCGCCGACGGCATTAAGGCCGGACTGGAGCACCGCGAGGCGGGCATTCCCCTAGTATGTCTGGAAACCGCGTTGCCGGCCAAATTCGAGGAAACCATCCGCGAGGCACTGGGGCGTAACCCCGAACGCCCGGCTGGCTACGAGAACATCGAAAGCTTGCCGCAGCGCTTCGACACGCTGCCGCCGCAAGTGGATCGGTTGAAGGCATACATCGCGGCAAGGGTCCCGGCGTGAACCGCGGCATTTGCACCTGCAGTTTTTCTGAGCTTACGCCATGACGGTTTTATCGTGGATTATTGCAACCAGCCTGGCGGGCGGCGTGCTGAGCGTAATGTGCGCCGCGCTGTTCGCACTGAATGCCCGCCCGCATTGGATGGGCTCGCTAGTCAGTTATGCCATCGGGGCTCTGCTCGGCGCGGTGTTTCTCAACATACTGCCCGAGGCGATGGAGGCAGGCAGCAGCGCGGCGGCGGTGAGCGGCACGGTGCTGGCCGGTATTCTGCTGTTCTTCACGCTGGAAAAATTGCTGCTGTGGCGGCACTGCCACCACCATCATTGCGAGGCGCATGAGCCCGATGCACACGGCCGCAGCGGCACGATGATCATGGTTGGCGACACTTTCCACAATTTTGTGGATGGCGTGATTATCGCGGCGGCATTTCTTACCGATACCAATCTCGGCATCGTCACTGCGCTGGCGATTATCGCGCACGAGATTCCGCAGGAGGTCGGTGATTTCCTGATTCTGCTGCATTCCGGATACGGCAAGGCGCAGGCGCTGTATGTCAATCTGTTGTCCAGCCTGGCGATGCTGGCAGGCGGTGTGTTGTCCTACTTCACCTTGCAGTCCGTGCAGAGCGTTGTGCCGACTCTGCTGGCACTGGCCGCGTCAAGCATGATTTATGTTGCCGTTGCCGATCTGATTCCCGGATTGCATAAACGCACGCAACTGCGCGACACCCTCCAGCAAGTAGTGCTGATTGCGCTGGGAATCGGCACCATTTTCCTGATTGGGATACTGGTTCCCGAATAACCAGTGAAAGCATCGCAATGAACAGCGCTATTCCAAAAGTCGGCTTCGTCTCGCTCGGCTGCCCGAAGGCGACCGTGGATTCCGAACACATCCTCACGCGCCTGCGCGCCGAAGGTTATCTGATTTCCGGCAGCTATCAGGATGCCGATCTGGTGGTGGTGAATACCTGCGGCTTCATCGACAGCGCAGTGGAAGAATCGCTGGACGCAATCGGCGAGGCGTTGGCGGAAAATGGCAAGGTGATCGTCACCGGCTGCCTCGGCGCGAAAGGCGAGGTGGTATGGCAGGCGCACCCCAGGGTGCTGGCGGTGACCGGGCCGCATGCCACCGACGAGGTGATGGCGGCGGTGCATCAGCATTTGCCCAGGCTGCATGACCCGATCTCCGACCTGGTGCCCGCACAGGGCATCCGCCTGACGCCGAAACATTATGCCTACGTGAAAATTTCCGAAGGCTGCAACCACAGCTGCACCTTCTGCATCATCCCTGGTCTGCGCGGGCCGCTGGTCAGCCGCCCGGTCGGCGAGGTGATGCAGGAAGCACAAAATCTGGTCAACGCGGGCGTGAAGGAGCTGCTGGTGATTTCACAGGACACCAGCGCCTATGGCGTGGATGTGAAATACCGTACCGGCTTCTGGAATGGTAGGCCGCTCAGGACGCGTATGACCGAACTGGCAGCCGCGCTCGGTGATCTCGGTGTGTGGGTGCGGCTGCATTATGTCTATCCATACCCGCATGTGGATGAAGTGATCCCGTTGATGGCGCAGGGCAGGATTCTGCCGTATCTGGATGTGCCATTTCAGCACGCCAGCCAGCGCATCCTCAAACTGATGAAACGTCCCGGCAGCAGCGAGAATGTATTGGCGCGCATCCAGCAATGGCGCGAAACTTGCCCCGAACTTACGCTGCGCAGCACCTTCATCGTCGGCTTTCCCGGCGAGACTGAGGCAGAATTTGAAGAGCTGCTGGATTTTATTGAGGAGGCGCAACTGGATCGTGTCGGCGCATTTGCCTATTCGCCGGTGCAGGGCGCGGCGGCCAATGACCTGCCCGACCACGTGCCGCCCGAAGTGCAGCAGGAACGCCTTGCGCGGCTGATGCTGCTGCAGGAGGAAATCAGCGAAGAGCACCTCCGGCGCAAAATCGGCAAGACCATCACCGTGCTGGTGGATGAGGTGGACGAAGAGGGCGCGCTTGCGCGCAGTTCAGCCGATGCGCCGGAAATCGACGGCCTGGTGTACATCGAAAACGGCCAGCAGTTAAACGTGGGTGATTTCGTTGAAGTGAAAATCACCGATTCCGATACGCACGACCTGCGGGCAATGATCCGGGTCTGACAGCCGGCTCCCCGCTTGTCCCTGGCGCAGAATGGGCTCATACTGGCCACATTCTTGCCACAGCCACGGAGATGCATCATGTCCAAACAGATCAAATCAGACGAAGTCAAGAAGGTTTCATGCCAGCTTTGCCGCAAGGAAGTGCCGCTATCCGAGGCCAAGGTTGCCGAGGCGGCAGACTATGTGGCGTATTTTTGCGGGCTTGACTGCTATGCGAAGTGGAAACGGCGCAGCGAACAGGCGGGACAGAAAAAATAACGTATAAAAATCCCCGCCCATATGCGGGCGGGGGTGAGCGCTCAGTCCTTGGCGGGTTTGTTGAAGGGGCAGTCCTCTGGTTGCATGTCACAGTTATCCTTCATGCCTTCCATGCCGCGTTTGAAATCGCGGCGCTCCTCGGGCGACATCTTTTCGAAGCGTTCGCGCATCTCCTTGCGATGCTCCGCGCGCACTTCCGGTGGCATTTTCCTCCGGTGTTCCTTCATCTCCCTGCGCATTTTCTTGCGCTCTTCGGGCGACATCCGCTGCCAATGTTCATGCATCTGCTTGCGGCGTTCGGCACGCTGCTCGGGTGTCATGCTGTCCCTTTCCTTGCGTCTTTCGGCGCGATGTTTGGCGCGTTCTTCGGCGGGCATCTTCTCCCAATATTCGTGCATGGCCTTGCGGCGTTCGGCGCGTTGTTCCGGCGTCAGGCTATCCATCTCCTTGCGCATCGCCTCGCGTTCCACGGCACGCTGTTCCGGGGTCATGGTCTTCATGCGTTCCATGTGTTCCTTGATGGATATGGCAGGCGGTGTGTCGGCAGCCAGTGCATTCAGGCCGAACGAGGCGGCGATACCGGCAGCGATCATGGTCTTCAAAAAGGCATTCATGGCTTTTTCCTTATAATGAGTTATCAAAAACGCCATATTAGGCATGGCTGCATGATGCGATTGGACTGTAAGTGAAGTGTTTTCACTAAGTGTTATATTGTAAAAATTTGTTTCAACATGCTGCGCAGGCCATAATTTTTGCAGCAATTCCACCCGTTCGAATTATCATACCGCCATGACCAACCCGCAACGCATTCTCATCATCGACGACGACGCGCGTCTGCGCGAATTGTTGCTGCGCTATTTGTCCGAGCAGGGGTTCGCGGCAAAGGCAGTGGCGGACGGCAGCGCGCTGGACAAGGCCCTGCGGCTGAACCATTACCACCTGCTGGTGCTCGATCTGATGCTGCCCGGTGAAGACGGCCTGGCGATCTTGCGGCGGCTGCGCGGTGCGGGCGAGAACGTGCCGGTAATCCTGCTCACCGCCAAGGGTGACGAAGTGGATCGTATCGTCGGGCTGGAAATGGGCGCAGACGATTATCTGCCCAAACCGTTCAATCCGCGCGAACTGGTGGCGCGCATCAACGCGGTGCTGCGGCGCAAGGGGTTGTTGCCGGCCGGCGCACCCGGCGCCGAAGAGAAGATCATCGCCTTTGGCGATTGCGAACTGAATCTGGCCACGCGCGTGCTGACCAGAGCCGGCGCGCCGGTTTCCCTGACTACCGGCGAATTTGCGCTGCTCAAGGCGCTGGTGACTCATCCGCGCCACCCGCTGTCGCGCGACAAGCTGATGGAGCTGGCGCGCGGCCGCGACCACGATCCGTTCGACCGCGCCATCGACGTGCAGGTTTCAAGACTGCGCAAGCTGGTGGAGCCGGCCCCCGCCAAGCCGCGTTTCCTCCAGACGGTGTGGGGGCACGGCTATGTATTCGTCCCCGACGGAGCGAAATCTTGAGCGTTGTGCCCAAGGCGCTGCTGGTACGCGCGTTCCTGCTCATCGTGGTGCTGATCGTGCTGTCCTTCGCCGCTTCAGTAGCGATCTTCCGCCATGCCATACAGGAGCCGCGCGCGCAGCAGATGGCGCAGCTGGTCGTGTCGGCAGTCAACCTCACCCGCGCCGCGGTGTTGTCTTCCGCGCCGGAGTGGCGCGGTGCACTGATGGCGGAACTGCGCGATGTGGAAGGACTGCGCGTGCAGATGGCCGATGTGACCGATATGCTTGAACCCATGCCGGGCCAGCCGCCGGAATTGCGCCTGATGATGGACAAGGCGCGTGAAAGGCTGGGCGAGGATACGCGCTTTGCCGCCGGGCGCAACGGCGAGGAAGCATTGTGGGTGAGTTTCTATATCGGCAAGGAAGAGTTCTGGGTGGCGCTGCCCAGGGAGCGCATTGAGCATCCGCTTTCTGAAGTGCTGCTGGTGTGGGGCAGCGTGGTGCTGCTGCTGGCACTGCTGGGGGCATATTTCATCGCCCGCCAAGTGGCGCGACCGCTTGATAAGCTCGCACAGGCGGCGCAACAAATAGGCCGGGGTGTCATGCCGCAACCGCTGCCGGAACACGGTACACGGGAAATTGCTGCGGTAGCACGCGCGTTCAACCGGATGTCTGCCGATCTTGCCGCGAACGAGCGCGAGCGCGCGCTGGTGCTGGCAGGTATTTCGCATGACCTGCGCACCCCGCTGGCGCGTATGCGGCTCGCCGCCGAACTGAGCGCGGACGAGATACTGCGTGACGGGCTGACTGCCGACGTCGAGCAGATGGATGCTGTGATCCAGCAATTTCTTGACTATGCGCGTCTCGATGAAAACGAGCGAAGCGAAGTTTCGAGCTTGCGGCCAAATGAGGGCGCTGTTTTGACCGATGTGCAACTTCTGGTGCAGGAAACGGCGCAGCCATTCAAAGCGCAGGCCAGGTCGCTCGTGCTTGATTTGCAGCCGCTGCCGCACATTTTCGTCAAGCCGCTATTATTGAAACGCGCCCTCGCCAATCTGCTGGATAATGCAATCAAATATGGGGGCGGCGAAATTACTGTGCAGTTCAGGCAAGATGGAGATCGGGTTATTCTTGCCGTGGCAGATCGCGGCACAGGCATTCCCGCCGAACAGCGCGAAGCGGTGAAGCGGCCATTTGTGCGCCTGGAGAACGCGCGCAGCAATGCGACCGGATCTGGCCTAGGGCTGGCGATCGTCGAGCGCGCCGCGCGACTGCATGGCGGAGAATTTTATCTTGAAGACCGCGCCGGGGGCGGGCTGGAGGCCAGGCTGGTATTGCCGGCAGGCTTGAGCGAATAGCTTTGCCTGTGCTTCCAGGCAGGCGCCGGGCTGGTTCGGCGGGTATAATCCGGACTGTCTCATTGATCCACTACGCTATGAATCCTGACTGGCAGAATTTTCTCACCCGGCGCGGCGCAGTTGTTGACGCGGGCGCGGTGCAATCTTTCGGCGACGTTGCCGCTGAATTGTGCGCGACAGCACAGGCTACCGTGCTGTGCGACCTGAGCCGATTCGGCACGTTGCGCGTTTGCGGCGAGGAAGCGCAGGCTTTCCTGCAGAATTTATTGAGCAACGATATCCGCGAAGTCAGTGCTGCCCGCGCGCAATTCAGCAGCTTTAACAGCCCCAAGGGGCGCATGCTGGCAAGCATGCTGATCTGGCGCAATGGCGATGGCTATCTGCTGCAATTGCCGCGTGTCTTGTGTGAGCCCATGCGCAAAAAACTCGGCATGTATGTGCTGCGTGCCAAGGTGAGAATCTCCGATGCAAGCGACGAAATCGTTTCGTTGGGATTGTCGGGCACGGATGCGCAGGAAATTCTGGGCAAGCAATTCGGCGAATTGCCGCAATTGCCGCTCGGCTTCATCGACACCGAACAGGCCGGCGTACTGAAGTTAAGCGATACACGCTTTCAGATCAGCACCGCCGCGCAATACGCCCCAACGCTCTGGCAATCGCTCAGCCAGCACGCCCAGCCAGCCGGCAGCGCATGCTGGGACTGGCTCAACATCCGCGCCGGCATCCCCTTCATCCTGCCGCAAACACAGGAACAATTCGTGCCGCAGATGGCGAATTTCGAGCTTATCGGCGGCGTGAGTTTCAAGAAGGGCTGCTATCCCGGCCAGGAAATTGTGGCGCGCATGCAATATCTCGGCAAACTGAAGCGGCGCATGTATCTGGCGCATCTCGACAGCAGCGAAGTCCCCCACCCGGGCGATGAATTGTTCAGCGCGGACATGGAAGGCCAGTCCAGCGGCATGATTGTCAATGCCGCACCCGCACCGGATGGTGGTTGCGACGTATTGGCGGTGGTGCAGACTTCCAGCCGGGAAACGCAAACCGTACACTGGAAAACATTGCCGGGCGCAGCGCTGCAGTTCCTGCCGTTGCCCTATCCGCTGCCGCCAGGTTGATCAGCATGGATCGGGCGCAACTCATCGGATATCAGGAGCTAATGCCGGATCTCGAACGCGCCACTCACTGCGGCAGGCGGCGGTTGCTTTTTGGGTTTCTTCGCTTCTTTGGTTTTCCGTTGCTGCCCTTTAGCCATGATCGTTCTCCTTGTGTTGTTGCCTTTGCATAATAGTACGGATGAATAACTTTGGTGTACTTTCTTCGGTGTAATGGTTTTTGTCGTTGCTGCAGGCCGTCTGTTGCCGGTCATCAGCTATCCAGAGTGACATTCGAGGCTTTCCAAGGCAACTGACCTTCCGTTATGGGCCGGAACCAGAGTTCGGACTATCCAAAAGGCCTATATATTTTTGGCAGTGTTGCCGGGAGGAATTTGTGCCTATAATCCGCCTCATGCATGTTGCTGAATCGGCATTAATCAAAAGTAGAGCCAGGCAAGTTGACGGGATTGGCTCATTACGTGAAGGCATTAATGGAGCAATTACATGACGCGGGCTGTTGCAATGGTATCGGTTGCTTTGGCAATAACTCAGTTGGGAGGGGATTATGCACCTGGAAGATATCGAGGCATCTGAGAAATTTCTTTTCACGCTGAAATGGATGCTGGCTGTTACAGAACGCTATTCCGACCATTTTCAATTTGGCCTGGCCCATATTAATTTTCAGAATGCCAAAATCCTCGGCGAAACTTACGGGGCAAAAATAGCGTCGCAAAAGCTTGACGAGATAGCGAGTTCCCTGCGCAAGGCTTTCCGCAAGACTGACCTGGTGGCGCGCGATGGGGCTGATTTCTGGATTCTGGTGCCTTACACCCCGCCCGACGAGGAACTTATCGACAAAATCAAGTACATCGTCGAAACGGCGTCGCAAAGTGGCCTGCAGATTGTGGAACGCGATATTTCCATTTACTCGCTGTCCCCGGACATGATTAAGCCATGCGAAGACTGCACGGCCTCTGGATTCCTTGCCTATATCAAGGAAAATCACACCGCCCTCGCACGACGCGAAATTTCGTTGCCAGAGAGTGATTAGCCGATACAACCAGAAAATGCAGGATGTGATTGCGCTTTGTTTTGAAAATGGTTCTGCGGAAAACTCGTTTTGGCTCACCTTGCGGGGGCCGTTTTTAATTGTCTGGATTTCAGCCTGCGCGGGAATTAGGGTGAGGAATTCTTGTTCAGGCAATAATTTCGACCGCCGTTCCTGCGGGCACTAAATCAAACAGTTCAACCAGATCGGCATTGCGCATGCGGATGCAGCCGTGCGAGCCGGGAGCGCCAATCTGCATCGAGTCCGGCGTGCCGTGGATATAGATGTAGCGGCGCATGGTGTCGTTCTTACCCAGCCGGTTGAAGCCGATCTCACAACCGGACAACCACAGGATGCGCGTCAGTATCCAGTCGCGCCCCGGAAACCGCGCGCCCAGTTCCGGCGTGTAGACTTCACCGGTTGGACGGCGGCGCACGAATACGGTATTTTCCGGTTGCCCCGCGCCGATCTTGGCGCGAATGATATGCTTGCCGCGCGGGGTGCAACAGCTGCCGCATACCTCACCCGCGCCATTCGCGGCGGTGGAAGCGGCGTAGCGCCGCAGTAAATTGCCCGTGTCGTCGAGCAGTTCCAGTTGTTGCGTGGCGAGGTGGACGTTGATCTTCATTCGGCCTTCTGCTGCGCGCGGCGCCGCGCGAAAAAATTGCTGAGCACCGCACCGCATTCCTCTGCCAGCACGCCGCCGGTCACCGTGGCATGATGGTTCAACCGTTCGATTCCCCTCGCCCCTTGGGGGAGAGGGGTGGGGGAGAGGAGTAAGTCTCCAAATACATCAATCACGCTCCCGCACGCCCCTGTCTTCGGGTCGCTCGCCCCGTACACCACTCGCGCAATGCGTGCGTGCATAATCGCCCCGGCGCACATCAGGCACGGTTCCAGTGTGACGAATAATTCGCAGTCCACCAACCGGTAGTTTCCCAGCCGTTGCGCCGCGTCGCGCAATGCCATCATCTCGGCATGTGCGGAAGGGTCGTGGCGCGAAATCGGCGCATTGAAACCGTGCCCGACAATCTCGCCATCCTTCACTACCACCGCACCCACCGGCACCTCGCTCAGGCTTTCTGCTTTTCTGGCCAACTCCAGCGCTACGCGCATGAAAATTTCGTCGCTCATTTCACCTATCCAGCGGGCTGACCACACCCTTGACGCCGCGAGTATAAATCATCGTCGTGTAGAATCCGCTCCTTTAGTGTTAGAGAGCTTCCATGAATTACTTGCCAACTTTGCCAATAGATATCACGCCGCTTATGGCATTTGGTTTGATGCTGATCATTGGTGCCGTTGGAGGCTATGTTGCCCATCGAATATCCTGGCTTCCGAGTATCACAGGGTTTCTGCTGGTCGGTTTCATATGCGGCCCCAATGGCATCGGTCTGCTGGGCCAGGAAACAATCATTAAATCGCAAATTCTCATTGATATCGCCCTTGCCCTGATTCTCTACCGTCTTGGCTTGTCTCTGGATATCAAGATTCTCTGGCGATCTCAAAGGCTCCTTTTCACTTCACTGGTTGAGAGTTCTGCAACATTCGGGCTGGTTTTTTTTGTGTTGTACCTGTTCGGCATGCCCACTCCGGTAGCTGTTCTGGTGGCCGCCATTACAATTTCGTCTTCGCCTGCGGTACTGCTTCATGTCGCACACGAAGTTGGCGCCAAAGGCGTAGTCACCGAATCAACCAAGACCCTGGTAGCACTTAATAATCTGATTTCATTTGTTGCGTTTTCTGCAACCTTGCCGGCCTTACACTACTCCACCGGATCTGACTGGGTGACCATTATTCTTCAGCCGGTGTACCAGCTCACCGGTTCATTGCTTCTGGGATGCGCATTGGCTTTCGGTCTGCACATGATTATCGTGAGAACGCAGCAGGCTGCCCAATACAAACTTGCGCTGGTCATCGGCACTGTCATGGTTGCGGTCGGTCTGGCGCATGAACTGAAGCTCTCCATGCTGTTTGCCCCTCTGGTGATTGGTGTCGTTATCAAAAATCTGGAGCGGGAAACGGTTGTCTCGGACCTTGAATTTGGCGCGCCGTTCGAACTCTTCTTTATCGTTCTGTTCGTTTTTGCCGGCGCCAGACTTCATCTCCGCGAGTTGATCGAGTTCGCTCCGGCGGTATTGGTGCTGGTGCTTGCCCGGAGTCTCGCGAAGATGCTTGGGACTACGGCGACGTTTGCTCTATTCAAGGAGCCGCTTCGTGCAGGCATGTCGAGCGGGATGCTGTTGATACCGATGGCCGGGCTGGCTATCGGACTGGTCCAGACTTCTGGCAACCTTTTCCCTCAGCATGCTACGACCGTCACGGCAATTGTCCTGGGTGCGGTGGCCATATTTGAAACAATCGGTCCGCCGATCGCAGCCTATGCATTCCGTGTCGCGGGTGAGTCCGCTGGCATGAACTCCGGCGGCATGAACGAAGACTCTGACAATGCGGTCAAGGCGGATGCGCTGTAGACGGCGCTGCAACCCCGTTGTTTTGGTGGGCGGTACTGGGTTCGAACCAGTGACCCCTGCCGTGTGAAGGCAGTGCTCTACCGCTGAGCTAACCGCCCCGAAGAGGGCGCGAATTAGATCATATTGGGCGTTTGCCGGTCAATTGGTTATGGCGCAACAGACAAGGTGGCGTAAAATGCGCGCCTTGATTGTTTGCCATGCCTGTTTTACTTATGACCATCCGCACCCGTTTCGCACCCAGTCCCACCGGCTATCTGCACATCGGCGGCGCGCGTACCGCCCTGTTTTCCTGGGCCTACGCGCGCAAGCTGGGGGGCACCTTTATTTTACGCATCGAAGACACCGATCTGGAACGCTCCACGCAGGAATCGGTGCAGGCGATTCTGGACGGGATGTCCTGGCTGAATCTGGGTTACGACGAAGGCCCGTTTTACCAGATGCAGCGCATGGAGCGCTACAAGGCGGTAATTCAGCAGATGCTCGATGAAGGCACGGCCTATTACTGCTATACCGCGCCGGAAGAGCTGGATGCCATGCGTGAAGCGCAGCGTGCGCGCGGCGAAAAGCCGCGTTATGACGGACGCTGGCGGCCGGAGCCGGGCAAGGCGTTGCCAACGCCGCCGCGCGAAGGCAAGCCGGTGGTGCGTTTCAAGAATCCTGTTTCCGGTGTGGCATACTGGGACGATCTGGTCAAAGGCAAGATCGTTTTCGAGAATAGCGAACTGGATGATTTGATCATCGCGCGTGCCGACGGTACGCCAACCTATAATTTCTGCGTGGTAGTGGACGATCTGGACATGAATATCACCCAGGTTATCCGCGGCGACGACCACGTCAACAACACGCCGCGTCAGATCAATATCCTCAAGGCACTTGGCGCGACCATTCCGCAATATGCGCATGTGCCGATGATCCTGGGCAGCGATGGCGAACGGTTATCAAAACGGCATGGCGCGGTGAGCGTGATGCAATATGCCGAGGATGGTTTCCTGCCGGAAGCGCTGGTCAATTATCTGGTGCGCCTGGGCTGGTCGCATGGCGATGAGGAAATTTTCTCCATGCAGCAATTCATCGAGTGGTTTGATTTGCGCCATATCAGCAAATCGGCGGCGCAGTTCAATCCGGAGAAGCTGCGCTGGCTGAATCAGCACTACATCAGGCTGGCCGATAATGCGCGCCTGGCCGAGCTGGTGCGCAAGCATCTGGCCGAACGCGGCGTGCAGGCAAGCGACGCACCGCAGCTGGGGGCAGTAATCGCCTTGTATAAGGAACGTGCCGCGACGCTGCTTGAGCTGGCGGACGAGGCGGAAGTCTTCTATATCGAAATACATCCGGCGCAGGAATTGCTGGATGCGCATCTTGTGCCGGAAGTGTTGCCGGCGTTGCGCGAACTCGCCGAACGTTTTGCCGATGTCGTATGGGAAGCCCCCGCGCTGGGCGCTCTGATCAAGGAATTGCTGGCCAGGCACAACCTGAAAATGCCCAAACTGGCGATGCCGTTGCGCGTGCTATTGGTCGGGCAGACGCATACGCCGTCCGTCGATGCAGTGCTTGCGTTGTTTCCGCGCGAAACCGTGCTGGCGCGCATGAAAAAATATTTGTGATGCCGCCGGACCTTGCAAATCCGGTGAATTCCTAGGAGTGACGGGCATACCGTTGCCGTCTGGCGCGCCATTTCCACACCACCGCTACCCGCCACGCCACGCGCACCGTGAAATATCCGGCAATTGCCAGGCTCAAGGCAAGCAGCGGCAAACCGATCAGAATTGGTTTGCCGAGCATCGTCAGCCAATTCCATAATTCCCCCGACCAGCTATACCAGTGCAATTCAGGAAATGACAACTGTGCGATTTCCGCCCCATTGCGCGCGCCGCTCACCCATGCACCGAGTTCATAAGCCAATACATACAGCGGCACGATAGTGAAGGGGTTGGTGTAAAGCGTGGTAGCCGCCGCCACCGGCAAATTGACGCGCAACAGCACCGCCAGCAGCGCGGCGGAAATCATCTGAAACGGCCCGGGAATCAGGCCGCAAAACAGGCCGATCGCTACCCCGCCCGCTACCGAGCGGCGGTGCAGATGCCACAGGTTGGGGTGGTGCAGCCAGTCGCCGAACGGCTTGAGCCAGCGGTGGCTTTTCACCGTTTCGTGGTGCGGCGTGAACCGACGGAAAAATTTGCGCATGGCTGCATTTTATCAGCCATGCCAATCACGCAACCCCATAAAAACGCCTGGCATATGGAATATGGGACAATACGCTTCAGAATCATAATTCACGTCGTCATATAGCCAAAACATGCTATCTACTTCACTGAAGCGCTACGCCTATCTTTCGATTGCAGCCGCTCTCTCCACCATCCTGCTCAAGGGGGCGGCCTGGTGGCTGACCGGTTCTGTCGGGCTGCTGTCCGATGCGCTGGAATCCTTCGTCAACCTGGCGGGGGCGCTGATGGCGCTGGCCATGCTGTCGCTGGCGGAGGCGCCGGCGGACGAAGAGCATGCGCACGGCCACGGCAAGGCGGAGTATTTCTCCAGCGCCTTCGAAGGGTTTCTCATTCTCGTTGCCGCCGTCAGTATCGGTTATGCGGCGATCGAGCGCCTGCTCAATCCGCAGGCCATCGAATCCGTCGGTATCGGGCTGGCCGTGTCGGTGGCGGCTTCGTTCATCAACCTTGCTACCGCCCGCGTCCTGATGAAGGTAGGGCGTCAGCACAACTCCATCACGCTGGAGGCGGATGCCCACCACCTGCTCACCGACGTGTGGACTTCCGCGGGCGTTATCGCTGGCGTCGGGCTGGTGTGGCTGACCGGATGGCTCTGGCTCGACCCGGTCATTGCGCTGCTGGTGGCGGCGAATATCGTATGGACCGGCTGGCAACTGCTGCACCGCTCCGCTTCGGGCCTGATGGATGAGGCGATCCCGGAGGAACAGGTCAGGGCGGTCGAAGCCGTGCTGGAAGGCTACCGTTGGCATGGGCTGGATTTCCATGCCTTGCGCACCCGGCAGGCCGGCAGACGTGCTTTCATTACGCTGCATGTTCTGGTGCCCGGTGCATGGACGGTGCAGCAGGGCCACGACTGGCTGGAGCGAATCGAAGCTGACATCAGGCACGCCGTCCCCCATGCCCATGTGACGACCCATCTCGAACCCAGGGAAGACCCGGTGTCCTTGTTCGATCAGAATCTGGACCGCATCGCCTGAAAGAATTTGCGCTAATCTCAAAGCCTGCTTTGGAATAGATGAAACAATTCGATCCATAGGCAGGTGCTCTGTAGGGGCGGATTTATCCGCCCATGGGCGAATGAATTTGCCCCCACAACGACTTCTACTTGTAAAGCGCTACACTAGCGCATGGTCATCTTCACCATTTTCTTTGCCTTGGGCGTATGGCTGCTACAGCAGCAGTCCGCCCTGCCGGACTTTGCCTGGGTGTGGCTGCTGATTTTTCCTTTTACACTTATCCCTTTACTTCGGCATCAGCATAATCTGCTTGCCCGATCCATCCGCATCCTGCTGCTCGCCGCCTTTGCCTGCGGACTGGGTTTCTATCACGCCGCATGGCAAGCCGAACAGCGCCTTGCCGTGAGCCTGCCGGGCGAATGGCAAGGGCGCGACATCGAAGTGATCGGCGTGGTTGCGGAGTTGCCGCGCCGTTACGAACGCGGCTTGCGTTTCAATTTCGATGTGGAACAGACCGTTACGCCGCAAGCCAGCGTGCCGGGGCATATCTATCTGAGCACTTATTTCGACAGCAAGGCAAAACCGTTGGCGTTAAAAGCCGGGGATCGCTGGCGGCTCACATTGCGCCTCAAGCAGCCGCATGGCGCGGCAAATCCGCACGGCTTCGATTTCGAAGCCTGGGCGCTGGAACGTAACCTGCGCGCAGTGGGTTACGTACATAACCAGGGGGACAATGAGCGCATTGACGCACTGGCCGCCGGTTTCGGCTACCGCATCGAAACCTGGCGCGAAGCAGTGCGCGACAAGTTTGACGCCACACTCGGCGGCGCGCCTTATGCTGGCGTATTGAGCGCGCTGGCGATCGGCGACCAGAGCAGCATTCCGCCGCAACAATGGCAGGTATTCACGCGCACTGGCGTGAACCATTTGATGAGTATCTCCGGCCTGCATATCACCATGCTCGCCAGCATCGCCTTCGTCGTCGCCTACTGGCTGTGGCGGCGCAGCACGCACCTGACGCTACGCCTGCCGGCGCGCAAGGCCGCCGCATTGGCCGCGTTGCTGACGGCCATCGGCTATGCATTGCTGTCCGGCTTTGGCGTGCCCGCGCAGCGCACCGTGTTCATGGTCGGTGCGGTTGCCGCCGCCATGTGGCTGAGCCGCAATTTTTCGCTCGGGCAGATTCTGAGCATCGCGCTGCTCGGCGTGCTGATTCCCGATCCGTGGGCGGTGATATCGGCGGGTTTCTGGCTTTCGTTCGGCGCAGTGGCACTCATTCTGTATGTCACCGCATATCGCCTGGAAAAGGCTAACCGGCTGCGAGAGGGTGACGGCGAAGCCATCGGGCACCCGTCGGCGTACCCTTTGCGGGTGCTGATGGAATATGCCAACGTGCAATGGGCAATGGCCATTGGCCTGACGCCGCTGCTGCTGGGACTGTTCCAGCAGGCCTCGCTGGTTGCGCCGATTGCCAACGCCGTTGCGATTCCGCTGGTGAGCCTCATCGTCGTGCCGCTTGCACTGCTCGGCGCGGCATTGCCGATCGAGGCGCCGCTGTGGCTGGCGCACACCGCGATGAATGGCGTGATGCGCTTCCTCGAATGGCTGAATGCCTTGCCGCAGGCAGTGTGGACACAACACGCACCGCCCGCATGGAGCATCGCCGCCGCGATGCTGGGCGCATTCTGGATACTGCTGCCGCGCGGCTTTCCGGCGCGCTGGCTGGGTTGGTTGTTGCTGTTGCCGCTGTTCCTGAACGCGCCAGAGCCGCCGGCACAAGGTACGTTGCGCCTGATCGTTTTCGATGTCGGGCAAGGCCTGGCCGTCGCCGCGCAAACCCGGCAGCACGCGCTGCTCTACGACACCGGCCCGGATTTTTCCGGCGAGGCCGACAGCGGCAACCGCATCCTGGTCCCCGCGCTGCGCGCGCTCGGCATCGGCAAGCTGGACGGCCTGATCCTCAGCCACGACGACAGCGACCATACCGGCGGCGGCGCCTCGATCATGCAGGCCATGCCGGTCGGCTGGGTGTCGTCTACCCTTCCCGCCGAACATCCGCTGCTGCAATCGGCCAGTTCCATACGGTGCTGCCATGATGGCGCAAGCTGGGAATGGGACGGCGTGCAGTTCGAGATACTGCACCCTGCAAGTGGCGACAACAACGCGAAAAAACCGCACGACAACGACCGGAGTTGCGTGCTGCGCATCGGTATCGGAAAACACAGCGTGCTGCTGGCGGGGGACATCGAGAAGGATTCCGAAACGCGCCTGCTCCGCAAACATGCCGGCAGGCTGTTCACCAGCCTGCTGGTCGTGCCGCATCACGGCAGCCGGAGTTCATCGAGCCTGGATTTTGTCGCCGCCACGCTGCCGGACTATGCGGTGTTCACCGCCGGCTACCGCAACCGTTTCGGCCATCCGAAAGAGGAAGTGTTGCAACGCTACGCCGATAGCGGCGCGGAACTGCTGCGCTCGGACGAAGACGGCGCGATCCTGGTCGAGATGAGCCCACAGGGTTTGGAGGTGGAGCGCTACCGCAAGACGCATCGCCGCTACTGGACGCATGCCAGTGCGACTTTGCACTAGCATGGCATTGAGCCTATACTGAAACCGTTCCATACCGGTGCGGCAGGCCGACAGGCGATTCCAAGCGGAGGCTTTGTCTCCCAGGCTGAAAGGTATAGGCGATGGCAATCAGGAAAATTTCCATACTGGGCGGCTATGGCAGGGACGGAAACCGGGACCCGGTCGAGCGCGTCGATCTGGCGATGGGCGACGTGCTCAGCATCGTCGGGCCGACCGGTTCCGGCAAGACCGCGCTGATCAACGACATCGGCCTGTTCGCCGGCGAGAACACCCCCTCCAGAAGGCGCGTCCTGATCAACGATGCAGTGCCCTCCACCGAATTCCTGGATGACCCCTCCAGAAACCCGATCGCGCTGATCACGCAGCACACCAGCTTTCTTTCCGACCTGCCGGTGCATAAATTCCTCGAGATTCACGCGCGCATCCGCCACAGCGGACGAACCGGATCGGTGGTGGACGACACGCTGGAATTCGCCAACCAGCTCACCGGCGAGCCGATCATCGTGGACAGCGCGATGACCGAGCTGTCCGGCGGACAGAGCCGCGCGCTGCTGATCGCCGATGCCGTGATCATCGGCAACTCGCCGATCATCCTGCTGGACGAGATCGAGAACGCCGGCATCGACCGCAGCAAGGCGCTCGAACTGCTGCGCAAATACGAGAAGATTTTCATCTTCGTCACCCACGACCCGCACATCGCGCTGCTGTCGAACTACCGCATCGTGATGAAGGGCGGCGCGATGCAGGATGTCATCACCACCAGCGCCGAGGAGAAGCGGGTTGCCGGAAGAATCGACCAGATGGGCAGAGTCATGGACGAGCTGCGCGACAGGATACGCGGGGGAGAACTGCTGGCAGAAGAAGAACTCCGGGTCATCATGGAACTGTCGAACCTGCAATCGATAAGCCAGGGATCAATATGAGGAGCCCGCGATGAAACTCATCATGTGCGCCGGACCGCCCACCAGCGGCAAGACCATGGTGCTGCGCCAGGTAACGCGCAGGCTGCTGGCAAAAGGAACACGGCTCGCCTATCTCAAGATCGACGTGCAGTTCGCCGACGAAGACGAAGTGTTCCAAACCGAGTTCGGCATCCCGGCGCGCAAGGTGTATTCCGGCGAGCTGTGCCCGGATCACGCCGGCGTGCTGGTGCTCGGCGATGCGGTGAAATGGGCGGAAAAACAAGGTGCGGATACTCTGCTCGTGGAAACCGCGGGCCTGTGCCTGCGTTGCGCGCCGTACATCGAGGGGTCGCTCGGCATCGTGGTGCTGGAGGCGACCAGCGGCATGAATCTGCCGCGCAAGATCGGTGCGATGCTGACGCTGGCGGACATCGCGGTGGTCACCAAGATCGACCTGGTTTCGCAGGCGGAGAAGGAAGTGTTCCGCGCCAACATCGTCGATGCGGCCGGCATCGACGTGCTGGAGACCGACGCGCTGCACGGCATCGGCATCGACCGCATCGCCGCGCGGATCGAGCATGCGCGCGAGGTCAGGGAACCGATGATGCTCAGGGGCAGCCCGCCGATGGCGGTATGCACGATCTGCGCCGGCAAGCGGCAGATCGGCTCGGAGCATCATTTCGGCGTGCTGCGCACGCTGGATTCGGACCTGTTCTACCGGGGGCAGTGATGGCGGAAAGCGTGCAGGAAATTCTGGCAAGGCTGCCCGGCAAGGACTGCGGGCAATGCGGCTTCAGGACTTGCGCAGGCTTGGCCGAATTCGCCGCCGCTCATCCGGATGCGCTCAAACGCTGTATCTACCTTGGCCAGCCGGCCACCATGGCGCCTGTTACCCTCCTTCCTGCGGACGCGGATATCACCTGGAAGGACATGCTGGGACGGGAGTATGACTTCGTGCTGGAGCCGTTTCCCGAGGATCCGGGACCGCGCGAGATCATCGTGCCGCTCAATCCGCTGAATGTCGAGCGGCTCGCCGTCAGGAAGGGCGATGTGCTGTACGGGCGTCCGGTGATGACCGGCTGCCCCGTGACGCATGTCGGGGTGGTCGTCGAAGAGCCCGACTATCTGAACGGCGTCATCGTCTGGTGCATAGTAGGTCTCATGGCTGCGCGGGAGCGAGGCCGGGAGATCGGCCACTACCACATCATCGCCTACGAAGGCATCGTCAGGCATGCGCGCCAGGAGTTGCAAATCGGCCGGCGCTATTTTTTCTTGCCGCGCCTGTGCATGATGCAGTCGCGCCACTCGGGCCTGGTCAATGCCGTTGCCAAGCGCGAGAACGGGATGCGGGTGCGGGTGGAAGGGATATGGATCGCCTAAGAAGCCATCTTTAAAATTGCTGCGGAGGGTGTCTGCTGCGTTGCGCGGTACTCGCAATCCTCATGTACTTTGTGTACATTCCGGTTGCTGCGTTCCGTGCGCCTTGCATCTATCCCTCCTCGCGAATTTTCAAGACGACTTCTGACAGGCTATAAAAACCTGCTGCGCCCGGCGCAATTAACCGTCTGCCGATGGCCTCTGCGCGGGGCGCGTTTCGCGCTTGCCGATGGTCAGCAGGTCCAGGACCAGCAGCGCATAGCCCGCCGCGAACATCCCCCCGAAAACCATCCGCCAGAACATGCCCTGCTGAAACCACGGATGCGACTGCGCCGCGAAATAGCCAGCCCAGCTGGAACCTTCGATGGCACGTTCGATCTGGGACTGCTCGTAGCCGGCGACCAGCAGGCCCATGGTCATGCCGACCATGCCCAGGTTCAGCAGCACCATCGACCATTTCCACTTCCAGCCGCCGATCAGGCCGCCGCTCATCCAGACATTGCCGCGCCATTTCTGCACCGCGATGTAAAAGAACGCGATATTGATGGTGGCGTAGGCGCCGAAGAATGCCAGATGGCCATGTGAAGCCGACCATTGCGTGCCGTGGGTATACAGGTTGATCTGCGGCAGGGTGTGCATGAAACCCCATACGCCCGCGCCGAAGAAATTGCCGAAGGCGTGCGCGATTAGCCAGCCCATCGCAGGGTGATTGCTGCTGCGCATCTTGTGCACTCCGGAATCGAATACCGCATGCACCACCATGGCCACCAGCGGAACCGGTTCCAGTGCGGAGAAGAAGCCGCCGATGGAAAGCCAGTATTCCGGCGTACCGATCCAGAAGTAATGATGCCCCAGACCGAGAATGCCGGAACCAAACATCAGCGCCACTTCGATGTACAGCCAGGTTTCCACGATCTTGCGGCGCGCGCCCAGCACGGTCATCAGCCCGTAGGCCATGAGGCCGCCCACCAGCACTTCCCAGGTCGCTTCCACCCAAAGGTGGATCACCCACCACCACCAGTACTGGTCCACGGAAATATTGGTGGTGTAGAACATGCCCGCCATGTAGATGCCGAACAGGGCGATCAAATCCAGAGTCAGTACCCCGCCGATACCCGTCCATTTTCCTTTGGCAAAGGTGGCGGCGACATTGAAGAAAAAAACCAGCAGACAAACCACGATGCCGATATCCGCCCAGCGCGGAGCCTCGATATACTCGCGACCCTCGGTGATCAGCCAGAGCGTGCTGTGCTCGCCCGGTCCGATCTGCACCAGCAGGTAAACCGCCACCACCGCAGCCACAGCCAGGGTGAATATCCAGAAAACAATATTGCCCAGCTTCAGCCCGACAATCGGTATGCCGGATTCATCTTCCAGTAACCAATAGACCGAGCCGATGAAGCCGAACAGCATCCACACCACCATGGCATTGATGTGCACCATGCGGTTGATCGAGAAGTCCAGCACTTCGTAAAGGAAATCCGGTATCAGGTATTGCAGCCCGGCCAGCAGGCCGAACACTACCTGAGCGCCGAACAGGATCAAGGCGACGGAGAAATACTTCACCGCCAGCTTCTGCCCACCGTTCAGGTTGGCACTGTCGATAGTCCCGAGTGCGGTCATGTCAGCCCTCCTGATCGAGTGGTTTGAAGTTGTACGGGAAGCCATTGGTGTCGATGGTGGACATCCACTTCAGGAACGCCACGATCGCATGCGCCTCTTCATCGGTCACACCGAGTCTGGGCATGCGCCGGCCGAGGCCGTTATGCAGCTTGTCGGAAGGGTCCTTGATGAACGCGACCATCAGTTCCTCGCGCACCTCCCGCGAACCCCAGAATGGATCAAGCCACGCCTTGGTCAGGTCGGGTGCGTAATACGCACCGTTTCCCAGCAGAGTATGGCAGCTCATGCAGTTTTTCGCCTGTATGGTCAGCTTGCCTTTTTCCACCAGGGCCTCAGCTTCCTGCTCGGTGAGTTTCTTGCCGAACAGCGGCTCCTCGGCGCCGATAACCGGCGTCTGCACATGACGCTGCTCGTCAAACCGGTATTCGATGCGATGGTTGATCGCCGAATACGCCGGTACCCGCCTGGTGCCGGCCGTGATTTGCGACATGCTGTCGAAGGTCAGAAACACAAGTACTACAAACGAGCCGGCCGTTACCCAGATGGCGGTTTTCCGCCAAAAGGTCTCGGACGCCCACCAGGGATCGGTAGTCATGGCGTTTTCTCCTTGCAGGGTTGTTGAAAAGTTTCCGGATTGCTGCAATCCAGGGGCGTGGATGGCTGATGGCCGTCAAAGCCGTCATGATGCGTTGCCGCATGGGTATTCACGCACAAATGCCAGATGGCATGCGGCGCGGCCAGATAACCTGCCAGCATCAGTATTGCGACGCTCATCCAGAACAGGCTGCCGAATAAATTTGCCACATTGGCCAGCACGATAACCGAAATGAACAATACGGCATAAGCCGCATAGGCCAGCGCCATCAGGCGCGGCATGTTTCTTGTTCTGGAATAGGCAAAAAGGAGAGCGTACAACGCCCCAAACAGGATGACGGCGGCGGCCGAAAAAAAGGTCGCAAAGAAATTGGCCAACTTTACGGGTTCAATCATTGACTTCCCCCACCTGAATTCACGGCTCGCATGTATCTTGTAAATCTGATCGCGCACGACTTTCGAGGCATGTCAAAAAGTCGTGTGTAACAATGATCCGGCAGAGTGCAGTCCTCTGTCTTTGGATCCGTTCAGTGCCTGTCGGTGAAACTCTGTTGATGAATCGTACTGGTAACAGTGGTGATGACTCGGCAGTCACCAAACCAGCCTATCTGCTACAGGTCAGGGCGAACTGCCAAAATACGCGTTCACCGACATGCATGCAACTTTACTACTAACAGGCCGGCTCAGACAAGGACGGCGCAGTTCATCCCTGATTCAGAATATGCAGCGGCGGCGCGCTGCCGTCCTTGGCTTGGCCGGGATAAAGGGTGAGGTGGGGGAACGGAATTTCGATGCCGCGGCGATCGAACTCCTTCTTCATGCGCAGCAGGAAAGCGCGCCGCACTGTCCATTGCTGGAGCACCTGCACCTTGAAGCGGCAGCGGATCACCACCGCCGAGTCGGCCCAGTCATCGACGCCGGCGATGTCAATATCCTCCAGAATCAGCGGGCCGAGCGTTTCATCCTGACGCATGCCGGCCGCGACTTCGCGCATCACTTCAAACACTTCCTCGACGTTCTCGCGGTAGGCGATGCCGATATTGATCACCGCGTAGGCAAAGCTGCGGCTGCGGTTGGTGACGGTAGTGATGACGCCGTTGGGAATGAAATGTACATTGCCCTCGTAGTCGCGCAGGCGGATGTAGCGCAGCGTAACTTCTTCCACCAGACCGCCCTTGCCGGCCACTTCCACCACGTCATCCTGACGGACCTGGTCTTCCAGCAGCAGGAAGAAACCGTTGAAATAGTCCTTGATCAGGCTTTGCGCGCCGAAGCCGATGGCGATACCGATCACACCGGCGGATGCCAGAATCGGGGCAATGGAGACACCGAGCTCGGCAAGCACCAGCATCCCGGAAATCAGCGTGATCAACACGGCGGCGATATAGCGGAAGACGCGCCCCAGCGTCTCCAGCCGTTTCAACTGCTCGGGATCGTCGGTGCGTTCCTGCAGCTGCTTGCGCAGCATCGGGATCAGTTTTTGCGAAAGCGACAGCGCGATCCACGAAACCACCAAAATGATGCCGATACGGAGTGGAATTCTTGCCGCTTCGCTCCAGTAGCTGAATTCCTTTAACAGGGCGTTAAATGTATCCATAGTGTGTGTGCTCCTTTGGATTGTGCGGGCCAGCGGCCGTACTCATGCAGCCTTTTTGCCGGAACGGTGGCAACTATCTGGCTTCATCTATCATTTGCCTGGTTTTGGCCTCGACCTGTTGCGCCACCTCTGCCAGTGTCGCGTCCTGCGATAGTGCCGCAAGCATCGGCATCGGCCTGATCATTCCGATCCTGGTTTTGCCTTGTTCGGTGTATACCGAGATGCGGCAAGGCAGCGCCATGTTGATGCGCATGTCGGAGGAGAGCACCTTGGCGGCCTGCGCCGGATTGCAGATTTCGAACACCTTGCATTGCCCGGTAAAGTCAACGCCTTTGCTGCGCAAGGTGTTGCCCAAATCATGAATGTGCAACACGCCAAACTCGTGGCGCTTCACCGCCGCTTCCAGATCAGTCGCAGCCTGTTCGAATGTCTTGCCGCTTTCAGCGATGTAATACATGGATTCGGTATTCATGATGGTCATATCTCCATAGTTCGTTGTGAGAAAACAGGGCGGTCGATGAGTCACGCCTGTAGCGCCTGCGTTGAAAAGCCGTTTCATGAGCTTGCTGCCGGATTGGCCGTTTCTGAATACGCCGGCAACGGGAGTCTTGCTGCCCCGATTATAACCCGGACAATCCGGAGGATTCCCCATCCGCTATAATTCGCGGCCATGCCTGCCATCCATTTGCTTCCCGACCTGCTCATTAACCAGATTGCCGCTGGCGAGGTGATCGAACGTCCGGCTTCGGCGCTGAAAGAGTTGCTGGAGAACAGCCTCGACGCGGGCGCGACCGACATCGCGGTGCAACTGGAAGGCGGCGGCGTCAAATTGTTGCGCGTGCGCGACAACGGCAAGGGCATCGCGAAGGATGATTTGCCGCTCGCGTTGATGCGCCATGCCACCAGCAAGATCGCCTCGCTGGACGATCTGCAACAAGTCGCCAGCATGGGTTTTCGCGGCGAAGCGCTGGCGAGCATGGCTGCAGTGGCGCATCTTGCCCTCACCAGCCGCACCGTACATGACACGCATGGCTGGAAAGTGGAAGCGATGAACGGAATTGTCGGCGAAGCCGTGCCAGCCAGCCACGCGCAGGGCAGCACAGTGGAGCTGCGCGAGCTGTATTTCAATACCCCGGCGCGGCGCAAATTCCTCAAGTCCGAGGCCACCGAATTCGCCCATTGCGAAGAAACCTTCAAGCGCATCGCGCTGTCGCGCCCCGATGTCGCCTTTTCGCTACAGCACAACGGCAAGACCATCTGGCAACTCCTCCCCTCCCCCGCAGGCGGGAGAGGGGCCGGGGGTGAGGGGCTTGGAGAGCGTGAGATAGTAAAAGCCGCTAACCTGAATCGCATCTCCGCCATCCTTGGAGAAGAGTTCGGCACCGCTGCCGTGGAAGTGGAGCGTCAGGCGGCGAATCTGTCGCTGCGCGGCCTCGCCGCACTGCCCGCCTACTCGCGCTCCAGCCGCGATGTGCAATACTTCTTCGTCAATGGCCGCTTCGTGCGCGACAAGGTCGCCAGCCACGCGCTAAGACTGGCATATCAGGACATCCTCCATCACCAGCGCCACCCGGCCTTCGTGCTGTTCCTCGACCTGCCGCCGGAACAGGTGGACGTGAACGTGCATCCCGCCAAGAGCGAGGTGCGCTTCCGCGAGAGCCAGGGAGTGCATCAATTCATTTTTCACACCCTGCAACAGACGCTGTCGATTCCGGTATCAGGCGGGCAGGGTGCCGCAGCCGCAGATTCAGAGCCTGCGTTCGCACCGCCGCAACAGCAGCATATCGGCCTCGGCGTCGCGCAACAGCAGGCCGCATATCGGTTGTGGGAAATGCAAGTTGGGAGCAGGGAGTGGGAAGTGGAAAGTGGTAAATCCACCCCCATGCCCCACTCACCACTTTCTACTCACCACTCACCAGTTCCGCCGCTCGGCTTTGCCCTCGCGCAGCTCTCCGGCATCTACATCCTCGCGCAGAACGCGCAGGGGCTGGTGGTGGTGGACATGCATGCCGCGCACGAGCGCATCGTCTACGAGCGCCTCAAGGCCGCGCTGGACGAGGAACAGATCGCCACGCAGCCGCTGCTGATCCCGGTGAGTTTCTATGCCGAGCCGCTGGATGTCGCGACGGCGGAAGTGGAACAGGATGCGCTCAGGATGCTCGGTTTCGACATCGCACCGCTGTCCCCCACCCAGCTCGTGGTGCGCGCGATGCCGGCGCTGCTCAGGCAGGATGAGGCCGAAACGATGGCGCAGGAGGTGCTGCGCGAACTGCGCGAGTATGGCGCATCGCGCGCGCTCACCGAGCGGCGCAATGAGTTGCTCGCCACCCTCGCCTGCCACGGTGCGGTGCGCGCCAACCGCATCCTGAGCATCACCGAGATGAACGCGCTGCTGCGCGAGATGGAGCAGACCGAACGCGCCGGCCAGTGCAACCACGGCCGGCCGACGTGGTTCCAGATCACGCTGGCGGAACTGGATGCGATGTTTATGCGGGGGAAATAAATGAGTGAAGATTTCCTTTACTTTAAATTCAAGCCGATCAATAAATATTTGATCGAATCTTTAGTTACTCCAAGCTTGTACTTTCCCAAACCGGATTTGCTAAACGATCCATTTGATTGTCAGCTTGATGTCCGCAAAGCCTTTACAAGAGCCGCTGAAAAAACCGAAGGCATACGAAAAACTGCTTTTCAGGCAGTCTTAAAGTCAGACAATCTCCTTGAAAATTTTTCTAAGCAATTCCAAAACGTTGGCGTGTGTTCTTTTTCATTACTTGAGAATAGTTTTGATGAACCACTACTTTGGTCTCACTATGCTGATGCACATAAAGGAGTAAGCCTACTTTATCGTTTTACAGAAACATATCTAAATAACCCCAAAGAGATTCTAGGAGTAGACACAGTAAAGTACGGCGCTGACATTCTAACCAACTGGCTAATAAATTCTCCCATTCAGCCAGATGACAATAGTTTCGTCATAGAGCTTACAAAGGTGTTTCTGACAGCAAGAAGTCCTGCTTGGCAACACGAGAAGGAGGCAAGGATTATCCGACACACGAATGACACTTTAAATATTCCGCACGGTTGTCTCGAACAAATTTGTTTTGGATTGCGAACTCCCCAGTCTGATATTGAGTTGGTAAGTAAATTGGCCAGGGAGTACAGTGGTTGCACAAAATTCTGCGAAATTGTTCATGCTGATACTGATTTTGGCATTACTGCAATAGAGTTGTAGATCATGCACGAACACGCTTTGAGCGCATCACCCCCCACCTCAACCACCCGCATCGCCTTCGCCAGCTTCATCGGCACCGCCATCGAGTTCTACGATTTCTACATCTACGGCCTCGCGGTGGCGATGGTGATCGGGCCGGTGTTTTTCCCCGGCAGCGATCCGGCGGTGCAGGCGCTGAATGCGTTCCTCACCTTCGGCATCGCGTTCCTCGCGCGCCCGCTCGGTGCACTTTTGTTCGGGCATTTCGGCGACCGCATCGGGCGCAAGACGACGCTTGTCGCCTCGCTGCTGGTGATGGGCGTTTCCACCACGCTGATTGGTGTGCTGCCCGGCCACGATCTGATCGGCTGGGCCGCGCCCGCGCTGCTGTGCCTGCTGCGCTTCGGCCAAGGGATCGGCCTCGGCGGCGAATGGGGCGGCGCGGCGTTGCTGGCGGCGGAGTATGCGCCCAAGGGCAGGCGTGGCTGGTTCGGCATGTTCCCTCAACTCGGCCCGCCGGTCGGCTTCCTGCTGGCGACCGGCAATTTCCTGCTGCTGTCGCAATGGCTCGACGACGCGCAATTCCGCGCATGGGGCTGGCGCATTCCGTTCCTCGCCAGCGCGGCGCTGGTCATCGTCGGACTCTACGTGCGGCTCAGGCTCACCGAGACACCGGTGTTTGCCAAAGCCATGGCATCGCACGAGCCAGTGAAACTGCCGCTGGCGCAATTGCTGTCACATCATGCCGCACCCCTGCTGCTGGGCGCGCTGGCGATGGTGGTGTGTTATGCGCTGTTCTACATCTCCACGGTGTTTTCGCTGAGCTACGGCGTCACCACGCTCGGCATCCCGCGCCCGCAGTTCCTCGGCATGCTGTGCGTCGCCGTCGTCTTCATGGCCGCGTCCACGCCGCTTGCAGCAATGGCGGGCGACCGCTACGGCCGCCGCCCGGTATTGCTCGTAGCGGGCAGCGCGGCACTGCTGTCCGGCTTTCTGCTGGCGCCGATGCTGGGCAGCGGCTCGCCGTTTCAAATAACCATGTTCCTTTCCATCGAGTTGTTCCTGATGGGCGCGACCTTCGCGCCGATGGGCGCGCTGCTGCCGGAACTGTTCCCGACCGCGGTGCGCTATACCGGTGCGGGCGCGGCCTATAATCTGGGCGGCATCCTCGGCGCTTCGCTCGCGCCCTATCTCGCGCAGCAACTGGTGCTGCGCGGCGGGCTCAGTTGGGTGGGCGGCTATGTTTCCGCCGCGGCCGCGATCAGTTTGCTGGCCGTGCTGGCAATGCGCGAAACGCGCGACAGGGAGCTGGCATGAAAACTTTGCCCCCGGCAATTTTCCTGATGGGACCCACCGCCAGCGGCAAGACCGGCGTCGCGGTGGAGCTGGCGCAACGCCTGCCGGTGGAACTCATCAGCGTGGATTCTGCGCTGGTGTACCGCGACATGAACATCGGCACCGCCAAACCGGATGCCGCCACCCTCGCGCGCGCGCCGCACCACCTGATCGACATCATCGCTCCGACCGAGGCCTACTCCGCCGCTGCCTTTCGCCGTGACGCGCTGCGCCTGATGGCGGATATCACCGCGCGAGGAAAAATACCGCTGCTGGTCGGCGGCACCATGCTGTATTTCAAGGCGCTGCGCGAAGGATTGAGCGACCTGCCGCAAGCCGACCCCGAAGTGCGCGCCGCGCTGGATGCCGAGATCGCGCAGCACGGCATTGAACATCTGCATAGGCAACTTGCCGCAGTGGATGCCGAGACCGCGGCGCGCCTCGCACCCAACGACACGCAACGCATCCAGCGCGCCATGGAAATCTACCGCATAACCGGATCGCCGATGTCCGCGCTGCTCGGGCTGCAAACGCGGCATGAGCTGCCGTACCGCATCCTCCCCATTGCCCTCATCCCGGGCGACCGTGCCCAGCTCCATGTCCGCATCGCCACGCGCTTCAGGCAAATGCTGGCACAGGGGCTGGTCGAAGAGCTGCGCGGCCTGCGCCGACGCTATGACCTGCATCCCGATCTGCCCGCGATGCGCTGCGTCGGTTACCGCCAGGCATGGCAGTTCATGGAGGGCGAAATCAATGAAGCGCAGTTGCTGGAGACCGGCATCGCCGCCACGCGCCAGCTGGCGAAACGCCAGCTCACCTGGCTGCGTTCCATGCCGGACAACATCGAGCTGGATTGCCTTGCCCCCGGCCTGTCGCAGCAAGTCGATGACACAATCCGGCAACAGATGCACGTATAATGCGCGCTATGGTTTTTATAGCACGCTAACGTTCAATTCATGAAAATTGCCATTGCCGGTACCGGTTACGTAGGCCTTTCCAACGCCGTCCTGCTTGCCCAGCACAATGAAGTGGTTGCAATCGACATCGTTCCTGAAAAGATCGAAATGCTTAACCGCAAGCAGTCGCCCATCGAAGATGCCGAAATCGAGGATTACCTGCAGCACAAGACTCTCAACTTCAGAGCCACTCTGGACAAACACGAAGCCTACGCCGGGGCTGACTATGTCATCATCGCCACGCCGACGGACTATGACCCGGAAACCAATTACTTCAATACCGGCTCGATCGAGTCAGTCATTCAGGATGTCCTGAACATCAATCCGCAGGCCGTGATGGTCATCAAATCCACCATTCCGGTGGGCTACACCGTAAAAACCCGTGCCAGATTCAATTGCGGCAATCTGATTTTCTCACCGGAGTTTTTGCGCGAAGGCCGTGCGTTGTACGACAACCTGCATCCCTCGCGCATCGTCGTCGGCGAACGCTCCAGGCGTGCCGAAATTTTTGCCGACCTGCTCAGGCAAGGCGCGATCAAGCAACACATCCCCACCCTGTTTACCGACGCGACCGAGGCCGAGGCAATCAAGCTTTTTGCCAACACCTACCTCGCCATGCGCGTGGCCTACTTCAACGAGCTCGATACCTATGCGGCCACCCACGGGCTGGACACGAGACAGATCATTCAGGGGGTAAGCCTCGACCCGCGCATCGGGGATCACTACAACAACCCTTCGTTCGGGTACGGCGGCTATTGTCTGCCCAAAGACACGAAACAACTGCTCGCCAACTATCAGGATGTCCCGCAAAACCTGATCCATGCCATCGTCGAGGCAAACACCACGCGCAAGGATTTTATTGCGAAAAGCATCGTCAAGCGCAATCCGAAAATAGTCGGCATCCACCGCCTGGTCATGAAGAGCGGGTCGGACAATTTCCGTTCTTCAAGTATCCAGGGCATCATGAAACGCATCAAGGCCAAGGGTATCGAGGTCATTGTTTATGAACCCGTGCTCAAGGAAGCGGAATTTTTCCACTCCAGAGTGGTGAATGACCTGGCGCAATTCAAGAAAGAGTCCGACATCATCGTTGCCAACCGGATTACCGACGACATCAGGGACGTGGCCGACAAGGTTTACAGCCGCGATTTGTTTGGTAAAGACTAGGAGCGCAAACAGAATCAGGCGCCGGCGTTCGCATCCAGCCGGCTGATAAAGCTTTGCAGATCCTGCGGCAACGGTGCGGTCAGTAGCAGCGGCTCACCCGTCAGCGGATGCGCAAAGGCGATGCTGTGCGCATGCAGAAACATGCGCTTCAGCCCCTGCTTCATCAATACCTTGTTGCGCGCGAAATCACCGTATTTATCGTCGCCGGCGATCGGAAAACCGAGGTGCGCGAGATGCACGCGGATCTGGTGGGTGCGCCCGGTCTTGAGTTGTGCTTCGAGCAGGCTGAATTCCGGCCAGCTTTTTTGCAGAGTGAAAATGGTGTGCGATGCCTGCCCGTCTTCCCTGACCATCACGCGCTTCTCACCCTGCGGCGTATCAAATTTGTGCAACGGCAACTTGACGTGCTGTCTGGCGTTCTTCCATTGCCCCAGCACCAGCGTGAAATAACGCTTGTCGCTGTTGCCCTCGCGCATGATTTCATGCATGGCGGTCAGCGCGGAACGCTTCTTCGCCAGCAGCAGCACGCCGGAAGTCTCGCGGTCGAGGCGGTGCACCAGTTCGAGGAATTTGGCCTGCGGGCGGGCGCGGCGCAGTTGTTCGATCACCCCGAAACTCACCCCGCTGCCGCCGTGCACCGCCGTTCCGGCTGGCTTGTTCACCGCCAGCAGCGCATCATCTTCATACAAAACGGGAAACTCGACTGCGGGGACGAACGCGGTCTCGGGTTTTTCCGCCACGCGGACCGGCGGAATGCGCAACACGTCGCCCGGTTGCAGGCGGTAGGTCTGGTCGACGCGTTTCTTGTTCACCCGTACCTCGCCGCCGCGCAGGATGCGGTAAACGTGGCTTTTGGGCACGCCCTTCAGATGGCGGAACAGGAAGTTGTCGATACGCTGATCTGCGCCATTTTCATTCACTTCCAAAAAGGTCACAGATTCTTTGCGTAAATCATTCATTTTGCTTATACTTCGTCACTCGCGCGTTTTGGAATCGGGTAAGTTCGGGATGAATTCCCGTAAAAAGCGACGGCGCAATGTATCGCCGCCCCCCTGAGAAACCAGCCGCAGCCCGGTTAATATCGCTCACCGGAACCAGCAGCGATAGTAATTGATTTACGCGCTCAAAGCACCTGTGAATTTCCCGTGTCGCGCCAACGCTGCGACACCCAGAATATTTTTTAAAGACCGGCTACTGACAGAGAACGAACTTGACCAACCGATTGCACAATACAAGGCAGTTTGCACGATTGCTCCTCTCTACCGCCTGACCGCGGGTAGTATGGTCTTGCCCGTGTCAGAGCGCGGGAGACAATAAAATGAAACGCATGTTATTCAATGCGACACAACCGGAAGAACTCCGTGTCGCCATTGTTGACGGTCAGAAACTCATCGACCTCGACATTGAAACCGCCGGCAAAGAGCAACGCAAGAGCAATATCTACAAGGCACTCATCACGCGCATCGAGCCCAGTCTCGAAGCCTGTTTCGTCGAATACGGCGGCAACCGTCACGGTTTCCTCCCCTTCAAGGAAGTCTCTCCGCAGTACTACAAGCCCGGTTGCGGCAACCGCCCCAGCATCAAGGAAGCCTTGCGCGAAGGCCAGGAATTGCTGGTACAGGTAGAAAAAGACGAGCGCGGCAACAAGGGCGCGGCGCTGACTACCTACATCAGCCTCGCCGGTCGCTACATCGTGCTGATGCCGAACAACCCGAACGGCGGCGGCGTGTCGCGCCGCATCGAAGGCGAGGAACGCAATGAGCTGCGCGAAGTGCTGTCGCATGTCGAGGTCCCTGCCGGCATGAGCATCATCGCCCGCACCGCCGGCATCGGCCGCAACGAGCAAGAGCTGCAGTGGGACCTGGATTACCTCAAGCAATTGTGGGACGCCATCGAGGGCGCTGCCGAGTCAGAAAAAGCCCCGTCGCTGATCTATCTGGAAAGCAGCCTGGTGGTGCGCGCCATCCGCGACTACTTCAACCCGGAGATTGGCGAAATCCTGATCGACACCGAGGACATCTACCAGCAGGCGCTGGCGTTCATGAGCACGGTGATGCCGGATAACGTGAACCGCATCAAGCGCTATGTGGACGACGTGCCGCTGTTCTCGCGTTTCCAGATCGAACACCAGATCGAATCCGCCCATGCGCGCGAAGTGCGGCTGCCTTCCGGCGGCGCGATCGTGATCGACCATACCGAAGCGCTGACCGCCGTCGACATCAACTCGGCGCGCGCCACCAAGGGCGCGGACATCGAGACCACCGCGTTCAACACCAATCTCGAAGCGGCGGAAGAAATCGCCCGCCAGTTGCGCCTGCGCGACCTGGGTGGCCTGATCGTCATCGACTTCATCGACATGGAGAGCGCCAAGAACCAGCGCGATGTGGAAAACCGTTTGCGTGACTCGCTGCGCTACGACCGCGCCCGCGTGCAGACCGCGAAGATTTCCCGCTTCGGCCTGCTGGAACTGTCGCGCCAGCGTCTGCAGCCCAGCCTGGGCGAGAGCAACTACATCGCCTGTCCGCGCTGCAGCGGCATCGGCCACATCCGCGGCACGGAATCCTCCGCCCTGCACATCCTGCGCATCATCCAGGAAGAGGCAATGAAGGAAAGCAGCGTCGCCATTCACGTGCAAGTGCCGGTGGACGTCGCCACCTTCCTGCTCAACGAAAAGCGCGGCGACATCCATCGCATCGAATCGCGCCTCAAGGTCAGCGTCACGCTGATCCCCAACCCGCACCTGGAAACGCCGAACTACAGCATCAATCGCCTGCGTCACGACGACATGACCGACGAAGTGCTGCAGGCCAGCTACAAGCTGGTGGAAAAACCGGCGGAAGAGAAATCGCTGACCCCGGCACAGGAACAGCAGAAAGCTGCGCGCGCTACCGCCGTGGTACAAGGCATTACCCCGGCGCAGCCCGCCCCGATGAAGGCGGAAAGCCCCAAGACCAGGCTCTCGCTGCTCGGCAAGGTGTTCGGCTGGCTCAAGGCACTGGCTGCGGAAGAGGAACAACCCAAGGCCAGGCCTGCTGCCGGCAAACCGCGTACCCCGCCTCGCCGTGAACGCGGCGAACGCAGCGAGCGCGGTGAAGGTGGCAAACGCCGGCGCGAGCGCAGTGAAAAGCAGCCTGCGCAGGCTGAAGCGAAAGCACAGGAACCGCGTCAGCAAGGTGAGCGCGAACCACGTCCACCAAGGCAACCGCGCCAGCCGCGCGTAACCCCGGTGCAGCAAGCCGAAGAGAAGCCGATGCTGGAAAGCCGGGTTGCAGCACCCGCGGAACAGACCGAAGAAGGTGCCGCGCGTGAAGGCGCTCGCCGTCGCGGTCGCCGTGGTGGTCGCCGCGAACGCGAACGTCGTGATCAAATCGCGCAGGGCGGCGAAGCAACGGCAAGCAGCGTCGAGGAAATGACAAGCAACGTTGAAGCCACCGCCGAGCAAGTCGCTCCGGTCAGACTGAAGCCGAGCGAGTACATCGCTTATCCCGCGGGCTACGAGCCGCCACTGAAGCCGATCGAGTACATCGCCTACCCTGAAGTGCCGCCTGCGGCAGAGCCAGTCAGCGCCGTGTCGCAGCCTGTTGTGGAAGCTGTACCAGCGGAAGTTGAATCTGCGGCGGTCGTGGCGCAGCCTGTTGCGCCAGTCGTATCTGCGGCAACGGGCGAAGGGCTGATTCAGATCGAGACCGATCCGGCCAAGTTCAGCGCAGTCGCGCAGGCCCCTGTTAGCAGCCAGGCGCCCGCTCCTCGCCGCCGTCAGCGTCCGCGCGAGGTGTACGTGGAGAATGAGCCGCTGGTGCAGATCGAAACACAGCGACCGCAAGCGTAATTCTGGTCAGACAGTAAAAACAAAAGCCGCACGGTGAAAAATCGTGCGGCTTTTTGTTTGCCAGGTTTGGGTATTTTGTTGTCCGGCGATTGCGGCAAAACGATCACGGTTGAATGGTCAGTTTGCTCAACACCTGGGTAAGCCGATCACCGTTGGCTTCTGTGATGGTCATCTTGCACGGCAGATTATGGTACTGCGTGGCCAGCCAGATTTCGGTGCGCCTCTCGCCCGGCTTGGCCTGGCTGTCGAGGTGGGTAGCCTTGAATTCCCCGGCCGGAACCTTGACCGTTTGATTGTGCGTGATGGCGTAGTGATAGTTATCCAGCTTTTCGCCATTGGTCATCGGGAAATCCAGCGCGGCAGCATTCTGTAATGACAGGAACATGAATTGATACATCACGCTCAGGCGGTCCTGCGTGCCGTCGGGCAGCGCAACCACCCTGCGTTGCGCCTGATGGATCAGCGTAAGCTGTTTGTCCTTCCAGTCGAATTCGGCGCGGCTGTTCTTGTCCTCGTCGAGTTCGCGCCGGTGGTTGAGGAGCAGCGGTTGCAGGCCCTGTTTGCCGACCAGCCCGCTGCTTTCGATAAAAATCTTTTCCGGCTTGAGTATTGCCAGCAGGCCGACCGGCTCCCAGACGCTGGACAGCGTGTAGCGATCCTTGTCGCGCGTGTAGGTCTCCCTGATTTCAACCCGCATGCCGTTTTTGTAGACATCATAGGTGGCTTGCACGCTGTCCGGCGCGGCGGCAAACACAAGGGTGGAGGCGCACAGCATGAGCCATGCGAGAGCTTGTAAAGGCAATTTCATAACTATTCCAGTCCGGGTGAAATCAGCGCATGGCTTGTTTGTTTGCGATACCGGAATATGACCCGCCCGTCGTCGCGCAGTTCAATCCGGTCATTGCACAGCCAGCGTATGGCCTGCGGGTAGATGCGATGCTCCTCGTGCAGCACGCGTGCGGCGAGCGTCTGTTCGGTATCGCGACACAGCACCGGCACTGCGGCCTGGATGATGATCGGGCCGTGATCGAGATCGGCGGTAACGAAATGCACCGTGCAGCCGTGAATCCTTACCCCGTCCTGTAATGCGCGCGCATGGGTGTTGAGGCCGCCGTAGGCGGGCAACAGCGAGGGATGGATATTGATCAGCCTGCCGTGATAGCGCGCCACAAAGCCGGCGCTGAGAATGCGCATGAAACCGGCCAGTACCACAAAGTCCGGATGGAAAGTGTCGATGAGCCGGGCCAGCGCGGCGTCGAAGCTGTCGCGGTCCGCATAGTCGCGGTGGTCGATGACGGCGGTCGGGACGCCGTGCGCCTGCGCGATCTCCAGCCCTCCGGCATCCGCGCGGTTGCTGACCACCGCCGCGATGCGGCACGGCAGTTTTGCTTGCAGCAGCACCTGCAGGTTGCTGCCGCGGCCGGAGATGAGGATGACGATGTTTTTCTCTGCCATATTTTTGAAAGCACTGTCCACGAAAAATACGAAAGACACGAAACAGAACCGGACCGCTTTTCTTTTTCGTGAGTTTCGTGTCTTTCGTGGATGATTGGGTTAGTGTACCTGCGTCTGGTGCTCGTCGCCGTTGCGCGCGCGTATCGTGCCGATGACAGTCGCCGTTTCGCCTGCGGCGTTGAGCTGCGCCACTGCCGCAGCCGCATCGCCCTGGTCCACGATCACCACCATGCCGATGCCGCAGTTGAAGGTGCGGTACATTTCCTGCGGCGCGACGTTGCCCATCTCGCGCAGCCAGTCGAACAGCTTGGGCGTATGCCAGGCCTTGCCGTCCAGTTGCGCGACGACATTGCCCGGCAACACGCGCGGCACGTTTTCCAGCAGGCCGCCGCCGGTGATATGCGCCATGCCCTTCACGGTGAGCGATTGCATCAGCGCCAGCAGCGGCTTCACGTAGATGCGCGTAGGCGCCATGATGCAGTCGGCCAGCGTGCGCTCGCCGTCGAATTTCGCGTTCAGGTCCGGCTTGCTGCGCTCGATGATTTTGCGCACCAGCGAATAGCCGTTTGAATGTGCGCCGTTCGACGCGAGGCCGATGATCGCATCGCCGGGTTTGATGTCGGCGCCGCTGATGATGTTGGCCTTTTCCACCACGCCGACGGCAAAACCGGCGAGGTCATATTCCCCGGTGGGATACATGCCGGGCATCTCGGCGGTCTCGCCGCCGATCAGCGCGCAGCCGGCCTGTTCGCAGCCGGCCGCAATGCCCTTGATGACTTCGGTGGCGGTCTCCACGTCCAGTTTGCCGCAGGCGAAGTAATCGAGGAAGAACAGCGGCTCCGCGCCCTGCACCAGGATATCGTTGACGCTCATGCCGACCAGGTCGATGCCGACCGTGTCGTGGTGGTTCAGTTCGAAGGCGAGTTTCAGCTTGGTGCCGACGCCGTCGGTGCCGGATACCAGCACCGGTTCGCGATATTTTTTGGAAATTTCCACCAGCGCGCCAAAGCCGCCAATGCCGCCCAGCACTTCCGGGCGCAGCGTGCGTTTGGCAAACGGTTTGATGTTCTCGACGAGGCGGTCGCCCGCATCGATATCGACGCCGGCATCGCGGTAAGACAGTGAACTGGGTTGGCTCAAGTTGAGTTCTCGCTTTCTAGAAGGTAAAGTGCCGCAAATATCATCGCGAATTTTACCTGAAATGACTCTGTCCCGCTTTGCCGCCATGCAGTGGCTGTCCTTCGTTGTAGTCTTCGCCGTGCTGCTGTATCTGCTCAGTCCGATACTCACGCCGTTCGTCGCGGCGGGCATCCTCGCCTACATCTGCAACCCGCTGGTGCGGCGGCTGAGCGCCCGGAAAATGCCGCGCACGCTGGCGGTGGCGCTGGTGATGAGCGGCTTGCTGCTGTTGTTAGGCCTGCTGCTGCTGATCATGCTGCCGCTGCTGGAAAAGCAGCTCAGCCTGTTTATGGCGCGCCTGCCGGACTGGATCGAGGCGGCGCGCACGCGTCTGTTGCCGCAGTTGCAGATGCGGTTCGGGGCTGATTTGCACTGGGATGGCCAGGCGGTGAAAAACGCGCTGCTGAGCCATTGGCAAAGCGCGGGCGGAACTGCCGGAAAACTGCTGCCGTGGCTCGGCAGCGGCGGTGGTGCAATCATCGGCGTACTGGTCAATCTGCTGCTGATTCCGGTGGCGATGTTCTACCTGCTGCGCGACTGGGATGACCTGATGGCGCGCATCGACAATCTCACCCCGCGCCACTGGCACAGCAAGGTAACGGAAATCGCAACCGAAGTGGATCGCGTGCTGGCTGAATTCCTGCGCGGGCAGATTTCCGTGATGCTGCTGATGAGCGTGTTCTATGTTGTGGCATTGTGGCTGGCCGGGCTCGAGTTTGCGCTGCCCATCGGCATCGTCGCCGGGATGCTGGTATTCGTGCCCTATCTGGGCATGATTATCGGCCTGGCACTTGCGACATTGGCGGCAGTGATGCAATTTCCCGGCTTCGGCGGCGTGCTATGGGTGTGGGCGGCGTTCGGCGCGGGGCAACTGATTGAAGGGATGCTGGTTACGCCGTGGCTGGTCGGCGACCGTATCGGCCTGCATCCGCTGGCGGTGATTTTCGCGCTGCTCGCCTTCGGGCAGATGTTTGGCTTCTTCGGCCTGCTGCTGGCATTGCCGCTGTCTGCCATCCTGCTGGTCGCGCTGCGCCACGGCAAGGCGTGGTACTTGGCCAGCGAAATGTACCGCAAGCCATGAGAAACCCCCTTCAAATCCGTTTTATGGGGCTTTCTTGAGTCAGTTGCTGCTCGATATTGCCCCCGACTGGCAGCCGACCCTCGACAATTTTGTAACGGGGCGTAACCTCGAGTTGCTTTCGGCTTTGCGCCATGCCTTGGCGGGTAGCAGCAGCGAGCGATGTCTTTACCTGTGGGGTGAACCCGGCAGCGGCAAAAGCCACTTGCTGCAGGCCTGCGTGCGCAGCGCACTGGATATGCAGCGCAGCGCAGTCTATGCGCAGGGCAGCGTGCCGCAACCCGCCGAAGCGGTGGCAGTGGACGATGTCGAGCAACTCGACGATGCCGCGCAGATCGAACTGTTCGATCTCTACAACCGGATGCGCGACAGCAGCGGCCTGCTGCTGGTGAGCGGCATGCAGGCACCGCTGCACTTGGCGTTGCGCGACGATTTGCGCACCCGTTTGGGGTGGGGACTGGTGTACCAGGTGCACGGCCTGAGCGACGAGGAAAAAGCCCAGGCGCTGGCGCAGCATGCGCAGTCGCGCGGCTTCGCGCTGCCGCCGGAAGTCACGCAATATCTGCTGCGCCACGGGCGCCGCGACTTGCCCAGCCTGATGGCGGCGCTGGACGCGCTGGACGAGCATTCGTTGCGCCTGCACCGCGCGCCGTCGGTGCCGCTGCTCAAGGAAATCCTGCGCAGGGATTAAACCTGAAAAGCTGTTCAATCCGCAGATTACGCAGATTTCACAGATTTCACAGATTGTCGTGGCATGCATGAAAAATACCGGCTTGGAATACGAATTTGTTTGTGGTGTTTGGTTCTATCTGCGTTAATCTGCGTTAATCTGCGTAATCTGCGTAATCTGCGTAATCTGCGTAATCTGCGGACACCGTTTTTTGAAAGGCAACTGAAGTGAATCTGGCATTATTCGATCTGGACAACACCCTGCTCAACGGCGACAGCGATTTCGAGTGGTCGCAGTTCCTGATCCGCATCGGCGTGCTCGACCGCGAGCTGTTCGAGGTGAAGAACCTCGCGTTCTACGAGCAATACAAGGCCGGGACACTGGACATCCACGAGTTCCTGGATTTTCAGTTGAAGCCGTTGTCGCGCCACTCACGCAAGACGCTGGATGCGTGGCACCGGCAATTCATGCAGGAAAGCGTGCTGCCGATGATCACCCGGCCGGCGCGTGAATTGGTTGACCGCCATCTCGTGGCGGGCGATGTGTGCGTCATCATCACCGCCACCAACAGTTTTGTCACCGCGCCGATTGCGCGCGAATTCGGCGTCGAGCACCTGATCGCTACCGAGCCGGAGCACCGGGACGGCGAATTTACCGGGAACGTGGCGGACGTGCCGTGTTTCCGCGAAGGCAAAGTCACGCGGCTGGAAAGCTGGCTGACCGCGCATGGCTGGAATCTGGAGAGTTTTGCCGACAGCACGTTCTACAGCGATTCGCTGAACGACCTGCCGCTGCTGCGCAAGGTGAGGCGCCCGGTTGCGGCAAATCCCGACGAAACGCTGCGTGCCCATGCCGAGCGCAACGGCTGGCTCATAATTAATCTGCGCTAGCCGGGAAGGGCGGAGTCCCTCCAGCCCGGCTGCGATACCTTCGGGAAGGGGGCGCGTCACATCAATCAGGCCCGGCAGATTGCCGGCATCGGAGCCAGCAAGACCGCCGGTTGCAAGTTTAGCGAAGGCCTCGAGTGCATGATGGAAGACATTCAGGTTGGAATGATCAGAAGCAAAGCCAATTGCGAGACCTTCGCCTTGCGCTGAATATCATATAGTGGAATCATATTGCCCACATGGTGGATAGGGGCCGCCCACCGTCGGTTGTTGTGTGCAACATCCGAGATGTTCATTCTCCTCAGGAATGGCACGGTGGAATCGGAATGGCGGTTCAACGATATTGAATAGGTTGATGCGCCGGACAACAACATGCAGGATCGGCAACAGCCGTTACAGAAATGGAGGGAGCGATGACTGCAATTTTCGGAATTGAGGAATGCAATGCGCAGGGTTTTATCGATAAGGGCGTTGTATGCTATCCCCACTCGCCAGATGGCAAATCGGACTTGCATGGTGTCGTCTCGGCCATCAAGAATGAGGATATCGTTTTCATCAAACACTGTACGCCGCAATCCAGCCTGCGTATCAAAGCAGTAGGTGTTGTGCTGTCCGATTATCCGACTGAAAGCGATCTTGGTACTTGTTTGCCCGTCGAGTGGGTGTGGCAGGGCGAAAAAATTCTGGAGAGTTTTGACGAAGTGCTGTCTTTATGCGGCAATGCGCTCTATGAAGAACATAACGTGCTGGTGCAAAGGGAAATTATCAATTTGCTGCCAGAAAAATACCAATTGCCTCCAGAAGAATAAAGTAAGAATGCCAAGCCACCCGGCTCAAATATCCGGGCAGGAATTGGCGCGCCAGCAACCGGTCGTGCGCCGGCTGCTGCTCAGTGCTGCGGATTCAACCGGTCATTTGCGGAATACACAATATTCTGGACACCAGCAATTCGCGACTTCAAACTTTAAGCTGAACCGCTGCGGTCAACCGGTATTTATTGCATCCAGCCATGATCTATGCAAGTATGAAATCCCATTTCAATTACCATCAGGAGGCCATCATGAAATGCAATGTCGGCGGAATTGATCGCACTGGTCGCATCGTACTTGGAATAGTGTTGCTGATTGTCGGGTTGGTGGCTCCCATCGAGTTGATTTGGCGAATAGTGGCGCTGGTCGTTGCGGGCATCGCGCTGGTAACGGCGATCGTGCGCTTCTGCCCTGCAAATGCAATTCTTGGGATCAATACCTGCGAAGGCGAGACAAAGAAATAGAAGCGGCGTGTTCCGTCGAAAAGTTACTGGCAAGCCGCGCCGTTGTTTGGTTTAAGTTTTCAGCTTAAAAAATATACCGCCAATTATACCGCCAACTGCTTCCAGTTTGATTGGCACAACAGCGATGCTCTTGTGCAGTGCGTTGTCACAGACTTGCGGTGCAAGACTGCGGTGATTTTTTTGGTGAATTGAATCAGTGACTGTGCAACTTCTCTTGCAACCACACTTTGATAAGTGACTGGTAGGGCACGTCACGAGAATTCGCTGCGGCTTTGATGGAATCCAGAAGATGTTGAGGCAGACGCAGTGAAATCGTTTTTGTCGTGGGCTTCAAATTAGGCAGCACAACCCGCTGGGCTTTCGTCCAATCCAGATAGTCTGTGGAATCGTGCTTTTCCCAAAAGGCGCGCTCTTCAGCATCATTGGCGAATTTTGGAATCGGTTTAAGTTGTTTGCTCATAAATTATGCGCTCCTTTTTGTGCATGTCTCTGGCTGCAATCTGGGCGACATGCCGGCCCTGAAAGCGTGCGATTTCCAGTTCATTCTCGCTCGGCATGCGTTTGCCGTCGCCACCGGCCAGGGTCGAAGAGCCGTAAGGCGAGCCGCCGGTGATCTCCGTCATGACCGTGAGCCCCTTGCAGGAATACGGCACGCCGACGATCACCATGCCATGATGCAGCAGCGTCGAGTGAAAAGAGGTGATGGTCGTTTCCTGTCCGCCGTGCTGCGTGCCGGTGCTGGTGAATACGCTGGCGACCTTGCCGATCAATGCGCCGTTCATCCACAACTTGCCGGTCTGATCCAGGAAATTGCGCATCTGGGCGGCCATGTTGCCGAAGCGGGTCGGCGTGCCGAAGATGATCGCGTCGTAATTGGCCAGTTCTTCGGTGGTTGCGATGGGCGCCTTCTGGTCCAGCTTCACGCCCATGGCACGAGCCCGGTCTTCGGGAATAATTTCCGGCACGCGCTTGACCACTGCCTCCGCGCCGTCCACCGTGCGTGCTCCCTCGGCGATGGCATCCGCCATTATTTCGATATGTCCATACATGCTGTAATACAAGACGAGTACTTTTGTCATGATAAAACCTCCTGTGTTTTCAGAATTAACGTGACCAAAAAACGCGATTAACATTTGTACTGCATGGTTAGCCTGATCTGTCTTTTTTAATTTGTTGCCTGCCGATCAACCCAGCGCCGGGTAATCCGTATACCCCTTGGGTCCGGGCGTGTAAAACGTATTCATATCCGGCGCATTCACCGCCGCGCCCGTCTTCCATCGCGCGACCAGGTCAGGGTTGGCAAGGAATGGTTTCCCCACGGCGATCAAATTGCCTTTGTTCGCAACCAGATCGCTCTCGGCGCGTGCGGCATCATAGCCGCCGGAGAGGATCAGCGTGCCCCTGAATAATTTGCGGAATGCCGCCTTCATGGTATCGGGCACTGCCGGTGCACCCATGGACGAGTGATCGACCAGATGGATGTAAGCCAGCCCGCGTGCGTTGAGTTCTTGTGCAAGATGCGTGTAATCGGCCTCCATTGCGTCGTACAGCGGCATGTCGTTGAATACGCCGAACGGCGATAAACGTATGCCGACCTTGTCCTTGCCGATGGCGATGATCACCGCTTCGGCGACATCGAGCACGAAGCGCGCCCGGTTCTCGATTGGTCCGCCGTAGCGATCCGTGCGCTGATTCGAGTTCGGGCGGATGAACTGCTCGAGCAGATAACCGTTCGCCCCGTGCAGCTCGACACCATCGAATCCCGCAGCCATCGCGTTCTTCGCGCCTTGTACAAATTCTGCTATGGCGGCCCTGATGTCCGCCTCGGTCATCGCCTGCGGCGTGGCATTCGGTTTCATGCCTTCGGCATCGGTATACATCTCGCCGGCGGCTGCCACTGCCGACGGTGCCAGAATGCGCGCACCCGCAGGCAGATTGAGCGGATGCCCGATGCGCCCGCAGTGCATGAACTGGATGAACATCTTCGCTCCCTTGGCGTGAACCGCGTCGGTGACGAGTTTCCATCCGGCTATCTGTTCCGCAGAAAATATCCCCGGTATGCGCGGATAGCCCAGTCCATTGGGAGACGGAGATGTGCCTTCGGTAATGATGAGCCCCGCAGTTGCCCGTTGCGCGTAATACTGCGCCATGAGCTCGTTCGGGATATTGCCGGTGGCGCGATTACGCGTCATCGGAGCCATCACCAGATGATTCTGCAGTGGGAGTGATCCCAGTGTGGCTTTTGAGAATAGAAGTGACATGATTCCCCTCCTGAAAAGTGGTCGGGTTAACCCGGGGACAAAGAATTATCCGGATTTTCCCGGTTGACTGCGTGGGTTGATCAGTACCAGCATCGGCGTAAAGCAGATGATACCGCCAGTTCAGGCAGACAATATACTCCGAAGCAAGCGTAACAATATCAACAGTCTTCCGGCAGGCGTGCCGAATCAGGCGAGTTGCACCGGAAAGCAAACAGGCTTTGGATTTTGAACATATGCCGAAATGCATATGCATTTCATGATCGAGCATGACTCATCATGCACCGGGCTGGCTTGCCGTACAATCCGCCCATGCGCACCCAACCCTTCTCCGCGCTTACTCCCGATGCCGTGCTCGATGCGCTGGACAGCATCGGCCTGCGCAGCGACGGGCGTTTGCTGGCCCTCAACAGTTACGAGAACCGCGTCTATCAGGCGGGCATGGAAGACGGCGCGCCGCTGGTCGCCAAGTTTTACCGTCCTGCACGCTGGGCGGATGCGGCGATCCTGGAGGAGCATGCCTTTGTCGCGGCGCTGGTCGAGCGCGAGATCCCGGTGGTGCCTGCTTTGGTGATCGACGGCCGTACGCTGCATGCCTTCAACGGTTTTCGTTTTTCGGTGTTCGCCAGACACGGCGGGCGCGCGCCGGAGCTGGATGACTGCGACACGCTGGAATGGATGGGGCGCTTCATCGGGCGCATCCATGCGGTCGGCGCGCTGCAGCCTTACCGGCATCGCCCGACGCTGGACATCCGCAGCTTCGGCATCGAGCCGGGCGAATACCTGCTGGCGCATGGTTTCATTCCGGCGGAGCTGGCCGAGGTGTATCGCGGCGTGGTCGCGCAGGCGCTGGAGGGTGTGAAGCGCTGTTACGAGCGTGCCGGGGAAGTGCGCACCCTGCGCCTGCACGGCGACTGCCATATCGGCAATGTGCTGTGGACCGACCTCGGCCCGCACTTCGTCGATTTCGACGACAGCCGCATGGGGCCGGCGATCCAGGATCTGTGGATGCTGCTGTCCGGCGAGCGCGCCGAGCAGACGCAGCAACTCGGCGACCTGCTGGCGGGCTACGAGGATTTTTACGAGTTCGACCCGCGCGAGCTGCATCTGGTCGAGGCGCTGCGTACGCTGCGCCTGATTCATTACGCCGCGTGGATCGCGCGGCGCTGGGACGATCCGGCCTTTCCCGCGGCTTTCCCGTGGTTCAACACGCAGCGCTACTGGCAGGACCGGATTCTGGAATTGCGCGAACAGATCGCGCTGATGGATGAGCCGCCGCTGTGGGTGGTGTAGAGGCGAATTCATTCGCCCATTCTGTGCGGATAAATCCGCACCTGCCCAAGCTGATTGCTACGCCTTGTTCGCGGCGATTTGCTGGAACAGTTCCAGCCTTCTTGCGTCGATCTTTCCCGCTGCAACGGCTTCCCGCAGCGCGCAGCCCGGTTCATGCGTATGGTGGCAGTCGTGGAAGCGGCACTTCCCGAGATATTGCGCGAACTCGACGAAACCCTGTTCTATGCTGCCGAAGCTCAGGTGATGCAGGCCGAACGCCTGCACGCCGGGGCAGTCGATCAATGAGCTGGTTTCGTCGAGGCGGTAGAGGCGCGCGTGGGTGGTGGTGTGTTTGCCGGAATCCAGCGCGCTGGAAATCTCGCGCGTGGCGGCCTGCGCATTGGGCAGCAGCGCGTTGATCAGGGTGGATTTGCCCATGCCGGATTGGCCGACCAGCACACTGGTGTGGCCGGAGAGAAACGGGCGCAGCGGTGATATGTCCTGCTTGGCGCTGAGCTCCAGCACGCGGTAACCGATGGCGCTGTAGGGCATGAGCCGCCGGCGCGCGGCGGCTGCGGCCTCGCCAAGGTCGCACTTGTTCAGCACGATCAGCACGTCCAGCTTCTGGTCGTATGCCGCGACCAGGCAGCGCGCTAGCAATTCGTCGCTGAACGAGGGTTCGGCAGCGACCACCACGACGATTTGCGTGACGTTCGCGGCAATGAGTTTTTCGCGGAACGCGTCGGAGCGGTGCAGCAGCGAGCGGCGATGCGCGATGCGCTCGATCACGCCCTGCGCGCCGTTCTCCGCCGAGGCGTCGCCGGTAAGTTTGATTTCAACGATGTCGCCGCAGGCCACTTCGCTTTTCTTGCCGCGCGTCAGGCAGGTCAGCTCACTGCCGTCCTCAAGGCGCGCCAGGTACTGGCGGCCAAATGCCGCGATAATCCGGCCTGTCAGCACAGCACTCAAATCTTGAACAGCGCGTCCACTTTCGCGGCGCAGATGAAGTCGTTCTCGGACAGGCCGCCGATGGCATGCGTGGAATATTCCACCATGCAACTGTTGAACGTGACCTTGAGGTCGGGGTGATGGTCTTCGCGGTGCGCCATCCAGGCGATGGCGTTCACGAACGCGATGGTCTGATAGTAATTTTTGAAGTGGTAGGTCTTGTCGATCAGGTTGCCGGATTGCCGCCAGCCTTCCAGCTGCTGCATCAGGCGGTCGATTTCCGCTTGCGACAGCGGCGGCACGCCGCCCTCGCAGGGTTTGCATTGCTTGTTGGTGAGGTCGCACACTTGTTCCATGATGTTCTCCTCAATGAGTTTAAAGACGGGGAGGCTGCAAATGCGCGATGCGCAACGCCGCGGGCGGATGCGAATCGTAGAACTTCGAGTACAGCGGATCGGGGGTGAGTGTCGCCGCATTGTCCTGATACAGCTTGACCAGCGCGCTCACCATGTCCTGTGCCGCAGTTTGCTTGGCGGCGTATTCGTCGGCTTCGAATTCATGCTTGCGCGAATAGGCCGACAGCAGCGGGTGCAGCAGGAAACTGAAGGTCGGCAGGATCATGAAAAACAGCAGCAGGGCGAGCGCGGTGGATGGCGTGTTCACGCCCAGCCCCTGATAGAACCAATCAGTCTGCATCAACTGGCCGAGCAGCCACAGGAATCCCAGACTCATGGCAAAGGTCGCCGCAATGCGTTTCAGCACATGGTGGCGTTTGAAGTGGCCCAGTTCGTGCGCCAGCACCGCCTCGATTTCATTGCCGCCCAGGCGCTCCAGCAGCGTGTCGAAGAACACGATGCGCTTGGTTTTGCCGAAACCGGTGAAGTAGGCGTTGCCGTGCGCGCTGCGCTTGCTGCCGTCCATCACGAACAGGCCCTGCGCGGTAAAGCCGCATCTGGCGAGCAGGGCTTCGATGCGCGCCTTCATCGCCTCGTCCTGCAGCGGTGTGAACTTGTTGAACAGCGGCGCAATAAACGTCGGATAGATGAACAGGATGAGCAGATTGAACGCCATCCATGCCAGCCACACATACAGCCACCAGTATTCACCCATGCGTTCCATCAGCCACAATACGCCGAACAGCAGCGGCAGGCCGATGGCCGCACCGAGCAACAGGCTTTTTGCAGCATCGATCAGATACAGCCGCAGAGTCATCTTGTTGAAGCCGAAGCGCGCCTCGATGACAAAGGTGCGATACAGGCTGAACGGCACCTCCAGCAGCGAGGAGGCCAGCAGCACTGCAACGATGGTTGCCATGCCCTGCGTGAGCGGCGTGTCGAGCCAGCCATTGCAAAGATCGGCAATGAACTGAATCCCGCCCGCCACAGTAAAGGCCAGCAGCAGCGCGGCATCGAACAGGATGCCGAGCATGGCGAAGCGGGTCTTGGCCGAAGTGTAATCCGCCGCCTTCTGGTGGTCGGTGAGCGAGATTTTTTCATGGAACGCATCCGGCACGGCGCCGCGATGTGCGCCGACATGCGCCAGATGGCGGCGTGCCAGCCACAGCCTGGCGAGCGTGGTAAGCGCGAGTGCCGCGATGAAGAAAAGGGTGAATTGCGTAGCGGTCATAAGGGAATTTTGTGTTCGGGTGGCGCATGGTTGTGACACAATACGCCCATTATCGTTCCTGTTTAAGACGCGCGAATTATGGCACAAAACCCAAACCACCTTGTCTGGATAGACATGGAAATGACCGGCCTGAACCCGGATACCGATCGCGTGATCGAGGTCGCGCTGGTGATCACCGACAGCAATCTCGAAACAATTGTCGAAGCGCCGGTGCTGGTGGTGCATCAGCCGGACAGCGTGCTGGACGGCATGGATGCATGGAACAAATCCACCCACGGCAAATCCGGCCTGATCGAAAAGGTGAAGGCTTCCGTGCTGGATGAGGCGGAGGTCGAGGCGCAGATGATCGAGTTCCTCAAGGAATATGTGCCGGCCAAAACATCGCCGATGTGCGGCAATTCGATTTGCCAGGACCGGCGCTTCCTCGCGCGCTGGATGCCGAAGCTGGAGGATTATTTCCATTATCGCAATCTCGACGTGAGCACCGTCAAGGAACTTGCCAAACGCTGGAAGCCGGACGTGGCGCAGGGCATCAAAAAACACAACAAGCATGAGGCATTGGCCGACATCTACGAATCCATTGCCGAGATGCGCCACTACCGCGAAAATTTTTTCAAGCTTTGAGATAGCTCCGGTATCTCGCATTCAGGAGGAGATGGCTATGTACCAACGCATTCTGGTTCCCGTGGATGGCAGCGCGACTTCCGAGCGGGCATTGCTGGAGGCAATCAGGTTGGCGGCTGGCAAGGCCCAATTGCGCCTGGTGTATGTGATCGAGGAGATATACCCGCTGGATACCGAGGGGTATGCCTATATTGATTACGCTACCCTGCGGGAAGCGGTGCGGCACACCGGTGAACGCGTGCTTGCCCAGGCTGCGGAAAAAACACGGCACTCGGGTGCGACAGCGGAAATCGCGCTGCTGGAAGCCGGCGGCGAGCGCGTCGCCGACGTGGTCACCAACGAGGCGCAAAACTGGCCGGCCGACCTGATCGTGATCGGCACGCATGGGCGTACCGGGTTGAGCCGGCTGTTATTGGGCAGTGTGGCCGAAGGCGTGGCGCACGGCGCTTCGGTTCCAGTGCTGCTGGTGCGCGGTGAATAAAGAAAGCTGATTCTGATCGGAGCTGCTGCAATTGGCAGCCTTGGCCCGGACGTCGCGATGCGACCATCGCTTCAACACAATTAGCCGCTAACGGCTCCAGTTGACACGCAGCAGGCTTTGCTCCGGGTTGTAATGAAACGCCAGCTCGCCCTGGTAGGCATGATGCACCGCGTCGCCGATACCGCGCGCCAGATGGATGTCGGTGGTGGTCACCAGAGTGCCGTGCTCAGTCTTCTCGATGGCCATGATGCGCTGCAGGGGATGGTTCTTCTTTTCCTGCGCCTCATGATGCCGTATCAATTGCAGGATTTCCTGTTCATGCGCCACAAGAAAATCGCCGGCCAGCGATACATAGCCGGCAGGGAAGTGGTCATGCACCCGGTGGCATGCCGGGCAATTTGTCTGATGTGCATCCTTCGGCTTGTCCAGCCACTGCCAGCGGCCGGCATGGAACACCGCACCGCAGCCCGGACAGACCGTCGGCTCGGGAAGTTTGCCTTTGGTTTTGTAGGTGTCATGTTCCGCTTCCTGCAGCAAGCGGTCGCGACGTATGGCGTGAAAGCCGGCGGGCTGTGATTGTTTGGTCATGGTCGTCTCCCAGAATTGAATAGTGCCACTTTTTCAGCACGGGTTAAGCATAGCAGCTATCCGGGCAGCGGGAAAATGGGTTGTCTATGCCGCCTTGAGTCAAACCGCAGCATCAATCTGGCTTGAAGTCATAGGGGTAAGTTTGTAGCACTGACTTCATCAGCATATCTTCCTGGAGGATGTGCTCGGCCATCCATTCACTCAGAAAAAAAGAGTAATGCGCCGCTACACTTTCTGACCATGAGCCATTCTTGGCCTCCAGATCTTCAACCATGTGCCGAAGCTCATTTTGAACATACTGATGTTCCAGCTTGTTTTGAGTAAAGTCAAAGCCGATTGCCTGCGCAATCTTTTCCTCATCTGCAAAATGAGCAGCTACGCAATCCTCGAGCAATTTCAACGACTGTGGCAGCGTGGAACTGTTCCCCGCCCTGATCGCACTTTCCACATCGTTGATCATTTTCAGCAAATTGCGGTGTTCGGAATCGATCACTTCATTTCCGACACTAAACTGCGTTGACCATTCCGGTTTCATCATGCCCCCTGTGATATATCAGATCAAGGATTGCTGCCAGTTCAAATAGGCCTTTCGTATCTTACCCTATCGGGCAGACGGCGGCATGAAACCGAACCGGAGTGTGTTGGCCGACAATCCTGCTAAACTGCGCGACTGAATTTGAGAAGCCGAACTTTCCATGCTGATTACCGAATACCGCCTTGAACTCGCCATCCAGGCGCTGCGCGCCATCCTGCCGCTGGCGCATCCCGCCGATACCACGCTGCGCTATTTTTTCAAGAATGAACGCATCGGCTCCAACGAGCGCGAGTTGGTCGCCGAGACGGTGTTCGGCGTGTTGCGCCACCGCTTGCTGCTGGAACACGCCTGCGGCGGGAACGCTACGCCGCGCCGCATGGCGCTGGCCTGGCTGGTCAGGTTCGGCGGCTATAACCTGCGTGAAATCGAACCGGTGCTGAAACGCGACGAAAAGGAATGGCTCGCTACGGTCAAGGGGGTGAAAGCAGGGGAGTTGCCATTGCCGGTGCAGGCCGAACTGCCCGAATGGCTGGTAGAAAAGATGCGCACATCTTATTCGGATGAAGATATTCTCACCATCGGCTTGTCGATGCAGCAAGGCGCGCCGCTGGATATCCGCGTCAACACCCTACTCGCCAAACGCGACGATGTGCTGCGGCAATTACACGACAAACATATCGAAGCCGCCGCCACGCCTTACTCGCCTGTCGGCATCCGTCTCAAGGAAAAAATCCCGCTTAGCCGCGATGCGCTGTTTGTTGAAGGCAAGATAGAAGTACAGGACGAGGGCAGCCAGTTGCTCGGCTTGCTGCTTGCGCCGAAGCGCAACGACATGGTGGTGGATTTCTGTGCCGGCGCGGGCGGCAAGACGCTGTTGCTGTCCGCGCTGATGCATTCGCAGGGCCGCCTGTATGCGATGGACACCTCCGAAAAACGCCTCGCCAACCTCAAGCCGCGCCTCAAGCGTTCCGGCGCGAGCAACATCCAGCCGATGCTGATCGCGCACGAGAACGACCTCAAGGTGAAGCGCCTTGCCGGCAAGATCGACCGTGTGCTGGTGGACGCGCCGTGCAGCGGCTTGGGCACATTGCGCCGCAACCCGGACCTGAAATTCCGCCAGTCTCCCGCCAGCGTCGAGGAACTTACGCAGAAACAGGCGGCCATCCTCGCCTCCGCCAGTCGCCTGCTAAAGAAGGGCGGCCGCCTCGTATACGCGACTTGCAGCATCCTGCCGGAAGAAAATCAGCTTATCGCGCAGGCCTTCCTCGCTGCTCATCCGGACTTCGTGTTACGGCCGGCCGGTGAAGTGTTGCGGCAACAAAAGATCGCGCTGGAGATGGGGGATTATCTGGAACTGCGCCCGCATTTGCATGGCACGGACGGTTTCTTCGCGGCGGTGCTGGAACGGATTTAAGTTTTTGCGGGCGAATCCTTGCCGCACCCGGTTACGCCAATTCAGTTTCCCCGGGTCAGTCTTGCGGCAATGAAAGTAATCAGGACAGCAGCAACCAGCAGACCAAAGGCGATGCCGGCCTGGCCGATACGCCCGGGAGCGACGAGCAGCAGCGCGCCCAGTTCCAGCATCATCGTGCCGGACATGAGTTTCAGCAGGCGGCCTTCGCGTTCGCTGAGCTTGCGTGCGCCCAGCGTGCGGGTGAAGACCGCGACGATGGCGGCCAGCGGCACGACATAAATCAGGTTATAGGCCGCGAGCCAGGCGTAGCGCGCGAGAGGCGAAAGATCAGCCAGCGTCAGGATGCGGGTATAGACCATCGGAAAGCCGGCCGTGCACAGCAGTTCGTAGAAGTTCGCGGCGACGGCCAGCAAGACTGTGGCGGCAAGCATTGCCGGCAGCCGATCGGCGGCAAGGATGGCGTGCATGCGGCGGAAAATGTCGGATTTTTTCGATTCTGGAATCGACAGTGTGACGCCTTTCCCGAACCAGAAAAAATCCTTCACATTCACCGCGCCGACGAGCAGCGCCAGCGTCCCCGCCGCCAGCGTCACCCAGGCAAGGTGGCCGAAAATCTGGAAAACACTGAGCCACGCGGCCATGAAGGCGAAATACATCAGGCCGGACATTGCGACGAAAATGCCGCCGGTGATCAGCATGCGCGAGCGGCTTTTCTGGTGCGTCATCATGGATAGCAGGAACAGCAGCACAAAAAATGCGCAGGGGTTGAAAGCATCGAGCCCGGCCAGCACGAGGGTCAGCGCCGGCAGCGATAGCGAGGCGGTATTAACAATGCCGACCAACGGTATCTCGATGGTTTCGCTCGTGGTTCTGGCGATCGTAGCGGAATCCGCTACGATCGGACGCCCGGAGAGCGTACGGGCGTGGCAGGCATCGAGCCGCTCGCGCAATTGCGCGCCGGTGGTGGCGTCGCTTTCCCAGCCAAAATGCATCTCGCCGCAAAACAGGAAGGCCGGTACGCCGGCGGCATCTTCCATGCCGCCTTGCTCGACAATTTCCTGAAACCGGTGCGCGTTGTTCTGGTTGCTCGAGACCTCGAGTTCATGCAGCGTTACCCATGGCCGCAGCGCCGGGATGGCAGCCACATGCGGATGCGCGGCGGTGCAGTGCGGACAGGTCAGCGACCAGAAGAAATACAACTGCACCTGTGGCTGGCCGTCCATGCCGGGCTTGATCCAGGCGTTGTCGGCAAGGGCAGCCAGCGGCCACAATAATGCCCACAGCAATACGGTCATGAATGTCTGGCGGGGCAGGTAATGGCTCATGGCAAATAGACAGGAACGCAGAAAATTACCGTAATCTGTTTACCGCTTCTTCGACGCGCTCCACCGCGATGATCTCGATGCCGGCGATCTTCTGTCTGGGCGCGTTCGCCTTGGGGATGATGGCCTGCGTGAAGCCGAGCTTGGCGGCCTCGCGCAGCCGTTCCTGGCCGCGCTGTACCGGGCGCACCTCGCCGGCCAGCCCGACTTCGCCGAACACCACCAGTTTTTCCGGCAGCGGCTTGTTGCGCAGGCTGGAGACCATCGCGAGGATCACCGCGAGGTCGGCGCCCGGCTCGGTGATCTTCACGCCGCCGACCGCGTTGATGAACACGTCCTGGTCGAAGCAGGCGATGCCCGCGTGGCGGTGCAGCACCGCGAGCAGCATCGCCAGCCGGTTCTGCTCCAGTCCGAGCGACAGGCGCCGCACGTTCGGTGAATGCGCCTCGTCGAGCAACGCCTGGATTTCCACCAATAAAGGCCGCGTGCCTTCCTGCGTGACCATCACGCAGGAACCGGCGACCTGCTGGCCGTGCTGCGACAGGAACAGCGCGGAGGGGTTGCTGACTTCGCGCAGGCCCTTCTCGGTCATCGCGAACACGCCGAGCTCATTCACCGCGCCGAAACGGTTCTTGAACGCGCGGATCAGGCGGAAGCTGGAATGCGTGTCGCCCTCGAAGTACAGCACGGTGTCCACGATGTGCTCCAGCACGCGCGGCCCGGCCAGCGCGCCTTCTTTGGTGACGTGGCCGACCAGGATCATGGTGATGTTGCCGCTCTTGGCGATGCGCGTCAGCTGCGCCGCGCATTCGCGCACCTGCGCCACCGAGCCCGGCGCGGAGGTGAGCTGCTCGGAATACACGGTCTGGATCGAGTCGATCACCACGATGTCCGGCTTGTCCTGAGCGATGGCCGCCTGGATCTTTTCCATCTGGATCTCCGGCAGCAGGCGCAGGCTGCGCGCGTCCAGCACCAGCCGCTTGGCACGCAGCGCGATCTGCTGCGCCGACTCTTCGCCGCTGACATACAGCGTGTTTTGTTTATTCGATAGATGCGCCAGCACCTGCAGCAGCAGCGTGGATTTGCCGATGCCCGGATCGCCGCCGATCAGCACCACTGCGCCGGACACCAGTCCGCCGCCGAGCACGCGGTCGAATTCCTCGATGCCGGTCGGCGTGCGCGGCACCTCCGCCGCCTCGACCTCTGAGAGCCGCTGCACCTTGCCGCTCGCCGCGAGCGCGCCGAAACGGTTGCCGCCCTTGGCGACCGGTTCGGCTACCGACTCGATCAGCGTGTTCCACGCCATGCAATGCGGACACTGCCCCTGCCACTTCGGCGTCTGGCCGCCGCATTCGGTGCAGGAATAAATTGTTTTTGCTTTTGCCATGCCGCCTCCGGGAATGTTGTGCACAATAGCGCACAACAAAATCGCGGCGCAAGCCGGATCGACGCACGGGCCGTATATATTTCCCCCCGCAACCAAACAATTTACAATTCGCCGACCAGGGAGTTATGACGAACATGAAAAAACAAATATTGATCGTTGCCGCGTCACTCGCACTTCTTTCCGGGTGCGGTGGCAGAGGAAGCGTGACTGGCGCATCCCGCAGCGCGTCCGCTGGCGCCGCAACCTCCACCAACGTAGCGGCAGTGCCGGTTCCGGCCATGCCGCCCCCCGGGGGGGCGGACGAGGGGATGGAGCCGGCTGCTGCTGCGCCTGATCTGGTAACCGGCGAGAAGGTGTACAAAAGCACTTGCAGTATCTGTCATAAATCCGGGTTGAAAGGTGCACCGCGCCTGGGTATCAAAGAGGACTGGGAGGCGCGCCTTACCCAGAGCAATGAAATTCTCTATGAACATGCCGTAAAAGGGTTCAGGGGTAAAAAGGGTATCATGCCGTCGCGCGGTTCCAATGCCAAGCTGACGGATGCGGAAGTCAGGGCGGCGGTGGATTACATGGTTGTGCACGCCATACCGAGCTGGTCATTCGGGAATTGATGGTGACCTGTCTTGCCCGGCGAACAGTCAGTCCTGTTCCAGCCAGTCCTGCAGAAACGCCCATTGTTCCAGCTCGCGTTCGGCCAGGTAGGGCGGCAAATCGAACAGTGACTTTCCCTCGAAGGCAGCATTCACATACACCTGTGTTTCGCGCAGGTAGGCCAGCACCGGCAGATCGAGTGTGGCGAGAAAATGCTCCAGCGCCCAGGCAGCCTTGGTGCGCATTTCCATGCGCATGCCGACCACACCGATGCTGGACTTGCCTTTGCGCACCGCCTTTTCGTCGGCAAGCAATTGCAGAAAGTCGCGGCTGGCCTGCAAATCGAACAATGAGGGGGCGACGGGTACGATGATTTTGTGCGCCAGCTTGAGGGCATGGGTAAGGTTCTTGCCATGCAGGCCTGCAGGCGAATCGATCACCAGCCAGTCATTTGGACGATCATGCCCCTTCTTCGAATCGAGCGTGCGTATGCGCGGCAGATCGTCAGCGCGCGTGGCGAGCCACAACGCAGAAGATTGTTGCCGGTCCAGGTCAAGCATCGCCACCCGCTGACCGCGATTGGCCAGATATCCGGCAATGTTGACCGACAGCGTGGTTTTTCCGCTGCCGCCTTTCGGATTGGCAATCAGAATGGTTTTCATTTCACTCTCCTTCAATATCGGCATTTTCCGGGCAAAATCCCGGCCTCGCGATCCAGTTCCCCGTTTTTAAGCCCCGCCTGATATTCGCCCAGCGCAGCTTTCACCTTGCCGCTCAGCACATACAGTCCGATCAGGTTGGGAAAGGCCATGGCCAGCACCAGCAGGTCGGTAAAATCCAGCAGACTCCCGGCGCTGGCAATAGAGGCGACCACAACGAAACCGATGAAAATGGCCTTGTACAGGATTGAATAGCGTTCGCCGAACACATATACCCAGCAACGTTCGCCGTAGTATGACCAGGAGATCGCCGTGCTGTAGGCAAACAACACCACCGAAAGCGCGAGAATCATCGGAAACCAGTCAGACACGGTGGCAAACGCCACAGAAGTCAGCGCCGCCCCCTGGCTGGCGGCGCGCAATGCTTCATGCTCGGGTGCGTCATACACGCCGGTGATGACGATGACCAGCGCGGTCATGGTGCAGATTACCACGGTGTCGATGAAGGGTTCATACAGCGCGACCAGCCCTTGGCGCACCGGATATTTCACCGATGCGGCAGAGTGCGCGATGGCCGCGGAGCCGAGGCCGGCTTCACTGGAGAATACGGCGCGCTTGAAACCCTGCACGAGCGCCCCGACAAAACCGCCGGCGACCGCGATCGGCGAAAACGCCTCAATGACGATCTTGCCCAATGCGTCGGGCACCAAGGCGGCGTTACTGGCTATGATCCACAGGCAGGCGCTGACGTAGATGACGACCATGGTCGGCACGACAGCCTCGGCGACATGGGCGATCCGACGCAAGCCGCCGATGATGACCAGCCCGACGGCAACCGCCATTAGCAGGCCATAGGCGATGGGCATCTCGCGGAAAAATGGAATCTGTTCCTGTATCGCTCCCATCGACTGGCTGACCTGGAACGCGCTGCCCGCGCCGAACGAGCCAAGGATGGTGAAGATGGCAAACATGATGGCGAGCGTCCTGCCGAGGCGCGGCGACCCCTTCTCGGCCAATCCTCTCGACAGGTATTCCATCGCGCCGCCCATCAGCCTGCCGTCCGGACGCACCTCGCGATACATCTGCGCGAGGCTGGCCTCGGTGAATTTGGTGGTCATTCCCAGAAATCCGGCCACGATCATCCAGAACGTCGCGCCGGGGCCACCGATGGAAATGGCGATCGCCACACCGGCGATATTGCCCAGCCCGACGGTAGCGGAAAGCGCGGTGGACAGGGCCTGGAAGGGAGTCACTTCGCCCCGGTCGTCGGCAGTGCGGTACTTGCCGCGAATGACCCGGTAAGCATGGCGCATCATGCGCAGGTTGACGAAGTTGAAGCGCAGGGTCAGGAATACCGCCGCGACGATCAGCCAGGCAACGATGAACGGCATTTCCGTTTCGCCCGGGAATACATCGAAAAAAATGATCTGCGCCAGAAAGCCGTTGATCGAACCGAAGAACGCGTCGATGGCAACATCGGCGGCCAGGGCCTGCTGCGGCAGCAGTAACGGCAACAGCCAGGCCGGACGGGGGTAATTCATGGCTTCTCCCTGTTTGTCGTCATGCGGCTGAAAGCCACAGGCACGATTAAACCTTGAACTACGGGCAGACTCAAGAGGCAATTTTCTGGAGGCAAACTGTATTGTCAGGCAACAAAAAAGCCGGCCTGCGCCGGCTTTTTTGCGGATCGCATCAACTCGTTCTTACAGACCAAGAATGAAGTCGATGAGTTCCTTCCTTTCCTCGGCGGTAACCTTGGGGTTGGGAGGCATAGGCATCGGACCCCACACACCCTTGCCGCCCTTGGAGATCACGCCGTCCAGATGTGCCGCAGCGCCTGCATCGCCCTTGTATTTCTTGGCCACATCACCCCAAGCTGGACCTACTACCTTTTTGTCAACTGCATGACAGGCGACGCAGTTGTTCTTTTTGGCAGCTGCCGGCATATCGGCGGCCAACGCGCTACCCGCGACCAACAAGCCCGCCGCTACAACCATGCTTACAATCGTAGATTTCATATTCTCTCCGTTTTGTGATTAAAACACCTGAACAATGTGAAGGTTTTCCTTCGCTGTCGATTCTAAACAACTCCGCCCGCTTTGCCAACCGACTTCTCTTCTTGGGCGGTAAGGCATTAACGCGAACCCGCCCCGTGGCGTTGACAGCTTATTTTGAAGACAGCACAAGTTTTGCCAATATCCTGCGATCTGCTTCGCTGGTTTTCGGGTTGGGCGGCATCACCATGACACCCCATACGCCGCTGCCGCCCTTGGCAATTCTATCCATCAGCAAGGCTTCTGCTCCGGGATCGCTGCGGTATTTGGCCGCAATATCCTTGAAAGACGGGCCGACCATTTTCTTGTCGATTGTATGGCATGCGAAACAATTGTTCTTTTTCGCCAGTTGCATGGCGTCTGCTTCGGACACAGCAGGCGTGGAAGGCGCTTCAGGTTTGACTTCGGCAACGGCCGGGGCGGAAGCAGTTTCCGCTGCCGGCGCATCAACCGCCTGAGCCGGAGTTGGCTGCGGCATTTCTTCTTCCGCTGCTGTTTCACTTGCGGCAGGCTGCATCACCTGCTCTGCGGGAGCTGGCGCAACAGGCTGCTGCGCGGGCGTTTCCGGCTGACAGCCATAGAGCACAACCAGTGACAATACCAATAGCTTGCTTGATGTACGCATGATGTCCCTCTCGATTCAGGCAATTTCAGAATGTTGACAACCTACTTCAACGACAAGACATATCCCGCCAAAATCATGCGGCCTGTTTCGCTGACAGGCGGATAGCCCGGCGTCACCATATTACCCCATACTCTGCGGCCGCGGTTACCCCTTCGATATGCCGCAGTCAATTCCTTAACGGCTTCCCGTTCTTCAGCATGTACTCCACTCTCGCCTTGGTCTTGTCTGTCGCGAGCAGTTGCATGAAGTGGTGTCGCTCCAGGTCAAGCAGCCATTGTTCATCCACCAGGCTGCCCGCTTCCACGTCGCCGCCGCACATGGTTGCGGCGATGCGGCAGCCGATGTTGTAGTCGTGTTCGGAGATGAAGCCGCCTTCGAGCAGGTTGACCATCGCGGCCTTGAGTGTCGCGATGCCGGGGCGTCCGGCGACGGGGATCTGTCTGGTTTGCAGCGGGGGGCGGTAGGCGGTGGCGGTGAGCGCGCGGGCCTCCTGTTTGGCGACGTGCAGTAGCTCGTACTGGTTCATCACGATGCGGTCCGACTGGCGGAGGTAGCCCATGTCGCGCGCGAGTTCGGCGCTCTTGGCGACTTCGCCCGTGGCGATGTTCTGGAAGTAGCGTTTGAGATGCGGGAAGATGTCGCCGCCTCGAGCTTCCTGCGCGGCGCGCAGCGCCATCTCCTTGCAGCCGCCACCCGCGGGCAGCAGGCCGACGCCGACTTCGACGAGGCCGATGTAGCTTTCCAGCGTCGCGACGATGCGCGTGCAGTGGATCGAGAATTCGCAGCCGCCGCCGAGCGCCAGGCCATGCACCGCGGCGACGGTCGGCACCTGCGCGTATTTCAGGCGCAGCGACACCTGCTGGAACTTGGCGACCACGTCTTCGACGCGCGGGACGTGGCCGGTCGCGGCGTTGACGATGTCGCCCAGTCCCCCGCCGCCCGCGAGGGTGTATTTGACACGTTGCGCCGCGCCCATGAATTTGTCGAGCAGCCCGGCGGGCGCCTCGCCGCTTTCCTGCACGCCCTGCATCAGTTGCAGCAGATTGGCGCCGGCGGAGAACGGCGCTTCGGTCTGCCACAGAATCAGCGCGCTGCAATGCGCCTCGGCCTCGGAGACCGCGCGCAGGATGCCGTCCAGCACCTCGTTGCCGATGGTGTGCATCTTGGTCCTGAAGCTGAGGATGGCGATGTCGTCGCCGGTGTGCCACAGGCGCACATCACTGGTCTCGAAGAGGGTCTCGCCATAGTGCATGGACTCGCCGAGCAGGCGGTCAGGGAAGAGCTGGCGCTGATACACATGGAGCGAGGAACGGGGTTGATAACCAACCCTCTCCCCTAGCCCCTCTCCCGCAGGAATTAACAATTGCTTTTCTCGTTCGCTTCCTCGCCCGCCTGCGGGAGAGGATTGAGGAGAGGGGATCGGGAGAGGGGAATAGGAGCCTTGCGGGGTGTGCACACCGCTGCGCGCCGGGTCGCTCGCCCAGCCGGGCAGCGGGGCGTCGGACATGGCCTTGCCTGCGGCGATGTCGCTGGCGATCCAGCCAGCGACCTGCTGCCAGCCCGCGGCCTGCCAGATTTCGAACGGGCCGCTGTCCCAGCCGAAGCCCCAGCGCACCGCGAAATCTAGGTCGCGCGCGTTGCCGGCGATCTGCTCCAGTTGCAGCGCGCAGTAGTGGAACACGTCGCGGAACGTCGCCCAGAGGAATTGCGCCTGCGGATGCGTACTGTCGTGCAGCCCGGCGAGTTTTTTCGCCCAGTCGCGCTCGCGCAGGATGTCCTTCACGGCGTCATCCACCTTCGCGTCGGACAGGCGGTATTCTTGGGTGTGCAGGTCGAGCACGTGGATGTCTTTGCCGATCTTCTGGTAGATGCCGCGCTTGGTCTTCTGCCCGAGCGCGCCTTGATCGACCAGATGGACGAGCCAGTTGGGCAATTCAAAATGTTTGTGCCACGGGTCGTCGGTGAGATTCTCGCGCATGGTGTTGACTACATGCGCGAACACGTCGAGGCCGACGATATCCAGTGTACGGAAGGTGGCGCTCTTGGGACGGCCGAGATAGCGCCCGGTCAGCGCATCCACAGTGTCGAAGCCGAGGTTGAATGCTGCCGCGTGGTGCCGCGTGGCGAGCATCGAAAACACGCCGATGCGGTTGGCGATGAAGTTGGGCGTATCCTTGGCGCGCACCACGCCCTTGCCGAGCGTGGAAACCAGGAATTCTTCCAGCTGGTCGAGCAGCGACGCTTCGGTTTCCTTGCAGGGAATCAGCTCGACCAGGTGCATGTAGCGCGGCGGGTTGAAGAAGTGGATGCCGCAGAAGCGGTGGCGCAGCTTCTCGGGGAAGGCCTCGGCGAGCCGGTTGATCGACAGGCCGGAGGTGTTGCTGGCGAAGATGGTGCGCTCGCCGAGATAAGGCGCGACCTTGCGGTACAGGTCGGACTTCCAGTCGATGCGCTCGGCGATCGCCTCGATCACCAGGTCGCAATCGCGCAGTTTGTCGAGGTGTTGCTCGTAATTTGCTGCACCGATAAAGCTGGCGCGCGACGGGCTTGCCAGCGGGGAAGGATCGAGCTTGCTCAAGCCGTCAATAGCCTTGCTCACATTGCCATTGGGGTCGCCCTCTTTAGCAGGCAGCTCGAACAGCAGCGTCTCGACGTTGGCGTTGACCAGATGTGCGGCGATCTGCGCGCCCATCACGCCGGCGCCGAGCACCGCGACCTTGCGTACCTGAAAATTTTCGCTCATAGCGGCCTCCTGGTTATTGTTCCATTGGGCATCGGTTTTGGGTACATTTTATGCGTCCTACGCCCGCTGTGCGGTAACGATACAAACTCATCCAGGGCTAGCGTCTCCCATAAAGCTCCTTGATTTGCGCGGCAAATTGCTGCGCAATTTCGCTGCGCTTGATCTTCAGGGTCGGCGTCAGCAGACCATTTTCAACGCTCCAAGGCTCGCGCAGCAGCAGCACACGGTTCACCTTGGCATAGCCCGGAAAGCCGCGCAGGTTGCGCGCGACGCGCCTCAATATTTTGGCCTCGACGCGGCTGTCGTTAAGCGCTTCGGGTATGTCGGCGCGGATGCCGATCTCCCGCGCAAAATGCTGCCACGCCTCATTATTGAGCACCGCCAGCACGACCAAGTACGGATGCGCCTCGCCGAACACCATCACCTGATCGAACAGCGGATCGTGCAGCAGCGCGAGCTCCATGTCGGTCGGCGGCACTTTTTCGCCGTTCGACATCACGATGATGTCCTTGATGCGCCCGGTGATGTAGATGTGCCCGGAATCGGAGATATGGGCGACATCGCCGGTATTCAGCCAGCCTTCGCTGTCTATCATGTCGCGCGTCGCCTCCGGGTTGTTCCAGTAGCCCAGCATCACGTTCGGCCCCTTCACCAGCAGCGCGCCCTGCTCGCCGAGCCTCACCTGCACGTCGCGGATCGGCTGGCCGACGCTGTCGGGAAAATTATTCTCCAGGCGGTTGCCGCTGATCACCGGGCTGGTCTCGGTCAGGCCGTAGCCCTGCACCACCGGCAACCCGAGGCCGACGAACACCCGCGAGATTTCGGGAGCGAGTGCGGCGCCGCCGCTGACCGCCACGCGCAGCCTGCCGCCGAGGCGGTCCAGCACTTTCTGCGCCACCAGTTTCTGCAACAGCAGCCACAGCAGGAACGACGGCTTCCACGGGCCGCGCCCCTGCTCGCGCTCGAAGCGCGCCCAGCCGGTTTCCACCGCCAGGTGAAACAGCCCGCGTCTGAGCCCCGAGCCTTCGTCGAGGCTCGCGCGGATCGCCGCATACATGCGCTCGTAGATACGCGGCACGGAAATCAGGATGGTCGGGCGGATGATCTGCAGGTCTTCGGACAATTGCGGGATGGAGCGCGCGAAGGCGACCGTGGCGCCGGTCATCACCGGCAGGTAATAGCCCAGCGTGCGCTCGAAGGTATGCGACAGCGGCAGGAAAGACAAAAACAAATCATTACCATGAACGGCAAAAGTATCCAGGCAGGCGTGTGCATTGGTCAGCATGTTGGCGTGGCTCAGCATTGCGCCCTTGGGCTTGCCGGTGGTGCCGGAGGTGTAGATGATGCTGGCCAGCTCGTCAGAGCAAGTTCCGCGCGGCGGATCGTTTGACCCCTCGCCCGGGGGGTCAAGATTGCCTTTTTCGTTTGTCCTTTCTCCCGCTGGCGGCAGGAATTCTTCCATGGATTTCAGGCGCGGCTCGGTGCTGTCGCGCAGCGTGTCGATGCTGACAAAACGCTTCACGCCGCCGATCTGGTCGCGCACCGTGCGCAGGGCTTGCCACTGTTCGGCGTTCTCGAACAGCAGCACTTTCACGTCGGCATCATTGACGATGTAGGAGAGGTTGTCCGGCCGGTCCACGGTATACAGCGGCACGACCACCAGCCCCAGCGACATCGCCGCCTGGTCGAACATCATCCAGTACGGGCAGTTGCGCAGCATGATCGCGACGCGGTCGCCGCGCTGCAACCCCAGCCCGGCCAGCGCCGCCTGCCAGCGCGCCACTTTGCCGCGCATCTCCCGCCAGGTGATGTCGCGCCAGGCATTCCGCTCGAAGTAGCGGTAAGCGACCTTGTCCGGCGAACGGCGCGCGCGCTCCAGGAACAGACCGTGCAACGTTCCCGCCTGTTGCGGGGTGATTACATCATCTTGTTGTGCCTGCATGTTGCTCTTTTATCCTTTAACACTGGAAAAAAACACTTCACCACGAAGAACACAGAGATCACGAAGTTTTTTGCGAATCGTATTCCGATGCCACGACTTTATCTTCGCGTTCTTCGTGCTCTTCGTGGTTTAGCTGCTGTTTCAGAATTTATTTCCCCGCCCGCAACTCGTCCGCCGCAAAATCATCCACCATGATGACCTTGCGGCGCAGCACGTAATCGCGCTCCAGTTGCAGCGCCTGCTCCGCGCTGATGATGCCTTGATCGCGCGCCTCGGCGATACGCGGCAATTCATCCAATGCACTCAGTTTGCCGGCCTGGCGCGCTTCTTCCAGCACCGCCTGCAGCGGTTCGCAGGCGAGCGTGCTGGCAAGCGCCGCTTCCAGTGCGCCTGTTGCATCCTGTTCGTCGTAATCACAAGATTCGCGCAGCGATTCGTTTGCTCCTTCTCCCGCTTGCGGGGGAAGGTTGGGATGGGGGGAAAGGGCATGATGGGTTTTATCATGTACTTTCGGCAGATATATTCCGGCAGTCAGGCGGTCGCGCGCCGCGCCGGGCTGCATCATCAAGGTGGCGATCTGGTGGCCAAGATGGTCGGCAGGCGGTGACAGGCGCATCCCGAGCGGGAAAATCAGCGCGCTCAACATCCGGCGTGCCAGCGTGCCCGGAAAATTCTGGATCACGCCGTCAAAAGCCTGCTGGGTTTTATACAGCGCATCCTGCATTGCCCAGTGCAGCAGCGGCAAATCTTCGGCGGGGCGACCGTCGTCCTCGAAGCGTTTCAGTGTTGCCGAACACAAATACAGCATGCTCAGCACGTCGCCCAGACGTGCAGAAATTTTCTCGCGCCGCTTCAGCGAGCCGCCCAATACCGCCATCGCCGCATCCGCGCCCAAGGCGAATGCCGAGGAAAAGCGCGTCAACTGCTGATAATAACGGCGGGTTTCGCCGCCCGGCGGCGCCGGGATGCCGCGCCCGTTGGCCAGGCCGAACACGAAACTGCGCGCCGCGTTGCTCAGCGCAAAACCGATGTGCCCGAACAGGGCATCGTCGAACTGATGCAGGGCGCGCTTGCGGTCCGGTTCGTGCGCCGCCGCAATTTCTTTCAGCACGTAGGGATGGCAGCGGATCGCACCCTGCCCGAAAATGATCATGCTGCGCGTCAGGATATTCGCGCCCTCCACCGTGATGCCGATCGGTGCCTGCTGATAAGCGCGGCCGAGGTAATTGTCCGGGCCGAGGCAGATGCCCTTGCCGCCATGCACGTCCATCGCGTCGTTGATGACGCTGCGCCCGCGCTCGGTGGCGTGGTATTTGACGATGGCGGAAATCACCGACGGCTTCTCGCCCAGATCGACCGCCAGCGCCGTGAATTGACGCGCCGCATCGATCATATAGGTATAGGCGCCGATGCGCGCCAGCGGTTCCTCGATGCCCTCGAACTTGCCGATGGGAAGATGGAATTGCTTGCGCACGCGGCTGTATGCGCCGCTGGTGCGCGCCGCCAGCTTCATGCCGCCGACACTGCTGGCGGGCAGCGAGATCGAGCGCCCCGCCGCGAGGCATTCCATCAGCATGTGCCAGCCTTGTCCCACATACGGCGTGCCGCCGATGATGAAATCCATCGGGATGAACACGCCTTCACCCTGCGTTGTGCCGTTCAGGAACGCGCTATTCAACGGAAAATGGCGGCGGCCGGTTTGCACGCCCCGCAAACAGGTGGGAATCAGCGCGAGCGTAATGCCGCGATTGACCTCCCCACCCAATATTTGCCCCGGGTCATACAGCTTGAATGCCAGGCCGAGCAGTGTCGCCACCGGTGCCAGGGTGATATAGCGTTTTTCCCAGGTCAGACGCACCCCCAGCACGTTTTGTCGGCCCTCGAATTTGCCGTAGCACACCTCGCCGTAATCGGGAATCGCCCCGGCGTCCGAGCCGGCGAACGGGCCGGTCAACGCGAAACACGGTACTTCATGGCCCGTTGCCAGACGATGCAGGTACTTTTCCTTTTGCTCATCGGTGCCGTAACGCAACAGCAGTTCGGCGGGACCCAGGGAATTCGGCACCATCACCGTCACCGCCGCCGTGCCGCTACGCGAGGCGATCTTGCACACCACCGCCGAATGCGCCTGCGCGGAAAATTCCAGCCCGCCGTAGCGTTTTGGAATAATCATGCCGAAGAAGCCCTTGTCCTTGATGAATTGCCAGACTTCCGGCGGCAGGTCGGCGCGCCGGTGGGTAATGTCCCAGTCGTCGAGCATGGCGCACAATTGTTTGACTTCATTGTCGAGAAAGGCCTGTTCTGCGGCGCTCAGTGAAGGCTTGGGGAAGGCCAGCAGTTTGCGCCAGTCCGGACGGCCGCTGAACAGGTCGCCGTCCCACCACACCGTACCGGCATTGATGGCCTCCTGTTCGGTAGCGGAAATTTGCGGCAGGATATTTCGGAAGATTTTAAGGATAGTGCTGCTGATGATATTGCGCCGCAGCAAGGGAACGCCGAACAGCAGGATAAACAGAAACAGCACGGAGTACACTGCCTGCAGGGCGGTATCCGGAATGCGTGATTGAATCGCCACAACCGGCACAATCACCATTATTGCCAGCACCCAACCGGTGACCGAGGCGCGGAAAAAAGCCAGCATCATAAATACGACCAGTACCGCTGCCAGCATCAGGATTACCACCACCCGCCCCCATTACTCTTATTGTTATGTGTTTGCACCTGACCATAAATCGGGTGTCGTCGCGATCCAGCTCCACATCAATTGCGTGTCACCGCCATTTGCACCCGGTTGCGCCCATCCGCCTTGGCCTGATGAAGCGCTTCATCAGCGGCTGCCAGCACCGAAGTCAGCGTATCGCCGGGCTGCACCATGGAAACGCCAAGCGAAACCGAGATATGTTCCGCCTGAGCCGCCGGGGTAGCGCTGTCTGGGTGCGCCGCCCTGCTTGCGCCAATGCGCAGCGCAGGTGCCGCGATCGCTTCGCGCAGGCGATCAGCCATCTTCATGGCCAGATCCGGCGATTTTTCCGGCATTAAGACGGCAAACTTGTCGCCGCCGATGTGCGCCAATAAATCATGCGGCCTCAGATTTATCGCCATTATTTTCGACACTCCCTTCAGAATGTTATCTCCCGCAAGATGGCCGTGGCGGTCAATAAAATCCTTGAAGTGGTCAATATCCGCCACCAGCAGGAAGAGCGGCATCTCGTTGCGTTCACAACGCAGCGCCATGCGGTGGAATGCCTCATCCATCCAGTTCCTGTTGTGCAATCCTGTCAGCAAATCAACGTTGGCGGCCGCCGCGAATTCGAGACTGGATTCGGGTGTCGTTACCTGCAGCAGATTGTCGTTGCGGATGCGCCCGGCAAGGATGCTCAGCAAGTTGCGGGCAATACCATTCAGGCTTTCCACCAGCGACCAGACCAGGTCATGCGGCATCACCAGCAGGCGCGTATCCTGTGCCGCAATGACCAGCGCCGCAGTATTCTCGCCATCAACCAGCGATAGCTCGCCGACGCATTCGCCCGGCCCCAGTACGGCATGTACGGGCAAGCCGCGGCCGTTCAAATAAACGCGAAGCTCACCCTCCAGTACCAGATACAGCGAAAAGTTTTTCTGGCCAACTTCCAGCAGCGTCGCGCCACTTTTCAGGGTGATTGTCTGGCAGGCTTTCAGGGCAGGCTCGGCACTTTCAAGTCTGATATCGCGGAACAACTTGTTCCGCTCCAGCAGCGTGCGGTCAGCATCGGAAATGGTCATCGTCCCGGTATTGGTCATTGGCAGTCTCTACCATGGAATAATGCGGCCAAGTATACACAAAGGCCAAGGCGGGCATAAGTGGACCACTGCGCATTTGGCGCAACAACCGGGTTGTCCCTGCATAGCCGCGGCCGTGTCCGTGTGTGCTAGACTGGTGCGCGTATTCGCACTGGAACCGGAGCACACCATCGAACCCGGCTTGACGAATTGTCGAATGTGCCCTTAAATCGGAAAAACCAGCCATCAGGATGACCGCCATGAAGAAAATTCTGCTGATTTTATTGACACTGGTCAGCGCCAGTGCTCTCGCCGGACTCAACAAATGGGTGGACGCGGATGGCAAGGTGCATTATTCGGACCAGCCGCCTCCCGCCAACGTGAAAGCGACGACATTGCGCTCCGCTTCAAGTACGAAAGATTCTGCAACTGAAAGCGGCGCGGCCGCATCGAGCGCGCCTGCCGCGCCGAAAACCATCGCGGAACGCGAAGCAGAATTGAAAAAGGCGCAACAGGCAAAGAAAGAGGCTGCCGACAAGGCTGCCCAAGAGCAGGCTGAAGCTGATGCAAAGAAGGACAGCTGTGCTTCCGCCCGGCAAAACCTGCGTGCCCTGCAGGAGGGTGCACGCATCATGGAAATCGGCGCCAGTGGTGAACGTACCTATCTGAGCGACGAGGGGCGCCGACAACGCATGGACAAGGCGCAGCAGGACATCAGCACCTACTGCGACTAACCGGCGAAACTCAAAATAGGGTTTTATGGAATATTGTTTATGAAGATACGGCGTTTGAATATCGCGGCAGCTATGACGGCCTTAATGTTTGCCTGTCAGGCAGGCGCAACGGAGGATGCAGCCGCATTCAAGACACTAGCCAAAAAGAAAGGCTGTTTCAACTGCCATCGCATGGACAAGCCCGTTCTGGGGCCGTCCCTGGAAGATATCGGCAGGAAATACGGCAAGGATGCCGGCGCGCCTGACAGGCTATTCAAGGTCATCAGAAACGGCAGCAAAGGCGGCGTTTGGGGCGATGCCGCCATGCCCAGGTATGCTGGGCTCAGCGACGACGAAATTAACCTCATGGTGCGCTATATTCTCTCCCTAAAATAAGCAAATGACGGGGATCGCCGGCTGCTTGCTTCAGGAAAAATCATTCTGTTGATGGGCTGCCGGTTGCTGCAGGCGTATTGAAAAATCCCGTTGCTTCCGCTTCCACTCTGGTGCGCTTCATTGGCGGCAGGCTCTGCCAGATGCGCCTGCCGTAATGTTTACCGATGATGCGCGGGTCGCAGATCATCAGCACACCGCGGTCGGTCTCGTCGCGGATCAACCGTCCCGCGCCCTGCTTCAATGTGATGATGGCGCGCGGCAACTGGTATTCCATGAACGCGTTGCGTCCCTGCTGCTTCATCTGCTCGATGCGCGCCGCCAGTACCGGATCGTCCGGCGGCGCAAACGGCAGCTTGTCGATGATGACCAGCGACAGGGCTTCGCCGCGCACGTCCACCCCTTCCCAGAACGACTGGCTGCCGAGCAGCACCGCATTGCCGTGTTCGCGGAAGCGCGACAGCATTTCATTGCGCGAGCCTTCACCCTGCAGCATCAGCGGATAGTTCCAGCCGCGCCGCTCAAACTCCGCCTGCAAAATTTCGTGGGCACGCTGCATCGCGCGCAGGCTGGTGAACAGCAGGAAGGCACGCCCCCGGCTCGCTTCGATCAGCGGCAGCGCGGCCTGCATCACCGCCTCGGTATAGCCCTCGCTGTTCGGTTCCGGCAGATTCTGCGGCACATACAGCAAGCTCTGCTCGCCGTAGTTGAACGGACTGTCCCAGCACGCGGTCTTACCCTTGAGCAGCCCCATCTCAGCCTGATAAAGCGAAAAATCCCGTTTCACCGCCAGCGTCGCGGAAGTGAATATCCACGCGCGCGCACTGCCGCCGATCTGTTTCTCGAAAATTTCCGCGATCGACAGAGGCGTGGTGTTGAGTTGCAGCGAGTGATGGAATATCTCCAGCCATCTGACTACCTCATCTCCCTCCCCATTTGAGGGGTGACCAGCGACTTGGCTGCCGTTTTTGGGCGGCCTAGTCGAATGGCCAGTAGTTACATCAGAGGGTTGGGGAGGGGGTTGAACTCCTATCCACTGCTTGAGTTGTTGAGATAAAGCCTGCGCCCGTTGCCAGCAATTCTCCAGCCCTTCGCTACGCTCCGCCTGCTTCTCCAGTAGGCCTGAAAGTTGCGCCAGCTTCTCGCCCAGCGTCTTCAGCGCGGGCGCGAACCCCTTGAAGTTCTCCGTCGCCGTGGCGGGCATCCGGCCTTCCTTCTTGAACACCAAGCGCAGGTCGCGCGCGGCCTTGTCCAGCTCGTCGGCCGCCTTCGGCAGCGGTGCGAAATCCTTGGCGGCAGCCGCCGCCTCGATGCGCGCATCGCGCGCCAGGTCGAGCAGCAGCGTGGTGGACAGGCTCTCGCCGAAGAACAGGCTGGCGGTCTCCGGCAACTGGTGCGCCTCGTCGAAGATCACCGTATTGCAGGCGGGCAGCAGTTCCGCCACGCCCTCGTCGCGCAGCATCACGTCGGCGAAGAACAGGTGGTGGTTCACCACGACGATGTCCGCCTTCATCGCGTCGGACCGCGCCTTGAGCACGAAGCATTCCTTGTGCTGCGGGCATTCCTGGCCGAGGCAGTTGTCGCGCGTCGAAGTCACCTGCATCCAGATCGGCGCGTTCTCCGGCACGTCCGCCAGTCCGCTCTTGTCGCCGGAATCGCTGACCTTGGCATAGTGCCTGATCTTGCCGAGATGCTTGATGTCCTCGCGTGTCTTGAACAGCCCGTCGGAATGCGCGCGTTCCAGATGATAATGGCACACATAGTTGGCGCGCCCCTTGAGCAACGCCACCGACACCGGCGCTTTCAAGGCGTCGCGCACCATCGGCAGGTCTTTCTGGAACAACTGGTCCTGCAGGTTCTTGGTGCCGGTCGAGATGATCACCTTGCCGCCGTTGAGCAGCGCGGGCACCAGATAGGCGAAGGTCTTGCCGGTGCCGGTGCCCGCCTCGACGACCAGGATCGCGTTGTCGCGGATCGCCGCGGCCACCGCCAGCGCCATCTCGCGCTGCTGCGCGCGCGGGCGGAACGAAGCCACCTCGGCGGCAAGTGGGCTCTGTTCGGAAAAGAAACGTTCGACTTCGGCGGTCACGGTATCGGTGGGTATATATGCCTGGAGGTGTATGGTTATTTGCCGGGGGCGGCGTTATAGTGCGGCAGCAATTTTACGCGAGTGCGGAAGTAGCCGGTAAGTTTTAGATGCAATAAAGGAACCCCTGATTAAGTCCCACATGGCCGCGCATTCGGCTTTGCGGGATGAGATGCAAGGAAGGCCACCCCCCCTTTCTAACTTTCCCCCGCAGGCGGGGGAAAGGACGATCGCCTCCTCTCCCGCTCGCGGGAGAGGATTGAGGAGAGGGCTGACGCGAATGGCCATTCCCTTCGCCAGGAGTAGCACCCCCGACGCGGCGCGCGTAAGCGTCTGGTGCGGGAGGGGGTTGCCAGCGGCTGCTGCGCAGTAACGTGTCGCGGCGAGTCCCCAGTTTTTGTTAGCAACGCGGTTCATAGCGGACTTAATCAGAGGTTCCTAAAACAAAAAGGTAAACTTCGATGCGCAAGACCAGCGATTATCCGTTGAGCGGGATGCCCCGCAGTGTGTGGGTGCTCGGCTTTGTCAGTTTGTTGATGGATGTTTCTTCGGAAATGATCCACAGCCTGCTGCCGCTGTTCATGGTCGCTGTGCTGGGCACCAGCGCACTGGCGGTCGGCTTGGTCGAAGGAGTGGCCGAATCCACTGCGCTGCTGGTGAAGGTGTTCTCCGGTGTATGGAGCGATTACCTGGGCAAACGCAAAGGTCTGGCATTGTTCGGCTATGCGTTGGGGGCGTTGACCAAACCGCTGTTTGCCATGGCTTCGACGACGGGCATGGTGTTGGCTGCGCGGCTGCTGGACAGAGTTGGCAAAGGGGTGCGCGGCGCGCCGCGCGATGCCTTGCTTGCCGACATCGCGCCTGCGGAGATACGCGGCGCGGCGTTCGGCCTGCGCCAATCGCTTGATACGGCAGGCGCGTTTCTCGGGCCGTTGTTGGCGGTCGGTTTGATGTTGCTGTGGGCCAACGATTTCCGGGCGGTATTCTGGGTAGCTGTGATTCCCGGTGCGCTGTCGGCCGCGTTGCTGATGTTCGGCGTACGCGAGCCGCAACAGCATGAACCGTATAAGCCGGTCAACCCGATCAGCAACGAGAACCTGGCGCGCCTCAATGCGGCATATTGGCGGGTGGTGGGCATCGGGGCAGTATTCACTCTCGCGCGCTTCAGCGAGGCATTCCTCGTCCTGCGTGCCGCGCAGGGCGGGGTCCCGGTTGCGCTGGTGCCGCTGGTGATGGTGGCGATGAATCTGATCTACGCCGCCTCGGCTTACCCGTTCGGCAAGCTCTCGGATGGCGTAAGTCATACAAGGTTGCTGGCGTTGGGCCTCGCGGTATTGATTGCGGCGGACCTGGTGCTGGCGACGGACGATCATTGGACTACGGTGCTGCTCGGTGTCGCATTATGGGGTGTGCACATGGGCATCACACAGGGCTTGCTGGCAAGGATGGTGGCAGATGCCGCCCCCGCCGATCTGCGCGGCACGGCGTACGGATTCTTTAATCTGGTGAGCGGCCTGGCGATGCTGTTGGCCAGCGTGTTAGCCGGGCTGTTGTGGGATCGTTTCGGCGCAGCGTTCACGTTTTATGCGGGTGCAGTTTTTTGCATGATCGCCTTGATCGGGCTGGCATGGCAGCCTGCCAGCGACCCGAGATGAGCGGTGCAGAAAGGGCGAAGTTGAAACGGCCAGTATCGACTTCCATTGGCAAAAAGAAAGTTGGACGGAAATGACGAAAAGAGCCTTCCCGTTGTCCCGCGTTTATCGCCTGCTGGAGCCGGGTTCGGTGGTGCTGGTGACCACCGCGCACAAGGGTAGGGCGAACATCATGACCCAGTCGTGGCACACGATGATGGAGTTCGAGCCGCCGCTGGTGGGCTGCGTGATCAGCGGGAACAATTACAGCTTCGACGCACTCGTGAAGACCAGGGAATGCGTGCTCAACATCCCGGCGGTGGAACTGGCGCAGCAGGTGGTCGGCATCGGCAACTGCTCGGGGAAAAAGGTGGACAAGTTCAGGAAATTCAAACTGACGCCGCTGCCCGCCTCCGAAGTTTCACCGCCGCTGATCGCCGAGTGCTACGCCAACCTCGAATGCAAGGTGGCCGATACGCGCATGGTGAACAAATACAATTTCTTCGTGCTGGAGGTGGTCAAGGCGTGGATCGATCCCGCCATGAAGAACCCGCGCACGCTGCATCATCAGGGCAAGGGCGTGTTCATGGTCGCGGGCGATACGATCAAACTGCCGTCCGGAATGAAGTGATCTTGTTGCGCTGTTGGGTTGGATCGCCACGCGCTCAAGATTGGACTTGCTTTTTTGACATACCATATTAAAATAGTCGGGCATTATTTTTCAATCAATCCCTACTTTCAAGGAACCCAAAATGATTCACAACTGCGCCAATTCCATTTCCCCCGACATGCGTTACCCGTTTGATGCCCGTGGCGTCGCCAAACGCTTCCGCCATGCTGCCATCTTCGGTGCATTTGACTCACTGCATCCCGGCGAAACCATGCTTTTCTGCAACGATCATGATCCGTTGCCGCTGCTCGCGCAATTGCAGGATCGTTACGGTGACGGCATCGAGATCAATTATGTCGCCCGTGAGCCGGGCCAGATCGTTATCAATTTCACGCGCAAATAATTGCATCCTGTATCCCGGTGATGATGGCGGCGGTTGTCGCCGCTGTCATTGCGCCGGGAATTTTTTCATTGCGGTTGCCCGTTATCTTTACAATCGCTTCACTATCCAGTCCGCCACCTGGTTTGCGCCTTCCGGAATAACCGGCTCGGGCTGCGGCACACTCCAGATTTCTTCCAGCGTTTCAGCAAAATTCCCCTGTTCCAGCGCATTTCTTGAAACTTCATGGCACAGATCATGTTGCTCCAGCCAGGCAATCAGGGCGGGAGATTCCGGCCAGTCGGCGCGGCTGACGTACAACACCGGCACGCCACTGCACGCGGCTTCGACGAAGCTGCCGTAGCCGGGCTTGCAGATCAGCGCATCGCTGCTGGCGAATAAATCGCCGAAACTCATCTGTAATGTTTCGAGAACAATCGCATCCGGGTGGCTGACCTGCCAGCTTTGCTGAACCAGCCAGCGTACCCCGGCGATACGCGGCCAGCGTTCGACGGGCCGGCGGCCGGCGATGCCGCCCATGCTGATCAACACCAGTTTTTCACCGGGCGAAAGCTTCAGGCGGCGGTTGAGTTCTTCGCGCCGGTTCGTGCCGACGGCGGCGATGGGCGCGACGGGGACCAGGTTGGAAAGGTTGAGCATCGCCATGCCGGGTGTGGCGCGCAAAAAAGCATCGGCATTGGCATAACAGTCGCGGATTCGGGCGGTGATTTCATTATCGCCGCAGTAGTGGCGGTAAATGTCGGCCCAGTTCAGCGAACACAATGCGGCATTCGGAATGCCCGCGCGCTGCGCGCCAGCCAGCGGCAGATAACCGACGTTGGACAACACGAAATCCGCCTTGAGTTCGCGCAACAGGCGCGCCTCGCCGGCGATGCGCGCATCCCAGTCTGCATGAAAGGCATGATAGGCCGCGCGGCTTTCATCGACGCAAACGTCCAGCGCCGAAGACATCACCATACCGATATCGCCTTCGCCGGACAGGTAAGCGAACGGCGCGTGGATGCGCGAACGCAAATGGGCAAGCGGCACATTGGTGCGCACCGTGAGGCGCAACTGCGGCAGGCGCTCATGCAGCCGGTTCAGGATTGGCGCGGTCTGCGCGACATGGCCGAAACCGTGGGCGGAGATGGAGACGACGAGATGGGGCATTGCACCGGCTCCGTTTACGGAGAGGAAAGTTCAAGGCCGCTTCGCGGGGTCATGTGCGGAAGTTTGAATTGGCAGGGTTTTTCGGCAGACAACAACTTGCATAACCGCACACACGGCCTGGTGGGGAGGAGGCCATGGTTGTTTCCTGCCCCACCGATTATTTCAATCTTATTTTTTCTTGCCTTCGTATTTGCACTTGCAGATGCTGTTCCTGACGTACTGGACGATTTGTTTTATTTCTGCATCGGTGAAGGTGTCTTTCTGGGGCGGCATCGCGTCTGATAGTTTTACGGATGCCCCGCCAAATTTGACAACCTTGAACAGTTCATCATCGGTCTTGGTTGACAGATACTTGGCATCTGTCAGGTCGCGAGCCTTGACCCCTTCACCGAGCGATTCTGCCAGCATGCCATCGCCTTTTCCGCCTTCTCCATGGCAGGGAGCACAGGTTCCAACGAAGTTATCCAAGCCGCCTTCGCCGGTCCAGGTGGCATTGCTGCCCGGATCAGCCTTGAATTTTTCTGCGGAGATTGCAGCACCGGAAAACGCAATCAATCCAGCAAATAGAAATATCGAAATGGTGCCCGCTCGAAATGGTGTCATGTTCATAATTCCGTTTCCTCCTCCAATCAGGTCAGATACTGAAACATCGGGAACTCCAACGCTCCTTTTATTGGAATTTACGCCACAGCCGGTCATGCGTCAACACGAGCGGAGCTCGACTTTGTCACTGGGAGTTGCGCTGCAATCCGGAATTCGCGAGAATGGCGCCCATGGAAAAAACAGTAAAAATTCGCGCATATCCTGACGATGCAAAGAGCAATGCCTCACAAGGCAATCTTGCGAATGGTCAGAACATATCTCTTGAGCTTGCGATGAAAAATGCTCAGCTTGAAGAAGAGAAGAGCAGGTCGCTCGAGCATTTGAAAACAATCGTGCAGCTGCGTGAAAGCCTCAAACAGGAACAGGCAAAAACGGCCGAGATGGCCAGAAAAATGGCCGAGCAGGATGCCAAGGCAAAAGATATGGCTGCGTTGGAAGCGAATGAGCTTGCCAGGAAAAATGCTCAGCGTGAAGAAGAGAAGAGGAAATCGCTCGACCTGATGAAAACGATTGAGCAGCTTCGAGAAAGCCTCAAGCAGGAACAGGCAAAAACAGCCGGGATGACAGACAAGATCACCGCGCAGGAAGCTAAAGCAAGAGAATTGGCCGTGTTGGAAGCCAAGGTAAAGGAATTGACCGAGGCGCTCAGCAAGATTGCAGCTATCGCTGCAGCGGGGGAAGTCGGCTAGCAACTCCAGTCCTCTTGCGCGCGATCAATTCAACCTATCAGGCTTAACACCTAAAAAGCAATTCGAACCTGACTCTGAGGTCTGCTCTGAGGTCTGTTGAATCTAGAAAAAGCAGTTAGCCACAGGCTTGGAGCAACGGACGTCGCACGGTTATAATCATTCCCCAAGGTGTTATTTTTAGTTACCCTCCTTAAAATGGGCTATTCCAATGGCGGAAAATGAAGAAGATTATTTGCGCCAGTGTCTGGAGCGAAACATTTGCCCCGTTTGTCAGCAGCCGATTATTAAAAAATTTGGTAGTGGCCAATTCAAGGACGGAGTATTTTGTTCTTTGAATTGCTACACAGAATGGAACAAGGCATTGCTGATACGACAACATCAAGACAGGGTGCAGAAGAGTAAATCCGATGAATGAAGTGATAACGAAGACCGATTCAACGGCCAATCCTGTTTTGCCGGCTTTGCCGCGCGGAGGTGACTACACCGGAATCCTTCCGAGCCAGAAGATTCAGGAGATGCTGAGTAGCGGCGAGATCAAGGGGGCGGGGCTATCGAAAATTGATGATGATCAAGTTCAACCTGCCAGCATAGACCTGCGCCTAGGCGATTATGCCTATCCCGTAGATACGAGTTTTCTTCCCGGCAAGGGAGCGAAAGTATTCGAAAAAATGAGGCAGCTTGATGATCGGTTTGATGCTTTCGGAATCGATCTCAGGAATGGCGCCGTTCTTGAAAAGGGACGTGTGTATGTTATTCCTCTTCAGGAAGCTATCAGCTTGAAAAGTGACGTGGCAGCCTTTGCTAACCCGAAGAGTTCAACTGGCAGGCTGGATATTTTGACGCGCTTGATCGCCGATGAAGCCACCAGTTTTGATCAGGTTAGCGAGGGTTATAAGGGCGAGCTGTTTATAGAGGTCGCACCCCGGAGTTTCAGTGTTGTGGTAAAAACCGGTGCCCGCTTGAACCAACTAAGATTTCGCCGCACACGAGGCGAGGAGGCAAAACCCATCTCTGCCTCGGAATGGAAAAAGCTACTCGATGACGGCCAGATTGTTGATTCCAGAGACCACGAGAAAAACGCGAGATCAATCCAGAGAGGTTTATTGCCTTTCACTGTGGATTTGGAAGGCTCTGGCAAGGAAAACGACATAATTGGATATCGCGCAAAAAAACACGCCAAACGTATTGATCTGGAAAGGCGGGATTATGACCCGTTGGATTTCTGGGAGCCAATCCGTTTTCACAAAACTTCTTCCCTGATATTGGACCCTGATGAGTTCTATATCCTTATGACGAAAGAAGCGATCGCAGTGCCGCCGGAATATGCGGCCGAGATGCTGCCGTATGACACCCGCGCCGGTGAATTCCGGGTCCACTATGCCGGTTTTTTTGATCCCGGATTCGGTTGGAATGCCAAGTTAAATAAAGCAGGAAGCAGCAGGGGGGTTCTGGAAGTGCGCTCACACGAGGTACCCTTCCTGCTCGAGCACGGGCAGACGGTCGGATGGCTACGCTATGAGCGTATGGCAGCCCGGCCCGAGCTTCTGTACGGGCAAGACATCAACTCGAACTATCAGGGACAGAGCCTTAAGTTAGCCAAGCAATTTAAGCAACTGTGAAGTGAACGGCTACAATTTTTAACTGCGTTTTTTAGGATAATTGCCATTGACTGGTACTTTAGATCGAAGCCCGCAGATGCGGGCTTCGATTGATGCTCAAAAATAATTCGAGCTTGAGACTGTTAGTCTTGTTTGAGTCTTGGTTCTGGCCAAAATTACATTCCTACCATCGTTGCAGCCGGATCGAGTTTACGCACCATCTGCAGCAACTCCACCCCTTCAACTTCGTCAGGATCATATTTCACCATTAGCGAGTGGGGGTGTGGACGATGGTCGAATTCAGCACAATCAACTCCAATATGCCCCATCAACTCTCGTTCCAGGTCTTCCCTCGCCTGTACATCCAACTCCGGATGCACATGAATCATCATGTCCGCAGTGTTCATGATCATCTCCTTCTTTCAGTGAAAGAAAAGGATGCGCAGGCAAGACATCGCCTGCATCCTTGCGACCCATTGTAGGCTTCTAAAATAGTGAATTCAAGCAGTCTGGATGCTCAGTACAGTGAGGGCAGTAGACGCCCGGTACTGTGTGGAAAATGCGACGCTGACTCTTAGCTCTTCCAATTAGCTCTTTTGTCATTGTACGCTTCACAAGTAGTTGCAATGCGCATATCATGCGCATATGGAGGTTCCCCATGAAATCAATGCAAAGCAATCAAACACGCAAGCGCCCGGTCAACCTGACGCTCAACGAAGAACTGGTCGCTCAGGCCAAAGGAATGACGAACAATCTCTCCGGTGTAGTCGAGCAGCTACTGGCCGATTACGTGATGAAACAGAACAACGCACGGCAAGAAAAAGCGCACCACGCCGACGTCGCGGCAAAAGCGTGGAATACCTTTAACGAACGCTCCGGCTCGTTCGCCGACGAACACTCCACGCTGTAATGGCACAGTTCGACGTTCACCGGAACATCGGAAAACAGCGGGAAGCCATTCCCTATGTCGTCATCGTTCAATCATCCCTGTTCGACAGCTACCGCCGCCGCGTCGTGATTCCCTTGGTGCGCCGCAGTAATCTGGATAATGCCGCAACGCTGGCTGGATCGGCGCTGAACCCTGCTTTCACGATCGAGGGAATCGAAGTGGTGCTGCACCCGCTGGAGACCGTCTCCGTCGCCACCGATCAACTGGGCGAAAAGGTCGCCACACTTGCGCAGGAAGGCGACCGTATCACCGGCGCGATGGATGAGTTGTTGACGCGTGCTTGGGCGTAGTGGAAATCAATTCGACTCCGGTACCAATCGGTACCCTAAAACAGTAGATGCCGTGTACGGTGTAAGAAATGCGACGCTGACCCCTTGACCTCGACTATCAAGAAATACTCAATAATAATCCGGACACAATCTGCAATTACTTTAGCGATGCGAAGCCCCATTTCGTAACGGCTTTTTCATCGCAATCTTAAGGACGGGATTAGAAGCTATAAGGCGGACAAAAAACTGCGGTGGTTGAAAACTGCTCTTTATTTCTCTGAGCGATGAAAGGGAAATTGGTTGTCGAAGTTCCTTGGTATCAGACAGTTCTAGAGCAACACCTTCAGTCACGCCGCTAAAATAGTCAAAGAATTCACTTTTAGACAAGCCAGAAACAGTACCAAAGCGACACCACAAGACAGCAGGAGATGATGTATGAATAGCTGCAATAGTTACACGACCTGTAATGGCACCAGTTGGTAGTTTGACATAAATCCATGCTGTGGTGCCTGGTGAGATATGCATGGTCCGACGACGAAGTTCGACATGTTTATGCCCATCAAAGATGTTTTCAGCATGACGCGGTGTTAGCGAGATAAGTATGTGCTCTTCGTTTTTCACGATTAAAAAGCCTCTTGGAGAATTTCTTGAAGTTGGGTATCGCTGATGGGGTGTGTGGTAATCAAGTCAGTTGGTCGGCCGCATCCAATGCGTTGCAATGACTTTAGGGGCACAGGGTGAGGAAGGGGATAAATATTGTCAAATACAGTGACAGTTTTCATGTTTGATTTTCCGATATTGGGAAGAATTGTTGAGTTAAGAACCGATTGCTCAAAATCAGACTTTTCAAAAGTGTTGCATGGCTTGAGGAATGCTTGGCGAACCCGAGCTATTGCCACTATTTCGCCTCGACCTTTTTGTTTTATGGATTCATAAAAGAGGATCAAAGTCCCGCGTTTGAAGTATTGAAGCGTGCGTGGGCTGCTTAGGTAGTGCCTATCATGAAATAAAGAAGCAGTTCTTAACGGAAGGAGGGATGATTGCTTGGAATGACCAAGTAAAGGCTCTGAAAAACTACGTTGAACTGGGGTAATTACTGCGGGGCGACCGGGTAAGCAGAATAATGTGGGTGAAAGCAAAGATTCAAGCGTGTCTAGGGGTACGTGTGACTGATTTCCATCAGGCGTCAGGATTTGAATGTGTTGATCAGTACTTCGATATGTTGGGATAGACGTAGGGAGTTTAAGGTTGCTTTTCCTGGCAAGCCTATCTTGATAGGTACTCCATGTACTTCTAGTCAGAACGCCGCCCAGAATAATTTTAGATAAGCTATTTTGATCTTGTGATCGACTGAAGCCGAAGCCTGAGGCTAACTCTCGCACATATGACTGATGAGGCGGAAGTTCGAGTCGAATCTGGTAAGGGCCGGTGGGTGAGAGCTGTTCAAGCAAATAGATTAAAAGGATACGCGCTGCACTTAGTGCATGAGGATTCGTTTCGTCCACAGCAACACGAGCACTTACGCTACCGGTATTGTCTCTGGCTGCCCACGTTAAATAACCGACTAGTGTTGTGTCATTCCATACGGCACAACGTGTTGCAATTCGCCCATGTGCCTCGGTCGGTAACCATCCGCTAGAAATTGAGGAGCCGGACAGCTTCAGATTCGAGAGTAGGGCGTGAATGGCTGTTTCGTCTGTGTTGGAAACCTCAAGAAGGGCTAGCGTGGAATCATTGGACGTTTCAAATTTGTTCTCTCCAAGGGGGATGGACTCGTCTAGCTTGAAGGCGGATGGCGATAGAACTTCTATACTGTACTTGGCCTTAATTTGCTGAGATGCCTCCAGAATTGCATTGTCATTTGTAATTAGGCCAGCTAATTTGTGCTGAATTACAGTGGCTGCATGACGCAGGTCTGATTTGTCATTAGAAGTTAGTTTGGATATCTTATTTTTTTTAGGAAAAATTATTGAAGCTAAATCTTCAAGTAATGCTTCCGAGTCGCTGCCTTGAAAAAGGGGAAAGGAGGGAAAGATGTTTATGAAAGATTCCATTGGGTCGGTCTTCCCTTGATGGGCAGTCCGTCTTAGTTCCTCCCGAATTTCAGAACTGATTGCGAGACGACAAAAGTTCATGCGCTCAGCCTGAAATAAACTTGCAACTTCATCGTGGCGCAGACGCCTAGGTGACAAATCAAACAATACATTTAAATCTAGCAAGAATAGTGGGATATCGCTGGTCGAGGCTGTTGCTAGCCCAAGGGGATTATCTGCATGAATTCCACTAGAAGGGAAAAGTTGAGGGGTTGTGAGTTCATGGCAACGAACAAGAATCTTCCTTTTGCGAGCAGAGCCCCCTTCTGCGACCCTCTGTACATAGAACTTTTGCTGATTCCAATATGCATTAGCTTCAACAAGATCTTCTGCCACTCGAGCATAGATTGACGTGAATCCATCTTTTGTGAGGATTTCGCGCAGATGGTTAATGAGTCGTGTTGCCAATCCACGACGCCGATATTTCTCCAGCGTAAACATCTGAACGATTTTTGCTCGTGGAAAGGTGCAATCAAATAGCAAATGACCGGCATAGCGGCGACCATCAGGAGTGTTTTCTACGAGAACAAATAAAAGATCTCGTCTCGCAAACTCTTCATATACGCTTCTCGCAAAAAAGCCTAGTGAATTGCGGTGCTCATCTGCCGCTTTTTGGACATCATCTAGGAATGGAGCTGTCCTATTGTGACCACTAATAATTTCAAACTTATCAGTCATAATTTTGGACAAGATGAACGATTCCCATTCTAACGCTACACCAGCTTCTTCAACTGGTACAGCCTCTCCAGCGCTTCTTTCGGGCTCAATTCATCCGGCTGCGTTTCGCGCAGTGACTGCAACGCCGGATGCTCTTCTGCTTCAGGCTCCACAGCGCTGTGGTCGAACAGGTCGCCCTGCGGATTCTGCGCGGCGCTGTTCTGTTCCAGCTTGAGCAGTTGTTTCTTCGCGGCACGGATGACGCTGCCCGGTACGCCCGCGAGCGCGGCGACTTGCAGGCCGTAGCTCTGGCTCGCCGCGCCTTCGTTCACCGAGTGCAGGAACACGATGCTGTGCTGGTGTTCGATGGCAGCGAGGTGGACGTTGGCGAGCTGGGCGAATTCTTCGGCAAGACGGGTCAGTTCGAAATAATGCGTGGCGAACAGCGTGTAGCTGCGGTTCTTTTCCAGCAGGTGGCGCGCGATCGCGTAGGCGAGGGCGAGGCCATCGAAGGTGGAGGTGCCGCGCCCGATCTCGTCCACCAGCACTAGACTCTTTTCGGTGGCGTTGTGCAGGATGTTGGCAGCCTCGGTCATTTCTACCATGAAGGTGGAGCGTCCGCTGGCGAGGTCGTCCGATGCGCCGATGCGGGTGAAGATCTGGTCGATCTCGCCGAGCATGGCTTGCTGCGTGGGCACGAAGCAGCCGACATGCGCGAGCAGCGCGATCAATGCAACCTGGCGCATGTAGGTGGATTTGCCGCCCATGTTCGGGCCGGTGATCAGCAGCGTGCGGCGCGCATCACTCATCATGGTGTCGTTCGGTGTGAACTGCTCGACCTGCGCTTCCACCACCGGATGCCGGCCTTTGCTGATGCTGATCTGCGCGTCGTCGCTGAACTGCGGCGCGCTGAAGTTCAGCGTGGCAGCCCTTTCAGCAAAAGTCGCGAGCACGTCGAGTTCGGCGATCGCGGCGGCGATGCGCTGCAGTTGCGCGATGAACGGCGCGAGCCGGTCGAGCAGTTGTTCGTAGAGGAATTTTTCGCGCGCCAGCGCGCGCTCGTTGGCGGACAGCGCCTTGTCCTCGAACGTCTTCAGTTCCGGTGTGATGTAACGCTCGGCGTTCTTCAGCGTCTGACGGCGGCGGTAATCGTCCGGCACGTTGGCGCTTTGCGCATGCGTCACCTCGATGTAGAAACCATGCACGCGGTTGTATTCGACTTTCAGGTTGGCGATGCCGGTGCGCGCGCGTTCGCGCGCTTCCAGCGCCAGCAGGAAATCGCCACAGTTGGTCTGGATGCCGCGCAGCTCGTCCAGTTCGGCGTCGAAGCCGTCGGCGATCACGCCGCCTTCTCTCAATACTGAGGAAGGTTCTGCCTTGATTGTCTTTTGCAGTAGCTCGACCAGCGTGGGGTCGGCTTGCAGCGCATCTGCCAATGTACTGATGAGCGGGGCAGCGTACTTCGCCAACGCGGCATGCAATGGCGGCAAGGTCAGCAGCGTGTCGCGCAGGCCGGACAGATCGCGCGGTCTGGCGCTGCGCAACGCGATGCGGGCGGTGATGCGTTCCACGTCGACGCAGGGTTTGAGCTGGTCGTGGACGGCGCGGTAACCCTCACCCCCAGCCCCTCTGATAGAGCTACTAGCCATTCGACTAGGCGGCAAAGCCGCCAAGTCGCTGGTTATCCCGCCAGCGAAAGAGGGGAGTTGGAGTTGTTCCACCGCATCCAGCCGCGCGCGCAGCACATTCCGGTCGCGCAGCGGATGATGCAGCCACTGGTGCAGCAAGCGGCTGCCCATATTGGTGGCGCAGGCATCGAGCAGGGAGAGCAGGGTGGGGGCGGGCTCGCCGCGCAGGGTCTGGGTGATTTCCAGGTTGCGGCGCGTGGCAGCGTCCATGCGTACGTACTGGTCGGCGCCATACACCTGCATGGCGCGCACATGCGCGATGTTCTGTCCTTGGGTGAGTCTGGCATAGCCGAGCAGCGCGCCGGCGGCCTCGATGCCGAGGGTGAAATCGTCGCAGCCGAAACCTGCCAGGTCGAGCGTGGAAAATTGCTGGCACAGTGTGCGCCGCGCGGTTTCCAGATCGAAGTGCCAGGCGGGCAGCGATTTGCTCGCGGCGGTTTTGTGTTGCGGTGCGCGGGCGTTTTCAGCGACGAGTATCTCGGAAGGTTGCAGGCGTTCAAGCTCGGCAGGCAGTTGGCCGGCATTGCATTCGGCGACGAAGAATTTTCCCGAGGCGAGATTGAGCCACGCCAGCCCCACTTCGTTGTTGCGCTCGTGCAGCGCCAGCAGCAGGCTGTCGCGCTTTTCTTCCAGCAAGGCGGAATCGGTGAGCGTGCCGGGGGTGACGATGCGCACCACCTTGCGTTCGACCGGCCCTTTGCTGGTGGCGGGGTCGCCGATCTGTTCGCAGATCGCCACCGATTCACCCAGCCTGATGAGCCGCGCCAGGTATTGCTCGGCGGCGTGATACGGCACACCGGCCATCTTGATCGGTTGGCCGTTGGATGCGCCGCGCTGGGTGAGCGTGATGTCGAGCAGCCTGGCCACGCGTACCGCGTCGTCATGAAACAGCTCGTAGAAATCGCCCATGCGGTAGAACAGCAGCATGTCGGAATGCTGTGCCTTGATGCGCAGGTATTGCTGCATCATCGGGGTGTGATTCCCCGTCACATGCGGCGCATTGCCATCGGGTGTTTCGGACATGGCAGTCTTTACTTCTTCAGCCCAGCGGTGAGGTGTGGCGCGATGGCTTTCAGCAGTTGTGCGTGGATGTCGGGATTGCCGGCACAGAGGTGGCCGGTCTTGAGATGGGTATCCGAGCCGTGCAGGTCGCTGACCATGCCGCCCGCTTCGGTAATCAGCAGGCAACCGGCGGCGATATCCCACGGCTTGAGTCCGGTCTCGAAGAAACCGTCATAGCGGCCCGTTGCCACCCAGGCCAGATCCAGCGCGGCGGCGCCGGGGCGGCGCAGGCCGGCGGTTTTCTGCAACAAATCGCGGAAAATCGCCATGTAGGCATCCATGTGCTCAAACCGGGTATAAGGAAAGCCGGTGCCGATCAGACTGTCGGCGAGTTGCACGCGCCGGGTCACGCGGATGCGCTTGTCGTTGAGGAATGCGCCGCGTCCGCGCGTGGCGGTGAACAGTTCATTCTTGGTCGGGTCGTACACCACCGCCTGGGTGATGATGCCCTTGTGCTGCAAGGCGATGGACACGGCGAACTGCGGAAGGCCATGCAAAAAATTGGTCGTGCCATCCAGCGGATCGATGATCCACAGGTACTCGGACTCGCCTTGGCTGCCGCTCTCTTCTGCTAGAATTGCATGGTCCGGATAGGCATCCAGCAAGGTCTGGATGATGGTTTGCTCGGCGGCGCGGTCCACTTCGCTGACAAAATCCGCGTGGGATTTTCTCGTTACGGTAAGGTGGTCGATCTTGTCGGCAGAACGGTGAATCAGGTTGCCGGCGCGACGCGCGGCCTTCACCGCGATGTTGAGCATGGGGTGCATAAGTTACGACCTTTTTAATGAGCTGAAAAATTCGGGAACGACTGAACGGTTCCCTCGGTGCGCATTTTAGTTGGAATCACGTTTTGAATAAACAGAATCCTTTCGGAAATATTCGGGTGGTGCTCAGCCACACCACCCATCCCGGCAACATCGGCGCGGCGGCGCGCGCGATGAAGACGATGGGATTGCGCCAGCTGTACCTGATCAACCCGCGCCATTTCCCCGATGCGCAGGCCGACGCGATGGCGGCGGGTGCCGATGATTTGCTGCGCAATGCAGTGGTGTGCAGCTCGGTCGACGAGGCATTGCATGGCGTGGTGTTCACCGTGGCGATGACGGCGCGGCGGCGCGATATCTCCATCGAGGTGAAGACGCCGCGCGAGGCGATGCCGGAGTTGCTGCAACAGGCGGAGCGGCAACCGGTGGCCATGCTGTTCGGCACCGAAATGTCCGGCCTGACCAATGAGGAAACTGGCAAGGCGCAGGCATTGGTGAATATTCCGGCCGATACGGATTTCTCCTCGCTTAATCTGGCCGCTGCGGTGCAGGTGATGGCGTATGAGTTGAATGTGGCGGCGCAAAGCTATACGCCGAGCGCGCAGGAGATACTGCCGGCGCCGCATGAACAATTGGAAGGGCTGTATGCGCATCTGGAAAGGACGCTGTCCGAGATCGGTTTTTTCACCACGCAGAATCCGGCGCGTTTAATGCAGCGCCTGCGCCGGCTTTATGCGCGGGCGCGGCCGGAGCAGGAGGAAATCAACATCCTGCGCGGTATCCTGTCTGTTACAACCGAGTACAATGCGCGCCTCAAATCACGCTATTTGGAAGAGCATCCGGATGTTCAGCAAAATTAAAGAAGACATTGCCAGCGTATTCGACCGCGATCCCGCAGCGCGCACCACTTTCGAGGTGCTGACCTGCTATCCGGGCCTGCACGCGCGCATCCTGCACCGCTTGGCAAATACCCTGTGGCATAACGGGTTCAAGTGGCTGGCACGCTTTCTGTCGCACATCGCGCGTGGCCTGACCGGCATCGAGATTCATCCCGGCGCAACCATCGGGCGGCGTTTTTTTATCGATCACGGCATGGGCGTGGTGATCGGCGAGACCGCCGAAATTGGCGATGACGTTACGCTTTACCACGGCGTCACGCTGGGCGGTACTTCATGGAAGGAAGGCAAGCGGCATCCCACCTTGGGCAATGGCGTGGTCGTGGGTGCCGGGGCCAAGATACTCGGCCCGATTACCATCGGCGACGGTGCAAAAATCGGCTCGAATGCGGTGGTGGTGAAGGACGTGCCGGCGGGCGCGACGGCGGCGGGCATCCCTGCGCGTATTCTCGATGAAGAGAAAAAAAGTGCCGGCGGCTTCAATGCGTATGGCATCGGCAATGATCAGAATGATCCCCTCTCCAAGGCGATACATGGCCTGCTCGGGCATAGCGTGACGGTGGACCAGCGCATCGATTTCATTCTGCAGCAACTCGAAAAGATGGGAGTGGCGGTCGAGGAGGAGCGCGCCACGGCCGACAAATTCGACCCGAATCATCTGAACAAGATAGTTGACTAAAAAATTCGGGTATTATATTATTTCCCTACAAGGCCTCAGGGGAATTATCCTGCCTCGTGGGTAATCCTAGCGATGTGATGACTGGAGAATGAAATGAGATTAACGACCAAAGGACGTTTTGCCGTGACGGCAATGGCCGACTTGGCGATGTGCAGCGGAGACAGCCCGGTAACCATGGCTGCAATCAGCGAACGGCAGAAGATTTCGCTCTCTTATCTGGAGCAATTGTTCGGCAGGCTGCGCCGCCGCAAAATCGTGAAAAGCGTGCGCGGTCCGGGCGGCGGCTATCACCTTGCCCGGCCTGCGGACAAAATTACCATAGCCGAAATCATTGTGGCGGTGGATGAGCCCCTGGATGCAACCGGTTGCGGCGGGAAAGGTAACTGTTTCGATGACCGCCAGTGTCTTACCCACGAATTGTGGGTGGGGCTCAACGAACACATTTATGACTATTTGTCCTCCATCACGCTGCAACAGCTGGTGGACAGCCAAGCCAGGACGAGCCCGGCCAGCGGACCCATCAAGGTAAACAAGAAAAGCGCAACGCCCATAGTGATTACGGTTTAGCGCAAGGAAGATGAAGAAAATGAAGCTCCCGATTTATATGGATTATTCCGCGACCACGCCGGTTGACCCGCGCGTGGCGTCGGTGATGATCCCCTATCTCACCGAGAAGTTCGGCAATCCGGCCAGCCGTTCCCACGCTTTCGGCTGGGAAGCCGATGCGGCGGTAGAGCTGGCGCGCGAGCAGGTCGCCGCGCTGGTGAATGCCGATCCCAAGGAAATCATCTGGACTTCCGGCGCCACCGAATCGAACAACCTCGCCATCAAGGGTGCGGCGCATTTCTATCAGGGCAAGGGCAAGCATGTCATCACCATGAGCACCGAGCACAAGGCAGTGCTCGATACCGTGCGCGAACTGGAGCGCGAAGGCTTCAGCGCAACCTACCTCGACCCCGAGCCGAATGGCCTGCTTGATCTGGAAAAATTCAGGGCGGCGTTGCGTTCCGACACCGTGCTGGTATCCGTCATGTTGGTGAATAACGAGATCGGCGTGATCCAGGATATCGCCGCCATCGGCGAAATCTGCCGCGACAAGGGCATTCTGTTCCACGTCGATGCGGCGCAGGCGACCGGCAAGGTGGCAATCGATCTGCAGCAGTTGAAAGTCGACCTGATGTCATTTTCCGCGCACAAGACCTACGGCCCCAAAGGCATCGGCGCGCTGTACGTGCGGCGCAAGCCGCGCGTGCGACTGGAGGCACAGATGCACGGTGGCGGGCACGAGCGCGGCATGCGCTCCGGTACGCTGCCGACGCACCAGATCGCCGGCATGGGTGAGGCATTCCGCATTGCCAGAGAAGAGATGGCGCAGGAGAACGAGCGTGTACGCATGCTGCGCGACCGCCTGCTGAAAGGCATGATGTCCATGGAGGAAGTGCATATCAACGGCGATATGGAGCGGCGCGTGCCGCACAATCTCAACCTCAGCTTCAATTTTGTCGAGGGCGAATCGCTGATGATGGCGATCAAGGATGTTGCGGTGTCCAGCGGTTCGGCCTGTACCTCGGCGAGTCTGGAGCCATCCTACGTGCTGCGCGCGCTGGGTCGCAGCGATGAACTGGCACACAGCTCGATCCGCTTCAGTATCGGACGTTTCACCACGGTCGAAGAAGTGGATTACGTGATCGAGTTGCTGAAAAACAAGATTGGCAAGCTGCGCGAACTGTCACCGCTGTGGGAAATGTACCAGGATGGCGTGGACTTGAATTCGGTGCAGTGGGCGGCACATTGAAAGGAGCGCAAAATGGCTTATAGCGAAAAATTACTGGATCACTACGATCATCCGCGCAACGTCGGTTCCATGGACAAAGACGCAGCGGAAGTGGGAACCGGCATGGTCGGCGCTCCTGCCTGCGGTGATGTGATGAAATTGCAGATCAAGGTCGGCAAGGATGGCGTGATTGAAGATGCCAAGTTCAAGACTTACGGCTGCGGCTCGGCGATCGCGTCCAGTTCGCTGGTGACCGAATGGGTCAAGGGCAAGACGGTCGATCAGGCCTTGCAGATCAAGAATACGCAGATTGCCGAAGAGCTGGCCTTGCCGCCGGTGAAAATCCACTGCTCGATTCTGGCGGAAGACGCCATCAAGGCGGCAGTGGCGGATTACAAGAACAAACACAACGCGGTGGTGGAGACGCCGGCCTGCGGGGAAATTTGCAAGGGGTAGAACATGGCAATTACGCTAACTGAGAGTGCGGCCAGGCATGTGCAGAATTTTATTGCCAAGCGCGGCAAAGGTGTTGGTTTGCGCATCGGCGTGCGCACCAGCGGTTGTTCGGGCATGGCTTACAAACTGGAGTTTGCCGATGAAGTGGGCGGCGATGATCTCCAGTTCGCCAGTCATGGGGTCACCGTGCTGGTCGATCAGAAGAGTCTGCCGTACGTCGACGGCATGGAGCTGGATTACACGCGCGAAGGCCTGAATGAAGGGTTTAAATTCAATAACCCGAATGTGAAGAATCAGTGTGGCTGCGGCGAAAGCTTTGGCGTCTGATGCAGCTGGCCAGCTTCGATTTTCAGCAAAACCATTTCGATTTGTTTGGCCTCGCGCAGTCCTTCCAGATAGATATCGCGCAGCTTGAACAGCAATACCGCGCGTTGCAGACGCTGGTTCATCCGGACAAATCCGCACACCTGGCTGATGCCGAGCAACGCCTCGCCATGCAGCGCGCCACGCTGGTGAATGAGGCTTATCAGACGTTGCGCAATCCGCTGCGCCGCGCGCGTTATTTGCTGTCGCTGCACGGCGTGGATATTCAGGAAGAAAACAACACCCTGATGCCGCCGGATTTCCTGATGGCGCAGCTGGAATGGCGTGAAGCGGTCAGCGAAGCGCAGCAGGCGCGTGATGGCGCAGCGCTGGATGTGCTGGAAGCGCGCCTGCAGCGTGAAACACGCGAACTGGAAAGCCGGCTCGCGCTCAAGATCGATACCGAAAAAAATTATGCTGCTGCCGCCGAACTGGTGCGCAAGCTGCGTTTCATGGAAAGACTTGCGGAAGAAATTCATGCCGCCTATGACGCGATAGACAATTAGAGCTAGTGAGTGGAGAGTGGAAAGTGGTGAGTAGTATTATTCACACCTCCGATCACTAACGATTTGCCACTTCCTGCTTCCTACCGACCACTTTTAAAATGGCGCTATTACAGATTTCCGAACCCGGCCTGAGCACCTTGCCGCACCAGCACCGGCTGGCGGTGGGCATCGACCTCGGCACGACCAATTCGCTGGTAGCCACGGTGCGCAACGGCATCAGCGTGGTGCTCAACAATGAAAGCGGGGGCACCATACTGCCTTCGGTCGTGCGTTATCTGGCCGACGGCAGTGTCGTGGTGGGGGAAGCGGCGCAAGCCATGCAGAACGAGGATGCCGCCAATACCATTGTCTCGGTGAAACGCTTCATGGGGCGCGGCCTCAAGGATGTCGGCGAGATCAACCGCTTGCCGTATCGCTTCGTCGGTGCTCCTTCGTCTTCCGTTACCCCGGGAGGCTTGCCAGGCGGCATGGTGCAGATACGCACTGTGGCAGGCGTGAAGAGTCCGGTCGAGGTCTCTGCCGAGATTCTCAGGGTGCTGCGCAACAGCGCCGAAGCTGCACTGGGCGGTGAACTGGTCGGTGCGGTGATCACCGTGCCGGCCTATTTCGACGACGCGCAGCGCCAGGCCACCAAGGACGCGGCGCGTCTGGCCGGGCTGAATGTGTTGCGTTTGCTTAACGAGCCGACCGCGGCGGCGATTGCCTACGGGCTGGATAACGCCGCCGAGGGCGTGTATGCGGTGTATGACCTGGGCGGCGGTACCTTCGATATTTCCATCCTGCGCCTGTCGCGCGGCGTGTTCGAGGTACTGTCCACCAATGGGGATTCGGCTTTGGGCGGCGACGATTTCGACCAGCGCATCCATTGCTGGCTGCTCGAGAAAAATCATCTCTCCGCGCTCGGCCCTCGGGATACGCGCCTGTTGCTGACCCATGCGCGCGCCGCCAAGGAACAGTTGACCGACCATGTCGAGACGCACATCACCGCGATGCTGTCGACCGGCGAGGTCATCGACAACGTGCTGACGCGCAGCGAATTTCATGCAATGTCGCAGAATCTGGTGCAGCGTACCTTGCAACCATTGCGCCGCGCATTGCGCGATGCGAAGCTGGACGTGGCGGACATCAAGGGCGTGGTGATGGTCGGCGGCGCGACGCGCATGCCGCAGATAAAGCACGCGGTAAAGGAGTTCTTCGGGCAAATGCCGCTGACCAATCTTGACCCGGACAAGGTCGTCGCGTTGGGCGCGGCGATCCAGGCCAATCTGCTGGCAGGCAACCGCAGCGGCGACGACGACTGGCTGTTGCTGGATGTGATCCCGTTGTCATTGGGCATCGAGACCATGGGCGGCCTGGTGGAAAAAATCATTCCGCGCAACAGCACCATCCCGACCGCGCGTGCGCAGGAATTCACTACCTTCAAGGATGGCCAGACCGCGATGAGCATTCACGTGGTGCAGGGCGAGCGCGAGCTGGTGAGCGATTGCCGCTCGCTGGCGAAATTCGAATTGCGCGGCATCCCGGCGATGGTGGCGGGCGCGGCGCGCATTCGCGTGACTTTACAGGTGGATGCCGACGGCTTGCTGAATGTGTCGGCGCGCGAGATGAGCAATGGTGTCGAAGCGGCGATTACCGTCAAGCCTTCCTACGGGCTGAGCGATGCCGAGATCACGCGCATGCTGCAGGATTCCTCGCAACATGCGCAGGACGATATGCAGGCGCGCGCGCTGCGCGAGCAACAGACCGAGGCGGAACAGTTGCTCGAGGCGGTGCAGCACGCGCTGGAGCAGGATGGCGATTTGCTCGACCAGGCTGGGCGCGCCCGGATCGAAACTCAAATGGCTGCGTTGCGCCATACGCTGCAACTTGCCGACCATCTGGCGATCAAACGCGCCATTACCGCACTGAACGATGCCACCGTCAGTTTTGCGCAGGCGCGCATGGACAAGAGTGTGGCAAGTGTGCTGGCGGGCAAGAATATTTCCGAGCTGGAGGCGAAGTAATGCCGAAAATCATCGTGCTGCCGCATGAGGAGCTTTGTCCCCAAGGTACGCTGTTCGAGGTCGAACCGGGGATTTCGATTTGCGACGCGCTGTTGCAGCACGATGTGGAAATCGAACATGCTTGCGAAAAATCCTGCGCCTGTACCACCTGCCATGTCATCCTGCGCGAAGGCTTCAATTCCCTTGCGCCGGCGGAAGACTGCGAAGAAGACCTGCTCGACAAGGCATGGGGACTTGAGCCCACTTCGCGCCTGTCCTGTCAGGCGATCGTGGCGGACCAGGATCTGGTTGTCGAGATACCGAAATACACCATCAACATGGCCAAGGAAAAATGACATGAAATGGATAGACGTGCGTGACATCGCCATTGCGCTGGCAGAGAAGTATCCCGGAATCGACCCGCGCACCCTGCGCTTTGTTGACCTGCATAACCGGGTGGTCGATCTGGAAGGTTTCGATGACGATCACCAGCGCGGCGGCGAAAAGGTGCTCGAGGCGATACAGGCGGCATGGATAGATGAGGCGGAATAGCGTGTTCGAGCTCTGGCAGAAAATTTCCAATCGCTGGCTGTATTTGTGCGGTGCGCTGTTTGCCGGCGGGCTGATGGGCTTTGGCCTGTACCTGCAATACGTCAAGCACCAGGATCCCTGCCCGCTGTGCATGGTACAGCGCGTGATTTTCATCGCCATTCTGGCAGTGTTCGCGCTGGCTGCGCTGCATGGCCCGAAGCGCGTCGGCGAACGCATCTATGCTGCGCTGATCGCGCTGCTGTCGCTGTCCGGCGTGGGCGTTGCCGCGCGCCACATCTGGCTGCAGAACCTGCCCGAAGACCAGCTGCCCGCCTGTGGGCCGGGACTGGACTACATGCTCGAAGTCATGCCGATGACCGACGTGCTGAAACAGCTCATGCACGGCTCCGGCGAATGCGCAGAGAAGGGATGGACCTTTCTCACCCTTGGCATTCCCGAATGGTCGCTGCTGTGTTACCTCGCGCTGGGCACGTGGGCGGTGCTGATCGCCATCAGAAAATGAAGCCTGTGCGCTGACGCATTAAGTCTGTGCATTTGCGGAAAATGGTGTCGCAGAATGGGGGCAGCAGAAATTCGATAGATGCGGTCTCACCTTGCCGGACGTGCACCATCTTCCAACCCCGAAGGTCTTATACATAGCGTCATAAATCTACTGCGCGATTCCGGAACGGTGTCGGGCGGTGCTCGGAATCCTCATGTACTCCCGTGTACACTCCGGTTCCTGCGCTCCGGCCTCCCCCATTCCAAAACCGCTCGCTACAATTTCTGTCGCCACGTATAATTTCGGCACCGAGGTCGTGTTCACGTTGCGCTCCTTCACCCTTTTCATCTTCATGGGCCCGTCCGTGTCACGGGCAGGCGTTGCCTGAAGACTTCATAGGCAATTGGCTCCCTGTTCTGGTAGCCGATGCGCCGGCGGCGCCTCTCGTCCAGCAGGTGATAGCGCACCACCGCCTCGACAGCGAACGCCTGTTTCGGGTCCGAAAGCGTCAGGTTATAGTTTCGCCTCTCGCCGCGGGGCAGGCGTGTATCCCAAAGATCGATAATAAAGGGCCGCCACATGACGGTGCGCTTGAGCAGGTGACTTTCCTCTTTCAGCACATTGCCTTGTACATCGAGCACGCGTAACTGTACCGTCAAATGGCGGTCGGGCGTGCCGGTGGGCACATAGTGAGCGGCACCGCTGTTAGTGATTGCCAGCTGAAAGCGGTGTTCGTCGGCGGTTCCCTCAAAGGAGATGGTCAAGGCCTGTTTCACCATTGCCGGATCATGGCCGCCGCGCCATAAATGGCGCCGCGTTGTGCGCACCTTGCCGCCGGGTACAAGCGGGCGTTCCAGCAAAGGCATATGGCAGTCCACACAGCCCAATGCGGCGATGGTGTCAGTCGACAGGTTATTCACGCCTTTAACGGATTCCTTGCCCTGGCTTGTCTGGATCTCCGCCACCGTGCCACAGGGCGGAAATCTGAAGAAGGTGTCCCAGCGTTCGCCGGAGGCCACATGGCAGCGTACGCACACCCGATTGGCGTTGTCGATTCTTTCCACCGGATGCGGCGCGCTGTTATCACCATAGACGCCGAGAATCCTGCCGTTGTGCAGGTGACACACATTGCAGGTCACCCCTTCGTGCTGAAGTTCTGCATCGAAATCCAGATTGGGCGCCAGTATCGGGTCCCATTTCTCGCTATCACGGAAACCGAGCACCTTGTGTTCCTGCTGACGGTCCAGCGGGATATGGCAGTTCATGCAGATTTGCGGCGACTCATCGAATTGCCAGTCTGCCTGGAAATAGGGATCGGTCCAAGCCTGACTGTGAATCGTAGTGTGCCATTCGTCATAAAATTCACGGTGGCAGGATGCACACTCTTGCGCACCCAGTGTTTTAAGCATGGCCGGCGCCGCACGGGTGTCGATGGGACGCTCGAAAGCCGGTGATGCCACGAATATCTGCATGGGGCGCACGAGGCGCCAGCCGAGGAAAAGCATTAGGGCAAGCAGGATGGCGGTGATCACAAGGGTCTTTCTTTGTACCTTGATCATGGTTTCACTTTCCCCTGGAAATCGGAACGGGCCGGCAGATGGACGTTGTCGTTTTGGTCTGACCGGGAGCAATTGTACCTGCTCCTCTAAAGATACGACTGGCTCCTCTCTTGTGCGGGACAGCGACCGTCCTGCCCTGGCAGGAAGCAGTCACCGGAGTTTTGCGTTCCGGTAATTTATGCAGGCCACATGGCTCGCCGGCTTACAAACCACCTGCACCATAAGCCAGGTTCGCAACTCCGATTCAAAATTTACACCCAGCCATGCACTGACGTATCATGCGAAAACTCTCCCGGCAAATGGTACTGAATTGGCAGCGGCTCAAGGCATGGTTTTCTGCGGCTGGATATGTTCCAAGATGGTTGCCGAATCTTCGGCGGGTTGGGCGGTCTGCGGAAACACGTTTTCTATTCTGGTGATCCCTGATGCATCCGCGTTGGCATATCGATAACAATCCTTTTTCCAACCTCTACGTCGACCTGACTGAGCGTTGCAATATGGATTGCAATTTCTGTTACAACCCCGAGCGCAGCAGGGCCGATCTCGGTTATGACTATTTTGCCGAAGCGTGTGCCCGCCTTCCCGCACCTGTCAACTGGCGCTTCCTGGGCGGAGAGCCTACCCTCAATGAGCGTTTATTTGACCTGATCGAAATTGCATTGCACCACGGTCATACGGTTTACTTCGCGTCCAACGGCATCAGGTTCAATGACCCTGCGTTCATGGAGGAATTGGCACACTGGTCCGGCAAGGTGAGCGTAGGTCTTTCCATGGATGGCGGCACGCTGGACAACCGCTTCTACACGCTGCTCAACAACCGCGACTGTCTGGACAACAAGCTGCATGCACTGGAAAACCTTCATCGCCACGGCATCAAACGGGTCTGCTTGTCGGCGATCATCGTGCGAAATGAGAATGAGCGCGTAATCGGGGAGCTGTATGAGGCCGCGAACCGCTATAGCGACGTGGTGCGATACATTCATTACCGGTCGGCGGCGATGGTCGGGCGCTGGATCGACACACAGCCCTACCTGCTTGAAGAGCTCAAGCGATTGGCGCGCCCGTATTTTTCAGGTGAGGCGTTCGCACCGCACTGCTTGCGCGAGATCAATTGCAACGATGGCGATGGCGAGTGTTGCTACCGTTTTCGTCCCAACTCCCGTTTGCAGATTTCGCTGATCGAATTTGCGACAGAACGGTCTTCCCGGTGCCACAACCGCGGTAAATTACTTCCGAATGGATTGCTCATAGAGCCTTTTTTTGCCAACATGATCGACAAAGGCATCAACCATCCCAAAAGGACGTACTGAGCGTCAGCTTCACGAGCTTTCCCGCTGTTCACCGATGTCGGCTTTTGCGCCAGGCTGCTCTGCGGTCATTGGAATAGCCATTTCATAAGCGGCCATCGGACCTTTCCGTCCGGGTCAAATATTCAGATCACCCGGTAGCGGACGCTGATGATGGGCGACACGAACCGGTCTGTTGTTGTCCTGAGGTAAATACGGTAGAGTCGCTCCGTGTGGTCGCCGGGCTTCACGGCAAGTGAATTCCAGACGCTATCTTCAATCGAAAACAGGAGGCGAAATCATGAGCCGTCATTTCAATCTGCCCGCCCGCTTTTTTGTATTCTCACTGGTTGCTTTGTTTGCCGCCACACCGGCAGCCGCCGACCGGCCATCCCGGGTCGAAGGCGGCCAAGGGAACAAGCATGAGAAGAAGAGCGAAGAGCGCCACAAGGATCGCCGGAAAGACAGTCGCAGTGAGTCGGAGAAAGCCCATTTCGACGATGCCAACCGCCGCATCATCAATGACTACTACGGCGCAAAATTCCGTACCGGCAAATGTCCTCCCGGCCTGGCCAAGAAGAATAACGGCTGTCTGCCGCCAGGCCAGGCCAGAAAATGGTCTGCCGGACAACCGCTTCCGGCAGACCTGAAGCGCTACGACCTGCCGAAGGATTTACTGGTTCGCCTGCCGACCCCTCCCAGCGGGCATCGCTACGTGCGGGTCGCCTCGGACATCCTGCTGATTGCTGTAGGCACCAGCATGGTAGTAGATGCCATCGAAGATATTGGCCAACAATTCTAGGCTTGGATTTGGATGGCCGCCTAGACAGGGAAGTCAGTGTTTAGCCGGCTCTCCGGTATGGCATTGCAATCCCTGAATAATGTACGTTAAGGAGTGAAATCGTGAAACTGGGCACTTACCGCATGCATATCCTGGCCGCTGTGGCCGCTGGAATTTTTCTTTCGGGTTTTACCGGTTTGGCGGTCGCCGCTTCTCCGGAAGAGAAGAGAAAAGAAATACGGAAGATGCGTAGCGAGACTCTGGCGAAATTGTACAAGGTGCATCCGCTGGCCAGGGGCGATATCCAGAAAGCAGTCGGTTATGCAGTATTCAGCAACATCGGCATAAACCTGATTTTTCTTTCGGCGGCGGGAGGCTCGGGCGTTGCCCATGATAACCGGACTGGCAAGGATATCTATATGAAGATGGTTTCCGGCGGTGTTGGATTCGGGCTGGGGGTAAAGGATTTCCGGGGCATCTTCGTGTTTTCGACGGCCAAGGCCTTTAAGCAATTTGTCGAGAGCGGATGGGCGGCCGATGCGCAAGCGGATGCCGCCGCCAAGTCGGGCGAAAAGGGCGGGGCGGCAGCGGGTGCAATTACCGTCGCGCCCGGCGTGGATCTGTATCAGCTCACCGAAACAGGACTTGCATTGCAGGCCACGATCCAGGGCACCAAGTATTACCAGGACGATGAGTTGAATGGCAAATGAACGCGGTGACCGGATGGGGCGCTGAATGGCATCCTTGCACGTTGATCCTGTCCCGGGCTGATTTCCGCCGTTCTGGAAAGCCTGCCAATGAGGCGGGGCGCACATCGATGAGCATGCCATACCACGTGTCCAGCTCATTTATCCTTCCAACGAAAAAGCCCGCAAGAATTCTTGCGGGCTTCAGGTATATGGGTATACCCCGGCCGGTATGTCCACGCTTAGTGGTGGGTGGTTGTCGTGGTGTTGCTGGATATCGCTGCCACACCTGCCGCCACACCGACACCAACCGCAATCGCGGTGGTCGAAACCCCGGTTGCGGCACCCGCAGTTGCTGCAGTTGTAGTGGTGGTCGCGCCCCCCGTTGCCGCACCGCCAGCAGGCGCAGGAGCGGGTGCGGGTGTTGCGGGAGGAATAGGAATGGCACCCAGTTCGGTAAACGTGCCGGCGGGCAAGGCTGCGGCTGAAATTGTGGCAGGCAATGTAGTGGCCGATGCCACGATGGCAGTCTGTCCGGCAGTGAACACCGCTGTGCCGGCAGCATTGGTTATGCTGATGCTGCCCGACACCACCTGGCTGTACATCGGGCTGTTGCCCATGACCACCATGAACTCTGTGCCGCGGATGCCGATGGTCGCGTTCGGGGTGGTCAGCTTGAAGGCGCCCCTGTTGCGCTGCCCGATCAGGCCGGTGACAAAACGCATCCCGCCCCTGAGCATGGCAAACAGGATATTGCTTTTCTCCACCTGCTTGGCTTCATAACGATATTCGCGCATATGGAATGACGAATTGGCCTGCATCACTACCACCTGGCCATCTTCGAATTTCAGCACGGCGTGGCTCTTGTCGCCGGTATTGATCACCGTGTCGGGAGCGATCGCATCATTTACCTTCGCACTCTGCGCCGCAGCCTTGCCGACCACAACGGACACGTCGCCGACCGCATCATGCACATATCCGCCCGCGGCCGCTTCGGCCGCAAATGCATTACCGGAAGCTGCCATCACCAGGGCAAAAATCAACATGCTCAATTTTTTCATTTTATAACCCCTTTAGATTAACTTGCTGTATTGCCAAATCAACCGGCAACGCGGTTCATGGAAAGCCGATCAATGTTCCTTAAAAAACCAGCGCAGGAAGGCGGCGGCCGTCAATGCCGTGGCGCCCAGCGGTTTACGGGATGCGGCACAAAACGCCTATCCGCAGGCCCCGATCGTTCCGCAACTGGTACAGAATTCGCAGCCGTCTTTCTTGATCAGCGTGGCATTGCCGCATTCCTTGCAGACCTTGCCGACCATCGGTTTTACCCCGGAGGCCTTGCTTTGCGCTTCGGGGACTTCCAGCACACCCATCTGCTGAACCGGGTAGCCGTGCTCGTCGAGAATGCCGAGCATGGCGTAGCGGTGAATGATCAGCTTGGCGACATAGGAAACTGTCGACGGATAGCTTTCCATTTTTTCACCGCCCGGCACGCGCGCCATGAAATCACCCAATGGCTCGCCGAAGTTAAGCAGCTTGCGCAGCTTCATGCCGATCCAGGCCGGATCAATGACACGCATGTCCAGGCTCAGTACCTTGCACAGGCCGTCGAGGGCGCGCGGGTAAACCCCGGCCAGCCACATCGAGTAGGGGCGGCGTTGGCCGTCCGGCAGCACCAGTTCCTTCAGTCCCAGAACGAAGTCGTCGCCGGTGCCGGCATTGGAAATATCCACGGTCCAGCTCATCGTGCCGTCGGTGCCGGTTTTTGGTTCTTTCTTGGCGAACAATGCGTCCATCATCGGGGTGGTAGCGCCTTCGCCCACTTCCAGTGCGCCCAGTTGCTCCATGCGATATTTCAGCAAATACGCGAACGCCGCCACCAGGCTCGGCATGAGTTTTATTTCACCGTCAGGCGGCATCGGCATCTCGAAGGCATCGTCACCGGCAGTCTTCATCAGCATTTCCAGCTTCATGCGCACCCACACCGGATCGCGCGCGCGCATATCCATCGACAGCGATTTCGCCAGCGCACCGAGCCCGCGCGGCTGCTCCGAGCCGTTCACCCAGACTTCGAACGGATGGTTCTTGCCGTTGGTGGTATGAGAAACGAATGTCACGAAACTGCCGAGCGGATGTTTCACCACCTGGGATGCCCAACCCTCGCTGCCGCCGGGCAACTGCGGGCGGCCCGGCCAGCGCAGCGAAGCAAGCGCCGGCTTGGGGGCGGCTTCCAGCACGATGCGGCGATCCTGGTCGAACAGCAGGTCTTGCGGCTGCTCCTCCGTTTTGGCCGGTGTGACGGACAATACGGAGCCCAGCACATTGTTCGGGCGGTAGGTTGCCAGACCTTTCAGTCCGGCCTTCCATGCTTCCGTATAGAGTTCCTTGAAGTCTTCATAGGGATAATCGGCCGGCACGTTGACCGTCTTGCTGATCGCCGTATCGATAAACGGCGCGACGGCGGCCACCATCTTCATGTGGTCGATTGCCGAAATCTCGAGCGCGGTGACGAAGGCGGGCGGCAGGTTATCCATATCGCCGCCCATTTGCCGGTACATGCGCCAGGCATGGTCTTCCACTTGGTAATCCTTGGTGCTGCCGTCCATCATGCGCTTTTTACGCGTGTAGAACCAGGAGAACGGCGGCTCGATGCCGTTGGAGGCGTTGTCGGCGAACGCCAGCGAGATGGTGCCGGTGGGCGCGATCGACAGCAGGTGGCTGTTGCGGATACCGTGCTTGCGTATCTTGCCCTTGATTTCTTCCGGCAGCCGCGAGGCGAAGCGCGGCGCGGCAAGATACTGTTCGGTATCCAGCAGCGGAAAGGCGCCGCGCTCGATGGCCAAGTCCACCGAGGCGAGATAAGCCTCATCGCGCATGAAGCGCGTCAGTTTCGCGGCGAATGCCCGCGCCGCGTCGGTGTCGTAGCGCAGTCCCAGCATCGCCAGCGCATCGCCCAGCCCGGTGTAGCCCAGCCCGATGCGCCGCTTGTTCTGTGCCTCCTGCTGCTGTTCTGGCAGCGGCCAGGCCGTTACGTTCAGCACATCATCCAGCATGCGCACGCCGACATGCACCAGTTCCTTGAATTGCTCAAAATTGAAAGCCGCCTGGGCAGTAAAGGCTTTTTCCACCATGCAGGTCAGGTTGATCGATCCCAAGCAGCAGCAGCCGTATGAGGGCAGCGGCTGTTCGGCGCATGGATTGGTCGCTTCGATCACTTCGATATAGGACAGATTGTTGTCGCGGTTCATCAGGTCGATGAACAGCACGCCCGGCTCGGCATGATCGTAGGTGCTTTCGATGATCTGCTTCCACAGGTCGGCGGCCGGTACCCTGCGGTACACCCATTTGCCGTCGGCGCGCTGTGCGGCGCCCTGCTCCTTGAGCGCGGCAGAAGGCTCGGCGCTATGCACCAGCTCGAAGTCTTCGCCGTTTGCCACGGCATGCATCAGCGCATCGGTGACGCCGACGGAAATGTTGAAGTTGCGCAGGTCGCCCTTGTCCTTGGCGTGGATGAATTTTTCGATGTCGGGATGATCGCAGCGCAACACGCCCATCTGCGCGCCGCGCCGCGCACCGGCCGATTCGACCGTTTCGCAGGAGCGGTCGAACACGCGCATGTAGGAAATCGGTCCGCTGGCGCGCGAATTGGTGCCTTTGACGTGTGCGCCTTCGGGACGGATCGAGGAAAAGTCGTAGCCGACCCCGCCGCCGCGCCGCATGGTTTCCGCCGCCTGTTGCAGCGCATCATAGATGCCCGGTTTGCCGTTGCTGATGCCGGAGATCGCATCGCCCACCGGCTGCACAAAGCAGTTAATCAGCGTTGCCTGAATCTTCAACCCGGCTGCCGAGTTGATGCGGCCGGCCGGCACAAAACCATTCCCTTGCGCACGAAAGAAGGCTTCTTCCCACTTGGCGTGCTGTTCCGGTTTCTCGGCTTGCGCCAGACCGCGCGCCACACGGCGGCGCACATCCTCGACCGAAGTTTCGCCGGGTTCTGCATATTTCTCCAGCAATACTTCCGTGCTGATTTCCTGTATCAATTCAATGGGCCTTTCTGAAGCTGATTTGCCTGTCATCTGATCGCCCTGCAACGGAATGAAGGAAGCCTTGGCCGGTTCAGGCTGAACCGCAGCATCCTTGCGGTGAGATACATTGCCTTGGTCAGACGACATGCTGGGCGAAATGGAGGATCCGGAAATGTTGCGGGCAGATGTTGAAGACAAAGCGTTTTCTATAACAAGCACAATACAATCCCCCTTATTACGTGGGCTGCTATGGCCCAAGAACTCAAAAACCACTACATCTAGTAGTTTCCCGCTTGATTTCGACTAATTCTAGGGGACTGAGTTTTTTTTGCAAGTAATATTTTGGCCTATATATTTTTCACTTGTTACACAGAAAGTTAGGCGAACTTGATTCCGAAGCGCAGCCTTCGTTTTTGTAGTGGAATGTTTTTCTGGATAAAAGCGGCAGGATCTTTCAGGAGAAAATGCCGCTATGCGGAAGTATGGATTCAGGTTTGAAGTGCAACGGCCAATGGTGGTTTGGCGCACCGCCATCGCGAATGATGGTTCATGTGGTGCCCTGTATCTTGGCGCATTGCGTGACCGGTGATTGATTCGATCCCATCCATATTCCTTTTGTCTGGCCGCTTGGATGGGTTGGAATAGAAACGAAATTAGACTCTAAAACGAGCCGCTGATCCTTTTAGCGCGCCGGACAGTCTGTCGAGATGGTCCGCCGTATCGCTGCTCGAAGCGGCGGCGGCGCTGTTTTCTTCGGCCATTCTGGCAATTTTCTCGACGTTTTCCGCCACCTGTTGAATGGCAGCATCCTGCTCGCGCAGTGCGTCAATAATGCCCCTGACATTGATGGCCACTTCGCGCGCATCATCGCCTATGTGATGCAGCGCAGCCTCTGTTTTGCCGACCAGATCAAGGCTTTCCGCAACCTGGCCAGTGGCCTGCTGCATCCCTGTAACGGTCTCGCCGATATGATGCTGGATATCGCCGATGAGCGCAGCAATATCAGTAGTCGCCTTTGTGGTGCTTTCAGCAAGCTTGCGCACTTCATCCGCCACGACTGCAAATCCCCTGCCTTGCTCGCCAGCGCGTGCCGCCTCGATTGCGGCATTCAACGCCAGCAGATTGGTCTGATCGGCAACTTCCTTGATCATCCTGACGATGCCGCCGATTTTCTTCGATCTCTCGTCAAGCCTGCCGACATTGACGTCAGATTCGCGGATCAGCGTGGCAATATCTTTCACGTTCTGCACTGTTTCGGCCATGACGGCAAGCGCGTTTTCTGTTCCGGCGCGGGATTTTTCGACAATTGCGCCTGCGTTGCGGGCATTGGTAGCTGTTTCGCTGACGCTTACAGACACTTCCTCGACGGCCGCGGCGACTGTCGAGGTGGCATCCGCCTGCGCAGACGAACTCTGATTAACCTGTTTGCTCAAAGCAGACAGCGCGTTGGAGGCACCCGCAATATCTTCGCTGGAGCGGTTTGCATGCGCAATGACGCTGCGGAATTTCTCCATCAGGTGGTTGATCGCCTGGCCGACGCGTGCCGTTTCCTGGGTACCATCCTCGGGGATGGCGCGGGTAAAATCATCATTGGCCACCGCATATTCAGCCGCATCGACAACCGCCTTCAATGGCCGGTTTATGCTGCGTGCCACCCATATCGATACGGCTGCAGCAAGTGCGATTGCCAGTGTTGCCAGGATCAGTTGCGACAGAAGGAGGGTGCTGCTGGACGCCAGCAGATTATTTACATCGGAATGGATGTTTTTCGTGATCAGCTGCTCGACTTCATATAACCCATTGATCCTGTCAGTGCTGCGCCTGAACCAGGTGGCCGGGTCTACATCGAACAGACCCAGTGCAGAACGCTCGATCATAATGCCGCGCATACGCTGCACATCCTGTGCAGCTTCACTGTCAAGCAGCGCTTCCAGCGCCATCTTTTCCTGCGTGCTCGCAGAATCGTTGAATGAATCCAGGTAGGCTTCCTGTTTGTGTATCTTCGCCAGAATGGCGCGGTATTGCGTTGGGTCAACCCTGTTTGCGACAAATGCCATGGTAATCAATGCCCGCTCTTGCCCGGCATTTTCCTTGGCATTGGAAAAGGCATGGTAAGTCAAAAGTTTTTGCGCGACTCCGGGATCGCTGTTATACGCGGCAGCGGTACTCATTACCTCCATGAGTTGTGCGATGGTGCCGGTATAAAAAGCAGATGCCTCGCCAGCGGTAATGTCATATTGATTGACCTGATCGCGCGTCCTGGCCAATCCGTCAAGCTTGCGTTGCGCCTCCTCGGCAGCATTTTTCAGGTCCAGCATTGAACTGGTATCGATTCCTTCGATAAGCCGCTTATATGACGCCAGTTTCTCATCGGTCATGGCGCGGGTGCCTGGCAACGCAGCCTCAAACATTTGATCATGTGACTGGATCGAACCGGCCGTCATGCCGCGCTCGATCTGCATCGGGTGGATCAGATCGCCCGCCGCCACCGCCACCTCCATGATGCTGTGGGCCTGTTTTGCATTCTGGTAACGACTAAAGTTCTCCCAGATCAAGATACCGGAAGACAGAATCAGCGCTGTTACTGGTATGGCAGTCAGCAGAATGAGGCGTTGGACTATCGTTGAACGCTCCATGTTTTTCTCCTTAAATAATATGTTGCCTACCCTTCGACATAACCAATCACCTGGCAACCGTCTTTGGGCAGCCTGGTGGAATAGTCAGTCGTTTCATCATGCTCAGAGCGGGCGGGCTTATTCAGCGCCTCCTTCTCAAATGTTGCCGGCATGCAATGACGCGCATTCTGGGTGAGCAATCTTTCAAACTCCTCTGCTGGCACCGGCCTTGAGAACAGATACCCTTGTGCATAGTCGCATCCCGCAGCGGTCAGCAGCTTCCGCTGCTTCTCCGTCTCTACTCCTTCGGCAATCACTTTGAGTCCAAGCTTATGCGCCATCACGATGATGGCCTCGGAAAGCGCCATATCATTAGCGTCAGTCTCTATGTTGCGCACGAACGACTGGTCGATCTTCAAATAATCGACATTAAACTTCTTGAGATAGGAGAGTGACGAATAACCCGTGCCGAAGTCATCAATTGACATCTGAATACCCGCGTTGCGGAATGCGAGCAGTTTTTTGGTAACTTTTTCATCTACTTCCAGCAACAACCCTTCGGTAATCTCGATGGCAATGCTTTTCCCGGACAGGCCGAGCTCCTTCAAATAATCAAGACCTACTTCGCAGGCATTTCCGGAATGGCGTAATTGTACGGGCGACACATTCACACTGACTTGAAGCGCGGAGTCACATAGTGCTATCCAGCGCTTTACCTGTTGTGACGTTTCCTTGAATACCCAGCTGCCGATTTCGATAATCAGCCCGCTCTCTTCGGCCAGTGGAATGAATTGATCCGGCCTGACCATGCCGTGTTCAGGATGTTGCCAGCGGACCAGTGCCTCCGCTTTATGAATTTGCCATGTGGCCAACTCCACGATGGGCTGGTAATGAATCCTGAACTGGTTGGCCGCCAGAGCGCCGCGCAAATCGTTGGTCAGGCGCAGATTGGTCTGCGCCGTTTGTTGCATGAGATGAGTGAAGTATTCAAAGTTGTTGTGTCCGTTGCTTTTGGCCGCGTACATCGCCTGGTCGGCGTTCTTGATCATGTCTTCCATGTTGGCGGCATCATCCGGATACAACGTGATGCCGATGCTGCCGGTTATGTAGGCTACCCTGCCCTCCAGATGGAATGGTTTGGCAAGTTCCTGCAAGATGTATTCAGTCACGCGATCGATGTCGCCAACGTTGTCAAGCTCCGTCAGGATGACGGTGAACTCGTCACCGCCCAGTCGCGCCACGGTATCAGTCTCGCGCACGCAACCGCTGATGCGTCGTGCCGCTTCCATCAGCAGAATATCGCCCGTGCTGTGTCCAAGCGTGTCGTTGATTTCCTTGAATTTATCAAGATCGATGAACAGCAGTGCCACTTTCAGTCTGGCACGGTGCGCTTTCTTGATTTCCTGTTCCAGGCGATCATGGAACATGCGGCGGTTAGGTAGACCAGTCAATGTGTCGAAATTGGCCTGCTTCCAGATGATGTCCTCGGAGACACGATTCGCCTCAAGCAAGTTGCTGAACCCATCGGCCATTTCATTGAAAATATCGCCAACCTGGCTGAGCTCATCGTTCATGTTGAGCTGCACCCGTTTGCTCAGGTCGCCGTTGACAAAGGCGCGCGCTGCATGGGCAAGCGACTGAATACCGCTGGTAACAGCGTAGTAAATGCCGGTTGAGAAATAGGCCACTACCAGAAACAGCAGGAGGGCGATACTGATGCTCAGGTACAGCGTTTTTTCTGCCTGTTTGATGCGTGCCTTGATGAGCGTTATGACCGTTGGCAGCAGCGTGTCATACATTTGCGCATAGCTATTGTCGATCGCCGCAGTGGCCATGCTCAGAAAAGTATCAGGATGCGTGGCAAAATGGCCAGCGAGGATGTCCGATTCCACAATACTGGTAGCCCCCTGCGCAGAATCGGTAATATTTCTGGACGCTGCCGAAACTGACCCCTGTATCGCCGGGTTATGGAGACCAGTTTTTTCGAGGTTGATGTTGAGTTCATCAATCGCGCTGTCGAGTTCTGCGATCAGGGAACCCAATTTGATTTTCTGGCGCTCTGTGATCTGCTTCTTTGCCAGGATGCCGGTGCCGTATCCGCGAATCTGCCCGAAATGTTCGAGCGCATCAGGCAGCTTGTTAACGATGGTGTCGATCAGGTAGAACGTGGCGATTTCCGTATCCATGCTCAGCGCGTATTCGTCGGCGATGAACGCATGGAATAATCGCATCTGCCTGATCAGGCTGGTATGCACGGTGAGATTTTCATCCATTGTCCAGCGGAGCCCATCTTTGCGTGACGACTCCCAGCTGGCCTTGATACGCCGGAAATTTTCGTTCCTCGTCAAGTCGTGAGGCAGTCTCCCCTCCATGGCATTAAATGCTTCGGCAGCTTCCTTTTCATTGGCAGCAAGCCTGTCCCGTATCGTCTGATTGCCACCGAGCAACGCGGACGAAAATCCGCGGTGCTGCTGAAGAAGCCGGACAGTTTTTGAAATCGGCTGGATCAGCGCGAGGCCGTCCAGTTGTCGCTGCGAGAGACGGATAACCTGATTGAGGTTGACGAACAGGCTATACCCAATCACAGTTATCGCAACAAACGACACCAGCCACAGCACCATGAACTTCTTGGTGTAGCTCATGCGATTCATTAAGGTAATAGCGGGAGAAAAGGCGGTCCGCATTATCTTTCCCTGCCATTCTTGTCGTCTGTCATGGGTACCTCTTTAGTCGCGGGTGTGCATGTTTCCTGTATCTACGCTACCCGGATTCCGGGTGATAACCTGCAGGAGCGCGCCATGCGTGCGAGCCTTCTGATCGCTGGCAGTACATGCCCTTGCAGATTTCAACTACGTTTTTAAGAATGAACGCACAGGGGTTATAGTGCGACACCGCCTGCAAGGGGCGTATAGGTTTTTTTCTGCTTATGATGTAAGCGGGAGGAGGGGTGTGTTGTCAGTGTCCGTCTGACGTGTCACAAGATACGACAGGATTTGCCGAAACCCTTTTCGATGGCATAGTGCATCAGTTCGGCGTTATTGCGCATGTTCATTTTCTCCAGAATGCGACGGCGATAAGTGCTGACGGTTTTCACGCTTAATGCCAGCGTATCGGCAATTTCCGAAACGGTTGTGGCCGAGGCAATCATCAGGAAAATCTGGTATTCGCGGTTCGACAGGGTTTCGTGTGGAAGTTTTCCATCCGGCATGCCGATATCATTGGCAAGCATTTCAGCCACTGTCTGACTGATATATTTCTTGCCGTTTGCTACACGGCGCACCGCGTCCACCACGGTTTCCGGCGCGGTTTCCTTGGTCAGATAACCGGCGGCGCCCGCTTTGATAAGGCGTACGGCGTATTGGTCTTCGGGGTAAATGCTGAGAATCAGTATCGGCAATTTCGGTCTTTCCGCGTGAAGTTGTTTGAGCACTTCAATGCCGCTCTTGCCGGGCATGGAGATGTCGAGCAATACCACGTCGCAATCGTTCCTGTAAACCCAATACAAGGCATCAGCACCGCTGGAGAACTCCGCCACGACTTTCATCTTGCCGTGTTCCTCCAGGATTTGCTTCAATCCCTGGCGCACGATGGCGTGGTCGTCGGCAATCAGGATGCGTATCATGCCTTCTCACCATCCTGCAGGCCGGTTTGTAACGGCAATATCACCGTCACATTAAATCCACCGCCCGGCGGGCTGTCGAACTTGATTTTGCCGCCCAATTGTTCGACGCGCTCGGTCATGCCGAGCAGGCCGTATGAATTTGCAGCAATGCCGCCTTTTCGCGTCATACCGCACCCATTGTCGCTGATGAACAAGGCAATCTCGTCGTTACTGTGGTAAAACTCGACTTCAACTCTGGATGCGCCGGAATGCCGCGCGATATTGGAGAGCGATTCCTGGAAAATACGGAATAGTGCGATCGATTGCTGTTTGTCCATGCCGCCTATATCTTCAATACAATTCACCCGGCATTCGATGCCGGTGCGTTTGTGGAATTGCGCGGCCTGCCATTCGAGCGCCGCCAGCAAGCCGAGGTCGTCGAGTATGGCCGGGCGCAGGTCGGCGATGATATTCCGCGTGGCAGTCACCGCGCCATCGAGAAGTTGCGACATTGATCTGATGCGATCGAACATCTGATTTGTTTCCAATCCCTTGGGCAGTTTGCTCTCCAGCCAGTAAATGTCCATTTTGATGGCGGCCAGCGTGCCGCTCAGGTCATCGTGGATTTCACGCGCGAGATTGGCTTTCTCTTCCTCGCGCACGGTCTGGAGATACGCGGTAAGTTCGCTCAATGCCTTCTCGGCTTTGTGATGTTTTTCAAGCAGGGCACTGAAGCCATCGGCCATTTCGTTGAATATCTCACCAACCCGGCTGAGTTCATCGCTCGTGTTGATGGGCACCCGCTTGTGCAGGTTGCCGTTGATAAAAGCGTGCGCCGAATCGGCAAGCGCCTGAATACTGTCGGTTACGGCGTAGTAGATGCCAACCGAGAAATAGGCCACCATCATAAACAGCACGAAGGCGGCGCCGATGCTCATGTATAGCGTGTTTTTCGCCCGTGCGATGCGTGCCTTGATGAGGGATTCGGCGGTCGGCAGCAGCGTGTCGTACATTTGCGTGTAGCCTTTGTCGATCGCCACCGTGGCCATTTCCAGGAAAACCTCCGGGGACATGGCAAAACGGCCCGCGAGGATATCCGATGTCACAAGATCGATGGCATGCTGCGCCGAATCGGTAATATCCCTGGACGCCGCCGAGATTGAATCCTCTATCGCCGGGTTATAGCGGCCGGTTTTTCCGAGATTGATGTTGAGCTCGTCGAGCGCGCTATCGAGTTCGGTAATTGTGGAATGCAATCTGATCTTTTGTTGCTCGGTGATCTGCTTCCCCGCCAGGATTCCCGTGCCATATCCGCGGACTTGCCCGAAATGCTCGAGCGCGTCCGGCAATTTGTTGACGATGGTGTCAATCAGGTAGAACGTGGCGATTTCCATATCCATGCTCAGCGCGTATTCGTCGGCGGCAACCGCGTGGAAAAGCCGCATCTGCCTGATCAGGCCGGTGTGCGCGGCGAAGTTCTTGTCCATGGCCCAGTGCAGCCCCTCTTTGCGCAGTTGCTCCCAGTCTGCCTTGATGCGCCGGAAGTCCTCACCCGAAGCCAGGCCGGAGGGTAATTTTCCCTCCATGGCACTGAATGCGGCGGCGGCCTCGATTCCCTTGGTGGTGCGTCTGTCCCGCATCGCCTCTTTGCCGCCGAGCAGCGCGGATGAAAATCCGCGGTGCTGCTGGACAAGCTGCACGGTTTTGGAAATTGCCTTGATCAGCACCAGGCCATCCAGTTGCCGCTGCGAGGGTTGAATAATCCGATTGAGGCTGACAAACAGGCTATACACCACCACCACAATCGCGATAAACGTCAGCAGCCACAGGATCGTAAATTTCTTGCCGTAGCTCAGGCGATTCATCAGTAAAATGGCGGGGGAGAGTATCCTCTTCATTGTTTTCTTTATGTTGTCATGGTACCTCATCGCTGCGCTTCTTTGCAGGATGATGTGTCCGCTCTGGTTGTTTACTTCGAGGCCGAAGTCCCGCGTTTGCGGGAGCCGGGGTGGCACCGGTATCGGCCATGCATGAGCTTATCGCCAGCAATGCCGAGTGGAGATGCGAGAACTGGAAGGATTTATCGAAGAAATAATCTGCGCCGGCGTGTTTGCATCGACTGGCGTAGAATTCGTTGGCGTGATTGGTGAATACCATGACCTTGATCGCGGCATGGAGTTCCTTGATATTTTTCAACACGTTGATCCCGTATCCGGATTTCAGGTTGAGATCGAGAATCACGGCGTCCGGCATCAGGGAGTCGATGCCATTGATCGCGCCCATTTCATCCACCGCATGCCCGATAATCACCACCCCGGGAATGTCTGACAGCACGGATTGCAGGTTTTCGTACGCAACCAGCGAGTCTTCTACAATAAATACCTTCAATTATTTTTCTCTTCCGTTGCAGTTCTTGCATTTTACATAAATTGAAATAGGCACCATGTAAAGTGCCGTGGTACAGAACGCCATGTGGAATATTGTCCGACGCAAGGGTGCGCCAACCGAATCACCGCAGGCTGTCGCCGCCCCCGGAATTTGAATCTGCACGATTTCCTCGCGCATGTGGAGCGCTTTGCTTCAAAGCCCGCGGGGGATTAATGTTGCTATACCCCATGCGGAAGATGCATAGGCGTTTGCCTGATTGCAATGTAAGAGAAAGAGTCGTCCTGCTGACAGTGTTTGTCTGACATGACATGGGGTGCGACAGAATGGCCAAGTAACCGTTTGCTGTTATTTCGCATGATGCTTCCGGCGACTATAGTGCATCAGTTTGGCGTTGTTGCATAACCACATTTCCCGTTGACTCCCTGTTTCCCGGCAACCGGGGGTCTGATTGTCGAAGTAAAATTATGATATGTCGATTGTAGGCGTGACATTTTGTTCTTTTACCCGGAACCATGCCGCATACAGCGCCGGCAGGAACAGGCAGGTGAGCAATGTGGCGATGACCAGTCCGCCCATGATGGACACCGCCATCGGCCCCCAGAACACTTGGCGGGTCAGCGGAATCATCGCCAGAATCGCTGCGGCGGCAGTCAGCATGATCGGGCGGAAGCGGCGCACGGTGGAGCCGATGATCGCTTCCCACTGCGTCTTGCCTTCCTCCTCGTCCTGGCGGATCTGGTCCACCAGAATCACCGAGTTGCGCATGATCATCCCGGCCAGCGCGATGAAACCGAGATTGGCGACAAAGCCGAACGGCACCCGGAACAGCAGCAGCGCCAGCGTCACGCCGATCAGCCCGAGCGGCGCGGTGAGCAGCACGATGACGGTGCGGCTGATGCTTTGCAGCTGGATCATCAGCAGCGTGATCACGCCGACCAGCATCAGCGGCACCACTGCCTTGATCGCGGTCTCGCCCTTGGCAGACTCCTCGATGCTGCCGCCCATTTCGATGCGATAGCCGATCGGCAGCGTGGCGCGCAGCGCATCAAGCTGTTTGTTCATCTCCACCGACACCGTCGCGGGTTGCGTCTTGTCGGCCATGTCGCCGAGCACGGTCATGGTTGGCAGGCGGTTGCGCCGCCAGACCAGCCCTTCTTCCAGCACCGGCACCAGTTTCGCCACCTGCGCCAGCGGCACATGGCGCCCGTCCGGCAATGGAATATCCAGCTCCGGCAGGCGGTTCAGCGAGCGGGTTTCATTTTCATTTTCGCCGCGCCACACCACGTCGATCAACTGGTCGCCTTCGCGATATTGCGCCAATGCCACGCCGTTCAGCCAGCCTTGCAGCGCCTGCGCAATCTCCCGGCTGGAGGTGCCGAGCCGGCGTGCCCGGTCCTGATCTACTTCGACGCGCAACGCCTTGACCTTTTCATTCCAGTCGAAACTGACATCCTGCAGATGCACGTTGGCGCGCATCAGGTCGGCCACCTGGCCGGCGATGGTGCGCACCTGCTCGACATCCTGTCCCATCACGCGGAACTGCACCGGATAACCGATCGGCGGGCCGTTCTCCAGGCGCGACACGCGCGCGTGGATATGCGGAAAGCCGCCTTCCGCCGAATTGAAGATGTTGGTCAGCTTGCGCTTGAGTTCCTCGCGTTCTTGCAGGCCCTTGGTGACGATCACCACTTGCGCATAGTTGTCGCTGAACAGGCGTACGTCGAGCGACAGGAAGAAGCGCGGCGCACCGTTGCCGATATAAGAGGAGTAGCTGGCCACTGCCGGATCATTGGCCAATATCTGCTCGATGCGTCTGGTTTCGGTTTCGGTCGTCTTGATCGATGCGCCCTGCGGCAGCCAGACATCGACGATCAGTTCGATGCGGCTGGCGGCGGGGAAAAACTGTTTCTGCACCCCGATGTTGAAGGCAGCGATGGACAGCGCGAAGATGCCCACTGTCGCGGCAATCACCTTCCAGCGGTTGCGCAGGCACCAGGTCACCACCGCGCGGAAGCGGCGATAGAACGGCGTGTCGTAAATGTCCGTGCCGTGCCTCTGCGCTTTTTCCAGCAGCTTTTTCGGATCGAGCAAGCGGTAGCCGAGGTAAGGCGTGAACACCACCGCGACGATCCACGAGGTGAGCAGCGCGATGGTCACCACCGCGAAAATCGAGAAGGTGTATTCGCTCGCCGCCGATTTGGAAAAGCCCACCGGCGTGAACGCGGCAGCGGTAATCAGCGTACCGGTGAGCATCGGGAACGCGGTCGAGGTGTAGGCGAAGGTCGCGGCCTTGAAGCGATCCCAGCCCTGTTCCATTTTCACCACCATCATTTCCACGGCGATGATCGCATCGTCCACCAGCAGACCCAGCGCAATCACCAGCGCGCCGAGCGAGATGCGCTGCAAATCGATGCCGAATGCTTTCATCAGGAAAAAGGTGATCGCCAGTACCAGCGGGATGGACAACGCCACCACCGTGCCGGTGCGCCAGCCGAGACTGAGGAACGATACCGCCAGCACGATCAGCACCGCCTCGCTCAGCGAATTCTCGAACAGGCGGATCGAGCCTTTCACCACATCCGGCTGGTTGGCGACCACATGCACATCCACGCCCGCCGGCAAATCCGCCGCGATCTTCTTCATCGCCAGCTTCAGATTTTCGCCGAGGCGGATCACATCCCCGCCCTTGTCCATCACGACGCCGATGCCGATGGCAGGCTGGCCGCCGACGCGCATCTGCGGGTTGGGCGGATCGGCAAAGCCGCGCGACACCCGGGCGATATCGCCCAGACGGAAGTGCCGCCCGTTCACCAGCAAATCGGCATTGCGCACCCGCTCGACGCTGTCGAACCCGCCGGATACGCGCAACTGCACCCGGTCGGTCGCGGTATCGACAAAACCGGACGGGCTCACCCTGTTTTGTTTCTGCAGGGCCTCGCCGATCTGGCCGGGCGTGATGCCCAGATTCGCCAGACGATTCGGCGCAACCTCGAGATAGATTTTCTCGTCCTGCACGCCGAACAATTCGACGCGCCGCACATCAGGCACCTGTTTCAACTCCATGGCGGCTTGGTCAGCGTAGCGGCGCAATGCCGCCAGATCGAAGCCGTCGCCGGTCAGCGCGAAAATGTTGATCTGCACGTCGCCGAACTCGTCGTTGGGGAACGGACCTTGCACGCCTTCCGGCAGGGTGTGGCGGATGTCATCCAGTTTCTTGCGCACCTGGCGCCATGCCTCGGGGACTTCTTTCTTCGGCGTGTAATCCTTGAGTATCACGAACACCATCGAGTCGCCCGGCTTGGAGGCGGAGCGCAGCACGTCCACCCAAGGCGTTTCCTGCAGTTTCTTCTCGATGCGCTCGGTCAGTTCCTGCTCGACCTCCTGCGCCGTCGCCCCCGGCCACAGGGTGCGCACCACCATCACCTTGAAGGTGAAGTCCGGGTCTTCGGCGCGTCCGAGGTTGAGGTAGGAAATCATACCCGCGCCCATCAGCACGATGATCAGGAACAGCACCATCTGCCGGTGCGTCAGCGACCAGGCGGAAAGATTCGGCCCCTTCATTGCGCGCTATCGCTCTCGATGACGCGGATTTTTTCCCCGGCCGCCAGACGATGCACCCCGTTGCTGACGATGCGCTCGCCCGCCGCCAGTCCGCCGCTAATGATGGCGCCGTCATCGCGGTATGCGGCAACCTCTACCTGCCGCAGGCTGACGGTGCGGTCGGCGGCGACGATCCACACCGCCGCCTGCCTGCCCTGCTGGAAAATCGCAGTCAGCGGTATCAGCAAACCGTCACGCTTCCCGTTTGCCATGAAACGCACCCGCGCCGTCATGCCCAGGGCTACATCAGGACCGGGCTGGGTCAGCGCCACGCGCGCCGCAAAAGTGCGGCTGGCCGGGTCGGCCGCCGGAGCCAGTTCGCGCAGATGCCCCGCCAGCGGCGCAGAATTCTCGCCAGCGGCCAGCAGGGTGATTTCGGCGGCGGCGCCGACCTTGAGATTGGCCAAGTGCGCTTCCGGTATCGCAATCGCCACTTCGCGCGCACCATCCTGTGCCAGGCGCAGCACCGGCTGCCCGGCGCTGACCACCTGGCCGGCCTCCGCCAAAATGACGGCAACCACCCCGGCGCGGTCGGCATGCAATGTGGTGTAGGCGGACTGGTTGCGCGCCAGCCCGGCTTGGGCGGCAGCGGTCTTGAGCGCGGCCTCCTTGGCATCCAGTGCCGACTGACTGATAAAACCCTGGCTGTGCAACTTGCGATGGCGCTCCGCGTCGGCTCTGGCCAACTGGTATTGCGCTTCCGCCGAACCGAGCTGCAAACCGGCATCGCCGGGATCGAGGCGCATCAGTGCCTGTCCCGCCTTGACCCGCGTACCCGTGTCCACCAGCCGCTCGATAATCTTCCCGCCGACACGGAAACCCGGTTGCGTTTCGTGGCGCGCGCGAATCTCGCCGCTATAAGTGTTGCCGCCGGCGGTTGCGGCAGAACCCGCCACCATGGTCAGGGCCGGCCGCTCGATCACGCTGGCCGGCGCAGGCTCCTGGTTGCACCCGGCAAGGGCGACGGGCATAAGGGCGATTAACAGCATACTGGGCTTCATATTGATTTCGGGTCATGCGAGGGAAGGGCAATGTAGAGTCAGGGGCGGCGACTGTCAACACTGCGGCACCCGGCGTGCAGCAATCGCGCGGCAACATGCCGCATCGCCGGAAGTGAAAATACAAGATAACGCAACCCTGCCAAACCATAAGCAATATTTATTGTTTTTATAAAAATAATTGACTGTCTCTTATATGACAACCTCTCTATAGTCATAGTTGTGGTAAGTGGAGGACACCCTAAAAAAAAACCGCCACCGCAAATTTACCATTACAAATGATTACAAAATCCAGCGTGCATCCTCGCCTCAAGCTTGAACTTTACGGCTAAGCTAATGGTCCTTGTCGGGACAGCATTTTCAGAAATATTTTCCAGGGATTTTCGCTATGACTTCATCGCCTTTTCACGTTGGCGAACTTGACGCGCAGCAACGCTGGGGCAACCCGGAGCTGTGGACCGAGGCGCGCATCAGCCAGCTTATCTGGGATCGCCTCCCGGAGCAGGTTCACGCCCGGATCGAGGCGGCACCGTTCTTCTTTCTCGCCACCAGTGCTCCCGATGGACGCTGCGACTGCTCGTTCAAGGGCGGCGGACCCGGCTTGGTCAAGGTGCTGGCGCCGAATCGCCTGGCGTTCCCGCATTTCGAAGCGCGCGTGAAAGGCAACGGCGTCTATGCGAGCCTCGGCAACATCCTGCTCAACCCTTACGTCAGCATGCTGTTCATCGATTTCTCCGACGGCGCCCGCCTGCGCGTGAACGGCAGGGCGTCCATCCATGAAAACGCGGAGATGATGGAAGCGTTCCCGCAGGCGGAATGCGTCGTCGTCGTGGACATCGAGCTGGTGGCGCCGAGCTGCCCGGCTTATGTTCCGCACATGGTTCCGGCCGAACCGCTTCCGGATATCAATAAATATACGAAATGAGCAACTACCGCATCGCCGTCAATGTCGAGTGGACCAGCAAGTGCAATGCGCTGTGCCCGATGTGTCCGCGAGACCTGATCGACAACCCCATGCTGATGAAGGAGCAGACCTGGCGCAAGGTGCTGGAACGCCTGACCCCGCAGGATGTGTTCCGCGCCGTTGTCGCCGGATATGGTGAGCCCACCACGCATACCAAATTCTTCGAATTCGTGGACGACATGCGCGGCCACCCGATTCGCTTCGATATGGTGAGCAACGGCCAGCAGCTCGATGCCGAACGCATCCGCCATCTGGATGGGGCGATTGACGTGCTGATCGTTTCTTTTTCCAGCATCGACCCGGAAGTTTACAAGCGCGTGCACGCCAATCTCGACCAGGCGCGCGTCATGGAAAACATCAGGCTGGCGCAGCAGCTGTTCAAACATACCCAGCTGGCCATCAGCCTCACGCCGATGCCGGAATGCCTGCCGTCGCTGCCGGATACCATCGCCTGGCTGCGCGCGCAGGGCGTGGAAATTCTCACCATGTCGCCCACCCTGTACAACCGCGGCGGCACCCTGAAAGAGCACGAACTGGCTACCGGGAAATTACGCCAACTGATCCGGCAGCACCGCCTGCATTCGCAGGAACTGGATTTCATTCCCGGCGTCGGGGATATTTTCCAGCAGTGGCGCAGCAACCGTTTCAAATGCATTCCGCGCAACATCGACGTTTTCATTGCGGCGAGCGGCGACTACCTGTATTGCTACAACGATGTCGGCCATAAACACCCCATCGGGAAGGTGGCGGATATGAGCATTCGCGAAGTGCTGGCCAGGCGCGAAGGCATGGCATTGATCCCGGAGCTGTGCAACGGCTGCAACATGCTCAACCGCTACGACGCGAAGGAACTGGTCAAAGCAGGAATTTCCTATGCGCGCACCAGACTGAAAGCTGCCTGATCCGCTACGCCGCCATGAACCCTGAACTTCTTTCTTCCGGACAGCCGGCAGCCTTGTGAAACCGATGAATACCATAATTTCCAATCCAGCCACCGGCTTGCCTGAGCGCCCGTTCGATGTGCGCTTTTCCCAGCCTGATGCAGAGGACCGCGCCGAGGTCGAGCGCTTCATCGGCGATGTCTTTCGTAAGGCGTATGGCGCAAAAATCAAGCGCTTCAAACCCTGCCTGATGAGCCTGCGTGACCAGGATAACAAACTGGTTGCGGCTTGCGGATTTATCAGTGCCGCAGTTGGACCGCTGTTTCTGGAAACCTATCTGGATCAACCCATCGAGGCGGTACTCTCGGCGCACACCGGATTGCCGGTCAGGCGCGACGACATTGTCGGGGTGGGCAATTTTTCGGTGACCGAGCCGGGAACGGCGCGCTACCTGATTACCGCCATCGTTGACCGGCTCCATGCTACTTCCAAGCAATGGGCGGTGTTTACCGCCGTTCCGGTGGTGCGCAATGCGTTTGTCAAGATGGGGTTGAATCCGGTCATTCTCGGCGAACCGGACAAAAACCGGCTCTCTGCGGAAGAACAGGTGGAGTGGGGCAGCTACTATGCGCAGAAGCCGCAAGTCATGGCGGTGAAGCGCATCGAGCGGCGCAGCAACCCCCGTATTCCGGAGGCTGGGACACCCGAGTACGCAGCCTGCGTACACTGCCAAACCTGCACATGATTTTTGGAAAAAAATGAGCCCATCCGTCATCGATGCCATCACCCGGCTGTGCCACGAACAACCCGACGCGCCAGCGCTGATCGGCAATCGGTATGCGCTCAGCTACCGGGAACTCGCCGCCGCAATCGAACAGACCAGCGCGCAACTGCGCGCCCATCCCGCCCGGGCAGTTGCACTGGCGCTGGACAATTCGCCGCTCTGGGCCGTGCTCGATCTGGCCGGATGGCATGCCGGCAAGCCGGTCATTCCGTTGCCGTTCTTTTTTTCGGCGGAGCAGATTGCCCACAGCATCCGCGATGCCGGAATCGACTACATCTTCACCGACCAGCCGGAGCAATACCGCAAGCTGCTTGAGGCCGCGGGCATCGAAACCGATGCAACATTCACTCATGAGCTGAATGGCCAGGCGTACAGCGAAATCCGCCTGCGCAACATCGCCGCCAAGGCGTTGCCCGCGGGCACGGTCAAGGTCACCTATACCTCCGGCACCACCGGGCAGCCGAAAGGCGTGTGTCTGGGCACCGACGCGCTGCAACTGGTCGCGTCTTCCTTGCTGGACGCGACGCGTGGCACGGCGGACGACCGCCATGTCAGCGTGCTGCCGCTGTCCACCCTGTTGGAAAACCTCGCCGGCGCGTATGTGCCGCTGCTGGCCGGGGCAAGCTGCCATCTGCTGCCGCTCGCCGACGTGGGCCTGAGCGGCGCGACCGGACTGGACGTGAAAAAAATGCTGGCCGCGCTGATCCAAGGCCGCGCCACCACCACCATCCTGACGCCGCAACTGCTGCATGCGCTGGTGGCCGCCATCGAAGCGGGACATCCCGCACCGCAGCAGTTGCGCTTCGTCGCCGTGGGCGGCGCGCCGGTCGCGCCGCGCCTGCTACAACGCGCCGAGAAACTCGGCATTCCGGTGTTCGAGGGCTACGGCCTGTCGGAATGCGCCTCGGTGGTCGCCCTCAACACCGAAGCAGCGCGCCGTGCAGGCAGCGTCGGCAAACCGCTGGCGCACGCGCGGGTGAAATTTGCCGGGGACGGCGAGATTCTGGTGAGTGGCGCGACGCTGCTCGGCTATACCGGCGATGCGCCGCTGCAACCGGGCGCATTCTGGCCGACCGGCGACATCGGCCATCTCGACGAGCAGGGTTTCCTGCATCTCACCGGGCGCAAGAAAAACATTTTCATCACCTCGTTCGGGCGCAACGTGTCGCCGGAATGGGTGGAACGCGAACTGACGCTGCATCCGGCCATCGCACAGGCGGCGGTGTTCGGCGAGGCGCGCCCGTGGAATATGGCGGTGATCGTGCCGCGCGGCGCGACGCCCGAAACGTTCGCCGCCGTGAACCAGGCCATCGAAGAGGCGAACAGTGTGCTGCCGGATTATGCGCGGGTAAAATACTGGCTGCCCGCGCGGGCGCCGTTCCTGCCGCAGAACGGCCAGTTGACCGCGAATGGCCGGTTGAAGCGCGAGGCGATCTGGCAGGTTTATCAAACATCCATCGAACAACTGTACAAGGAGAAACCGGATGATGATCTGGCCGACATTCCAACACCGGGAGGCACTGAATGAATTTATCGGGTAAACGCATCATATTGACCGGCGCGGCCGGCGGCATCGGCTATCGTCTCGCATTGCTGCTCGCGGAAAAGGGCGCGCGGCTGGCACTGGTCGAACGCAACGCGCCGCGCGTGGAAGAGATCTGCGCAGAAATCAATCAACGCGGCGGCTTTGCCGCGCCCATTGCGCTCGACCTGTCCGCCGAGGGCGCGCCACAACAGGCAGTGAACTCGGCGCTGCAGGCGCTGGGCGGCGTGGACATGCTGATCAACAACGCCGGCATCATGGATTTTACGCTGTACGAACGCCACGATCCGCAGCGCATCGAGCAGATGATCGGCGTCAACGTGATCGCGCCGATGCTGCTGGTGCGCGCCGTGCTGCCGCTTCTGCTGAAACAGGACAGCGGGCGCATAGTCAACATCGGCTCGGCCTTCGGCTCGATCGGCTTCCCGCATTTCGCGACTTACTGCGCGAGCAAATTCGCGATGCGCGGATTTTCCGAGGCATTGCGCCGCGAGCTGGTCGATAGCAAAGTGGGCGTCACCTATGTCTCGCCGCGCGCCACGAAGACGCCGCTCAACGACGACGTCACCACACGCATGCTGGAAGAAACCAAAACCAACATGGACGCGCCGGACTATGTCGCCGCGCAGATCGTGCAGGCGATTGAGCGCGGCCGCAAGGAACATTTCATCGGCCAGCCGGAGTCCTTCTTCGCGCGGCTGAACGGCGTGTTCCCGCGCCTGGTCGACGGCGGCCTGCTGAAAAACACCCGCATCGCGCGCAAATACGCCCAATCCATTAATCGGTAAAAATATCTGTCCACGAAATTCACGAACAACACGAACAAAATCAAAGGCCGATAAGAAACAAAATAAAACACGATGGTTAATACACTCAACAGACATCCCCGCTGTTTTATTTCGTGCCTTTCGTGTTTTTCGTGGACGAATTGCCATTTTTTTTGAACCAACAACTAACCACTGCTAAAGGAGCTATTCATGAAGAAGTACGCCTGGTTAATCGCACTGTTGTTTGCTGCCAACAGCGCATTCGCCGAAACCACCCCGCTCGACGCATCCATCGCGAAATTGCAGCGCGATTGGGCGACAGCTTTTTACCAGATACCGGAAAAGAACAAGGAAGAGGCCTTCGAAAAACTGGTCAAGGAGGCGCATGCGGTAACCGCCGCCAATCCGGGGCGCCCCGAGCCGCTGATCTGGGAAGGAATCATCACCAGCACCCTGGCCAAGTATCAGAGCATCTTCTCGGCCGGCGGCACGGCAAAGACGGCGCGCGACCTGTTGCTGGCTGCGGAGAAAGTCGACGCCAACGCGCTGAACGGTTCCGCGCTGACCTCGCTCGGCAGCCTGTATTACAAGGTGCCGCGCTTCGGCTCATTCGGCGACTATGACAAGGCGCGCGAATATCTTGAGCGCGCGCTCAAGGTCAACCCGGACGGCATCGACCCGAACTTCTTCATGGGCGAACTCATGGTCGAGCGCGGCGAAAAAACCAAGGCGCTCGAATACTTCAAAAAGGCATTGAGCGCCCCGGCGCGCCCCGGCCGCGAAGATGCGGACACGGGCCGCAAGGCGGAAATCGAGGCAGCCATCAGGAAGATAGAAGGGAAATAGCAACGATTTCGGGTGGGGTCACTGCTCCCCCACCCATTGGTTCAACAGCCAGCGCGCCCATTCGGTTACTTCTGTCGCGGTCATGCCGATGGCGGCGTGCTGTTGCGCCAGCGCATCGCCCGCCGCGCCGTGCAGGTGTACCGCCAGCAGCAGCGCATCGTCCGCATTCATGCCCTGCGCGATGAAGGCGGCGATCATGCCGGTCAGTACGTCGCCCGTGCCCGCCGCGCTCATGCCGGGATTGCCGGTTTTATTGACGAACAGCCTGCCGTCGCGCGTGGCGCACAGGCTGTCTGCGCCTTTCAGCACCGCGCTGCAGGCGAACTTCTGCGCCAGTTGCCGCACTGCTGCGGCGCGGTCCGCCTGCACCTCGCCGGTCTTGCAGTCCAGCAGGTGCGCGGCTTCGCCGGGATGCGGTGTGAGCACAGAGGGATGATTGCGCGCACGCAGGTCATCCTGCAAGTCGGCATGGACCGCGAGCAGGTTGAGCGCATCGGCATCCAGTACGATGGGTGCCTTGAATTTCAGCGTTTCATACAGCAGCCTGTAAGCGGCTTTTGAGGTGCCCAGTCCGCAACCGATGGCCAGCACATTGAAATTGTTTTTCACGTTTGCCCCCTCTCCCGCTCGCGGGAGAGGGTTGGGGTGAGGGCGAAGCAAGTCGTGTGCACGGTGCAGCATCAGTTCCGGTTGCAGCAAATCCACGCCCGGCGCGTTGTCCGCCAGCAGCCCGACGTGCACGCAGCCTGCGCCCAGTTTGAGTGCGGCGCGTGCTGCCAGCAGCGGCGCGCCGACCATGCCGGCTGCGCCGCCGATCACCGCGACCGTGCCGAACATGCCCTTGTGGCTGTCGCGCGGGCGTTTCGGGAAGCTGGTCATGGCCTGTTTCCGGGCAAGAATGGAAATACCTTTGTTCATTTCCGGTCAAGTGCGGTGTGCGGGGCGCATAGTATAATCCCGCCCCGAATTTAATTTCACGGTCTTCGCCATGTTCCGAGTCTCCGTTGGCACCGCCGCCTTATCCGTCTTTCGCCTCGAAAAACTGAGTGCCGCGCTGCACGATGTTGCCCCCGATGTATCGATCGCGGACACCCGCCACTGGTATTTCAGCGCGTTGCGCGCTACGGAGTTGAGCAAGGCACAAGCCGGATTGCTGGACAAGGTGCTGGGTCTGGACCGGAAGGCGGGCGAACCCAAAGATGCAGCCCGATACCAGCGCCTGCTGGTGGTGCCGCGTCTCGGCACGATCTCGCCGTGGTCCACCAAGGCCACCGACATCGCACAGCATTGCGGACTGTCTGCCGTCGAGCGCATCGAGCGCGGCGTGGTGTATTACCTCTCGACCCCGGGCGGCAAGCCGCTGGGCAAGGCCGTGCTGGCCGCGCTGTTGCCGCTGCTGCATGACCGCATGACCGAGACCGTGCTGACCGACATCGACGGTGCGGCGGAAAAAATCTTCCGGCACGGCAAGCCGCAACCGCTCGCCACGGTGAACATCCTGAAGGGCGGGCGCAGGGCGCTGGAGAAAGCCAACCGCGGGATGGGGCTGGCGCTGTCGGCGGACGAGATCGACTATCTGGTCGAGAATTTCCGCAAGCTGGAGCGCAACCCGACCGATGTCGAGCTGATGATGTTCGCGCAGGCCAATTCAGAGCACTGCCGCCACAAGATTTTCAACGCCGACTGGGTAATCGACGGCGAGGCGCAGGACATGTCGTTGTTCGGCATGATCCGCAACACCCACAAGGTCAGCCCACAGGGCACGGTGGTGGCCTATTCCGACAATTCCTCGATCATCGAGGGCGCGCGCGTCGAGCGCTTCTATCCGCGCGCCGACGGCGGCTATGCGTTCAGCGATGAGCTGACCCACACCCTGATGAAGGTCGAGACGCATAACCACCCGACCGCGATCGCGCCTTTCGCCGGCGCGGCGACCGGCAGCGGCGGCGAGATCCGCGACGAGGGTGCGACCGGCAGCGGCTCCAAACCCAAGGCCGGGCTGACCGGTTTCTCGGTGTCCAATTTGAATATCCCCGGCTTCGTGCAGCCGTGGGAAACAAGCTATGGAAAGCCAGGCCGTATTGTCTCTGCGCTGCAGATCATGCTCGACGGCCCGATCGGCGCGGCGGCGTTCAACAACGAATTCGGCCGCCCGAATCTGGCGGGTTATTTCCGCACCTTCGAGGAACAGGTCAGCGGCGAGATGCGCGGCTACCACAAGCCGATCATGCTGGCGGGCGGGGTCGGCAACATCGCGGCGATCCACACGCACAAGCATGAGCTGCCGGCCGGCGCGCTGGTGGTGCATCTCGGCGGCCCCGGCATGCTGATCGGCCTCGGCGGCGGCGCGGCGTCCTCCATGGACACCGGCGCGAACGCCGAGAACCTCGACTTCGATTCGGTGCAGCGCGGCAATCCCGAGATGCAGCGCCGCGCGCAGGAGGTGATCGACCGCTGCTGGCAGATGGGCGCGAACAATCCGATCCTGTCGATCCACGATGTCGGCGCGGGCGGCATGTCGAACGCGCTGCCGGAGCTGGTGCACGGCGGCGGCAAGGGCGCGCATTTCGAGCTGCGCAAGATTCCGCTGGACGAGACCGGCATGTCGCCGAAGCAGATCTGGTGCAACGAATCGCAGGAGCGCTACGTGCTGGCGATTGCGCCTGAGCGTCTCGATGAGTTCCGCGCGCTGTGCGAGCGCGAGCGCTGCCCGTTCGCCGTGGTCGGCGAGGCCATCGCCGCAGACCGCATCACCGTGCACGACGGCGAATTCGGCAACGACCCGGTGGATATGCCGCTGTCGGTGCTGCTCGGCAAGCCGCCGAAGATGACGCGCGTTGTTTCGCGCGAGACGCCGCGGCTGAGCTCGTGCGATACCGGCAAGATCGGGTTGCGCGAGTCGATCGAGCGCGTGCTGCGCCTGCCGTCGGTGGCGAACAAGACCTTTCTGATCAGCATCGGCGACCGCACCGTCGGCGGCATGACCGCGCGCGACCAGATGGTTGGCCCGTGGCAGGTGCCGGTGGCGGATGTCGCGGTCACGCTGATGGGTTTCAACACCCGCCGCGCCGAGGCGTTTGCCATCGGCGAGCGCACCCCGCTCGCGCTGATCAATGCGCCCGCTTCGGGACGCATGGCGGTGGGCGAGGCGCTCACCAACATCGCCGCGGCGCGCATCGACAAGATCGGCGACATCAAGCTGTCGGCGAACTGGATGGCGGCTGCCGGGCATCACGGCGAGGATGCCGCGCTGTTCGATACCGTGTGCGCGGTCGGCATGGAACTGTGTCCGCAGCTCGGCATCGCGATCCCGGTCGGGAAAGACTCCATGAGCATGAAGACTTCCTGGACAGAGCCGACTTCCCCGTTCCTTCCCCCTGGCATGGGGGAGGTTAGGATGGGGGTTGAAGATGGGGGTGCGAGCCAAGCTTCTACCCAAGGGGGAGAGGTTGAGGGTGTGAAAAAAGAAGTCACCGCGCCGCTGTCGCTGATCGTCACCGCGTTCGCGCCATGCCCAGACGCGCGCGACACGCTCACGCCGCAACTCGTCGCCGACCCCGATACCGCGCTGCTGCTGATTGATCTGGGGCAGGGCAGGAACCGCATGGGCGGCTCGGCACTGGCGCAGGTGTACAAGCAGGTTGGCGACGTCGCGCCGGACGTGGACGATGCGCAGGTGCTCAAATCATTTTTCGAACTGGTGCAGCGCCTGAATACCGAGGGCAAGCTGTTCAGCTATCACGACCGCTCCGATGGCGGTGTATTCGTCACGCTGTGCGAAATGGCATTCGCTTCGCATATCGGTCTCGACATCCGGCTCGACGAACTGCACGGCGACACGCTGCGCGCATTGTTCAACGAGGAGCTTGGCGCGGTGGTGCAGGTGCGCGACCACGACGTGGCGCACATCCTGCAACTGGCGCGCGATGCCGGATTGAAGAGCGTGCAGAAAATCGCTACGCTGAATGAAACCGGCATGATCGAGATTTCGCGCGGCGGCGAAAAACTGTTCAGCGAGAGCGGCGTGAATTTGCAGCGTATCTGGTCGGAGACCACCTGCCGGATGCAGAAGCTGCGCGACAACCCGGCCTGCGCGCAACAGGAGTTCGACCGCATCCTCGATGCCGCCGACCCCGGCCTGCATGCGAAACTGACTTACGACCCGAACGAGAATATTTCGCCGGCCATCCTGCGCCATCGCCCCAAGATCGCCATCCTGCGCGAGCAGGGCGTGAACGGTCAGGTGGAAATGGCGGCGGCGTTCGATCGCGCCGGATTCGCCGCGGTGGACGTGCACATGAGCGACATCATCAGCGGCCGCGTCAAACTCGCCGACTTCAAAGGCTTCGCCGCCTGCGGCGGCTTTTCCTACGGCGATGTGCTCGGCGCCGGTGAGGGCTGGGCGAAATCCATCCTGTTCAATCGCCGGGCACGCGACGAATTCGCGGCGTTCTTCAAACGCAACGATACCTTTGCGCTGGGCGTGTGCAACGGCTGCCAGATGATGAGCAACCTGCACGACATCATTCCCGGCGCGGATAACTGGGCGCACTTCTCGCGCAACCAGTCCGAGCAGTTCGAGGCGCGCTTCGCGATGGTTGAGGTGCAGCAATCGCCGTCGATCTTCTTCAACGGCATGGCGGGCAGCCGCATGCCGATCGTCGTCGCGCACGGCGAAGGCTATGCCGACTTCGGCAACGCAAAGAAACTGCAGGCTGCGCAGGACATTGTTACGCTGCGTTACGTGGACAACACCGGCCAACCCACCGAAATCTACCCCCTCAACCCGAACGGCTCGCCGCAGGGCATCACCGGCCTGACCACGCCGGACGGGCGTTTCAGCATCATGATGCCGCACCCGGAGCGCGTGTTCCGCGCCGTGCAGAACTCCTGGTATCCGCGCGACTGGCAGGAAAACGGCGCATGGCTGCGCATGTTCCAGAATGCGAGGAAGTGGGTGGGGTAGGGGTTTTGTGTGTGGAAATGAGAAGGCGACCGGATGGTCGCCTTTTTTGTGGGGCACGCTATGTGGTAGCTGTTGCACAAACAGGTCTCCTCTTCAAGCATTGCCATGGGCATTTAGTGATTGACTCGGCTATATGACCTGATTACAATCTCCCAAATTGGGAGGTTTGAGATGCGGGTGATTGCCAAGAGCACATTGGTCAAATTTTGGAGTCAGCCGGAATACGCGGATTCGAAGGGCGCTTTGCAAAGTTGGTACGACGAGGCGATCAAAGCAAACTGGGAAACTCCGCAGGACATCAAGGAACAGTATCGAAGCGCGAGCATCTGCGGTAACCATCGTGTGGTATTCAATATCGCCGGGAATAAATACCGCCTAGTCGCGGAAATGCAATATCGAGGCGGGATCGCGTGGGTGAAGTTCGTTGGAACCCATGCGCAATATGACAAAATCAACGTGGAGACTGTCAATGAATATTAAGCCGATCCGCAACGACGAAGACCTGCGCGCCGCATTCAAGCGGCTGGAGCGGGTGTACCAGGCGCAAGAGGGAACGCCACAGGCGGACGAGGCGGAGATTCTCGTCACGCTCATTGAAGCCTATGAGCACAAGCATTTCCCGATTGGCTTGGTCGATCCGGTCGAAGCCATCAAATTCAGAATGGAACAACAAGGCCTGACTCAAAAAGACCTTGAGCCCTACATCGGCTCAAGCGGGCGCGTTTCCGAAGTGTTAAACCGCAAGCGCCGGCTCAGCCTGCAAATGGTGCAGCGGCTGCACGACGGGCTGCACATCCCATATGAAAGCCTGCTATCCGCTGCATAGCCTTCCCCAATGGACGCCGCAAGGCGTCACCGGCCTGAACACGCCGGACGGGCGCTTTTCGATCATGATGCCGCACCCTGAGCGCGTGTTCCGTGCCGTGCAGAATTTCTGGTATCCGCGCGACTGGCAGGAGAACGGCGCATGGCTGCGCATGTTCCAGAATGCGAGGAAGTGGGTAGGGTAAGGCTCTTTGCTCGAAAAAAAGGCGACCGGATGGTCGCCATACCTCACATCCGCGCAGGTTCGAAGCTTGCGTCCAGATTCAGGTCGTCGCAGTAATCGAGGAAATTTTCACGCAAGGTGGGAATGTGAACGTCAGCATGGATGCCCACGGTGATGATGACGGAAAACATGGGTGTGCCGGTGTGCGGCGCCGGGTAGGTGTCGGTCTGGAGTTCTTCGATGTTGATGCCGTTCCTGGAGAAGAAAGCGGCCAGATTGCGAACAATGCCGGGATGGTCCATGGCCACCACTTCCACTCTGTAGGGCGCCGCCGGTTGCGTCCGTTCCCGTTGCCGGGTTCGTTTGTGAATGATGGTGAGACCTAACTGGTCGCCCAGCTGATCAATTTGCCCTTCGAACTTGGAAAGCGCGTTCCATGGGCCGGAAAGCAGCATGATGATGGCGAACTGTTCGCCCAATACGGCCATGCGGCTTTCTTCGATATTGCATCCGCTCTCGGCGATCTTGATCGAAAGCCGATCCACAAGACCAACCTTGTCTTCTCCTGAAGCGGTTATCACCAGATAATTATTTTGGGTGTCTGTGGCCATGGGCTGCTGAAATGCAAGAATTGAATGGGGTTCAGTGTAATGCCCAGAACGATAATGTGCCAGTGAGCGGAGCGGAAATATTGAGCATTCCATAATTTGCGACAACCTGTCCGCTGCGTGCCTCGCACCGTACGCGCGGTGCGATGTGAGTGGTATGGCTACGCATGGACCGGCATATCTCGCCCGACTTTCTCGCGCCCTGTTTCGTTGGTGCGCGGTTCGAGGATATTGTTTGCCATCATCACTCGTTTACTGACTTCACGGCTGCCGGTCGAGGGAAATTGCAGGTAGCTGCGCACTTCTTCAGCGGCTTTTTTTGCGCATTGCAGCGGCCTGGGTTTGTCGTTCCAGCCCCAGTAATCGCCGTGTCCCGCGCCGGGATTCTGCTGCTGGTCCAGATTGTATGGAACGGTGGCGTCAGTCCATTCGGCATGGCCCAGCGCGGTAGGCAGGAAACCTTCCGCACCGGGGGCGAGGGTTTGCCCTGCCGGGAAGGCGAATGACAGTACCATGTCCGCGCCCGAGTACAGGCTGCGCGCGCCTTCGCGCAGCACCCGGTCATAGGACGGGCGCAGACGACGCGGCGGCGCGCGATGCTGCAGCATGAAGGTCGGGATGGCCCCAGCCATGAAGACGATGCGTTCGATCTGCGGCGGGATCGGGCGATCTTTCAAGGCGCGCAACAGTTCGCTCGCCAGCCGGCAGCCCATCGAATGCGCCACGATGTCGATGCGTGCGCTGTTGCGGGTGTGTTCGGCGAGGTAGCCGGCAAGCCGTCCGGCGGTCTGGATGGCGTGCCTGATGCTGCCCATATAGAACAGGAACGAGACGATGCCCCATGCGGCATCGCCCGGCCAATACACTTCGACGAAGGTGCGGCCGATGCCATAACGCTCGCCGCCAGCCAGGTCGCGCTGGCGTGCGTGAAAGCCGTCATAGGCTTTTTTTGCATCTTTGGTGTCGTTGTTGTAGCCGTGGATCAGCAGCACCAGGTGTTGCGCCTGCATGAGTGCTCTTTCGTCAGATGCCGTTATTGTCGGCCGGGCGCTGACCTCGCCGCCAGCTTCGCGACCGGGCTCACGCCAGGAAAGGGTGATGCGCTCCACGTCAGGCATGGTCAGCTCTTGGCGCGCAGGCCGCTAATGGCGGCGACCACGTCCTTGGCAAAAGGCGCCAGCATGCCCGCCAGCAACGACAGGAGCACCAGCGCAATGAAATCCCTGGGGCTGTCGATCTTGTTGGTGCCGGCCAGCGCATAGGCGGTCAAGGTTGCGCCGGCGATGATGGAGGCTAACTGGTTGAGTCGCGCCCAGCGGTACTGGGTGCGGTTCTGGAACATGTCGAGGCGGCGCGCGATGAGATTGCCGAGGCGCACCCGCGCTTGCTGTGCGGCGCGTCCTGCGCTTTCCTGTTCTGACTGTTGCGCCTCGTCGGCCGTGAACCCTTCGCGCGCAGTGCGCGTCGCGAAGTTCGCCCACAATTCGCTGTCATCGGTCATGCTGCCGACTTGCGCCAGTTTCATTTGCAGGTCTTCCCGGGTAAAGAATGCATAGGCATGGGGGTAGCGGTCGGGATATTCCAGCGCCAAGTTGGCCGCCGCCTGGATTTGTCCAAGCATACGCTCGGTCGGCTGGTCAAAGAGCACGCCGGCATTCTGTTCGCCTCCGGCAGCGAGCACGAGCACTTCGCGGCGACAGTCGTGATCGGGCATCCACTGCATCAGCTCGCGGCGATGAAAATGGCGGCGCAAGGCAGTCAGGCCTTTGACGAGTTCGATGAAAGCCATCGACAAGGTGCCGATGGCGGCCAGAAGAAGCGCGTAATCAAGCGTTCTGTCAGAGATTGCTTCGATGATTGTCGCTACCTGCGTGGTATCAGCCATGGCGATATCCTTCAAGTCGGGGTTGATGGTAATCAGGAACAGCGCACGGCTTATCGTGCCTGCCGAAAGAAATTCCGGTGAGATTCGCGGTCAAGTGATTCCCCTTTCTGAACAAGTCGTGCTGCTGGCGATGCCCCCGGCGGCGCGGGAATCGTCCTTGCGCCAGCTCCTGTTCTGGGGATTCTGCTGTGCGCCCCGCACCGTGCGTGCGGTGCGATGTGCGTGTGGCAGAAGTGCAAGTGGGAATGACTTTATGGGAATTCTTCGGGGGCTGTCAATAATGTTGTGCGGGGATGGTTGCGCACCGGGCTTTGTCGTGCGGAGAAATGGCGGAGTCGGCGGTGGCGACTGCCGCAGGTATAATGCACACCTTTGTCGCGGCTGGTTTTCACCTGATTTTTCATTCCGGAGTCATCTTGTTCAAGCTTATCGGTTTCATTGCGGGTTATTACTTTTTAGGGTTCTTCGGGGCGCTGCTCGGCCTGTTCGTCGGGTCGGTCATCGATCGCATGCGGGCGCTTGGCGCCGGTGCGCTGAACCCGCTGCAGAATGCGATCCGCCAGGCCGTTTTCCTCGAGACGGTGTTCATCTCGATGGGCAAGCTGGCCAAGGCGGACGGGCGCGTCTCGCAGGACGAGATCGACCATGTCGAGCAGTTCATGCAGAAACTCGGTATGACTGCGGAGCATCGCCAGCAGGCGATTGCCCTGTTCAAGCGCGGCGCCGAACCGGAGTTCGACATCGAGCCGGTATGCAGGAAATTCATGGCCGTTTGCGGGCACACGAGAGATTTGAAGCAGATGTTGCTGGTTTATCTCATCGTGATGGCGCTGGCGGACGGACATTTGCATCCGGCGGAAGAGACGTTGCTGACCGAGATCGCCGGATATCTCGGCTACGGCCCGGCCGCATTCAGGCAGATGGTCGAGATGGTGCTGAACCAGACCCATTTCGCCGGCGGACAGGTCAGCTCAGCCGCAGCATTGGACGATGCCTACAAGGCGCTGGGCGTCACCAAAGACAGCAGCGACGCGGAGGTCAAGCGCGCCTATCGCAAGCTGATGAGCCAGTACCACCCGGACAAGCTGATGGGGCAGGGCGTGCCGGAAGACATGATCGCGATGGCAACCGAGCAGGCCAAGGAAATCCAGCTGGCCTACGATTTGATCAAGAAGAACCGGAATGTTTGACTCGGAAAGAAGCAGTCGGTCCACGAAATACACGAAAAGCACGAAATGGAAAATGCGGCTATTTCTTCATGAGGTGCAAACCTGCAAATTTTTTATTCAGGGTAAATGATGTCAACAAATCTTCCCGTTCTTTCCTTTCTTGAAACCCGCGTCCTCGGCGTGCTCGCCGAGAAACAGCGCACGGTGCCGGACTCTTATCCGTTGACGCTGAATTCCCTGGTTTCCGGCTGCAACCAGAAGAGCAGCCGCGATCCGGTTATCGAGGCCTCCGAAGCGGATGTACTGGTGGTGCTGGACAGCCTGAGGGGATTGTCGCTGATCATGGAAACCAGCGGGGGCAGGGTGTCGCGCTATGCGCACAACATCGAGCGGGTGCTGCACATCCCCACGCAGTCCACTGCCTTGCTGGCCATACTGATGTTGCGCGGCCCGCAGACGGCGGGGGAGTTGCGCCTCAACTGCGAAAGGTTGCACAAGTTCGCCGACATTTCTTCGGTCGAGAGTTTTCTGGCCGAGCTGGCCGAGCGCGCGGCGGGCGGCCTGGTGGTGGAGTTGCCGCGCCAGCCCGGCGCGCGCGAAAACCGCTGGATGCACCTGCTCTCCGGCGCGCCGGTCATCGAGCAGCACGCGCCCGCCAAAGCGGCATCGGCCACGTCTGCCGGCGATGTGACGGTGGGCGAAATCGCCGCGCTCAAGGCCAACGTCGCCAGGCTCGAAGCGGAGGTAAGCGAGTTGCGCGCGATGATGGGCAGGCTGCGCGCGCAGCTGGGCATCTCAGCCGAATAGCCGCTTAACGGAATTGAGCCGGCGATTCCGCCGACGCGAGGTCCGGCTCTCCGCACAGGCGCAGGATTTCCGCGCGGGCTGCGTTGCGCAGGCGGATCGCAGCCGCCCAGTCTTTGCCGTCCGGCATGATGGGTGCGCTTATCGTGACGGTGATGCTGCCGCGGCGCGGGAACCAGTGATCGGCACGCAGGATGGAGCGCGTGCCGCGTATCGCCACCGGCACGACCGGCACATCCGCTTTGGAGGCCACCGCGAACGCCCCCATGCGGAAAGGCAGCAGACCGGGCATGCGATCAAACGTCCCTTCCGGAAAAAAAATCGGACAGTGGCCTGCCTGCAGTGAAGTGGCCACCTGCTGCACGTCCGCCACGCCTTGCTGCAGATCGAAACGCTCGACGAAATCCGTGCCGATATGCTGCAGGTAGGTGCGCGGAACGAACTTGTCGAGCAGCTCCTTCTTGGCGACGAAACTGTACTGTCTTCCTTCAATCGGCAGCGCCGCGGCGAGCACGATACCGTCCAGATAGCTGGCATGGTTGGCCGCCAGCACGCAGGGTGTGACGGGGAGGTTCTCCAGCCCGTGCACCGCCAGCGGCGTGCCTGTCAGGCGCGCAAACAGGCGCGCGCTGGTGCGGCTTGCCGCCCAGCTCCAGGCGGGGCGAGGCAGCAGCACGGCCGCCAGCCAGGTCGCCGGCGCCATCAGCCAGAACAGCGCCCACACATAGGCGGCATAGACGACATCCGCCGCCACGCGGCTGCTGCGGCGCAACTGGGGTAGCAGCCCGGCCCACGCCAGACGCACCACCTGCCACCAGACCGCGCGCTCGGGCGCGGCGCCCCGTTCGTACAGCTCGCGGCAGGCCGCGCGGCGGATCTTGCCGCTGGAGGTCTTGAGCACGCTGTGAAGCGGTGCCAGCACGATGTCGTCTGCCGGCGTGCCCAGAATATCCAGCGTCAGTGCGCTGACCCGGCTGCGCAGTTCCTCGCGTCGGGACGAGTCGGTTTCGCGCGTCTCGGCCATCACCACCAGCCGTTCCGTGCCGGATACCGGGTCCGGGCTGCCGAATACCGCGACGCAACCCTTGCGCACCCCGGGGACATTGCCTACTGCTTCTTCCAGTTCATGGGGATAGATGTTGCGTCCGGCGCGGATGACGATGTCCTTCGCACGGCCGGTCAGGTAGACGTCGCCCGCGGCGAGATAGGCGTAGTCTCCGGAATCCAGCCAGTCGTCATGGAACATCCGGCGGTTCTGCTCCGGATTGCGAAAATAGCCTGCGGTCGCGGACGGTCCCTTGAATTCCAGACGGCCTTCGACGCGCTCGCCGACCTCGCGGCCGGTGCCATCGACCACCCTGATCTGATGGCCGGGCAGCGGCCGGCCGCAGGCGACGAAGCGCAGCGCATCCGCCTCTTCGTTGCCGACAGGTTCCGCGCGGCCGGAGCGCGCGAAGCGTTCGCGGCTGATGCGGTCGACCAGCGGCCCGCGGCCGGGCGGCGGGAAGGCCAGCCCCACCGAGCATTCCGCCAAGCCATACACCGGAGCGAGCGCTTCCGGGCGCAGGCCGTAGCGGCCGAAATGCTGTGCGAAATTGGCGAGGGTATCCGGGCTGACCGGCTCGGCGCCGTTGAAGGCCATGCGCCAGCCCGACAGGTCAAGCCCGTCGAGGACTTGCTCAGGAATTCTGCGCAGGCACAGTTCGTAGCCGAAATTGGGCGAGGCCGACAGGGTGCCGCGGTAGCGATGGATCGCCCACAGCCAGCGCTCCGGGCGCGCCAGGAAGGTGAGCGGCGACATCACCACCAGCGGAAAGGCATAGTACAGGCTGCCCAGCCACGCGCCGATCAGCCCCATGTCGTGGTACAGCGGCAGCCAGCTGACGAACACATCGGTCGAATCGACCTGTGCCGCCTGCCCCATGGCGCGAATGTTGGCCAGCAGGTTGGCATGGGTCAGCGCGACACCCTTGGGGTTGGCGGTGCTGCCGGAGGTGTATTGCAGCAGCGCGATCTGTCCGGCCTGGAGCGCATATCCCGGCGCCGGCCTTCCGGGCTGGGACAGTTCGTCCGCGGTGACCACCGCATGCAATGTTTCCACCTGCGCTTTGAGCAGGCGCGCCACCGGCTTGGCCTCGGGCACCGTGATCAGCATGGCGGCGAGCGCGTTGGACAGGATGCCGGCGTGGCGGCGCAGATGATCCTCGATCTGCGAGGGGCGGGCAGGGGGATAGATGGGTACCGGCACACCGCCTGCCAGCAGCACGCCGAAAAAGCAGTGGAAGTAGTCGCGGCCGGTGGGCAGCATGAGCGCCACCGACTGGCCAGGTTGCAAGCCGCGTTCCAGCAGGCCGGAGGTGATTTCCGCGGCGCCTTCGCGCAGCGCGGCATAGCTGATGGCCGTTTCGCCGCCCGCTTCGTCCAGCAGGATGATGTGTGTCCGCTGCGGATGGGCGCGCACATGCCAGTCCAGCACTTCCGCCAGCGTGAGCGTGGCGGATGGCTCATCAGCCACCCGTTGCGGGGCTTCGCTCCTCGGCATATCCACCGCTGCCGCCGTGGCAGGGGCGGCGACCAGTACCGCGCGCAGCAGGTCGCGCGGCGTTTCGGCGCCGGCCAGCAGTTGTTCCGGCAGACTGATAGCGAATGCGCGCTCGACGCGTATCAGCAGTTCCACGCGTCCGAGGCTGTCCAGGCCCAGGTCTTTTTCGAAGGAGCTGTCCAGCGTTACCTGAATTTCTCCTCCGGAGCGGGCATGCGATTCGGCGGCGAACCGGCGCACAGTCTCCAGCAACACGCCGGCTGCGTCGCCAATATCGGTTGTGGGCGTATCCTGCCGTTCGTTCAAGTTCGTTCTCCCCCGAGGTGGCGCGAAACGAAATTCAATCCAGGCCTGTAGAATATCACTTATGACAAAACAGCCAAGTCAGGCGCAAGGGTGGAGCGGGCGATGAGGTTCGACGGTGGATGGCGCGCGGGATTGTTGCCGGCGTTTGCGGTCGCCATGGCAATTGCGCTGGCGCTGCTGCCGCCGTTCCCGCAACCGCAGGACTACCACCGTTTCGCCGATACCCGCGCGTTGCTCGGCGTGCCGAATTTCCTCGACGTAATTTCCAACCTGGCGTTTCTTGCGGTTGCCGTGGCGGGGCTGAATGCCGTGCTGCGCCCCGGGCGCGCTGCGTTTATCGACCGGACTGAACACTTGCCTTACGCGCTGTTCTTCGTCGCGCTGGCCGCGACCGCGTTCGGGTCGGCCTGGTATCACCTCGCGCCGGACAATGCGCGGCTGTTCTGGGACCGTCTGCCGATCAGCGTATGCTTTGCCGCATTGCTGTCCGCCGTGATCGCGGAACGTTGCAGCATCAGGGCCGGGCTGCTGCTGTTGCTGCCGCTGGCTGCAGCGGGCGCGGGCACGGTGTGGTATTGGTTGCAAAGCGAGGCGCTGGGCAGCGGCAACGTGCTGCCCTATTTCGCGTTCCAGGCGTATGCGCTGCTCGCCATTCTTTTGTTGATGCATCTCTTTCCGCCGCGTTACAGTCGCGGCGCAGATTTGTACCGCGCCGCCATGCTGTATGGCGCGGCGCTGGCGGCAGAACTGTTCGACCGCCGCATCTACGCTCTCGGGCAGGTCGGCGGCCATACGCTGAAACACCTGCTGGCCGCTTTGGCGATGTATCAGATAGTGCGCATGCTGCGCCTGCGAACGCGTGTCTGAGTCTTTACGAATCTTCCCGCAAGGCGGCGCGGCGGCCGCGTTGTACATCCACTCCCAGCAGGATCAGCAGGCCGGCCAGAAAATAACTGCCGGTGATCAATATCGCCAAGCGATGATCGCCTTGCGTGAGCCAGCTCACCAGCCCGTAGGTCACCGGCCCGAGGATGGCGGACAGTTTCACCGCCAGTCCCCACAGGCCGAAAAATTCCGCGCGGCGCGTGGGTGGGGAGAACAGTCCCACCAGCGCGCGGCCTGCCGACTGGCTGGCGCCCATGCACAGGCCGGCCAGGTTGGCCGCCGCCCAGAACAGCCCCGGCCCCTCCGCCGCCCAGGCCATCACCACCATCACCATCCAGCCGGCCAGTGTCAGCGCGATGGCCGGGATATGGCCGATGCGGTCCTGCAGATAGCCGAACGCGAAAGCGCCGAAGGCGGCGGTGATATTGACCACGAAGATCAGCAGCAGCGTCTGCTGCGTGGTGAACCGCATCACCTGCTGCGCATAGATCGCGGCCAGCGTGATCACCGCCTGGATGCCTGCCTGATAGAACACCGTGCAGACCAGGAAGCGCCGCAGGTCGCGGTAATGCTGTGCCTGGTGCACGGTCTGCGCCAGCCGTGCGAAGGCTTCCTGCGCCATGTTCTTTCCCGCAAGATGCGGCTGGGGCTGCGCGCGCTCTTTCAGGAGCAGGAAAGTCGGCAGGCTCGCCGCAGCGAACAGCGTCGCCGTGATCAGCATGGTGACCGGCACGAAGTCGGCGGCGCTATCGCCGCGCGCCTGCGCCCAGCTCACGTAGGCGAGGCAGGCGCCGAGGCTGACCAGTCCGCCCACATAACCGAGGCTCCAGCCCCAGCCCGAGACCCGCCCGATGGATTCCTCCCGCGCCAGCTCCGGCAGGAACGCGGCAATCAGGTTCTCGCCGCTGCCGTAGAAGAAATTGGAAAGCACGATCAGCAGGATCGCCAGCCACAGGTTGCCCGGCCCGGCGCAGGCAAGGGCGGCGGTGAACGCCACGCAGCCCGCCGTGGTGAAAAGCAGCAGGCGCTTTTTCGCGGCGTAGGCATCGGCATACGCGCCCAGCAGCGGCGCGGTCAGCATGATCAGCGCGTAGGAGAGCGCCAGCGATAGCGTCCAGGCCAACGTTGCCCAGGGGGTGTTGTCTGCCACCACTGCGACGAAATAGGCGTTGAAGATCGCGGTGATGACGATGGTCGTGTAGCCGGAATTGGCGAAATCGTACATCGCCCAGGCCCAGGTTTCGCGGAAGGTGACATCGGGTGCGAGGTTGTTGCGCATGGCTTGCTCCGGTCCATGTTTCATGGCAACTATACCGAAAGTTGGCCAATCCCGCCGTTGGCGGATTTGGCTGTCGGGCTCTGGCCGGGTTTTTTGAGGTATCAGGCGTTAAACAGCATGACGCGATAATAGCCGCCGAACAGGGCTTGTTCGTCAGCCGGTTGCAGCGACTTGCCGTGTTTCAGGGCGCAGCTTTGCAGTTGCGCCGGCAGATCGTCCTGCTGGAAATCGTGCAGGAATGGCTCGAGGCGCTCGATTGCCCGGCGCAGCAGGGTGATCCGGTGCAACGGATGCCGGTTGCGGTCGATGCCGTATTCGGCAATCAACAGGCGTCCGCCCGGTTTGAGGACGCGCAGCGCTTCGCTCAGCGCGCGTTGTCGTGCTGCCGGCGGCAGTTCATGCAGCAAAAAGAAAATAACCACCGTATCGAAACTGCTGGCGGCATAGGCCATGGATTCCGCATTCATGCGCGCCATCAACGCGGAGCGATGCTGATGCGCCAACCCGTTTCCGGCAATTTTCAGCTGAATGGAAGCAACGTCGGTGAGATGCAGTTCATCGGTAAGCCCGGCCAGCGCAGGCGTCAGCTTGCCGTAGGCGCAGGTGAGTTGCAGCATGCGCCCGCATGGAGCGGTGTGCAGATGCCGCAACAGCGCGTCGAGAATGCGGCGGTACTGGCCGAACAGGATTGAATTGATGACGAGGTGATGGCTGAAAAACCACACGCCGAACGGCGCCAGATAAGCCCACCAGTAATAGTGCGCAAGATATTCCGGGTTGCCGTTGAGATAGCGTCGCCAGAGGGCGCGCACACTAGCGTACCAAAGCCGCTTCGACCTCCTGCCGTTTGGCCTTGCCGGCCAGCCGTTCCACCAGCGCCAGCGCAAAATCCATTGCCGTGCCGGGGCCGCGCGAGGTAGTGATATTGCCGTCTTCGACGACGGCGGCAGTTTGCAGATTCACCTTGGGGAAATCATCCAGACAGGTCGGATAACAGGTGGCCTTGCGTCCGTCCAGCAATCCGGCAGCAGCGAGTACCGACGGTGCGGCGCAAATCGCGGCGACATATTTTCCCTGCTGCGCCATTTGCTGCAACAGCGCGATCAGGCGTTTGTCCGCCCTGAGGTTGTCGGTGCCGGGCTGTCCGCCGGGCAGTACGATCATGTCGAATTCCTGGTGCTGTGCGAGATCCAGTGTGGTGTCGGGCAGCAATACCACGCCGCGACTGGCCAATACCGGCAGGTCGTCCAGACCCGCACTGGTTACTTCGATTCCGGCGCGGCGCAGGATATCGATGGTCGTCACGGCTTCAATTTCTTCGCAGCCTTGCGCGAGTAATACGAGAACTTTGTGCATGATGGTCCCCCGAAAGATTGTCACTCAGGCATTCGCCGTCAGCTTGTCGGCGAATGGATGAATATTAGTCCCTGAAGTTCTGGTACTGCAACGGAAAATCGGTGATGGATTTTTTGACGAAGGCGATGGCGGACTGCAAATCGTCGCGGTTCTTGCCGGTGACCCGCACGGTGTCGCCCTGGATGCTGGCCTGCACCTTCATCTTGCTGTCCTTGAGCAGCTTGACGATTTTTTTCGCCAGCTCGATTTCCACGCCGACCTTCACTTCACAGGAACGCTTGACCTTGTTGCCGCTGACCTTGTCGATCTTCTCGCTGATCTCCAGGCACTTGATGTCCACGCCGCGCTTGGTCAGCTTGCCGTTGAGGATGTCCTGCACCTGGTTGAGCTGGAATTCGTTGTCGGCAAACACGGTGAGCTTGAGCTCGGCCTGCTCGACGCGCGCGTCGGAACCCTTGAAATCGAAGCGCGTGCCGACCTCCTTGTTGGTCTGCTCGAGCGCGTTCTTGACCTCGGTCTTGTCTACTTCGGAAACGATGTCGAATGATGGCATAGTGTATTCCTGCTAAAAAAATGAAAAACAAATACTGTCCACGAAAGGCACGAAAAACACGAACAAACCAAATAGCGAAACGTCGGATTAACATCCATAAGGAAACTTATCTAATCGACATAATTGATTGTTTTTATTTTTCGTGCCTTTCGTGCCTTTCGTGTTTTTCGTGGACAAAGAGTTTTTTAGCCAAAACTGCAAACGTAGTTTGCTGCTTCCGCACCCGTGTGAATCTCGAAGCTGCCGTTTTGCGCCACCTTGAAGCTGGTGCCTGCGGCGTAGGTCTTGAATGCGGGTTCGCCGGCGATCTTCACCGAGCATTCGCCGGCAGTGATCTCCATCAGTTCCGGTGCGCCGACGTTGAAGGTGAGCCGGCTGCCCGGCATGATGACACCGACGGTTTTGCGCGAGCCGTCCGGGAAATATACCGAGTGCGAAACGCACTTGCCGTCGAAGAATACGTTGGCCTTCTTGCCGACGCTGACGTTTTCGATCCTGTCTGACATGATGCTGCTTCCTTTCATTGTGGTTCGTTGGCTTTCACGCCTTTTTGGTAATTGGTATAGACATACACCTGAATATCCAGATCGCCGAGTTGTTTTTCGATAAGCGGTTTGACTTCATCCCAGTTCAGGCCGCCCACGCCGCAAGCCAGACGCGGCAGTGCAACACTGGCGATGCGCTCCTTTCCGATCAGCGCGCGCAAGGCGTGCAGCGCATGGTTCACATGGCTCAGGGTGGCATGCCCCGGCTTGCTGCCGTGATCGTAAGCGGCATCCCGGGTGAATAGGTTGACGATGAGATGTCCATCGGCACTCATCCAGGTCCACAGGCCGCCGGACTTGGGATGGCTGGTGTGGCAGAAATGGCGGAAGTCCTTGTACAGCGCAGGCATGCGCTCGCGCAATTGCAAGGCGAGGCCCTGATGGAAATCGTCGTTGGGCGCGACGCCGTGGGCAATGGCCTTTGCGCCGCTTAACAGGATGTCGCCGCTCAGTTCGTGGATCATGGAAGCCTCGAAGAATTCATTTTTTGGGCGAATCGCGGTGTCGCGTGCTCACTCATTCCTGGTCTATCAATCTGATATGCCTGCGTCATTCGCTGCGCGGCTCCTTGCGCTTCATCCCAAAATTCTGAATTTTCGAAGCTTCCAAATACGCTTACTTTCTTTTCTGCAGATTCGCGGCGATGCGCATGCGCAGCGCGTTCAGCTTGATGAAGCCTGCCGCATCCTTCTGGTCGTAGGCGCCCCTGTCGTCCTCGAAGGTGGCGATGGTCGGGTCGAACAGCGAATCGGTCTTCGAGTCGCGCCCGACCACGATCACGTTGCCCTTGTACAGCTTGACGCGCACCCAGCCATTCACGCTCTGCTGGGTATGGTCGATCAGCGTCTGCAATGCCTTGCGTTCCGGGCTCCACCAGTAGCCGTTGTAGATCATGCTGGCGTAGCGCGGCATCAAGTCGTCCTTTAGGTGCGCGACTTCGCGGTCCAGCGTGATCGACTCGATGGCGCGGTGCGCCTTGAGCATGATGGTGCCGCCGGGGGTTTCGTAGCAGCCGCGCGACTTCATGCCGACATAACGGTTCTCCACCAGATCGAGGCGGCCGATGCCGTGCCTGCCGCCGAGTTCGTTCAATTTGGCCAGCACCTGCGCCGGCGTCATCTTTGCGCCGTTCAGCGCGACGATGTCGCCGTTGGTGAATTCGATGTCCAGATATTCGGCGGCATCCGGAGCGTTTTCCGGCGACACCGTCCAGCGCCACATGCTTTCCTCGGCCTCGGCAGCGGGGTCTTCCAGATGGCGGCCTTCGTAGGAGATGTGCAGCAGGTTCGCATCCATCGAGTAAGGCGAGCCGCCCTGCTTGTGTTTCATGTCGACCGGAATGCCGTGTTTTTCGGCGTATGCCATCAGTTTCTCGCGCGACAGCAGATCCCATTCGCGCCACGGCGCGATGATCCTGATGTTCGGATTGAGCGCATACGCGCCCAGCTCGAAACGCACCTGATCGTTGCCCTTGCCGGTCGCACCGTGCGAGATGGCCTGCGCGCCGGTCTGGTTGGCGATCTCGATCAGGCGCTTGGCGATCAGCGGGCGGGCGATCGAGGTGCCGAGCAGGTACTCGCCCTCGTACACGGTGTTGGCGCGGAACATCGGGAACACGAAGTCGCGCACGAATTCCTCGCGCAGGTCGTCGATGAAAATCTGTTCCGGCCTGATGCCGAACTTCAGCGCCTTCTGGCGCGCCGGTTCCAGCTCTTCGCCCTGGCCGAGGTCGGCGGTGAAGGTGACCACTTCGCACTGGTAGGTGTCCTGCAGCCATTTCAGGATGACCGAGGTGTCGAGTCCGCCGGAATAGGCGAGGACGGCTTTTTTGATGTCGCTCATTGTTTGTGATTCCGATTAGTTGTCGATCTTGCCCAGCAGCTGATATTCCATCAACGCTTTTTGAACGTGCAAACGATTCTCCGCCTCATCCCACACCACGCTTTGCGGGCCGTCGATGACTTCGGCAGAGACTTCCTCGCCGCGATGCGCAGGCAGGCAGTGCATGAACAGCGCATCCTTGGCGGCGACGCGCATCATGTCGCCGTCCACCTGCCAGTCGGCAAAGTCTTTCATGCGTTCTTCGTTTTCGGCTTCGAAGCCCATGCTGGTCCACACGTCGGTGGTCACCAGATCGGCGCCGCGCGCGGCTTCCATCGGATCGGCGAATTCCTCGTAGTGATTTTCACCGAACAGCCCGGCGCGCTCCGGCTCGACCTCATAGCCGGGCGGGGTCGAGACGTGCACGTTGAAGTCGAGTATCTCCGCTGCCTGCAGCCAGGTGTTGCACATGTTGTTGGAGTCGCCGATCCATGCCACGGTCTTGCCCCGGATGCTGCCGCGCTGCTCGACATAGGTGTAAATGTCGGCGAGCACCTGGCACGGATGATACTCATTGGTCAGGCCGTTGATCACCGGCACGCGCGAATTGGCGGCGAAGCGTTCGATGATGGACTGCTCAAAGGTGCGGATCATCACGATGTCGCTCATGCGCGAGATGACCTGTCCGGCGTCTTCCACCGGCTCGCCGCGCCCCAGTTGCGAGTCGCGCGTGTTCAGGTAAATGGCCGAGCCGCCCAGCTGCTGCATGCCCGCCTCGAACGACAGGCGCGTGCGGGTGCTGGCCTTCTCGAAAATCATCACCAGCGTGCGGTCGGTCAGCGGCCAGTATTGCTGGTAGGCCTTGAACTTCTGCTTGATGATGCGGGTGCGTTCGAACAGGTATTCAAACTCCTCGCGGGTGAAATCCTTGAACTGCAAAAAATGTTTGATGTTTGCTGCCATGACGTTCTTCCAATCAGGATTGCAGGAAATCTTTAACCAGCGGGCACAGGATATCCAGCATCTGTTGCGCCTCGTCCCGCGACATGATGAGCGGCGGCAGCAGCCGGATCACGCTGTCGGCAGTGACGTTGATCAGCAGCCCTTTGGCGAGCGCCTGCTTTACCAGGTCGCCGCATGGCCTGTCGAGCTCGATGCCGATCATCAGCCCCTGCCCGCGGATTTCCCTGATACCGCTCACGCCCTGCAATGCGGTGGCAAAGCCCTGCCGGATGAATTGGCCGAGGCTGTCGGCATGCGCCAGCAGGCCGTCCTGCTCGATGATATCGAGCGTGGCCAGTCCGGCGACGCAGGCGAGCGGATTGCCGCCGAACGTCGAGCCGTGATTGCCCGGTTTGAACAACCCGGCAGCATTGCCTGCGGTCAGGCATGCGCCGACCGGCACGCCCGAACCGAGGCCTTTGGCCAGCGTCATCACGTCCGGCAGGATGCCGCTGTGCTGAAAGGTAAACCACTTGCCGGTACGGCCCATGCCGCACTGCACCTCGTCCAGCATCAGCAGCCAGCCCTGTTCGTCGCAGATATTCCGCAGTTGCTGCAGGTAGGCGATGTCCAGTGTGCGCACGCCACCTTCGCCCTGGATCGGCTCGATCAACACTGCCACTACGTTGCTGTTGTGCTGGGCAACCTGGCGGATCGCTTCCAGATCACCGTATGGCACCCGCGCAAAGCCGCTGACCAGCGGCTCAAAGCCGGCCTGCACCTTGCGGTTGCCGGTGGCCGAGAGCGTCGCCAGCGTCCGTCCGTGGAAGGATTTCTCCATCACGATGATGCTGGGCGTCTCGATGCCCTTGTTGTGTCCGTACATGCGCGCCAGCTTGATCGCGGCCTCGTTGGCCTCGCAGCCGGAGTTGCAGAAAAATACTTCCTGCATGCCTGACAGGCCGCACAGCTTATCGGCCAGCAGTTCCTGTTCCTGTATCTGATAGACATTGGAGCAGTGGATCAGCTTGCCGATCTGCTCGTTCAGCGCGGCGGCGAAGCGCGGATGCGCGTGCCCCAGCGTGTTCACCGCGATACCGGCCAGCCCGTCCAGATAGCGCTTGCCTTCGGTGTCCCACAGCCACGCGCCTTTCCCGTGCGAAAAGGCAACTGGGAGCCGGGCATAAGTGTTCATTAAATGCGACATACGGAATTCCTAAACAAAGACGGCGGACAAGCCGCCGTTAGCAAAATCAGAGTGCGTATATTGAGCCAAACAGCCCCGTCTAGGCAAGGGAAACAATAACTGTTTAAGTTTTACTCCCTCGCCCGCTTGCGGGATAACCAGCGGTTTGCACGGCTTTACCGTGCTTAGTCGATTGGCTAGTAGTTCCATCAGAGGGGTGGGGGAGAGGGTGCATATCCTGTCCCGCAAAGCAAACAAGCCGGCATTGCTGCCGGCTTGCTGGGATATCTGAACGAAGCGGTGCTTACGCCATCGCCTTGATCGCCGCAGACAAGCGGCTCTTGTGGCGGGCGGCCTTGTTCTTGTGAATAATCTTCTTGTCGGCGATGCTGTCCACGGTGCTGACCGAAGACTGGTAAACGGCTTGCGCGGCGGCCTTATCGCCCGCTTTGATCGCTTTTGACACCTTCTTGATCGCAGTGCGCAATTCCGAGCGCAGACCACTGTTGTGGGCGTTCTGTTTAACTGCCTGACGTGCACGCTTGCGGGCTTGTGCGCTATTTGCCATGACTACTCCTTGAAAATTCGGTGCTACGGAAAGGCGCGCATTCTAGTGGCTCATGCAGGCTTTTGCAAATTTTTTTGCGGGGACCGGTGGTTAACGTGAAATTCGCGCAGCGATTCGTTTGCCCCCTCTCCCGCAAGCGGGAGAGGGTTGGGGTGAGGGAAAACGGGCTTGGCGGTTTCATCATCGGGGGGCGGCACTACCGCCATGCCCGTTAGGCGGGTTGGGACGGAATATTCGATACCGGGCCTGGTGGGCTGTGAAATTGCGGCAGGGTGCACCCTGCCCGCCGGATTGCGCGCCTGCATTGGGTGCGATGGTATGATGCGCGGCGGTTACAGCATAAACATACGACTAATGAATCTCCTCAAAGCCCTCGCCACCATCAGCAGCCTGACGCTGGTTTCGCGCATCCTCGCCTTTGTGCGCGATGTGCTGATCGCGCGGGTGTTCGGCGCGGGCGCGGCGACGGATGCGTTCTTCGTGGCGTTCAAGCTGCCCAACCTGCTGCGCCGCCTGTTCGCCGAGGGGGCGTTCTCGCAGGCGTTCGTGCCGATTTTCGGCGAATACCGCAACCGGCGCGGACACGACGAAACCAAACTGCTGGTGGATCACGTCACCACCATGCTGGCGCTGATCCTGTTCGTGGTGACGGTCATCGGCATCGTCGCCGCGCCGCTCCTCGTCTATATCAGCGCGCCGGGGTTTGCCAAGGACGCGGAGAAATTCGACCTCACCGTGCGGCTGCTGCGCATCACCTCGCCGTACATCTTCTTCATCTCGCTGGTGTCGGTCGCGGCGGGCATCCTCAACACCTACAACAAGTTCTGGGTGCCGGCCTTCGCCCCGGTGCTGCTCAACGTCTGCTTCATCGCAGGCGCACTGTGGTTCGCGCCGTATTTCGATCCGCCGATCATGGTGCTGGCCTGGGCGGTGTTCGTCGCCGGCATCGTGCAGCTCGCGTTCCAGCTGCCGTTCCTGAAGAAGATCGGCATGTTGCCGCGCTTCCGCTTCAGCCTCAAGGACGAAGGCATGTGGCGCGTCATCAGACAGATGGGGCCGGCGGTGTTCGGCGTGTCCATCGCGCAGATCAGCCTGATCATCAACACCATCTTCGCCTCGTTCCTGGTCGCGGGCAGCGTATCGTGGCTGTATTACGCCGACCGGCTGATGGAATTCCCCAACGGCTTGCTCGGCGTGGCGCTGGGTACCATCCTGTTGCCGTCGCTGTCCAAATGCCATGCCGACAACAACACGGCGGAATATTCGAAACTGCTCGACTGGGGGCTGCGCCTGACCATCATGCTGACGCTGCCCGCCGCGCTGGCGCTGGGCATGATCGCCGTGCCGCTGCTGGCGACCTTCTTCCAGCACGGCGCGTTCTCCGCGCACGACGTGCTGATGACGCGCGAGGCGCTGGTCGGCTACAGCATCGGGCTGATCGGCATGATCCTGGTGAAAATCCTCGCGCCGGGTTTCTACGCGCGGCAGGACATCAGGACGCCGGTGAAGATCGGCATCGCCACGCTGGCCGCCACGCAATTGATGAACGTGCTGTTCGTGTTCGGGCTGCAGCTGCATCACGCCGGGCTGGCGCTCGCCATCGGGCTCGGCGCCTGTTTCAACTCCGCGATCCTGTTCCGCTTTCTGCGCAAGCGCGGCATCTACCAGCCGGAGCCGGGCTGGGCGAAATTCTTCGTCAAGGTGGGCATCGCGTTGCTGGCGCTCGGCCTCGCGCTGTGGTTCGGCATGGGCGCCGAGCAAAGCTGGCTGGACCGTTCGGGCTGGTCGCGCATCCTGCATTTGTCGGCGCTGGTCGCCGGTGGCGTGGTAGTGTACTTCGCGGTGCTGTGGCTGCTCGGCTTCCGGCCCGGGGATTTTGCCAAGCGCGGGACGAGCTAATGAATGGAAATAGCGCAATGGCGAAAAATACCAGCGACAGCAACCCCATCCAGCGCCCCAGAATCGGCCTGGCGCTGGGCAGCGGTTCGGCGCGCGGGCTCGCACACCTCGGCGTGATCCGTGCCATCAGGGACGCCGGCATCAAGGTGGACTTCATTGCAGGCACCAGCATGGGAGCGCTCATCGGGGCGATCCATGCCGCCGGCAAGCTGGACGAGCTGGAAGCCACCTTTCTGACATTCGACTGGAAAAAGACCGCCTCCTTCTTCGACGTGGTACTGCCCAAATCCGGCCTGCTCGATGGCGCCAGGGTCAGCGAACTGGTGCGCGCACATATTCGCGCCGACAGCATCGAAGCGCTGCCGAAGCCTTTTGCGGCCGTGGCGACCGACATCGTCAGCGGCGAGGAGGTCGTCATCCGCAGCGGCGACGTGATCGAGGCGGTGCGCGCCAGCCTTTCGGTACCCGGCATCTTCACGCCGGTGCGCAGCAACGGACGCATCCTGGTGGACGGCGGCATCACCAACCCGGTGCCGGTGAGCGCAGCCCGTGCCATGGGCGCCGACATCGTGATCGCGGTCGATCTCAACCACGAGATCATTGCCGGCAAGAACCTGAAACCGCTGCTGGCCACGAAAGAAGCCGGCAGTGCAGAAGACAGTTCACCCAGCATGTTCTCGCGCTGGGTGGGCGACTATCGCCTGTCGATGAAGGACATCCGGCAGAAACTGCTCGCCGGGGATAATCCCGCCTCGGCGCAATTCAGGAAATGGGTTTCTGCGGAGCCGCTGCCCAGCATCTTCGAAGTGCTGCTGGCCTCGATCAACATCATGGAAACACACATCACCCAGTCCCGTCTGCATCTGGACCGGCCGGATGTCATCATCCAGCCGCCGCTGGGGCGCATCCGTTTTCTGGAATTCGATCGCGCCGAGGAAATCATTGCCATCGGCTACGAGCACACGAAACGGCAACTGGCCTCGCTACCACCATATGCTTTGACTGGCGGGTCCAACTGATCGATGCGACGCATGCGTTAAACCCATCCGCCATGAGCAAACACACCACTCCCGATCACGCACGGCTTGACCGTGTTGTTGCCGAAGCTCGCCAGCAACGCGAAGCGCGCGAGGCTGGTTATCGCGAGCGAGCGCTCAAGCTGTTCCCGTGGATATGCGGCCGGTGCGGCCGCGAGTTTGCCGGGGAGCGCCTGCGCGAACTGACGGTGCATCACAAAGACCACAACCACGACAACAACCCGGCAGACGGCAGTAACTGGGAGTTACTCTGCCTGTACTGCCACGACAATGAACACTCGCGTGTTCTGGACGAGGTGGTGCGCGGCAGAAAATCCGAAGTGCAGGCAGTCGCGACGCATAACCCCTTCGCCGACCTGCAATCCATGCTGAAGAAAAAATAAGATCGATTCGATCGTCTGAAATCGTTTGGTCGCTTCCGTTAAGCGTGTTGCATGGTAATGATTGGCAGCCTCGCTACTCCATGCTTGGTAGCGTGAAATGTATCAGAGCGCTTCTGTATGGGCTCAGATAAGCGTACAGTGACAGGTCGGCCATATTGGTTGCGTGGTAATTAAACTATGAATGAAATTCTGCAATACCTGAAAAATCACGGCGAGCGGCTGGACACGGACATCGCTGAAGCCACGGGCATCTCACTTGCCACCGTGCGGTTGCGGCTGGCAGAACTTGCTGCCAAATGTGAAGTTGTGGCGTGCCATTCAATCAGGTTCAAGAAGGGCAAGAGAATCGAGGGGACAATCTACCGGATAGCCGGATATACACCTCCGGCAGCGCCGGGCAGGAAATCGAAGGCGCAGTTGAAGTTATCGTAGTTCCGCTTCCTGGATGGCTGCTGCAAGGTAAAGTTTGTCAGTATGAATCGGGCTCATTATTGATCTTTCCAAAATACATGACAGTCGAGAATCGCAGCCACACCAACCCTTGCAAGTTGAGAAGGGAGCAACCCCCATCCCAACCTTCCCCCGTGAACGGGGGAAGGAGCCAAATACTCCCTCCCTTGCGCGAAGCGCGGGGGAGGGCTGGGGAGGGGGTAAAAAAACTGTCGCCAATTATGAAAACCTCAATAGATGGCAGAATATCGAGCAAATTCCAGAATCGATACGAGTCTCATCCAGGCGAATGACGCAGCTATCCGACAAAAAAACCGTATTACCATTGCGAAGTAAATGGGCGAGTGTGCGTTCAATTCATGATGCCCAGCGGTTGTATATCCGTAACGAAATTTCGCAAATACACGGTTTGATCACAATTCTGATGAAGCGCCGCAATGGAGGGCAATGGACCGAAGAAGAGCGCACGATATTGAAGCGTAACTTGCGTGCCTTGTCCCACTTGAGCCCTTATCTGTTTCCGCTAATTATGCCTGGTGGGATATTGATGCTTCCGCTACTTGCATGGTGGCTTGATTGCCGCCGCAAGGCGAGGAAAGACAAAGCCGAATCGGTATGATTGAAGCAAACGTTTGGGAAAGTCGGCGCACTCTGATGATGAGTTCTACTTCCACGTTGACTGACCGCTTTGGGGCAATCTCGCCATTTGCATTGCGTCGGGAGCTGTTAAGGGTTGTCAGATGCCTGCCCGCTGAGGGTTGCGGCATTGTGATCGCACAACGGCTAAGGGCAGGCATCTGACAACCCTTAACAGAGCCGGAAGTTGACTCACTCTCTACAAAGCCGATGTTCACTCAATCAAATGACTTGCCATGTAGTAGCTTATAAGCTACATTACTCCCGTGATTGAAGTCTTTCGATACCAGACCGAAGAAGGTAAAGAGCCATTGACCGAATGGCTACAGTCACTGCGAGACAAACAGGCGCAAGCCAAGATACGTGTCCGCCTCAAACGCTTGGAGGCGGGAAATTTTGGTGACTGCGACCCCGTAGGCGAAGGAGTGCAGGAATTGAGAGAACACCTTGGTGCCGGCTATCGAGTGTACTTTGGCCGCCATGGACAGACGGTCGTGATTTTGCTGTGCGGTGGTTCCAAGAAATCGCAACCTGCAGATATCAAGAACGCCAGGGAATATTGGGAAGATTGGAAAAGGAGACAAGGATGAACAAAAAACTAAAAGCTGCGGTATCTCACCACGATCGCGAAGTGGCCGAGCTGCGTGCAGATCGTGAGTTGGCTGTTGAATACCTGAAAGCCGCCATGGAATCGCTCGACGACCCGGATGACCGTGCGGCCGGTCTTCTTGCGCTTCGCACCGTAGCGGAAGCGTATGGCGGTCTTGGGGCGGTTGCCGCTGAAGCCGGAATCAGCCGCGAATCGCTGTATCGGACACTCTCTGCCAAAGGGAATCCGACACTGAAAACCCTGCTTGCCGTGTTGAAAGCCGTCGGAATGAAACTCTCGGTTGAACCAGAACATCACGCTACAGCATAGGTAGCCAGCAGACTTTATCCTTCAGGGCAAATTGCCGCAGTTCGGATGGGCCATGTGGGCATTTGCTTAACAGTCGCTGTAGCCTGAATCGGCTGTAATAAGGACAGCCAAATTTCCTGTCGATATGTGTCTCCCTGCCTGCGCCGCATCCTGATAAAGCATCGGCTGCGTGTGCTATCCTGCTCCCCCAGGGAAACTGCCAGACCATGCCAGCCGATCACATTGCGCAACTGCTGATTGAAGCCGACGCTTCTGCCATTTCCGTGCCGGTGCGTTGCACGGGTGCGTGGACGGTGCGGGGCATCGCCGCACTGGAGCGGCAACTGGCGCAGATGGACTGGCCCGCCGCCAGCGATCTGGTCTTCGACGGCAGCGCCATCTCGGCGCTCGACACCGCCGGCGCGTGGCTGCTGCATCGCACGCTGCATGCGCTGCAACAGCGCGGCAAGAATGTTCAGGTTAACGGGTTACGGCCGGAGTTCGACACTCTGCTGCAATTGGTCGCCAGTCGCAGCGCCCATGCGGAACCAGTGTTGCCCGCCAGGGTTGGCCTGCTGGAAAACATCGGACGGCGGGCCTGGCGCAATCTGTGGAGCCTGTCCGACATGCTGGCCTTCGTCGGCGAGAGTGCGACGGTGCTGTTGCGCTCGCTCATGCAGCCGAGCCGAATCCGCTGGCGCGCCATTTTGTACAACCTGCAAACGGCGGGCTTTGAGGCGATGCCGATCATCGGCCTGCTGACGTTCCTGATGGGCGTGGTGATCGCCTATCAGGGCGCGGATCAGCTGCAGCGTTTCGGCGCGAATATCTTTATTGTTGAATTGGTCGGGCTGTCGATGGTGCGCGAACTCGCCCCGCTGCTGACCGCCATCATCATCGCGGGGCGCTCCGGCTCCGCCTATGCGGCGCAAATCGGCACCATGAAAATAACCGAGGAAATTGACGCACTGCGCACTATCGGCGTCGGTTCGCAAGAGCTGCTGGTGCTGCCCAAATTGCTGGCGCTGGTCATCGCGCTGCCGCTGCTGACGGTATTCGCCGATGTGACCGGCATCTTCGGCGGCATGATCATGGCGAGCTCCAAGCTGGATGTCAGCTTCAACACTTTCATCAACCGTCTCGACGAGGCGGTCAGCCTGTCCTCGTTCCTGGTCGGCATTGTCAAGGCGCCGGTGTTCGCCGCAATCATCGCGCTGGTAGGGTGCTTCCAGGGTTTTCAGGTGAGCGGCAGCGCCGATAGCGTCGGGCGGCAAACCACGGTCAGCGTGGTGCAATCCATCTTTCTGGTTATTCTGGCTGACGCGCTGTTTTCCATCGTGTTCAACTGGTTCGAACTGTGAGCGCGGCGATGGAAACCTCAGCCACCGCCAGCGCCGTTGTCGACATCCGCGAGCTGCACACGCGCTACGGTATGGCCGTGGTGCACAAGAACGTCAGCCTGACGGTGCAACCGGGCGAGGTTTTCGCGCTGGTGGGCGGCAGCGGTTGCGGCAAATCCACGCTGTTGCGCGCCGTCATCATGTTGTTGCGGCCGGTGTCCGGTTCGATCCGCGTGTTCGGCCGGGAAGTCATCGGCCTCAACGATGAACAGGCGTTGCCGTTGCGGCGGCGCTGGGGTGTGATGTTCGAGCGCGGCGCACTGTTCAGTTCGCTGACAGTGGCGGAGAATGTGGCCATGGTGTTGCGTGAACATACCCGGCTCAGCGCAGGTCTGATCGACGAAGTGGTCGCGTTGAAAATCGCGCTGACCGGATTGCCTGCCGATGCGGGGAGCAAGTATCCGAGCGAGCTGAGCGGCGGCATGCGCAAACGCGCTGCGCTGGCACGCGCGCTCGCACTCGATCCCGAGCTGCTGTTCCTGGACGAGCCCACCGCCGGGCTCGATCCGCTCAGTGCCAGCGGCATCGACGAACTGGTGCGAAATTTGCGTGATACGCTCGGATTGACCATTATGCTGGTGACGCACGACCTTGATTTGCTGTGGCGGGCGGCGGATCGGGTGGCCGTGCTGGACGGAGGGCACATCCTGGGTGTCGGCAGTATGGCAGAATTGTCCCAGATGGAGCATCCGGCCATTCGCGAATATTTTTATGGGCCGCGCGGACGCGCCGCGCGTGAACAGGCATGGAAGAAAAAGTAAATTTTGTCATGGTCGGCGTGTTCGTGCTGGCGCTCAGCGCCGCACTGATCGGCGGCGTGCTGTGGTTAAGCAGCAGCAAATCCTATCGCGCTTCGTATGACATCTATCAGACTTATATGCCCGACTCGGTAGCCGGGCTGAATCTCGACGCGCCGGTACGCTATCGTGGCGTCGAAGTGGGCCGCGTGCAGAAAATCACGCTGGCGCCGGGCAATGTCGAACAGGTGCAATTGACGCTCGCGATCGAACGAGGCGTTCCGGTCAAGGTGGATACGGTCGCCATCCTGCAGGTGCAGGGGTTGACCGGCATTGCCTATGTCGAATTGACCGGGGGAGGCCGCGATTCGCCGCCGCTGCAGAAGCAGGCAAACGACAGTTACCCGGTGATCAAGAGCGGGCCTTCGCTGATGACGCGGCTCGATTCTGCCGTCACCGTATTGCTGACCAATCTTAATCGCACCAGCGAAAATCTCAATGCGGTGCTGGATGAAGATAATCGCCGTGCCGTCAAAAGCACCCTGGCCGACCTTGCCGTGCTGTCACGCACCCTGGCGGCACGCTCGGGCACGATTGATGCCAGTCTGGCCGCTGCGGCACACACCCTGAAAAATGTCTCGCGCCTGAGCGATGAGTTGCCGCAGCTCATCCAGCGTGTCCAGCGCAGCGCCGATGCCTTCGACCGCATGTCCAATGAACTGGCCCATGCCGGCGCGCGTGCCGGCAGCACGCTGGATAGCGCGCAACAATTTTCCGCTTCCACATTGCCAGAAGTGCACCAGCTGGTGCTGGAATTGCGCGACCTGACCGTGTCGCTGCGCCATGTCAGCGATCAGCTGGAGCAGGATCCAAGTGTGTTATTGCGCGGCAAGCCACAGGCAAAGCCCGGCCCCGGCGAATGAGGTATAAAAATCATGCATAGCCATAGAATTTTCTCCCGGCCTGTCTTGCTGGCAGGGTTGCTGCTCGCCGGCTGCACCGGCCTGTCCGCTCCGCAGGGCAGCAGCCCGAACATCTATGTGCTGGATGCGCGACCCAGCGCGCCGGCAGCAACAGTCAAACACGATCTGGTGCTGGCGGTGAATTTGCCGCAGGCGCGCCCCGGTTTCGAAACGGCACAGATCGCCTATTTGCAGCAGCCGCATGAGTTGAATTATTTCGCCAACAGCCGCTGGACCAGCGCGCCGGCGCGCATGCTGCAACCGCTGCTGCTGCAGGCGCTGGAACAGAGCGCCGGTTTCCGTGCCGTGGTGCGAACGGGGAGTGCGATTCCGGCCGATGTCCGGCTCGATATCGAATTGATCCGCCTGCAGCATGATTTCACTGCGCATCCCAGCCGCGTACAGCTCACATTGCAGGCGCAATTGATTGATGTGCGCGGCAAACGCGTGCTGGCCGTGCAGCAATTTGACGCCACGGAGAATGCCGGCAGCGAAGATGCCTACGGCGGCGTCGGCGCAGCGAACCGGCTGGTGCAGCGGGTGCTGGGGCAGGTGGCGGAATTTTGCATCACGGCGTCAGGCAAACAATGAGCGTTTTCCTTATTACTTGTCATTCAATAATCCCTGCAGCGCCGCGACCGGCTTGACCTGCGGGTTGCGGCGGATGCCGCCGATCAGGACGATGCCCGGTCCGAGCGATTCGGCGGCGCTGGGTTTTCGTCCGGGGAATTTTTCTAGGCGGGCGGTGAACTAGCCGCTACTTCCGCAGTTGGTTAGTCCAGAATATATAGGCCTTTCGGCATATTGACCTTGCCCCATGCAGGGGTTAGGGTGCGTCCCCATGCACAATACCTTCCAAATCTCATCCGGGATGGATGCTTCGATTGTCCGGGTAATATGCCGTAGTGTGTTTCCTGTTATGCCGAGAAAGATAATTTGAGGCTGACCTTTTTAAGTTTCATCCAATAAACACGGAGCTTTCACATGATTTCCCGCATGGTACTTCTTCTGTTCCTGTGTGCGGCACTTACCGCACAGGCTGCTCCGATTGAGACAACTGGGACTGGTTTTTTTTACAACTCGAAGGGTGATTTGTTCACCAACAAACATCTGGTCACTAATTGCGTACAGGATCGAATTCGAGTCAAAACTCATCTTGGCTGGTATCGTGCCAGAGTGCTTGCAATAGATACCCAATTCGATCTCGCGGCGCTTACGATAGACCATCCGGTCACTGCTTTTGCCTCATTTCGCATGTTTGGCGAAACGAACACGGTCTCTATTCCCAATGGCGTTGAAGACGTCTTTTCAGCAGGGTTTGCATCTCCTGAGAAAATCAACCTCAAGCTCCAGTACAAGTGGGGAGAAATTCAACCGTGGAATGATCCAAACAAATTTCCTTACGTTCATCGCATGCGAATGGATGCTTTTCCTGGTATAGCTGGGTCTCCGATTCTGGATTATGCTGCGCTTCTAGTTGGCATTGCCTTTGCGAGTTCTTTGGAGCCAGTCCCAGACTATGACAATCTGAAGTCAGTCGATTATGGAGATAGATGGATATTTATATACAACAACAACGCACTGGCAATCTTCGCGAATAGATTTAATCTGGACTACAACGCTTGGGGAAAATGGGAGCGAAAAGATCCTATGTTTATTGCAAAGCACGCAAAGCAAATCACTGCTTTGATTGTTTGCCAATGAATAATCCGAGCAAGCAGCCTTCTTTCTTGTTTGTGGAGGTGGAATGACAGAATTTCCATTAATTCAAACTAGGGTTTGTGAGGATGTGATTAGACGCATGGTGCAAGCTAAAAAGCAAAAAGACAAAGCTGTTTTTGACTTGGAAAAAGAAAAATTGTTGGATGTGCTGGCAATACTTAAGGCAGCAGATACCAACAATTACAAAAAATATTCCAAGTACGGGGAGATGGAGTTTCAATCGGACAGTTTCTAAAACAGAATGTGGCAGAAGGATGATCTTGAGATACGCTAATTGTAAATTAGACATTGAAAACAGCTAAGCATAAGCCGCAGCGTCCGTGACATCGTTCACATAGCGCGCATCGAAGCCGGACAGGTCTATCTCGCGATCCAGCAGATGGTTCAGCGCATGCTCGAACGTGCCGGGCAGCAACTGCCGCTGCAAGTCCACCGCAAGGAATCGCGGACTGGTGTCGATGTGTTTGTAACGTGCCATTTGCTTCCCCAAAATATTGCCGTCCGGTTCGACCTTGATCTTTGCTTTGGTTCACGGCACGATGCGGGCATGAATAGACTTTTTCTACAACCTCGTTAGGAGGAAAAATGGTGCATACGCTTCCCGATTGGCATAAGTTAATTATGGCTTGGCTGAACAAGGGGCGCTACGGCCTCACAATTCCATTCATAGTTGGCGCACGCGCATTACTAGCTGGCACAAACCCTGCGAATAGGGAAGATATAGTAAGTCTTCTTACCGAAATCATCGAGGAGCCAGTACAAGGCAACATTGTTTATATCCGGTGGTGCGACGACTATGAGGCCGCAGTTTTGGCTTCATACAGCGAGAGCTTTCCATTTCGCCCCAAAGATAACGTCATCGAATTTAGTCCCGCAGGCGGCACTGAAACATCGTTAGGGGTTTTGAGGGAGGTTGCAAATAAATTGGGCATAACAACTGAAAAGGCCAAAATCATTCCTGCCCTAATTGATTACGCCAATGCCCAAGTCAGTCTTGGCCACTACTCACGCTATTGGACAGAGGACGGAAGAGCATATGGCTCTTTCCAAGAAGACGACCTGTCATTCATACGTGTCACATTAGCTGATGGGGAATAATCGGGGACCACGGTTTCGTGTTTCGGCATATTGACCCTGCAGTGAGCGCGGAGTAGGGTTCGTGCCTGCTGGAAAATAAATCGGCTCCGAAACATTTTATCGTACAAAACATGCGAAATTCATCTCCAAAATCGATTCTCACAACAGTTTTGACTGCATATATTTCCATGTTAATGGGGAGTGAGGCGTCTGCAGTTGTTGTAGATGCAGCAGAGCATGTTGGCTTTCTAGTATCGATAATTCCCATCATTGTTTTATTAGTTTCTATCGCGCTGCTGGTTCTCTTTGTATTTATGTTTGCGGCGGCAGTAGTTGCAATTGCGCGGGATAGAAGCAACTGGCGTACAAATATTCTGACTGCGGGTATTTCACTTCTCTTTGCATGGGTGTTGCAGAAGTTTATCGATTGGGAATTGCTTGCCGGCCTCGGCATAATAGTTGGTGTGCTAACTATCATTGGTGCAGTAATAACTGCTATAAGTTTTGTTTTCAAGAAGCTACTCAATAAACTTCGTTAGTGATCAAAGGTACCGGAGTCGATTTCTTTTTAACGAGTTAAATGGGCCAGCTTCACATTAACTTAGTGATCCCTGCCGCGATGGCTCACTTGTCGTTCAGCAATCCCTGCATCGCCGTGACCGGCTTGACCTGCGGGAAATACACCTGCCGGTAGAAGTTGCCGAGGTTGCTTGACCACGCCACGCCGTCGCTACGTCCGATCTGTTTCCAGTATTCCATGAGCTGCGCATCGTAGGCGTCTATTGCTGCCGCGTAGCCGGAGGCATCGTAGCGCTCGTCGTGGCGGAAGGTCTTGATGTCCATGCGCGGCTTCAGCGGCACGTCGTCCCTGATATGGCCGATGCACAGGCCGACCAGCGGGAAGGTGAGCGGCGGCAGGCCGAGCAGGTCGATCATGCCCTGCGGGTTGCGGCGGATGCTGCCGATCGGGACGATGCCCAGTCCGAGCGATTCGGCGGCGGTGATCAGCGTGCCGAGCACGATGCCCGCATCGACGGCGGCAACACCGAAGCCTTCCATGCTTTCGTGGATGATCTGCGTCTGCCCGGCCTTGCGCACGCCGAGGTCGGTCTTGTGAAAGTCGATGACGATGGTGATGAACACCGGCGCCTGAGCAATCCACGCCTGTCCCCCGCAAAGTTCGGCGATGCGGGCGCGCTTTTCCGCATCGCGCACCACGATCAGCGAGATTTCCTGCGCGTTCATCGAGGTCGGCGCCTGATGTGCGGCGGCGATGATCTGCCCGAGCATGGCGTCGCTGACCGGGTCGGCCTTGTAGCTGCGGATGCTGCGGTGGGACTGTTGGGTGCGCAGGGTCTCGTTCATGGGCGTTTCTCCAGCAAGTGGGCCTGTTTCATTTATTTCTTGGCGCCCAGCGCCAGCGCGCGCAGCCTGCTCTGTTCCAGCTCCGCCGCATCCGGTTCGATCAGCCAGCCGTGCAGGTTGTCCATCACCAGATCGGTCAGCGCATGCAGCCAGTCGTTGCGGTCGTTGAGGCAGGGAATGTAGTGGTATTCGCCGCCGCCCGCGTGCTGGAAAGCTTCCTTGCCTTCCAGCGCAATTTCTTCCAGCGTTTCCAGGCAATCGGCGACGAAGCCGGGGCAGACCACATCCACGCGGCGGGTTTTCTGCCTGCCGAGTTCCTTGAGCGTGTCGCTGGTGTAGGGTTTGAGCCATTCAGCATTACCGAGGCGCGACTGGAAGCTGACGGCGTATTGCTCCGGTTTCAGGCCGAGTTCCTGCGCCAGCAGGCGGCCGGTCTTGCGGCATTCGCAGTGGTAGGGATCGCCCTTGTCCAGCGTGTAACGCGGCAGGCCGTGGAAGCTCATCAGCAGTTTTTCCGGGCGGCCGTTCTTCATCCAGTAATCGTTGATGTTGCCGGCCAGTGCCTTGATGTAACCGGGATGGTCGTGGAAATTCCTGATGGTGCGCAGCGCAGGGGCATTGCGCATTTTTTGCAGCTCGCCGAACACGATATCGCATACCGTGGCGGTGGTGCTGGCGGCATATTGCGGATACATCGGCACAATCAGGATGCGCTGGCAATTCTGTTCCCTGAGCTTGCGCAGCACGCCGGGTATCGAAGGGTTGCCGTAGCGCATTGCGTAGTCCACCACGAAAGGCGCCCTGGTGCGCTGACCCAGGTAGCCTTGCAGCAGGACAGTCTGTTTCTCGGTATAGACGCGCAGCGGTGAGCCTTCCTTCAGCCATACAGAGGCATATTTCGCGGCGGATTTTTTCGGGCGCGTGTTGAGGATGATGCCGTTGAGAATCAGCCACCAGATCGCGCGCGGCATTTCCACCACGCGCGGATCGCCCAGAAACTCCTTCAGATAGCGGCGCACCGCATTCGGCGTCGGCGCATCCGGCGTACCGAGGTTGACGAGCAGGATGCCGGTCTTTTCCGGCGTGCCGTGGGTGAATTCAGGTTCGGTTTGGTAGGTCATTCGGTTTATCAACTCTGGGACAGTGCGTTGCCTAAGAGGCGCGCGGTGATATCCACGATCGGAATGACGCGCTGGTAGTCCATGCGCCTGGGGCCGACCACGGCGAGCGTGCCGACCACCTGGCCGTCGGCGGAGTAGGGCGCGGTGATGACGCTGCATTCCTCCAGCGAAGCGAGGCCGGATTCGGCTCCGACGAAGATATGGATGCCCTGGCCTTTGCGGCTTGCTTCCAGCAGTTGCAGCAGCTCGGTCTTCTGCTCGAACAGGCTGAATAATCTGCGCAGGCGGTTCATGTCGGCGGAGAGGTCCTCCACATGCAGCAGATGATGCTCGCCGCTGATGACGTAATCGCCGGATTGCTTGGCTGAAGCTTCGTCGCCCGCCGCCAGCGCCGCAGCCATCAGCGCACTCATGTCCTGATGCAACTGGCGTAATTCACCGCGCAGTTTTTCGCGGATTTGCGAGAAGCTGCAGCCGATGTAATGCTGGTTGAGGAAGTTGCCCGCCTCGGTGAGCTGCGACTGGGTATAGTCCCGTTCCATCAGCAATACGCGATTCTCCACCTCGCCGTCGGGCATGACGATGATGAGCAATACGCGTTTTTCCTTCAGGCGCAGGAACTCGATCTGGCGCACGGTGATGGCGCTGCGTCTGGGCGTGGCGACCACCCCGGCGAATTGCGTCAGTTCGGACAGAATGTTGGAGGCCTGCGCGATCAGGCGCGACGGGTTGTCCGGATGCAGCTGGCTCTGCATTTGCTGCACACGCGCACTGTCCAGCGGCCGGGTCACCAGCATGGTGTCGATGAACAGGCGATACGCCAGGGCCGTCGGGACGCGGCCGGCTGAAGTGTGCGGGCTGCTGACCAGGCCGATATCCTCGAGGTCGGCCATTACGTTGCGAATCGTTGCCGAGCTGATATCCAGGCCGGAATACTGCTGCAGGGCGCGCGAACCAACCGGCTGGCCGTCGCCGATGTGGCGTTCCACCAGAGTCTTGAGCAGGATTTGTGCGCGTTCGTTGAGCATGGGTGAATTCTACCATCGGCCATGCAATGTCTGCGTGCCACATCACTCCAGCGTCTTCCCCGCAGGCAGGATGTAGAATTGGCGCAGGAGATATCGGCAATGATGAGCAATCAGCAGCAGCAATCAGGGCGGCAACCGCCGCTCACCATCGGGAAAATCGCAAAGATATGACCATACCCATCGACATTCGTGAAGAAGCCGGCGTGCGCACCCTGCACTTCGGCTCGGACTGGATACAGGGCGCGATGCGCATTGCGCGGCCATGGAACCTTGAGCTGGAATATACGCGCGAAATGCTGGCGGGGCTGTTGCTGCGCGACCCACCGCGCAAGGTGCTGCTGATTGGTCTCGGCGCCGCTTCGCTGCTCAAGTTTCTGTATCGCCATTATCCGCTTGTGCATCTCACCGTGGTAGAGATCGAGCCCGCCGTGGTCGCCGCCGCGCGGCAGTTTTTCAAGTTGCCGGAAGACCCGAAGCGCATTCATCTGGTCATTGGCGACGGCGCGGAATACGTGCTGAACAACAAAGGCAGAAAATTCGACCTGATTCTGGTGGACGGCTTCGACGAAAGGGCGCGCGCGGGAGCGCTGGAGACTTTGCCGTTTTATCAGGCTTGCCGATCCAGCCTGAGCGATAACGGCATCATGGCGGTGAACATGCTGACGCGCGGCCGCAATTTCAAAAGGGTTTCCGCTCACGTTGCCGAGGCTTTCGACGACCGCGCGCTGGTGTTTCCTTCCGGCGAAAGCGGCAACGCACTGGTGCTGGCCGCAACCGGCTACCCGATCGCCATTTCGCTCGACGACCTGAAGGAAAATGCGCTGGCATTGAAGGAAGCTACCGGACTGAACCTGCTGCCGACACTGGCGCGGCTGGCGCAGGCAAGAACCTGTCTCAATAATGTGCTGGTACTGTGAGCGGCTATCCGGTCATCCGCTGGATGGAAGCCAACCAGTCCTGTTCGGCGCGCTGGCGTTCCGAGAGCGGGATGCCGCCCCCCAAACGGGTGGCCATCGCCGATGACACCATGACGGCAGATGCCGCATATCGCCTCGCTTGCGAGGGCACCGCGTTATTGTGGCGCGGCGACTTTCAGAATGCGCGGCAGTTGTTGCAGGCGCTGGCACGGCGAGCCGAACGCAAGCCGCGCAAAAAGCCAACCCCGTCCTCTCTTATTTCTCCGGCAGAGTCTTTCCATCTGCATCGACAGGCGCAATCGCAGCGCGCACGCACGCTGGCGATGTTGCTTATCCCGCTGGAAGCGGATTACCGCATTCCGCTGCGCCGTGCGCCCGACCTGCGCCAGGCCTGCCTTGAGGCATATGGCGCCGGCGGGGAGTCTTCGGTGGTCTCGCTGCGCGAATTGCTGGGACTGGTCGGCGCGCACGAATGGCGCAAGAAAGGAGTCGAGATTCCTGCTCTGGGCGCGCGTATTCACCCGCACTATGGCGTGTTCTCCCCCGTGCGCGGCGAATATGTGGAGCTGGTGGCGCAAGCGCCGCTGCCTGCGGTTGAGCTTGCTTTCGACATCGGCACGGGCAGCGGCGTGCTCGCGGCAGTGCTGGCGCGCCGGGGTATCGCGCATGTGGTAGCGACCGATCAGGATGCGCGCGCCCTGGCCTGCGCCCGCGACAATCTGGCACGGCTCGGACTCGCGGGGCAAGTGGAGGTGGTGCAGGCCGATCTCTTTCCGCAAGGCAGAGCGCCGCTGGTTGTCTGCAACCCGCCGTGGCTACCGGCACGACCGGGTTCGACCATAGAACGCGCGGTGTACGACCCGGACAGCCGCATGCTGTCCGGCTTCCTCAACGGCCTGGCGGCTCACCTCACACCCGGCGGCGAAGGCTGGCTGATCCTTTCCGATCTGGCCGAACATCTGGGTTTGCGCACGCGCGAGGAACTGCTCGGGATGATCGCCGGCGCCGGATTGAAGGTGCTGGATCGCATGGATGTGCGGCCGCGCCACCCGCGTGCCAGCGATGCGGCAGACCCGTTGCACGCTGCGCGCGCGGCGGAAATCACCTCGTTGTGGCGGCTCGCAAAAGGCTGACTGCGCTGAGCCGGCCGGCGCGGGCCAGGTCCAGCCCGAATAGCCGGTTGGTGTCATAGCCGGCGCAACGCGCCGTTGCGGCCATATCGTTTGGCACGCTACTATTCGCCAGGAAGTGCGCCATGCGCGTTCCTGCAACGATGAGTGTGCAGTCCAACCGCTGAATTCAAGATAAAAGGGAGCCAACATGTTCATACTGATTTTCCTCGGCGTCATCACTGTCCTGCTGATCTACGGCATCACTCTGTACAACCATCTGGTCAACGTCAAACACGCCGTTGCCAAGGCGTGGGCGAATATCGATGTGTTGTTGAAACAGCGCCATGACGAGCTGCCCAAGCTGGTCGAGGTGTGCAGGCAGTACAAGGAATTCGAGCAGGCCACGCTGCAAAAAGTCATCGAGGCGCGCTCGCGGGTGCAGGCCGCGCGCCAGCAGCAGGATATTCCCGCGCTGGGGCAGGCGGAGGGCATGCTGCGTATGGGGCTCGGCAATATCTTTGCGGTGGCGGAGGCCTACCCGGAACTGAAGGCCAACGAAAATTTCATGCAGTTGCAGACCCGCATCACTTCGCTGGAGAACGGCATCGCCGACCGCCGCGAGCTGTATAACGAAACGGTGAATATCAATAACGTGCAGATCGAAGTATTTCCCGCCAGTATCATCGCTGCGCTGTTCAATTTCGGCGCAAAGCCGCTGCTGGAATTTTCTGCCAGTGAGAAGGCGGATGTGGACATGAAGCAGCTCTTCAGTTAGTTGTCATGCTGGTCAGGCTGCGCCGCGAATACGCACAACTGGTTACCTCCGGCGCGCAGCTGTTGCTGCTGTTGGCCGGTATCAAACTGGAGTCGCGCGCTGGCTGGCTGGGCACGCTGTCGGTGATGGCGCTCATCAGTTTTTTCGCCTGGCTGTCGGCGCTGCACCGGCTGCGCATGGTGCGCGATACGCCGACTTCGAAAGTCGCCTCCGCCGCGCAGGGCTACGTGGAACTGATCGGGCGCGGCAGGCCTTACGGCGAACCGCTGATCAGCAAACTGCGCGCGCTGCCCTGCCTGTGGTACCGCTACGAGGTGGAAGAGAAACACAGCACCAAGGATGGCGATTCATGGCGTACTATCGATAGCGGCGAAAGCAGCGATTCGTTCGTGCTGCGCGATGACAGCGGCGATTGCGTGGTCGATCCCGAGCATGCCGAGATCATCACCAAACACCATGACCAGTGGATCGAAGGGAATTATCGCTACACCGAGTGGAAGTTCATTCACAACGACAGCATCTATGTCATCGGCGATTTCCGTACGCGCAGCCTGAGCGCGGAATTCGACACACGAGCCGAACTCAATGCACTGCTCGCCGAATGGAAAAAGGACATGCCCGCGCTGCGCGAACGCTTTGACCTGAACAATGACGGCGAACTGGATATGCAGGAATGGATGCTGGCGCGCCAGGCGGCCAAGCGTGAAGTGACAAAAAAGCGGCGTGAAGCGCATACCCAACCCGACATCCACATCATCGGCCGGCCGCGCGACGGCAAATTATTCCTGATCAGCAATCTGACGCCGGAAAAATTATCGCGCCGCTACCTGTTCTGGGGCTGGGCGCACCTGGCGATTCTCTTTGGCGCACTGGGCGGCCTCGGCTGGCTGCTGCAAATGCCTTCGTTCGGGTAATACAGTTCAAGGCAGTGCATCCCTATTAAATGGCGGCATCAATCTGCTGCGGCAGTGTGTTGAAAATTGCCATATCCGCCAGAAATATGCAGCCGGCAAAGTTGTGGATTGAGCCGGATATAACCTAATATGCGCGTTCACTACAAAAAGCATATTGTCATGACCAAACCGAATTATCTGATTGTCTGCTGTTTGTTGCTCACCGCCTGCGCACAAACTCCCCCGCGTACCGAACCGGCACAGCCGGTTGCGCCGCACCATCCACACGCAAAAGTTGATGCGGAAGTTCTGCCGGTATTGCCTGACCTGGAATTGAGCGATGAGTTGCTCTATGAATTCCTGTTGACCGAAATTGCCAACCAGCGCGGACACAAGGCGCTGGCGGTAAGAAGCAGCGCAGATATTGCCAAACAAACCGGCGACCCGCGCCTGGCCAAGCGCGCCGCGCAACTGGCAGTCGAGTCCGGCGACATGAGCAAGTCAATTGATGCGCTCAGATATTGGCGTGAAGTTGAGCCGACTTCAATTTTCGCGGCGCGCATGTTGTCTTCGATATTGTTGCGCGGTGGAAAACTGGATGAGGCGCAACCGGAACTGGCCATGATCCTGGAAGCGGAAAAGGAAAACCAGGGCAACGAGTTCATGCAGATTTTCCAGATGGTTGCATCATATCCGGACAAGCCCGCCGCCTTGAAGCTGATGCGCGATCTCGCACAACCCTATCCGCAGATCGCCGAGGCACATTGGTCGGTAGCGCAACTGGCGCGGCAGGCAGGCGACGATGGACTTGCGCTGGATGAGGTGCGTCAGGCACGCAAGCTGCGGCCGAAATGGGGCACGGCGGTCTCGCTGGAAGCGCAAATATTGCTGAAAAGCGCGCCGCAGCAGGCGCTGGAGGCATTGCGCCGCTATTTGTCCGATTATCCGGACATGCGCGAAATCCGTTTGCAATACGCCCGCATGCTGCTGGAGCAAAAACAGTACAAGGCATCGCGCAATGAATTTCAGCGCCTGGCAAAAGAAAATCCGAACAATCCGGATATAGCGTTCGCGATTGCGCTGATTTCCCTGCAACTGAACGACTTGCAGGATGCGGAGGCGCAGCTCCGGCAGTTGCTCGGCAAAGGCAAAGTGGACCAGAACACGGTGCAGTATTACCTCGGGCAGCTGAGCGAGGCGAAAGAGGACGAAGAACGGGCGATAGCACATTACCGCGAGGTCAAGGGCGGCGGGTACCAGTTCGCCGCACAGTTGCGCGTAGTCTACTTGTGGCACAAGTCCGGCAAGCTGGACGAGGCGCGCGAATATCTGCACCAGACGCCCGCCGCCGACAATCAGCAGCGTGTGCAAATGATCCTGCTCGAATCCCAATTGCTGCATGAAGCGAAGCGGGTGGAAGATGCATACCAGGTTTTGCAGCAGGGCCTGGAGAAACTGCCCAATCATCCCGAGCTGCTGTACGCAACCGGCATGATGGCGGAAAAGATCGGCAAGCCGGAAGTGTTCGAGCAGTTGATGCGCAAACTGATCCAGATCAAACCGGATCATGCGCATGCCCTCAACGCGCTCGGCTACAGCCTGCTGGAACGCAATGAGCGCATTCCGGAGGCGCTTGAGCTGGTCGAGAAAGCGTTGCAGCTTGCCCCCGATGATGCCGCCATCATGGACAGCGTGGGTTGGGGCTACTATCGCAGCGGCAGGCTGGACGAGAGCCTGGCCATGCTGCGCCGCGCGTTTGCCAGCAACCCCGATCCCGAAATCGCCGCGCACCTGGGCGAGGTGCTGTGGATGCGCGGCGACAAGGATGAAGCCGGAAAAGTCTGGCAGGACAGCCTCAAGGCGCATCCCGGCAACGTGCCGTTGCGGACGGTCATCGAAAAATTCACCGGGCAATAATGCGTCTGCCGCTCCTGCTCTGGCTGTGTCTGCTGGGCGGTTGCTCGTCGTTGCCGACGCCTCCCGTTCCGGCGCTACGCCCGGTGCAGCCCGATATCGCATCGTTCACGCTGAACGGGCGCGTCGCGGTCAGGCATAATGGCACGCGCCATTCCGCCGGGTTGCGCTGGGTGCACCGGCCGCAGTCCGACGAGTTATTGCTGCTTGCACCGTTGGGACAGACGGCAGCGCGCGTGTATCGCGATGCGCAAAACGCGACGCTGGAGGATGGCGACAAGCGTTACCAGGCCGGCGATGTGGAATCGCTGATGCAGCAGGTGTTGGGCTGGCATCTGCCGTTGAGCGGCTTGCACTACTGGGTGCTGGCGCTGCCGATGGCGGAGGGCGAGGCGCAGATCGAGCGCGATGCCGGAGGAAGGATGGCAGTATTGCGCCAGAGCGGCTGGGAGGTGCGCTATCTGCGCTACGCCGGCGATGCAGCGAGCAGTCTGCCGGCACACCTGGAATTGACGCGTGATGCCCTGCAGATGCAACTGCTGATCGACGAGTGGGAAGCGCGGTGAAACCGACCCTCAGTTGCCCCGCTCCCGCCAAGCTCAACCTGTTTCTGCATGTGGTCGGACGCAGGCCGGACGGCTACCACCTGCTGCAAACCCTGTTTCGTTTCGTCGATCTGCACGATACCTTGCATTTCACCCTGCGTGAGGATGGCGTGGTGCATCGCACCAATGCTATCGAAGGTGTGCCGGAGGAACGGGACTTGTGCGTGCGCGCCGCGCGGTTGCTGCAAAGCGAGACCGGCTGCGATTCCGGCGTGGACATCGCGGTGGAAAAACGCATCCCGCTGGGCGGCGGGCTGGGTGGCGGCAGCTCGGATGCGGCGACCACGCTGATCGCGCTGAACCGCCTGTGGTCGCTGGGTTTGTCACGCGAGCGGCTGATGCAGATCGGACTGCGGCTGGGCGCGGATGTGCCGCTGTTCGTGTTCGGTGAGAATGCCTTCGCCGAGGGTGTGGGCGAGGTATTGCAGGCCTGTCCCTTGCCGGAAGCATGGTATGTGGTGCTGTTTCCGCCAGTGCAGGTGCCGACCGCGCAGATTTTTGGGCATCCTGAATTGACACGCGATACGGTTTCTATCACAATGCGCGCCCTTCCGGAGAGGCAGGAACAGTTGCGCAACGACCTGCAGCCCGTGGCCTGCAAGCTCTATCCGGAAGTGGCACGCCACCTGGCTTGGCTGAATAATTTTGGCAAAGCGATGATGACCGGGTCGGGTGCCTGCGTATTCGCCGAATTTTCCGGCCGCAGCCAGGCCGAGGCGGTGTTGGCCCGGTTGCCGCAGGATATGCGCGGCGTGGTGGCGCAAGGTTTAACGAGGCATCCGTTGCATGACTGGGTGCTCAATTGAGTTGTTGGGGAGTCGCCAAGTGGTAAGGCACCGGATTTTGATTCCGGCATTCGCAGGTTCGATCCCTGCCTCCCCAGCCAAAACGCAAGTTTCGGCGCAGGCTTAACGTGAGCAGAACGAACGTTAAGCTCGCAAAGCGAGCGGCTGTAGCCAAAACAAAGTCTCGGGGCGCTGGCCCTGTTGTTTTCGATTTATTAAGGGGTTGTACGTGTCCTACGACAGCTTGATGGTATTTACCGGCAATGCCAACCCTAAGCTTGCTGAAGCGGTTGCGCAGTATCTCCACATCCATCTCGGGCGCGCCAAGGTGGGTCGCTTCTCCGACGGCGAGGTGATGGTGGAGCTGCTTGAGAATGTGCGCGGCAAGGACGTGTTCGTGCTGCAATCCACTTGCGCGCCGACCAATGACAATCTGATGGAGGTGATGGTGATGGTGGACGCGCTGAAGCGCGCTTCCGCCGGGAGGATCACCGCTGCGATGCCGTATTTCGGCTATGCGCGCCAGGACCGCCGCCCGCGTTCGGCGCGCGTCGCGATTACCGCCAAAGTGGTGGCCGACATGCTTACCGGTGCCGGCGTGAACCGGCTGCTGACCATGGATTTGCACTCCGACCAGATTCAGGGCTTTTTCGACATTCCGGTGGACAACATCTATGCCAGCCCGATCCTGCTGTCCGACGTGTGGAAGAACAATTACCCGAACCTGATCGTGGTATCGCCGGACGTGGGCGGCGTGGTGCGCGCCCGTGCGCTGGCCAAGGAACTGGAAGCGGATCTGGCGATTATCGACAAGCGCCGTCCGAAACCGAATGTGGCCAAGGTGATGAATATCATCGGTGATGTGGTGGGGCGCACCTGCCTGATCATGGACGACATGGTGGATACTGCCAACACGCTGTGCGAAGCTTCCAACGCATTGAAGGAGAAGGGTGCGGCGCGTGTGCTGGCCTACTGTACCCATGCGGTACTGTCCGGCCCGGCAATCGAGCGCATCGAGAATTCCGCGATCGATGAGCTGGTGGTCACCGATACCATTCCGCTGAATGAGGCGGCACGCAATTGCAAGCGCATTCGCCAGTTGAGCACGGCAGAATTGCTGGCGGAAACAATCCGCCGCATCAATAGTGAAGAATCGGTGAGCTCGCTGTTCACTGAGTAAGAAATAAGCAGCAGTCATGTTGATTGTTGCAGTGTAAGAATTGTCTGGTCGCGGACGATTCTGTTTTTTTTGGAGAAGTGATATGACTATCGAAATCAATGCAACACCCCGCAAGGCGCAAGGTACGGGTGCGAGCCGCCGTCTGCGCAATTCCGGCCGCACGCCAGGAATTGTCTATGGCTCCGGCGATGCCGTAATGATTGAACTGGATCACAACGAGCTGTACCACAAGCTGCGCTCGGAGGCGTTCCATGCTTCCGTGCTGACGCTGAATCTGGACGGCAAGAAGGAGTCCGTGCTGCTGCGTGACTTCGTGATGCATCCCTTCCGCCAGCAAGTGCAGCACATCGACTTCCAGCGCGTAGACGCAAACAAGAAGATGCATATCAGGGTGCCGCTGCACTTTCTGAATGCGGACATCGCGCCGGGCGTGAAGACTGGTGGCGGCAAGATCAGCCATGTGATGAACGAACTGGACATCATTTGCCTGCCCGCTGATTTGCCGGCCTTCATTGAAGTCGATCTGGGCAAGCTGGAACTGGGACATTCCGTGCACGTGGCCGAGTTGAAGCTGCCCAAGGGCGTGGAAGCCGCTGCGCACGGCACACATACCGCAGAAGCGGTGGTGGCCACCGTGCAAGTACCGCGCGGCGCGGTCGAAGCAGAAGCCGAAGCGGAAGCCGCTGCCGCAGCATCTGCCGCCGCTGCAGCGCCAGCCGCCGCTGCACCAGCCGCCAAGGAAGCCAAGAAGTAAACGGGTATATCCTTAATGAAACCCGCCATTGCTGATAACGGCATGGCGGGTTTTTTCATTCAGATACCATGGATGCAATACGTTTGATTATCGGTCTGGGCAACCCCGGGCGCGAATACGAATCCACCCGGCATAACGTCGGCTTCCGCTGGGTGGACGAACTCGCGCGCCTGCACAATCTGAGCTTCAAAAACGAGGCCAAATTTCATGGCCTGACCGCGCGCGGCCAGTTGCACGGCCGGGAGATGCTGCTGCTCAAGCCGCAGACCTTCATGAACGCCAGCGGGCGGTCGGTTGGCGCGCTGGCGCAGTTCTACAAGATCGCCCCGGCCGAAATTCTGGTGGTGCATGACGATCTGGATCTGCCGCCCGGTGTGGCGCGCCTGAAACTGGGCGGCGGACACGGCGGGCATAATGGTTTGAAGGACGTCATCGCGCATCTCGGCACCAGGGATTTCTGGCGTCTGCGCCTGGGTATCGGTCATCCGGGCGAGCGTGCCGAAGTGGTTAATTTCGTATTGAATGATCCGCGCAAGGAAGAGCGGGCCTTGATCGAGCAGGCGGTGCAACGCGCACTTGAGATATCCGATCTCATTATTGCGGGCAAGCAGGAAGCGGCGATGCTGAAACTGCATAGCGCGTAAAACCAAATCCCCAAAACTTTCCCGTTGCGGAATCGCGCAGCAGATTTATTCCAGATAAGCCATTGGGCGGAATCTAGTAAGAAAGGCCGTTCGCCCATTTTTGCGGCCTGTTCGCGGGCCTCGGGATGCAATTTGCATCTCTAAAATGACACCCCCTAATGTATAATGCGCGCCTTTGAAAATCACCCGATAGGAGGATTCATGCCTATTTATGCTTATGCATGTTCCAGTTGCGGCCTGCAACGGGACGTGATGCAGAAGATGAGCGATGCGCGACTCGTCGTTTGCCCGGAATGCGGCAAGGAAACATTCACCAAGCAATTGACTGCCGCAGGTTTTCAGTTGAAGGGTAACGGTTATTACGCCACCGACTTCAAGGACAAGCCCAAGGCTGAGTGCGCTCCTTGCGCGGCATCGGGTACTTGCCCGATGGCGAGCTGATCGCCGATGAAAAAATATCTCATTACCGGCCTGCTGGTCTGGGTTCCGCTCGGCATCACCCTGTGGGTGCTGGACTTGATCATCGGCACGATGGATCAAACCCTGCTGTTGCTGCCGGCGCACTGGCATCCGGACAACCTGCTGCCCGTTCACATTCCCGGGCTGGGCATCATCCTGACGCTGGGCGTGGTACTGCTGACCGGCCTGCTGATCCGCAATGTGTTCGGCCAACGGTTGTGGGACGCGTCCGAAAAGGGGATGCTGCATATTCCTTTTGTCGGCAGCATTTACAAGGGGGTGAAGCAGGTCAGCGATACCCTGCTGTCCGGCAGCGGCAACTCGTTCCGCAAGGTGCTGCTGGTGCGCTACCCACACCGTGGCGCATGGTCGCTGGCGTTTCAGACCAGCGTGCCGGGCGAGGTGAGCAACCGTTTCGACGAAGAGTATGTCGCGGTATTCATTCCTACCACGCCGAGTCCGGTAAACGGTTTTTATTTCTATGTGCGCAAGGTTGATACCATCGAACTGGATATGACCGTGGATGTGGCGTTGCGCACCATCGTGTCGATGGGCGTGGTGGCCACGCCGGAAGCGGCCCAGCCACACGCACTTACCCAGGATTAACCACGTTTTTTTCTTAAAGCTTAACTATGCGAACTCATTATTGCGGACTGCTCAATATCGACCAACTCGACCAGACGGTCAGCCTGTGCGGCTGGGCGCATCGCCGCCGCGACCACGGCGGGGTGATTTTCATCGACCTGCGCGACCGCGAAGGCCTGGCGCAAATCGTCTGCGATCCGGATCGCCCGGAGATGTTCCGGATCGCCGAATCGGTGCGCAATGAATTCGTCTTGCGCGTTACCGGCAGGGTGCGCCATCGTCCGGCAGGCACGACCAATCCCAACATCACCAGCGGCGAGATCGAAGTGCTGTGCCACGAGATTGAGGTGCTGAACACCTCGGTGACACCGCCGTTCCAACTCGACGACGAGAATTTGTCGGAGAACGTGCGCCTGACCCATCGCGTGATCGACCTGCGCCGCCCGCAGATGCAGAAGAACATGATGCTGCGCTACAAGGTGGCGATGGCATTCCGCCGCTTTCTCGACAGCCGCGGCTTCATCGACATCGAGACGCCGATGCTGACCAAGTCCACGCCGGAAGGCGCGCGCGACTATCTGGTGCCGTCGCGCGTGCATCCCGGCGAGTTCTTCGCGCTGCCGCAGTCGCCGCAGTTGTTCAAGCAGTTGCTGATGGTGTCCGGCTTCGACCGCTATTACCAGATCACCAAATGCTTCCGCGACGAGGACCTGCGCGCCGACCGCCAGCCGGAATTCACCCAGGTGGATATCGAGACCTCGTTCCTGACCGAGACGCAGATCACTGCGCTGATGGAAGAACTGATGCGCACCGTGTTCAAGGAAGCGCTGGATGTCGACCTGCCCAACCCGTTCCCGCGCATGACTCATGCCGAGGCGATGCGGCGCTACGGCTCCGACAAGCCGGACCTGCGCATCACGCTGGAGCTGACCGAAGTGACCGACGCGGTGAAGGATGTCGCATTCAAGGTGTTCTCCGGAGTCGCAAGTTCTGAAAACGGGCGCGTCGCGGCGCTGCGCGTGCCGGGCGGCGCGGCATTGACGCGCGGCGAGATCGACGGCTACACCGAATTCGTGAAGATTTACGGTGCGAAGGGACTGGCCTACATCAAGGTCAACGACATCGCGCAGCTCAACGAAACCGGCCTGCAATCGCCGATCGTGAAGAACCTGCACGAGGCGGCGCTGAAGACCATCGTCGAACGCACCGGCGCTGCGAACGGCGACCTGATTTTCTTCGGCGCCGACAAGACCAAGATCGTCAACGACGCGCTCGGCGCGCTGCGCAGCAGGATCGGCCACGAAAAGGGCTACGTCAACGGCAACGCCTGGGAGCCGCTGTGGGTGGTGGATTTCCCGATGTTCGAGTACGACGAGGAAGAGAAGCGCTGGACCGCCTGCCACCATCCGTTCACTGCGCCCAAGGACGAGCATCTCGACCTGCTGGAAAGCGATCCCGGACGTTGCCTGGCGAAGGCCTATGACCTTGCGCTGAACGGCAGTGAACTCGGCGGCGGCTCGGTGCGTATTCATAAGGAAGAAGTGCAAAGCCAGGTATTCCGCGCGCTCAACATCGGCGCAGAAGAGGCACAACTCAAGTTCGGCTTCCTGCTCGACGCGCTGCAATACGGCGCACCGCCGCACGGCGGGCTGGCGTTCGGGCTGGACCGCATCGTCACCATGATGACCGGCGCCGAATCGATCCGCGACGTGATCGCCTTCCCCAAGACCCAGCGCGCGCAATGCCTGCTGACGCAAGCGCCAAGCGCAGTGGACGAGAAACAATTGCGCGATCTGCATATCCACCTGCGCAAGCATGTGCAGGCATCGGTGGAGGTCGCCAAGGGTTGAAGACGTCCCGCGCATTGCGGTTCTGGTGGATATTATCGGCAGCACTGCTGTGGCTGCCGCCCGGACAGGCCGAGCCGGTGATGCAGCCCGGCCTGCCGGTCATCGCAGTGGCCGAATTGCCCGCCGAGGCGCGCGATACGCTGCAGGCCATCAGGCAGGGCGGGCCGTTTCCCTACGAGCGCGACGGTGCGGCGTTCGGAAACCATGAGCGCATTTTGCCGCAGCAGCAGCGCGGCTACTATCATGAATACACTGTTGAAACACCCGGCGCGCGCAATCGCGGTGCACGCCGTATCGTGTGTGGAGAATCAGTGGAATGTTATTACTCTGCCGATCATTACCAAACCTTCAAACGCATCAGGGAATAGCCATGAATCCGCTGGCCCAACAACTAAATGATTTGCAAGCAGCGGGCAGCTACTCGCTGGCGTGCGGCGTGGACGAGTTGCGTGCTGCCGCCAGTGAAGCAAACTTTCCTCTGTTCGACGCAGATATCAAGGGCGTCAAGGGCAAGCAGAACCTGCTCAACGCGCTGGCACGCGCCGCCGGTTTTCCGCCCGAGTTCGGCGCAAACTGGGATGCACTGGCCGACGATCTGTGCGATCTGTCGTGGTGCGGTGAGGCGGCCGGTTATGTGCTGCTGTTGCGCAACGTCAGCGGTACCTTCGGCCTGTCTGCCAACGACCGCGAAATTGCGCAGGACATCCTCGCCGATACGGTGGTGTACTGGCGGCAGCGCAACAAGCCGTTCTGGGTATTCTTCGCCTGACCTCATTTCATCGGCGATACTGTGCTGGCATCTTTGTTCGCTCCTGGTCGTGCTATAAGCACTGTAGCTGCCGCCGCCCTTTCGGGCTTAACTTCGCAGGCGAAGTTAGCGTACGCTGAAACATTCGTTTTCAGCGTCGCTCACTCGATGCCGCCTTGTCTCGCCTTCGAACTAAGGCCAGGAGTATGATGTTGCACTACAAACAGCCGGTCTCGGTGCTGGTGGTGGTCCATACCGCCAGCCTTGACGTACTGTTGCTGGAGCGTGCCGACCATCCCGGTTACTGGCAGTCGGTCACCGGCAGTTGCGAGCCCGGTGAAACTTTGTGTGACACTGCAATACGCGAGGTGCGCGAGGAAACAGGGCTGGATGCGTCACAATATGCGCTGAGCGACTGGCAGAAGCAGAATGACTACGAGATTTACCCGCACTGGCGCCACCGTTATCCGCCTGGCATCACGCGCAATACAGAGCATGTGTTCGGTCTGCAACTGCCGCATCCTGTCGCTGTCCAATTGATGCCGCGCGAGCACTTGAACTTCCAGTGGCTGGCGTGGCAGGATGCGGCGGAGAAAGTTTTTTCACCGAGCAATCGCGCGGCGATACTGGAGTTGCCGCAGCGTGCGAGCATGAAAATGCCATGAGCGAAGACATTATTTACATCCCGTATGACCACCCCGACGCTGCGCAGACTGGCTGCAGCATGGCGCAGGCGTGGGCGAAGCAGCCACAGGAACCGGCACCGGAGCAGAAGGCCGAGTTGATCGCACGCATCAAGCGCATGCTCAAGGAGCAGGATGCGGTGCTGGTAGCGCATTATTACGTGCATTCCGACTTGCAGGACCTGGCGGAGGAAACCGGCGGCATCGTGTCCGATTCGCTGGATATGGCCAACTTCGGCCATCAGCATCCGGCGAAGACCATCGTGGTCGCCGGCGTGCGCTTCATGGGCGAGACTGCGAAGATCCTCAATCCGGAGAAGCGCGTGCTGATGCTCGACCCGCAGGCGGAGTGCTCGCTCGATCTGGGTTGCCCGGCGGACGAGTTCAGCGCGTTCTGCGACGCGCATCCAGATCGCACCGTGGTGGTGTATGCCAATACCAGCGCGGCGGTGAAGGCGCGCGCCGACTGGATGGTGACCAGCTCGATCGCATTGCCCATCGTCAAACATCTCAAGGAGCGCGGCGAGAAAATTCTGTGGGCGCCGGACCGGCACCTGGGCAGTTATATCCAGGAACAGACCGGCGCGGATATGCTGCTGTGGCAGGGTTCGTGCGTGGTGCATGACGAATACAAGGCGCAGGAATTGCTCGAACTGAAGGCGCTGCACCCTCAGGCCAAAGTGCTGGTGCACCCCGAAGCGCCGCGCGCGGTGGCCAAACTGGCCGATGTGGTCGGCTCCACCACGCAGCTCATCAAGGCCTCGCAGCAACTTGATGCCGCTGAATTCATCGTTGCGACCGATAACGGCATCCTGCACAAGATGCGCACCCTGTCGCCGCACAAGGTGTTCATCGAGGCGCCTACCGCCGGCCAGGGGGCGACCTGCATCAGTTGCAGCCATTGCCCGTGGATGGCGATGAATGGCCTGCTCAATCTGGCCGAAGTGCTGGAAAGCGGCAAGAACGAGATACTTGTCGATCCGGCGCTCATTCAGCGTGCCGTGTTACCGATCCGGCGCATGCTGGATTTCGCCAAACAGATCGGTCTGCCGACGCGCGGCATCGGCAACGCGTAATTCGTAGTTGCATGCAATCATTGCGGCTTGCTGGAAACAGGCCGATTTGTTTTAGTGCCATAATCCATGCCTGGTTCAATAAGCTGCATTTGGAATAACCATGGCCAAGTCACCTGAATTCCCTGTCCCGCTTCGCCGTTGGCCGATGGGCGTCAAGCTGGGCGGGATGTTCCTGCTGCTCATGCTGCTCGCCGGCGGCAACCTGTATTTCATCAACAAGGTATATGGCAACATCGCGAACGCTGCCGAGCTCATCAACCAGAGCGGGCGGCTGCGCTATCTCTCCCAGCAAGTCGCCTTGCAATCGGCCAGCTTCGTGATGGAGCCGAGCGAGGCTGCCAGGCAGCTGGAAATGAAACTGGAAGGCGAATTTCTGATGCATTATGCCCAGGTGGAACGCGAGATCACGCGTCTTCCTCCGCTGATGCGCAGCGCCGGCGACCAACTGGAAGAACATCTGCAGCATGTCGTTCAAACCTGGCAGCGCCAGCACATCGCGCTGGAACAGGTGCTGGCGGAGCCGGATCTGGAGGGACGACTGGCAGCCCAGCGCGAAGTGGCCGCCGCCGCGGCAATGATATTGGTCGAGACCGACCACGTGGTGGACGCCTTGGAAGAAGCCGTGCACACCGCAAACCTGCGGGCGGATTTCTTCACTTATCTGGCGCAGGCGCTGGGAATCCTGATCATGCTCTGGCTTTTTTACTACGTGCGCTCGCGGATCACCGTGCCGGTCCTCACTCTGGCCGATTTAACCCGGCGTTTCGCCGCCGGTGAGCGAGGTATAAGCATGGATTATCGTTCGCGCGACGAGATCGGCGAACTGGTGTCGGCATTCAACTACACCTCGGTACACACTGCCGAGCTGATCGATAAATTCGACCGTCTCAACGCGGAGCTGGAAGGAAAAGTGCTGGCGCGTACCGACGAACTGGCGCATGCCTGGCTGGAGGCAGAGCAGGCCAGCCGTGCCAAATCGGCCTTTCTTGCCACCATGAGCCACGAGATTCGCACGCCGATGAACGGTGTGATCGGCATGATCGAAATGCTGCAGCAGAGCAGCCTGAATGGCCGGCAATTGGAGATGCTGAATATCGCCCATCATTCGGCGTTTGCCCTGCTGGCTATCATCGACGACATCCTCGATTTCTCCAAGATCGAGGCCGGCAATTTCCAGATTAACAACCTGCCCATATCCGTCGACGATGTGGTGGAAGGAATCTGCGAAACCCTGTCTTCCCTGGCCATGAAGAATGGCACGGAACTGATGCTGTTTACCGATCCGGGCATTCCTTCACAGGTCATGGGCGATGCCGGGCGGTTGCGCCAGATATTGCTCAACCTGGTCAACAACGCCATCAAGTTCTCCGGTGGGCAGCAGCGGCAGAGCCGGGTGTCGATGCGCACCCTGTTGGCTGAAAGCACGCCAGAACGGGTCACGCTGGAATTTCATGTCGCCGACAACGGTATCGGCATGGGTGAAGAAACCCAGGCGCGTTTGTTTGAACCATTCACGCAGGCGGACGCCTCTACCACCCGAAGTTTTGGCGGCACCGGGCTGGGACTGGCCATCTCCCGCCAGTTGGCAAGAATGATGGGCGGTGATATCACGCTGCACAGCGTGCCGGGCAAGGGCTCCACATTCAATGTGCGCATTCCCTTCGAGCGGGCGCCTGTAAATCCTGCAATCCATGAGGAGCCCTCTCTGCTCAGAGGGCTGGCCTGTCTGGTGGCGGGCGGGCCGGGGAGTCTGGCCGATGATCTTGCCGCCTATCTTGTGTATGAGGATGCGATGGTCGAGCGGGCAGCGGACTTGGCGGCTATCAGGCAATGGATCATCGGCCGGCCGGCCGGCCTGTGCGTCGTGATTATCGATGGCGCAAGTGTCAGCCCGCCGCTGGATGAACTGCGCGCCACTGTCCGCGCCCGAGGTCTGGATGCCCGCTTCGTCACCATCGAGCGCGGCGGACGCCGGCAGTTCCGGCATCTGGCAGCCGATCTGGTCGTTCTGGACGCCGAGATGATGCATCGCCGTGTGTTCCTGGAGGCGGTAGCGCATGCCGTCGACCGGGCCAAACAGCCCGAAGCGAATGACAAGCGCAGCGCTGCTGCGGTAATTCCCCAGTTGTCACGGGAGGAGGTGCGCCGCACGGGCAGGCTGATTCTGGTCGCCGAAGACAACGAGATTAACCAGAAAGTCATCCAGCAACAATTCCTGTTGCTCGGGCAAGTAGCCGACATCGCCAGCAATGGCCGCGAGGCACTGAAGCGCTGGCAGAGCGGCGATTACGCCATCCTGTTCACCGACCTGTTCATGCCGGAAATGGACGGCTACGGACTGGCTACCGCCATCCGCACCGCTGAAAATTCCGCCAATGAAACCCGTGCCGGCACAGCCGGCAAGCAGCGCATACCGATCATTGCCATCACCGCCAGCGTGCTCAAGGGTGAGGCCGCGCGCTGCCGCGCCGCCGGTATGAACGATTACCTGAGCAAGCCGGTGCAACTGGCCGACCTGAAAGCGGTGCTGGAAAAATGGCTGTCGGTGGTTATTCCCGGTTCGTTGCCAGCCGAAACAGCGCCACTCGCGCCACCGGATACCGGGGCGACCGCCCCGGTTGACGTGAACGCGCTCAAGGCGTTGGTCGGTGACGACGAGGCGATGATTCGCGAATTTCTGCACGACTTTCGCATCAGCGCGGCCAAGACGGCAGTGGAGTTACGCGCCGCCTGCGCGGCGGGGCAGGCAATGGCTGCCGGTGCCTTGGCGCACAGGCTGAAGTCCTCGTCCCGCTCGGTAGGCGCGCTGGCACTGGGCGAGTTGTGTGCCGAGATGGAACAGGCCGGCAAGGCCGGCGACTCTGCAACACTGGCGATCCTGCTGCCCGGGTTTGAGCATGAATTGGCGCGTGTTGATCGTTATCTGGATGGGCATTAAAGCGCACATTCTGCTATGGTGCGGATGCTGCATGATATGCCGTTGTCTTCAGGGATGGGGTGACAACGGCTTCAACGGTTTAATCTCTGATATATTTCGCGCAGTGCATGGACTGCGCTATTCATGATAGGCTTTCAAAGTGACGAACAAATCCAAAATCAAGATTCTGGTGCTCGATGACGACCAGTTCACGCTCAAGCTGCTCGCGCGCATGCTGGAGAACTCGGGATACACCGCAGTTTCCACCTGCGACAATGGACGTGCAGGGCTGGAATTGGTCGATAGCCCGGGTGCTCAGCCGGATGTGATCCTGCTGGACCTGAATATGCCGGAAATGGACGGGGTGGAGTTCGTGCGCCACCTGGTCGAGCACCGTTACACCGGTAGTCTCGTCCTGTTCAGCGGTGAAGATGAGCAGATGCTGCAGGCCGCCGAGAAACTGGTGCGGGCGCATAAAATCCCGGTGCTGGGCCATCTGCTCAAGCCCGTCAGGCCGGAAGATCTGGCGGCGTTAATTGCGAAGTGGAATCCTTCATATCAAGACCATACCCCGGCGGCAAATATAATTCGCAGCGCGGAGGATTTGCGTACTGCCATCGCCAACGGCGAACTGGTCAATTATTACCAGCCCAAGGTGTCGCTCGCCACCGGTCAGGTGATGGGCGTGGAAACCCTGGTGAGGTGGAACCATCCCCGGGATGGCATGGTGCTTCCCTCCAAGTTCATCGGCGTGGCCGAGTCGCGCGGCCTGATCAAGGACCTGACCCGCGTGGTGCTGACTGGCGCGCTGGCCGAGTTAAAGGCCTGGCAGGAAGCGGGGCTGTCGTTGCAGTTGTCCGTCAACGTGTCGATAAACAGCCTGGCATCACTGGATTTTGCGGATTTCGTTGCCGGCCTCGTGACCGAAGCAGGTGTGTCGCCGCAGAAGGTCATGCTGGAAGTGTCGGAAAGCTGGATACCGATGAACGACCTGCGCGCGCCACTTGAAACATTGACCCGGCTGCGTCTGAAGCGCTTCCGCATCTCGATCGACGAGTTTGGCACCGGGTATTCTTCATTGGCGCAGTTGCGCGGCATTCCTTTCGATGAGATCAAGATCGACCGGAGTTTTGTGCACCATGCCTCAACCGATAAAAAGGTGAGGGCGAAGTACGACGCCTGCCTGAATATGGCGAAGCAACTGGGCACGGAAATCGTGGCTGTGGGGGTTGAAGAGATAGGCGACTGGGATCTGCTGCGCAGTACGGAGTGCGGCCTCGCTCAGGGCTACTTGATCGCCAATCCCATGCCTGCCGTTGATCTGCCCGGCTGGATTCAGGCCTGGCAGGCACGAGTGAAGAAGTTGATGTAAGTTTTGCACTGCCTGGCGTGGCGGGCATGGAGACCAGGCGGCATCAAGGGTCGTATCCCGGTTTGCTAAAACGCCCGTAATGACGATTGCCGGCCGGTTTCAGACGACCGGGTTGAATATTGCCTTATGCAAACGCTAACCATCGCGACATATAACATCCACAAGGGCTTCTCCCACTTCAATCGCCGCGTGGTGGTGCATGAGTTGCGCGACCGACTGCGCGAGTTGAATGCCGACATCGTATTTTTGCAGGAAGTGCAGGGCGAGCATACGCGCCATGCCGAGCGCTTTCATAACTACCCGGGCGTGGCGCAGCATGAATTCATCGCGGAAGAAATCTGGCCGCACCGCGTATACGGCAAGAATTCAGTATATGAGGCGGGGCATCACGGCAACGCGATACTCAGCCGCTTTCCGATCATGCATTCGCTGAATGTCGATGTTTCCGCGCATCGCTTTGAAAGCCGCGGGCTGCTGCATTGCGAGATTGATCTCGCCGAGCGGCAGCGTGTGCATTGCTTGTGCGTGCACTTTGGCCTGTTTGCCAGGGGCAGGCAGGAACAGGTGCGTGCGCTGATTGAGCATGTGCGGAATGAAATTCCTCCTGATATGCCTCTGATCATTGCCGGTGATTTCAATGACTGGCGCAATCAGGTGAGCAGAACCATGGCAAACGAATTGGGCATGCATGATGTATTCCATCTGCATAGCGGGAGTCCGGCGCGCAGCTACCCGGCGAGCCTGCCGCTGCTGCGTCTGGATCGCATTTACGTGCGCGGCTTCAGCGTGCTGCATAGCGATGTGCATGTCGGCGGGAATTGGCAACGCCTGTCCGACCATGCCGCGCTCTCGACCCGGTTGAGGCGGCATGGGCCGGTCGAGCCGGAATGAATTGCCTGAAACGGACATGAGTAACCGTCATCAGGTCGCCGGAAATCAACTGACCTTGCTGCAAAACGGCACGGCATTTTTCCCGCAACTGTGCGCGGATATCGATGCCGCGCGCCATTCAATTTACCTGGAAACCTATATCTTTGCGGCGGATGAAATCGGACGCATGGTTGCCGCTGCGCTGCAGCGTGCCGCTGCGCGCGGGGTGGCAGTGCGGGTGTTGCTGGATGGTTTTGGCTCGGCGGAGCTGCCGCAACACTGGGTGGATGAGTTGCGCACGGCAGGGGTTGAAGTGCAATGGTTCCGGCGTGAAATCTCCCCCTTTACGTTGCGCCGCAGCCGGAAACGCCGCCTGCTCCGCCTGCATCGCAAGCTGGCGGTGATGGATGGCGAGGTGGCTTTCGTCGGCGGCATCAATATCATTGACGACATTCCGGTACCCCGTATTTTTTCCATCCCGCGGCTGGACTATGCGGTGCGCATGCAGGGCGCAAATTCAGGCGAAATCCATGCCGCCATGCGGCATTTGTGGGGAATGGTGTCGTGGGCCAGTTTCCGCAGACGCGGCCAGGAAATCAAACGGTTTATCCTGGACCGGCAGGAGCGCGTTGATGCACGGGAAATTGTTTTTCTGGTGCGTGACAATTTGCGCCATCGCCGTGACATTGAACGGGCCTATCTGGATGCCATCGACGGTGCGCAGCGTGAAATCATTATTGCCAATGCTTACTTTCTGCCCGGGCGCGCCTTTCGTCATGCATTGGTCCAAGCGGCACAGCGCGGTATCCACGTAGTGTTGCTGTTGCAGGGAAAAGTTGAATATCGCCTGCAGCATTACGCGACTCATGCGCTCTATGACCGTCTGCTGGCGGCGGGAATCGAGATTCATGAGTATCAGGCCAGCTACCTGCACGCCAAGGTCGCCGTAGTGGACGGGCAATGGGCGACTGTGGGTTCTTCCAACATTGATCCATTCAGCTTGCTGCTGGCGCGCGAGGCCAATCTCGCCGTGCGGAATGTCGGCTTTGCCGGGGAGTTGCGGGCGAGTTTGCTGGCTGCGCTTACCAATGACGCAGTGCGTATCGGGAAAGAATATGGCGGGCCCCGCAATTTCCCGGGCCGCCTGCTCGCGCGGCTCAGTTATGGTGTCGTGCGCCTGCTGATCGGTATGCTGGGGTATCATGAAACGGTTCATAAGCAATGATGCGCAAGTGAATATCTGAGCAAGCCGCCGTTTCGTGCATGCCGTGCAGCTATAATGCGCTCCGGTTATTTTCACCTCCTTGACATGCGTTCTTCCTGGATTCGACCATCAAGCAACGGCTCTCGCGCCGATTGGCAGACCATCCGTTCCCTGTTGCCTTATTTGTGGGAATTCAAGTGGCGCGTGGTCGTCGCACTGGGTTTACTGGTGCTCGCCAAGCTCGCCAATGTTTCCGTTCCGCTGGTACTAAAGGAGATTATCGACGCGCTGGATTCCTCTCATGCGGTACTGGCCGTGCCGGTGTTTCTGGTTATCGGTTACGGGGTGTTGCGCCTGTTCAGCACGCTGTTCGGCGAGCTGCGTGACGCGGTGTTCGCCAAGGTAACGCAGCGCGCGATCCGGCGTGTGGCATTGCAGGTGTTCGAGCACCTGCACAGTCTCAGCCTGCGCTTTCATCTCGACCGACAGACCGGCGGGATGTCGCGCGATATCGAGCGCGGCACGCGCGGCATCAGTTTCCTGCTGAACTTCATGCTGTTCAACATCCTGCCCACCCTGCTGGAAATCGGTCTGGTGGCGGCAATTCTGTTCAGCAAATATAACGCGTGGTTCGCGGTGATCACGTTTGTCACGCTGCTGATTTATATCGCGTTCACCCTGTTCGTCACCGAGTGGCGCATGGTGGTGCGCCGTTCCATGAACGATCTCGATTCCAAGGCTAACAGCCGTGCCATCGACAGCCTGCTGAATTATGAAACGGTAAAATATTTCGGCAATGAACAATATGAGGCACGGCGTTATGACGAGAATATGCAACGCTGGGAAGTCGCGGCGGTGCGCAATACGACCTCGCTTGCCTACTTGAATGCCGGGCAGAGCCTTATTGTCGCGATCGGCATTACGGCGCTGATGCTGCTGGCTGCCGACGAAGTGGTAAAGGGGAAGATGACACTGGGAGACCTGGTGCTGGTCAACGTGTTCATGATCCAGCTGTACATGCCGCTGCATTTTCTCGGCTTTGTCTATCGCGAAATCCGCCACGCCCTGGCGGACATGGAAAGAATGTTCAGCCTGTTGCATGAGCATCGCGAAATAGCCGATGCGCCGGATGCGCAAGTTTTGCCGGTGGACCAGGCAGGGGTGCAATTCGAACGGGTCAGCTTCGGTTATGCGCCGGACCGGCAGATTCTGTTCGATGTGAGCTTTGCGATCCCGGAGGGACGCACCGTGGCGGTGGTCGGGGCGAGCGGTGCCGGGAAATCGACGCTGTCGCGCCTGTTGTTCCGCTTTTATGACGTGCAGCAGGGGCGTATTCTCATCAACGGGCTGGATGTCCGCGAGGTGACACAAAGCAGCCTGCGTGCGGCGATCGGCATCGTGCCGCAGGACACCGTGCTGTTTAACGATACGATTTATTACAACATCGCCTACGGCCGTCCTGATGCAACGCGCGACGAGATCATCGCCGCGGCACAGGCCGCGCACATCCATGAATTCATCGAGTCGTTGCCGCAGGGCTATGAGAGCATGGTCGGCGAGCGCGGCCTGAAGCTGTCCGGCGGCGAGAAGCAGCGCGTGGCGATCGCGCGCGCCATTCTGAAAAATCCGGCGATACTGATTTTCGATGAGGCCACTTCCGCGCTCGACTCAAAATCGGAAAAGGCGATTCAGGCCGAGCTGCGTACGATTGCGCAGAACCGTACCACGCTGGTCATTGCGCACCGTCTGTCCACTGTGGTGGATGCCGATCAGATATTGGTGATGGACAGGGGGCGTATTGTCGAGCGCGGTTCGCACCGTGAATTGCTGGCGCAGAACAGGATTTATGCGCAAATGTGGAATCTTCAGAAGCAAGAGGAACAAATTTATCCTGCCTATTGATTTATATCGATATTCAGGTATGCTTCGCGGCAATAAGCGGTAACGGGAGGTTGTCCATGAAAAAAATATTGCTGATCTGTCTATTGACCGGACCAATGCTGGCCGCCCACGCGGGAGAGCGTGGCGCAAATGACTCTTCGCTGAAGCCGCAGCGCGCCGCGTCCGGATCAGCATCCAGGGCCGCTTCTGAACCCAGGCTGCGTTCCGCGATTGCAGTGATATACGATCAGCAGACGCAGCGTCCGCTGTACAGCAAGAATTCCGACGTGCAGGCTCCCATCGCCTCCATTACCAAATTGATGACTGCAATGGTGGTGCTGGATGCACAGCTGCCGCTGGACGAAGAAATCAGCATTGATGTGGCCGATATTGATACGCTTAAAGGCACGCATTCACGTTTGCGCATCGGCATGACACTTACCCGCAGCGAACTGCTCAAGCTGGCATTGATGGCCTCGGAGAACCGTGCGGCATCTGCCTTGGCACGTACTTATCCGGGGGGATATGACGCAGCAATTGCGGCAATGAATGCAAAAGCACGCGAGCTCGATATGCAGGACTCGCGTTTTATTGACTCCACCGGATTAAGCAGCGACAACATTTCCACCGCGCACGACCTGGTCAAGATGGTTGCCGCAGCGCGCGGCTATCCCTTGATTCATCAATATACGACCACTCCCTCCTATTCCGTAGACAACTGGAAAGGGCGCGCGATGCGCTTTGTCAACACCAACCCGCTGGTTAAAAATGCGTCATGGGATATCGGTGTTAGCAAGACCGGTTTTATCAGCGAGGCGGGGCGCTGCCTGGTGATGGAGGCGACCATCAATGAGCGACAAATGATTATCGTATTGCTCGATTCCTGGGGAAAACTTACCCGCATCGGGGATGCCAACCGCATCAAGAGATGGGTGGAAGGTGTCAATAAAGCGGCGAAAGGCCGGCGCGCGGGTCAGGGTGAAATGACCGCGTCCCGGCAAGCTGATCATCGTGTCGCGGGATTGTAATTTTTATGGCGAAAAAGTTGGCAAGTTGAAAGTCATGGTGCTGCCTTACAGCAGCACCAAGTTGTTGCAATGGATAATTTCTTCGTCACCGCCGTAGCCGAGCAAAGCCTCGATTTCCCGGCTGGCATGTCGCGCAATTAGCCGCGCTTCCTTGGCGTTGTAATTGGTCAGGCCGCGCGCGATATCGCTGCCATCTTCGCCGACGCAGGCGACGACGGCACCGCGTTCGAATTCCCCGAATACGCTGCTGACACCGATCGGCAGCAAACTCTTTCCGCCGGTGCGTAACGCCTTGATTGCGCCACTATCCAGCACCAGTTTCCCCGCAACCTGCAAATGACCGGCCAGCCATTGTTTGCGTGCTGCAAGGGTGAGGGTCGGGGCGGTGAGCAGCGTGCCGATGGCTTCGCCTTGCAGCAGGCGCAACAGCACATCGCGCTCATGCCCTGAGGCGATGACGGTATGCGCACCGCTGCGCGCCGCGCGTTTCGCCGCGAGTATCTTGGTGATCATGCCGCCGCGGCCCAGATGGCTGCCTGCACCACCCGCCATATTTTCCAGTTGCGCATCGCCAGCCTGCGCCTCACTGACCAGTGTGGCGTTTTGATCTTTACGCGGGTCGGCAGTGTATAGCCCATTCTGGTCAGTAAGGATGATGAGTAGGTCGGCCTCGATCAGGTTGGCGACCAATGCGCCCAGCGTGTCGTTGTCGCCGAACTTGATTTCGTCGGTCACCACCGTGTCGTTTTCGTTGATGATGGGAATGACGCGCAGCGAGAGCAAGGTGGTCAGCGTGCTGCGCGCATTCAGATAGCGTTCGCGATTGGTCAGGTCGGCGTGAGTGAGCAGCACCTGTGCAGCGTGCAGATTGTGCTGGCGGAAACAGCTTTCATAAGCCTGTACCAGCCCCATCTGCCCGACTGCGGCAGCGGCCTGCAAATCGTGTATCGAAGCGGGGCGGGTGCGCCAGCCGAGACGCTGCATGCCTTCGGCAATCGCGCCCGAGGAGACCAGCACCACCTCGTGGCCGCCGGCGTTGAGTGCGGCGATCTGGCGCGCCCAGTTGCCCAGCGCGTCAAGATCGAGCCCGGCGCCCTGATTGGTCACCAGGCTGCTGCCTACTTTGACGACAATGCGTTTGCATCGATTTAATGCTGTTCCCATATTTGGCTTCAGATAGTATCTGCGTCGGTTTCCTGTGCGCTGTTTGTCGCAGCCTGCTGCTCTTTGGCGGCCATTTCCTGCAAGTGCTCCATGATCGCGTAGGTCAATTCCTTGCAGCCGTCGCCGTTGATCGCCGAGATGGCGAAGTGGCGGTCAAAATCGCTGAACTTTCCGAGAAAGGAGGCTATTTTTTCTTCGCGATCTTCCAGCAGATCCAGTTTGTTCAATACCAGCCAGCGCGGTTTTTCATAAAGCGATTGGTCATATTTTTTCAACTCGTTGAGTATAGCGCGCGCTTCGGCAACCGGGTCGGTTCCCTCGTACATCGGTGCAATATCCACCAGATGCAGCAGCAGGCGGGTGCGTGCCAGATGGCGCAGGAATTGATGTCCCAGTCCGGCGCCTTCCGCCGCGCCCTCGATCAGGCCGGGAATGTCGGCGATGACGAAGCTCTTTTCATGCGATACGCGCACTACGCCCAGATTCGGGTGCAGCGTGGTGAACGGATAGTCCGCCACCTTGGGGCGCGCAGCGGAGACGCTACGGATGAAAGTGGATTTGCCGGCATTGGGCATGCCGAGCAATCCGACATCGGCCAGCACTTTCAGCTCAAGCTGCAATTCGCGTTCTTCGCCCGGCGTGCCAGCGGTGCACTGGCGCGGCGCACGGTTAGTGCTCGACTTGAAATGCAGGTTGCCCAGGCCGCCTTTGCCGCCCTGTGCGAGCAGGGCTTTTTCGCCATCGTGGGTCAGATCGGCAATGACCTCGCCGCTATTGATGTCGGTGATCACTGTGCCGACCGGCATGCGCAGTACGATGTCGTCTGCGCCCTTGCCGTAACAATCCGCGCCGCGCCCTGGTTCGCCATTCTTGGCGCGGTGCACGCGAGTGAAGCGGTAATCAACCAGCGTGTTGATGTTGCGATCCGCCAGCGCATATACGCTGCCGCCGCGACCACCGTCACCGCCATCCGGGCCACCCTTCTCGATGTATTTTTCGCGGCGAAAGCTGGCCGCGCCATTGCCGCCTTTGCCGGCAAAAACCTCGATTCTGGATTCGTCGATGAACTTCATGTCATGTGTTTACCGCAAATAAAAAAGCCCTACCTTGCGATAGGGCTGATTTGCTTCGAGCTGCGCGGTTTACGCGGCGACGATCGAAACTGTTTTGCGCCTCAGCGCGCCCTTTGTGGCAAATACTACCTTGCCGGTGATCTTGGCAAACAGCGTGTGATCCTTGCCCATGCCGACGTTTTCGCCTGCATGAAGTTTGGTGCCGCGCTGGCGCACGATGATGCTGCCCGCGCTGATCAATTCGCCGCCGTAGCTCTTCACCCCCAGTCGTTTTGAGTGTGAGTCGCGTCCGTTACTGGTACTGCCGCCGCCCTTTTTTGATGCCATGTTATCTGCTCCTTACGAAAATTACGCGGAAATACCGTCAATGCGGATTTCGGTGTAGTTTTGACGATGACCTTGATTTTTCTGGTAGTGCTTGCGGCGGCGCATCTTGAAGATGCGTACCTTGTCGCCGCGGCCATGCGACACAATGGTCGCATTTACCGAAGCTCCGATCAGCAAAGGTTTGCCCACGGACAGCTTGTCGCCGTCGGCTACCATCAGCACCTTGTCCAGCACGATGGCACTGCCCACGTCGCCGGGGATGATTTCGACTTTCAAAGTTTCACCGGACGTAACACGGTATTGTTTGCCACCGGTTTTAATGACTGCGTACATAACAACCTCGATTTATTGCGGTTTTTGCGAAGGCGCGGATTATACCTAAATATCCGGCCTCGTCAAAACCATTTTTAACGGCGCATGGAGTCGAAAAACTCCGCATTGTTTTTGGTGGCCTTGATCTTGTCGAGCAGAAATTCCATCGCTTCCAGTTCGTCCATCGGATAGAGCAGTTTTCGCAGCAGCCAGATTCTTTGCAGGATGTCCTGCTTGATCAGCAACTCTTCCTTGCGTGTACCGGAGCGGTTGACGTTGATCGCCGGGTAGATGCGTTTCTCGGCCATGCGGCGATCCAGGTGGATTTCCATATTGCCGGTGCCCTTGAATTCCTCGTAGATCACGTCGTCCATGCGCGAGCCGGTATCCACCAGCGCGGTGGCGATGATCGTCAGCGAGCCGCCTTCCTCGATGTTGCGCGCTGCGCCAAAGAAGCGCTTCGGGCGGTGCAGCGCGTTGGCGTCCACACCGCCGGTCAATACCTTGCCGGAAGAGGGGACCACGGTGTTGTAAGCGCGCGCCAGGCGGGTGATGGAATCAAGCAGGATGATGACATCCTTTTTGTGTTCGACCAGACGTTTGGCTTTTTCCATGACCATTTCTGCGACCTGGACATGGCGGCTGGCCGGCTCATCAAAGGTGGAGGCGACCACCTCGCCGCGCACCGTGCGGGTCATTTCGGTCACTTCTTCGGGGCGCTCATCGATCAGCAGTACAATCAAGATAGCATCGGGATTGTTTGACGAGATGGAGTGTGCAATATGTTGCAGCATCACGGTCTTGCCGGATTTCGGCGAGGCCACCAGCAGACCGCGCTGCCCCTTGCCGATCGGTGCGACGATGTCGATGATGCGTCCGGTGATGTTTTCTTCGGCGCGGATATCGCGCTCCAGTATCAATGGTTCAGTCGGGAATAGTGGCGTCAGGTTTTCAAACAGGATTTTGTTTTTTGCATTTTCAGGCGGCTCATCGTTGACCTTGTCCACCTTGACCAGTGCGACATAGCGTTCGCCATCCTTCGGGGTGCGAATCTCGCCTTCAATCGAGTCGCCGGTGTGCAGGTTGAAGCGGCGAATCTGGCTGGGACTGACGTAAATGTCATCCGGGCCGGCCAGGTAAGAGGTATCCGGTGAGCGCAGGAAACCGAAACCATCCGGCAGAATTTCCAGTGTGCCGTCGCCAAAAATACTTTCGCCTTTTTTTGCATGGCTTTTCAGCAGCGCAAACATCAGATCCTGCTTGCGCATTCGGTTGGCATTTTCGATTTGATTGGCCGCAGCCATTTCAACGAGTTCGGTGATGTGTTTGGTTTTTATGTCAGATAAATGCATAGCAATGCGAGAGTGAATATGAGAAGAGCAAGAAGATAAGGGGTTTGATCGGGTGGAAGATAGCCGCCCGCATGGCCTGGAACGTATTCGTTTCGTATTTTGAGTTGCTGGAGGACGATACCGGAAGGCAATGCGGGTGCGACAGTAAACGCTTTAGATGTGGCTGTCAATAAAAGCTGTCAATTGTGATTTGGACAGTGCGCCGACTTTGGTGGCCTCGATATTGCCATTCTTGAACAACATCAGGGTCGGAATGCCGCGAATACCGAATTTTTGCGGGGTTTGCTGGTTTTCATCCACATTCAGCTTGGCGACATTCAGGCGGCCGGCATATTCCTTGGCGATTTCGTCCAGGATGGGCGCAATCATCCGGCACGGGCCGCACCACTCAGCCCAGTAATCCACCAGCACAGGCAGGGGCGACTGTAGTATTTCGGCATCAAAAGTGGCATCGGAAACGTATTGGATATGTTCGCTCATGGTCAGGGTCTCACTTTGATAAAAATTGATCGGAAGTGCAATACGCGGCTAGATTTCGGGGGATGGGCTGCCAAGTTTCAGGCTGCATCCTAACCAAAAATAGCCGTACTGTGAAGTGCTGTGCGTTCACTTGTTTGCGAGGGGGTCGCCAGTTCGCCTATATGTAAGCCAAAGCGCCCGCTCCGGCGATCCTCAAAATAATGCTTCAGGCTATATTTAATCGGGCGGAAAGCGATTTCATCCCACGGGATTTCGTGCTCGGCAAACAGTCTGACTTCCAGGCTTTCTGCGCCAGGGGAAAAATCCGGGTCAAGCAGCCTGGCGCGGAACAGCAGGTGCACCTGGTCGATATAAGGCAGGCTGTACATTGAATATAAATCGCCGATCGCGATACGCGCGTTGGCCTCCTCCAGAGTCTCGCGGATCGCCGCTTCGGTCGTGGTCTCGCCGTTTTCCATAAAACCGCCGGGCAATGTCCACAAGCCGTAACGCGGTTCGATGGCGCGGCGGCATAACAGGATTTTATCTTCCCATTCCGGAATTGCTCCGATTACCATCTTGGGGTTCTGGTAATGGATCATGCCGCAGGCAACGCAGATGTGGCGCCGGCGATCGTCGTTGTCCGGGCAGCGCAGTTCAACTGCGCTGCCGCAGGATGGGCAGAAGTTTATTTCCAGAATCGCCACCAGGATTTCCCGGCAGGGCTATTACCGGCGGGCGCATTGCTGTTGTTTGCCAGCACACGCTGCGCGTCGTCGCGCAAATCGGCCATGCCCAGCGCGTCATAGGCTTGCACCATGATTTCCAGCGCATCCCGCGTCGAAGGGCTGTTCGGGTATTGCGTCAAAATGCCCTGCGCGCGGTTGACCGCAGCAATATGCGCGCCACGGCGCAGGTAATAGCGGGCAACATGCAGCTCATATTTCGCCAGCGCGTTCACCAGATATTGCATACGCAAGCGGGAGTCCGGCGCGTATTTGCTATCGGGAAAGCGCGTCACCAGATCCTTGAACGCGGCGAATGAGTCCTGCGCCGCTTTTGGATCGCGCTCGGTGGGATCCTGCCCGCCCAGCGACTGCAGGAGGCTGATCTCGCCATTGAAGTTGGCCAGCCCCTTTACGTAATAGGCGTAATCCACATGCGGATTATTGGGGTATTGCTTGATGAAACGCTCGGCGGCAGAGACCGCTGGTTCGGCCTCACCCTGGCGATAATGGGCGTAGGCCATCTCCAGTAATGCCTGCTGCGCATAGCGTCCATAGGGATAGCGCGATTGCAGCGTTTCATACAGCTTGATGGCGGCACTATAATTTCCGTCATTCAATTCTTCTTTGGCCTGGCTGTAGATTTCCTCGACGGGTACTTGCTTGACTGGCGCGGAGCCATCCGGCAGAGGTTCGAAAATGCTGCAAGCGGCTAACGTGAGCAGCAGGAATACAGTTAAACTGTGGCGCATGGCTGAATCCGAAAAAAATTTGCGCGCTCATTATAGCTCAGCCGTCGCTGACTCGCAGGCCTTCATCGTACCCGATGACTGCGCGGGTATGCGTTTCGATCAGGTATTGGCGAAGCTGCTGCCGGCGTACTCGCGCAGCCGCCTGCAGGAATGGATTGCGGCGGGGCAGGCCAGCCTGAACGGCGCGGCCGCTACCGCAAAACAGAAAGTATGGGGCGGTGAAACAGTCGTCGTGCTGCCGCAGGCGCATCCTGCCGAACAGCCATATCAGGCCGAGGATATCGCGCTCGATATCGTTTATGAAGACGAAGCGCTGCTGGTCATCAACAAGCCGGCCGGGCTGGTGGTGCACCCCGGCAGCGGCAACTGGGAAGGCACGCTGCTGAACGCGCTGCTGCATCATGCGCCGCAACTTGCCGAAGTGCCGCGCGCCGGTATTGTCCATCGCCTCGACAAGGACACCAGCGGCCTGCTGGTCGTCGCCAAGACATTGACTGCGCAAACCGCACTGGTGCGGCAGTTGCAAAGCCGCAGCGTGAAGCGCGAATATCTGGCGCTGGTGTGGGGCGAGGTGCGGCACGGCGCGATGGTGAATGAACCGATAGGCCGCCATCCCGCGCAGCGCGTCAAGATGGCGGTGGTGGAAAGTGGCAAGCCCGCCCTTACGCATTATCGGGTGGAAGAGAAATTTCCGAGTTGTACCTTGCTGCGCTGCCGTCTGGAAACCGGGCGCACGCACCAGATACGCGTGCATCTGGCGCACATCGGCCATCCGCTGGTCGGTGACAGCGTGTACCTGAAAGGCGCGCAAAAATGCGTGCCGCAACTGCGCGCTCTGTTGCATGGCTTTCCCCGTCAGGCATTGCATGCCACGCGTCTGGCACTGGAACATCCAGTCACCGGAGTGATCATGGAGTGGGAGGCGGATCTGCCGCAGGATATGCAGCAACTGCTGCGACAAATTCGCGAAGCGGTCTCCTCGCTTACGGATGAGGGGTAGGAGCGAATGGCCGCAAGCTCGAAACTTCGCTTCGCTCGTTTTCATTCGCCCGTTTCTGCGCGGATAAATCCGCACCTACGAAAATAATGTAATGCCATGAACCTGCTCAAACATTGCATCATTCCCGACTGGCCTGCGCCAGCCGGGGTCAAAGCCTTGCAGACTACCCGCCAAGGCGGCGTGAGCATTGCAACCTACGATAGCCTCAACCTGGGTAGTCATGTCGGTGACAACCCGCTGGCAGTAGCGCGCAACCGCATGCTGCTCAACACGCTGTTGCCCAGCGAACCGGTATGGCTGGAACAGATACATGGCACGCGTGTCGTCAATGCTGACCATACAGACTGCCTTCCACAGGCCGATGCCTGCATCGCGCGGCAGCGTGCGGCAGTATGCGTAGTGATGACTGCCGATTGCCTGCCGGTGCTGCTGTGCGACGTACAGGGCAGTGTAGTCGGTGCGGTGCACGCCGGATGGAAAGGCATGGCGGCCGGCGTGATCGAAGCTGCCGTGCTGGCGATGGAGGTTGCGCCGCATGGTCTCATGGCGTGGTTCGGGCCGGCAATCAGCCAGGATAATTTTGAGGTGGGCGATGAGGTGCGTGCGGCCTTTGTCGCCGCGCAACCGCAGGCGGCCGCGGCTTTCGTTCCGGGGCAGCGCAGCAAGTGGTTTGCCGATATTTATGCCTTGGCGCGGCTGCGCCTCAATGCGCTGGGCATCAGGCAAATTTACGGCGGCGGCCGCTGCACCTGCCGCGAGCATACACAGTTTTTTTCTTACCGCCGCGACGGCGTGACCGGGCGCATGGGTACGTTTATCTGGTTGGAATGACAACCGATTGCAACGATGCTGATGGGTAATTTTGCCTCTTATCAGAAAGTGGCGGCTCTTAATTCCGAAGGGAACCAGGCAACGAAATCGGCAGGGGTGGTAATGGGCACGGTGTGCCTGCTCACCTGGGATTGACGGAATGCTATTTGCGGCGAATAATGCCCTGAACCAAAAACAGATTATGCATTATCGTTTAGACAAGATTTTTCAGATGGACATCAAAGGGAGAATGCAAATGATCAACGTGGAAAAATGGTTTCTCATATTGACCCTGTTGTTGTCCGGTACTGCGTTGGCGGTTGAAGATGATCTGGTGAGGCAGGCGGACAAGCTGCTCAAGGGCGGCAAGGCGCAGGAAGCTTATACGTTGCTGCTACCGTATCAATCCGAGCGTGCGGGTGACCCGGATTACGATTACCGGCTCGGCATCGCCGCACTGGACAGCGGCAAGCCCAATGAGGCGATATTTGCGCTGGAGCGGGTGCTGGCCGTCAAGCCAGACCACCTGCAGGCGCGCGCAGAAATCGCCCGGGCCTATCTGGCAACGGGCGAAACGGCAACCTCAAAGCAGGAATTTGAAACGGTCAAACAGCAGGATCCTCCCAAAGAGGTGAGCGTCACCATCCAGAAGTTTCTCGATGCCATTGAGAAGGCCACTGCCGGTGAACGCACCACAATGAGAGGTTATCTTGAAGCGGCAGTCGGCGCGGACAGCAACGTGAACAGCGCGACCGGCAGCAGCCAGGTGGCGATCCCGGCTTTTGGCGGAGCGATTGCCACGCTGAGTGCCAACGGCGTGAAGCTGCATGACAATTACGCCGGTGCCGCCGGCGGTTTCAATGTGCGGCATCCATTTTCTCCCGAGTGGGCGGTGTTCGGCGGCGTGAATTTCAACCAGCGCGTCAATTCATCGCATGACATTTTCGATACCAAAGGGCTGGACGGCAACCTCGGCGTCAATTTGACCAAGGGTGACGACAGTTATTCGGCGGCACTGCAGTTGAGCAACTTCGAAGTTGACAATAACCGCTATCGCGATGCAACCGGCCTGACGGCACAATGGATGCGCAGTCTGGACAATAGCAGCCAGGTCAGTGTTTACCTGCAATACAGCGAGTTGCGTTATCCCGGCCAGAATGTGCGCGATGCCGACCGCACTGTGCTGGGCGCGGCCTATGCCCGCGCACTGGGTGGCGCCTATGCACCGGTCGTTTATGTCGGCGGCTATGCGGGCGAAGAAGCGGAAAAGCAGGCCAATGTAGCCTATCTGGGGCATCAACTTATTGGCGCGCGTGCCGGCGGCGAAATGAGTATCAATCCAAAAATGAAGCTGTTCGGCTCGGCGAGCCTGGAGTCACGCAATTATGGCGGGCAGGAGCCTTTGTTCCTGGTGAGCCGCGGGGATACGCAGACCGACCTGAGAGTGGGCGCCAGCTATATTCCTGTCCCGGGTTGGACGATCACCCCGCAATTCAGCTATACCCGCAACGATTCCAATATCGTTATCAACGATTATGACCGGACGGTGCTCAGCATAAGCCTGCGCCGGGATTTCAACTAACGCTAGAAGGAGAAAATCATGTTTCCTCAACAGCACTTTAAATTGAAATTGAGCCATCAGGCGATTCTGCTGGCGATGGTTTCGGCCGCCTATCCGGTGACCGGGTACTGTATCGTCGCCGGCCGTGCGGATTTCGTGATCGGCGAGGTCGTGGCGGTAGCGCCCGACGGTATCCAGCGCCCGCTTGCCAAGGGCGCTGTCATCAATGCCGGCGATGCGATCAATACGGCTGCGGGCGCGCGGGCGCAAATCCGTTTCAGCGATGGCGGCTATGTCTCACTTCAGCCCGGCAGCCAGTTCCGGGTGGATGAATACCAGTATGAGAACAAGACCGACGGCAAGGAAAAGGGATTCTTCAGCCTGTTGAAGGGCGGCCTTAGGGCGATCACCGGCGCGATCGGCCGCACCAACCGCGACACCTATCGGGTCGCCACGCAGGCGGCCACCATCGGCATCCGCGGCACCGGCTACAATGCCGTGCAGGAGGGCGAGGGCCTGCTGGTGAACGTCGGCGAGGGCGCGATCTCATTGACCAACAATGCCGGCACGCTGGTGGTCACCTCGGGCGAAGCGGCTTATGTCGCCGACTTCAATACTGCGCCTGAATTCACCTTTCAGAAGCCGAGCACTCCACCGGCGGGTTTCCTCAAGCCCCTGGATGAGTATTTCAGCGAGGCGGAACAGCGTGATGCTACGGGCGGCCTGGCCATTCTTCCGGTGGCGCTGATTTCCGGCCCCGGCTATGTCCTGGCCAATGCATATCGCTATGATTCCTGTGAAGATGGATGCATTGATCTCTGGAGCTACACAGCTGACGTGACGGCCACCTTCAGTAGCACCAGCCAGTTGATCCAATATGACGGAGCGGAAGGCGGCGCGCTGGGAACGGCCAGTGTCTCATTCTCAGCCACCGATGGCATCATCGGCTGGGGCCGCTGGAACGGCGGAATTACTGACGAAAATTATCCTTATCCGCATCCTATGCACCTAACGAACGGGGATACAGGTGATACCTTCCACTACGTGGTGGGACTCCCCACTCCCCAGGCCGACATAGATGCGATGAGCAATATCACCGCCACCTATTCTCTGCTCGGCGGGACGCTGCCGACCGGCGACGGTTTCGAGGGCGGGGTCGGCACCCTGAACGGCGGTTCGCTGACCGCCTATTTTGGTTCGCGTACGGTCGATGTTGGCCTGCAGATAGCGTTCCCGGCGGCCGGCAGCTATGACATCACCGCCACCGGCATGGATATCAACAGCGGCTCTACCTTCTCGGGATCGGGAACCGCCACGGGCTCGGGCTATTGCAGTGAGGGGTGCTATGCCAATGTCGCCGGGTTCTTCGCCGGCGCCAACGCATCCCGTGCCGGGGTGGCCTATTCCTTCGATGATCCTTACTCCTCTGGCAACGTCGCCGGTGTCGCCGCATTCACGAAATCGGCGGCGGGGCCGGATGGGATTGACCCCAACATGTATTAATCTCCAGACCTATAGAGCGGAACGCCCCTGCGGGGCTTCCGCCCTGCGTGAACTGCGTTAACCTTTTTGCGCAGGATGTTTGATAACCGCCTGAAGTCACGATGCTCCTCCCTCACAGCATAGTTCCCGGCATCGGCTGGCCGGCGATGCCGCCGCCGGTCGGGGCGAGCATGCTGGCCATGCAGTTCCAGTTGCAGCAAAGCCAGTGGTTGCCGCCGGAAACTTTGCGCGAGCGGCAGTTGCAACAGCTTGCGCCGCTGCTGCGGCATGCCAGCGAGACCGTCCCTTTTTACCGGCAGCGCTTCGCTGCGGCCCGCTTCGACCCGTGCAGCGGATTCGCCGCCGCTGCCTTCTTCCAACTGCCGCTGCTCACCCGCGCCGAAATCCAGTCGGCGGGCGACGCGCTGGTGACCAGCAAGCTCCCGCCGGATCACGGCAAGTTTCTCAGCTTCGGCTCATCCGGCTCCACCGGGCAACCGATCAAGGTGCTGGGCAGCGAAGTCACCCACTTCTTCGGCAGCGCGCTGACGCTGCGCGATCATCTGTGGCATCGGCGCGATTTATCCGCCAGGCTGGCGGCGATCCGCACCAAGATCGATAGCGCAACGCTGCAGGGCTGGGGGCCTGCCACGGATGCGGTTTACGCCACCGGCCCAAGCGTCATGCTCAATATCGCCAGCGACATCGACGTGCAACTGGCGTGGCTCAGGGAACAAAACCCCGACTATCTGTTGAGTCATCCCTCCAACATCCTGGCATTGGCGCGGCGCAGCCTCGAGACCGGCACGCGCATCGGAAATTTGCGCGAAGTGCGCACCTTCGGCGAGACGCTGCCGGCAGACTTGCGGGATACGTGCAGCAAAGCGTGGGGCGTGCCGGTCACCGATGTCTATAGTGCCGAAGAGGTATCCACCATCGCGCTGCAATGCCCGGCGCATGAGCACTACCATGTGCAGGCCGAGAATCTGCTGGTGGAAATTCTTGATGCCGGAGGGCAGCCCTGCGCGCCGGGCCAAGTCGGCAGGGTGGTCATCACCACCCTGCATAATTTCGCCATGCCGCTGCTACGCTATGCCAACGGCGATTATGCGGAAGTGGGCGAGCCATGCCCATGCGGGCGCGGCCTGCCGGTGTTGAAGCGCATCATGGGGCGGCAGCGCAACATGCTGGTGCTGCCCGATGGCACGCGGCATTGGCCGAGCTTCCCGGCGGAGACATGGACCGGCATTGCGCTGATCCGGCAGATACAACTGGTGCAGCACAGCCCGCGGCGGATCGAGGCACGCCTTGCAATCGATCAACCGCTGACGCCGGAACAGCAGCAACGCTTTATCCGTGCCCTGCAGGAGAGCCTCGGTTATCCGTTTGAGATCGAGCTCCGCCACGTGCAACAGATCGAGCGCAGCGCAAACTTCAAATACGAGGATTTCATTTCACTGATTGGCGGGTAGCGTTATCCCGGGAAAAGCAGTTAGAAGTCGTAGGTCGGGTTAGCGAAGCGTAACCCGACGATCCGCCGCCGAGTGTCGGGTTACGGCGCAAAAGCAGCGCCTAACCCGACCTACACTTGACGGCTCAATCGCGGGCATTGTCGATCAGGTAGCCGATGGTGAGATTGTCAAACAGCGCCGATCCGGTGGAAATGAAGATGCGCGTGTTGCTACCGTGCCGGGATACGCCGTTGCGCAAGATGCCCAGCATGTCGGTGACCTCCTCCAGCGCGATCAGTCCGGCCTCATGCCAGGCCAGCAGGTCGCCGAAGTTGGCGGAATCCAGCGTGTCCACGTAGATGTCGGCAACCCCCGCCCACGACTGATCCAGTTCGTGCTGGCATTCACTGTCCGCACCCAGGCTGATGATTACCGGGGCGTTGCAGTTGCCCGGGCTGCAGATGGGTACGGTGCTGGTGGTGGCAAGAATCAGCGCATCGCAATCGCGTGTTTCCCCGATGCCATGCGCCCGGAAATGTGTCGCCGGAAACTGTTTACCCAGCAGTTCGGCGGTTCTGGCCGCTCTGGCGGGATCCCTGTCAGACAGGCTGATTTCATCCACTCCGCCCAGCGATGCGGCGTAGAAGGCGGCGTAGTAGCCTACCCTTCCGGCTCCGACGATGGCGGTTCTGTTGCGACGATCGGACAGCCAGTCCAGTGCCAGTGCCGCGCAGACGCCGGTCCTGGCGGAAGACAGCAGGCAGGCATCGAAAATATGGGTGACGAAATCTTCCGCCGGATGCAGCGCGAAGGCCTTGCCCACGGTGATCTGGTCGGGGATCAGGGATTGGGCGACATTGGTTCCCACCAGCTTGACGGTTTTGCGCACATCCGTCCCGTTGCGCACCACGCAGGGCATGACGCGGAAATCGCCGGCACCTTCGGGGTCGCTGAACACCTGCTTGGGCCGAAGATCCAGCGAGGCATGGCCGTTGGCGATGCCTTCGAGCTGCGCACGGATGTAGCCCATGTATCGTTGCGGGTCCCGGGTGAGCAGGCGATGGATCTGCATGTCATCCAGATGGCGGTACGGCTCCGGTGTGATGCGCAACACAGATGCGAGAAGATCGTTCATGGTGCAGGTGGAATACCTTTAATGACTGAAATGATGCAATGCAGTGACGGCGGCCATTTTAGCAGCTCGCAGGACATGGCAGATTCCAACGCACGGCGGTTTACTCTCTACAACTTCGAAATGAACTGCTCCAGCTTTCCATTGGCGCTGTTGCGAATCGTGTCGACGTATTCGAATCGGAGCTGGAAGGGGTGCCCCAGATTCTTGTGGATGAATGCGCCGAGGCGGGTTTTTTCCGCTTCAGTCAAAGGGCGTGGCATGACCAGACGCACCTCGATCTCGTTGACGCTGTGTTGAATCATCTGCATCAGTTCAATCGGCGCGATCTCTTGCAATGGGCTCTCGTAGCCCAGCCTGGGCCAGCGCTGTTCCCCATTCGGGAGCGTAAGCAGGTTGCGATAGCGCCCCATGATGCGTTTCAGGACGGGCAGGCCGCGGCCGCAGGGACAGGGTTCTCCCACCTCGGCGTAATCGCCGAGCTCATAGCGGATCAGCGGCGTGGCAAAGTTATTCAGGCTGGTAATCACCACGCGTCCAATTTCACCGGGCTTGCATGGCCGGCCTGCATCGTCGAGCACTTCCAGCAATACATTCTCGGACTGCACGTGGTAGTGCTCATGCTCCGGGCATTGCAAAGCGAGGTATCCGGCCTCCTGGCAGGAGTACACGTCGACCAGCGGCACTCCCCATGCCCTATGGCATAAATCGCGCAGCGATTCGGGCAGGCTCTCGCCCAGCGAACGGACTTCCTGCAAGCCGTGCGGGCGAATACCGTTATCCAGGCAATGCTGCGCCAATCCCAGCAGCACGCTGGGGTGGCTTAACAGATAGGCCGGTTTCTCTTCCATCAGGCGTGCGGCCAGACAGGGAACGTCGAGCAGGATGCTGTAAAGCGCGGCCGGGCCGGTGTGTATCGCATCATCGGTCGCGCTTCCCCAGCCCCGGTTATGCAGGCCGTCTGCCGACTTCCCGGTCTGATCCTTGATGTAGCGAATGACCAGCAACTTGCCCTGCATGTCGCGCCGATGCCAGTGATGGTCGCGCAGGCAGAACACCTGCCAGAAGAACTGGGTGAGATCGGTGGCGAGCACTTCGACCACCATTCCGGTCGAGCCCGATGTCCTGACCGGAATCTGGCGTCCATGTTCTTTGGGTATGCGCTCGCTCCTGAGTTGTTGGCCGGCCCGGTGCAAGGCCTGACGGCTCAGTATCGGCAGATTGCGCCAGGATTCCGGATCGATCTTGTGAATGCCGGGAAATTCTTTCAGGTGCTGCCGGTAGAAGGGAACGGTTTCACAGGCGAACCTCACGACCTGCTGCAATTGCCGGAATTGCATGTCCTGCAATTGCCCGGGTGTCCACCACTGGCTTTGCTCGAGCTGGAACAACTGGGCCAGCTTGCTTGCGGCAACCGGTGCCGGGATGGCGGGCCAGCCGATCCCGCTGACGGCGGATCTGTATTGTGTATCCCAAAAGTTGCGGGCTTTGTCGGTACAGGAAGGCATTTCGCTTTTAGACGTCATCATCTTCGTATCACGCACACTTTGAACAGTTCATTGCCCTGTTGCACGATTCTGCAATCCCCCAGCCGTTCCAACAATTGCCGTTGCGCCGTCTGTGTATAGATGGTGTGCTGTATGGTGTTGTGTCTCGAGTAGAGAAATTCGAATTCAGCATCGGTCAGTTGGTTCATCGCATGCCTTTTCTGAATGGCAGCGAAGACTTTTTCTGCATCGAGCACATGGGTTATCGGGTCGTAACCTTCGGCAATGAAACTGTAGAATCGGAGAATCCGATAAAACTCGTTGTCGCTGATTTTACCTGTCCGGTAGGCGTTGACGGCATTGTGGAACTCGTAGCTGGCGACCTTCTCATCGGGGAAGAGGATCTGTTTTATCGAAATCAGGCTGCCCGGGCGGGTGATGCGCGCAATTTCATTCAGAAACTGCGGCATCAGTGCGTGAGGAATGTTATTGAGCGACGCATCGCCGAGCACGAGGTCGATCTCTCCGTCGCCAATCATGTGCAGATTGAGCCATTCACCGATGACAATGGTTTCATTCGAACGATCCGCAATCTTCTGGCGTGATTTCGCGGCTTCGAACATGACGGGATTGCAATCGACCCGCAGCACACGGCAGTTGTTTGCCAGCGCCAGATCGGCCAATTCCGGCGTTGCGCCCAGAATGAGGGTTTTCAGCTGCGCGCACTTGTCCCCTTTGGCATGGTCGATTTGCTGCTGGTGGATATCGAGAATTTCTCTTGCCGGGGCAAAATGCGGGCGTTGACCCGAAGCCAGGAATTTTGCGGCGTATCTCGTCCAGTCATCCAGCTGTTTCATGAATCCGTTTCCCTGCGTATTTCGGTTTGCGCCGTGCCGCTGTCGTAAATGGCCTGTGGCCGCGTGTAGAACTCCCTGTCCCATCGGCCATGTTCTGCCGGGCCGATTCCGGATGCTTTCCAGCCGCAAAAAGGCGCGGTTGCATGCACGGCAAAAGTTGCCGGGTTTATTCTGAGAATGCCGGCCTGCGCATTTTCAAGGAAACGCCGCTGCAATCCCTCGTCCCGGCTGTAGAGGCTTGCAACCAGGCCTTGCGCGACGCCGTTGCAGAGTTGCATCGCGGCATCGAAGCCGGTTGCCGGCTGGATTACGGCAACCGGACCGAAGGTCTCTTCCTGGACGATGCGGGAGTCGGGGGCGACACCATCGATCAATGTCGGCAGATACCAGTTTCCGGTTGAGCACCCGGCGGGTATTGATCCGCCGCAAAGCAGCCGAGCGCGATCAGTGGTCACCGCGCGCTGCACTGCCTGCATGATTTTATTACGGTGGGCGTCCGAGATCAGCGGGCCGACTTGCGTTATCGGATGCGCCGGGTCGCCGATATTCAATGAACGGATTTCGCTGATGAAACGCTCGATAAACCGATCCCGGATTGCGGCATCGACGATTATCCGCCGTGTTGCCGTGCAGCGTTGTCCGGCAAAACCGAAAGCCGATACAGCCAATGCCTTGACTGCATGTTCAAGATCCGCATCCGCCATGACAATAGCGGCATTGTTGCCGCCAAGCTCCGCCTGCAACGGCTTCCCGAGCCGTCTGCAGAGTGCCGCAACCTGGCGGCCGGTATTACCGGAGCCGGTGAGAGAAATGGCGGATGTCAGCGGGTGGGCGATGATGGACTGGACTGTCTCACTGTCCCCGAACAGAACGCTCAGCAGGGACGGGGGAATGCCCGCATCTTTCAGGCTGTCTATCACCGCCATCGTCGCGCGCGGTGTCGGCAAGGCCGGTTTCCACACCACGGCATTGCCGAAGGCGAGGGCAGGCGCGATCTTGCCGACGGGAATCGCGACCGGATTGTTCCATGGCGTGACAAGGACGATGGTTCCAACCGGACGGTCACGCACACTGAAGCTGCCATCCGTTGCGGCGGGTTGCCGGGCGATTCCTTGCAGTAGTTGCACGGTTGCCCGAACATGCGCCACCGCCCGGTCGGCTTCCTCGGTTGCGTCTCTGCGGGGTTTGCCAATTTCCATGATCAGGATTTCGATCAGACGATCTTTGCGCGCCGCCATTTTGTCGGCCCAATTAGCCAGGATGGACAACCGCTCCTCATGCGAGGTTTCTGCCCAGGCTGACTGGGCCTGTGATGCGGCTTGCACCGCCTGGTCGACAAGTCTGGCGTCTGCGATTGGTACTTGTGCCAGCAGTTCTGATGAACTGGAAGGATTGTGATGCTGGTACAGCGGAAGATTTTCTTCGTCTGCCCATATTCCATCAATACAGGCAGCAGGGAACCGCGCCTCATCCCATCCGCCAGGGCGTTGCGGTTTTTCACCTGTCGCCCTGAGTATCTCCGACGACGCGAGAAAACGGGCTGCCCTTCCGTTCAGCCACTGCTGCGACAGTTGCGCATGTTCATGTTCCGCGGAGGCGATTCCATCCGCCGCAACCCATACGGTGTAGCCTTTTGCATAGGCATCCAGAACGGTGGCGCGCACGCAGCCATGAGTGTAGAGGCCGGCCACAATCAGGGTGTCGATCCCGTTTGCCTGAAGGTGCTCATGCAACGACCCGGATTCGAAGCCGCTGAAAAACCGCTTCGTAATGACGGTTTCATTTCCGGCAGGTGCCAGAGCATGAGGGGCGAGCGCGCCCGGCGTGCCTTCGATACACGCCCAGCATCCGCTTTCCTTCCAGTGCGGCATGCGATTTTCCCCATCGGAGCGAATCACGGTGTGTATGTGTACGACCGGGAACTTTCTTTGCCGAAAGCCGGTAAGTAGCGCGCCAATACTTGAAAGCAGCCGCCCGCTCTCCGGGTAAAGACCCGGACGTTCCAGAAAGTCATTCTGTAAATCGATTAGCAGAAGAGCGGGTGTCATGATCCGGCGGCCGCTGTTGCAGCCATTTTTTCCTTGAGCTTGTCGCCGATACGCTTTCCCATTTCCCTCGTGCCTACCACCTTGCTGCCGGGCGCGGCGATGTCTGCGGTTCGCCATCCGTCACGCAGCGTTTCCGCAACCGCCGATTCTATGGCGGAAGCCTGACGATGCAGGCCAAAGCTTTCTCGAAGCATCATGGCAAGAGAGAAAATCTGGCCGATCGGATTGGCCGTATCCGAACCGGCCAGGTCATATGCGGCACCATGCCCCGTCTGATAGACCGCATGCCCGGCAGCATCAAAATTTCCGGAAAAGGAGAGGCCCCGCGATCCAAGCAGCAGACTTGCCCCGTCTGACAATATGTCCCCAAACATATTGGGAGCCACGATGACATCGAAGCTTTTTGCATCGGCGATGATTTGATACATGGCATTGTCGACTTCAAGAATCTGGCAATCTACGCCGGAATTTACCGCCAGTTCATCCAGTTTTTGTTGCCAGAGTCTGCTTATGGAAGGTATTCCATCCGGTTTCAGCACCACGCCCAGTTTGTTGCGTCTCATGCTTGCCAGAGTGATGGCGACTTTCAGGATTCTTTGAACTTGCTCTTCTTTATATTCAAAGTAGTGGCGTGCCGATTTTTCGTTGTCCGCAATGGCTGCACATTCCCCGAAATACAATCCGCCCGTATTTTCCCTGACGACGACCAGATCAACCTCGGCACGGCTGCCGGGCCTGATCGCACCGATATCGTCAAGCGCGGAGGTCGGCCGTATCGGGGTGAATTTGCAGAAAAGATCGAAACGGGCGCGCAAATCATAGACAAAGCGCCCGCCGCCCGGCCCACACAGGATGGCACCCCGGCGCGAGAAGACCGACTGGCAAAATTCAATAACCTCCCGGGATAGCGCGTTGCCAGACTCGATCCTGGCGGGCAGGCCAATTTTGCCTCCAATAGAGATGTCGAACCGTTTTGCCGAAACGTCGCTGAGGTGTTCGAGAATGTCCAGCGTGACACCGATTATTTCCGGCCCAATTCCTTCACCGGGGAGAACACCGATTACGTATTCGTCCAGATTTGATGGATCGCCGCTCCAATCGGGCAAGGATGACGCGAGAAATTGCCGCTTTATTAAAGGGCTTATCGGCACTTGTGGTTGCTCTGGAGAGCGCATATCACGCATATGTCATTAATCAGGGCGGTCAATAACCAGGGTGATGGCATGTATCGTCCACGGGATCGGGTAAATACTCCCGGTGCCGAGATGTGGTGAGCAAAGACCTTTCAACCACAACATCCGGCGAACGCGCCCCTTATAACTTGAGGCTCGAATGGCAAAACTCATCATCTATGCTCAAAGCATGATTGCCGGCGCATTATAAGACTATTCTTCATCCAGCAGCTTCCCGGCAATCGCCCAGTTTTCGTCGGGCAACTCATCAAACGCGATGTAAGTATACGGCGCGGGTTTGAGCGCAATGCGTTCCAGCGTGTCGGTGAACTCGGCGGCGATTTGCCGCTTCTGTTCGCGGCTTAAAGTGCCGGCGATGCGGATGTTGACGTAGGGCATAACGGTCTCCTTGGTAAAAATATGTTTCACCGCGAAGGACGCGAAGCACACGAATTTTTTATGGCTGTCACGGGTTCTTCGCGGCCTTCTGGATCTTCGTGGTTCGGCAATGCCTGGCCAGGCGAAGTCACCCCCGCAGTGTTTGTTGCGGACTAAATCCTGCTGCGCGCCCAGCGTACGATACCGGCTGCATCCATCGCGCCGGCCTGACGCGCAATTTCGCGCCCGCCCTTGAACAGTGCGAGGGTGGGGATGCTGCGGATGTTGAGGCGCCCCCCCAGTTCCTGCGCCTCCTCGGTGTTCAGCTTTGCCAGACGCATCAGCGGTTCGAGCTGCGCTGCGGCCTGCACGAAGGCGGGAGCCATCATGCGGCATGGGCCGCACCACGGCGCCCAGAAATCCACCAGCACCGGGATGTCGTTGCGGCTGATATGCAGGGCAAAATTGCCGCTGCTCAGTTCTGCGGGGTGCGCATCGAACAGGGCATGCCTGCACTTGCCGCAGGCAGGGTGCTCGTGAAGCCTGGCGACAGGCACGCGGTTGATGCCGTCGCAGCGGGGGCAGACGATATGCAGGGGATCGGTCATGGTTTTTCTCGGGGTTGCATGGTTGACTGTATGGGGGTGTGGCAGCCGGATTCAACTGCCGGAAAGCGATTTGACCGGGCTGGGCGTCGTTGCCAGGTGCGCCGCCGCTTCGCCTTCATGGAACATCCACAGGCTGCCGGGCGGCATGGTGATCCACGCTTCGTTGTCGGTGAGCGGCAGGGTGGCGATGATTGCCACGCGGTCGTCCGGCGTGGTCACCTGGCTGAAATCCACCTGCACATCCTCGTCCATCAGGTGCGCCATATTGAACGGCGCGCGACGGGCAATGTAGCTCAATTCGGTGGAACAATGCGCGAACAGGCAATCCCCGTTGGACAGCATGAAATTGAAGATGCCCATGCCGGAAAGCGGATAGATGAGTTCGTGCAGCGCGGCGAACAGCGCATCGCGGCCGGGCGGCGCATTGCCGAAGCGCTTCCGCAGGCTTTGCAGCAGCCAGCAGAAAATGTGCTCGCTGTCGGTATCGCCCACCGGCACGAAGCCGCCGTCGAGTTGCGGCTGGAGCTGCGGCAGATTGCCGTTGTGGGCGAATACCCAATAGCGCCCCCACAGCTCGCGCATGAAGGGATGGGTGTTCTCCAGCGTCACCACGCCTTGCGTCGCCTTGCGGATATGCGCGATCACGTTCAGCGAGCGGATCGGATATTTGCGCACCAGTTCGGCAATGGGCGACTGCGCGGAAGGCAGCGGGTCGAGGAACAGCCGCACCCCTTTGCCCTCGAAGAACGCGATACCCCAGCCGTCGGCATGCACGTCGGTTCCGCCGCCGCGCCGCTGGAAACCGGTGAAGGAAAAGCAGATGTCGGTGGGGACGTTGCAGTTCATCCCGAGCAATTGGCACATGAGCTAACTTTCGAAGCGCATCGACAGATCCACTGCCACAACATCTTTGGTCATCGCGCCGATGGAGATACGGTCCACGCCGGTCTCCGCGACGAGGCGCACATTCTCCAGGCTGATGCCGCCGGAGGCTTCCAGTTCGACGCGTTTGGCGGCATAGGTCACGGTGGCCTGCATGTCCACCAGAGAAAAATTATCGAGCAGGATCAGCCGCGCGCCGGCATGGAACGCCTCATCGAATTGCGCCATGTTCTCCACTTCGATCTGGATGGGTATCCCCGGCGGGGTGATGCGGAACGCCTGTTCCAGCACCGCGCGGATGCTGCCCGCAGCAGTGATGTGATTTTCCTTGATCAGCACACCGTCAAACAGTCCGGTGCGCTGGTTATATCCGCCGCCGACGCGAACCGCGTGTTTTTGCGCCATACGCAGCCCGGGCAGGGTCTTGCGCGTGTCCATGATTTTTGCCCCGGTGCCCGCAACGGCGTCCACATAGCGCCGCACCAGCGTGGCGGTGCCGGACAGGGTTTGCAGAAAGTTAAGCGCGCTGCGTTCCGCGCTGAGCAGGGCGCGCGTATTCCCGCGCACTTCGCATAGTTGCTGATCGGGCTGAACAACTGCACCTTCCTGCGCCAGCCACCTGATTTTGCAATCCGGGTCGAGGCTGAGAAAGCATTCTTCAAGCCACAGCGTGCCGCACAGCACCGCTGTCTGACGCGAGACGATGCTGGCTGTTGCAGTCTGCAGGCGGGGAATCAATTGCGCGGTCATATCGCCGCCACGGATGTCTTCGTCGAGCGCGGCAGATACGTTGTCATGAATATATTGGGTAAGATTCAGATGCAGCATGGTGCATTCTCCCCCACGGGGTATACAGTATGGCGTACAGTATAAAGGATGGAGTCCGGGGTTGAAATTTCTGTCACCTTTCCCCACTTAGCAGGTAGTTTGATGTTTTCATTAAGGAGCGACCATGCGTTTCGACAAGTTCACTACCAAGTTGCAGCAAGCACTGTCCGACGCACAGAGTCTGGCGGTCGGTGCGGACAACCAGTTCATCGAGCCGCAGCATCTGCTGCTGGCCCTGCTCAACGATGCCGACAGCGGGGCAGCATCGCTGCTGGCACGCGCCGGCGCCAATGTCGGCGGGTTGAAACCTGCCCTGCAACAGGCGGTAGAACGCCTGCCCAAGGTGGAGGGCCACGGCGGCGAAGTGCAGGTCGGGCGCGATCTTTCCAACCTGCTCAATCTGACCGACAAGGCGGCGCAGAAACGCGGCGACCAGTTTATCGCCTCGGAAATGTTCCTGCTTGCGGCTTGCGATGACAAGGGAGAAGCCGGGCGGCTGCTCAAACAGCATGGCGTGGCGCGCGCCCCACTGGAACAGGCCATCGACGCGGTGCGCGGCGGCGAGACGGTCGGCAGCGCCGAGGCCGAAGGGCAGCGCGAATCCCTGAAAAAATACACCATCGATCTGACCGAGCGCGCGCGCCAAGGCAAGCTCGATCCGGTGATCGGGCGCGACGACGAGATCCGCCGCGCCATACAGGTATTGCAGCGCCGCACCAAGAATAACCCGGTGCTGATCGGCGAGCCGGGCGTGGGCAAGACCGCGATCGTGGAAGGGCTGGCGCAGCGCATCGTCAATGGCGAAGTGCCGGAAACGCTGAAGAACAAGAAGGTGCTGAGCCTCGACATGGCGGCGCTGCTGGCCGGGGCGAAGTATCGCGGCGAGTTCGAGGAACGCCTGAAAAACGTGCTCAAGGAACTGGCGCAGGATGAAGGCCAGACCATCGTGTTCATCGACGAGCTGCACACCATGGTCGGCGCGGGCAAGGCAGAAGGCGCGATGGATGCGGGCAACATGCTCAAACCGGCGCTGGCGCGCGGCGAGTTGCACTGCGTCGGCGCGACCACGCTGGATGAATACCGCAAGTACATCGAGAAAGATGCCGCGCTTGAGCGCCGCTTCCAGAAGGTGCTGGTGGATGAACCCTCGGTGGAATCCACCATCGCCATCCTGCGCGGCTTGCAGGAAAGATACGAGTTGCACCACGGCGTGGATATCACCGACCCGGCCATCGTCGCGGCGGCGGAACTCTCCAACCGCTACATCACCGACCGTTTCCTGCCGGACAAGGCCATCGACCTGATCGACGAGGCGGCGGCGCGCATCAAGATGGAGATCGACTCCAAACCCGAAGTGATGGACAAGCTGGATCGCCGCCTGATTCAGCTCAAGATCGAGCGCGAGGCGGTGAAGAAGGAAAAGGATGAAGCATCGCAGAAACGCCACGCGTTGCTCGAAGACGAGATCAAAAAACTGCAGCGCGAATACGCCGATCTGGAAGAGATATGGAAGGCGGAAAAAGGCGCGGCGCAAGGCACGGCGCATCTCAAGGAAGAGATGGAAAAAGTGCGCGCCGAGATCGTGCGCCTGCAGCGCGAAGGCAAGCTGGAAAAAGTGGCGGAGCTGCAATACGGCAAGCTGCCGCAACTCGAAGCCAAATTGAAGGAAGCCGCGCAGCGCGAGGCCGAAGGCGGCGGGCAGAAGAACAAACTGCTGCGCACCCAGGTCGGCGCGGAGGAAATCGCCGAAGTGGTGAGCCGCGCCACCGGCATTCCGGTATCCAAGATGATGCAGGGCGAGCGCGATAAACTGCTGATGATGGAAGGCAAGCTGCACGAGCGCGTGGTGGGGCAGGACGAGGCGGTGCGCCTGGTGTCGGATGCGATCCGGCGTTCGCGTTCCGGCCTGTCCGATCCGAATCGCCCGTATGGTTCGTTCCTGTTCCTCGGGCCGACCGGTGTGGGCAAGACCGAACTGTGCAAGGCATTGGCCGGCTTCATGTTCGATTCCGAAGACCACCTGATCCGCATCGACATGAGCGAGTACATGGAGAAACATTCCGTGGCGCGCCTGATCGGTGCGCCACCCGGCTATGTCGGCTACGAGGAGGGCGGCGGGCTCACCGAGGCCGTGCGCCGCAAGCCGTATTCCGTCATTCTGCTCGACGAAGTGGAGAAGGCGCACCCTGACGTGTTCAACGTGCTGCTGCAAGTATTGGACGACGGCCGCATGACCGACGGCCAGGGGCGCACCGTGGACTTCAAGAACACCGTGGTCGTGATGACCTCCAACCTCGGCAGCCAGATGATCCAGCAGATGTCCGGCGACGATTACCAGGTGATCAAGCTGGCAGTGTTGGGCGAGGTAAAAAGCTATTTCCGTCCCGAGTTCATCAACCGCATCGACGAAGTGGTGGTGTTCCACGCGCTGGACGAAAAGAACATCAAGTCCATCGCGCGCATCCAGCTGCAATATCTGGAGAAACGTCTGGCCGCGATGGAAATGAAACTCAGCATCAGCGATGCGGCACTGGCGGAAATTGCCACCGCGGGTTTCGATCCGGTGTACGGTGCAAGGCCGCTGAAACGTGCCATCCAGGCGCAACTGGAGAATCCGCTGGCCAAGGCGATACTCGAAGGCCGCTTCGCTGCGAAGGACACCATCAAGGTGGACTGCAAAGGCGGGGTGATGAAGTTCGAGAAGGCCTGAACAACAAGGAAGAAGCCCGGCATGCCGGGCTTCTTCCTTGAAAATATATCGACACTAACCCCCTTTGATTTTAAGCGGCTGGCACTTTTAATATCCAATACATTATCCCCGCGCCGACCATGACTCCTGTAATGAAAATCAGGGTTCCTCCGGGTGTATGTACTTACGGTTCTGGATCTTCCGCAGCCGGTCGAATCGATTCCCATTTGTTGATTATCTTCCTGGCCTCAGCATGGTTTTCTTCAGGGGCAAGTACTTTTAATCACTCCGATATTTTGTGGCTATTTCCGCGCCGATTGAGCAGGTAGCTAACGAGGATAATAAGCATGGTAAGGATAACAATCAGTACAGTCGCCCAAGGACCGAAGGCGGCGGCACGGGTATAGAGGTCAAACAGCAGATAAGCCCAACTTCCCATGGCGATGTAAGTGCTGGTGAGCACGATCAACAGCGTCAGCCATGCGGGGAAACCAAGCAGGTAACCGATAGCGCTACCCACCACCGGCCCGGTCATCCAGAAGGGGAGCCAGACGAAGATAAAAAGCCCGGCGATGCCGTAGCGGCGCACCTTGCCATGGTGGCGCTCGGCGGCTTCCTGCGTGCGATCAAGAAAGCGCCGCAGTCTTGGAAACTCCACCAACTTGCGCATGCTAAAAACGAACACGGGGTAAAACAGCAACACCTCCACGGTCTCCACCCATATATTCACCGGTACCACGAGGGCGTGGCTGTAACCGTTGGCATAACCTATGGACATGGATACGGCCCGGCCAAAGATCAGGTTGGAGAAGCTCATTGCGCCCATCATGCTCGAGGTTTGCGGCGACCAAAGAGCGACCAGCCCCATGACAATGAGACCGGCGAGCGCGAGCGCAATACCCAGCAATAAGATGCGCCCTTCGGTCGTCTTGAACAACTGGTGCAAGGCAAGTATGGGCGGCCGCTCAACGGTGGGTGCAAGCTTTGTTTCTTCCTCGTTCACGGTAACAGTATAGAGAAGCAAGAGTTAAAGGGGCGGCTTCAAATTTATTTTTTTTGAGCTCGTCAATCCAAATGTATTCTTTTGGCAATTATAGTTGGCACGATGGCAATGCCGCCGCCTTTTTCTGCTTAACGAAACCTTTGCCATTGGAAAATCCTCTGAACAAGGTTTGTCCGGAGCCTGTCGGAAGGCTGTAGTGGAAGGTCGCTTTGCCGCCAAAGACACCATTAAGGTAGGATGCATGGGTGGGGTGATTAAGTTCGAGAAAGTTGTTTGATTGTGAATAAGGTTTCTGTTCTTTTTGTGTGCATGGGCAATATTTGCCGCTCGCCTACCGCGGAGGCGGTGTTCCGGCAGTATGTCGAGCATGCGGGATTGTCCGAGCACATCCTGGTCGATTCGGCGGGAACGCATGACTATCATATCGGCGATCCGCCGGATGCGCGCACCCAGCGGGCGGCGCAGCAGCGCGGTTATGACATGAGCGGTCTGCGCGGGCGGCAGGTCGGCGTGGAAGACTTTGAGCGCTTCGACTACGTGCTGGCGATGGATCATGCTAATCTTGCCATCCTGCAACGCTTGGCCAGGCTTGGCGGCGGCAACCCGCACCTGTTCCTCGGATACGCCCGCCACCACGCCGAACGCGAAGTGCCCGATCCCTACTATGGCGGTGCGGATGGCTTCGAGCGCGTACTGGATATGGTGGAAGATGCGGCGGAAGGATTATTGCAGCATATCCGGCAACAGCATTTCGATCGTTATACATAGCGACATAACTCTGTTGCGCGATTCCGGAACGGGGCCGGGCGGTGCCCGGAATCCTCATGTACTTCTGTGTACATATGACATTTAATCAAAAAGGAAACAAAGTATGAGTCTCAAATGCGGTATTGTCGGTTTGCCCAACGTGGGTAAATCTACCCTGTTCAATGCGCTGACCAAGGCCGGCATCGCGGCGGAAAACTATCCGTTCTGCACTATCGAGCCGAATGTCGGCATCGTCGAAGTGCCGGATGCGCGCATGGCGGCGCTGGCGGAAATCGTCAAACCGCAACGGATGCAGTATGCGATCACCGAGTTTGTGGACATCGCCGGGCTGGTGGCGGGAGCAAGCAAGGGCGAAGGGCTGGGCAACCAGTTTCTCGCCAACATTCGCGAGACCGACGGCATTGTCAATGTGGTGCGCTGCTTCGAGAACGACAACGTGATCCATGTGGCCGGCAAAGTAGACCCAATCGCCGACATCGAAACCATCACCACCGAACTGGCGCTGGCCGATCTCGCCACCGTGGAAAAAGCGCAGCAGCGCAACAGCAAGCTGGCGAAATCCGGCGACAAGGATGCCGCCAAATTGGGCGCATTATTGGAGACAGTTTCCGCGCATCTCAACCAGGGTAAGCCGGCGCGCATGCTGAAGCTGGATACCGAACAGCTTGCGCTGCTTCAGCCGCTATGCCTGCTCACCATCAAGCCCGCCATGTACGTCGCCAATGTTGCGGAAGGCGGTTTCAGCAACAATCCATTGCTGGCTCGTCTGGAAGAATTCGCCGCCGGAGAGGGCGCGCCGGTGGTGCCGATCTGCGCCGCGCTGGAAGCGGAAATTGCCGAGCTTTCCGATGCGGACAAGCAGGAGTTTCTGGAAGATGCGGGAATGGCCGAGCCCGGGCTGAACCGCCTGATCCGCACCGGTTACAACCTGCTCGGTCTGCAAACCTACTTTACCGCCGGCGTGAAGGAAGTGCGCGCCTGGACTATCCACAAGGGCGATACCGCCCCCAAGGCTGCCGCCGTGATTCACAACGATTTCGAGCGCGGCTTCATCCGCGCCGAGGTGATCGCCTATGACGATTTCGTGAAATACAAGGGCGAGCAGGGTGCGAAAGATGCCGGCAAGATGCGGGTAGAAGGCAAGGAGTATGTCGTGCAGGATGGGGATATCATGCACTTCCGTTTTAACGTCTAGTCGATAGGAACGTTCGCAATCGCTTGTTATCATCGCACGAGTGAACTATTGTTATCGAGGCGCAGTCTTCTGGACTCCTGCATCGAAAAAGTGTTGAGATGATCATTCCGTGGGATATTGATGTCCGCCGTGGCAGTTGCGGCATTTGCATGGGACTTGCCCTCGGGGTCTTTTTTGCGGGTAATGTGCTGGCTGAAAGCTTTCCCACTGCCCAGACGATGAAGTTCGAGGACTTTGAGCTGGAACTGCCAAAAGGTCTGGATCGGGCAGATTTTTATCTGCCCCCTGATAACCCGATGAGCAGAGATAAGGTAGCGTTGGGGCGCACGCTTTTTTTTGATCCGCGGCTCTCCAGCGATAATACCGTCTCATGCGCTACTTGCCATTCCCCGCAGGCAGCTTTTTCAGATAAACGCCAGGTATCCCTCGGGGTGGGCCTGCAGGCAGGGGGCAGAAATGCGCCGACGATTATCAACCGGGCATTTTCCCGGGAACAGTTCTGGGATGGCAGAGCAGGCTCGCTGGAAGAACAGCTCAAGTTACCGTTAATCAATCCAACAGAGATGGCCATGCCCAGCCACGAGCTGCTCGTTAAAAAAGTGGCTGATATCAAGGGATACAGAAGCTGGTTTAAAAGGGTCTTTGCCAAGGAGGTGAATATAGATGACCTGGCCAAGGCGATTGCAGCCTTTGAACGTACCGTGGTTTCCGGCAATGCCAGATATGATGAATTCAAGGCGGGAGATCAGCAGGCACTCAATGAGGCAGAAAAACGGGGACTGGAGCTTTTTGAAGGCAAGGCGCGTTGTTCGCAATGCCATAATGGGCCGAATTTCACCGATGAGAGATATCACAATCTTGGCGTCGATTGGGACACCGTTCGTGTCGACCTTGGCCGTTATAATTTCACCGGAAAGGAGCAGGATATTGGCGCCTTCAAGACACCGACGCTCAGGGAAATTGCCAACACAGCGCCCTACATGCACAACGGAACTTTTGCAACTTTGGAAGAGACGGTGACTCTATACAACAGCGGGGGCATTGCCAATCCGTTCCTGGACGTCGAAATGAGGCGTCCGAATCGTACCTTGGAACAAATGCTGGAGTATTATGAGAAAGGGAAGACCGAGGGAGAGCCTTCTCCGGAGACGGAGTTAGTCAGGCTGGATCTCACAAAGCAGGAGCAGGCGGACTTGGTGGCTTTTCTGAGGACGCTGAGTGGGCGGGGGTGGCAGCATATTGCGCCACCGGATTCTTTTCCAAAATAAGCGGAGTGCATTACCGTAAACTATCAAAGGAGTTAGCTATGACTTTTCGTACAAATCGCATGGACACCATAAACCGCTTGGCCGTCATGTTTGGCGCACCCATTATGATTGCGGCCTTCCTCTTTACGGGTGTCGCCATGGGGAGCGAGCACAGACTCTCGGATAAATATTCCCTGGAAGTCGATCCCGCTGCGAAACAAAAGCTGGGGGAGCAGACCTTTAATGAAGTGATGACGTTTTTCCAGGCAGCGGAAAAGGCCATTGAAACAAAAGACCTGGAAGCCCTGATGGAGCTATATTCGGACAACTATAGCAACGGAATACATGATAAAAAGGCTGCAAAACAGATATGGGAAAGAATATTTTCCACGTTTGATGCCATGGCAATGCGCCACAACATGAAACTTGAAAAAATTTCGACAGAGAAGAACATGGTTATCTTCCAGTGCAATGGGCTTCTTCTGGGGGTGCCTGACATCAAGAAAGGGCCCATTACCATTGATAATTGGAATAACCAGGAGCATGTGCTGGTCAAAGAAGCCGGTAAATGGAAGTTGATTGGCACCTACGGGCCAGAACGCAAACGGTTGTGGTTTGATAAGCCTATGCACCCCCTTTTCTAAAGTGGTGTTGCGCTGGTTACTGCTGTTGTTGATCCTGCCGCTTTCCGGCTATGCGGCGGGTTTTTCACTGGAGGATACGCAGGGCAAAACGCACCGTTTGGCGGATTATCGCGGCAAATGGGTGCTGGTAAATTTCTGGGCGACATGGTGTCCGCCATGCGTGACCGAAATTCCTGAATTGTCCAGCTTGCACAATGCACACAAGGACAATGATCTGGTGGTGATTGGCATCGCCATGGATTCCGGTTCCAGCAAGAAAGTGGTTGATTTCGCCAAGGCGCGCGGCATCAGCTATCCGGTGGTGATGGGCAATCAAGAGATTGCAGCGCAAATCGGCGAGATGGAGGTGCTGCCGACCAGCTATTTATACGCACCAAACGGCGAGCAGGTAAGTTATCAGCCCGGGGAAGTGACGCGCGAAAGCATCGAGGCTTACATCAAAAGCAAGAAATTCAACTAGCAGGAATAGAGGTGTTGCTGACGGTGCGGTGCGGCAGCGCCCAGTTGTTATGCCAAGCGGCGCGCACCAGGTTCGGATATTCGGGACGACCCAGGCTGCCGTTATAGCGGCCGAGCGCGCGATACAGGTCGCCCTTCTCGATTTTCAGGTAGTGGCGCAGGATGGTGCAGCCGTAGCGCAGATTGGTGCGCAGATGGAACAGATTGTCTTTCGGCATGCCGATTTCCTTTATCCAGAACGGCATCACCTGCATATAGCCGCGCGCACCGGCGCGAGAGATGGCATATTTCTTGAAGCCGCTTTCCACCTCGATCAGCCCCAGCACCAGTTGCGGATCCAGTCCGGCGCGGGTCGCCTCGTAATGCACTGTGCGCAGGAAATCAAGCCGGAAATCGGCATCCTGGATACGATTTTGCAGGCGCCGCGACATTTCGTTCAGCCATGCATTTGCCTCATGTTGCGTAGCGAACGCCAGTTTGGGTGCTGCCTGGTCCGACACGCTACGCTGCATCCCCGCGCGCACGCTGGCGGAGAGTGGCACATACACCTGCGAGCCGGCGGAAGCGCCGCAGGTGAAAAGCAGTCCCGCCAGACACAGCGGCAAGGCAAGACGGCGCGAGATTTTGCGGTCGGTCAGCTGCATAGTTTTAATTTTACGAGCTCCAGCGCGCTTTGCAAGGGAATAATCTGTGCCGCAGTATCGCGGCGTCCCTGATATTCCGCGTTGCCGTCTTTCAGACCGCGCTCGCCGATGACGATGCGGTGCGGGATGCCGATCAGTTCCATATCGGCGAACATCACGCCGGGACGCTCGTCGCGGTCATCCAGCAATACTTCGATGCCCGCCTCGCTCAGCTCGGTATAGAGCTGCTCTGCTGCGTTGCGCACGGCCTCGCTTTTCTTGAAGCCGATGGGTGCGATGGCGACTTGGAACGGTGCCATCGCAGCGGGCAGGGCGATGCCGCGTTCGTCAAAGTTCTGCTCGATGGCGGCAGCCACGATGCGCGACACGCCGATGCCGTAACAGCCCATCTCCATCATTTGCGACTTGCCGCTCTCGTCGAGGAAAGTGGCGTTGAGCGCTTCGGAATATTTGGTGCGCAACTGGAAGATGTGGCCGACTTCGATACCGCGGCAGATTGAAAGCAGGCCCTTACCGTCCGGCGAAGGATCGCCCGCGACCACGTTGCGGATGTCGGCAAACTCAATTTTCTTGGAAGGATTTTCCCATGGTGCTTTGAAGTCTTCCCAATTGCAGCCACTGAAGTGATAGCCATTTTCATTGGCACCGCAGATGAAGTCGCTCATCACGCTAGTCGCATGATCTGCAATTATCGTGATGTGATGCTTGTCATACGGCCCGATATAACCGGCACGGCAGCGCATATTGGTTTCGATCTCGTCGTCGCTGGCGAAGCGGAAATCGCCGAGCAGCTTGCCGGCCTTGAGCTCGTTGAGCTGGTGGTCACCGCGCAGCAGCAGCAGCGCGAATTCGCCTTTGTGAGTGACTACGGCAATGGTCTTCAGTATGTTTTGTGTGGTGCTGTTAAAGAATGTAGCGACTTCCTCGATAGTTTTTACGCCAGGTGTAATGGTCTTCTGCATCTCCTGTGTCGCCGCGGCGCGGGACGTGTCTGGTGCGACGGCCTCTGCCAGCTCCACGTTCGCTGCGTAATCCGAATCCGGGCAGAACGCCAGCGCATCCTCGCCCGCATCGGCCAGCACATGAAACTCATGCGAACCGCTGCCGCCGATCGCGCCGGTGTCTGCCGCGACGGCGCGGAACTGCAGGCCGAGGCGGGTGAAGATGCGGCTGTAGGTGTCGTGCATGGACTCGTAGGTCTGCTCCAGGCTCGCATAGTCGGCATGGAACGAATAGGCGTCCTTCATCACGAACTCGCGTGCGCGCATCACGCCGAAGCGCGGACGTACCTCGTCGCGGAACTTGGTCTGGATCTGGTAGAAGTTGACCGGCAACTGGCGGTAGCTGCGGATTTCGCGCCGCGCGATGTCGGTAATCACCTCTTCATGGGTCGGGCCGAAGCAGAAATCGTTGCCGTGCCGATCCTTGATTTTCAGCATCTGCGGGCCGAATACCGCCCAGCGTCCGGTCTCCTGCCACAGCTCGGCGGGCTGCACGGCAGGCATCAATAGTTCGATGCCGCCGCTTTTATCCATTTCTTCGCGTACCGCGTTTTCCACTTTGCGCAGCACACGCAAACCCAAAGGCATCCACGTATACAGGCCGCTGGCCAGCTTCTTGATGTAGCCCGCGCGCAGCATCAGCTTGTGGCTGGGCAGCTCGGCCTCGGACGGGGCTTCCTTGAGAGTGGAGATAAAGAATTGTGTAACGCGCATGGTGAGACGGCCCGGTAATAAAAACGAAGGCGCAATTTTACAGGGAATGCGTGCCATTCGGTATGGCGGGGCACATTCGCTTTCCATAACAGGGGAAATGTGAAAGAATCCATCCATTGAAATTAACCGAATAGAGTGGCAAATGATAGACCGAGACGGCTACCGCCCGAATGTCGGCATCATTATCACGAATGACAGGAATCAGGTGTTCTGGGGCAAGCGGGTGCGGCAGCATGCGTGGCAATTTCCGCAAGGCGGCATCCAGCATGGCGAAACTCCGGAACAGGCGATGTACCGCGAATTGCGCGAGGAAGTCGGCTTGATGCCGGAACATGTGAGAATACTCGGACGCACCCGTGACTGGATGCGCTATGAGGTTCCGCAAAGCTGGAGCAAGCGTGAATCGCGCGGCGGCTATCGTGGACAAAAACAGATCTGGTTTTTGTTGCGCCTGACGGGTCGTGATTGTGATGTCTGTCTGCGTGCCTGCACGCATCCCGAGTTTGATGCGTGGCGCTGGAATGATTATTGGCTGGATATCAACGCCGTAATCGAATTCAAGCGCGAGGTTTACACGAGGGCGCTCAACGAACTGGTGCGTTATCTTCCCGCGCAAAAAAATAACGCTGTCTGTTCGTCACATGTGCATCATGTGGCATAGATAGTTTTCAGTAAATTTTTCAAGGAGTGGCAGTTGTGATCAAGGAATATACCCCCCTGCAATCTTTTCCGTTGAAAGCAGGTTCGTCTTTTGCACATCCGGTGCAGGTTCTTCCGGAGCGCGTCAAACTGAGCGACCCGGCGACGGACGTGATGACCGATTTGAGCAAGGTTTCGCTGGTCGGCGTACGCGCCCAAACCTCGATGGACAGGGCCAATGCCAAAATGATCCGTTATGGCGTGCGTATGCTGCTGGTGCTGGATGACAACGAGCAGCTGGCGGGGTTGCTGACGGCAACCGATGTGCTGGGAGAAAGGCCGATGCGTTTCCTGCAAAACATGGGCGGTACCCATGCCGACATCACAGTGCGCGATATCATGACCCCGCAAGGCGAACTGGAAGTGTTGAAGATTGACGATGTGCAGCATGCCAAAGTCGGGCAGGTTGTCGCCAGCCTTAAAAAATCCAACCGGCAGCACGCGCTGGTGGTAGCTGAAGGCGCGGATGGCGGGCAAACGGTGTGCGGCCTGTTTTCCATTACCCAAATCGCCCGCCAGCTGGGCGCCCAAATTCAAAGCTTCGAATTGGCGCATACTTTCGCCGAAATCGAAGCCGTGATCGCGCGCGGCTGATACGTTTGAAAAATCCGATACGCTTGAAAAATCCTGAGGTGAAGTTCATGAATTCATTGTTGCGGCGCGTTGCGCTGGTTATGCTGTTGTCTGCCGTTGCCGGGTGTTCCAGTGTCAAGAATGCCAAGGATTCCGTCAACGGCTGGTTTAATGGCGGCGACAGTGCACTCAGCACCGCTACCGGAAAAAAGACGACTGGCAGCAGCACCGGGACCACCCTCAAGTATGCTGCGACGTTGCGCGTCAACAAGTATGTCGACCAGCGCAAGCACAGCAATCCTCGTTTGCTGGGAATAACCACGCAGCGCGTTCGCGGCGTGGATGGCAAGGAGTTGCTGCTCGACCAGGAGATCGCGAACATTGTCACAACGGCCATCAAAACACGCTTTGACACAGAAGGCTACCAGGTACTGGAAGGCAGCAGCGCCAGCAACGCCCTGTTTGAAGTGTTCGGGGCCATCAAGGATTTGACTCTGAATGTCAGGGAACGCGACGAAATAAACATCGCGATCGAGACTACGCTGAAAGATCTGGCTACCGGCAAGGTGGTGTGGTCGGGCCTGGTAACCGAAAAGCACGATCGCTTCGCCGGAGTTTCCGGCAATAACAAAGAGGATATAGTCGATTATCTGAACAAGGAATTGCGCGTTGCCAGCAACAAGACCGTAGAAGCGGTCAGCGCGTCGTTGATGGTATCACAGCCGGAATTGTTCAACCTGACAGCAGGTACCAAGCCGATTCCCGGCGTGACGGTGTATGTCGCGCCCACTGCCGCCAAGCCTGCGCCGGCAACCCCGGCAACCATGATGCCGAGCCACGGCATGCAGCCGGTTCCGCCGCCTGCCTATATGCCGCGTGCCAGCGATACCACAGGACTGTTGCTGGTGAATACCAGCCCGTCACGCGCCAAGGTGTATCTGGATGGCGTGTATTACGGCCTGTCCCCGTTGCGCCTGGAAATGGAGCCTGGCGTACACGCCATCAGCGTGAAACTGGAAGGCTACAGGATGGTCACCGAAAAGGTATCGGTGCGCAAAGGCGATAACACCGAAATGGAATTGAACCTGGAACGCTGATTTTGCACTGTGTAAAAAAGCCCGCTTCGGCCGGGCTTTTTTAATGCTTGCCGGTGCTGCCGAATCCCCCGCTGCCGCGCTCGCTCAGCGGAAATTCTTCCACGATATTGAATTTTGCCTGCATCACCGGCACGATCACCAGCTGTGCCATGCGTTCCATCGGCATCAGCGTGAAGGGAATCTGGCTGCGGTTCCACAGCGAAACAAAAATCTGCCCCTGGTAATCGGAGTCAATCAACCCGACCAGATTGCCCAGCACAATGCCGTGCTTATGCCCCAGTCCCGAGCGCGGCAGAATCATCGCTGCATAGCCGGGGTTGGCAAGATGGATGGCGATGCCGCTGGGGATGAGTTCGCACTGCTTGGGCTGGATCACCATGTTGTGATCGATGCATGCGCGCAAATCGATTCCGGCCGAACCGGCAGTCGCATAGCCGGGCATGCTGTCATGCAAACGGTGGTCGAGAATCCTGACATCGACAGAAATATGTTTCATTTGCCTGCTCCTTTGTAACGAAGTGCAATGTGCTGCATCAATTGACGCGCCAGCGTGAATTTATCGGCACGCGGCAGGATGTGGCTGCCGCTGTCGTCAAACAAGACCAGTTCGTTGTCGTCGTTGCCGATGGCCTGTTGCGCGAGATTGCCCACCAGCAGCGGCAGCTTCTTCGCGCGGCGTTTTTGCTCGGCATATTCCGCGAGATTCTCGCTTTCGGCGGCAAAGCCCACGCAGAACGGCGGATGCGGCAGGCTGGCGACATGCGCCAGAATATCCGGATTGGGCACAAGTTCCAGCGTGAGCGAACCCGCGCTTTTCTTGATTTTCTGTTCGCTCGGCTGCGCGACGCGGTAATCCGCCACCGCCGCCACGCCGATGAAAATATCGCAATCGCCAACATGTTGCTGCACCGCCTCGAACATCTGCGCGGCGCTCACCACATCCACGCCTTGCACCCCCGGCGGTTTGGCGAGTGCTACCGGACCAGACACCAGCACCACCTCCGCGCCCTGTTCCAGCGCGGCCTGCGCAACGGCATAGCCCATCTTGCCGGAACTGCGGTTGGTGATGCCGCGCACCGCATCGATCGCCTCGTAAGTCGGCCCGGCGGTAATCAGAATTCTCTTGCCGGGGAGTTGCCTGGGCTGAAAAAATGCCGCAATGTCCTGCGCCAATCGCTCCGCCTCCAGCATCCGTCCCATGCCTTGCTCGCCGCAGGCTTGCACGCCGCAGTCCGGTCCAAGCACCTGCACGCCATCGGCAAGCAGTTGTGCGATGTTGCGCTGCGTCGCCGCGTTTTGCCACATCTCGCGGTTCATCGCCGGCGCGACCAGCAGCGGGCAATTGCGTGCCAGGCATAGCGAAGAAAGCAGGTCATTCGCCAGACCATGCGCCAGCCTGGCGATAAAATCGGCGGTCGCGGGTGCGATTACAATCGCATCGGCAGCGCGGCTCGGGTTGATATGCGCCATGCCATTGCCGGTGTCGTTCCATTGCGAGGTAAGAACCGGTTTGCCGGATAATCCCTGCATCGTGGTCGGCGTGATGAATTGGCAAGCCGCCTCGGTCATCGCGACCTGCACCTCCATACCCTGTTTCATCAGCAGGCGCAGCAACTCCGCCGCCTTGTAGGCCGCGATGCCGCCGGTGATGCCGAGCAGGATGCGTTTTGCCGATTGTTGTTCCATAATGCCGCGCATCTTATCAAGAAACCGCCCGTCCGGGCTGGGAGGCTGTTATGGCAATCACCGACTGGCCTGAATTCGAGCGCCCCAGAGACAACACGCCGCGAAGCGGCTTGTTGCGGCGAAGGCTAACCTTCAGGTTATGCCGAAGCCAAAAGCTGCCACAGGAGAATCAAGCATGAGTATCACTGACTGGCCCGCCGGAGAACGTCCCAGAGAGAAGCTCCTCCTGCGCGGTGCTTCATCGTTATCCGATGCCGAGTTGCTGGCGATCTTTCTGCGCACCGGTGTGACCGGCAAGAGTGCGGTGGATCTGGCGCGCGAGCTGATTGGCAAATTCGGTAGCCTCACCCAACTGTTTGCCGCCGGCGAGGCGAATTTTTGCGAAACGCACGGCATGGGGCAGGCGAAATACGTGCAACTGCAAGCCGTGCTGGAGATGTCGCGGCGCGCCTTGCAGGAAGAATTGCAGCATGGCGATGCGTTCAACTCGCCGCGCGCGGTGCGCGATTATTTGCGGCTATTGCTCGGCGGGCGGCAGCAGGAAGTTTTTCTGGCGCTGTTTCTCGACACCCAGCATCGCGTAATCGCCTCGGAAGAATTGTTTCACGGCACGCTCAGCCAGACCAGCGTGTACCCGCGCGAAGTGGTCAAGCGCGCCCTGGCGCACAACGCCGCCGCCGTGATTCTCGCGCACAACCATCCCTCCGGTGTCGCCGAACCGAGCCAGGCCGACCAGCATCTGACCAACGCCCTGAAACAGGCGCTCGGACTGGTGGATGTACGCGTGCTGGATCACTTCGTGGTGGCGGTAGGCCAAGTGTTGTCGTTTGCGGAAAAAGGGTTGATATAGCCGGAAAATAGGCCTTCTGGCTTATTGACCGAACTGCGGGTATGGGGAGATACTGCCATCAGTCAGGGTTAAAACAATCAGGGAGAAAAATAATGATTCGTCGTTCTTTAATTTCGGCCGTTGTCGTCAACCTGCTGCTGTTCCATTCAGCGGTATGGGCGGCACCGGCGGACGAGATACGCTCTTTGCTGGAGCAAAATAAGGCTCAGGAAGCATACCAGCTCGGGCGAGTATCCCCGGAGCTGCTGGGCGATCCGGCCTTCGATTTTTTCTACGGCATTGCGGCCATTGACGCAGGGCATCCCGGGGAAGGGGTATTGGCTTTGGAGCGATACATCCTGTCATTTCCTGACAATGGCGATGCGCGCTTCCAACTGGCGCGCGGCTACTTCATCCTCGGTGAGGATCAGCGTGCCCGCGATGAATTCGAAACCTTGTTGCCGAACAGCACAGGCAACCAGAAGATCGCGATCGAGCGCTATCTGGACGCTATCCGTACCCGTGAATCACGCTACCAGCCAACCGCGAAAGCTTACGTGGAAGCGAGTCTGGGCGTGGATACAAACATCAACGCCGGCCTGAGCAGCGGAGCCACCCCGCAAATACCGGGACTCGGCACGCTCCCGGCCGTTTCGTCCAATTCCATCTCCGCCCGTGAGCAGGATACTTTCCTGACGGCGAGCGCCGGGGTGCAGGGTACCTATCCCGTTTCGCCGGGTGTCTCTCTGTATGGCGCAGGCGGGGTCGATGCGCGGCGGCATCTGGGCAGTAATAACGATGTGTTCGATCAGCACAGCCTGGGCGCTACCGGAGGAGTTTCCTACCTCAAGGAGAGAAATCTGTACAAGGGCGGCGCTTTTCTTTCCCAGAGCTGGGTGGACAATCAGAGTTACCTGCTGAGCTATGGGCTGAACGGGGAATGGAACCACCAGCTTGACCAATTCAATCGCCTCACCCTGGGGGCGCAGCTGGCACGGTTCGACTACGACGACATGAATATTTACCTGACCAAGGACAAGGCAGGTGGCCCTGTGTTGAGTGTGTTAACAGATCGCAACTCGGACTTCATCGGCATTTCCGGCGCATGGGCGCATGCGCTCGCGATGCCTTATCAGCCCGTCATCACCGTTTCCGGGAATTATGGCGAGGAAAGCAACCAGCGTAACCGCGCCGATTTGTCGCGCGACATCTACGGTGCGCGCGTTTCGTTCGCGATGACCCCCGCCGAGCGTTGGGGGGTGAGCGCGGGCATCGGCTACCAGGAAAACAAGTATCGGGATATCTTTACGGCGGGCAGCGAGAGGCGGCATGACACCTCCTGGGGGCTGGACGGGTCGGTGTCCTATTTTTACACCAAGCAGTTCAGCGTTCGCGCCGAGGCGCAGATACTGGATCAGGGCTCCAACATCGGCCTGTTCCGCTACGGACGCGAAGTGGTTTCAGTCAAGGCACGTTACGAACTTTAAAATGGGGTGTGACATGAAAAATATTGGACTATCTATCATCTCTGCAACTTTGCTGCTGGCATTTGGTGGTTCTGTTGTGCATGCCGAACCGGTCGGCAGAGTGCTTGTCGCGGTGGGCGATACGAGCGCGCTCAGGAACGGCGCCGTGGTCAAATTGACCCGTGGCGCCGAAGTGCAAACCGGAGACACCCTGCGCGTGGGCGAGGCCAGCAACATGCAGGTGCGTTTTACCGACGAGGGCATTACCGCATTGCGTTCCAATTCGGAATTCCGCATTGACGACTACAGGTTCGAGGAAAAGACCAACATTGGCAAGTCGTTTTTCAGTCTGGTGAAAGGCGGGATGCGCGCTATCACCGGCCTGATTGGACGTTACAACCGGGACAACTATGCCGTCAAGGCGGCCACCGCCACGATCGGGATTCGCGGCACACACTTTGTGCTGGCGCAGTGTGCCGGCGACTGCTTCAACAAGGACGGCAGCCAGGCCGAGGATGGCCTGTTTGGCGGGGTGACGGACGGGCGCATCGCGGTGACCAACCAGGCCGGCGAGAAAGAATTCGGCAAGAACGAATTCTTCCATGTGCCCAGTGCAAATGCACTGCCAAAACCGTTGCTGGCACCGCCATCGTTCCTGCGCGACCAGCTGGAAGGACAGGCAAAGAGCAAAGAGGGCAAGCCTCCCGCAGGCACGGTCGTCGCCGGCGAGGGCAGTGAAACCGCCGACACCAGGCAGCAGGCCAGCACGGCAGTGACCACCCAGCCCACTGGGGCGACATCCGCTTCAGTTCAAATCGCGGCGGACACGCAATTCGTGCCAGCACAGCAAGGTGCGGTGCAGACCAACGTGTCCGGTGGCTTGATCGGCGGCGGCCAGTCCTATCCCTATCAGTTTGCCTGGGTCAGCGCTTGGACAGGAATCAGCAATAAACCCTATAAAATCGGCGGGGTGGTTTACAGCGGAAGCCCTTGGGGATTCGGTTACAGTGATGCCGGAGTCGATCAAGGCACACTCACCGTTCTGAATGCTGCTCTGCTGCAGCAGCCCGATTCCAACAAGATGATGTTCGCGGAGATTGTGGTTAATCTGGGAACGCCACTAACTTTCTTTACTAATGCCTATAGCCGTAGCGGAACTTGGGGCTATTACGATTTCAGCGGTTCGAATTGCTTTACTAATTGCACCGGTATCTTAGACGGAACGGCGAGTTTCACTTGGACCAAGACTGTTTCCACGAATGTGGGGTTGAATGCGGCAGCAGGCAACCTCAGTTGGGGGCGCTATATGATGACCACCAGTGGCACGGTGCTGACCGGCACCTTTGCAGGGCAGGCCTACAGCGAGACCAATTATGAACATTGGGCGACCGGCGACCTGGTGAATCTTGCGGCACTGCCGACCACCGGTACGTATTCCTATACCTGGGTGGGCGGCACCAATCCCACTGACCAGAACGGTAATGTAGGCACGATCACCAACGGTGGCACGGTTGGAATCACCTTCAATCCGGGCGGGGCAGCTATTAGTCTTACCGGTGCGGCATGGAACATGCCTTCTGGTAGCAGTTACAGCCTGAGCTTTGGCACTATCGCTCCCGTGCCAGTTACTATTTCGCAACTGCCTTATAATTCCAGCAATGCTGGCTGGACCGATGTCGGCACCACGACGTCTATTAGTCAGATTACTGCCAATGCGGGTTGTACAGGGGGGGCTTGCCCTGGTTCCGTTACTGCTACAGTATCGCCGATGCTGTTCGGTGCCAATGCGCAGGGCTTGGCGGCCGGCATATCGACCAGGCCTACACCGGTTGGAGGTCTAGAGCAGACAGGGGAACGCACCTCATCGGTGCAGGTGTATCAGGTGTCAGGCACACCGCCGATATAAGCCGGTTTCTTGCCCGCTCTGAGAGTTGCTTGCAAAAACCAACCCCGCCATTCGGCGGGGTTGGTTTATTGGGGCGAGATAAATGCCGGATGCCGGCGCGAGTCCGGCATGGCAAAGCAAATCAGGTTCGCTGTACCATTCCGGCCGGCCTTGCTGGAGCAGGAATAGTTATTTCGGGCAGTTGCTGTTATTGATGCTTCTGTCCGGCATGGTGGTCCGGCAAAATTTTGTGCCCTCCAGAATGGCGTTGCGCATATCGGCGCCGACCAGCGTGGCCTCGGTCAGGTCGGCGCGGGTCAGGTTGGCGTTGACCAGATTGGCCATGATGAATACTGCACCCGTTGCGGTCGCATCGGTCAGGTCGGCACCCTTGAGATTGGTCAGCGATAAATTTGCGCCGACAAGATTGGCTTCCCTGAGATTGGCGTCCGGCAGGGTGCTTTGCGACAGGTCGGCCTTGCTGAGATCGGCGCGCGACATGTTCACGTTGTTCATGTAGCTGATTGACAGAATGGTTCCCGAGAGGTTGGCGCCGGATAAATTTGCCTTGGTCAGATTGGCTTCGGTGATCCTGTCGCCGCTCAGGTTGGCGCCGGACAGGTCGGCGCCCGACAGGTTGGCATTCGACAGATTCGACCTGGTCAGGTCCATGCCGGAAAGATTGACGCCGGGGCAACTGGTTCTTCTTTTGATCTCGCAACCGTTGATGGTTTGCCGCGCCTCTGCCGTGGAAACAGGCAGCAGTGCGGCGATGACGACGAAGCAGCTTGCAAGAATTTTCACGGAATTTTCCTCACACATTTAAACAATTTGCAGTAGTTTACCGCCTCTATCCGTTTTAATCTTTTTGTCGAGCGGGAAAACTCGCGCAAAATGACGGATAATCACCGCCAGCCGGAACGGCGTCCGATTATTTTTGCATCCCTGATTAAATCCATGAACCTCATCATTCAAGCTACCCATCCTGTCGCTGCCATACATCTGGACCATCTTGCCAATCTGGCGCAGAGCAATCAGCGCGAACAGATTGCCGAGCATGTTTATCGCCTGCCGGATGCGCAGGCGCATCCCGGGCTTGCGTCCTATTGTTTCGAGCACCAGCTGGATTATGGCTTCGTGCCGCGCGGCCGCTCGCTGAAGGATTTCGGGCTGCTGGTGATGGACATGGATTCCACGCTGATTGCCATCGAGTGCATCGACGAAATTGCCGACATGCAGGGGCTCAAGCCGCAGGTGGCGGCGATTACCGAAGCGGCAATGCGCGGCGAACTCGACTTTGCCGAGAGCCTGCGCCGCCGTGTGGCTTTGCTGGAGGGGCTGGACGAACGTGCCTTGCAACGGGTCTATGACGAACGCCTGCAACTCAATCCCGGCGCCGAAATGATGCTGGCCAGACTGAAGGAGCACGGTATCAGGACACTGCTGGTTTCCGGCGGATTTGTGTTTTTCACCGAGCGCATCAAGGCGAGATTGCAACTCGATTTTGCCCATGCCAATACGCTGGAAATCATTGACGGAAAACTGACCGGCAGGGTGCTGGGCAAGATATTTGACGCACAGGGCAAGGCCGACTGGCTGGTGAAAATACGCGAGGAGCTGGAGCTCAGGCCGGAACAGGTCATCGCCATGGGCGATGGTGCGAACGATCTGAAGATGATGGCGCGGGCGGGCATCAGTATCGCCTACCACGCCAAGCCGGTGGTGCGCGAACAGGCCAGTTACGCGCTGAACTTTGTCGGGCTGGATGGACTGGTGAATCTGCTGGCTTAGAGAATCGTTGATTTATCCACCCAGGCTGTCATCCTATGCTTGCACCAACTCGCAGAGAATAGGATATTCGCAGCGAGCCAGGAGAAGGGGCTGAAGCCGAGTCTGTCATGAGCCCTCGAGGCTGTTCGCAATGTTGGCTGCCCTTCTCTGCCCTTACTGACTCCGG
>JACOUM010000011.1 GCA_016177795.1 Nitrosomonadales bacterium | reverse complement strand
TGATTCTTTTCGACTTCGTGTAAGCACTTCTTTACTGCATATTTTTAAAGTCATCCCCATACCCAATCGGATACGGAAACTCCCCAAAAACCAAGCGCCTACACTCGTCGGTTGTTCGTTTTGTTTTTAAAGATCGGGCTGATGGGTTGCGGGGACAGGATTTGAACCTATGACCTTCGGGTTATGAGCCCGACGAGCTACCGAGCTGCTCCACCCCGCGTCAGCGAAGAGGTAAACTATAGCAAAGCATCCCGGCCCCGTCAAACACTATATGCATTTTGTTGGCACAAGCGATCTACCCCGATTAGGTGCTTTCTGAGATCGCACCTGACTGAAGGTATGAGTCAATTTGCGAGGTAAAATTCTTAAAACGCTGCATCAAGCCACACACCAACCAACCACGCGTCCCTCAAGGCAGCGTCCATATTGGGTTTCAAAATGCGCCGCGCCATCGGCTGCAACGAAAACCACGGTTGCAACTGTGCACGGTAAGTAATTTCAACCATCGTCTCGGACGAATCGGAGGCGTTAAGCTGGCGAAACTTGCCGCTAGCATGGCTGGTGGTCACCGCAATGCCGGCAGTATCGTCATCGCGCCCGTCAAGCAGAGTGCAATCCCGGATTTCCTGACCAATCCGCCTGGCAGACATCCTGGTTGACCGTGCCGAAACGGACGAAGCCGGACAGCCCCTGTGCAGGATCATTTTGCTCGGCGTGCAGGGTGCGCTCCGCCAGGAAGTAGAATCCCTGATCAGGGCGGTGCATCGGATTGCCGAGCGCATCGACATCGGTGAGGTCGTTGGCACGCGCGGAATAGCGCCACAAGCCTACTGCGGTCTTGTCGAAGGACTCACCCTCTACTGATGGGGTGTAACCGAACTCGACGACGGACAGCGTACTGTCGCCTTTGTCCAGCCTGATCTGTGTGCCATGCGGGTTGTTGAGGTTGCCGTGCACGCCGTCGGTCAGGGCGCCTTGCAGGTAGAAACCGGATGAGGTGTATTTCACGCGCACTCCCGGTGCGCCCATCGGGAATATCGGCGGGCCATTCTGGCCGGTCTGCGCCATTTCAGTCGACATGCCGCAAGGAGGCTGAAGAAACAGGCCGGAAGTGTCGGTGACGTAGAATTCGGAGTCCCCGCCAGCAGCGACAGGCTGTCGTCAGCGAAGTTTTTCTGCAGCCAGGCCTGGAAGAACTGGCCGGTGCTGGTGCCCGTCTCAATGTTGTCCACACCGGCAAAGCTGCCGACATAATTGTTGATGGATTTATTGCCGTGCCGGACGTGATACTGGATGAAGGCGCTGGTGGCGTCCCAGCCGGCCAGTTTGTCCAAGTCCAGGCTGACCGCAGCCTCACTGTTCATCAGCCAGACCGCGCCACGGCTGACAGTGTTTCCGTATCCCAGCCCGGCGCTTTTCCGGTTCCTGCAAACGCAATATTGCTCGCCGCAAGCCAGACAAACATGGCTTTTGCCAATCGATTCGCCATGGATACACTCCAACCCAATAAAATATTCAACAGAATCACACAGATCGAAACACGTTACCATTATGCATTTGGATACATGCCAACTCAACTTGTCATCTCAACAAATACACCACAGACAATGGCCATGAACATAACTGATTGGATTGGCAGCGCTGCCGCCACACTCACCACCACCTTCATCCCGCGGGCGTGGCAAGTTTGGCACGCCGAACACACCGCAGACATCTCATTGGGTATGTACGCCCTGTTCACACTCGGAGTCGCGCTGTGGCTGGCCTATGGCGCCCTGCTGGAGTCGTGGCCGATCATCATCGCCAACCACATCACATTACTATTGGCCGGCGCGGTGCTAGTGATGAAGATCAAATTCGGCTAGGACGCAACAATCATGACCATCACCCCCGAAATAAAACCCAATCAATCTGTCGAGCTGCTCAAAGAGCTGCACATCCTGACGCGCGACGGCAAGCTCAACCAGGACAGCCGGCGCAAACTGAAGCAGGTTTATCATCTGTATCATTTCATCGAACCGCTGCTCGACGAAGTGCTCGCTGCCGCGCAAGGCCTGACGCTGGTGGATCACGGTGCTGGCAAGTCCTACCTGGGGTTTATCCTCTATGACCTGTTCCTGAAAACGCGCGAGACCGGCCATATTTACGGCATCGAAACCCGCGAGGCGCTGGTCAACAAATCGCGCGGACTGGCTGAAAGGCTTGGTTTCGCGCGCATGTCGTTTTTGAATTTGTCGGTGGAAGAATCCATCCACTCGCCGCAACTGCCCGGACAGATCGATGTCGTCACTGCGCTGCATGCCTGCAACACCGCCACCGACGATGCGATCAAATTCGCGCTGCACAAGCAGGCAAAATTTATCGTGCTGATTCCGTGCTGCCAGGCCGAAGTGGCTGCGGTATTGAACAAACACAAGAACCAGTCATTCGGCAAAACGCCGCTTTCGGAAATCTGGCGGCATCCGATCCACACCCGCGAATTCGGCAGCCATCTCACCAACGTGTTGCGCTGCCTGCAACTCGAAGCGCACGGCTATCAGATAACGGTGACGGAGCTGGTCGGCTGGGAGCACTCGATGAAAAACGAATTGATTATCGCCCGCCGCACGGAAACGCCAAGAAAAAATACACGGGAAAGGCTTGAACACATTTTGCGCGAACTCAATCTGGAAGAATTACGGGAACGGTTTATTTATTAGACTGTCGCGCCAGCGCCCACGCCACATGCTCGCGCACCATCTTCGAAGGATGCTCCGCACGCGACTGCAAGGCAGCAATTGCCACGGCGCTCTGCGGCGCATTGCCCAACGCAACGGCGATGTTGCGCAGCCATTGCTCGTGACCGATGCGATAGATCGCGCTACCCGCCAACTTGCTATTGAATTCGGCCTCGTCCCACGCGAACAACTCCACCAGTGACACATCGTCCAGCCCGTGGCGCACGGCAAAATCTGGCTCGACGCTGGCCTGCGCAAAATTGTTCCATGGACAAACCAGCTGACAATCGTCGCAACCGTAAATGCGATTACCGATCAGCGCGCGTAATTCAATGGGGATGCTGCCCTTAAGTTCGATAGTCAGATAGGAAATACAGCGACGCGCATCGACACGATACGGCGCGATGATGGCCCGTGTCGGGCAAACATCGATGCAGCGCGTACAACTCCCGCAATGCTCCTGCTGTGGCTCAGCAACCGGCAGTGGCAGGTTCACATAAATCTCGCCGAGAAAAAACCGTGAGCCATGTTCGCGCGACAGCAGCAGGGTGTGCTTGCCGCGCCAACCCATGCCGGCCTTGCGCGCCAACTCCACCTCCAGCACCGGGGCGCTGTCGGTGAATACGCGCCCGTTGAATTCAACCACTTCGGCGCGAATTTTCTCTGCCAGCTTCGCCAGACGGTTGCGCATTACCTTGTGGTAATCGCGCCCCAACGCATAGCGCGAGATGAAAGCACGGTCCCCCTCCGCCAACACCTGCCAACTGTCCCGCGCATTGGGCGGTGCGCAGTTCATGCGTAGCGAGATCACACGCAGCGTACCGGGCAGCAACTCCGCCGGGCGGCTGCGTCTGGTGCCATGTTTTGCCATATAATCCATCGAACCATGATAGCCATCGGCCAGCCATTGCAACAGACCGTTCTCCGCAGTTGACAGATCGGTGTCGCTGATACCCACGGCCTGAAAGCCAAGTTCATGCGCCCACGAGCGTATTTGCGCGGCAAGCGCGGCATAATCAACCGATTGAGGAATTTCGTTTTGCATAGTCCGGATGATAGCCGAATCAGCATGCGGGAACGGCAAAGATGCCGTCTCTGATGATGGAGCACGCCATGCCCGCCCCCCACCCTAACCCTCCCCCGCAAGCGGGAGAGGGGACGAACGACCGCTGCGCGAATCTCTCATTCTTCCTCGCCGATGAAGATGCTACTCTCGCGCTGGCGCGGCGCCTTGCCGCACAGCTTAGACCCGGCATGGTGATCCACCTGCGCGGCGAGCTAGGTGCGGGCAAGACCACGCTGGTACGCGGCATGCTGAATGCGCTGGGTTTTTCCGGCCGCGTCAAAAGCCCCACCTATACGCTGGTTGAACCCTACCATGTCACCGGGTTAAACTTGCGCCACTTCGACCTGTATCGTCTGCATGATGAGGCAGAATGGGAAGCAGCCGGCTTCCGCGATGAGTTTGACGGGCATAATGTCTTTTTCATTGAATGGCCGGAGAAAGCACAGGGGCTAGCCCCGCAGGCCGATGTGGAAATCAATCTGACGATTCTGAACGAGGGACGCAAAGCGGAGGTTCGTGCCAATACGGAGACAGGCAGACAATGCTTAGAGCAGTTGTAACGCTTCTCACTTTTACAACACTGCTGTGGCTGCCACAAGTATTTGCAGCCGTTGCCGTCAGTGCAGCACGCGTCTGGCCGGCACAGGATTACACGCGCCTGACGCTCGAATCCAGACAGGTCATCCGCCACAACATGTTCACCGTGAGCGATCCGGAACGCCTGGTCATCGATCTGGAAGATGTTGAGCTCGACAACACACTCAACGGCCTGACCAAGCTGGTCGGCGACGATGATCCCTACATCAAGAGCGTGCGCATCGGACAATTCAAACCCGGTGTGGTGCGTCTGGTGCTCGACTTGAAAAGCGAAGTTGAGCCGCAACTATTCGTCCTCAAACCAGTCGGCGAATACGGCTTCCGCCTGGTGCTGGACGTGTATCCCGCCGAACCGCCAGACCCGCTGATGGCCCTGCTCGAAAAAATCCAGGCGCCACTACCCGAAGCCGCCAGCGCGCCCGCCGCAACCGCTACTGCAGAGCCGCCTGACTCGATAGCATTATTTGCCGAAGAAAAACTGGAGCCGGTCGCAAAACCGACTACCGGCAAAACCGACGCGCAGCCGCCGGCCGCGCCTGCCGGAAACATACCCGAACTGCGCGCCCGCACGCTGATCGTCGCCATCGATGCCGGACACGGCGGCGAAGATCCCGGTGCACGCGGCAGGCGCGGCTCCCGCGAGAAAAATGTCACGCTGGCGATCGCGCGCAAGGTCAGGGCGCTGATCGACGACACGCCGAACATGCGCGGCGTGCTGATCCGCGACGGCGATTATTTCATCCCGCTCGTCGGTCGCGTCGCCAAGGCACGCAAGGTCAACGCGGACCTGTTCGTCTCTATCCACGCCGACGCCTTCATCAAGAAGACTGCGCGCGGCTCGTCGGTATTCGCGCTCTCCGAGCACGGCGCGACCAGCGCCGCGGCGCGCTGGCTGGCGAAGAAAGAAAACGAGGCCGACCTGATCGGCGGGGTGAACATCGCGGTGAAAGACCCCTATCTGGCGCGCACCCTGCTCGACCTGTCGCAGACCGCCACCATCAACGACAGCATGAAACTGGCCAAGCATGTGCTGAACGAACTGGGTGACATCAACGACCTGCATCGCGGCCAAGTCGAGCAGGCCGGATTCGCCGTGCTGAAATCGCCGGATATCCCGTCGATCCTCGTCGAGACCGCCTTCATCAGCAACCCCAGCGAAGAGCGTCGCCTGAATGATGAAGGCTATCAAATGAAAATCGCCAATGCGGTTCTGAACGGCATCAAGCGCTACTTCGCGCAAAACCCGCCGCTGTCCAAACCGAAGTTCGCACAGGCGGAGTTTTAGGCCGGAAAAACTCCGGTGGAAAGATAGCGATCCCCGCGGTCGCAGACGATGAATGCGATGGTCGCGTTCTCGACCCGCTGCGAGATGCGCAGCGCCACGGCCAGCGCGCCGCCGGACGAGATGCCGCAGAAGATGCCTTCCTCGCGCGCCAAGCGGCGCGTCATTTCCTCCGCATCGTGTTGGCTCACGTATTCCAGGCTGTCCACGTTCCTGCCGTCGTAGATTTTCGGCAAATAGGCCGGCGGCCATTTGCGGATGCCGGGAATCTGCGCGCCCTCTTCGGGTTGCACGCCGATGATCCGGATGGCTGGATTCTTTTCCTTGAAGAAGCGCGAGCAGCCCATGATGGTGCCGGTGGTGCCCATGCTGCTGACGAAGTGCGTGAGTTGGCCTTGCGTGTCGCGCCAGATTTCCGGCGCGGTGCCTTCGTAATGCGCCAGTGGATTATCGGGGTTGGCGAACTGGTCGAGGATGATGCCGCGCCCTTCGGCACGCAGCTTTTCCGCCGTGTCGCGCGCCAGCTCCATGCTGCCTTCTTTCGGCGTCAGCACCAGTTCCGCGCCAAAGGCATGCATGGTCTGGCGGCGTTCCGCGCTCTGGTTGTCCGGCATGACCAGGATCATCCTGTAGCCGCGCACCGCCGCCGCCATCGCCAGCGCGATGCCGGTGTTGCCGCTGGTCGCCTCGATCAGCGTGTCGCCCGGCCTGATGTCACCGCGCGCTTCGGCGCGCATGATCATCGACAGCGCCGGGCGGTCCTTCACCGAACCGGCGGGGTTGTTGCCTTCGAGCTTGGCGAGGATGACGTTCGAGGTGGCACCGGGGATGCGCCTGAGTTGCACCAGCGGTGTGTTGCCGACGAAATTTTCTATGGATGGATACATTTCAGGAAGCTGCCCTGTGCAGCTGCTCCACATACTTCGCCACTCCCTGCTCGACCGTCAGGAACGGCTCCGCATAGCCGCTGCTGCGCAGCGCGCCGATGTCGGCCTGGGTGTAGCTCTGGTATTTGCCGCGCAAGGCATCGGGGAACGGGATGTACTCGATCAGGCCCTGCTGTTGCAGTTCGGTCAAGCTTAGCGCAGATTTGCCGTCAGCGTTGCGCAAAGCATTGATGGTCGCCGCCGCCACGTCGTTGAAGCTCTGCGCCTGCCCGGTGCCAAGGTTGAAGATGCCGGATTTGTGCGGATGGTCGAGAAAGTACATATTTACCTTGACCGCATCCTCGACCGAAACGAAATCGCGCAGCTGCCCGCCGTTGGCGTAGCCATCGCAGCCCTCGAACAGCTTCACCTTGCCTTCGGCGCGATACTGGTTGAAGAAGTGGAACGCGACCGAGGCCATGCGCCCCTTGTGCTGCTCGCGCGGACCGTACACGTTGAAATAGCGCAGGCCGACGATCTGCGCGTTGCGCTTGTGCCAGCGGCGGCGCACGATCTGGTCGAACAGGAATTTGGAGTAGGCGTACACGTTCAGCGGCGCTTCGCATTCGCGGCTTTCCCTGAACGCCTTGCCGCCGCCATACACCGACGCGGACGAGGCATACAGGAACGGAATCTCCTCGTTCTGGCAGTAGTTCAGCAACTCCAGCGAGTACTGGTAGTTGTTGTCCATCATGTAGCGGCCGTCGGTTTCCATGGTGTCGGAGCACGCGCCCTGGTGCAGCACCGCGCTAACCAAGCCGTCGAAGAAACCGTCCTGCAATTTTTTCAGGAAATCTTCCTTGTCGAGGTAATCGGCGATTTCGCAATCGGCCAGGTTCCTGAACTTGTCTGCGTTCCTGAGGTTGTCCACCGCGATGATGTTGCTCTCGCCACGCCCGTTGAGCGCCTTGACCAGGTTGGAACCGATAAACCCGGCGGCGCCGGTAACGATGTAGTACATCTTTATTCCTTTCAAATTATTTCCAGGAAGTGGAGCGGTGCTGCGCACCTCAGTAGAAAGTAGAAAGTGGGTAAGCCACTCCCCCACTCACCACTTCCTACTTCCTACTCACTACTCCCTGGTTTCTACTGCATATCCTGAATGATTTCTTCGCGGCTGACCACCGCCGTACCCAGCTTGCCGACCACGATGCCAGCCGCGCGGTTGGCGATACGCATCGCGCCGGGCAGGTCTGCGCCGCTCGCCAGCATCACCGCCAGCGTGGCGATCACGGTGTCGCCCGCGCCGCTGACGTCGAATACCTCGCGCGTCTGCGTCGGTTCGTGCAGCGCCTCGTTGGCGCGGTACAGGCTCATGCCGTCCTCGCTGCGCGTGACCAGCAGCGCATCGAGTTGCAATTCGGTGCGCAGCTTCTCCGCTTTCGCGTCGAATTCGGCATCGCTCTTCCAGCTCCCTGCCACTTCGCGGAACTCGCTGCGGTTCGGCGTAAGCAGCGTCGCACCGCGATAGCGCGCGTAATCGTCGCCCTTGGGATCGACCAGCACCGGCTTGCCCGCAGCGCGCGCCAGCCGGATCATCTCGGCGATATGCGCCAGCCCGCCCTTGCCGTAGTCGGACAGGATTACCACATCCGCCTCCGGCAGCTTGACGCGGAAATCCGCCAGCTTGGCATTCAGCACCTCGTGGCTGGGCGGCGTCTCGAAATCGATGCGCAGCAATTGCTGATGTCGCGCGACGGCGCGCAGCTTGATGATGGTCGAGATGCTGCTATCGCGATGTAGCAGCGCGCTGATGTTGTCGTGCGTGTTGAGCAATTTTTCTAGGCATGCCCCCGCCTCGTCGTCGCCGACCACCGACAGCAGGGTGGTCTGTCCGCCGAGAGCGGCGATGTTGCGCGCCACGTTGGCCGCCCCGCCGGGACGCTCCTCGACGCGCTCGACCTTGAGCACCGGCACCGGTGCTTCCGGCGAAATACGGCATACGTCGCCGAACCAGTAGCGATCCAGCATCACGTCGCCGACTACCAGTATTTTTGCGCTGTCGAATTTTGGTAACACTGTCATCACGAAACTCCGATTTCATGAGTGATGTCGAGCAGCACCTGCAAGGGGTCTGCCGCCTTGGTGATCGGGCGTCCGATCACCAGATAACTGGAACCCGCTCTTATAGCAGAGAGCGGGGTCATGATGCGCGATTGGTCGTCGGCGGCAGAATCTGCCGGGCGAATACCCGGCGTCACCAGGCAGAATCCTTCACCATATTTGGGGCGTAACTGCGGCGCTTCCTGTGCGGAACACACCACGCCGTCCAGCCCGCTGTCGTGCGCCAGTTTCGCTAAACGCTGCACCAGTTCGGCTGGCGTATCGGCAATCCCAAGATCGACCAAATCTTCACGCGCCATGCTAGTCAACACGGTCACGGCAATCAGCTTGGGTGGTTGTGCTGCCTGCGCAACCGCCTCGCGCGCCGCTTCCAGCATCTTGCGCCCGCCCAGCGCATGCACGTTTACCATCCATACGCCGAGGCCTGCCGCAGCCTTGCAGGCCTGCGCGGTGGTGTTGGGGATGTCGTGAAATTTCAGGTCGAGGAAAACCTCGAAGCCGCGCTTCATCAACTGCTCCAGCAGCGCGGGGCCGGTCGCGGTGAACAATTCCTTGCCGACTTTCAGGCGGCACAGTTCCGGCTGCAGCCGCTCGGCCAGCGCCAGCGCCGGCGCGGCCTCCGGATAATCCAGCGCGACGATGATCTTCGGGTCGTTCATAAAGGGGTTCCAGTCTCTTCGCTGCGGCGCGGCGAGTAGCTGTCCCATGCCTGGCAGGCCGGGCAGTGCCAGTAGAACTGGCGCGCCTTGAAGCCGCAATGGGCGCAGTGATACATCGCCAGATTGCGCGTGCGCTTGTGCACCAGATCCTTCACCAGTCCGACATCGGCGCGGCGCTCCAGCGGCACCTCCAGCAGCCGCGCCTCGAGCAATTTATCCAGCCCCAGCAAGGTCGGGTTGCGCTGCAATTCGTCACGCACCAGTTGGTAGGCAGCAGCCGGGCCTTCGTTTTTCAGCACGCCGTCGAATACCACATTCATCAAATCCAGCGAATGATATTTGCTCAGGTACTCGCGCAACAAGGCAATGCCATCCACCTCACGATCCAGGCTGCGATAGGCATCCAACAGGCGCTCTGCCACCAGCGGCAGATACTGCGCATCCTGCGTCTCGATGTTTTTCCAGATGGCGATTGCCTCGTCAAGCTTTTCCTCGCCGGCCGACATGTCGCCCAGCATCATGGTGGCACGCACCGCATTCGGGCAAACCGCCAGTGCCTGCTGCAGATGCCCGCGCGCCGCAGCGGGGTCGCCAGCGGCAATCTCCTCGCTCGCCAGTTCGCAATAGAAAAAGGCAGCCTGCTTGCTGAAAGACTGCCCGGACAACGCTGCCAGCCGTTGCGCTACCTCAATCGCCTTGAGCCAGTCATGTTCCTTCTGGAACAACTCCAGCATGAATTCCAGCGACGGCTTGGCATACGGGGTTTTTTCCAGTTCGCGGAACAGGCTCTCGGCGCGATCGAAAATGCCTGCCTTCAGGTAATCCTGCGCCAGTTCGAAAATGGCCTGCTGGCGTTTGTCATCATCCAGGTCGGCCCGATCCACCAAGTTGTGGTGCATGCGCAAAGCGCGATCCACTTCGCCGCGCCGCCGGAACAGACTGCCCAGCGCGAAGTGCAATTCAATGGTTTGCGGATCAACCTTGACCACCTCGATGAAGGCTTCGATGGCCTTGTCCTGTTGCTCGTTGAGCAAAAAGTTGAGCCCCTGAAAATACGATTGCGGCAGCGCGCTCGATTCCGAAAGCAATTCCTTGATGTCGATGCGAGCAGCCAGCCAGCCCATGCCGAAAAACAGCGGAAAGACCAGCAGCATCCAGGGTTCAAATTCCATAACCAGATACGCGCATCAGGAAGGTTGAATGGGGATTTGCTGGGTTTCGCCAATGTCGGCAAGTTTGTTCTTGACCCGGATATCGCGCTTCAAGCGCGCAATTTCGCGACGCTGCTGCAGCACATTGGAAAACATGGCGAGTACGCCAACAACTGTGCCGGCAGCAAAAAACAGCAGCAGGGCAACCACCAGCGAAGACTGCCACTCATAGCCGAAAAAATAGCGTAGCGTGACCGGCTGATCATTTTTGACTGCAAATCCGAGCAGTACGATGAACAATACTATCCGCAACGCCCAATCAAAATAACGCATAGCTTTTACCCGAAAAAAACCGCCACAACGATAGCATAAAAAATGGCGGCTATACCTTGCGATATGCCGCCACCTTCAACCATACAGGACAGAAATCAGCACTTATGCGCGCAGACCCGCTCCCGCAACTCTTTGCCTGCCTTGAAGTGCGGCACATACTTGGCCGGCACTTTCACCTTATCTCCCGTCTTTGGATTACGCCCTTGGCGCGGCGGGCGGTAATTCAAGGCAAAAGTGCCGAAACCACGAATCTCGACACGCCCGCCGCGCGCCAGCATAGCGGTCAACGTATCCAGAATCACCTTGACGGCAAATTCGGTGTCCTTGGCCAACAGTTGCGGATGCAGTTCGGCAAGCCTGGCAATCAAATCGGAACGAGTCATGGCAATACCCCCCTGACTCAGGCTTCAGTCTTGCTGCCGCTCATCTTGGCCTTCAGCAATGCGCCCAGATTGGTGGTTCCTGCATTGGAAACGCTTTCGGCAGAAAGTTTCTGCATGGCGGCGGATTCTTCTGCCTTGTTGAGCGCCTTGATCGACAAATTGATACCGCGATTCTTGCGATCCACATTGATGATCACGGCAGTCACGCTGTCACCCTCTTTCAGGTGGGTGCGGATGTCTTCAACACGGTCGGCGGATACTTCGGAAGCTTTCAGATAAGCTTCAACATCGCCTTCCAGCGCGATGGTCGCCCCTTTCGCATCCAGCGCCTTCACCGTACCTGTGACCACGGCTCCCTTTTCGTGTCCGGAAATAAAGCCGCCGAAAGGATCACCTTCCATCTGCTTGATGCCAAGAGAAATACGCTCACGCTCCACGTCGATCGCCAATACCACAGCCTCGACCTCGTCGCCCTTCTTGTAGTTGCGCACCGCTTCCTCACCGGGCTGGCTCCAGGACAGGTCTGACAAGTGCACCAAACCGTCGATGCCGCCATCCAAGCCGATGAATACGCCGAAGTCGGTGATGGACTTGATTTGCCCCTTCACCTTGTCGCCCTTCTTGTGGTTGATCGCAAAATCGTCCCATGGGTTCGCTTTGCATTGTTTCATACCCAGAGAAATGCGGCGGCGCTGCTCGTCAATTTCCAGAATCATCACTTCCACTTCATCACCCAATGCGACAACTTTGGATGGGTGAACATTCTTGTTGGTCCAGTCCATTTCGGAAACATGCACCAGACCTTCGATACCTTGTTCGATCTCGACGAATGAGCCGTAGTCGGTCAGGTTGGTCACCTTGCCGAACAGGCGGGTGCCTTGCGGATAACGGCGTGCCAGACCGTTCCAAGGATCATCGCCCATCTGCTTGATGCCCAGCGAGACACGGCTCTTCTCCTGGTCAAACTTGAGAATCTTGGCTTCGACCTCGTCGCCTACATTCAACACTTCGGAAGGATGTTTCACCCGGCGCCAGGCCAGATCAGTGATGTGCAGCAGGCCATCGATACCGCCCAAATCAACAAACGCGCCATAATCGGTGATATTCTTGACCACACCCTTGACGATCGCGCCTTCCTTGAGGCTTTCCATGATCGCTTCGCGGTCGGCACCCATCGATGCTTCCAGCACCGCACGGCGGGAAACCACCACGTTATTGCGCTTGCGGTCCAGCTTGATGACCTTAAGTTCCATGGTCTTGTTTTCGTAAGGTGTGGTGTCCTTAACCGGGCGGATGTCCACCAGCGAACCCGGCAGGAAGGCGCGGATGCCGTTGACCATCGCAGTCAGGCCGCCCTTGACCTTTCCACTGACAAAGCCTTCCACGATTCTGCCTTCTTCCATGGCCGCTTCCAGATCGTGCCATGCAGCCAAACGCTTGGCTTTTTCGCGCGACAGCTTGGTCTCGCCATAACCGTTTTCCAGTGATTCAATCGCGACAGTAACAAAATCGCCCGCCTTAACTTCCAGCTCACCTTTCGCGTCGAGGAATTCCTCGACCGGAATCAAACTTTCGGATTTCAATCCGGCATTCACGACGACCATATTGTGGTCGACACGCACGACTTGTGCGGTAATCAGTTCGCCCGCGCGCATTTCCTTGCGCGTCAAGCTTTCTTCAAACATTGCGGCGAAACTATCGAGGTCTTGTACTGCTGCTGCGGTTGAGTTCATCGGATATACCTAAGGATAAAATATCTGCTTGCGCAGAGGGTTAGTTTAAAGTTCCCGTCAAACGGAGAGTCTGGCGGGGCCTGTCTTTCAGCGTTGCTTCGCCTGGTAGCGTGTCAAAATTTCCTGCACCGCCTGCTCGATATTCAGAGCCGTGGTATCCAGCAGACTTGCACCATGCGCCTGTTGCAGAGGAGACGCGCTGCGTTGAGTATCTCGCTCATCACGCACACGTATATCCAGCAAAAGGGCAGTGATATTAGCACCGATTCCTTTCTCCATCAACTGCTTATAACGTCGCTCGGCACGCGCCTCGGCACTGGCGGTGAGAAATATCTTCAATACCGCGTCCGGGAACACCACCGAACCCATATCACGCCCGTCGGCAACCAGGCCCGGCGCGCGGCGGAAGGCGCGCTGCCTGGCGAGCAGCGCGGCGCGCACTTTGGGCAAGGCCGCCACTTTGGAAGCCGCAGCCGCACATGACTCTCCGCGCAATTCATCGCCGACCCAAGCGCCGTCCAGCCAGATATCCGCGCCCTCGAAGCGGATGTCGATCTGCCCCGCCAAGTCCGCCAGTCGCGCTTCCGCATCCAGCGCGATACCGCGCTGCACCGCAGCCAAACCCAGCAGGCGATACAGCGCGCCGCTATCGAGAAAATGATAACCCAGCACCTCGGCGACGCGCTGCGCCACCGTCCCCTTGCCAGACGCGGAAGGCCCGTCGATCGCGATTACCGGCACGGCCTGTGTCACGCCGGCGAATGCCGCGAAATAATCGGGGAAGGTCTTGGCAACGCAACCCGGATCGTTGATGCGCATCCCCTCGGCGCCGAATGCCGTGAGCGAGAAACACATCGCCATGCGGTGGTCGTCATAGGTGTCGATGCCTGAAGCGGGATTCAGGATTTTGGATTTGGGATTTGGGGGCAAAGCGCCGCCGGTTTTCCTAAATCCCAAATCCTCATTCCCAAATCCTGCAATGCGGATGTAATCCGCCCCCTCCTCCACCGTCGCACCGACCTTGCGCAATTCTGTTGCCATCGCCGCGATGCGGTCGGTTTCCTTGACGCGCCAGCTGGCGATGTTGCGCAGCGTGGTCGTGCCGTCGGCAAACAGCGCTGCCACCGCCAGCGTCATCGCCGCATCGGGGATGTGGTTGCAATCGAGGTTAATGGCCTTGAGTTTGCCATCGAGAGGCGCACGCGCCTCCATCCAGTTCGGCCCCATCGTGATCTGCGCGCCCATCAACGCCAGGGCATCGGCAAAGCGCACGTCCCCCTGGATGCTGTTGCTGCCCACGCCCTCGATGCGTACCGGCCCGCCGCCGATCGCTCCCGCCGCGAGAAAATACGAGGCCGACGAAGCATCGCCCTCGACATAGATCGCGCCAGGCGACACATAGCGGCTGCCCGCCGCAACCGTGAAGCTGCGCCAGCCATCTCGCGATACATTCACCCCAAAGCGCGCCATCATCGCCAGCGTAATCTCGATATACGGTTTCGAGATCAGATCACCGACCACCTCCACCGTGACCTTGCGATCCAGCAGCGGCAAGGCCATCAGCAGCGCGGTAAGAAACTGGCTGGATACGTCGCCGCGCACGCTGACGCGCGCCGCATCGCTCAGGGTTGCGGAAAAAATCTCCAGCGGGGGGAAACCCTCGTTGCCCGGATAATCGATATTCGCACCGAGCGCGCGCAACGCATCCACCAGGTCGCCAATCGGCCGCTCATGCATGCGCGCCACGCCGGACAGCCGGTAATGCCCGCCGGACAACGCCAGCGCTGCCGTCAGCGGACGGAACGCCGTGCCGGCGTTGCCCAGGAACAGTTCGGCGTCCTTGACCGAAAAATTTCCGCCGCAGCCCTGCACGCGGAACACATGCGCATCCAGCTGCTCCACGCCGACACCGAGCGTGCGCAAGCCGTCCAGCATACGCTCGGTATCATCCGACAACAGCACGTCGCGTATCTCGGTCGCACCCTGTGCCAGCGCGGACAGCAGCAGGATACGGTTGGAAATACTCTTGGATCCGGGTAACGTGACCGTACCGCATGCGCTCAACAAGGGAGGGAGGTCGAGGAAATTTTCGGATATCATTAAAAGCGAACCTTGTAACAGACTAATTCGAAGACGGCATGATACCGCAGCGGGACTGCGCCAAAGGAACTTATGATCTCATGAAGGCGGGTTGGAAAAACGCACCCGCTCCGGCGCATTGGTGCCGCCGGTCATAACAAAGGTCATCGCCTCCTCCATGCTCCAGTCAGTCAACACCACATCTTCCAGGGCCACAATCGATGTAGCCGGACGTGGGATTGGGCGCATTATCACACCGCATTGGTGATCTGCCCCCGCTCGCGCCGTTACTCTTCAGCACCAGAGGGGGAAAGTTCAGCAGCAAGCTCCCCCCCCCCCCCCGCCACCCGCCGAAGTATTCGGTTAGAATACGGGCCTGCATTCCAATTCATGTTTAAGGATTTGTCATGTACCAAATCGCTCCGAGCATTCTTTCCGCCAACTTCGCCAGGCTGGGCGAAGAGGTCGACAATGTCCTCGCTTCCGGTGCGGACATCGTGCACTTCGATGTAATGGACAACCACTATGTGCCTAATCTGACCATCGGTCCGCTGGTGTGTGAAGCATTGCGCAAGCACGGTGTAACCGCCCCGATCGATGCGCATCTGATGGTCAAGCCGGTAGATCGCATCATTCCCGATTTCGCCAAGGCGGGCGCGACCTATATCACCTTTCACCCGGAAGCCTCGGAGCATATCGACCGCACCATCGGCCTGATCAAGGAAAGCGGCTGCAAGGCCGGACTGGTGTTCAATCCCGCCACGCCGCTGGAGATACTGGAATACACGCTGCCCAAGCTGGACATGGTGCTGCTGATGTCGGTGAATCCCGGTTTCGGCGGCCAGAAATTCATTCCGCATGTGCTCGACAAGGCGCGCAAGGTGCGCAAGATGATTGACGCGACCGGCCTGCCGATCCGCCTGGAGATCGACGGCGGCGTGGGGCCGGCAAACATTCGCGAAGTGGCTTTAGCAGGCGTGGATACATTCGTCGCCGGCTCCGCCATTTTTGGTGCGCGCAAGGAAAGCGATCCGCACCGTTATGACAGTGTGATCGCCGCGATGCGCGCCGAACTGGCCAAGGTGTAAAAGCGGTGCAGCCGGTGCATTTCCCGCTCAGCATTTCCGCCATCGTCATCGACCTTGATGGCACGCTGTTGCACACCGCGCCGGAACTTGCCGAAGCGGCCAACCGCATGTTGTGCGACATGGATTACCCGCCGGTGTCGCAGGAGTTGCTGGCAAGCTATATCGGCAACGGCATCGGCTGGCTGGTAAAGCGCGCATTAACCGGAGAAATGCATGCCACGCCGGATGCCGCGCTGTACGAACATGCCCTGCCGATCTTCGAAAAGCATTACACCGATGTACTACTGACCAGCAAACCGTTCGACGGCGTGATCGATGGCTTGGAGGCCATGCGTACGGCGGGTTTCCGTCTGGGTTGCATCACCAACAAGCTGGCGCGCTATACCGGACCGTTATTGCAGGGCGTCGATCTGGCAAAGTACTTCGAGATCGTCATCTCCGGCGACACCCTGCCGGAAAAGAAACCGCATCCCCTGCCGTTGCTGCATGCCGCCAGTTTCTTCGGTGCACCGGTCAAGCAAATGCTGCTGATCGGCGATTCGCTCAACGATACTCTTGCGGCGCGGGCTGCCGGTTGCCCAGTGTTCTGCGTGCCTTACGGCTACAATCACGGCGAACCGGCGGAAACTCTGGATGTGGACGCAGTGATTGCCAATCTGCCCGCTGCCTTGCCGCTGATTAAACGCGTTTAATCTTATGACCTGTCAACCCCTCCATTTCTCAAAGACGACCAGTTGGCGATGGTGAGCGCTGCCTCACCGGGCGCTACGCGCCCACGCATCACGTCGTCTTTGGAACAACACAGGAGGTTTTATGCTGCACCCCATTACCGAACAGGAATTCAACGGGCTGGCCGAACAGGGCTACAACCGCATTCCGCTGGTCACCGAGACTTTCGCTGACCTCGACACGCCGCTGTCGCTGTATCTCAAACTCGCCAACCAGCCTTATTCTTATCTGCTGGAATCGGTGCAAGGCGGTGAACGTTTCGGGCGTTATTCCTTTATCGGCCTGCCCGCCGACACGCGCCTCACGGTGCGCGGCAGGCAGGTCACCCTGACTCATGGCAAGACCGAGACCACGCACGAGGTCGACAACCCGCTGGACTTCATCCGCGAATACCAGACGCGCTTCAAGGCGGCCCCCCTGCCGGACCTGCCGCGCTTCACCGGCGGACTGGCCGGTTATTTCGGTTACGACACGATCCGCTACATCGAACCGCGCCTGGCGAAAACAGCCAAGCCCGACACGCTCGGCACACCCGATATTCTGCTGATGCTCACCGAGCAGGTGGCAGTGGTAGACAACCTCTCCGGCACACTCACCTTCGTCGTCTATGCCAACCCGGAGCAGAGCGGCGCCTATGAGCAAGCGCGGCAACGCCTGCATGAGTTGACCGCGCGCCTGCGCCGGCCGGCAGACATCCCGCACGCACCGCCAATGCACGGCGGCGAAGCCAAATCCGAATTCGGTGAAGCCGCGTTCAAGCAGGCGGTGGAAAAAGCCAAACGCTATATCTTCGACGGCGACATCATGCAGGTAGTGCTGGCGCAGCGTATGGCACAGCCGTTTCCCGCCGCGCCGCTGTCGTTGTACCGCGCATTGCGCAGCGTCAATCCCTCACCGTACATGTTCTATTACGACATGGGCGACCATCACGTGGTCGGCGCATCGCCGGAAATACTGGTGCGATTGGAAGACGATGCAGTCACGGTGCGCCCGATCGCCGGAACGCGGCCGCGCGGCAAGACACCGCAGCAGGATGCCGAATTCGCGCAGGAGTTGCTGGCCGATCCGAAGGAACTGGCCGAGCACCTGATGCTGATCGATCTCGGGCGCAACGACATCGGCCGCGTCGCGCAGAACGGCACGGTGAAGCTGACCGAGAAGATGATCATCGAACGCTACTCGCACGTGATGCACATCGTCTCCAACGTCGAGGCCACGCTCAAGCCCGGCCTGAATGCAATGGACGTGCTCAAGGCCACCTTTCCCGCCGGCACGGTATCGGGGGCTGCGAAAGTGCGCGCAATGGAAATCATCGATGAACTGGAGCCGACCAAGCGCGGCATCTACGCGGGGGCGGTCGGTTATCTCGGCTTCAACGGCGACATGGATCTGGCTATCGCGCTGCGCACCGCCGTGGTCAAGGACAACACGCTGTACGTGCAGGCGGGTGCCGGCATCGTCGCCGATTCGGTGCCGGACAACGAATGGATGGAAACGCAGAACAAGGCGCGTGCGGTATTGCGCGCCGCAGAAATGGTGCTGGCCGGGTTGGACAATAATCTGGACCTGTAAGCTGCACAGGTCGGGAGGCGTTTATTGCGGGTTTCAGGTTAACAGGATCACTCCGAACCGCTTTCCTGTTCGATGAGGCGGAAACGCGCCAGATCGTAATCCTCCCCTTTTTCCAGCAGCATGAGGGGAATCAGCAGATAGTTCTTTCCGTCAAACCGTGCCTGCAAACTGCGATGCGGAGAAAATGTATCCGCCTTCATCAGCAGCCGCGCTTCGCCGGATGGATCACCCGTTCTTGCTTGCAGCCATAGCGCAGGTTGCCCGTCCTCAAATCCGCCGCCGCCCCCACTCTGGCTCAGAGCCACGCCGGCTATCTGATTGGTCAGCATTTCTGCGCCTACCTGCAGCTGGTTTGCGTCATTGCGCATCAGACGGCGTATCACTGCCACGCCCCAATGCTGCACCCCATCGGGTTGCACGCCGAGCAGGCTGCCGATGTGTATGCCGTCCAGGCCTTGCGCGGGCAGCACGGTACGAAACCCGCTGGCACTGATGTCCTCCACATCCCAATGTGCCGGCTGCTCCTCACTGAAATTCAGCCCGGCATCGGTGTGTTCGACCACCCTGGTAAAACCGTTCACCACACTCAGGTCGACCTCGATCCCGCGCCGCGCACTGCGCCGCAACGGCGGCGCAGTCAGATAATTCAGGAGGTATTGCGCGGCCTCGCGCACCGGTTCGGCATCATAGATTCCGCCCAGATTGAGGTCGTCCGGAACAGCACCTTTTCCCAGCGTTTTAATCAGCGCCTCCAGTTTCGGCTGCATTGCCGCCATGCTGATAAAGCGCATGGATGGACGTGCAGCGCCACCTGCCTTGACGCCAATCGGCGCGGCCGGACGCTCCAGATCAAAGCTGAACAGGCTGTCTGCATCCTGTTGCGCGCCAACATCGATAGTGGAGCAATACTGGCCGACAATACGTTCGGTCAGGTGCATATGCAGCGGCTTCAGGGTGCTGAATCCGCTACCGTACCAGCCGAGCAACCGCCCCAACTCGCCTTTTACCGTAGTATCGCCGACCGCGCCTGAATGGAGCGCAAGCGGCGTATCCAGATATTGCTGCTGCTCGGCATGCTGATAGATTCCGGCAAGATTGCTCCAGATCGTGTGGTCGATCGGGCCATAGTGCGCGCAGATGTATTTCAATTGCACAGTCACGGCATATACTGCGCGCGCCGCCAGCAACGGTGCCTGGGCACTGATGGCGCTGACTCCCTTGGCGCCGCTGCGATAGCGATCAAATATCTTCAAATAGGCCCTGACGGTATGACGCGACCAATTGCCCAGTGCCAGCCACAGACGGTTTTCCTGGAATTTGCTCAGCGCTTGTGGCGTAAAATAATCGTGCGTCAGTTTTCGTGCATAGGGCTGGGCGGTTTCATCAAGCAGGCGCACCAAGGCAAACTGGTGATCCGGTTTGAAGTCGGCATTGTCCGCTACCGACTCTATCCACTCGGTCAGCTCCATGATCATCTTGTGCGCGTCATTCTTTGGCAGGTCGTCCAGCAACGCCTGTGCGGACTTGATATCCGCCATAGGGTGATCAGATTTTCTACCGAATATGCCCGACAACATTTTCCACCTCGCAAACCATCTGCTCTTACATGTGGCAATATAACCACAAAACACCCGTATTGGATATATGCCCTGACCGTTCCCGCGGCGCTTTCCACAATGCAGGCGGATCAACCGCCGGCTCGAACGTGAGGTCATTCGTGCCGCCAGGATGATTGCGGCGATCGTGACCTTGGCTATCAGGTGGGACTTTGATGAAAAACCATAACGACGGCCAGAAAATGAAGCCATGGACTATCGGCGTCGACGCGCTACTGCTCCGCCTGGACGCCACACGTCGGGGCTTAACCGATGCCGAAGCACGGCAACGGCGGGAGCGCTCCGGCCCCAACCGGCTCAGGGAAAAACCCAGGCGTCCGGCCTGGCTGAAGTTCCTCGACCAGTTCAGGAATCTGCTGGTAATCGTGCTGATCGGAGCCGCCGTGCTGGCCGGTGCGATCGGCGACATCAAGGATGCCGTGGTGATTCTGATCGTCGTCGTGTTCAACGCCTGCCTCGGCTTCTATCAGGAGCACCGCGCCGAGGCGACGCTGGCGGCACTCAGGAAGATGCTGGCGCAACACGCCCGGGTACGGCGCGGCGGCGAGGTGCAGGAAATCGCCGCCGAAGATCTTGCCCCCGGCGATATCGTGCTGCTCGAAGCGGGTGACCGCGTGCCCGCCGACGCCCGTGTGCTGGCGGCACACAACGCCGAGGTAGCCGAAGCGGCGCTCACCGGCGAATCCCACGCTGCGGGAAAATTCGCCGATGCGCTTGCGCCCGGCGAATATCCGCTGGCCGAACGCTGCAACATGGTGTTCATGAACACCGTGGTCACGCGCGGACGGATCGAGGCGCTGGTCGTCGCCACCGGTATGGAAACCGAGATGGGACGCATCACCGGCCTGCTGGAAGCGGCACAGGAAACCCCCACCCCGTTGCAGATGCAGCTCGACGGGCTGGGCAAGCGCCTCGCCATCATCGCCGGCGTGGTGGTGACGCTGATTTTCGTGCTCGGCATTCTGCGCGGCGATCCTCTGGTGCAGACCATTATCACCTCCATTGCCCTGGCAGTGGCCGCCATCCCCGAGGGCCTGCCGGCAGTGGTGACGGTGACACTGGCGATCGGCATGCACCGTATGGCGCAGAACCGCGCCATCGTCAAGAAACTGTCGGCGGTGGAAACCCTGGGCTCGACTTCGGTGATCTGCTCCGACAAGACCGGAACGCTGACTCTCAACCAGATGACCGCACGCAGGCTGTTCTACCGGGGACGGCGCTTGGTCGTTTCCGGCGAAGGCTATGCCGGCGCGGGCGGGATCGCCACCGAAGATGGCTTGGCGCAGCCGGATTTGCTGCCGCTGCTGACCCCCGCCGCGCTGTGCAACGAAAGCCATATCCGCAACGGCGAGCTGATTGGCGACCCCACCGAGGGGGCGCTGCTGGCGCTGGCCGCCAAGGGCGGGTTGGAGCCGGGCAGTCTGGCCGAGCATAGTCCGCGCATCGCCGAAATTCCTTTCGATTCCGCCCACAAGTTCATGGCCACCTTTCACCATGCCGGCGGGCGGGTGCGCATGTTCGTGAAAGGTGCGCCCGATATACTGCTGGCGCGTGCCAGCCGCTATCTCGAAGCGGACGGCGCGGCGGCGCTCGACGACGAGGCCCGCGCCGACTTCAAGGCCGAGAACGCCGATCTCGCCAGCCAAGCCATGCGCGTGCTGGCGGTGGCCGAACGCGACATCCCGGCGCGCGAGTTTGACCCTGCCGCTGACCTGATGGCCTGGGCGCAGGAGCTCACTCTGGTCGGACTGATCGGCATCATCGATCCGCCCCGCCCCGAGGCGCGCGACGCGATTCGCTTGTGCCAGCAGGCCGGCATCCAGGTCAAGATGATCACCGGCGACCACGCCATCACCGCCGCCGCCATCGCCCACGAACTGGGCCTGGAAGGAATGGTGCTGACTGGCGCCGAGCTCGACCGGATCGGCGTCGCCGAGCTTGCGCAGCGCATCGAGAAAACTGCGGTGTTCGCCCGCGTCGCCCCCGAGCACAAGGTCAAGATTGTTCAGGCGCTGAAGGCGCGCGGCCATGTCGTGGCGATGACCGGCGACGGCGTCAACGATGCCCCGGCGCTGAAGAACGCCGACATCGGCGTAGCGATGGGCATCAGCGGCACCGAGGTAACCAGAGAAGCCGCCACCATGGTGCTCACCGACGACAATTTCGCCACCATCGTCGGCGCGGTCAGGGAAGGCCGCACCATCTACGACAACATCGTCAAGTTCGTGCGCTTCCAGCTCTCCACCAATATCGGTGCCATGTTGACCGTACTCGGCGCGCAATTGCTGGGGCTGCCCACCCCCTTCACCGCAATCCAGATCCTGTGGATCAACATCATCATGGATGGCCCGCCGGCGATGACTCTGGGGCTGGAGCCGGCGCATCCCGGTATCATGAACGAGCCGCCGCGCAATACCGCAGCGCGCATCCTGACGTTGCCGCGCTTCTGGCGCCTGCTCGGCTACGGCGCCATCATGGCGGCAGGCACCATTGGGGTATATTACTACGGCCTGCAAACGGGCGAGCAGGCTTACGCCCTGACACTGGCCTTCACCACCTTCGTGCTATTTCAGTTTTTCAATGTATTTAATGCCCGCGCCGAATTTGGTACCGCCTTCAATCGCCATTTCTTCGCCAACGGCAAGCTGTGGGCGGGGCTCGGCGGAGTGGTTGGATTGCAGGCGGTGGTGGTGCACTGGGGGCCGGCACAGGGGATATTCCATACTGTCGGCCTCGCTGCAGCCGACTGGGGATTAGCCTTCGCCGTGGCCTCCAGCATTCTGCTGCTGGAAGAGGTCAGAAAACTTGTCCTGCTGTTCAGTCGGCGCTGACCCAATGATTCCGTGGATAACCGGCAACGCTCCATTCCCGCCCGTCGAACAGGCACTGCGCTCGCCCAGCGGGTTGCTCGCGGCGGGCGGCGGCCTGTCCGCACCGCGACTGCTGGAAGCCTACCGCCACGGCATCTTCCCGTGGTTCAGTGCCGGCGAACCGATATTGTGGTGGAGCCCGGACCCGCGCATGGTGCTGATCCCGGGTGAATTCAGAATTTCCCGCTCACTCGCCAAAGTACTGCGCAATACGTCATATGAAGTACGCTGCGATAGCGCTTTCGAACGGGTGATGCGCGGTTGCGCCGCGCCGCGCGGGGAGCACGGCACATGGATACACGAGGACATGATCGCGGCGTATTGCGCACTGCATGAAATGGGCTGCGCGCACTCGGTGGAAGTCTGGACAGGCGGCAGGCTCGCAGGCGGATTGTATGGTATCGCTATCGGGCGCATGTTCTACGGCGAATCCATGTTCAGCCATGCCAGCAACGCCTCGAAAATCGCGCTGGCGCATCTGGCCAGGCAACTCGAGCGCTGGCAGTTCAAGATGATCGATTGCCAGATGAATACCGCGCATCTCGCCTCGCTTGGCGCACGTGAAATTCCGCGCAGCGAATTTATCGCGCGGCTGCAGGAATTGGTACACTGTGCGCCTGTCAGCCACTGGCAATTCGACACCGATCTCTTTGCATGAGTTTACTGAACGACATCCCGCTTACCGCGCTGCATTTTTATCTGACCGCGCCCTATGCGTGCAGCTACCTGCCCGATCTGCAGGCGCGTTCGCAGGTCGCCACGCCCGCCGTTCTGATCGGCACGCCGGTCTATTCGGAACTGGTGCAGCACGGCTTCCGGCGCAGCGGCGCCTACACCTACCGCCCGCATTGCGACGATTGTCGCGCCTGCGTGCCGCTGCGCGTGCCTGCCGAACAATTCACCGCAAGCCGCTCGCAACGGCGCGCTTGGGCGCAACATGCACATCTGCAGGCCAGCCTGCATCCGCTGCTGGACAGCGCCGAGCATTACGAGCTCTACCAGCGCTATCAGCGCGCGCGCCACCCGAATGGCGGCATGGACAACGATGACTGCGAGTCCTATCAGAATTTCCTGCTGCAAAGCCAGGTCGATTCGCTGCTGGTGGAATTCCGCGAACAGGGCGTGTTGCGCATGGTCAGCGTGATCGACCTGCTCAGCGACGGCCTGTCCTCGGTGTACACTTTTTACGAGCCGGACTTGCCGCGTGCGCGCTTCGGGGTTTACAACGTGCTGTGGCAAATCGAGTTGTGCCGCAAGCTTGATCTGGATTTCGTCTATCTGGGCTACTGGATCAAGCATAGCCGCAAGATGGCTTACAAAACCGGATACCGGCCTGCGCAAGGTTTGATTGACGGCATCTGGCAGCCGCTCGGCAAAGAGTTCATAACCAAAGACGCTCATGGAAACCTCTGAAAATGTATTCACTGCTACGCCCCCTGTTATTCCGGCTTGACCCGGAAACGGTCCACCACCTCACGCTCGGGGGGCTCAAGGCTGCATACTCATTTGGCTTGGGCAGCCTCATCGCAAAGCGCCCGCCGGACGACCCGCGCACTGTGATGGGGCTGACTTTCCCCAATCCGGTCGGACTTGCCGCCGGGCTCGACAAGAATGGCGACTGCATAGACGGGCTGGCCGCGTTCGGCTTCGGCTTCATCGAAATCGGCACGGTCACCCCGTTACCCCAGCCCGGCAACCCCAGACCGCGCCTGTTCCGCCTGCCGCAAGCCGGCGCCATCATCAACCGCATGGGCTTCAATAACGAGGGGGTGGATGCGCTCGTCGCCAATGTGCAACGCGCCGACTACCGCGGCATCCTCGGCATCAACATCGGCAAGAATGCCGCCACGCCGATCGAGAAGGCGGCGGACGACTACCTGATCTGTCTGCGCAAGGTGTATGCCCATGCCAGCTACGTCACCGTCAACATCTCCTCTCCCAACACCAGGAATCTGCGCCAGTTACAGGACGAGGGCGCGCTGGACAATCTGCTGTCGCAACTGAAGACCGAACAGCACAAGCTAGCCGACGCGCACGGCAAATATGTGCCCATAGCGGTGAAGATCGCGCCGGACATGGAGAGTGAACAGATCGCGCAAATCGCACGCCTGCTGACGCAACATCGCATGGATGGCGTCATTGCCACCAACACCACCCTGTCGCGCGAGGGGGTGGAGAACTTGCCGCATGGCACGGAAACCGGCGGGCTATCCGGCGCGCCGCTACGCGGCAAATCCACTGCCGTAATCCGCCGGCTTGCCGCCGAATTGCAGGGGGCATTGCCCATCATCGGCGCGGGCGGCATCCTGAGCGGTGCGGATGCGGCCGAGAAAATCGAAGCCGGCGCGGCATTGGTGCAGTTGTACAGCGGCCTGATCTATCGCGGCCCGCCGCTGGTCGTCGAGGCCTGCGCCGCCATCCGCAGCCTGTAATTCCAATCCATCGAAATCCCCGGGGCGATTGATGAATTGCCCCCAATATTCTGTTAAGAATTTCTTAAGCTTGCCTCCTTATCCTGCACGCCTCATCGTTCAATTTAAGGAAGGTCTGAACAAGTAGCCGAAAATGAAAGCGACGAGTCCACAATCTGCCGCGAATGCCGAAATCGGCAAGAAACGCCGCACGCCTGGCCTGTTTGGTGTGGCGGTCAAAACCGCCCGCAGAAAGTGTCATTTGCTTCGTCGTCGTCCGTTTGTTCAACCCGAGCTTCTGACTGCATGAGTATGAAAAATTCGGGACTTAATCGGAGGTTCCTTAGCGTGAAATTATCGTGCTGCGGGCAAGGTCAGCGTTGCCCGCAACCCTCCCTGCGGAGAATCCGCCAGCGCCAGATGCCCGCCATACAGGTGAGCCAGGTCGCTGGCGATAGCGAGCCCCAGCCCGGTGCCAGGAACCTGCTGGTCGGCGCGGACGCCGCGTTGCAGCATGGCATCGCGCTGATCGGCCGCAATACCCTTGCCATCATCGTCGACGCAGATCGTGATCCGGTCATGCCTGGCGTGCGCACGGATCTCGATGCGTGAAATTGCCCATTTGCAGGCGTTGTCGATCAGGTTGCCGAGCATTTCCTGCAAGTCGTGTTCTTCGCCGCGAAACGCCAGTGCCGGGGCCAGCGGATGGATGACCATTTCCAGATTCCGCGCGGCGTGGATGCGTTGCATGGTGCGCACCAGCCCCTCGATGGCGGACAGCAGCGGCGTGCGCGCGCCGGGCATCCGCGCCGTGGCGGCGGCCTGCGCGCGCGCCAAGTGGTAATCCACCTGTTTGCGCGCTATCTCGACCTGGGCGGCCACCAGCCGGGCCAGTTCGCCGTCTTCGCTTCCGGTCGCGTTGGCCGCATTGGCGAGGACGCTCAGCGGCGTTTTGAGTGCATGTGCGAGATTGCCGGCCTGTGTGCGCGCACGCTCGACCACTTCGGCGTTTTGCATCAGCACGCTGTTGAACTCCGTTACCAGCGGCATGATTTCCGTCGGGAAAACGCCCTCCAGTTGCCGCGTTGCGCCGCCGCGCACGCGCCCGAGGGCGGCCTGCAGGCTGCGTAGCGGGGCCGTGCCGACGAATACCTGCACCAGCGCTGCCAGCGCCAGCCCGAGACCCAGTATGCCGAGCGCGAGCCAGAGCTCGCCCTGGAAGCTGGACACCGGCTCGATCATCAGGTTTTCGTCGGCGGCAACGATCAGCCGCAGCGGCAATCCGTCGATGGTCACGCGGCGCTCTACCATGCCCAGCCTGGCGCCTTGCGGCCCAGCGATGCGATGCCGGTGAACCTCTCCGGTTACGGGCGCGTCGGCGGGAACATCCAACACCTGATCCCACAAAGAACGCGAGCGCAGCACGGCGTTTTCCGCCGGGAAACCGCTGCCGGCGAGGCGGTCGATCTGCCAGTAAAGGCCGGCAAATGGCTGGTTGAGGCGCGGGTCGCCAGGCTGTAAGGCCAGCACTGGCCGGCCTTGTTCATCCAGCGCCAGTTGCGCGGTCAATTGATCGAGGTGGGTTTTCAGTTCGGCGTGAAACTGGGTTTCCACATGCTGGTGAAACAGCTTGCCCAGGCCCCAGCCGGCGACAAAAATCGACGCGGCGATCCAGAACAGCGTGCCCAGCAACAGGCGATAGCGCAACGAACCGCGCAGTGCGGCAAAGGTCATGGCTGCACGGTCATTGCGGGCTGGCAAGACGGTAACCCAGCCCGCGCACTGTTTCGATGAGCCCCGGCGGCAATTTCTTGCGCAGGCGCCCGATGAACACCTCAACCGTGTTGGAGTCGCGGTCGAAATCCTGCGCATAAATATGCTCGGTCAGGTCGCTGCGCGAAACGACCTCGTCACGATGGTGCATAAGATAGGCCAATACGCGATATTCGTGGCCGGTCAGCGTCAATGTCCGCCCGTTCACGCTAACGCGGCTGCTGCGGGTGTCGAGCGTGAGAGGCCCGCAGACCAGTTCGGTGCTGGCATGGCCGCCGGCACGGCGGATCAGCGCGCGCAGGCGCGCCAGCAATTCCTCCATGTGAAACGGCTTGGTCAGGTAATCGTCGGCGCCGGCGTCGATGCCGGCTACCTTTTCGTGCCAGCTGTCGCGCGCGGTGAGGATCAGCACCGGCATCGCGCGACCGGCGGCGCGCCACTTTTTCAGCACCGTGATGCCATCCATTTGCGGCAGGCCGATATCCAGCACCACGGCGTCGTAAGGTTCGGTGTCGCCCATGAAGTGCGCATCAGCGCCATTGCGCGCGATATCCGCCACATAACCCGCCGCACTTAAGCCCTCGGCCAGTTGCGCGGCCAGCATGGGTTCGTCTTCCACCACCAGAATACGCATCAGCGTCCTTTTTCGAGAGGAATACTTTTGTCGTTCTTTTCCTTGATGCCGAGCACCGTGCCGTCACGGGCGTCGATCTTGAGCTTGATCAATGCGCCGTCCCCGCGCAACAGCTTGATCTCGTAACGCCAGCCCGTGTCCTTGCGCTCCAGATCGACCTCCATGACCCGCCCCGGATGGTCGTGCTCGACCCGTTCGAGGATAGTGCGCAGGGGAAGTATCTCGCCAGCCTCAAGCGCACGACGGGCGCGATCATGGTCGTGATTATCGCCGGCCTGACTTGCTCCCATGCCGAGCGATGCCAGAATCAGGGTGGCTGCCAGCGCCATCGGCAGTTTGCATGAAAATTTTCCCAACATCGCGATGCTCCGTACGGTTTTAAGTCCATATGTTATAGCGCATCAATTCTGAACGCAGGATGAACGGCGCATTCACTTTGCGTTCAAGTCTCCTCCCGCATAGTGCACTCCCCATGTCCATTATCGCAAGGAGAAATCATGAAACGAACCATCGCTGCCACCCTCGCCACCTTCGCCGTTGCTTTCGCGGCGCCGGTATCTGCCGGTCCGCGTGAAGACTTGCTGACGCAGTATGCCAGCATCGCCCAATCGTCCGGTTTTTCCGCCGAGCGCGGGCAGACCCTGCACACCCGGAATTTTGCCGGAGGCAAGGCCGACACTCCCGCCTGCATTTCCTGCCACGGCAAGGATACGCGCAGTCCTGGCAGTACCCCGGTCGGCAAGCCCATCGCCCCCCTGGCTGTTTCCGTAACGCCGACACGCTACACCGACCCGGCGAAAGTCGAAAAGTGGTTCAGGCGTAATTGTATCGAAGTGCTGGGGCGCGAATGCACGCCGCAGGAAAAAGGTGACTGGCTCGTCTACGTGATCAGTCAGTAAACACATTTTTAAGGAGACTCGGATGAATCTTACCTATCGCCCGCTTGCATTGGGCTTTATCGCGCTGTTTTTTTTCGTCGTCGTGATGGGGCGCGTCCAGGCTGGAGGCAACCATTTCTATGCGCCCATCGCCGATCCGGTAGTCAAGGAGGAGTGCGGCAGTTGCCACCTCGCTTTCGCACCGTCGATGCTTCCGGCCAGTTCATGGCAACGCATGATGGGCAACCTGAAAAATCATTTTGGCGATGATGCCAGCGTCGATGCTGACACGACCGCCAGAATAACCCGCTATCTCGTGGCCAACGCGGCGGATGCGGGTGACCGGCGTTACGGCGGTAAATTACTGAAGGGCGTGGCCTTGGGCAGTGCTCCCCAGCGTATCACCGAACTGCCCAAATGGGTGAGCGAACACCGCAAGGTGCCCGACTGGGAATGGCGGCACAAGGAAGTGCGCACCAAGGCCAACTGCGTCGCCTGCCACACCGGCGCCGAGCAGGGCTATTACGACGAATAACGCAATCACATCACACCGGAGGATCATCATGCGTACCTTGAATATTGTTTCCCTTATTGCTCTTGGCATATTCGCCACCTCATCCTTTGCCCAGGACAATCTGCCTGCCGACAGCGGAAGCCAGTGGCTGTCAATTCCGCAGATATACAACAAGCTCGAAGCTGCCGGTTACCGCAATGTTGAAAAGATCGAGCGCGAACGCGGCGGCTATGAGATCAAGGCCACCGATCGCAATGGCGAGCGGGTCAAGCTGCGTCTGCATCCACAAACAGGCGAAATCATTGACCAGCGGCAACGCAGTTCCAAGCGCGACAGGTACGACGGTCGCGACTCATCGAGCGGCCAACGCAATTCCGCCGAGTGCAATGAAAGACGTTGTCGCGACGACTTGCCGCAGCCGGGTAGCGCCGCCGCGCCCACGGGAAAATAATCGATCGGGAGGTCATCCATGAAAACCTTGTTTGCCAGTCTTGTTGTCCTCGTCTTGTTAGCATGGGGCCGGGATGTTTTCGTCGCCGGCGCCGCCGGCGGCGGCAGCCTGCCGTGGGCGGTACGGCAGGAGGGTCTCTATCTGAGCGGGTTGCTCTCGGTAGCCATGATGTCGCTGGCCATGTTCCTGGCGGCGCGCCCGACTTGGCTTGAAGGGCCGCTGGGCGGCCTGGATCGCATGTACCGCACCCACAAGTGGGCCGGCATACTCGCGGTCGGCTTTGCCGCCCTGCATTGGCTGATTGAAATGTCGAGCGACATCCTGAAAGCAGTGATCGGTCGTGAAGGGCGCATGCCGGAGGGAAAATACAACGGTTTGCTGGAGGTGCTGCGCGATCTCGCCGAAGACATGGGCGAGTGGGCGATTTACGCCGTACTGGCGATGCTGGCGCTGACGCTGTGGAAACGCTTCCCCTACCGGCCCTGGCGCTTTCTCCACCAGGCGATGCCGGTGCTTTACCTGATGCTGGCTTTTCATGCGGTTCTGCTTGCACCGACAGACTACTGGGCGCAGCCGGTGGGCGGGCTGCTTGCGCTGCTGCTCTGCGCCGGCGTGTATGGCAGCGTGCATTCACTGGCGGGCCACATAGGTCGCTCGCGCCAGGTTTCCGGTACGATCGTTGCGGTCGAGCGTCCGGCTGCCGACATCGTCGCCGTGCGCTGCCGACTTGATGGCGGCTGGCGCGGGCATCGCCCCGGCCAGTTCGCCTTCGTCACCTTCGACCCGAAAGAAGGCCCGCATCCCTTCACCATCGCCAGCGCGGACCGGGGCGACCGCACCATAAGTTTTCAGATCAAGGCTCTGGGCGACTATACCCGCAACCTTCCCGACAGGCTGCAAACAGGCCAGGCCGTGAAGGTCGAAGGCCCCTACGGTCGCTTCGACATCGCCCGCCGCAACCCGCGAGCACAGCAAATCTGGATTGCCGGCGGCATCGGCGTCACGCCTTTTCTTGCCTGGCTCGAATCGCTCCAGGCACGGCCCGGAGAAGCGCCTGTCGCCGATCTGCATTACTGCACGCGAGACCGCGAGGCGGATCCATTTGTTGCTCGCCTGAAGTCGCTTTGCGATGCATTGCCGGGTATTCGCTTGCATATCCATAGCGCCAGCCAAGGGGGCGTGCTCGACGCCGCAAGTATGGTTGCCGAAAAGGATAGCGCGCGCCTCACCGAGGTTTGGTTCTGCGGCCCGCAAGGTCTCGCGGAAAGTTTGAAAAAAGGCTTGCAGGCTAGCTGGCGCGGCAAATTCCACTTCCATCAGGAAGCATTTGAAATGCGCTAAGTAAGGTCTGAACAAGTAGCCGAAAATGAAAGCGACGAGTCCACAATCTGCCGCGAATGCCGAAATCGGCAAGAAACGCCGCACGCCTGGTCTGTTTGGTGTGGCGGTCAAAACCGCCCGCAGAAAGTGTCATTTGCTTCGTCGTCGTCCGTTTGTTCAACCCGAGCTTCTGACTGCATGAGTATGAAAAATTCGGGACTTAATCGGAGGTTCCTTAAGGATTTCTTAAGCTTGCCTCCTTATCCTGCACGCCTCATCGTTCAACTCAAGGAGATCAACAATGTTTCATCTATTTCGTGCATCAGGTTTGGCACTGGTGGCCGTTGCTGGTCTGGCGGCGCAGCCGGCTTTTGCGGAAACACCCGGCGAGATACAGGCTTCCATTCAACAAGAGGCGGCCGGTACACCGGGTTTTCAGGAATTCTCCGCTGCGCGCGGGGAAAGTCTTTTCAAGTCAAAGCACGCCAACGACTGGAGTTGCGCTTCCTGCCATACCGACAATCCTGCCGCGCCGGGCAAGCATGCGAAGACCGGCAAGGTCATTGATCCGCTTGCCCCGTCCGCCAACGCGGGGCGCTTCACCAGCCCGAAGAAAGTGGCGAAATGGTTCAAGCGCAATTGCAACGATGTGCTGGACCGCGTCTGCACGCCGCAGGAGAAGGGCGATGTGCTGGCCTATCTGCTGACCGTCAAAAAGTAAGGAGCATTGCCATGTCGATTAAAGATCAGAAATTCTTCCGGATACTTGCCGTTACCTTGCTGGCGATGAGCGTAACGATGACTGCCGCACAGGCCGATGACGATGACCGCGATGAAAAATACGGTGGGAAATACAGCGGCAAGTACGGCGGCGAAAACCGCGGCAAGCCGCTCCTGCCCGCGCAAACCAACGCCAAATTCCAGCAGGAATGCTCCAGCTGCCACATCGCCTATGCACCGGGGCTGTTGCCCGCCAAATCCTGGCGCAGGATGATGGCCGGCCTGGACCAGCATTTCGGCTCGGATGCATCGCTGGATGCCGAAGACAGCAGGGAAATCACCGCATTCCTGGTGAAAAATGCATCCAATCGCTGGAGTGCCCCGACGGCGCCGCTGCGCATTAGTGAATCCGCTTGGTTCAAGCGCCAACACGACGCTCACGAAATTAATCCGGCGGTCTGGAAAAACCCGAAAGTGAAGAGCCCGGCCAATTGCTCAGCCTGCCACCCGCAGGCGGAGCGCGGCGACTTCAACGAGCACGACATAAGAATGCCCAGGTAAAAGGAGATCATCATGAGTCAACGCATTCTGGTTTGGGATGTACCGACGCGGGTTTTCCACTGGCTGCTGGTGCTGTCATTCGGCGGCGCCTACCTGACCTCTGAATCGGAACGTTACCGCGATATTCATGTAGTGCTCGGCTACACCCTGCTGGGGCTGATCGGATTCAGGTTGTTGTGGGGATTTTTCGGCACGCGTTATGCGCGGTTCCGTTCGTTCCTGTTCAAACCCGGAGAGGTCATGGCCTATGTCCAGTCGCTGCTTAAAGGCAAGCCGGCGCATTATGTCGGGCACAATCCGGCAGGAAGCATGGCAATCTGGCTGCTGCTGGGATTGGGCATCCTGACCGGCGCGACTGGAGTAATGCTGTTTCAGGATATCGGCGGCGAAGCGCTGGAGGAACTGCATGAGTTCGCATCCAATGCCATGCTGGCCATCGTGGTCATCCACATTGCCGGCGTGGTGGTGAGCAGCGTGCTGCATCGCGAGAATCTGGTGCGTGCCATGATTACCGGTTTCAAGTCCGCCGAGCCGGAGCACGGCATCCGCCGCTCATATCTCTGGCTGGGTGTCATAATGCTGGCTGCTGTCATGGCATTCTGGGCCGGTTATCCGGCCACCGGGCTGGTGACGCCGGGCGCGGATGCGGCGCATGTCGAACAGCATGACGATGACGATGACGATTGATGATATTCCATTCATGAGTGGATGATGCGCATACTGGTAATAGAAGATGACACCTTGCTGGGCGATGCGATTCAGGCTGGCTTGAAACAGTCCGGCTACGCCGTGGACTGGATGAAGGATGGCGTTTCGGCGGAGCAGGCGCTCGCCACCGAGCCTTACGCGGCGGTAGTGCTGGATCTGGGGCTGCCGCGTCTTTCCGGACTGGAGGTGCTGCGCCGTCTGCGCCGCCGCAATGCTCCGCTGCCCGTGCTGATCCTGACCGCGATGGATACGGTGGATGACCGCATCAAGGGGCTGGATGCCGGCGCGGACGACTATCTGATCAAGCCGTTTGACATGGGCGAGCTGGCGGCACGCCTGCGCGCGCTGATTCGCCGCGCCAGCGGCAAGTCCGAACCTTTTCTCGAAATTGCCGGGGTCAGGCTCGATCCCGCCGCCCATCGCGTGCTGTATCGCGACAGGCCGGTCGAGCTTTCAGCCAAAGAATTTGCGCTGCTGCACGCGCTGATGCTCAATGCGGGAAAAGTGCTGTCGCGCGCCCAGCTCGAAGAGCAGCTCTACGCGTGGGGCGACGAGATCGAAAGCAATGCGGTGGAAGTGCATATCCATCACCTGCGCCGCAAGCTGTTCCCGGAACTGATCGAAACCATACGCGGCGTCGGCTACCTGATGCCGCGCGACAAGGGCAATTAACATGTGGCAACGCGCTTCGCTCAAACAACGGCTGCTGGCGCTGGCCTTGGCGGCGATCACGCTGGTCTGGCTCGGCGCGTCCGCCTTCACCTACCACGATGCGCGCGAGGAATTCGACGAGGTGCTGGATGCGCACCTGGCGCAGGCCGCCTCGCTGCTGGTCGTCCAGGCATCGCACGACCTCGACGAGCTCGAAACCGAACATGCACCGCTGCTGCACAAATATGCCCGCCGCGTCGCGTTCCAGATATGGGATAGAGAGCGGCAGTTGCGCCTGCATTCCGTCAACGCCCCGCAGCAGCCGCTGACGCACGGGGAACACGGTTTCAGCGACACCGTCATCGACGGGCACCGCTGGCGCGTGTTCAGCACCTGGGACGAATCCGGCGAATACCTGATCCATGTCGCGGAGCGCACCGAGGTGCGCGACGAACTGGCGCGCGACATCGCGGGCAACCTGCTGCGGCCGCTGTGGTTCTCGCTGCCGCTGCTGGCATTGCTGCTGTGGATTGCGGTGTTGCGCGGCCTGCGCCCGCTCGACAAACTGGCCCGCGAAGTGGAGCAGCGCGAGCCGGACAACCTCGCCGCGCTCAATGCCACCTCCGCGCCGCGCGAAGTAGTGCCGCTGATCGAACGGCTCAACCGGCTGTTCTCGCGCATCGATGCCTCCATGCAGAAGGAGCGGCGCTTCACCGCGGACGCCGCGCATGAATTGCGCACCCCGGTGGCCGCGATCAAGGCGCAAGCGCAGGTGGCGCGCGCCGCTTCCGGCGACGCGGAACGCATTCATGCGCTCGACAACGCGATTCTCGGCTGCGACCGCGCCGCCCATTTGATCGAGCAGCTGCTGACGCTGGCGCGGGTCGACACGCTGGATCGCAGCGTGGCGGAGCCGTGCCAACTGAGGGACATCGCCGCCGAAACGATTGCCGCACTTGCGCCGGCCGCGCTGGAAAAGGGCGTGCGACTCGAATTGCTGGCGGGCGACGAAGTTGATATACGCGGCAACCCGGGGCTGTTGCGGGTACTGCTGCGCAACCTGCTCGACAATGCAGTGAAGCATACGCCGCCCGGCACGCTGGTTCAGGTAAGCATCACCCATGAACATGGAACGACCAGTCTGTCGGTGAGCGACAACGGCCCGGGCATTCCGGAGCAGGAACGCGACAAGGTGCTGGAGCGCTTCTACCGCCCGCTGGACACGCAGGCCAGCGGCAGCGGCCTGGGGCTGTCCATCGTCAAGCGGATTGCCGAGGTGCATGACGCAACCTTGCAGATACAACCGGTGAACGAAGGCCGAGGGTTGCGGGTGACGGTAGCCTTCCAACGCTAACCCGTTCCGGACGTATCAATCATTCCCATGCGGCAGGCATTATTTCGGTAAGATTGCGTCCGCGCGCCACATGCCGCGCGGGATGCAAAAAATTCCGACACTGAAAGGCCGGACAATGCTGGAAATGTTTTCTACCCCCCAGTTCTGGGCGGACGTATTCAAAATTATAGTGATCGATCTGCTGCTAAGCGGCGACAACGCGGTAGTGATCGCGCTGGCATGCCGCAACCTGCCGCCACATCAGCGCAACAAAGGCATCCTGTTCGGGGTCGGCGGCGCAATCGGTTTGCGCGTCATGCTGACCTTTTTTGCCGTCGGACTGCTTGCGCTGCCCTATCTGAAATTGATCGGTGCATTGCTGCTGCTGTGGATCGGCGTCAAGCTGATCCTGCCGGAACCGGAGGCGCACAGCGAGAGCAACATCAAGGCCGACACACGGCTGTTCGGCGCGGTCAAGACCATCATCATCGCCGATTTCGTGATGAGCCTGGACAACGTGCTGGGGGTGGCCGCGGTAGCCAAGGGTGATGTGTGGCTGCTGGTATTCGGCCTGCTGATCAGCATCCCGATGATCGCGTGGAGCAGCCAGTTGGTGCTGAAGCTGATCGACCGCTATCCCGTCATCATCTATATTGGCGGCGCACTGCTGGGTTATGTGGCTGGCGAGATGCTGGTCGGCGAGGCGTTGTTTGCACCGCTGCTTGAGTCGCACCACTACCTGCACTGGCTGGTGCCGGGGCTGGGCGCGTTGCTGGTGGTAACGCTCGGCAGATGGCTGGCAATGCGCAAGGCCGTTCCTGCGGCAGCAGTTGACCTGGTGGACGAGAAGGTGGCGGCCGCGCCGGAGACGGTTCCGGCACGGATGGGCGGCCGGTCGCCCGGCTCGCACAATAAATCGTAAAGGGAGGAAGATGATGAAGATACTGATTCCGGTGGATGGTTCGGCCAATGCGCAGCGAGCAGTTGACTATATGATCGAAAATATCGCTGCGCTGAAGGAACCGCCGCAACTGTTGCTGTTGAATGTGCAATGGAATGTGGCGGCCGGCAACGTCAAACTGTTCATCAACCAGGAAACGATTAACGATTACTATCGCGAACAGGGCATGATGGCGCTGCAACCGGCGCGCGCGGCGCTGGATGCCGCCGCACTGCCCTACCAGTACCACATCAGCATCGGCACGCCGGCGGAAGCGATTGTGCAATACGCCAACGAGCAGGCTGTCGCCATGAACCGCGTTGCTAACAAAAACTGGGGACTCGCCGCGACACGTTACTGCGCAGCAGCCGATTGCGGGAGCGGCGAGGTAGCATCGTCTCCGCACCTGCGCTTCGCGTACCGTGAGCCGATGCTTACCGCAAGGCGCGCGACGCAGGTAGCGGCTGCGACACGTTACTGGCAAAGCCAGCCGTTTGCGGGAGCAGCCGCCTGCTGCCATTCCCGCACCAGCCGCTTCGCGCACCGTGTCATGGCAGCAGTCATTCTACAATGCCAAGGAGCGCAACGCCGCGAGCGCCAGTTTTGGCCGTTCCTCGAAACTGCGCTACGCTCCGTTTTGTTGCAACCCTTTGGGGCATTGGCTTTGCGGGCGAGCTGCGGTGTCAGGCTCCTAGCGAAGGGAATGGCCATTCGCGTCGTCGCCCTCCTTGCATCTCATCCCGCAAAGCCGAATGCGCGGCCATGTGGGACTTAATCAGAGGTTCCCTAAGCCATTCCATAAATTCGCTACAAATCAAAAGGATTGTGGTGCATTACCAAGAAATACTTTAATATCCACGGCGTAATTTGCTTTACAAACAAGCCTCGGGGAGTGGCAATGAACAAGTGGTCGTTCTGGAAGAGGGACTGGTTCGTCGGTTTGTTGGTGGCGCTGGTGTTCTGGTTGGGCGCGAACAGCGACCTGATGCAGAGTCTGGAGCGCAAGGCTTACGACCTGGGTGTACTCGCTTCAACGCGCGCGCCAAGTGACAAAGTAGCGGTAATTGCCATCGACGATCAGAGTATCGCCAACCTCGGACGCTGGCCATGGCCGCGCGCGATCCACGCAAAAATGGTCGATATTCTGGCGGCGGGCCACCCCAAGGTAATCGGCCACACGGCATTTTTCTTTGAACCGCAGGTTGATGCCGGCTTGGGGTATATCTACAAAATAGCCGAACTGCTTGATGGCTTCACATTCACAGACACTGCCGACCCCGCACAACAGGCCGAACTGGCTCAGCTTTATGCCTTGCTGCTCGAGGCGGCGCAGAATCTCGATAATGACAAGAAGCTCGGTGAAAGCATGGCCAAGGCAAATGATGTGTTGCTGGCGATGTTTTTTAATCTGGGCGAGCCGCAGGGAAACCCCGACCAGCCGCTGCCTGATTATGTGCTGCGCAACAATCTGCCGAACGTAAAAGATGCATCCGGTTATGGCGCGCAGCCGCTGCCGACACGCGCTGCCTTGCTGCCGATCCCGGTGCTGGGCAGCAAGGCTTTGGCCATCGGTCATCTGAACAGTTTTCCGGATGTGGATGGCGCAGTGCGCACCGAGCCGCTGGTGGTTGGTTACTATGACCAGTACTACCCGTCGTTGTCGCTGATGCTGGCAGCCAAGAGCCTCAATCTCGACCCAAAGGATATTCAAGTCAATCTGGGCGAAGGCGTGCAACTGGGCAACCTGAAAATCGCTACCGATCCCGCCTTGCAGATGCACACCTATTTCTACAAAGACAGCAATGGGCGGGCGGCCTTTCAGGTGGACTCCTTCTACGACGTATTCACCGGCAAGATTCCGGCGGAAAAATATCGCGACAAGATTGTGTTGATCGGGGCGTCGGCTGCCGGCGTGGGCACACTGCAAGTGACGCCAATATCGCCGGGCATGGCTCCCGCATTGACGCTGGCGCATTCGGTGTCCAGTATCCTCCAAGGCGACTTCTTTGTTTCTCCCGGCTGGGCGGGAATGGCCGGATTTGCCGTGTTCGTGCTGGTTGCGCTGTATCTGGTTCTGTTGCTGCCGCGACTGAATGCGGCGATCGGTACGGCAGTCACCGGCGTGTTATTTGTGACATTGCTGGCAACGCATTTCATTCTGATGACAACCCAGGCGATGTGGTTGCAATTGATGATGCCTGCCGCGCTGCTGTTAGCGGGCCATTTGTTGCTGACCACCAAGCGCCACCTGCTGACCGAAAAGGGCAAACAGAAATCCGATGCCGAATCTGCGGAAAGCAACCGCATGCTTGGCCTGGCTTTCCAGGGGCAGGGACAACTGGATATCGCTTTCGACAAATTCCGCAAAGTGCCGATGGACAACAGCCTGATGGAAGTGCTGTACAACCTGGGACTGGATTTCGAGCGCAAACGACAGTTCAACAAGGCCGAGTCGGTGTTCAAGTACATGGCCGAATTTAATCCCAAATTCCGCGACCTGGAGCAACGCCTGACGCAGGCGCGCGAAATGTCCGAAACCGTGATTCTGGGTGGGGGCGGCGGCGGACGCACCAACGCCAGCACCATGGTGCTGGGCAAGGCTGGCGTATCCAAGCCGATGCTGGGTCGTTATGAGATCGAGAAGGAACTCGGCAAGGGCGCGATGGGCGTGGTGTATTACGGCAAGGACCCGAAGATCGGTCGCGTGGTGGCGATCAAGACCATGGCGCTGGCGCAGGAATTCGAGGCAGACGAGTTGCAGGATGTGAAAGACCGGTTTTTCCGCGAGGCCGAGACGGCCGGACGGTTGAATCATCCGAACATCGTGTCGATCTACGATGCGGGTGAAGAGCACGATCTGGCCTACATCGCGATGGAGTTTCTCAAGGGCGAGGATCTGGTACCGTTTACCAAGCCGGAGAACCTGCTGCCGCTGCCCAGGGTAATGAGCATCATCGCCCGCGTCGCCGACGCGCTGGATTACGCGCACAGGCAGAACGTGGTGCACCGCGACATCAAGCCGGCCAACATCATGTACGACCCGGATACGGATACGCCGAAGGTCACCGACTTCGGTATCGCGCGTATCACCGACTCGAGCAAGACCAAAACCGGCATGGTGTTGGGTACGCCATCCTACATGTCGCCGGAACAACTGGCCGGCAGGAAGATCGAGGGGCACTCCGACCTGTTCTCGCTGGGCGTGAGCTTGTACCAACTGGCTTGTGGTAAGCTCCCGTTCGAGGGCGATTCGATGGCGCAGTTGATGTATCGCATTGCCAATGAACCACATACCGATATTCTGACTGTCCGGGCGGATCTGCCGCCGTGTCTGGCGGCGATCATCAACAGGTCGCTGGCCAAGCGGGTCGAGGATCGTTATGCCAGCGGCACAGAGATGGCCGAGGCATTGCGTCAATGCGCAGCAAGCTTACAGGGGTAAACCATGAAAGTAGAAGATGCGATCGAGATAGTCAGTCAAACCAATCCGGGCATGGTGCGCTCACATAACGAGGATAGCGTGGCGCAGGATGCAGCCTGCGGTCTGGTTGTATTGGCAGACGGAATGGGCGGTTATAATGCGGGCGAAGTGGCGAGCGGCATCGCCGTTTCGGTGGTTGTGACCGAGATTTGTCAACGCCTGCAAGGTGCAAGCCCGACAGAGCGTGACAGGACAACCGGCGATGAACTGGGGATATCGCTGTTGCGCGACAACATTCGCAAGGCAAATGCTTCGATTTTCCAGGCTGCGCAGAGCCAGCCGCAGTATGCCGGGATGGGTACGACCATTGTTTCCGGGTTGTTCTATGACAATCGCGTGGTGGTGGGACACGTGGGCGATTCGCGCATGTACCGGTTGCGCGGCGAGACGCTGGAAACGGTTACCCGCGACCATTCCCTGCTGCAGGAGCAAATTGACAGCGGGATGATCAGCGTTGAGGATGCGCGCCTGTCCAAGAACAAGAATCTGGTGACGCGTGCGGTGGGAATCGATGCTGAAGTGGAGCCGGAAATCCATGTGCACGATGTGCAGGTGGGCGACATTTATTTGCTGTGTTCGGATGGACTGAACGACATGGTGGAGGACGAAGACATCCAGTCCACGCTGTATGCCATGCAAAGCAATTTAACGCTTGCGGCGGAGCAACTGATTCAGATGGCAAATGATAACGGCGGCCGTGACAATGTTTCGGTGGTACTGGTAAAAGTGAACGGCAAATTTGCCGTTTCGCGCGGCTGGCTGGCGGGGTTGCTCAATTGGTTCAAGAAATAAATTTAGTACGAGGGTCACGACTATGGCGGCAAAACTGATACTCAGCATGGATGGGATGGTAATCAGGGAATATCCCCTGAACAAGGAGCGCATGACCATCGGGCGCAAGGCGCACAACGACATTGCCATCGACAACCTGGCGGTGAGCGGCGAACACGCAGCAATTGTTACCATCCTGCACGATTCATTTCTTGAGGATTTGGACAGCACCAACGGACTGGAAGTGAATGGGGTTCCAACAAAGAAGCACTTTTTGCAAAACAATGACCTGATTGAAATCGGCAAATACAAGCTGAAATACATCAACGACCAGGCCGGACAGACAAACGCGGCTGACTTCGAAAAAACCATGGTGCTGCGCGCACCGGTCAAGCAGGCTGCGCCGGCTGCGGAAAAAGGCGATGCGACGGCCAGTTTCATGAGGACACAAGTCAACGTAAATGCCGCGCAAGCCGCCGGCGTCATAGAAAAAACCGGCAAGTTTGATGCTCGTCCGCCGGTTGCACCTGCCGCTCCGGCATCCAGGCCTGCCAGTCCCGCCGCTCCGGTATACAAACCCGCCCCCAGCCCTGCGCCGCAGGCGGCCGTGGTGCAAATCCTGACCGGGCCCAATGCCGGCAAGGAGCTTGAGCTGGTAAAAAACCTTACCACGCTGGGCAAACCCGGCGTACAGGTTGCCGTTCTGACCCGTCGCCCGCACGGCTACTTCATCACCCACGTAGAGGGCGCAAACCATCCAATGGTGAACGGTACTGCATTGGGCGATCAGCCGCATCAGTTGAATGACCACGATGTCATCGAACTGGCCGGCGTCAAAATGGAGTTCTACTTCAAGGAATAGCAAAAAGGCAGAGGGTAAAAAAACCGCAGCGGCCCCACCGTGATCGCATTTGGGCAGAGGAGCGAAGATTTGAGGATTGAGACACAGGCATTGAAGATAGTCCATCCTTCCTTCACGGCAAATGGAAACAGGGGAGCCTGCCCTTCATCTCTCGCTGCCAGCCTTGCTCCAAGGGCTGCGGCGTGAAAAAAAACGCACTTCTGATCGGGCTCGGACTGTTGATAGTCCTGGTTTTCATCGGCAATGCCGCGCGCTTCTACCACCTCAATTTCGTAGACCAGCTCTCCGCCATTCTTTACGACTACCGTTTGCAATTGACCATGCCGCGTACGGTGGACGACCGCATTGTCATTCTCGACATCGACGAAAAAAGCCTCAAGGAGGAAGGCCGCTGGCCGTGGAGCCGCGACCGGCTCGCCTTGCTGATGGACAAGCTCTTCGATCAATACGGCGTCGCGGTGGTGGGCTTCGACGTGGTGTTCGCCGAAAAGGATGAAAGCTCCGGACTCAAGGTGTTGCAGAAAATCGGACAAGAGCAGCTCAAGGGCGATGCGCAATTCCAGGCGGCGCTAACGCAGATCCGGCCGCAACTCGAATACGACAGGCTGTTTGCCGATAAAATCAGAAACCGCAACGTGGTATTGGGTTATTACCTGACCAGTCAGGGCAGCACCCATATCTCCGGAGCGTTGCCAGAGCCGGCCTTCCCGGCAGGCACGTTCAGGGGCAGGCCGATCGACTTTACGACCTGGGACGGGTATGGGGCAAATCTTCCCGAATTGCAACAGGCTGCCGCAAGCGCCGGACACTTCAATCCGATAGTGGACTTTGACGGCGAGGTGCGTCGCGTGCCGATGCTGGCGGAATTCGGCGGCGCATATTATGAATCCCTGTCACTCGCCATGGTGCGCGCCCTGCTCGGGAAAGCTGAATTGCTGCCCGGTTTTGCCGAAGGCGAGGCCAAGGGGTATGGCGGTCTGGAATGGCTGGAACTGGATACGGCCGGTGGCAGGCTGAACATCCCGGTAGATGTTGATGTATCCACTCTTGTGCCATATCGCGGCAGACAAGGGAGTTTCCGCTACATTTCAATCGCGGATGTGCTGCATGACCGCGTCGAGATTTCCCAGCTCAGGGACAAGATCATGCTGGTGGGAACGACCGCCCCGGGGTTGCTGGATATGCGTGCCACTCCGGTGGCGGAGGTTTATCCCGGGGTGGAAATCCACGCCAACATGATCTCCGGCATTCTCGATCAGAACCTGAAAGAGCGCCCTGCCTACATGATCGGGGCGGAGGTGGTCTGGCTGCTGCTGATCGGCACTGCGTTGAGCTTCCTGTTACCGCAATTAAGCCCGGTGAAGGCGATATTGGTGTCGGCATTCATGTTCGCCATTACTCTGGGATTAAGCTTGCTTGTATGGCATCACGGGAACCTGTTGCTGACGGTGGCAAACAGCGTGGTGATGATTGCGCTGCTATTTGCGCTGGATATGTCCTACGGCTATTTCGTCGAGTCGCGCACCAAACGCCAGATTACCGGCTTGTTCGGCCAATATGTTCCAAGCGAATTGGTCGAGGAGATGGCGGAGCATCCGGAAAGCGTATCCATGGAAGGCGAGAGCCGCGAGATGACCATTCTGTTTTCCGATGTGCGCGGTTTCACTTCCATCTCGGAAGGTCTGGACCCGAAAGAGTTGACGCTGCTGATGAACGAGTTCCTGACCCCTTTGTCCCGTGTTGTTTATAAATACCGCGGCACCATAGACAAATACATGGGCGACTGCATCATGGCATTCTGGGGCGCGCCTCTGCCGGATGCCGCGCATGCGCGCAACGCGATATTGGCGGGCATCGAAATGCAGGCGACCCTGAAAGCATTGCAACCGCATTTCAAGGAGCGCGGCTGGCCGGAGATTCATGTCGGCGTAGGCATCAACACCGGCCGCGTCAGTGTCGGCAACATGGGCTCTGAAGTGCGCGTCGCCTACACGGTGATGGGTGACGCGGTAAATCTTGCCTCACGCCTGGAAGGCATCACCAAGCAATATGGTGTCGGCATCATCGTCGGTGAAAATACCCGGAATACCGTAACCGACTTTACCTATCGCGAGCTTGACCATGTGCGTGTAAAAGGTAAAGATAAGCCAGTGGCGATTTATGAGCCGATCGGGCTGTCCACGGAAGTGGGCAAGGCGCTGCAGGACGAGATAAAACTATTCCATGAGGTGCGCCGTTTGTATCTCAGAAAGGATTGGGAGCAGGCCGAGTTGCAACTGATGAATCTGCAGCGCATGTCGCCGGATACTGCGCTATACGGAATTTATGCCGAGCGCGTCGCCTACTTCCGCAAGAACCCGCCGGCGGCGGATTGGGACGGGGTGTTTGTGTTCCAGACCAAATAACATAAGGCTGACAGGACGATGAAGTTGAGAACCCTGGGATGCAGCGGTGGAATCGGTGGCAATCTGCGCACCACTTGTTTCCTGCTCGACCATGACGTGCTGATTGATGCGGGCACGGGTGCCGGCGAACTCAGCCTTGCCGAACTCAGCATGATTGATCATGTTTTTGTCACGCATTCCCATCTTGATCATATCGCCAGCATTCCGTTCATGGCGGACAGCGCCGGGTTCATGCGCGATTGCCCGTTGACCGTTTACGCCTCCGAGGAAACGCTGGATATTCTCAGGCAACATATGTTCAACTGGAAAATCTGGCCGGACTTTACCAGGATCCCCAACGCCCAGCGGCCATTCATGCGTTACCAGCCGATGGAGCTGGGTGAAACTGTCGTGCTGAACGGGCGCAAGATAACCGCCATCCCCGCCAATCATGTGGTGCCTGCAGTCGGCTACCATCTGGACAGCGGCAAGGCGAGCTTGGTATTCAGCGGCGATACCACGACCAATGATGCGTTATGGAATATCATCAATAAAATTGAAAATTTGCGCTATCTCATCATTGAAACCGCATTCTCGAATGACGAAAAAGAGTTGGCCATCGTTTCCAAGCACCTTTGTCCCAGCATGTTGGCCGAGGAGTTGAAAAAATTTCAGCGCGATGCCGAAGTGTTCATTACCCATCTAAAACCCGGTGAAGTGGAACTGACTATGCGGGAGATCGAGAGCCTGATTCATGAGCGCTGTCCGACAATGCTGCTGAACAACCAAGAGTTCGAGTTTTAGGGTTACCCGATGACTTACGCACTTGATGTCAGAGTTCTGGCCGGATTGGAGCCGATTGCTTCATTCAAGCCGGCCAAGCTGCGCGAACTGCTCGATTATTGTCACATCGAGGCTGTTCCGCAGGGGCATGACCCGTTCAAATCGCATGGCTTGCAAGGCCAATCGGTTTATCTGGTAAATGGCGAGCTTGAGCTGGTTTATGAGGACGGCAATAAAGTGGTAGTCAGCGCACAGTCAGAGTGGGCCAAGCATCCGTTGGGCAAGCGTCAGCCGTACATTGTCTCCGCCACGGCATTGCGCGAAAGCCAGTTGCTGCGTATTGATGACGAACTGCTCGATCGAATGGTGACATTTGATCAGTTCTCGCAAACCAGTCTGGCGGGAGAGCCGCGCATGTCGGCCGGCCACAAAGACCACCCCGATGCATCAGCCAGCATCAAGCGTTTGCTGAATTCCAGCATGTTCAGCGCGGAAAATCTCAGGAACGGGCCGCTGGCACATTTGCCGATGGCAAACATCAGCGCGTTGTTGCAGCGTATCGAGGCAATTGCGGTGTGGGAAGGCGATATCATCATTCGCGAGGGCGACGAAGGCGATTATTATTATATGATTGATAGCGGACGCGCGCAGGTGACGCGTCGCGTGGGCGGCGTGGACATGCATCTTGCCGACCTGAAGGCAGGTGACGTATTTGGCGAGGAAGCGCTTGTTTCCGGCGCCAAACGCAACGCGACTGTCACCATGAAGTCCAACGGCATGTTGCTGCGCCTCGAGCGGCAGGATTTCCTGGCATTGATGCAAGAACCGCTGCTGCGCAAATTAAGCTATGAACAGGCCATGCAGGCTGTGGCGCAAGGCGCGGTATGGCTGGACGTGCGGCATCCGCCCGAATATCGCTATGACAAACTGCCTGGCGCGATAAATGTGCCATTGAACGAGATACGCAATTCGATTGGCGTGCTGAACCGCAGTAGAAAATATATCACTTACTGCCAGAGCGGGCGGCGCAGCGCCGCTGCCGCATTTATTCTGGCGCAGGCCGGATACGATGTGCAGGTTCTGGACGGCGGATTATGGTCGGTACCCAAAACGGCACAACAACAGATTAGCTAGACAGGAGCAGCAATGAGCACAGCAATGGCAACCAATAGCGCGGATGGCAAGGTCGGCGAGATCAGCCTCAAGCTTGAGTTCACCAAAAATCTCAATCACGTCGTCAACAGGATACATGCCACCAGCAACATTGACGAAATCATGCTGGATGTCAGCAAGGACATCTGTACGCTATTCAATGCCGACCGGCTGACCATCTATGTGGTGGCCGAAGACAATGCCTCGCTTATTTCCAAAGTCAAAACCGGCCTGAATTCTTTCAAGGATCTCAAGCTGCCGATTGCCGAACAAAGCGTTGCCGGGTATGCGGCAATGCACAAGAAGCTGCTCAACATCAAGGATGTTTACGACGAAAAGGAACTCGCCGGCTACAGTTCGCATTTGCGTTTTCTGCAGGAAGTAGACAAGCGCACCGGCTACCGCACCAAGCAAATGCTGGTCGCGCCGATTCTGGATGCGACGAGCGGAGACTTGGTCGGGGTCATTCAGGTCATCAACAACAAGGCCGGCGTTTCGTTTGCTGCAATGATCGAGGAAGGCGTGCAGGAACTGGCGCAGACCATGGCCGTGGCGCTGCGGCAACGTCAGCAGAGCAGCATTGTCAAAACCAAATATGATTATCTGGTCGCTGATGCGGTGCTGTCCGCCGCCGAGTTCGAGCTGGCGACCCGCACTGCGCGGCGCAAGGGAGTCGATATCGAAGAAGTGCTGATCGATGAATTCCAGGTCAGCATCCCTGCATTGGGCAAGGCGTTGTCCAGCTTCTTCGGGGTTCCTTATGAACCCTACAAGGCGGACCGCATCAAACCTGCCGACTTGCTGAAAAATCTGAAGCGCGAATATGTCGAAAGCAGCCACTGGATTCCGATCGAGGAAACCCAGGAGGGATTGGTGATTTTAACTACCGATCCGGAACGAACCCAGGCTTCCCGGGTGGTCAACAACATTTTCCCCAAGCACCGGCTGGTCTACAGAGTTTGCTCGCAACGCGAATTCAAGCAGACCCTCGGGTCGTTCTATGGCGGGGGAGCGTCTGACATCACTGGCGGGTTCGCTGCGGATGAGTCGTCGATGGACGATTTATTGTCCAGCCTCGGCGGGGAGGATGAAGAAGCCGCAGCGGTCAGCCAGGAGGACGTCAATGCGGCGGCCGACAACGAACTGGTCAAACTGGTGAACAAGATCATCGTGGATGCCTACCGCATGGGTGCGTCCGATATTCATATCGAGCCAGGGCCAGGCAAGATGAAAACCCAGATCCGCGTACGCAAGGACGGCTCGCTGCTGAATTACATCGAGGTGCCCGCCACTTATCGTAACGCCTTGGTGACGCGCCTCAAGATCATGTGCGACCTGGATATTTCCGAGAAGCGCAAGCCACAGGACGGCAAGATCAAGTTCAAGAAATTCGGCCCGCTGGACATCGAGTTGCGCGTGGCGACCATCCCGTCACAGGGTGGCGTCGAGGATGTGGTGATGCGTATTCTCGCTTCCGGCGAACCGTTGCCGCTGGAGAAAATGGGTTTCTCGGCGCGCAATAATGAACTGATCAAGGAAACGGTCAGCAAACCATACGGACTGTTTTTCGTATGCGGCCCGACCGGTTCCGGCAAAACGACTACGCTGCATTCCATCCTCAAATACATCAACAAGCCGGACACCAAGATATGGACGGCCGAAGACCCGGTGGAAATCACCCAGAAGGGCTTGCGCCAGGTGCAGATCAACAAAAAGGCCGGGCTGGACTTTGCCACGATCATGCGCGCCTTCCTGCGTGCCGACCCGGACGTAATCATGGTCGGCGAAATGCGCGACAAGGAAACCGTGTCCATCGGTATCGAGGCTTCGCTGACCGGCCACCTGGTGTTCGCCACCCTGCACACCAACAGCGCGCCGGAATCCATCAACCGCCTGCTGGACATGGGCATGGATCCGTTCAACTTTGCCGATGCGCTGTTGGGTATTCTCGCGCAACGCTTGGGCAAGCGCCTGTGCGGCGACTGCAAGAAACCCCATATTGCGACCGCCGATGAAATGAAATCGATGCTCAGCGAATACAGCACCGAACTGCTCAATACCGCAGCATGGAAGAAAGACCCGGCTGCCGAAACCAAGAAGCTGTATGCCGAGTGGGTCAAGTTGTTTGCCGATGACAAGGGGCAATTCACGCTGTACGAACCGGTCGGTTGCGACAAATGCACCGGCACCGGCTATCGCGGCCGCGTGGGTTTGCACGAGCTGCTGATCGGCACTGATGCGGTGAAGAAAGCGATTCAGGAGCATGCGCGCGTCGCCGAACTGCTGGCCATCTGCCTTGAAGATGGCATGCACACCCTGAAGCAGGACGGCATGGAAAAAGTCCTGCAGGGCATCACCGACATGCATCAGATCCGCGCTGTTTGCATCAAGTGACATGGATTCTGCGGACAGCCTCCTGCATCGCCTCAAAGAGCTCAACGAAATCGGCATTGCGCTGTCCCAGCAGCGCAACATCAACAGCCTGCTGGAAACGATTCTGGAGGCGGCCAAGCGCATCACCAACGCCGATGCCGGCACGCTCTATCTGCATGAGCCGGAACAGCGGGTGCTGCGTTTCGAAATCATGCGCACCGATTCGCTCAAGATCGCGATGGGCGGCACCAGCGGCGTGCCGATCAGCTTCTACCCGGTCCAGCTTTACGATAGAAAAGGCAATCCCAATAATGCGATGGTGGTCAGCCACGCAGCGTTGAGCGGCGAGACGGTAAATATTGCCGATGCCTACACCGAGCAAGGCTACGATTTTTCCGGCACCAAGAATTTCGACGCCAAGACCGGTTACCGCTCGCAGTCTTTTCTTGCCGTGCCGATGCGCAACCATGAAAACGAGATCATCGGCGTGCTGCAGCTCATCAACGCGCAAGACCGGAAAAGCGGCGCCGTCGTCCCGTTCTCCAGTGACGACCAGCAATTGCTGGAGTCGCTCGCTTCGCAGGCCGCCATCGCGCTGACCAATCGCCGCCTGATCGCACAACTGGAAGAGCTGTTCGAATCCTTTATCCGGCTCATCAACACTGCCATCGACGATAAATCACCCTACACCGGCGGGCACTGCGCGCGCGTGCCGGTGCTGACCATGATGCTGGCTGAAGCAGCCAATCGTACTACCCAGGGGCCGCTCAAGGACTTTGTCATGTCCGACAAAGACCGGCAGGAATTGAAAATGGCCGGATTGCTGCATGATTGCGGCAAAATTACCACACCGGTGCATGTGGTGGATAAAGCAACCAAACTGCAAACCATTTTTGACCGCATTCACCTGCTAGACACCCGATTCGAAGTGCTCAAGCGCGATGCCGAGATTGCCATGCTGCGCCAGGGCAGTGGCGAGACGCTCCGTGCGGACTGCGAAGCGCGCGTCCGCCAACTCGATGATGACCGCGAATTTCTGCGTCACTGTAATGTCGGTGGCGAAAAGATGCCCGCAGAGGCGCAACAACGGGTGCGCCGGATCGCCGGTTACCAATGGCGCAATACCGAAGGGAAAACCGGCAATTTTCTCAGTGATGACGAAGTCGAAAACCTGACCATTCATGCCGGCACCCTGACCGCGGCCGAGCGCGAGATCATCAACCATCACATCATCGTCACCATCAAGATGCTCGAGTCCCTGCCCTGGCCGAGACATCTCAGGAATGTTACCGAATATGCGGCGGGGCACCACGAACGCATGGACGGCAAAGGCTATCCGCGCGGGTTGACGCGCGAGCAGATGTCGGTGCCGGCGCGCCTGATGGGCATCGCCGATATCTTTGAGGCGCTTACCGCCAAGGACCGGCCATACAAGGAAGGCAAAACACTGACCGAATCACTCACCATCCTCGGCCAATTCAAGGAAAACGGGCATATCGACCCCGACCTGTTTGACGTATTTATCCGCGAAAAAGTCTATCTGGAATATGCCAACCGCTTTCTGGTCAAGGCACAGATCGACGATGTGGATTTGAGCAGTATCCCGGGAGTGAATCTGGATGCGTAGCAGCCGTTGACGGAAATTGTCAGCAAAGTGACGATTTCTGTCCTGATTCGGCGTATCGACCGATGATGGTATTTTTATAATTTTTTAAAAACAATGTATTGCAATGTTGGCTCGGTTATTGCTGCATAGACTGGCAACACACATCGTGTGTGTTTCTTAAATAAAGGAGCTTTACATGAAAAACGTACAAAAAGGCTTTACCCTGATCGAACTGATGATCGTGGTGGCGATTATCGGTATCCTGGCCGCGGTGGCGATTCCTGCTTACAGCGATTACACCAAGAAGGCCAAGGCAACCGAACTGGTACAAGGCACTTCCGCGCTGAAGGCCGCCGTGGAAATCTGTATGGGCGACTTCCCGAACAGCTATGCCACCGAGTGTGCTGCAGGTTCCAATGGTATTCCAGCCGACTTGTACTCCACTGGTTGTGCAGCTGTTGATGGTTCTTGTGCGAATGCTCTATCAGGTACCAAGGTTATTTCTGCAAAAACTGTGGCTATAGCTGGTGGTGTGCCGGTAATCACGGTAGCAGCGACGACAGCGCTGGTCGGCAATACTGATCCCACCAAGGGTCTGGTTTACACCCTGACCCCGGAAGCCGGTTCCGCCGGCATCAAATGGACTTCGGGCGGTACTTGCGTAACTGACGTTCTGTGTAAGTAATCACGGTCCAAGGTCGTCACAAAAGCCGGGTTTCCCGGCTTTTGTGTTTTTAAGGACATTGATCGGTCGGAGGTGTCATGCAGATTGGGCGTGTTTGGCTGTTGCCGATTGTTCTGACAGGCGCTATCGCGGCGCTGTACGGGCAGTTCCTGTGGAATCCGATCGTGTTCGACGACCTGCCGTTCTTCATGGTCGATGAATACGGCAATCAACCGGTTTCAAAATACCAATTTTCCCTGTTCGAGTTGCGCTCGCTGCCTTACGCCACGCTGGCGTGGGGCAAGGCTGCGTTCGGGTTGAACATGCTGCATTTCCGCGTGGAAAACCTGCTGCTGCATGCGGCAGTGGCGATAGCGCTGTATTTTTTTCTGGCGCGGCTGTTTGACGCTGTTTGCGGCGCGCGCGCCAATGTGCTGCTGAGTTCCCGCGCGCTGGCCTTTTGCGCGGCGCTGTTGTTCGCGCTGCATCCGGTCGCGGTGTATGCCACAGGATATCTGGTGCAGCGCACCATTGTCATGGCGACGCTGTTCAGCCTGCTGGCCATGCTGGCTTATCTGCATGGCAGCGTCCGGCACAGACCGCTGTGGCTGTGGGCGAGCGTGCCATTCTATTACTTGGCGGTGTATTCCAAGGAGCACGCCATCATGTTGCCGGCGGTGCTACTGGCGCTGACCATGCTACTGCATGACGACTGGCGCGCGCGGCTGCGGCAGCGCTGGGGCGTATTCGTTGCGCTCGCCGCGATCGCGTTGTTCGTGGTTGCGGCCAAGAAGGGCGTGCTCGGCTCAACCTATGAAATCTATGCGCCAGAGATGCTGGACATCGAAAGCGACCTAAATTATCCGTTGAGCGTGCTGACGCAGGCGTGGCTGTTTTTCAAGTACGCCGGCCTGTGGCTGTTTCCCAACCCGACATGGATGTCGGCAGATATGCGCGAGCCGTTCGCGCAATCGTTGCTGTCCCCCTATCTGCTTGCCTTCGCTGCGTTCCTCGCTTGGGGCATTGGCGCGGTGTGGTTGCTGGCGAAGCGCGGACGCGCCGGGCTGGCCGGGCTGGCCATGCTGTTCCCGTGGCTGATGTTCATGACGGAGTTTTCCACGGTGCGCATTCAGGAAAGTTTCGTGCTGTACCGCAGCTACCTGTGGGCGGTGGGCGCATGCTGTGTGCTGCCGCTGCTGCTTGATCTGCTGGACAGGCGCATGGCTTCGGTCATCGTGGCCGCAATGGCGCTGGCGCTGTTCCCCATCTCGATGGAGCGTTTGAGTTCGTTCGGCCACCCGCTGATGCTGTGGGATGACGCGGAGAAGCTGGTCAAGGATAGACCAGACCTGCCGGGGGTATACCGCATCTATTACAATCGCGGAACCGAGCTGATCAAGGTGGATGAATATGATCTGGCGATAAAAGATCTGACCCTGGCGGCCAGGCTTCATCCGGACTGGCCTTTTCCCTACAACAATCTGGGATCGGCCTACGCAAAAAAAGGCGATTGGCGCGCGGCGGCAGATGCCTTCACGCAGGCGATCGAGATCGCCGCCAGAAAAAAAATGGGCGTGAATCCAAAGCCGTATTTTGGGCGCGCCATGGCTTATGAATTTCTGGGTGAAACCGAGAAGGCCAGACTTGACTATCGGGTGACTTGCAAGGTGGCACGAAAGGGTTGCGAGAAGCTTTAATACGCATGGATGCCGTCTTCCTCGCCGATGTTTTTATTGCCTCTGCCGATGGATAGCCTGGATAACAAAACAAGACAAAGCCCGCAGGAGGCGGGCTGATCTGCGATTCTTGGTGATAGGTACTATTGAATCATGCCATGCAAGCCGCTTAATAGCTCAATCTGCGTATTTTTGCATTTTTCACATACCCCCACTTATACCCCCAGATAATCACGACTTATCGCCAATTTTCAGCCGCTAGCGGTTGGGTTAAGAGATCGTTGCCAGGCAATCACATCGGATTGCCGCCAACGCACTGCACCCGCCCCGGTAGATAATGGCCGTGGAAACTTGCCGGATTTTATCATGCGGTAAATTGTTGCCCTGCTTAAGCCGGACAGCTTCTCAACAGTCTTGCGCGGCAGGAGGTAATCAACAGTTTGGTGTTGTTGTGCTCGAATGGCTTGGTCAAGATCAGTCGTTTCCATTTTCACCATCCTTGGACTGTTGATAGACAACGGCTGCGGCTTCTGTTTTGGTTAGATCGGAAGGAAGCGGCTGCACGTTGTTTACTGTGTTGTAGCGGCGATTCTTGGCCTTAACTTTGCGCCCGACATATCGCTCCATCCCGTCATGCTTAAAGTCAGATCGTCTGACGTGGTATTCCTTGGCTTGGTGCAAATACTCGCCGACCCCTTCGCCCAAGTCCTCGATGCCACGGCTGGCCATGAATGAGGTAATGCCGCCCAAGCCATGCACGAACAGCCGCTCATCCTCTGGCAGGCGGGCAGGGTTGAAGCGTTGCAGCTTGGCTTGCTCCCCTTCGCTATCAAATGCCGCAGCAATGAAGTCCCACAGCGGATGATTGTTCCAGCGTGCGCGGTTGCTGTCCGATTCTGTTGGCACGGTGAGGCGCAGCCAGTTTTCGGTGAGGTAGCGCCAGAGCGCGGCCTGATTCGGCAGCAGGTGCGCGAGCTTGGGCAGTTGCAGGCTCACCAAGGCGTTGCGCTTGGCCTCGAATTCCATGCGCCATATCTGGCTTGTTCCATCCCATCCCGCCGCCTTCCATAGTTCATGCAAATAGAACTTGTGCGATTTCTTTTCGACTTCGAGGGTTTTATCGTAGAGGCGCGCGACAATATCGCCGCCTGATCCGAAGCTCCAGCCGGAGAAGCGCCCATAGCTGTAATGCAGCGACATGGTTTCCACCCGTGTCACACAATCGCGCAACGGCTCGAACGCATCCATCTCGCAATCGGCGCAGAAGTCAGCGAACAAGTCCACGCGGCTGACATTCGCGGGTTCATTCACCACGCCAAGCGTGTTGATGATATGTCGCAGGGCTTCTTCGGACTTTTCGATTCCGGCATGGGTCAGATATTCGCTGGAAATCTGCACATAGGCGAGGGGCAGGGATTTCGAGCGGGAGTTGCTGGCCTGGATGCGGTAAGCGTTATCAACTAGCACATAAGAAAAACGACCAGCGCCTTTGTCTCGCACCTCGAACAGATGCTCGCAGATTGTCACCTGGGCGATGGACTGACTGAGATCATCTTCCATTTGCGCAAGCTCTTTCAGGCGAGCGAGTTTTTTATCACAATCATCTGACATCACGCCGGGATAGGAGAGATAAAGGCTATCAACCCCGAAACGCAACAGCTTGGATTTATCTGGATTGTATTTTAAGGGTACTGTGTTACAAGGCGGCGTACCCTGTGAGTCCTCGCCGTTCGTCCGCCCGTCCGGCGCGCGCGGTGCGCGCGTTCGGGCGGCCGGTCGCACGGCTGCGGTTTTAGTGATGCTGCTAGGGGAACTTACTTGATTGTTTGAATCAGATTCATGAGACATTTAAAAAACTCCTTACCGTCGGCAGGTATGCGAAATACTCCCTGCAACGGTTTCGGAATTTATGCTTCAGGAATCAGGAATTCGATGCACTAAAAAAGAATTTAAGTGCATTGACTATTTGCTGATTTTCTGGAATCGGCGGTACTCAATGCGACGCTTTGTTAAATAGTTTCCATCCTCAATACGATTCTGAAAGCGATCCAGCTTGGCCTCGTCGCATATATCCAAAATCTCTGAGGCTGTGAAATCATCTAGCCAGTCAAAGCTTTCCAGTATGGTGAACACCATATAGAGCGCAGGAAACCTCAATTTACCCCGCGTGCTAGGGTTGCCGATGCGATATAAGAGAGCGTCCAAAAAATCCTTATCCTCGCCAGCCTGCAAACGGGCATATGTATCCTTAAAATAGGGATGTCCGCTGAGAAGGTTTCTATCGATCTGAGCAGCCTTACAGAAGGCCTCCTTATCTCCACGCAAAGCAAGGGGGACCAACGTGGTTAGCTTCTGCCCGTGAACCATCAGGGAAAGCGTGTTGTAGAAGAAGGAATAAAAAAACGCTATGAACATTGCCAGCCGGAAAACGGCCTCTTTCTTTTCTTCCTCTGATAGGGATTCAAAACGCTGCCGGGCAACTTCTTTGGCCTCTTCAGTTTTAGGAAAAAAGTCCTCCCACTCGAATTGAATTCCCCCATCCGGGGAAAATAGCCATTCTTGATTGATAAGCGCGAGCTTTTCTTCTGCACTGGCTGCGAAAAATTCGGCGTCGATCTTTTTCAATTCTTCGACGGTATTTTCGGGGAATATAGCCTTGTAAAGACAGTTATGAATGCGAAGCTCATCCTCGTAGGCTATAACGTAGTACGCACCAAGCCCCAAGTTCTTGAGCACCAATTCAATCTCGTCAGGCATCTTGACCCATCCGTCACGCTTGACGCGGAAATCAGACAAAACCTCGCCGCACTCTGGAGCAAGAGTCACAGCCAAGTGCTTGGCGATGAATTTTTCTATTCTGTTGGGCATACAACATCGACCCGGTTTGACATATTGACACTGTATTTTATAGACAGATCATCTTCTGGTTCCGGGAAACGCGAACTTCCGGTAACGACACTGATCTGCCCTAGGAGAACGTAAAAGCAGACTATCACCCTCGAAAAAAGAAACGGGCACCGAAGTGCCCGTCTCGTATCGGTGGGCATTTAAGCCCTTGTTGCCGACAGTCCCCACCATCGGAATACCTGATACAGTTCGCATCCTACATAACATAACTCAAAGGGGCAAGCGACATGGTTGTGAAATATCGTTTGGGGTTAGACGTGGGTACGGCATCGATTGGGGCTGCAGCAGTATCGCTGGATAAGGATGGGCAACTGGATGCGCTGATCTGGCATCACGTCAGGATTTTCAGCGAGCCGCTTGAAAATGCGCAAGGCGCATTGGTTTCCAAGAAAGCCGGGCGGCGCAAGGCGCGGATGCAGCGTCGCCAGATTGATCGGCGTGCTTCACGCTTGCGGCGCATCGCAAGTCTTGCCAGCTTGCTCGGACTAAAGCGCAAAGAAGTCGCTCCCAACGATGGCAGCACCCTCCCCTATCTGCGCGCCCAGGCTGCGACCGAGCGCGTCGAGCTTGACGATTTATTGTGTATCTTTCTGCGCCTATCCAAACGGCGCGGTTACAAGGGTGAATTCAAGGCCAAGAAAAAAGGCGAGGTCGCAGAAGGCTCCAGCGAACTCAGCCTTGCCATGAGAGCACTCGCCACAAAGCGCGGCATAGCACTCAAGGATGAGAACGACACTGGCATTACGCTTGGGCAATATTTGCTGCATCGCATGGAGAGTGGCTTGCCAACCAAGCTCAAGGTAAAAGAAATCAGCGACGAACCGAAGAGCAAAAAAAGCGAAAACACGAACGCTCCAAAGAATCTCTACGCACTCCGCAAAATGGTCGAGCATGAATTCAACACCATCTGGGATATGCAGACCAAGCATCACGACATCCTGAATGGAACACATGACGGCAAACCTATCCGCGAACATTTCCATGAAGCGCTGTTCTACCAGCGCCCGTTAAAATCGGCTGCCGATCTGGTTGGACAATGCGGACTCGAACCGACGTTGCCGCGCGCACCTCGCGCACAAATGGCCTTTCAGCGTTTCCGCATTGAAAAAACACTGGCAGATTTGCGCTGGGGTGCTGGGAAACGCGCAGAACCAATTACACCAGACCAAAAGCGAGTCATCCGAAACATGCTCAACCACAACGACAAGGTGAAATTCGATGACATCTACGAAGCTCTGGAAAGTGCCGGATACGCCAAACCACAAGGCAAGGGACTAAACCTTGACCGCGCCAGCCGCGAAGAGTTGCTTGGCAACAGCACACTAGCAGCACTGCGCAAACTGGATAGACACAGCACAAAAAAACACCCGGAACGCGCTGCCAATCTTGAACAGGCCTTCCGCGCTCTGGATGAAAAAACGCAGATTGCCACCATCAACTTTCTTGCGGAGATCGGCTCCCCGGAACAACTTGATGACCCAGAGTGGCACACCAGTTTCGTCAAACGCGATGGCAAGCCGCGCCAGTTCAGCGAACCCTTGATTGCCTTCGTCAACCAAATCAAGGAACACGACAATTTCGACCGTCTGAGCAAAATGGACTTTGACGGTGGACGCGCTTCCTACTCCGTCAAAGCGTTGAACAATCTCGCTGACTGGCTGGAAGAGCCTAACTGGCCGGGTAATTGGCAAGACGATATGAAGCGCATGGATGAAGAAGCTGCCATTCGCGTGTGTTACCCGAAATCGCTCAACCGCGAGATCAAGCGCATGGGTAAACTGCCCGCGCCTGAATCTACCGGCAACGCCGTAGTGGATGGTTCGCTGCGCCAGATTCGCTGGACAGTGAACAAGATGATTGCCGAACTTGCCAAGAAGGAGCAAAAGTATGAGCTAGCCGAAATCGTGGTTGAAATGGCACGCGAGATGAGCTTGGGCATCAGCCGCCGTAACGAGCGCGAAAGCGACATCAACAAACAAAACAAGGCTCGGCGTGAAGCGGAAAAAGAAATTCGCGCGCACAATCAAACGCCGACACCATCCAAGATTCGACGCTACCTGCTTTGGGTAGAACAAGACAAAAGCTTTTGCCCCTACTGCAACAAAAACATCAGCCTTGCAGAAACGCTATCGGGTAGTGCAACGGAATACGAACACATCATCCCAAAATCGCTCACACAGGTAGGCATGAAAAATTCTGAAATCGTGCTTGCTCATCACGGTTGCAACCAAGAAAAGGGCGATCTCACACCTTGGGAGAGATGGGGTAATACAGATCGCTGGCAATCCGTTGAAGCCTCTGCTATTCGGTTTGAAACAAAAAAGCGTTACCGCAAAGCCAAGCTGCTGCGCCTTAAAGATTTTGAGCGTGAAGTGCTGACCGATGAATCTGTGAATGGCTTTGCTGATCGCCAGTTTCACCAAACCTCATGGATCGCAAAAGAAGCAGTGCAATGGCTGGAATGCCTATGCCCCAACAATGTATCCGTTTCGCGTGGCGAACTAACATCCATGCTGCGCAGAAACTGGAAGATGGAAACCGTAATCCCTGAGGTTCGCATCGAAAATAACCTACCTCTGCTGGATACTGAAGGGAAGCTGATTGCGCAGAACGATTTTGACAACCTCAAGAAATACCTTGAAGGGCATCCGGTCAGGAGTGAAGACCGCAAAGCGAATCCCGGTTTCGATTTCAACCGACGAATAGATAAACGTCTCGACCATCGCCACCATTTGATTGATGCGATCACACTGGCACTCACCTCGCGCGGGCTATTCCAGCAAATGGCGAAGAACTACAAGACCGCCGCCGAAAAGATGCAACCGCGCGAAGGCGAAACACAAGAAGAACGCGAACGCCGCATGAAGAGTGAAACACGGTTGCGCCTCGAAGTGCCTGAGCCGCCTTTGCGCAACGTGCGTGCTGCCGCACTTAATGCTGTACGTGAATGCAACATTTCCATCAAGCCGGATCGCTACCCGGATGGCGCATTGTTTAAGAGTACTGCTTATGGTGTAGGGCAACGCGAAGGCGAAGATAGGTTACGCCTTACATTGCGTCAACCAATCGAAAACATGGGCAAAGTGCAGGGAAAAACAAAATTGGAAGCCGCGCGCAAAGCGATTGCCTCTATCATCAGCGATGACGTGCGGCGTATTGTCGGCGATACATTCGAGGATCGCATTGCTAACGGCATGGAGGCCGGAGCTGCATTAGTATTGCCAATCCGGCATCCGCTCTATGACAACCCTATCCACAAGGTACGTTGCTTTGAAAACTATGCCGAAGATGCACAGCCCATTGGGTTCACTAGCCGCCATGGTGAACATCACAAATATCTCGTCAATGAAGGGTATGCCTATCTGGAATTAATCACGGATGGATCAAGTGAACCGCGCTTGGTAAAAATTCGCGATGCCATGCGAGGCAAAAATAAACTCGTATCACAAGGTGTGGTACGGTTTTACAAGGGAGACACAATTAAAGATTCCAAGGATGGGAAGCATTATCGGGTTGGCTATTTCACAGCGGAGGGGAACATTTTTCTAATTCCAATGGTTGATCCTCGATCTTTTGACAAAATTACGGAAGCCGGCTCTGGAAAAAAGAAGGTGGCATTTACGCAGGCCGTCAAACGACTTTCGCTAATTGGCTAGGTAATCTGCCATGTCAGAACAGCGTGTCCTCGTCATCGAAAATCCTGCCCACCTGCGCATAGACACGGGGCGGCTGAAAATTGAGCGGGACGGCTTCGACCATGCGTTTGTCTCGCCCAAGGATGTGGCTGTGCTTTGCCTCGAACACCACACCGCCACGCTCTCGGTCGCCGTCTTGCGTGCACTCGCCGAAGCCGGAGCGGCAGTGATGGTCACCGATGCGCGACACATGCCATGCGCCATGCAAATTCCACTTGCCGCCACGGGGCTTGATGCAGGCAGGCTGCGGCAGCAAATTGCACTGGATGCCAACGAGAAACGCGGCGAGTTATGGCAACAACTAATTTCCGCCAAGTTATCCATGCAAGCTCATGCCTTGCGCGGCCTGAAACGCAACGGCGCATTACGCTTGGAACGTCTCGCAACACAAGTACAGCATGGCGACAAAAGCAACGCAGAGGGCCAAGGCGCAAAGCACTATTGGAATAACCTGTTCCCGGAGACATTCAAACGCAGCAAGGAAGGTGCGGAAGACCCGCTGAACATTCGCCTCAACTATGGTTATGCCGTGCTACGCGCCATGATCGCTCGCTCCTTGGTCTCTGCCGGACTCAATGGCACGCTGGGCTTGGGACATTGCAATGCGGGCAATGCGTTCAACTTGGCGGACGATTTCATCGAGCCGTATCGCTTTCTGGTGGATGTGCACCTGGCTGATGATGCCGATACCTGGAGCGAAGCGCCGGAATTCGACAGCCGCGCCAAGCGCTATTTGCTTGGGTTCGTCGAACGCCCTGTACGTATGGCGGGGCAAGACATGCGGCTGCACGCCGCGATTGATGCGAGCATCGCCAGCTTCGTGCGCATCCTTGATGGCAAAAGCAAGAAGCTGGCGCTTCCAGAAGGACTGGTTACTAACAGGGAAGATGAGAAATGGCGGCCAACGGATGGCGCGTGATGTGGGTGATCGCGGTTTATGATTGCCCGATGATAGAACGCGAGGAACGGCGCGATTACACGCTGTTCCGCAAAAGCCTGTTGCAAGAAAACTTCTTCCAGTTGCAAAACTCACTTTATGTACGCCACTTCCCTACAATGGCGGTTGCCGAAGCCACGATCCAGCGCATTCGTTTAGGCATCCCAGCAGGCGCACAAGTAGCATTTTTCCTCGTAACCGACAAACAGTACGCGATGACCCGTGAGTTTTTCGGTACGAAACCCACAAGAAAAAAGCCCAACCAGCCGGAGCAGGTTGAGCTTTTTTAAGACTACTTCACAATCAAAACAACCGACTGTGTGCGACCTAGTTTATCAGGCATTCCGAGTTTATCAGGCATTCCGATGGTGGGGTGTCGGAACTCATTAGCGCGCTCTCCACCGAAAAGAGACAGTTTATCAGGCATTCCGATGGTGGGGTGTCGGAACAGCGGGCGAATCAGGCTTCTTCTGCTGAGGAGTTTATCAGGCATTCCGATGGTGGGGTGTCGGAACCGGCCAACGCGCTGTTCGACGCGATGAGCGAGTTTATCAGGCATTCCGATGGTGGGGTGTCGGAACCTGGGCAAGCGCTGTGTCGTGAAGTCTACTAGTTTATCAGGCATTCCGATGGTGGGGTGTCGGAACCGATGGGTAACATGCGTGACCCTACTGCTAAGTTTATCAGGCATTCCGATGGTGGGGTGTCGGAACTCATGGATGGATGCGGCGGTGGCGTAGCCCAGGTTATCAGGCATTCCGACGGTGGGGTGTCGGAACGTAGCGATCCTTCTTGACGCCGGCGCCAGGAGTTTATCAGGCATTCCGATGGTGGGGTGTCGGAACAGCGTCGAACGCGACGGCGACCGGCAGGCCAGTTTATCAGGCATTCCGATGGTGGGGTGTCGGAACATGCGCTTCTGCTGTTCGACGCGCGGCGCTAGTTTATCAGGCATTCCGATGGTGGGGTGTCGGAACAAGACGCTGAAAGTAGATGCCCCACAAGGGGGCATCATTTCAGCGTCGCGCTCCGCGCAGCTTAGCAAAATGGGGATTGGTTGATTACTTAAAATTGAGTGAACGTCGGCTTTATGACGTTTGCCTCACAGTCCGCACCACAAAGCGGCTATTGGAATGAAAGATATTATTTTTATCAGTAGTGTCCCAACGTTAATCGAATAGAACCAACTGGTTGGAGGCGTCCTGTATATCTGGCGACAAGGCGGTCTTGGTAAGCAGTTGATCCAGCGGAGTTCTCTCGAACATGGTGAGGCTCAAGATTTGTAGCATTTCG
>JACOUM010000010.1 GCA_016177795.1 Nitrosomonadales bacterium | reverse complement strand
ATTGCACGCTGCCATAGGCTTCTTTCAGGTCGGGCAAATAAAACAGCGTCAGAACCGAGCCGGAAAGAACCTGGATAATGAGCAGCAACAGGCCTATCCCGCCAAAAAAATGGTGCCAATGCGATTGCTTGATTTTCATAAGTCACCTGTGTAGTAGTTCATAATCTGATTTGACAGCTACCCGCTTCATCCTGGATCCATCCATAACGAATATTCGTTCGAATTTAATAAAAAAACACGGCTCCAAAATCAGGCCGCAACGCCACGCCAGGCACATTCCCATGTCGCGTCCAGCATATCCGGGAGCGGCTCTGCAAGAACGCCGTCGAGGCGCGCAGTGATCAGGCGAATTGCGCCGCCGAAGAGACACGAACTGGCCACCATGATGTCCATACGACGGATTTCTCCGCGCTCCATGCCGTCCTGCACGAACCCGCGCATTGTTTCAAACGGCTTGGACGAACATATCGGGCGCGCGACCGGCAGGAACTCACGATGTTTTGCGTACAGCATGAATTCCATGGCATCGCGGTTCGACTCCGTCAACTCGAACAGCACCGCAATAGTGGCGCGGCAACGATCATGCACCGTGTCATGTTTCTGAATGATTCTGTCCAGCTCTTCCTGCAGGCCATCCGTCAGGTTCTCACTCAGTGCCCGAGCCACGTCTTCCTTATTCTTGAAGTAATGATAAATCGAACCTACGCTGACCTGTGCAGCCTGCGCCATATCGGGCACAGACGTATTGAAGTAGCCGCGCCGCGTGAACAGTTGCAGCGCAGCAGCAATAATCCTCTCTTCGATTTGCCCGGACTGAACGTTGACAGGGGCACGAACCATTATTATTCCAAACCTAGAATGAACATTCGTTCATAATAGTAAAATTTCTGCCGGTGCGCAATACCCCAGAGATTTTTACCGGATTCTCCCTACTCCCCGGTCCAGACCGCGTTGAGTATCCGGTCGCGCTTGTCTTCCGGCGTGCGTTGCATGAACGCGCAATCCTGCCGGTGGATGGTGATGCCCCGGTCGCGCGTGACATAGCCGATGATGGCATCCGGCTTCTCCGGCTTGCAGCACTTGGCCAGCTTGATCATCAGGTTATCCACGCCTTCGATCAGCACGCCCGTCGAAGAGACGCGTTGCGCGGCGGGTTTGCTGGAAATGGGCCGCGGCATGGCTGCCGGCTTCGCGGGCACTTCCTGCCGGATGGCAAGGCCGAGCCGGCGCGGGGTGATTTCGCCGCGCCCCAGCGCGGCGAGCAGTTCTTCCAGCTTATGGAAGCTCAGGCGCTGCGCGACCTTTTCCTGGTTGACGGCGGTTACGCCGAGGCGCTGCAGTTCGCGCTCGAGCAGCAACCTGCCCTGCGCGATGCTGTCGTCCAGGTTTTGCGTCTTGAACCAGTGCCGCACCTTGGCGCGCGTACGTGCACTCTTCAGGTAGCCAAGCTGCGGACTGAGCCAGTCGCGGCTCGGCGCGCCGTGTTTTGCGGTGAGAATTTCCACACGCTGCCCGTTCTGCAATTTGTACCTGAGCGGCACGATGCTGCCGTCCACCTTGGCGCCGCGGGTGCGGTGGCCGAGGTCGGTGTGCAGGCTGTAGGCGAAATCCACCGGGGTCGCGCCCCTCGGCAAATCCATCACCTTGCCAAGCGGCGTGAACACATACACGCGGTCCTGCAGCAGCTCGTTGCGGAATTGTTCCTGCAAACTGCCGCTGCCGGCCAGTTCCGCCTTCCACGCGAGGATCTGGCGCAGCCAGGCGAGCTTGTCGTCGAACCCGGCGTCGGATTTCCTGTTTTCCTTGTAGCGCCAGTGCGCGGCGACGCCGAGCTCCGAATCGTGGTGCATGTCATGCGTGCGGATCTGCACTTCCAAAGCGAGCTGCCGCGGCCCGGTCACGGCGGTGTGCAGCGAGCGGTAGCCGTTGCCCTTGGGGTTCGCGATGTAGTCGTCGAATTCGCCGGCGATCGGCGGCCACAACTCATGCACCAAGGACAGCGCCGCGTAGCAGTTCTGAACATCGCTTACCAATATGCGCACAGCGCGAACGTCGTAGAGCTCGCCGAACCCGACCTGCTTGCGCTTCATCTTGCTGATGATGCTGTGGATGTGCTTGGGACGCCCGCTCACCTCGGCCTCGATGCCGGCCGCGTCCAGTTTTTGTCCGAGCTGCGCGATCACCTCCGCGATGTAGCGCTCCCGGTCCACGCGGCGCTCGTCGAGTAGCTTCGCCACTTTCTTGTAGAGCGCCGGCTCCAGGTAGCGCAGCGACAGGTCTTCCAGTTCCCACTTGAGCTGCCATACGCCGAGCCGGTTCGCGAGCGGGGCGAAGATGCTCTGCGTCTCCTGCGCAATCTTTTTCTGCTGCTGCGGGTTTGCGCCGGACAGGTTGCGCAGGGTCTGGGTGCGCTCGGCGAGCTTGATGAGCACGACGCGGATGTCTTCCACCATTGCCAGCAGCATCTTGCGCAGGCTCTCGATCTGCTGCGCGGCCTCCTCCTTGTCCTGCGCGCCGCGCATCTCGCTGAACAGGCGGATCCGCTCCACGCGCGAGATGCCTTCGACCAGCGCCGTCACGTTGCGGCCAAAGCGCGCGTTCAGCGCCTCGGCCCAGCCCTCCAGGTAATCCGGTACGGCATGCAACGCGGTGGCCGCGATGGTCTCGTGATCCAGGTGCAGCCCGATCAGGATGGAGGCCGAGCCGAGCGCGTGGCGCAGCAGCGGCGTGCCGGTGATTTCGACCTGCCCGTGGTAGAGGGGCGCGGCGAATTCGCACGCCTGACGGATCAGCGAAATTTCTGCGGGCGGGTAAACAGCGGACAAGGCAGCCAGCCAATGCCGGATGTCTGCGCTGTCCTCACCCGCGAGAGGAGGAAAGTTGTGCTGGACGGAAACCATGCGCTTCAGACCGGGTAGAAAATCCTGATATGGAGATTACACGGATTGGAAATCATGTCCACTATCCCGGCCTGCTCCGGCTTCACGAAGGGAAGATGCTTTTCCGGATCGCGCGGTGCGGCCGCGAGACCGGCCCGTCTAATGTTCCTTGCCATCGATGCGCGGCTGCATCAGGAAGGGAATGTAGCGCCATCCGAGCAGCGCAAAACAGGCAAACCAGCACAGTGCCGCGAGATAGACCCAGTATGTGTAACCGGCGGGATCAACCTGCGGCATGACGATGCGCAGCACGAAGGCCAGCATCATGATCCACAGGCACAGTTTGTCGAGCGCATCGAAGGCCACCTTCCTGCCGGTGTGCCCCTTCGATATCCTGACGATCATCGCGGGAATAATCAGCCCCATCGCGCCGAAGGCGAACAGGTGCACCGACACCGAGCCGATCCATTCGATATGAACGAAGCGGTCGAGAAACGCGACCAGCAGTTGCGCGGTAATGGCGAGGTAGCCCAGATACATGATGCCGATGTCGAGCCGCCGCATGCCGAGGTGCGGCTTCCAGAAAAAGAAACGGTCGGCCAGCAGCAGCGCCAGCAGCAGCGCGAGCGCACCGGCCAGCGGTTCCGGCAGCAGGCTGGCAAAGACCAGCAGCAGCGCCAGCCGCTTGATCGCCTTGTCCAGCATTGGATGATGCATGATGTCCACATCGAACACGCCCTTCATGAACTGCGCCAGCGTCCGCTCCAGCATCACCAGGAACGCCACGCGGAACAGTCCCAATGCCATGCTCCAGCCAACCTGCATATATTCGGCGCTGAGTATCAGGTTTTTTGCCAGCAGGAAAACGGGAAGGATCAGCAGGAAAAAATAGTTATCGGGATAGAAATCGCTCTTGCGGTTGCGGATCAGCGTCCAGACCAGCATCGCCACAATCGATCCCAGGAACAGATTATTGGAAATCAGGAACAGGAATGGCGGCCAGGCGCCCTCGAACCACATGCCGATGCGCTCGAAAAGCCACGCGGCAACCAGGAACATCAGCGCATTGCCATGATAGCCGCGCACCTTCACCCAGTTCTTGGTCGAGGTCAGCAGGAACCCGCCAATGACCGCCCATCCAAAGCCGAAAAACATTTCGTGGGCATGCCATTGCACCGCGGTGAATGAAGCGGCCGGCGCTGGAATAACGCCGGAAAAAACCAGTACCCACAGGAGCGGCAGGCTCAATCCGGATAAACAGGCCAATGCAAAAAACGGGCGAAAGCCCACCAGCCAGAGCGGATACGCGGACAGCTTCATTTTGCCCTCCGGCTGTCAAGACGTGCTTGTTTCAGAACAGACATCGACGTTCGATCCTTCCCTTTTACTGAATCCAGGACATTTTTTCCTGCATTTTCACCTGCCAGTCCAACGCTACTCAACCTCTTCCACCTTGATCAGCACCTTGCGCTGCTCGCGTATCCGGGACGTGCCGCGCGTGGAAAGGGTCGAGTTATCGTTGTCTTTCTGCTGCCCCAGGCCGCCGACTTCCAGCCATTCGCCCAGACGGCCCGACAGGGTGCTGGAAGCCTGCTGGACACGCATGACCGGATAGTCGCCGCCATCCGGTACGAGTGCGTCGTTCTGCGTGCTGATTTCCAGCGTCACCCGGTCGCCGTTGACGCGCGGCAGTACATAAAACCCGCTGCCAATTTCCTGATACTGCACGCTGTCGATCACCCGCGTACCCCACGGACCCTGTATCACCTGCCGTTGCGGCACGGGAACGGATTGCCCGCCGCGGACCAATGCGCGATTGCCTTCCAGCACTTGCAGTTGCTGGGTGTTGCGCTCGTCTTCGAGCGCGCGGGTGGAGCTCACTCTGGCCTTCAGCCTGTCCTGCCCTTGTCCGAGTTCGACATTCAGTCCGCTGCCGCCGCCGCTATCCGGCACGGCGACCCGCGCCTCGCGGCTCAAGCCGATATTGCCGGACACTCCGGTCAGCCGCGCGACGGTTTCGCTGTCCGCGTTTTGCAGCACGGTGATTTTCAAACGGCGCGGCGCAACGTCGATGCTCTCCAGCAGTTTTTTGACCTGCTCGAGGTTCTGCGGCGAGGTGCGCAGGATGAGCTGGTAATTCATGCCGCTGGCTACGTCGTCCTTTTCCAGCAACGGTCGAATGACCGGCAGCACATCCTCCGCACTGCGATGCCTGAGATTGATGATTTCGAGTTCGCCGGCCGCCGCAGCCGGAGACAACAACAGTACCAGCCACATCCAGCAACACAGGTTCTTGCGAGCATCCGCTACGCGGATTGCCTGCTTACCCCACTTCATGGTTTCCCGGCCTTGCGCGCCGCCTTCAGTTCCTCGGCCAGCTGGAATACCGACATCGCGTAGAAATCGCTGTTGTTGTAGCGCGTGATGACCTCGAAATTATTGAATGCCAGCCAGTATTCCTTGCCCTCCTCCACCGTGAAATCGACCAGGCGCGCGGGCTTGTCCGGTGCGAAATTCACGCCGGGCACTATTCCGGTCGCAGCCCATTCCGCCAGGGTGCGCGGCGTTCCTGCTGCGCTGGCGGAAAGTTCCGCGCCGATCTGTGCACGCGCGGCGACCGGCTCGCCCTTGATCCAGCCATAGCCTTGCAGATATTGGGCCACGCTGCCGATTGAATCCACATTTTCGCGCAGCAAATCAATCGTGCGGTTGTTGTTAAAATCCACCGCATAGTTGCGATAGCTGCTCGGCATGAATTGCGGAATGCCCAGCGCGCCGGCATACGAGCCGCGTATGTCCAGCAGGTCGAACTGCTGCTCGCGCGCCAGCAGCAGGTAATTCTCCAGCTCGCTGCGGAAGAAATCCGCGCGGCGCGGATAATCGAACGCCAGCGTGGCAAGCGCATCAAGCACCAGAAAATTGCCGGCATTCTGTCCGTAGAGGGTTTCCACACCGATGATCGCGATGATGATCTCCTGCGGCACGCCATATTTTTTTTCGGCACGGCGCAGCGTATTCGGGTATTTGTTCCAGAATTCCAGCCCGAGTTTGACGCGCTTCGGGTTCACAAAGATTGCGCGGTATTCCGGCCACGGCTTGATGGTAGCGGGGCGGGAAATGAGCTCGATCACCGCCGGATTATGCTGCGCGCGGGCGAACACATTCGCCAGTTCGGCACGCTCGAATTGATGTTTGGCCACCATTTCGTCGATGAACTGGGGGATACCGGGAAGCTCGGCCGCCTGGACGGCAAAATGGCACAACAGCAGCAGGGACAGAATGAATTTCATAATAGGCCCATTTTAACTCGACAGGCCGGCGCGCCACTGCTAAATTTCGCCCATCCAATAAATTCGAAACGAAAGCCCGCATCATGGAAAAGACCACCCAGCATCACCACCTCATCATTCTCGGTTCCGGCCCCGCCGGATATACCGCCGCCGTGTATGCCGCTCGCGCCAACCTCAATCCGGTGCTGATCACCGGCATGGCGCAGGGCGGCCAGCTGATGACCACCACCGATGTGGACAACTGGCCGGCCGATCCGAACGGCGTACAGGGTCCGGAGTTGATGCAACGCTTCCAGCAGCATGCGGAGCGTTTCAACACGCAGATCATTTTCGATCACATCCACACCGCGAAGCTGCAACAGAAGCCGTTCCTGCTGAGCGGCGATGCGGGCAGTTACACCTGCGACGCGCTGATCATCTGCACCGGCGCTTCGGCGCAATACCTCGGCTTGCCGTCCGAGGAAGCCTTCATGGGGCGCGGCGTTTCCGGCTGCGCGACCTGCGACGGATTCTTCTATCGCGGCCAAGATGTAGCGGTAATCGGCGGCGGCGACACCGCGGTGGAAGAGGCGCTGTATCTGGCCAACATCACCAATCACGTCACGCTTGTGCACCGGCGCGACACTTTCCGCGCCGAACCCATCATGGTCGATCACCTGATGGAAAAAGTGAAGGAGGGCAAGATCACCCTGCAACTGAACAGCGTGCTCGACGAAGTGCTCGGCGATGACAGCGGCGTGACCGGCATGCGTGTCAAAAATGTGCAGTCCAATGAAAAGCAGGACATCGCGCTGAAAGGCGTGTTCATCGCCATCGGCCACAAGCCGAATACCGACATCTTCACCGGGCAACTGGAAATGGATAACGGCTATATCCGCACCAACGGCGGCAACCAGGGCAATGCCACGGCGACCAGTATTCCCGGCGTGTTCGCGGCGGGCGACGTCCAGGACCAGATCTACCGCCAGGCCTGCACCAGCGCGGGAACCGGCTGCATGGCGGCGCTGGACGCGGACAAGTATCTCGCTTCACTCGGCAAAGTTTGAACCTTGGAACGGCTATCAACCACGAAGAGCACGAAGGCCACGAAAAGAAATCGGGGCATCCAAACTACCCTGCTGGCAAGCCGCCAACAGGAGGCGACCCCGATAGAATGTCTTCGTGTTCTTCGCGGCCTTTGTGGTGAATCGTTTTTTTAGATTGAAAAAACCAGCGGACAAAATCGAGCCCGAAGATGCCGCGCTGTTCCGCGCGGCAGTCGGCGAAGTGAAACCGCTGCCCGAGCAGAACCGCATCAAGCCGCAGAAGCCGCCGCGCAAACCCCTGCTGCACACTTCTGCCGAGCCTCCCGCGATACCCGACACGCTGTCCGATTCTGCCGCCGAAGACGCACCGGATGAATTCCTGCGCAACGGCCTGTCGCGCATGACCCTGCGCAAACTGCGGCGCGGCAATTGGCCGGTGCAGGACAGCCTCGACCTGCACGGCAACACCGTCGACGCGGCGCGCAAATTGTTGCAAGTGTTTCTGCACGAGGCGGCGCAGCGCGGCTTGCGCTGCGTGCTGGTGATCCACGGCAAGGGCATGAACAGCCGGGGCGGCGAAGCGGTGTTGCGCAGGCTCACGCGCCACTGGCTGGCACAGCGCCCGGAGGTGCTGGCCTGTTGCGACGCACCGCCCAGGGACGGCGGCAGCGGCGCGGCGCTGGTGTTACTGAAGGTTATTGAGCCGCCCGTCGAATAGTTTTGTGAGTTGTGGTTGAAGATGGGCGCCGAGGACGCTTTCGACCAACCCAAGGGTAACTCATTGAAGCTCTCCAGCAGTTAGAGCATAATCCGCAGTGCTGTCACAATTTAACTAACGAGACTTAATAAAATGAATCCACGGATCTTGCTGTCAATTATTGCAGTTACTGGCGCATTGCTTTTTTCAAGCCATGGCAATGCCGAATCTCAGGCACAGAAAAAGAGTGGCTCCTCAGCGGAACAATTCCCCGGCAAGGCCAACCAGACGTTTTCCTTTAAAGGCATTCCTCTTGGCAAACCGGAAGTAAAGGATGCCTTGCAGAAAATATGCATCGGGAAAAAATTCAACACCATAAGCGACAGATGCTCCTTCACGGACGAGAAAAGCACGATATTGCTCGATTACGAAACCCTGGTTGACGCTATTGCACAGGTTACCCTGAGTAGCGACAAGGCGCTCATCAAGGTCGTGATAGACGGTTCCACGCAAGAAATGCTGACGCTTGCCAAAGCGCTGGAGAAAAAATACGGGGCGCCGCTGAAGAAAAATACGGTAATCAAAAAAGAGATAGGAACCCAAACCGACAAGGGGACTTTTGGATTAAAAGAAGTGAAAGAGGCCCAACTCGATAAGGAGATTTTTGTCTGGATGGACGACCAGGGCTCTCGCATAATCGTCGAGTCTATCTATTCCGATTTCGACATGGGAGGAGTTACTATCGAATCTCCCCCGGTTGCTGCACAAGGTTCCGCCGAAAAGAAGGCAAAATAATCCGGGAAATAGCCTCCGTGAAGCTGCGGGGCTTACAAAGCTGCACCAACAAACATTGGCCATTCATAATCACGCAGCCAATCTGCTGAGGGGCAACAAAATTAAGGAAATTAGAGGGGTCAGGTTGCGCTGACCCCTCGATTCCGAAACCGCCCCCCCTTTGATTCCCTATTCAGAACGTCGACAAGAATCTGAATCAGATGACCAAAAAAATGGCTTATGAGTGCCTGGTATGCGGGACGACTCTTGGGGGGCCGCTGGGTTTGCTGTTCCATTTATTTGGGGTCAGGCGGAGTATGCACAACCCCAATGTTTGCAATCGTTGCGGCGCTCACATGCAGGAGGGGCGTGTCATCGAATTGTCTGTGATATTCGCCGACCTGGCCGACTTTACTGAAATGACTAACCGCCTGGGCCCTGAACGCAGCTACGAAGTTGTGAATGCATTCTTCAAGATGGCAAGTGATGCGTTAATCAAGAACGATGCGTTCATTGATAAATACATCGGGGATGCGGTCATGGCGATCTTTAATGCTCCGATTCCAAACGCCAAGCATGCTCGCGGAGCGACTACTGCCGCGTTGGACATTCAGGAAGGATTGAAATCGGTCTCTCATGCATTGGGGCTGGATTTGCAGGCGAGGGTCGGGATTGCAACCGGTTATGCGCGAGTCGGGCGACTGGGTTCGACAGATCGAAAGGATTACACCGCTATCGGGGATGTGGTCAACCTCGCTTCACGACTTGAGACGTTTGCGAAACCCGGTGAGGTGATCGTGGATGGAAAAGCCTTTAGCCAGGTGGCCGAGGATTATCCCGATCTGATACCGGAAGAATTAAACGTGCGCGGATTTGCCGAACCAGTTGAGATTTATCGCATTGGAAAATCGGATCGTGAGAATGCTGCGATCTCAGTCCAGCAACCCGACCCGCTAGCCACGCGGCAAAAAGTTGGCTTGGGAACGGTGTTGTTTACCATCTTCGGCGCGCCGTGCGCTGTGGCGATAACGCTCAGCCCGCTTGCGATCGCACTCGGGCTGGGATCAGTTATGGGTGCACTTAGTCCGGCATTCAATACGCTTGATGCGGCGCAGATTCGAATCCCTCTGCAGGTCTTTGCCGTGTTGGCCGCAATCATCAACCTGTATGTAATCAGGCGTGGGAATTTACAGCGTCAACAATTCGATACAAGCGCATTGACCGCTCACGAAAAATACAAAGTGAATTTTGTGATTGGGCTTTCTGTTTTTTCACTGTTGGCTGTGGCATATGAAACTTATATCCATATTTTTGTTCTGGGAATGTCTTACTTTAGTCCGACGTTATAGAGTTGGTCCTATAAAAGGATAAAAGGTACCGGAGTCGATTTTTTCAGCCATTTCATCCTCCCTAACAAAACAATTCGACTCCGGTACCTTGGGTACTTCGACTCCCAGGGACGGCGGCAGCGGTGCGGCGCTGGTGTTGCTGAGGGTTGTTGCAATTCCTGCCGTATCCGAATTGACCCCTTTTGCTTCGTGACGACTAACGTGAAGGTAACCGGCCTGCCGCTCGCAGACGGTTCCGACACCACGAACGATTGATGCGGCAGGTCCGGTTGACCGCCATGTTAGGTTTCATTTTCATAGCGGAAGCCCAAGATGGCTCTTAATGACGTAGACGGCAAGGAACGCAATTATGGCAATGGCGAGTCCGATACCGACTTTGCCGATAGGTTTCTCATGCCACTCCTTTATTGCATTGGATGGGGAGGCGGTTGGATTACCTGCGGTATGTGGTACGGACACTACTTCAAGTGACGTGATGGCCTGATTGAGCATGCCAATTGCACTGTTGATGTTTTCAATTTCTTGTTGCTTGATCTCGAATAGGCGCGCGGACTTGGTTGCGCTAACCATGCTCTTAAATCGGCCTTGCAGCTTCGGATCGAAGGAAAGGAGCGGAAGAACTTTGTCAGCCCACGTATGGAACTCGACATGGTTTGCGAAAGGCGACGACTCGCTGCGCTGGTGTTGCAGCTTCCTCAATTCAGCGAGCAGATCGGGCGGCATGGGTATGAAACCTAACGCAAAGTTGAGCACCGGGAAACAGCGCGAGGAGAAACCATGAGTGAAACTGGAAAAGAAGCCGCGCTGTTGCCCGTGCGCTCGAACGCCGGGTTGGCCGGCATTTTTCTACGGAGAACGAAATGGAACTGAAGATTGACCCGGAAGCGGTGAACAAGTTGGTGGCTGATGCGGTGCTGAATAGGGCGATTGGCGAGGCGGTAAAAAAGGCGGTGGAGAAGGAGATTGCGAACCTAAGCAAAGGCTACGACAACCCGCTTGAAAGTGTGGTGCGGAACCACGTTGCCGAGATTGCGCGGACGGTGCTGCGTGAAGAACACGGCGAAGCGATCAAGGCTCGGTTGAGCGTGGCACTGGCCGCAAAACTCAGCGACGACTTTATCGACCGTGTGTGCGAGAAGGCGGCGGAACGCTACTGACATGACGGCCAACGCTTCGCTCAGCCGTGGCGGCGCATTAGCGCCGACGTCGGCTGGAGCGAGTAGTTGGGCAGCGCCTTAAACATCGTTCATCCACTCTTTGAAGTCCATTGTCACGAGTGGCATCGGTTCGCGTGCCGCAATTGCAGGGAAGTCCGCCGCGCGGCCCCAGCATTCGCCAATAATTAGCTTCTCGGTGGCTCCGAACGTCAAGTAGTAGCCGTCGGGCACCGATTGACCCTTATTGGCTGGTGAAAGGACCGCAACTGCTATGAGGCCAAAAATGATGCGGTCACTAAGCTGAATTGTTCCCTTAGAGATTTCCACCCTCGTCAACCGCGCTGGACCGCGAGCATCCGGAATCAGTTCAAAACCATTCGGAAGCTCATCTCCGTGGCCGTGACTGCACCGATGAATTCCATAAATTACATCCGCGAGGTCCGGTTTGCCGCCAGCTGCTTTTGGCCGCTCGACTTTAACGGGGAAACGCGTTTCGACGAGGTTGATTCCAGGCATGCCCATAGGGCCGAGAATCGAGTAGTTGTCACGAAGTAGCTGCGTGAAGCGCGCGTTACTTCCGAGGTTGGGATAGACCTTCTTCGCTGTCCCATCGATCGCGTTACATGCGTGCAACATAGCCGCGTCGACCTCACCTGCCTCCCAATCGTCAATCGCTTTTCGCACCGAATTACCGACATTCATAGCGTCCCTTTTGCGATGCCCAACGTGAAGTAGATGGCAAAAACGCCGTATATGCTGGCGTGGATTGCCATATATCCTGTGGCATTTGCTTTACCGCATTGATTCTGAACAGGCTTGATGATGCAAACAAGGCGGTACCTCACATCAAAAGTGGCACTCTACCCCCATCCAAGTAACACGGGGACTCCAAATACATGTGGACGCACCCTAACAATAAAATCCCGCATTAACAATATGCCGAAATGCATAGGCATTTCGTAATAGGCTGCTTCCTTCTCAGGTTGTCTTCGGATGGGTCATTTCCGCCGCCCGCACCCACAGGTCGAAGTCGGCTTCCGCGACATAGCCTAATGCCAGCGCCGCCTGCTTCAGCGTGCTGCCGTCGCGGTGGGCGCGCTTGGCGATTTCGGCGGCGCGGTCGTAGCCGATATGCGGGGTCAGCGCGGTCACCAGCATCAGCGAGCGCTCCATCTGCTCCGCGATGCGCGCGCGGTTGGCCTCGATGCCGCGCACGCAATGCTCCTCGAAGCTCGCCATGCCGTTGGCCAGCAGGCGCACGCTCTGCAGGAAGTTGTGCGCGATCAGCGGGCGGAACACGTTCAATTCGAAATTGCCGGAGGCGCCGCCGATATTGATCGCGACATCGTTGCCGAACACCTGGCAGCACAGCATGGTCAGCGCCTCGCACTGGGTCGGGTTCACCTTGCCCGGCATGATCGAGCTGCCCGGCTCGTTTTCCGGGATGCTGATCTCGCCCAGCCCGGAGCGCGGGCCGGAGGCCAGCCAGCGCACGTCGTTGGCGATTTTCATCAGCGCGGCGGCAAGTGTCTTGAGCGCGCCGTGCGCCGCGACCAGCTCGTCGTTCGCGGCCAGCGCGGCAAACTTGTTGGCGGCGCTGCTGAACGGCAGGCCGGTGCTGCGCGCCAGTTCGGCGGCAACGCGCCCGCCGAACTCGGCATGGGTGTTCAGCCCGGTGCCGACGGCGGTGCCGCCCACCGCCAGCTGGTGCAGCGGCGCCAGCGTGGCAAAGATCACCGCTTCCGCGTGGTGCAGTTGCGCGACATAACCGGAAAACTCCTGCCCCAAGGTCAGCGGGGTGGCATCCTGCAAATGGGTGCGGCCGATCTTGACGATGCCGCCGAACGCGGCGGATTTTCTTTCCAGCGTCGCGCGCAGCGCACGCAGCGCCGGCAACAGTTGCCCGGCAATGCCGGCGACTGCCGCGACATGCATCGCAGTGGGGAAGATGTCGTTGGACGACTGGCCGAGATTGACCTCGTCGTTGGGATGCACCTTGCGCGCCTCGCCGCGCGCGCCGCCGAGCAGTTCCGAGGCGCGGTTGGCGAGCACCTCGTTCATGTTCATGTTGCTCTGCGTGCCCGAGCCGGTCTGCCACACCGACAGCGGGAACTCCTGATTGTGCTGGCCGGCCAGCACCTCGTCCGCCGCCTGCACGATGGCGATGGACTTTTCCTCGTCCAGCAATCCCAGTTCATGGCTGGCCAGCGCGCAGGCGCGCTTCACCGCCGCCAGCGCGAGGATGAGCTCCGGCGGCATCTGCTCGGTCGAGATACGGAAGTATTGCAGCGAGCGCTGCGTCTGCGCGCCCCACAGGCGTTCCGCCGGGACTTCGATGGGGCCGAAAGAGTCGCGTTCCGTTCTGCTGGGCATGGTGTTTCCTCCTGTCGCCTTATTGCGCTACCAGTCCGCGCAGCACATACGGCAATATCCCGCCGTGCCGGTAGTAGTCCACTTCGATCGGCGTGTCGATGCGCAGCAGCAGCGGCACCTGCTGCGTGCTGCCGTCCTTGCGTTTGATGGTGAGCGTCACGTCCTGCTGCGGTTTCAGGTTCTCATCGATGCCGCCGATGTCGAAGCTTTCCTCGCCGCTGAGATTCAGCGATGCCGGCGAGTCGCCGCCCTTGAACTGCAGCGGCAGCACGCCCATGCCGACCAGGTTGCTGCGGTGGATGCGCTCGTAGGATTTCGCGATGACCGCCTTCACGCCGAGCAGTTGCGTGCCTTTCGCCGCCCAGTCGCGGCTCGAGCCGGTGCCGTATTCTTCCCCGGCGAAAATCAGCGTCGGCGTGCCGTCGGCGATGTACTTCATCGCCGCGTCGTAAACCGCCATCTGCTCGCCGTCATACAGCGTGTAGCCGCCCTCGACACGGCTGCCGTCGTCTTTCGGCGGCAGCATCAGGTTCCTGATGCGCACGTTGGCGAAGGTGCCGCGCATCATCACCTCGTGGTTGCCGCGCCGCGCGCCGTAGCTGTTGAAGTCCTTTGCCGCAACGCCGCGGCCTTGCAGGTATTTGCCTGCCGGGGTGGTCGCCTTGAAGCTGCCCGCCGGGCTGATGTGGTCGGTAGTGACCGAGTCTCCGAATATCGCGAGCGCCCTGGCATTGCGGATTTCCGCGATGCTGCCGGCAGCCATGCCGAAACCGTCGAAGAATGGCGGGCAGGCGATATAGGTCGAGTCGTCCCACTGGTACAGGTTGCCGGTGCTGGACGAGATCGCGTTCCACAGCGGCAGGTCTTTTGTCAGGTCGGAATACAGCCTGCGGTACATCTCGGGATTGGCGGCGAATTTCATCACGGCCTGAATCTCTTCGCTGCTTGGCCAGATGTCTTTCAGATACACCGGCCGGCCGTCGCGGCCCATGCCGAGCAGCTCGCTGTCGAGATTGATGTTCACCCTGCCCGCGATCGCGTAGGCCACCACCAGCGGCGGGCTGGCGAGGAAGTTGGCCTTGATGCTGGCGTGGACGCGCGCCTCGAAGTTGCGGTTGCCGGACAGCACCGCCGCCGCGATCAGGTCGTTCTTGACAATGGCCTCCTCGATCCTGGCGTCCAGCGGACCGGAATTGCCGATGCAGGTGGTGCAGCCGTAGGCCGCGAGGCTGAAACCCAGTTGCGCCAACGGCTCGAGCAGCCCGGCCTTGTTCAGGTATTCGGTCACTACACGCGAGCCGGGCGCGAGCGAAGTCTTGATGTGCGGCCTGACACGCAGGCCTTTTGCAACCGCCTTCTTCGCCAGCAAGCCCGCCGCCAGCAACACGCTCGGATTGGAGGTGTTGGTGCAGGAGGTGATCGCGGCGATCAGCACGTCGCTGTGGCCGATCTGCACCTCGAACAGCATCTCCTCGGTGGTCTCGCAGCGCACCGCGGGATTGGGATGATCGTCGAGCATCTCCAGTTCGCTGCCGCTGCGCACCCTGCCCGCTTCCTGCAGGCCACCGCCGGCAATCGGCGTACAGGTGTTGCCCCTGCGCTCGGGCAGGCCGGTGGTGTAGCGCTTGCCCAGTTCGGCGGCGGGCTTGTTGAAACCGTTCTCCGTCACCGGCTTGCTGAACAGGGTGTTGAAGGTTTCCTTCATCTTCGCCAGCGCGACGCGATCCTGCGGCCGCTTCGGCCCGGCCAGCGACGGCTCGATGGAGGCGAGGTCGAGCTCCACCACGCTGCTATAATCGATCTGTCCCGCCTGCGGAATGCCGTACAGATTCTGCGCCTTGAACCAGGAAGCAAAGGCGTCCGCTTCCTCGTCGCTGCGCCCGGTGCCGCGCAGGTAGTCCACCGTCACGTCGTCCACCGGGAAGAAGCCCATGGTCGCGCCGTATTCGGGCGCCATGTTGGCGATGGTGGCGCGGTCGGGGATGGAGAGGGCGGCTGTGCCGGCGCCGAAGAACTCGACAAACTTGCCGACCACCTTGTGCTTGCGCAACAATTCGGTGACGGTCAGCACCAGGTCGGTCGCGGTGACGCCCTCGCGCAGCCTACCCTTGAGCTGCACGCCGACCACGTCCGGGGTGAGAAAATATACCGGCTGGCCGAGCATGCCGGCCTCCGCCTCGATGCCGCCGACGCCCCAGCCGACCACGCCGATGCCATTGATCATCGTGGTGTGGCTGTCGGTGCCGACCAGCGTGTCCGGGTAATACACACGCCCTTCCGGGCCGTCTTTGTGCAGCACGCCGCGCGCCAGATATTCGAGGTTGACCTGGTGCACGATGCCGATGCCGGGCGGCACGACCTTGAAGGTGTCGAACGCCTGCATGCCCCATTTCATGAATTTGTAGCGCTCGCTGTTGCGCTCGAATTCCATTTCCATGTTGAGCTTCAGCGCGTCCGGGCGGTTGTAGTAGTCCACCTGCACCGAATGGTCCACCACCAGATCTACCGGCACCAGCGGCTCGATGATCTTCGGATCCTTGCCCATCTTTGCGGCGGCGTCGCGCATCGCCGCAAGGTCGACGAGCAGCGGCACTCCGGTGAAGTCCTGCAGCACGATGCGCGCCACCACGAAGGGAATCTCTTCGCTGCGCGGCGCATTCGGCTGCCAGTTGGCGAGCTGGCGCACATGCGTCTCGGCAACTTTCCTGCCGTCGCAGTTGCGCAGCACCGCTTCCAGCACGATGCGGATCGACACCGGCAGGCGCGAGATTTTTCCGATGCCGGCGGCTTCCAGCGCGGGCAGCGAATACAGCATGCCCTGCTTGCCGTTGGCGAGAGTGAAGGACTGGCGGGTATTGAACAGGTTGTGTGTCATGGCAGAGTCTCCGTGTTGGTGGAATGCGTGACTACAAAATACCTAACTTGCAACGTCCGGGGTACCTCGTTATTCGTCCTGCAATGCCTGTCCCGGAAACAGCTCTTCCGTATAGCCGAATTGGGTGATGTCCCGGATGCGCATCGGATACAGGATGCCGTCCAGGTGATCGCATTCGTGCTGCACGACGCGTGCATGAAATCCGCTCACCGTCCGGTCGATTTTTGCGCCTTGCTCATCATAACCCTGATAGCGGATATTCCGGAAGCGCGGCACGAGTCCGCGCAAGCCGGGCAGGCTCAGGCAACCTTCCCAGGCATCTTCGATTTCGTCGTCCAGTTGCGTAATCACCGGATTAATCAGCACGGTTTCCGGCACCGCATCCGCATCGGGATAACGCGGGGATTTCTCCACGCCGAAAATCACCACGCGCAGATTCACGCCGATCTGCGGCGCGGCCAGCCCGACGCCATCCAGTGCCTGCATGGTGTCGCGCATGTCCTGCAGCAGGGCGCGCAATGCGGCGCTGCCGAAATCACCGGCCGGTCCGGCGCGCCGCAACAGCCGCGCATCGCCCATGCGCAGCACCGGCCTAACGGACATGGCGAGTCTCCTTAATGAAAAAACCCGCCATACCCGTTCCCTCACCCCCGTTCCCCCTCTCCCTAAGGGCGAGGGGTACGGTTTGTCGCTGCGCGGGTTTCCTGTTAACTGCCATCGCAGCTCACCAGACATTCGAGAATGCTGCGCACCCGCTCTACCGCAGCACTGGCGATGGCGCTGACCTGCTCCCGGTTGATGCCTTGCTGGCTGTCGCCGCGTCCCGCCGCGTAATTCACCACCACGGCGAGAGTCGCATACTTCAGCTCCAGTTCCATTGCCAGTGCGGTTTCCGGCATGCCGGTCATGCCGACCATGTCCGCGCCGTCCCGCTCGTAGCGGTTAACTTCCGCGATACTGTCCAGGCGCGGGCCCTGCGTCGCCGCATACACGCCTCCATCCACGCAGGGCTGTTGCACAAGACTTGCGGCGCGCAAGATGCGGCCGCGCAATTCCGGGTTATAAGGCAGCGCAAAATCGATATTGGAGTAGCGCGTGTCGCGCGTATCGAAGAAGGTGGAGTCGCGCCCGTGGGTGTAGTCGATAATCTGGTCGGGCACGACGATGACGCCGGGTGTCAAATCGGCGCGGATACCGCCCACTGTCGCAACCGAGACGACCCCGCTTACCCCCTGTTCGCGCAGCGCCCACAGGTTGGCGCGATAGTTCACCATGTGCGGCGGAATGGTATGTCCATAACCGTGGCGCGCCAGGAAAATCACCTCGTGCTGGTTCAGCGTGCCAAACAGGAATGCGCCGGACGGCTCGCCGTAAGGCGTGCGCATGACCTGCCGGTGGGTGATTTCCAGGCTCGCCAGTTCTGTCAGGCCGCGACCGCCGATGATTGCCAACATAAAATATTCCTTTCTTTACTGCCTGCGGTGAGTGGTGAGTGGGCAAACCGCCCGCACTCCCTACTCCTTCACTGCATAAATGGCGGGCAGATTGCGCCACGCTCCTTCGATGTCCATGCCATAACCGAACACAAAACGGTCCGGCAGTTCCATCCCGACAAAATCGGCATGGATCGGTTTTGCCCTGCCATGCCGCTTGTCGGCCAATACCGCACTGTAGAATTTGCTCGCGCCCAGTTCCATCACGCGCCGGCGCAATGCCTCCAGGGTATGGCCTTCGTCGAGGATATCGTCCAGCACCAGCACCACGCGACCGCGCACGTTTTCATGCGGTTCGACCTTCCAGCACATTTTTCCGCCGTGCCTTGCGTCGCCATAACGCGACACATGCACGTAATCAAAATCCAGCGGGAAGTCGAGCAGCGGCAACAACTGCCCGGTGAATACCACCGCGCCGCCCATCACCGACAACACCAGCGGATGCGCTTCCGCCAGCGCGGCATTGATCTGCCGCGCGACCTTGTGCAGCGATGCCTGCACCTGCTCCGCCGGGCACAGCAATTCGGCGTGTTGCCGGATGTCGCGCGCATGCTGAATGGAAATGGTCATGCCCTATTTCAGGCTATCCAGATATGCGGCAAACTCGTCGCGCAATTCCGGATGCCTCAGGCCGAACGCCACCTGCGCCTGCAAATAGCCCAGCTTGGCGCCGCAATCATAGCGGATGCCGTTGAAACGATAGGCCAGCAGTTGCTCTTCCTGCATCAGCGCGGCGATGCCGTCGGTCAACTGGATCTCGCCGCCCGCGCCGGACTGCACCTGGGCCAGGTGATGAAAGATGCGCGGCGTCAGAATGTAGCGCCCGACCACGGCCAGGGTGGAGGGCGCCGCTTCCGGCCTGGGTTTCTCGACAATGGCGTTGACCCGCTCCACTCCCGGCTCCAGATTGGTGCTGCTGACGATGCCGTAGCTCCTTGTCTGCTCGCGCGGCACGTTCTGCACGCCCAGAATCGAACACTGGTGCCGCCGGAATACGTCCACCATCTGCTTGACAATAGGAGGCTCGCCATCGATCAGGTCATCGGCCAGGATCACCGCGAACGGCTCGTCCTGCACCACCGGCTGCGCGCACAGCACGGCGTGCCCCAGCCCCAGCGCCTCGGGCTGGCGGATGTAAATGCAGTTCACATGTCGAGGAACCACCTCCCGCACCATGCCCAGCAGTTCCTGCTTGCCGCGCGCGGCAAGTTCCGCTTCCAGCTCGTAGGCCGTGTCGAAATGGTCCTCAATGGCGCGTTTGTTGCGCCCGGTGATGAACACCATGTCGGTAATGCCCGCCGCCACCGCCTCTTCCACCGCATACTGGATCAGCGGCTTGTCCACCACCGGCATCATCTCTTTCGGGCTGGCCTTGGTGGCCGGAAGAAAGCGGCTGCCCAGGCCGGCAACAGGAAAAACAGCTTTCGTTATCTTCTTCACTGCAAATCTCCCCTGCGTTTGGTTAACGAAAGCTGTTTTCGGTGCAGGCTAACATCGGTTTCATCGATGTTAAGCCGATTGCCCGCGGCAATTGGCGGCCGGAGCCAAAGACGGCTTTAGTTATCTTCTTCACTGCAAATCCCCTTCAAACTGAATTTCCCTTGAAATTCGGCGGAACGATTGTACGTCAAGAAAAGCCGCCAATGAAATTTCAGGGGGCCGACATTGCTGTGGGATAATTCCGCCATGAATTCTTCCCTGCTTTCCGGCCTCAATCCCGAACAACGTGCTGCCGTCGAACTCCCCGCTCAATCCGCGCTGATCCTTGCCGGAGCCGGCAGCGGCAAGACGCGCGTGCTGACCACGCGCATCGCCTGGCTCATCAGCAGCGGCGCCGCGAACCCACACGGCATCCTCGCAGTGACGTTTACCAACAAGGCGGCGAAGGAGATGGTGACACGCCTGTCGGCGATGCTGCCGATTAATACGCGCGGCATGTGGATCGGCACGTTTCACGGGCTGTGCAACCGCATGCTGCGCGCGCATTACCGCGAGGCAAATTTGCCGCAGACGTTCCAGATCCTCGATAGCGGCGACCAGCTTTCCGCGATCAAGCGCCTGATGAAGGCGATGAATGTCGACGACGAAAAGTATCCGCCGCGCGAAATGCAGAACTTCATCAGCTCCAGCAAGGAACAGGGGCTGCGCGCCTCCGAGGTGGAGGCCTACGATCCCTACACGCGGCGCAAGGTGGAAATCTTCGCCGAGTACGACGCGCAATGCCAGCGCGAGGGCGTGGTGGATTTTTCCGAGCTGCTGCTGCGTTGCTATGAACTGCTGCAACGCAATGCGCAGCTGCGCGAGCATTACCAGCAGCGCTTCAGGCATATCCTCGTGGACGAGTTCCAGGACACCAACCCGCTGCAGTACCGCTGGCTGAAGCTGCTGGCGGGCGTTCCCTCACCTCAATCCTCTCCCGCAAGCGGGCGAGGAGGCGAACGAGAAAATCACTCTTCGACTTCCGCGCTGTTTGCGGTGGGCGACGACGACCAGTCGATCTATGCGTTTCGCGGCGCGAATGTCGGCAACATGCAGGAGCTGCTGCGCGACTTTCATATCGAGAATGTCATCCGGCTGGAGCAGAACTACCGCTCGCACGCCAACATCCTCGACGCGGCCAATGCGCTGATCAGCCACAACCGCAACCGCCTCGGCAAGAACCTGTGGACGGCGGAGAGCGGCGGCGAGAAGCTGCGCGTGTACGAGGCGGCAACCGATGTGGACGAGGCCGGATTCATCATCGACGAGATCCGGCAGTTGCAATCCGAGGGAGTCAATCTCAAGGAGATCGCGCTGCTGTACCGTTCCAACGCACAGTCGCGCGTGCTGGAACACGCGCTGGTTTCCGCCGGGCTATCGTACCGCGTGTACGGCGGCCTGCGCTTCTTCGAGCGGCAGGAGATCAAGCATGCGCTGGCCTACCTGCGCCTGATGGAGAACGGCGACGACGACAACGCGCTGCTGCGCATCATCAACTTCCCGACGCGCGGCATCGGCGCGCGCAGCATCGAGCAGTTGCAGGAAGCGGCGAAACAGCACAACACGACGCTGTTCGACGCGGCGGCGCGCGCGGGCGGCAAGGTCACGGCCTTCGTCGCGCTGATCGAATCGCTGCGCAGCGCGACGCGCGAACTGCCACTACCCGAAATCATCGACCATGTGTTGCAACACAGCGGCCTGGCCGCGCATTACCAGAACGAAACCGGCGCGAAGAAACGCGAGGCGCAGGAACGGCTGGAGAACCTCAACGAGCTGGTCAACGCCGCAACGCTGTTCGTGCACGAGAACGAGGACGACAGCCTGACTGCCTTTCTCACCCATGCCTCGCTGGAGGCGGGCGAGCATCAGGCGGGTGACAGCGACGACGCGCTGCACCTGATGACGGTGCATGCCGCCAAGGGGCTGGAGTTCCACACGGTATTCATCACCGGGCTGGAGGAAGGGCTGTTCCCGCACCAGAACAGCCAGAACGTGGCTGGCGGGCTGGACGAGGAGCGCCGCCTGATGTACGTGGCGATCACCCGTGCGCGGCGCAGGCTGTACCTGAGCTTCGCGCAGAGCCGCATGTTGCACGGGCAGGTGAACTACGGCATGGCATCGAGTTTCCTGCGCGAACTGCCGGATGAGTTGCTGCACTGGCTGACGCCGAGATTCGCGGCGCGCAAGAGCTTCGATTCATACCTGCCCGGTGCGACTTCCGCCCCCGCCCCATCTTTCGGTGGCGGCGCTGCACCCGCGCACAGTTCACCGTGGCGCATCGGCCAGCGCGTGTTCCACCAGAAGTTCGGCGAGGGTACGATCATCGGTGCCAAAGGCAGCGGCGCGGATGCGAGTGTGCAGGTCAATTTCAAACATGCCGGCAGCAAATGGCTGGCATTGGAATACGCGAAGCTGACGGCGGTGTAGGGGCGGATTTATCCGCCCGTGAGCGAATGAATTCGCCCCTGCTGTCAGAACGCTCCCTGGTCCGGCGTGAAGGCATCGCCCCCATCGAGGGCCTGCTGATTCTCCTTGGCGACGGGGAAAATGTCGCAATAGCAGATATACAGCGACGTGAACACGACCGGCATCAGCACCAGCCAGCCGAGCATCATCGGAATAGTCGCCAGAATGGCCAGAAACATGAATGTCGCGCCATACACCAGCATCGGCCCGATGTTGGCGAGGAAGGCGCGCAGACTGAGTTTCATCGCGTCAACCGGTGCGACGTTATTGAAATAGACCAGCATTGGCGCGAACTGCAAGGCCATCAGCAGCACACTGAATAGCGTAATGCCGAGCAGGATGGCGAGTCCGGCGCCAGTTATCGCCTGTTTGATGATTTCCGGATCTTCGATGGGCTGGCCGCTGGTCAGAATGCCAACCAGCGCGGCGCCGCCGACCATCATCATCGCGCCGAAAATCAGGAGCTGCCCGACCAGTGCGATGCCGCCCAGTGTGATGAGTTGCGCGGTGCGTTGCTGGAAACCGCTGAACAGATGCGCCAGTTCCAGCTCCTCGCCGCGTTCCAGCGCGCGACAGCCGACCATCAGGCCGACCAATACCGCCGGCAGCAACAGACTGGCGAGCGGTTCGCCCACCACCGGCACGGCGGACAATCCGGCTGCCGCGATAAAGCAGATCAGCAGCACCACGATCCACAGCAGCGGCGCTTTCATGAACAGCGCATAGCCCTGCTTGATCCATTGCCAGCCTTGTATGGCCTGTAAGCGTCGCGGTTCCATTATTCCTCCTTATAGCCTGATGGCCTGTGCCGTTGCGATGTGATTTTTCAGTATCCGCTCGAAGTGATGCGGGTCATGTGCATGGATCAGTTCGCCGTCGCGCGGCAGATACTTGTCGAACAGGCGCGACAGCCAGAAGCGCAGTGCGGCCACACGCAACATCAGCGGCCATGCGTCGCGTTCGCTGTCCAGCAGCGGGCGCACCGCATGGTAGGCACGCAAAAAAGCCTGCGCGCGAATGCCGTCCAGCACGCCGCCGGCGTTCATGCACCAGTCGTTCACGGTGATTGCCACGTCGTACAGCAGCGCATCGCTGCACGCAAAATAAAAATCGATCAGCCCGCCGACGCGGTTGCCTTCCAGCAGCGCATTGTCGCGAAACAGATCGGCGTGGATCACGCCCTGCGGCAGCGCCGCCCAGTTCTGCCGAGCATGCAGCGCAACCTCGCTGTCCAGCAATTCGGCCTGCCCCGCATCGAGGAACTGGCGTACTTTCGGTGCGGTCGCCGCGCGCCATGCACTGCCGCGCGGGTTGGGCATGATCTGCGAGAAGCTTTGTCCGGCATTATGCATCTGCCCGAGCATCGCGCCGATGGCGGCGCACTGCTCGTTGTTCGGCGCGGTGATAGACTTGCCGCTCAGGCGGCTGACGATACAGGCAGGCTTGCCGTTGAGTGTGCCGAGAAACTGATTGTGACGGTTTGCCACCGGGCAGGGACAGGGAATGCCATGGCGCGCCAGGTGCGCCATCAAATTCAGGTAGAACGGCAACTCGCCGACGGTGAGTTTCTCGAACAGCGTGAGCACGAAGCGGCCGTTGCTGGTAGTGACGAAGTAATTGGTGTTCTCGATGCCGGATGAGATGGGCTGCAATTCCAGCAATTGGCCAAGAGAATAATCACCCAGCCATGCGGTCAGCTCCGCCTCCGAGACGCTGGTAAAAACCGCCATCTTAGAACTTGTGGATAATCCAGCGCGGCACGCGCAAGCCGGAATCGAGGCTCTCCTGCCGCACAAACTTGCCGTCACCCAGGTCGTCAACCAGATAATAAGGCACGCCGTGCTTCGGCGTGATCTTGATCATGTACAGTTTGCCGCCGATACGATATTCCTCGACGGTTTGCTCGGTTTCCTTGGTAATGGTCACCTCGGGCACATCGTCGGGAGCGGCATCCGGTGCGGCATCGAAGGCGGGCGGCGGGGGCAGCGGTTCGAGATTGCCGGGAACCGGTTGCTGGGCGAAGGCGGCAAGGGAGAAACCGCTCAGCAGCAAGAAGAATAGGAAGCGCATCGCAGTCACCATCGATGGATTGGAATGGGCGCATTTTAGCCGATGTATAGAGGGATTGTGCGGCGAAGTGGAAATTTGGGAACCTCTAAAAACTCACATTTCATCCCAACTGCTGTGTTGCGGAAAAAATTTAGTTTCGGCCAACCTAAAGGTTACCCTTCACTGAAACTTCGTTTTCTTGCTTACATATCAGACATATGCGGCGCGGCGAAATTTTTTACGCGCCTTGCATTTGGGCAAACTCTGAATTTTTAGAAGCTCCCATTAGCGAGACTAGGCTATTTTGTTATTACCCGCCATGCCTCCAGCTTGCGTGCATAGGAAATGGAAGCGTTCGCCGGGCTGGTGGATGGCAGGCGCAGGTATTCGATGGTTTCAATTCCGCTGCCGGGGCGCACATGCTTGCGGTAGCACTCCTCGGCCTTGGCACCATTGAAAAAAACACGGGTAATTTTGGGATGATGCCGGAAGAATGCCGCAAGGTCGTTCGGGGCAAGCGATGCGTCATCGATACTGGAATCCAGGCTGCCTTCCCGGCAGCATGAGTGGAGCACATCCCACAGGGCAATTTTGGCCGACTTCAGCGCTTGAACTTTCTGGCTGTAAGGCGAAGCCGGATCGAAACCAAGCAGTTCGCTCATGATGAGCCAGAACAGGTTGCGGGGATGCGCATAGTACTGATTCGCCCGGAGCGAAGCCTCGCCGGGCATGCTGCCCAGGATGAGGGCTCTTGCATCTGCATTTGCAATGGGCGCGAAGCTTTGTATGTGCTGCATAAAAGGAGCGAAAATTATAAGTAAAGCTGCCGCTCGCGCTCCGCTTCCGAAGGCTCGAAACCGCGCGTTTCGTAATGTTTGAAAATCGCGCTGACCACCGCTTCGGGTTCATCAATCACCTGGACTAAATCCATGTCTTCCGGGCTGATGACTTTTTCTTCCAGCAGCGCGGTGCGGAACCATTCGATCAGCCCGCCCCAGAACTGGCTGCCGACCAGGATGATCGGCATCTTGCGCGTCTTGCCGGTTTGCACCAGCGTCAGCGCTTCCATCAATTCGTCCAGCGTGCCGAAGCCACCGGGCATTACCACGTAGGCGCTGGCAAATTTCACGAACATCACCTTGCGCGCAAAAAAATGCTGGAAAGTCTGGCTGATGTTCTGATACAGGTTGCCGACCTGCTCATGCGGCAACTGGATATTCAGGCCAACGCTGGGCGACTTGCCATAGAACGCGCCCTTGTTGGCGGCTTCCATGATGCCCGGTCCGCCGCCGGAAATGACCGAAAATCCTGCATCGGAAAGCAGTCGCGCGATTTCCTCGGTAAGTTTGTAATAGGGTTGACCGGGCCGGGTGCGCGCACTGCCGAAGATGCTGACTGCGGGATGGATGCAGTTGAGGCGTTCGGTGGCGGAGACGAACTCTGACATAATGCCGAACACGCGCCAGGCCTCCTTGGAATTCCATGATTCCGGCACTGCGGAGGCGGGCAATTTGGACGATTGGCTCATGCAATTTCCTTTGGCTGAAGAATGAAAACGAATGAAATGAGTTTTGCTGAAACGAACAAATCGGGTTCCGGTAAAACATTGCTCCTGGTGGACGGTTCCTCTTTCCTGTATCGCGCGTTCCACGCGATGCCGGATTTGCGCAACCGCGAGGGTCTGCCGACCGGCGCGATCTACGGCGTGCTCAACATGCTGCGCAAATTGCGCCACGATTTCCCGGCGGATTATAGCCTGTGCGTATTTGACGCAAAAGGCAAAACATTCCGCGATGACTGGTATCCCGAATACAAGGCACACCGCCCGGCGATGCCGGACGACCTGGCGCGCCAGATCGAACCGCTGCTTCAGACCATCGCCGCGTCCGGCTGGAACCTGCTGATGCTGGAGGGCGTGGAGGCCGACGACGTAATCGGCACGCTGGCGCGGCAGGCTGCGCAGGACGGCGTGCGCTGCATCGTTGCGACCGGAGACAAGGACCTCGCGCAACTGGTGAACGAGCAGGTGACGCTGATCAACACCATGAGCAACGAGGCGCTGGACGTGCCGGGCGTGAACGCCAAATTCGGCGTGCCGCCGGAACGCATTCTCGATTATCTGACGCTGACCGGCGACCCGGTGGACAATGTGCCGGGCGTCGAGAAGGTCGGCCCCAAGACGGCGGTGAAATGGCTCGCCCAATACGGCACGTTAGATAATCTGATGCAACATGCCGACGAGGTCGGCGGCGTGGTCGGCGAAAATCTGCGCAAGGCGCTCGACTGGCTGCCGCAGGCGCGGCGCCTGCTCACCGTGAAATGCGATGTGGCATTGCCGCAGGCTTACAGCGAGCTGATACCGCCGCCAGCAGATACAGAGCAATTGCGCGGCCTGTACGAACACTTTGGATTCAAGTCGTGGCTGCGCGAGTTGAACACCCCGCAACAAGAAGCTCCCTCACCCCGGCAGGGGGAGGGTTGGGGTGAGGGTAGGAACTCTCGTGCCAATGATCTGCTCGGCAGCGAACCCACCCGCACCGACGGCGCGCACTACGAAACCATCCTGACCGAATCCCAGCTCGACGCCTGGCTGGCAAAATTGCTCGCCGCCGAACTGGTGTGCGTGGATACCGAGACTACCGGCCTCGACGCGATGAACGCGCAGCTGGTCGGCATCTCGTTCGCGATCGAACCGCACCACGCCGCCTATCTGCCGCTGGCGCACCGCTATCCCGGCGCGCCGGATCAGCTCGGGCGCGACCATGCGCTGCACAAACTCAAGCCCTGGCTGGAAAGCGCGCGTCACCACAAGCTCGGGCAGAACCTCAAATACGACCTGCACATTTTCGCCAACCACGGCATCGCACTTGCAGGGATACATGACGACACGCTGCTGCAATCCTACGTGCTGGAATCGCACAAGCCGCACGACATGGACAACCTCGCGCTGCGCCATCTCAATGTCAAAACCATCAGCTACGCCGAGGTGGTCGGCAAGGGCGCGAAGCAGATCTGCTTCGACCAGGTCGATCTCGACACCGCCACTCGCTATGCCGCCGAGGATGCCGACATCACGCTGCAATTGCATCAATTCTTTGCGCCGCAGATCGCGGCGCAAAGCGGGTTGCAGCACGTGTATCGCGACATCGAACTGCCGACGATGCAAGTGCTCTATACGATGGAGCGCAACGGCGTGCTGCTCGACTGCGACCTGCTGAAAATCCAGAGCCGCGAACTGGGCGAGAAACTGCTCGCGCTGGAAGCCCGCGCGCATGAGGCCGCCGGGCAGCCGTTCAACCTGAATTCGCCGAAGCAACTGCGCGAAATCCTGTTCGACAAACTGCAGCTGCCGGTGAAGAAAAAGACGCCCAGCGGCGACTCCTCGACCGACGAGGAAGTCTTGCAGGAACTCGCGCTCGACTATCCGCTGCCCAAACTGCTGCTGGAATACCGTGGCATGGCAAAGCTGAAATCCACCTACACCGACAAGCTGCCGCAGATGGTGGACCGCAACACCGGGCGCGTGCACACCAGCTACTCGCAGGCGGTCGCGGTGACCGGGCGGCTCGCCTCCTCTGATCCCAACCTGCAGAACATCCCGGTGCGCACCGCCGAAGGCCGCCGCATCCGCGAGGCCTTCGTAGCACCCCAAGGCAGCCGCATCGTCTCCGCCGACTATTCGCAGATCGAGCTGCGCATCATGGCGCACCTGTCCGGCGACGCGGGGCTGCTAGCCGCCTTCGCCAACAACGAGGACATTCACCGCGCCACCGCCGCCGAAATCTTCATGCTCGCTCCCGGTGACGTGGACAGCGAGCAGCGCCGCTACGCCAAGGTCATCAACTTCGGCCTGATCTACGGCATGTCCGCCTTCGGCCTCGCCAAGCAACTCGGCATCGAGCGCAGCGCCGCGACCGCCTACATCGACCGCTACTTCGCGCGCTATCCCGGCGTCGCCGATTACATGCAGCGCACCCGCGACCAGGCCAAAAGCTCCGGGTACGTCGAGACCGTGTTCGGTCGCAGGCTATGGTTGCCGGAGATCAACGCCGGCAACGGCATGAAGCGCCAGGCCGCCGAGCGCGCCGCGATCAACGCGCCGATGCAGGGCACCGCTGCCGACCTGATCAAGCTCGCGATGATCAGGGTGCAGAATTGGATAGAGAAAGAAAATCTGCAAACGCGGCTAATCATGCAGGTGCACGACGAACTGGTGCTGGAAGTGCCTAAGAACGAACTGCCCCAAGTAAAGGAAAAGCTGCACGACCTGATGTGCCATGTCGCGGAACTGAAAGTACCGCTGGAGGTGGGGCTGGGTGAAGGAACCAATTGGGAAGCGGCACATTAGAATAATCAGCGCAGCAGGATGCGGTGGCAACCGCATCGTTCGCGGTTGATGCGGTTCGTTTCTCATCACATCCTACTTGCCAAATTGGCGTAGAGAGGGTCGTAACCCGAAATCTGTCATTCCACCGTCACGGAGGTGCCGCATGATTAAGAAAGCCGCTGTCTTCATCCTGCTTCTGACCGCCAGCCTGACCACCGGCGCCCGCGACCTGCCGCTGGATGAGATCAAGCTGCCGCCCGGTTTTACCATCAGCCTGTATGCCGACGAAGTGCCGGGCGCGCGCTCGATGGCGCTGAGTCCGGACGGCACGCTGTTCGTCGGCACGCGCGGCTCCAGGGTTTATGCGCTGCCCAACCGCAATCTTGGCAAGCACGCAGACGAGGTGATCGTGCTCACCGACAAGCTCGATACGCCGAACGGCGTGGCGTTCCGCGACGGCGCGCTGTACGTAGCGGAGGTGAACCGCATCCTGCGCTTCGATAACATCGAGTCGCGGCTGCGCAATCCGCCCAAGCCGGTGGTGGTGAACGACAGATTCCCCACCGATATTCATCACGGCTGGAAATTCATCCGCTTCGGGCCGGACGGGCTGCTGTATGTGCCGGTGGGCGCGCCGTGCAACATCTGCGAGCCTGACCCGGCGCGCTATGCCGCGATCTTCCGCATGCAGCCGGACGGTACCGCACTCGAACAGTATGCGCGCGGCGTGCGCAACACGGTGGGCTTCGACTGGCATCCCGACACCGGCGAGCTGTGGTTCACCGACAACGGGCGCGACTGGTTCGGCAACAACATGCCGCCGGACGAGCTGAACCACGCGCCGCGCCCCGGCATGCATTTCGGCTATCCCTACTGTCACGGCAAGGCGCTTGCCGACGACGAATTCGGCGCCAAACGCGCCTGCGGCGAATTCACCCCGGCCGCGCTGGAGCTCGGCCCGCATGTGGCCTCGCTGGGGATGCGCTTCTACAGCGGCAGGATGTTCCCGGAAGCCTACCGCAAGCAGGTATTCATCGCCGAACACGGCTCGTGGAACCGCTTCCCGCCGATCGGCTACCGCATCACGCTGGTGCGGCTGAAGGACGGCAAGGCGGCGAGCTACGAAACGTTTGCGGAAGGCTGGCTGGACACGCTGACCGCGTGGGGCCGCCCGGTGGACGTGCAGGTGATGCCGGACGGCGCGCTGCTGGTGTCGGACGACAAGGCGGGGGTGATCTACCGCATCGGCTACAGCGAAGCTCGATAACGCAGATTTCGAATGCATGCTGGAGTTGATTTGCATCCGTCATGGATTTTGCCCACCACTTCCTTTATCATGGCAGGCCGTTGGGCGAGAAATTGAACATGTGCCGGAACAACGGAAATAATATAAGGAACCTCTGATTAAGTCCCACATGGCCGCGCATTCGGCTTTGCGGGATGAGATGCAAGGAAGGCGACGACGCGAATGGCCACTCCCTTCGCTAGGAGCCTGACACCGCAGATCGCCCGCAAAGCCAATGCCCTGAAGGGTTGCAACAAAAACTGGCGCTCGCGGCGTTGCGCTCCTTGGCATCGTAGAATAACTACGACCTGCGTCGCGCGCCTTGCGATCATCCAGTTTTTGTTAGCAACGCGGTTCATGGCGGACTTAATTAGAGGTTCCCTAAGGTAGCGCCGTGATATTGGCGATATACAAAGAATTGGCGGGTCTCCCCGCATTGTGGGTTGGTGAATCTGGTCAGGTCCGGAAGGAAGCAGCCACAGCCGATTACTGCAAGTGCCGGGGGTAAGGCTCGCCTCCTATTTCAAGGCGGGAGTGCGATGAAGCAATTTGGCTTGCTGGCAATTGTGCTGTTCTTCAGCGGTAATGCGCTTGCCGTGGACGGCGCATCCGTCGAATATGGCAATGGCGACGCGGCTGATATGGCGCGCGTCGGCATGTCATGCAACTGGGATAAGCAATGGTTCACCGGGGGCGACTGGCTGGTGACCGGATACTGGGAAGCCTCACTGGGTAACTGGCGCGGACGCAGCGCGGCCGGCAACAACCAGACGGTTACCGATGCGGGCATTACGCCGGTATTCCGTCTGCAGCAGAAAAACCCGGGCGAGTTTGCGCCCTACGCGGAGGCTGCCATCGGCTTTCACCTGATAACGCCCACTTTCATATACGCAAACCGGAATTTTGGAAGCACCTTTCAATTCGGCGATCATATCGGTGTTGGCGCACGTTTCGGCGATCACCGCCAGTTTGACCTGGGCTATCGCTTCCAGCACCTTTCCAATGGCGGCATCAAGAAACCGAACCAGGGCATCAACTTCAACCAGATCCGTTTTGGTTATCATTTCTAGGGTGATGTAACTTGTCAGCCACAACCGTCCTCGCACGCAAATGGCGACCTAAATCTTTCGCGCAACTGGCGGGGCAGGAGCATGTCGTCAGGGCGCTCAGCAACGCGCTGATGCAGAACCGCCTGCATCACGCCTATCTGTTCACCGGAACGCGCGGCGTGGGCAAGACCACCATCGCGCGCATCTTTGCCAAGTCGCTGAATTGCCTGACCGGCATCACCGCCACGCCGTGCGGCGAGTGCAGCGCCTGCAGGGAAATCGACAACGGCCGTTTTGTTGATCTGATCGAGCTGGATGCCGCATCGAATACGCAGGTGGACAACATGCGCGAACTGCTGGAAAGCGCGCTGTACGCGCCGACCAGCGGGCGTTTCAAGGTGTATATCATCGACGAGGTGCACATGCTGTCCAAGTCGGCGTTCAACGCGATGCTGAAGACGCTGGAGGAGCCGCCGGGGCATGTAAAGTTCATTCTCGCCACGACCGATCCGCAGAAGATTCCTGTTACGGTGCTGTCGCGCTGCCTGCAATTCAACCTGAAGCAATTGCCGCCCGCGCTGATTGCGGCGCATTTGCAGCAGGTGCTGGAGCAGGAACAGATTTCCTTTGAACCTGCAGCCGTTAACCTGATCGCACGGGTGGCGCAGGGCAGCATGCGCGACGCGCTGAGCCTGCTGGACCAGGCAATTGCCTTTTCTGCAGGCAAGGTGGAGGAGGCGACGGTGCGCACCATGCTGGGGGCGATAGATCAGGGTTATCTGTTTGACTTGCTGGTTACGTTACGCGCACAGGATGGCGCGGCATTGCTTGCAATTGCCGACAACATGGCGGCGCGCAGTCTGGCGTTTGATGCGGCGTTGCAGGAGCTGGCGGTGTTGCTGCATCGCATCGCGCTGGCGCAGACCGTGCCGCAGGCGATTGCCGACGACGAGCCGGAGCGGGAGCGCCTGCTGGAACTGGCGCAGGCTTTCACGCCGGAGGAGGTGCAGTTGTTTTATCAGATCGCCATCCACGGGCGCGATGAAATCGATCTGGCTCCCGATGAATACGCCGGTTTTACCATGGCGCTGTTGCGCATGCTGGCGTTTGCGCCTGCCAGGGGCGGGTCGCAGCCAGCCATGGTTGCCCCTGCCAGCGCGCAGCCAAGCGCGCGGCCTGTGGCGGCAATAGCGGGCAAGGCTGCGCCAGCCGGAAAATCCGTGGTTACCCCTGCAGCATCCGCTCCGGTTAACCACGCGCCGGAGGACGGCGCTTCAGACAGCAAGACTGCATCGGCCGGCCAGCCGGACTGGGGGGTATTGCTGACGCAGCTGAATGTGCAGGGCATGGCGCAACAGTTGGCGAAGAACTGTGTATTGCAAAGCTTCCTGGATGGGCGCATCACCCTGTGCCTGTCGCAGGAGCACAAGCACCTTCAAGCCAACAGGATGGCAACCGAAAAACTGCAGGCAGCGCTGGGCGATTATTTTGCCAAGCCGATCAAACTGAATATCGTATTGGGCAAGACGGAATCAGCCACGCCGGCCGTGGTCGAACAACAGGCAAAACAATTCAGGCAGCAGCTGGCAAACGACTCGATTGCACAGGATGATTTTGTGCGCGAGGCGCAAGCGGAGCTGGGTGCGAGCCTGATAACGGAATCGATTAAACCAATATAGCAAGTCGAGGAGGACGCAAAAATGATGAAAGGCGGATTGGGCGGTTTGATGAAGCAGGCGCAGCAGATGCAGCAGAACATGCAGAAGGCGCAGGCCGAATTGGCAAACGTGGAAGTGGAAGGTCAGGCCGGCTCCGGCATGGTCAAGGTGACCGTGACCTGCGCGCATGAAGTGCGCCGCGTGTCGCTGGATGACAGCGTATTCTCCGACGACAAGGAAATGCTGGAAGACCTGATTGTGCTGGCGCTGAACGATGCGACGAAAAAGGCGGAAGCCATCTCGCAGCAGCGCATGAGCGGTTTTTCCTCCGGTATGGGTCTGCCGCCGGGGATGAAACTGCCGTTCTGACGGAATTCACCCTAGTGACCCCATCCCATCTGGAAGAATTGATCGCCGCACTGCGTTGCCTGCCGGGGGTCGGGCCGAAGTCTGCGCAGCGCATGGCCTACCACTTGTTGCAGCGCGACCGCGCCGGGGCGCTACGCCTGGCACAATCGCTGGAACTGGCCGCCAGCAATACCCGCCACTGCGGCAAGTGCAATAATTTTTCCGAAGCGGAGATCTGCGCGTTATGCGCATCGTCCAGGCGCGATGCAAGCCTGCTGTGCGTGGTCGAAATGCCCGCAGATTTGCTGATGATGGAGCAAACACAGTGTTATCGCGGCATGTATTTTGTGCTGATGGGCAGGCTGTCGCCGCTGGACGGCATCGGCGCGAAAGAATTGCATTTCGACCGGTTGGTCAGGCGTGCGCAGGAGCAACCCTGCGAGGTGATCCTGGCGACCAATTTCACCGTGGAAGGCGATGCCACGGCGCACTATCTGGCAACCTTGCTGCAATCGCAGAATGTCAAGGTATCCCGTATCGCGCGCGGCTTGCCGGTTGGCGGCGAGCTGGAACAGGTGGACAGCGGCACATTGGCGCAGGCCGTACTGGAGCGGCGTGAAATATCGATATGAATGAACAGGGCGAAAAGCTGCAGAAGGTGCTGGCGCAAGCCGGGTTTGGCTCACGCCGCACCATGGAGGAATGGATCGCCGCCGGGCGCGTCAGCGTAAATGGCGAACCCGCCACTCTGGGAATGCGCGTGGTGGAAGGCGACCTGGTGAAGGCCGAGCGACGCACCATCCGTGTCGGCGCAAGGGAGCACGCCATACGCGTGCTGCTGTATCACAAGCCGGAGGGAGAAATCGTCAGCCGCGATGATCCGGGAAAGCGCGCCAGCGTGTTCGATAAATTGCCCAAGTTGCGCGGTCAGAAATGGATTGCGGTCGGACGGCTGGATTTCAATACCAGCGGCTTGCTGATTTTTACCACTTCCGGCGAGCTGGCGAACTGCCTGATGCACCCGCGTTTTGAAGTCGAACGCGAATATGCGGTGCGCGTGCAGGGCACCATGACGGAAGCTCAGATGGATAGGGCGCTCAAGCAGGGTGTTGAACTGGAAGACGGCTTGGTGAAGTTCGAGAAACTCGAGGATGAGGGCGGCGAAGGATTCAACCACTGGTATCGAGTGATGCTCAAGGAAGGCCGCAATCGCGTGGTGCGCCGCACCTTTGACGCATTGGGATTGCCGGTCAGCCGGCTGATGCGTGTGCGCTTCGGCATCATTAATCTGCCGCCGCGTTTGAAGCGGGGAATGACCGCTGAACTGGGTGAAGGGGAAGTTGCGCAGGTACTGGATTGGGCGGGAATCGCCGCCGACAGCGATGTGTCGCAACAGAATCCGCCGGCTTTGCGCCAAACCGACCCGGCGCAACCCGCGAAAACCGCGCATCGCCGGGGCGCTGCGGCACGAACGGCGCAAAGTGTTGCCCGAACCGGCAGCAAAAAAAGTAAAACTGGAGTAAAACGCTGATTGTCACTAAAATCAACAGCGTTACATTCGGTCAATCGTTCCGGCCGGAATATTGGCAAACAACAGGCAGGGTACCGGGTATTTGAATGGAAGAGCGCAGCAATAAAACCATCATGTGCAGTGTGCTGTTCTTGGATATTGTGGAATATTCCAAGATGTCGGTGTCCGGCCAGATTTCGCTGAAAGACCGGTTTAACAGCTATCTTTCCGCTGCCATTCGCGACGTGCCGCTAGCTGACCGCATTATTCTGGATACCGGTGACGGGGCAGCCATCAACTTCCTCGGCGATGTAGAAGATGCGTTAAAAGCCGCCCTCAGCTTGCGCGAAAGCATACTCAACGAAGACCCCGGTCTGAACCCGCCCCTGCTGGTGCGCGCAGGAATCAATCTCGGCCCGGTGCGCCTGGTCAGGGACATCAACGGGCAACCCAATATCGTGGGAGACGGCATTAATGTTGCGCAACGCGTCATGGGTTTTGCGGATGCCGACCAGATACTCGTGTCGCGCTCTTATTACGATGCAGTCTCGCGCCTTTCACCAGAATATACCGGAATGTTCAGCTACCAGGGATCGCGCACCGACAAACATGTGCGCGAGCATGAGGTGTATGCCATTGGCCATCTCGGCGAGAAGACCGCGGATCTGATTGCCACAAATTTACATGAGGTGCAATTGGCACGCTTCGTGACATCCGTCAGGGAGAGCTGGAATGCCGTGATCTCGCGGTCGGGTAATGTGATTAAAAATTTCAGGTCGCGCTTTGAGCAGGCTGACCGCAGGCAACGTGCCATCTATGCCGGTGCGATTGCCGCGCCAGTGGTGCTGATTGGCGTGCTGGTGTTAACGCTGGGCGGGCGTGATGAAATGCCTGCCCGGCCGGATGCCGAATCGTTGTCTGCAGCAAGCGGTATCGAGCCGGTGCCTGCGGCTACTCCGGCAATCCCTGTCGAGCCCGTTGCGCCAGTTGCGGATAGCAAGACGGCAGAAACAAGCCCGGCACAGCCGGCTGCAGCTCCCAAACCGGATGCGAAGAAAACGGCCGGGAGCAAACCGTCACCGAAAAAACCTGCCGCCAGCACGGCAGACAGCAAAAAAACCAGCGCTCAGCCCGCAAGCGCTCAACCCGCAATTGATCAGCCCGCAAGCGATCAGCCCAGGCAGGCGGATACGCAGCGCAAGAGTACCGCAACGGAATCGGCCGACAAGAAGGGTTGGCTTGACACCATCATCGGCGGCGACGCCGCACAACAAGGCGCGCCAGCTCATATTGCGGTCAGATGCCATCCGGGAACCGAGGTATTTGTAGATGGCGCCCAGAAAGGCAAGATAATTTCAAGAATGCTGGTGGTAGACGTTCCTGCAGGCACGCATACGGTGATTGTAACCAGTACCAGCGGCGAGGTTTACTCGCAAACAGTTGAGTTGGCCGCAGGCAGGACGACGAATATCAGACCGGGGTTTTGTAATTAGTGGAAATTCCTGATTACCGGGTTTATACAAATGGACAGCGCAAAAAAGACTCATTCGGGTGGATATCATGATTAGCCAGTTAGGCCGCTATGAGGTGCTTGGCGAACTCGGCCAGGGGGCGATGGGCATCGTCTACAAGGCCAAGGATCCGCTGATTGACCGCGTGGTAGCGATCAAAACGATTAATCTCGGCCTCGCGCTGGATGAGAAAGAAGAATACGAGAGCCGGTTCTACCAGGAGGCCAAGGCGGCCGGGCGGCTCAATCACCCGAATATCGTGACCATTTTCGATGTGGGCAAGAGCGGCGATGTGGCCTACATTGCCATGGAGCTCCTGGAAGGGCGCGAGCTGCGCGATATCATGAACGACGCGGGTTTGTTGCCGGTCGAGCAGGTGCTGGATATTGTTGCCCAGGTGGCGCAGGGATTGGCTTATGCCCATGAGCATGAAATCGTGCATCGCGATGTCAAGCCTTCGAACATCATGGTGATACGTGACGGGCATGTAAAAATCACCGATTTCGGGATTGCGCGCATGGCCTCTTCTGCGGTGCGCACCCAGACCGGCATGGTGCTGGGTTCTCCGAAATACATGTCGCCGGAGCAAGTAATGGGCAAGGCATTGGACCAGCGTTCGGATATTTTCTCGCTGGGTGTGATGCTCTACGAAATGCTGACCGGGCAGGCGCCCTTCAACGGCGAAAACGTCAATGCCATCATGTATCAGACCCTGAATGCGGTACCGGCGCCGCCCAGTACATTAAATCCCGCCGTACCGGAGATGGCCAATTTCATCATAGCCAAGGCATTGGCCAAGAAACTGGAGGATCGCTACCAGAACGCCAGGGATTTTGCCGTTGATTTGCGCGCTTGTCGCGATACCTTGCCGCGTTCCGGTAAACAGATAGATGTCTCATCGCCCGCCGGCGGCGAGAGAAAATTGCCGGATGCCATTACCGCTACCGGCAGCAGGGAGGCGAGCGACGAGGAAGCGAGGCCAGCGGCGACAGGAGGCTTGTCGCAGGCTTTCGATTCATCCGCTGCGACCATGCGCCTGGCTGCCTTGACGGGCACCAGCGAAGATGTTGATGAACTTACCAAAACGCTCAAGATACAACGCCCCAGCGCTGAGTCGATCAAGCGGGCGGCACCCGCGGCAAAAAATACCCGCCCGGCATCACCCGCCAATCCTCGCCCTGCCGTACGCCAAAGCCCGGCGAAACCGTCTGCCAAGCCTGGTGGCAGCAATCTGATCCTGATTGTCATCGTGCTGCTGGTGCTGTTGGGCATTGCCGCTTTTTTTGCCGCCTGATTTTTTGCCGCCTCCGGGAGTATGGCAATCAAACCATCGGTACGCTTTGCCACGGTTCTGCTGTTATCGCATGCAATAGCCGCATCCGTGGTGTATATGACCGCGATGCCATGGACAGCCAGGCTGGCGGCAGCGTTGCTGATTGCACTGAGCCTGTCCTACTATCTGGCACGCGATGCCTTGCTGATTTTTTCCGGTTCCTGGCGCGAGATTTCACTCGATCAGAGCAGCGTGTCAGTCGTTGCCCGGGACGGCTCAAAGCTGATTGGACGGGTTGCAGAAAAGACCATAGTCAGTCCGTATTTTGTCCTGTTGCGTATCAGACCAGAGGGACGTTACCGGCCGGTTTCCCGCGTCATTTTTCCCGATGCGATGGACGGGGATGCATTCCGCGAATTGCGCGTCCACCTGAAATTCGCCACATCATGACGCAGTAACTAGCTGAATTCCTTGACGATATGCTGCTGCCGCCGGCTGATCGCGAGCAGTTCGTCCACGCCCTTGAGCCTGACCATCCAGCCGCTGCCCTCGCCTTCCTCGCCGCCTTTCTCGAATCCCTCAATCGCCTCCTTCGCCACCAGGCAGTTGCGGTGGATGCGCGCGAAGCGTGCGGCGAATTCCTGTTCCAGCGCGGTGAGCGGTTCTTCGAGCAGGTATTCGTGTTCGGCGGTACGCACGGTCACGTATTTCAACTCGGCACGCAGAAACAACACTTGCTCGACGGGCACAAGATGGATCTTGCCGCGTTCGTGGATGGAGAGAAATTTGCGCGGCTCCGGCAGCAGGTCGCGCAATACTTCGGTCTGCACCGGAACGGCTTCGCGCGCGCGGGTCAGCGCCTCGAATAATCGCTTCAAGCGGATCGGCTTGAGCAGGTAGTCGACAGCGTGCAGCTCGAACGCCTTGATTGCGTAGGCGTCGAAGGCGGTGGTGAAGATGATCACCGGCGGTTTGGGCAACTTGTTGAGGTGCTGCGCGAGTTCGATGCCGTCCATCTGCGGCATGCGGATGTCCAGCAACACCACATCGGCGGGCGTTTCCATGAGTCTGTCCAGCGCCTCCTGGCCGTTGCCCGCTTCGCCAACGACATCCAGCGGCAGTTGTTCGCCGCAATCGTGCAGCAGGTCGCGCAGGCGATTGCGCGCGGGCAGCTCGTCGTCCACGATAAAAACGCGCAGCGCCAGTTCGACCAGATTCATACCGCTTTCTCCTTCATATACGGCAGGGTGATTTCCACGCGATAGAAGTTCTTGCCGCTTTCGACCTGGTAGCGCGCCTCGACATCGAACAGCAACTCCAGACGTTCGCGAATGTTCTGCAGCGCCATCCTGTTGCCGGAATGCGGCACGGCAGCGCGCGCCGGGCAGGGATTCTCCACCTTGATCCGCAACTCGTCGCCACTGCGATGCAGCGCAACGGTAATGCTGCCGCCCTGCGGCAGCGGTTCAATGCCATGATACACGGCATTTTCCAGCAACGGCTGCAACAGCAGCGGCGGTATCAGCGCATCGTCCGGCACATCCTGAATTTGCCATTCCACGAACAAGCGTTCGCCCATGCGCAACTGCTCCAGCGCGATGTATTGCCTGCCCAATTCGATTTCCTGCCGCAGCGGCACGAGGTCTTGCGTATCCGCCATCGCCATGCGGAACAGGTCGGACATGTCCTGCAGCGCGGTCTCGGCCTGCCTCGGCTGGGCGCGCACAACACTGAGCACGGCATTGATGGTGTTGAACAGAAAATGCGGCCGGATGCGCGCACGCAACACCTGCAGGCGTGCCTCGTGCAATGCGCGCGACAGCACCCGGCTGCGCCAGCGGAAATAGATCAGCAGGATGGTGCTTACCATTATGCTGAGCAGCGTGTAGCGCACCGCATCAAACCATGCGTCAGCGCGGCCCGGCGGGCGATACAGCTCACCGCCGAAGTAATAGATGAACAGCGTCAGCATTATCACCAGTGCATTCACTGCCAGCGCGCCATGCCAATAGGCAATCCGGTTCAGCCACGGCTGCATTGCCCACAGCAGCAGCAAGCTGGACAGCAAGATGGGCGTAAGCAGTGTATAAATCTGCATCATGCGCAGCGGCATGTCCGCCCAGCCGTTCGCCTGCAGCAATGCCTGCAGCAATGCCAGGCCGTTGCTGATCAGCAGGATGCGCAACGTCACACCGAGGTTACGAAAGTTGGGCAACGCATCGGGCAGGGCATTTTGTTTTATACTGCGCGCCTTATTCATGGCGGGAAATTCTACCGTTTTTCATCGTTCATGATGGGACAAATGGGGGCAGCGATGCAAGATAAAGATACCTGGTCGGGGCGATTCACGGAGCCGGTGGCAGAACTGGTGAAACGTTACACCGCATCAGTGGACTTCGACCACAAGCTGGCCATGTTCGATATTCAGGGTTCGCGGGCGCATGCGCAAATGCTGGCCGCTTGCGGCATTATCAGTGCACAGGACCTGGGCGACATCCAGCGCGGCCTCGCACAAATCGAGAATGAGATCATCGGCGGTGATTTCGTCTGGTCGCTTGATCTGGAAGACGTGCACCTCAACATCGAGAAGCGGCTCACCACGCTGGTCGGCGATGCCGGCAAGCGCCTGCACACAGGGCGCTCGCGCAACGACCAGGTGGCGACCGATGTGCGCCTCTACCTGCGCAGCGCCATCGATGACCTGCTGCACCTGATCAAGAGTCTGCAGACTGCGCTGATCGACCTCGCCCAGCACCATACCCACACCATCATGCCCGGCTTCACCCATTTGCAGGTGGCGCAGCCGGTCAGCTTCGCGCACCACCTGATGGCGTATTTTGAAATGCTCAGGCGCGACGCGGAACGCCTGCACGATGCACGCCGCCGCGTGAACCGGCTGCCGCTCGGCGCGGCGGCGCTGGCCGGTACCAGCTACCCAATCAAGCGTGAGTATGTCGCCGAATTACTGGGCTTTGACGGCGTATGCGAAAACTCGCTGGACGCTGTTTCGGATCGCGACTTTGCCATCGAATTCACCGCCTGCGCCGCGCTGATCATGACGCATCTGTCGCGCTTCTCCGAGGAACTTATCCTGTGGATGAGCCCGCGCTTCGGTTTCATCGACATCGCCGACCGCTTCTGCACCGGATCGAGCATCATGCCGCAGAAGAAGAATCCCGACGTGCCGGAACTGGTGCGCGGCAAGACCGGGCGCGTCAACGGCCATCTGGTCGCATTGCTCACGCTGATGAAAGGCCAGCCGCTGGCCTACAACAAGGACAACCAGGAAGACAAGGAACCACTGTTCGACACCGTGGAAACACTGACGCAGACATTGCGCATCTACGCCGACATGATCGGCGGCATCAAGGTCAAGCCGGAAGCCATGCGCAGCGCGGCGCTGCAGGGCTATGCCACGGCGACCGACCTGGCCGATTATCTGGTGAAAAAAGGCCTGCCGTTCCGCGATGCGCATGAAGCGGTGGCGCTGGCGGTACGCTTTGCCGAGCAGCGCGGCGGTGATTTAAGCGATATCAGTCTCGCCGAGTTGCAGCAATTCTCCGCCCTGATCGGTGAAGACGTGTATCAGGTACTGTCGCTGGAAGGCTCGCTCGCCAGCCGCAACCACATTGGCGGCACCGCGCCACGGCAAGTGGAAGCCGCCATCGCGCGGGCGCGCGCCGACCTCGCGAAATTATAGGCAAAAAAATGGGCGACCTAGAGATCGCCCAAATAGGAGGAGAGTATGAAAAGTCGAGTTGTTGCCAACTATCAACCTAAACACTCGGTTCGGACTATAACCACTCTTTCCAGAAATTCATATATGCCGAAATGCCTATATATTTCGGCCTAGCCTTTTCGGGTAATACTCTGAATTTAACCCTTCCAGACAGTATGGTTTGCACCTTTCCCGGCTAAATCATGTCCTCCAGCAATTGTTTAAGCTCCCCGCTCTGGAACATTTCGGTCATGATGTCCGAGCCACCGATGAATTCGCCCCTGACATAGAGCTGCGGAATGGTCGGCCAATTGGCGTAGTCCTTGATTCCCTGGCGGATTTCAGCATCTTGCAGCACATCCACGGTAAACAATTCGTTCACGCCCAGCGCGCCCAAAATGCGTATTGCATTGGCAGAAAACCCGCATTGCGGCAATTTCGGGCTGCCTTTCATATATAGCACTACCGGATGTGTAGTGACCTGCTCGTGGATGCGCTGCCGTACGTCTATGCTCATGTCGTTATTACCTGAATTAATTTGTCGGGTATTCTATCGGCACGAGCAACACCGCGTCAAGCATGAAGGTCGACCAAAAATCATGCCCGTGCGGGTGTGCTATGCTCATCGCGGTTGTTCAGGTGACAGTGTGATGAGACTCATCCCTTGCTTTTTGTTGTCAATCACTTTGCCCGCCTTTGGCGCATCGCTCGCGAGCGATGCGGATTTTCTGGCGGCGCATGGCGCGTTCCTGGCTGGTGACGCGGCCAAACTGGAACGTTTCTCGCAGCGGCTGATCAATACGCCGCTGGAAGTGTATGTCAGCTACTACCAATTGCGCCTCGATCTGGAAAACGCCAACATGGAGGCGGTAAAGGATTTTCTTTCCCGGCCGGAAGACACGCCGATAATCGACCGCCTGCGCGGCGAATGGCTCAGGCTGCTCGGCAAAAAACAGCAATGGGATTTATTCGATGAGGAATATCCGCGCCTGCTCGATGAGGATACCGAACTGGCCTGCTACGCATTGCAATCGCGCCTGCGCGACCAAGGGCAAGCCGCGCGGGGCGAAGCACGTACCTTGTGGTTCAACGGCAAGAGCCAGCCGGACAGTTGCGGCCCGCCATTTGAAGCGGCGCTGTCCGCCGGCGTCATCAGCGAACGGGATGTCTGGCAACGACTGCGCCTGACGCTGGAGGCCGGTAATGTGTCGCTCGCGAAACAGCTTGCCGAAAAACTGCGCGGCAATTACGCGGTGTCGCCTGATGCATTGGGAAGCGCGGCAGCTGATGCGGATCGTTATCTGGAAAAGCTGGCGCTGAATAATGCAGGGAAAGGCCAGCGCATGGTCGTGCTGTTCGCCCTGCACCGCCTGGCCAAGCAATCTCCCGAATTATCCGTTGCGCGCTGGAAAAAAATCGCAACGCACTTCACCAAGGCGGAGCAGCATTATTTTTACGGCTGGCTGGCTTACGAAGCAGCCCTCAAGCTGGATGATCGTGCGCTGCAGTGGTTCAAGGCGGCAGCAAATACGCCGCTTAACGAGCAGCAAGCGGCATGGCGCGTGCGTGCGGCATTGCGCGCGCAGGACTGGCCGGAAGTGCTGGCGGGCATCAATGCGATGAACGGGCGACAGCAACGCGAGACGGCATGGCAATACTGGAAGGCGCGCGCCCTGCAGGCATTGGGCAAACCTGCCGAGGCAAGAACACTGTTTGCGGTGTTGAGCAGCGAATATAATTTTTACGGGCAGCTGGCAAGCGATGAGCTGGCAGACTTGCCGGTGTTAAGCGAAGCGACCGAACACAGACCCGGAAAACAGGATGTTACGGCGATGCTGGCATTGCCCGGCATTCAGCGCACATTGGCGCTGTATCGCATGGATATGCGTAGCGAGGCATCAAGGGAATGGGACTGGACACTGCGCAATTTCAACGACCAGGAGCTGCTCACCGCAGCGGAAATCGCGCGGCGCAACGAAATGTACGACCGTGCCATCAGCGCGGCAGACAGAACCGTGAATGTGCATGATTTCGGCCTGCGCTACCTCGCGCCCTATCGCGATGCCTTGCAAACGCACATTCGCGAGCATGGACTGGAAGAAGCGTGGGTCTATGGCCTGATACGCCAGGAGAGCCGTTTCGTAACTGCCGCCAAGTCCGACGCCGGGGCAGCCGGACTGATGCAACTCATGCCGGCAACGGCGCGCTGGACAGCAAGGAAGCTGGGGCTGAAAAACTACCGCCCATCGTTGATTCGCCGGCTTGACACCAACCTGCGCCTCGGCACCTATTACATGAAAACCGTATTGTCACGGCTTGATGATAACCCGGTGCTGGCGTCGGCAGCATACAATGCCGGTCCGGGACGGGCGCGCCGGTGGCGCGGTGACCAGCCATTGGAAGGCGCAATCTATGCCGAGACCATCCCGTTCGACGAAACACGCGATTATGTGAAAAAAGTGATGAGCAACACCATGTATTACGCGAGGCAATTCGATGCGCCATCGCCCCAGCTTAAACAGCGCATGGGCATCGTCTCAGCCAGGACAGCGGAGAACCAGCCAGCCATGCCCGATGAAGGATGAAACAAAAATTTATTGCGTAGGTGGCGCGGTGCGCGACCAGTTGCTCGGCCTGCCGGTGCAGGATCACGACTGGGTGGTCGTGGGCAGCACGCCGGAAGATATGGTGACACAGGGTTTCCAGCCGGTCGGCAAGGATTTCCCGGTGTTCCTGCATCCGCAAACGCACGAGGAATACGCGCTGGCGCGCACCGAACGCAAGACCGCGCGCGGCTACAAGGGATTTGCCGTGTACGCCGCGCCGGATGTCACGCTGGAGCAGGACTTGCTGCGCCGCGACTTTACCATCAACGCCATCGCGCAGGACGCCGACGGCAACCTGATCGACCCGCATCACGGCATCGCCGACCTGCGCGCTGGCATTCTGCGCCATGTCAGCACGGCATTCAGCGAAGACCCGGTGCGCATCCTGCGCGCAGCGCGGTTTGCGGCACGCTTCGGTTTTGTCATCGCGCCGGAAACCCTGGCGCTGATGCGCGGCATGGTGAATAACGGCGAAGTGGATGCGCTGGTCGCGGAGCGGGTGTGGCAGGAACTGGCGCGCGGCCTGCTGGAGAAAAAACCGTCGCGCTTTTTCGAAACGCTGCGCAGTTGCGGCGCACTGGCAAAAATTCTGCCCGAGCTGGACGCGCTGTTCGGCGTGCCGCAACCGGAAAAATACCATCCGGAAATCGACTGCGGCATTCATGCCCTGCTGGTGGTGGATGATGCCGCGCGGCACGATTACGCGCTGGAAGTGCGCTTCGCCGCGCTGACGCATGATCTGGGCAAGGGCAGCACCCCGAAAGACATCTTGCCGTGCCACATCGGGCATGAGTTGCGCAGCGTGGAGTTGCTGAAAGAACTCTCCGAGCGACTGCGCGTACCGGGCGAATGCAGTGATCTGGCGTTGCTGGCAGCGCGCTATCACGGCGACATCCATCGTGCCTTTGAATTGCGCGCCGAAACCATCTTCAAATTATTCCAGTCAGCAGATGCCTGGCGCAGGCCGGAACGTTTCTTGCGCCTGCTGCAGGTCTGCGCCTCGGATATGCGCGGCCGCAGCGGACATGAACAGGATGACTATCCGCAGGCAGGCTATTTGCTGGAATTATTGGCCGCTGCGCGCGCGGTAAATGCCGGTGAAATCGCCAGAGGATGCAGCGACGGCAAGGCAATCCCCGCCGAAATACAAAAGGCGCGCACCAGCGCGATAGCGTCCGGAAAACGGCGGCTGCGCTGAAACACGGCCCTTTGTTCAAACCCGTTTATCACTGGACAAGACTGGCAATCACAAGATGAGCGGTTCTGTGATAAGCTCCGCGCCATTGTGATGCCACTCGTTTACTGAGCGATTCATTTCATGCCTTCCGCTGCCGTATCCTCCCGCGCAAGCACATTGCTGCGCGGCGAAATTCTTGACCTGCATGCCTACCATGTGCCCGACAGTACCGGCTGCGTCAAACTGGACGCGATGGAAAATCCCTATCGTTTGCCGCACGAATTGCGCAACAAAATCGCCGCAGCGGTCGCCGACGCCGCCATCAACCGCTACCCCGACCCTGCCGCCGCATCGCTCAAGGAGCAGATCCGCGGCGTAACCGGTTTGCCGGATGGGATGGAGGTGTTGCTGGGCAACGGCTCGGATGAATTGATCCAGTTGCTGGCGCTGGCGCTCAACAAGCCCGGGACAACATTGCTGAGTGTGGAGCCGTCGTTCGTGATGTACCGGATGATCGCGACGTTCACCGGAATGCGTTATGTCGGCGTGCCACTGGCGGCGGATTTTTCGCTGGATTTATCCGCAACGCTCGCCGCGGTCCGGCGCGAACAGCCTGCGCTGGTATTTCTGGCCTATCCGAACAATCCCACCGGCAACCTGTTTTCGGCGGATGCCGTGGCACAGATCATCGAGGCGGCGCAGGGGCTGGTGGTGGTGGACGAGGCCTATTATGCCTTTGCCGGCGACAGCTTCATCCCGCATCTGGCGCGCTATCCGAATCTGCTGGTGATGCGCACCTTTTCCAAGCTCGGCATGGCGGGGCTGCGTCTGGGCTTTCTGGCGGGCAGCACGGCGTGGCTGGAACAGCTGGAGAAACTGCGCTTGCCGTATAATGTCGGCGTCTTGCCGCAATTGGTCGCCGTAAAATTGCTGGAGCATCACGAGACGCTGTTGCAGCAGGCGGAACAGATCAAACGGGATCGCGCCGCGCTGTACCGGCAGTTGGGCGGGATCGCCGGGGTGCGGGTTTACCCCAGCGAGGCGAATTTCCTGCTGTTCCGCGTGGCGCATGCGACAGAAGTGTTTGATGGCCTGAAGCGGCGCGGCGTGCTGATCAAAAACCTGCACGGCGGACACACGATGCTGAATGACTGCTTGCGCGTGACGGTCGGTACGCCCGACGAATGCGCGAAGTTTGTGGCGGCATTGCAGGATACCCTTAACCAACTCGCACAAGGCGAAAATCATGCGTAGCGCGAAAGTCTCACGCAACACACTGGAAACCCGGATCACCGTCGAACTGAATCTGGACGGCAGCGGCCAGGCGAAATTCGATACCGGACTGCCGTTTCTCGACCACATGCTCGACCAGATCGCCCGGCATGGCCTGCTGGACATCAATATTCTCGCCAAGGGCGATTTGCACATCGATGCGCATCACACCGTGGAAGATATCGGCATCACGTTAGGACAGGCATTCAACCAAGCGGTCGGCGACAAGAAGGGTTTGCGCCGCTACGGCCACGCCTATGTGCCGCTGGATGAATCCCTGTCGCGCGCGGTGCTGGATATCTCCGGCCGCCCCGGCCTGGTGTTCAATTGCGAATTTGTGCGCGACAGCATCGGCGAGTTTGATGTGGACCTGATCAACGAATTTTTTCAGGGCTTCGTCAATCACGCGCTGGTGACACTGCATATCGACAACCTGGCGGGCAACAATGCCCACCATCAGGCCGAGACCATTTTCAAGGCCTTCGGCCGTGCACTGCGCATGGCGCTGGAGCTTGATCCGCGCATGGCCGGCGTGATGCCTTCCACCAAGGGAACGCTATAAGCTGAAATGGTCGATGTTGCCGTTGTAGATTACGGGATGGGCAACCTGCGTTCGGTCGAACAGGCCCTGCGCAAGGTGGCTCCCGATGCCGAAGTCGCCGTGAGCGACGATGCCGGGGTGATTGCGAATGCCGGGCGCGTGGTATTCCCTGGGCAGGGCGCGATGCCGGACTGCATGCGCGAGCTGGAAATGCGCGGCCTGCGCAATGCCGTGCTGGGAGCCGCGCGTGACAAGCCTTTTCTCGGCATCTGCATCGGCCTGCAAATGCTGTTCGAACACAGCACCGAGGGCAATGTGGCGGGGCTGGGCGTGTTGCGCGGCGAGGTGGTGCGCTTCGCCTCCGACCTGAAAGACGCGCAGGGCAACCGGCTCAAGGTGCCGCACATGGGCTGGAACCAGGTGCGGAGGATCGAACAATCCGCATTCACGCAAGGAGATGCGACGGTTGCTCCCTCGCCCTCCGGGATAACCAGCGACTTGCCCGCTGGCGGGCTTAGTCGAATGGCTAGTGGTTCCATCAGAGGGTTGGGGAGAGGGAACGCGCTCGAACACCCGCTGTGGGCAGGTATTCCGCAGGACGCGCACTTCTACTTCGTGCACAGCTATTACGTGTGCCCGCAGGATGCGGCGCTGGTGCAGGCGACCAGCGACTATCCGCAGCCTTTCACCTGCGCGGTGGCGCAGGACAATCTGTTTGCGGTGCAATTTCACCCGGAAAAAAGCCAAACAGCAGGGCTGAAACTGCTGCAAAACTTTATGCAATGGAACCCTTAAACGTACTGCCATGCTGATTATTCCCGCGATTGATTTGAAAGACGGTCATTGTGTGCGCCTCAAACAGGGCGTGATGGAAGATGCCACGGTGTTTTCCGAAGATCCCGCCGCGATGGCGCGGCATTGGCTGGAGCAAGGCGCGCGCCGCCTGCATCTGGTGGACCTGAACGGCGCGTTTGCCGGCAAGCCGAAGAACGAGGCGGCGGTGCGCAGCATCATCGAAGCGATGGACGGCAGCGATGTGCCGGTGCAACTGGGCGGCGGCATTCGCGACCTGGAGACCATCGAACGCTACCTCGACATCGGCGTGACCTACATCATCATCGGCACGGCGGCAGTCAAGGTGCCGGGATTTTTGCACGAGGCCTGCGATGCCTTTCCCGGACACATCATGGTCGGGCTGGACGCCAAGGGCGGCAAGGTGGCGGTGGATGGCTGGTCGAAACTGACCGGGCACGATGCGGCCGATCTGGCCAAACGTTTTGAAAGTTATGGCGTGGAAGCGATCATTTACACCGACATCGGGCGCGACGGCATGATGTCCGGCGTGAACATCCCGGCTACCGTCGAACTGGCCAGTCCGCTGCATGTGCCGGTGATCGCCAGCGGCGGCATCAGCAACCTGGACGATGTGCGCGCCTTGTGTGCGGTGTATCAGGAAGGCATTACCGGCGCGATCACCGGACGTGCGATCTACGAAGGCACGCTGGATTTGCGCGCCGCGCAGGCGCTGGCAGACGAACTGACCCCGATCAAACTGTCATTTCCCGGTTAAGCACGGATGCTCGCCAAAAGAATTATTCCCTGTCTCGATGTCACCGCCGGGCGCGTGGTCAAGGGCGTCAGTTTTGTCGAACTGCGCGACGCCGGCGACCCGGTGGAAATCGCGCGCCGCTATGACGAACAGGGCGCGGATGAACTGACTTTCCTTGACATTACCGCCAGCTCGGACGACCGGGGTATCATCTTCCGCATCATCGAACAGGTCGCTTCGCAGGTATTCATTCCGCTGACCGTCGGCGGCGGGGTGCGCGAGGTCGGTGATGTGCGCAACCTGCTGAATGCCGGCGCGGACAAGGTCAGCATCAACACCTCCGCCGTGCTGAATCCGCAACTGGTTGCAGACGCCGCCGGGCGTTACGGTTCGCAGTGCATCGTGGTGGCGATCGACGCGAAGCAGACCGGAGCGAACCGCTGGGAAGTGTTCACTCACGGCGGACGCAAGGCCACCGGACTGGATGCGGTGGAATGGGCGAAAAAGATGCAGGGCTTGGGCGCGGGCGAAATCCTGCTGACCAGCATGGACCGGGACGGGCAGAAGAACGGCTTCGATCTGGCGCTGACGCGCGCGGTAACCGACGCGCTGGAAATCCCGGTGATTGCCAGCGGCGGCGCGGGCAACCTGCAACACCTGGCCGATGGTGTAAAACTCGGCGGGGCCGATGCGGTGCTGGCGGCCAGCATTTTCCATTTTGGCGAATATACCGTGCAGCAGGCCAAGCAGTTTATGGCTGAGCAAGGCATTGAGGTGCGACTATGATTGAGACATGGTTAAACAAGGTAAACTGGTCAGAAGACGGTCTGGTGCCGGTTGTCGCACAGGACGCCGCGACCGGGCGGGTGCTGATGGTGGCATGGATGGATCACGATGCCCTGAAGCTGACATGGCAGAAGGGCGAAGCGGTATATTGGTCGCGTTCGCGCAAGAAACTGTGGCACAAGGGCGAGGAGTCCGGGCATATCCAGAAAGTGAAGGAAATCCGGCTGGATTGCGACGGCGATGTGATTCTGCTGCAGGTCGAACAACAAGGCGGCATCGCCTGCCACACCGGGCGCGCAAGCTGTTTCTACCGCCGGCTGGAAAAAGGACAGTGGGTGGAAACGGATGAGGTACTGAAATCTCCCGGGGAAATTTACAAAAAATGAGTTCAGAAAAAATGAATCGGGGTATTTTACAGAGACTGACGGAAACGCTGGAGGCGCGCAAGCAGGCGTCGCCGGAAAGCTCTTATGTCGCCAAGCTACTCAGCAAGGGTGAAGACGCCATCCTGAAGAAAATCGGCGAGGAAGCGACGGAATTGATTCTGGCGGCCAAAGGCGGCGACAAAACCCACTTGGTATATGAAACCGCCGATTTGTGGTTTCATTGCATGGTGCTGCTGGCAAAACATGGCTTGAGCGCGGATGATGTGCTGAACGAGCTGGCGCGCCGCGAGGGTTTGTCCGGAATAGCTGAAAAGGAAGGTCGAAGCAAGGACTGACCATGGGTGACTGTATTTTTTGCAAAATCGCACGCGGTGAAATTCCCTGCCGCAAGGTATACGAAGACGACGAGTTGCTGGCGTTTCACGATATCAACCCGGTTGCGCCGGTGCATTTCATGATGATCCCGAAGCTGCATCTGGCTTCATTGACCGAGGCCGGGGAAGCGCACACGGTTTTGCTCGGCAGAATGCTGTTGCTCGCGCCCAGGCTGGCGAAAGAACAAGGCCTGGAAAACGGCTTCCGCACCGTGATCAACACCGGCAAAGGCGGCGGGCAGGAAGTATTTCATTTGCACATTCATGTCATTGGCGGCGGCAATATTCCACCCATGGTGCGGCGCAATTAATTTCAAGGGGAAACCAAAATGGGTTCATTGAGCATCTGGCACTGGCTGATCGTATTGCTGGTTGTCGTATTGATATTCGGCACCAAAAAACTGCGCAACATCGGCAGCGACCTGGGCGGAGCAGTGAAGGAGTTCAAGAAAGCAATGCACGACAGCGAATCCAAACCGGCACCGCAGAATGGACAGACCATTGAAGGCGAGGTGTCATCCAAAACGCAGGTGAAAGAAGACAAATCAAACACACATGTTTGATATCGCGTTCTCGGAACTGCTAATCGTTATGCTGGTGGCGCTGGTGGTCATCGGCCCGGAGCGGCTGCCGAAGGTGGCGCGTACCGCAGGGCATTTGTGGGGACGGATACAACGCTACGTGCAAAACGTCAAAAACGACATCAGCAACGATCTGGCCATTCATGAAGCACGCCAACTGCAAGCCAGCATCAGGGAAAATATCTCGGCCATTGGACAATCCACGCGCGAGGCCGTGCTGACAGCAGAACAGAAGATATTGCAGGCGCAATACGGCACCCCTCCTGCCGCACCGGACGAACCGAGCCCATCCGCTGCACAAACCCCTGACACACCAGGCAAACCAGTTTGATGGGCACCAGTGAAAACCTGATCGCGCACCTGATCGAATTACGCACGCGCCTGCTGCATCTGGTGATTGCGCTGTTGCTGGCTTTCATTTGCCTGTTCCCCTGGGCTCCAGACCTTTACACCCTGCTGGCGCAACCGCTGCTGGCGAAGCTGCCCAAGGGCGGGCAAATGATCGCTACCGGCGTGACTACGCCATTCTTCGTGCCGGTCAAAGTGGCAATGATGGCCGCATTCCTGATTACCCTGCCCTACACGCTGTGGCAAATCTGGCGGTTCGTGGCACCCGGCCTGTACGCGCATGAGAAGCGGCTGGTGTTGCCGCTCATCATTGCCAGCACGCTGTTGTTTTTCTCCGGCATGGCCTTTGCCTACTTTGCCGTATTCCCGCTTGTCTTCGGCTTCATTACCGGCATCGCGCCGCAGGGCGTGGCGGTAATGACCGATATCAACGAATACCTCAGTTTCGCACTCGGCATGTTCATGGCGTTCGGCATGACCTTCCAAGTGCCGGTGGCGGTAGTGATACTGGTGCGGATCGGCATGGTTTCAATCGAAAAGCTGCGCGAAATCCGCCCTTACGTGGTAGTTGGCGCGTTCGTGGTCGGGGCGATCTTCACCCCGCCGGACGTGGTGTCGCAATTCATGCTGGCAATTCCCATGTGGCTGCTCTATGAAGCGGGGGTCGTGGTTGCCAGCTGGATGGGCACAAAAAAGGCAGCGCAAGCCGACTCCCGCTAACGCAAGCCGGCGCACTATTGCGCCGCGGGTTTGGGGCGTTTGCCGATTTTCACCGGCAGGCTCATTGCCGCACCGTTGCGCAACACCTTGAGCGTGACAACCTTGCCGGGCGGCAGGTTGGTCACGGTTTCCAGCATGACATTCCAGTCGGCAACAACCCAGTCGTCTATCGCGATCAGAATATCGCCGGTCTTCACACCCGCTTTCTCCGACGGACCATTGGGCGTCACTTCGGTAATCAGCAGGCCTTCGGTGCTGCCCAGCTTGAATGACTCGGCCAGTTCAGGCGTGAGCTCCTGAACCCCCGCGCCGATCCAGCCGCGCGTCACGGAACCAGTCTGGATGATTTGCACCATGGTTTTTTTCGCGGTATTGGCGGAAATGGCAAAACCGATGCCGAGCGAACCGCCATTCGGCGAATAAATCGCGCTGTTGATGCCAATCAGATAGCCGTTTACATCCACCAGCGCGCCACCGGAATTGCCGGGGTTGATCGCGGCATCGGTCTGGATGAAATTCTCGAAAGTATTCAGCCCCAGATGATCGCGCTTGAGCGCACTGATGATGCCCATCGTGACGGTCTGCCCTACGCCGAAAGGGTTGCCGATGGCAAGCACCAGATCGCCGACCTGCGCCCGCTCCGGGCGGCCAAAGGTAATGGCGGGAAGTTCGCCGGGCAGGTCGATCTTGATAACGGCAAGATCGGTTTCCGGATCGGAACCGATAACATGCGCCCTGGTCTTGCGGCCATCCGCCAGCGCGACTTCGATCTGGTCGGCGTCAATCACATGATAATTGGTCAAGATGTAGCCATCGGGACTGACGATCACACCGGAACCCAGGCTGTAACTGCTTTGCGGCTCGCTGTCCTGCGGATCACCGAAGAAAAAACGGAAGCGCGGGTCTTCCATGAAGGGGTGGATCGGCGTCTTGATGACGGTGCTGGTATAGATATTCACCACGGCCGGCATGGCCTTTTGCGCGGCAGCGCTCAATCCGGTCACCGGAATTCTACTGTCCGCTGCCGGCAGCGCGATTTCATGCAGGGTAACCACGCCGCTGCGCGCCGCATTCGGCAGCAATTCCGGCCTGAGCGTCTGCACGATGAACAGCAGCGCCAGCACAACGGTGACCGCTTGGGTAAATAATAGCCAGTATTTACGCATGGTATGATTGGTTTGCCTGTTTCATGTCGAAGGAAAACTCATGCTGCTCAATGAATTGTGCGATTATAGCGCAAGCCTGCTGCAAACCGGTTCTTTCAAGGACTACTGTCCGAACGGCTTGCAGGTGGAAGGGCGCGCGCAAGTGCGGCGCATCGCCACCGGCGTGACGGCTTCACAGTTCGTGCTGGATGCGGCGATTGCCTGGGGCGCAGATGCGATTCTGGTACACCACGGCTATTTCTGGCGCAACGAGGATGCCACGATAACCGGCATCAGGAAACGGCGCATCGCCGAGCTGCTGCGCAACGATGTCAGCCTGCTGGCCTATCATCTGCCGCTCGACGCGCATCCCGAGCTGGGCAACAACGCGCAACTTGGCAAGTTGCTGGGATTGGACACACAAGGCAGATTCGGCGAACAGGACATCGCATGCATCGGTGAATTGGCGCACCCGCAGGCACTCGCGCAATTCGCCGCATGGATCGGAGGCAGATTGCAGCGCGTGCCCCAGGTCATCGGGAATGACACCATGAACATCCGCAAAGTGGCATGGTGCAGCGGCGGTGCGCAAGGCTATTTCGAGGCGGCCATCGCGCAAGGCGCAGATGCCTACATCACCGGAGAAATTTCCGAGCAAAGCTTTCATCTCGCGCAGGAAAGCGGCGTCGCTTTCATCGCCGCCGGACACCACGCCACCGAACGGCCTGGCATAAAGGCACTGGGGGAACACTTGGCGGCGCACTTCGGCCTGGAGCACCGCTTCTTCGATCAGGACAACCCGGTTTAGCAACCAATCTGGTTAAGCCTGGAAGAATATTCTGAGCTTCTCATCCCGACACTATTAGTCGCTACAAGATGTTGTGGTTGGTTATTGAGCGCGCGCCCTTCAGAAACGCCGGTACAGCCAGTATTTCTCGTAGAGTATCTTGCCCATGTGCCAGAAGCGATTCGGTCCGCGCATCTCCACTTGCGGCGTCGGCTCAGCGTAGAAATTTCCCTTGCCGATGCCGGCGCGACCGCTGCCAGTCTCGATGAAGCACATGCCTTCCCCGGTAAATTGGCGCGTTGTACCCTCGCCAGTCCATGCATGGGCGATGTTGTGCGCCACGACCTCGGCCTGACCGTGGGCGAACACGCCGGCCTTCGGCAGGGGGCGACCCATCTTGAGCGGAATAGTAGTGATGTCGCCGATGGCGAAGACGCTCTCGAATTGCGTTTGCAGCGTATGGCGGTCAACCGGAACCCAGCCGCTTTCGTTGGTCAAGCCTACCTCGCGCACCAGTGCAGGGGCACGATGCGGCGGGACATACAGCAGCAGATCGTACTCAGCACTCGCGCCGTTTGCGAATGAAATGCGGCGGTTGGCGGCATCGACCTCCTTGACTTGATGCTCGGGATGGTAGGCGATACCGCGCGCCTCGACCATGCCGCGCACGGCGGCGCCCATCTCGGGGCCGGCGACGAACATCGGTCGCGGTTCGGCGGCGAAGAACTCGATAGTCGTTTTCTCGCGCAGGCCGCGCTTGTGCAGATAGCTATCTACCAGCAACGCGGTCTCATAGGGTGCGGCCGGACATTTGTATTGCGGTGCCGCAGTCAGGATGACAATGCGCCCGCCCGAAAACCGTGCCAGCGCATCGCGGATCGCGGTCGCGCCTTCCATCGTGTAAATGCAGAGACCGGCTTCGGCAAGGCCGGGAATAGTTTCCGGCGCGTACTCCGCACCCAGCGCAATCACCAGCGCATCGGCGCGCAGGGATCGCCCATCGATTTCCACTTCCAGTTGGGCAGGATCAATCCGCGTAATGTTGCCTTGGCGAAACTCGATGCCGTAGCGAGGCAACCGATCCAGTGGCCTGGAAAACTCTTCCGCTTTCCGTTCACCCACCATCAACCATAGCAGCGAGGGCGGAAAAAAATGCTGCCCGCTACGATCCACCGCAATCACTCGATCGGAAGCGGGCAGTAGCTTGCGCAACGTTTCGGCGGCGACAATGCCGCCGATTCCCGCGCCCAATACCAGTACCGTGCGACTCATTTCATTCTTCCTAGAAAACGATGACTTTGTCAGCCCACTGCGTCCACGCGGTGAGTTGATCCATGGTGCTGCGCGACATGCCTTCGATCATCTCCTCGACAACGATGCCGCGCGCGTCAAGGCAACTGCCGCACACGCCGACTTCTCCACCATTCCGCACCACCATGCCCAGCATGTCGCCGATGTTGTAATAACCCTGCGGCACCTTCTGTCCGCGCTTGGCGCATGCGGCCGCATCACCGACAAGGAACATCTTGACCTCCGCCTCGCCGGTCTTGAGCAGCGTGCGCGCAAGACGCAAGCCGTTGTAGCTGCGCTCCGACCCATAAGGAGCGTCGTTCAGGATCATCAGGTATTTCATAATTTTCTCCGCTGGTTATAACAATCTAATTGTTGTTGGAGTGATTAGAGCAATGTCTGCACACATTGTCAACAGAATCATTGATAGATGGTTTGTTGCTATAATCCGCAATCAAACGATTACCGGATTGTTACGATGAAAAACGCACGCAAGATCAAAGATCTGCTTTATGAGCAGGTAGCGCGGATTGGCAAGGTATTCTCAAGCCCCAAGCGGCTGGAGTTGATTGAGTTGCTTTGTCAGGGTGAGAAGACAGTGGAAGCGCTTGCGCATGAGGCTTCCATCAGCATGAAACTGGCCAGTGCACATCTGCGAGAGTTGCGTGGCGCCCATCTGGTTGAAACCGAGCGGCAAGGTAAAAACATTATCTACCGTCTGGCCGACAAGGCGGTCGCCGACTTATGGGTGCATATCCATTCTCTGGCAGAAAGTCATTTGATTGAATTGCAGATGGAATTGCAGAAAATTGCTGCACAACCGAACGATCTGGTGCCCAATGATCGTGAAATGCTGATGAAAATGGCACGCCGGGGGGAGGTGGTCGTGCTGGACGTGCGCCCAACCGATGAGTATCTGGCGACACACCTTCCATTCGCTCGCTCCATCCCAATCGACGAACTGCGCCAGCGGCTTGCGGAACTACCAAAGGATAGACCCATCGTTGCTTACTGCCGTGGCCCCTATTGTCTGATGGCGATAGATGCAGTAGAACTGCTGCGCAAGGAGGGTTTCAAGTCTGCGCATTTGCGGGATGGTGTCGCAGAATGGGGGGCAGCAGAAATTCGATAGATGCAGCTTCACCCCGCTGGTTGCGGATCGCCTTTTTAACGCCGAAGGTCTGGTTTTGGCACCGGCCTGCGATCCCCCCAATGCTCACCGCCGCAAAGCAGTCAGTGGCGCTTCGATTTGACAGCTTGCCGCACAGCTGCCGTTCGCCAAGGGACAGCAACCCGAAGCGGAAGTTTAAGTTGGCTGCCCCGACCGTCTCATCATCGGCCTTTGCGGAAGTTCGCTCTTCTAATAATGTACCTCCGCTACCGTGCCATAAGCGGTCATATTCATAGAGGGATGTAATGAATCCGCACTCTTCATTGGCTTTTGCGAATTTTAGAAAAATGCATCTTTTCTCCGATGGAGAATTAGATATTCGTCTTGGGAAAATTTCCCCGGAAGAATATTTCTCAACTAACCAAGCGGAAATTGATCACCTTACAAACATCCTTTCTCCATTCGCCTCCATTCCTTCTGAATTTGAGTGGAAAATCAGAATGAAATACGATGCAAATGCTCCAAAGACGAAAACATTGGAGGAAGTGTTCTCAAACTTGGACACTACGAAAATATTTATTTGGGACTGGTTTCAAGTCGATTCGTACGACATCCTAGTTCGAAACATCATAAATAAGCCAGTAAAAATAGAAGCCATTATCAATCTTCACAACCATATTCATTTTATTGACTCAATTGTTCTCAAGTCCCTTGCCCGGATGTTAAGAAATATTCCTGTCATTCAGGCATCTCCTCCATCTTCGGCAGAAGTTTCAAACATTCCAAATGAATCGTTCGACTCTGTCGTATTACTTAGCGATTCTCTAGTTCGTATTCCTGCAATGATTGAAAAATTGACTAGGTCGTTATTCATGTTTGCCAATATGGAATACCCAAAATTTCCAAAAGTCATGAAAGGTCGTGGGAATTTCGGCGGTTTGCCTGCCTCTTTCTTGAAGAATAAGTTAGAAGAAAAAGCTTCGACCTTATTTACGCTGATGGGGAACAGGAGAAATGATGAGGTTCACGAGCTTAGTGACCTTCCTAATTTCCTCGATAATAAAGATAGGGTTATCGGAGAAATCTTCTCCATGCTTGACCTGTATAAACACTTCCAAGTGTTTTACTTACTATCTTTAGCAGTGATTGTTGAAACCTATCACTAAATATCCACACAAGGATAAGAGGGGAAACTACGGTTTTCGACTGACCGCTTATGGCGCGGTAGCAGAAGTACATTACTAGAAGAACGAACTTCCGCACCGAGTAGCAGACCATCGCCACAAAATTCTTGAATTTCCGCTTTTGGCACATTTCGACTCTTCGCCAGTGACAGCTTTATAGCGCATTCGCGGCCACACTCATGCGACGCGCCCCATCGGTTTCGTGGTTCAGATACGGCGAAACACCATATCCCACACACCATGCCCCAGACGGATGCCGCGCTGCTCGAACTTGGTAAGCGGGCGATATTCTGGGCGCGGTGCGTAATCCGCCGCCGTGTTTTGCAGCAGCGGCTCCGCACTCAATACCGCCAGCACCTGCTCGGCGTAATCCTGCCAGTCGGTAGCGACGTGGATATAGCCGCCGGGTTTTATTTTCTGCACCAGTTGCGCGATGAATGGTGCCTGAATCAGGCGACGCTTGTTGTGGCGCGCCTTATGCCACGGATCGGGAAAGAAGATATGCACACCGTCCAGGGTTGCGTCACCGATCATGTCGCGCAGCACTTCCACCGCATCGTGCTGGATGATGCGGATGTTGGGTATCTGCTGCACATCGATCAGCTTGAGCAGGTTGCCCACGCCCGGTGTGTGCACTTCGAGCGCCAGGTAATCATTTGCGGGAGCTGCCTGCGCGATGGTCGCGGTGCTGTCGCCCATGCCGAAACCGATCTCCAGAATCTTCGGCGCAGCGCGCCCGAAGGCCTGATTCAGGTCCAGCGGACGCGTGGCGTACGGAATGCCGAAACGCGGCAGCAGCGTTTCCACCGCGCGCTGCTGCGCGGGCGAGACGCGGCCTTGGCGCAGCACGTAGCTGCGGATGTGGCGTTTGGAAAGATCGGTGTCGGTCATGGCAGGTTGCTCAGTTGCCCTCACCCGCCCTATCGGGCACCCTCTCCCACTTGCGGGAGAGGGGATGAGGAGAGGGGTGTTTAGCTGCGCGTCGAGCCGATGATGCCCGCCGTCGGCGAACTCGGGCTGGCGCTGTAGAATTTTTTCGGCATGCGCCCGGCGAGGTACGCGTCGCGTCCGGCTTCCACGGCCTTCTTCATCGCGCCGGCCATCAGCACCGGCTGCTGCGCGGCGGCGATCGCGGTGTTCATCAGCACGCCGTCGCAACCCAGTTCCATCGCAATCGCGGCATCCGACGCGGTGCCCACGCCCGCATCGACGATCACCGGCACCTGCACGCGCTCCATGACGAGTTGCAAATTCCACGGATTGAGGATGCCCATGCCGGAGCCGATCAGCGAGGCCAGCGGCATGATCGCCACGCAGCCGAGGTCTTCCAGTTGCCTGGCGATGATCGGGTCATCCGAGGTATACACCATCACCTGAAAACCTTCCGCCACGAGCGTCTTCGCCGCAGCGATGGTCTCGATCATATTCGGATACAGCGATTGCGGGTCGCCCAGCACCTCCAGCTTGACCAGAGTGTGCCCGTCCAGCAGCTCGCGCGCCAGCCGCAGCGTGCGCACCGCATCGTCGGCGGTGTAGCAGCCGGCGGTGTTGGGCAGCAGCGTGTATTTCGACGGCGGCAGGACTTCCAGTAAACTCGGTTCATTGGGGTTCTGCCCGATGTTGCTGCGGCGAATCGCGATGGTGATGATTTCCGCGCCACTGGCCTCGACCGCCGCCTGCGTCTCGGCGAAGTCCTTGTATTTGCCGGTACCAACCAGCAGCCGGGACGAGTAGCTCTTGCCTGCGATGATGAGTTTGTCGTTCATTTGTATTCCTATTAAATCTGGAAAAACTTCTGTCCACGAAAGTCACGAAAAACACGAACAAATTTATTTTCATGCTTTTCGTATTTTTTGTGGACGAAAACGGGTTGAGTCTTAGCCGCCACCCACCGCGACAACCACTTCCAGTTTGTCGCCATCCGCCAGCTGCTGTGCGGCAAACATGCTGCGCGGCACGATTTCGCCGTTGCGCTCCAGCGCGATGCGCTTGCCGGTCAGTCCCAGTTCATCGATGAGCACGGCGACGCTGATGGCTTGCGGGAATTGGCGGGATTCGCCGTTGATGCTGACAGTTATCACTTTGCTGGTCCATGCTAGAATGCGCGCCGTATTCTACACCAGGCGGGTGTAGTTCAATGGTAGAACGGCAGCTTCCCAAGCTGCATACGACGGTTCGATCCCGTTCACCCGCTCCACCATCCGCGCCGTTTCTCGCGGCATTATTTATCCAGCGCGCCCGAAAAGATCAATCTGTGCAGTGAGAAGTGGCGTTTGCCTATTGAGAGGATCGCCTACCCCATGCATCCGACGGTGCTAAAATCACCGCTCGAAACCTTACGTTTTCATCATGCCGCAACCTTCCTTCGTCCATCTCCGGCTGCACAGCGAATATTCCATTTCGGATGGCATGCTGCGCGTGAATGAAGCGGTTGCCGCCGCGCAAGGCGACGGCATGCCGGCAGTGGCATTGACCGACCTGAATAACGTGTTCGGGCTGGTGAAGTTTTACCAAAGTGCGCGCGGTAACGGCCTCAAACCCGTCGTCGGCTGCGACGTGTTCATCGGCAACGACGCCGACCACGACCGGCCGCATCGCCTGCTGCTGCTGTGCCAGTCGCGCGAGGGCTATCTGCTGTTGTGCCGCCTGCTCAGCCGCGCCTATCTGGAGAACCAGCATCGCGGCCGCGCCGAATTGCGCCGCGAGTGGTTCCACGAAGGCACTGCCGGGCTGATCGCATTGTCCGGCGCACACCTCGGCGATGTCGGCTGTGCGCTGCTGTCCGGCAACATGCAGCAGGCCAGACAGTTTGCGCAGGAATGGGCGGGCCTGTTCAACAACCGTTATTACCTCGAAGTGCAGCGCGCCGGATTTGCCGACGAAGAGCATTACATCCACGCTGCAGCGCAGCTGGCCGCCAAACTCGGCCTGCCGCTAGTCGCTACCCATCCGGTGCAGTTTCTCGCCGCCGATGACTTCAAGGCGCACGAGGCGCGCGTGTGCATCTCCGAGGGCTATGTGCTGAACGACAAGCGCCGCGCTAGGCAATTTACCGCGCAGCAATACTTCAAGACACAGGCCGAAATGGCGGCGCTGTTCGCCGACCTGCCGGAGGCGTTGCAGAACAGCGTGGAGATTGCGCGCCGCTGCAATCTTTCCCTGGCGCTGGGCAAGCCGCACCTGCCGGATTTTCCGACGCCGAACAGCGAAAGCCTGGAAGACTATCTGCGCGGGCAGGCGATACTCGGCTTGCAGCAGCGCATGGCGTTGCTCTATCCCGACGAGACCGAGCGCGCCGCGAAGCTGCCGCAGTACCGCGAGCGGCTCGCGTTCGAGACCGAGACCATCATCAAGATGGGCTTCCCCGGCTACTTCCTGATTGTGGCGGATTTCATCCGCTGGGCGAAAAACAATGGCGTGCCGGTCGGACCGGGGCGCGGCTCCGGCGCCGGTTCGCTGGTGGCGTACAGCCTCGGCATCACCGATCTCGACCCGCTGCGCTACGGCTTGCTGTTCGAGCGTTTTCTCAATCCCGAGCGCGTGTCGATGCCCGACTTCGACGTGGACTTCTGCCAGGACGGGCGCGAGCGCGTCATCGATTACGTGAAGAAGAAATACGGCGCACAGTGCGTGTCGCAGATCGCCACCTTCGGCACGATGGCTTCCAAGGCGGTGATCCGCGACGTCGGCCGCGTAATGGATTTCCCCTACGGGCTGTGCGACAGCCTGTCCAAGGCGATCCCGCTCGAAGGCGTGAAGCCGGTGTCGCTGCAGAAGGCGCGCGAAATGGAGCCGGAGATCAACGCCATCGCCGAGCGCGAAGAGGGTGTGCCGGAACTGCTGGAACTGGCCGGGCGGCTCGAGGACCTGACGCGCAACGTCGGCATGCATGCCGGCGGCGTGCTGATCGCGCCGGGGCAGCTCACCGATTTCTGCCCGCTGTATTGCGCCGACAGCGCGGCCAGCGTGGTGAGCCAGTTCGACAAGGACGATGTCGAGGCCATCGGGCTGGTGAAGTTCGACTTCCTCGGTTTGCGCACCCTGACCATCCTCGACTGGGCGATGCGTCATGTTGCGCGGCTGGCCGGCGGTGTCGCGCCGTTCACGCTGGAAACCATGCCGCTCGACGACAAGCTGGCCTACGAGCTGCTCAAGGCCGGCAATACCACCGCCGTATTCCAGCTGGAATCGCGCGGCATGAAAGACATGCTGAAACAGGCCAGACCGGACTGTTTCGAGGACATCATCGCGCTGGTGGCGCTGTACCGCCCCGGCCCGATGGACCTGATTCCGGATTTCGTGCGGCGCAAGCACGGCGAGAAATTCGACTACCCCCACCCCGCCGTCGAATCGGTGCTGCGCGAAACCTACGGCATCATGGTCTATCAGGAGCAGGTGATGCAGATGGCGCAGATCGTCGGCGGCTACAGTCTCGGCGGTGCCGACCTGCTGCGCCGCGCGATGGGCAAGAAAAAGCCCGAGGAGATGGCGCAGCAGCGCGAGATTTTCGTCAACGGCGCGCTCAGGAACGGTACGCCGAAGGATCAGGCCGGCAACCTGTTCGACCTGATGGAGAAGTTTGCCGGATACGGATTCAACAAGTCGCATGCCGCCGCTTACGCGCTGGTGGCTTATCAGACCGCCTATCTCAAGGCGCATTATCCGGCTGCCTTCATGGCGGCGACGCTGTCGGGCGATCTGGACAACACCGACAAGGTGCGCACCTTCTATCTCGATGCCTTGCAGCAGAGATTGCGCATCCTGCCACCGGACGTGAACAGCTCGGGCTATGCGTTTTCTCCGGTGGACGAGAAGACCATTGCCTACGGCCTCGGCGCGGTCAAGGGCACCGGCGAGGCGGCCATCGGCAACATCGCCAAGGCGCGCGAAAGCGGCGCATTCAAGGATCTGTTCGATTTCTGCCGGCGCGTGGACAAGCGCGTCGTCAACCGCCGCACCGTCGAGGCGCTGATCAAGGCCGGCGCGTTCGACAGCATCAACGATCATCGCGCCTGCCTGATGGCGACACTGGATGCCGCCTTGGCAAGCGCCGACCAGCACGCACGCTTTGCCAACCAGAACAGCCTGTTCGGCAACGACGAGGCGGATGCCGCGCTGACGGTCCAGCACGCGGATGTGCCGCGCTGGCGGCTGCGCGAACAGCTGATCCACGAAAAGACCAGCCTCGGTTTCTATCTGAGCGGGCATCCCTATCAGGAATATGAAGAAGAGCTGGCGAACTTCATCAAGATGAAGCTGGGCGACCTCACGCCGCAATTTGTCGGCGCATCGAATGGCAGCAGTTCCACATCAACTACGCGGCGCGGCGTAGCGGTGGTGCTGGCGGGCATCGTGGCCGGACTGCGCATCCAGCAGACACGGCGCGGGCGCATGGCGGTGGTGACGCTGGACGACGGCGGCGCGCAGGTCGAGGTGACCGTGTTCAACGACCTGTATGAGCCGAGCCGCCCGTGGATACGCGAGGATGAATTATTGGTGGTGCACGGCAAGGCCAGCCTGGATTCGTATACCGATAGCGTGCGCGTGAATGCCGACGAGCTGTTCGATTTCGCCTCGGCGCGTTCCGCTTTCGCCAAGGAGCTGGCGCTGCGCTGCAACGGCAGAACCAGCGTCGCGCAACTCAAAAAACTGTTCGCTCCCTACCGTAACGGCAAATGTCCGGTGCAGATCCACTACCGCAACGATGACGCGAGCTGCCGGTTGCGCCTCGACGAGACATGGCAGGTGACGCTGCACGACGACCTGCTGCATGGTTTGCGCGAGTTGCTGCAAGCGGAGAATGTAAAGGTGATGTATTGATGCGGCCGGATGCGGGATGCGTGTCCGGATACTGATGTCGAACAGCCATCCGGAGTATCGCCTGGTGCTGCCGGTCGGTGCGGAAATGGACGGCATCGCGGCAAACATGAGAGCGGCGATCGAATATCTGGGCGACTGGGAAGAAAGATCGCAGGACGAGCTGGACGACAGCCGGCCGGAACACCGCGAGGCGATGGCGGATATCGCCATTCATGGCGCCTACCTGTGGATGATATCCGCCGCCTACACCGGCAGAGTCGAGGTGGTGGCGCCCGGAACTATCTGAGCAGAACCTTTGCGCGTGCCAGCGCGTCATCCGGATTCGCCACCACATTCTCAATGCCGATCTTCGCGAAGAATCCGGCCTGATGCATCCACGCCTGGTGCGATAATTCTTCGAACATCCAGATGCCGCCTATATTTCTGATTTGTGAGTAAATAAAGCAAATGCGGAGAATGATCTCATTGAATGCGGCATGGGCAAGAGAGTAGAATGCCCAGCCTGAGCAGTTGAGCAAACCACACAGGCGAGGAAAAAAACAAATAGCATGAACATGACGGGTATGTTGCCGTTGCAGGGAATAGGCGCAGCCATCACACTATGGATTGCGCTTGGTCTGATGGGATTGCTATTCAGGCATAGCGCCAAATTGGTCGCCCATCTGCTTTTTCCTGTTGGAGCGCTCGCTTCATTGGTGCTCGCAGTCATCGGCCTGTGGTCGTTGGATGCATCGCCGCAAATGGTTGTGCTACCACTCGGACTGCCTGATCTGCCGTTGCATCTGCGTCTCGATTCCCTTTCATCATTTTTCCTGATCTTGTTGGGCGGCGCGTCCTTCGGCGTGTCGCTGTTCGGCAGTGGCTATTTCCGCCATATGGAGAGTAAGACGCTGGGGTTGTTGTGCCTGGAATACCATCTCTTTCTCACCGGCATGACATTGGTGTTATTGGCCGACGATGCCTATATGTTCATGGTGGCGTGGGAGACCATGGCACTGTCTTCCTACTTCCTGGTTACCACTGATCACCATGTGCCGGACATTCGCAAGGCCGGCTTCCTGTATCTGTTGATCGCACATGTCGGCGCGATTGCCATTTTGCTCGGTTTCGGTGTGATGCAGGGCGGGCACGGCATTGGCGCTTACACTTTCGACGCGATGCGTGAGGCACACCTGTCTCCGTTCTGGGCGTCGGCTGCATTCCTGCTCGCGCTGTTCGGCTTCGGCGCGAAGGCGGGTGCGTTGCCGCTGCACGTGTGGTTGCCCGAGGCACATCCGGCTGCGCCCTCGCCGGTCTCCGCGCTGATGAGCGGTGTCATGCTGAAGACGGCGATCTACGGCATCCTGCGCGTAACCTTCGATCTGCTCCATACGCAGATATGGTGGTGGGGCGTGTTGACACTGGCATTGGGCTTGATGACAGCGATTTTCGGTGTGATGTTCGCCGCTGTGCAAGGTGACATGAAGCGATTGCTGGCTTACTCATCCATCGAGAATATCGGCCTGCTACTGGTCGGAATAGGGCTGACTATCATCTTCCACGTCTATGGCAAGGGTGCCTTGGCGGCCTTGTCGCTCACCGCGACCTTGTATCACAGCCTGAATCACGCGATGTTCAAGAGTCTGCTGTTCATTGGTACCGGCTCCATCCTGCACGCCACCGGCCAGCGCAACATGGGGCGCTTGGGGGGATTGATCCATCAGATGCCCTGGACATCTGTGTTGATGCTGGTCGGCGTGCTGGCGATTGCCGGAGTACCCCCGCTGAACGGTTTTGTATCCGAGTGGTTGTTGCTGCAAGCTTTCCTGCTCTCCCCGGGATTGCCAGACAGTTATGTCAACATGCTGGTGCCGGTAGCGGCAGCAGCGATCGCGTTGGCTGCCGCGTTAGCGGCCTACGTAATGGTGAAGTTCTATGGCGTGATCTTCCTCGGGCAGCGCCGCGAACAAGTGCTGGAACACGCGCACGATGCCGGTCACTGGGAACGGGCTGGCATGGCATGGCTGGCGCTGACTTGTGTAGCACTCGGACTGGCACCGGTGTTCGTGGTGCAGCATATCGATTATGTATCGCATTTGCTGATCGGTACGCAATTGGGCAACGCTGCAGCGGACTGGATGTTCCTGGCGCCGGTGGACACCGAGCGCGCCAGCTATAGTCCGCTGTATTTCCTGTTGGCAGTGTCCGGCGTGATGCTGCTTATCGTCCTGCTGGTACGCCATCTGTATCATGGCCGTCTGCGCCGTGGTCCGGCATGGGACTGCGGTTTCCCGGCGCAGAATGCGCGCATGCAGGATACCGCCGAAGGATTCGGCCAGCCGATACGCCGCATCTTCGAGCCGTTCTTCAAGATCGAGAGCGAGATGCCCACCCCGTTTGATACGCATCCGAAATACCATGGGCGTAGCGACGACAGACTGTGGTTCATGCTGTATCTGCCGATCAGTCGTCTGACCGAAAGATTGTCCGGCTGGGCTTCTCTGTTGCAGCATGGACGCATCCATCTGTATCTGACCTATACCTTCGTGACGCTGGTCATCCTGCTGATCTTCGTATGATGAATAACTCCGAATTCATCCTGGCCATTGTGTTTCAGCTCACCCAGTTGCTGCTGGTGGTGCTGGCAGCGCCGCTGCTCACAGGGTGGGTGAACCAGTGCCAAGCCTGGTTGCAGAACCGTTCCGGTGCAGGCATGCTGCAACCGTATCGTGTATTGCACAAGCTGTTCCACAAAGATGCGGTGATCGCGCATAACGCTTCCTGGTTGTTCCGCATCACGCCCTACATCGTCTTCGGCTGCATGTGGCTGGCGGCCGCCATCATTCCCATCATCGCGGTCGATCTGCCATTCTCGGGTGTCGCCGATGTGATTGCGCTGGTCGGCGTGTTCGCGCTGGCACGCATGTTCATTGCGCTGGCGGCGATGGACATCGGCACTTCGTTCGGTACGCTGGGGGCACGGCGCGAGATGCTGGTGTCCTTCCTTGCCGAACCGGCGCTACTGATGGTGCTGTTCACCGCGTCGATGATCAGTCATTCCACGCAGTTGCCGCGCATCGTCGAAGCGCTGGCGCACCACCAGTTCGCGCTGTATCCGAGTCTGGCATTCGCGGCGCTGGCATTCGTCATCGTATTGCTGGCGGAGAACGCGCGCATCCCGGTAGACAATCCGAGCACGCATCTGGAACTCACCATGATCCACGAAGCGATGATCCTCGAATATTCGGCGCGCCACCTGGCGCTGATCGAGTGGGCCAGCAGCCTGAAACTGTTTGCCTACATTTCCATTGGAATCGCACTGTTCCTGCCGCACGGCATCGCCGAAGTGGGCAACTGGGCGGGGTTACCGCTCGCTATCGTGCTGCTGCTGTTGAAGCTGCTGGCAGCGGGCGCGGGGCTGGCAGTGCTGGAGGTCGTAACGGCCAAAATGCGCATCTTCCGCGCGCCGGAGTTCCTGGGCACGGCTTTCCTGCTGGCCGTGCTGGGGCTGTTGATCCATTTTCTGCTGGGGACATGAGATGACGATTCCGCTGTCCCTGCAGTTCATCAATTTGCTGGCCGCCCTACTGCTGCTGATCGCATTCGCCATGTTGGCGCAGCGCCGCATCCTGTCGTTGATCAACCTTTTTGCCTGGCAGGGCGCGGTGCTGGCGCTCAGCACCTTCGTGGTGGCCTACACCACGTCGCAGCATCATCTGTATTATTCCGCTGCACTGACCCTGTTGCTCAAAGTAATGGTGTTGCCTTGGTTGCTGCATCGCCTGATCCACAGGCTGAACGTGCGCTGGGACGTGGAGACGCTGCTCAATATCCCGACCACCATGCTGGCCGGACTTGCATTGGTGATCTTCGCCTTCAATCTGGCCGCGCCGATCTCGCAACTGGCGCAGGGCATCACGCGCGGCCTGATCGGCATTGCGCTGGCCAGTGTGATGCTGTCGCTGCTGATGATGCTGACGCGGCGCAAGGCAGTGTCGCAAGTGGTCGCCTTTCTGTCGCTGGAAAATGGCCTGTTTTTCGCCGCGACCAGCGCCACGCAGGGCATGCCGCTGGTGGTGGAACTGGGCATCGCGCTGGATGTGCTGGTGGCCACCTTCATCTTCGGCATTTTCTTTTTTCAGATTCGCGAGACCTTCGAGAGCCTCGACATCACGCATATGGAGAAGCTCAAGGATGATTGACCTGCAACTCATGGCGCTGCTGCTCATTCCGCTGTTTGGCGGCGGCATGCTGGCCGTGTTCGGTTCGCGTTCCTGGGCGGCCGAACTGAATTCGCTGATGAGCGGCCTTACTTTCCTCGCCTCGGTGGCGCTGACCATGCGCGTCATCGATTCCGGCCCGCAGGTCGTATTCGGCGAACAGTTCTTCATCGACCAGTTCAACGTGTTCCTGGTGGCGCTGACCGCCTTCGTGGCGTTCACCACCTCGCTGTTCTCGCGTCCCTACATGCGCATCGAGCAGCACCACGGCAAGCTGTCCACCGGGATGCTGCATCTGTACTACAGCATGTACCAGATGTTCACCTTCACCATGCTGGTGGCGCTCACCACCAATAACATGGGCATCATCTGGGTGGCGATGGAGGCAGCCACGCTGACCACGGTGCTGCTGGTCAGCCTGTATCGCACGCCGTCCAGTCTGGAAGCGGCGTGGAAATATTTCATCCTGTGCGGCGTGGGCATCGCGCTCGCCCTGTTCGGCACCATCCTGTTGTATTTTGCCGCCGAGCGCGTGCTGGGCGAGGGCGGCACCGCGTTGCTGTGGACGCACCTGAACCAGGTCAAGGGCGAACTGGAGCCGACTGTGCTCAAGCTGGCGTTCATTTTCCTGCTGGTGGGCTACGGCACCAAGATTGGGCTGGTGCCGCTGCACAGCTGGCTGCCGGACGCGCATGCGGAGGGTCCCACGCCGGTATCGGCCGTGCTGTCCGGGCTGTTGCTGAATGTGGCGCTGTGCGCGGTGATGCGCAGCAAAGTGTTGGTGGACGGCTCGCTGAAGACGCACTTCGCAGGCAATCTGATGATGGGTTTTGGCCTGTTGTCGGTAGTGGTGGCGGCGTTGTTCCTGTCGCGGCAGAAAGACATCAAACGCATGTTCGCCTACTCTTCCATCGAACACATGGGGCTGATCACATTCGCTTTCGGCATGGGCGGTCCGGTGGCGAATTTTGCCGGCATGTTGCATATGACCATGCACTCGTTGACCAAATCTGCGATTTTCTTCGCGGTGGGGCACGCTGCGCAAAAAGCTGGTACGCAGCAGATGGAGCGCATCCGCGGTCTGCTGCAAGTCAGCCCGACAGTGGGCTGGGGCCTGGCGTTGGGCACCTTCGCCATACTCGGCATGCCGCCGTTCGGCGTGTTCGCCAGCGAATTTCTGATCATCACCACCGCCATGCACGAATATCCATGGACCACACCTATACTGTTGGCCGCGCTGGGCATCGCCTTCGCCGCGATCTTCGGCAAGATACAGCCCATCGTGTTCGGTGAAACCACCGCAAAGCCCTTGCCGCATCCGCCTGCGCTGATTCCGGTGTTCGTGCACTTGCTGCTGGTGTTGATCCTCGGGCTGTATATGCCGCCCTATTTGGCTAACTGGTACCGCCAAGCGGCGGCCCTGCTGGGATAATTGGAACCTCTGATTAAGCCCACCATGAGCCACGTTTCTGACAAAAACAGGATGATCGCAAGGCGTGCGACGATGGTCGTAGTGACTCTACGATACCGAGGAGCGCAACACAGCGAGCGCCTGTTTTGGCCGTTCCTCGAAACTGCGCTACGCTCCGTTTTGTCGCAACCCAGAGGGCTTAATCAGAGGTTCTAAATGCCGATCAAACATCCCAGTCTGCATCTTGAGCGCATGAATGGCGCAATCCCCGCTTGGCGCGGCAGGATCACCGGCGAGGATCTGCAGCCGATCTGCCAGAACGTGTGCGACGGCGGCGGACGGCTGGTCGCGCTGTGGGGCAGCGATGAGCGCGCGCAAGGCCATGGCTTCGCACTGCATGTGGTGCTGGTCAACGAAAATGGGCTGGTGTGTTTGAGCGTGCCATTGCCCGCCGAACGGCCGAGCTATCCCGACATCAGCCGGATATTCCCGGCGGCGAATCGCATGCAGCGCGCCGTATATGACCTGCTCGGCATTTATGCGCACGAAGGGAACGACCACCGCAAATGGCTGCGTCATGCCGCCTGGCACAGCGGCAGCTTCCCGTTGCGCAAGGATTTCGATGCGGCGCAAAGCCGCACCGAGGATTTGGACAATTATCCATTCGTGCAGGTAGAAGGCCAGGGAGTGCACGAGATTCCGGTGGGGCCGGTGCATGCGGGCATCATCGAACCGGGGCATTTCCGTTTTTCCATCGTTGGTGAAAAGGTGCTGCGTCTTGAACAACGTCTCGGCTATACCCACAAGGGCATCGAGAAACGTTTCGAGAGCATGACGTTGCAACAAGGTGCGAAGCTCGCCGGCCGGGTGAGCGGCGACAGCACAGTGGCCTATGCATGGGCGTATGCGATGGCAGCGGAAAGTATCGCCGACACCACGCCGCCGGACCATGCTTTGTGGTTGCGCGCATTGTTGCTGGAACGCGAGCGTGTGGCCAACCATCTCGGCGATCTGGGTTATCTCGGCAATGATGTAGCACTGTCGTTTGGCTTCGCGCAGTTCTGGATATTGAAAGAACAGGTGCTGCGCAACAATGCCACGCTGTTCAGTCATCGTTATCTGATGGACACCATCATTCCCGGCGGGGTCGCGGTGGATCTGACGGTCGAGGGCAAGCGCGTAATCGAACAGGAATGCGCCATGCTGGAACAGCAAGCGCGCATCCTGCGCGGTATCTATGAAGAACATGCCGGGGTGCAGGATCGCTTCATTGGTGCCGGGCGCGTGGAACCCAAACTCGCAGCGCAGCTTGGCCTGTGCGGGCTGGCCGGGCGCGCCAGTGCGCAGTCATGGGATACCCGTGTGCAATTTCCCTGTGCGCCCTACGACAAACTGGATGTGCAGATGGCGACCTATCGCAATGGCGATGTCGCGGCGCGTGTCATTGTGCGCTTCGATGAACTGTTTGAGTCTTTGCGCCTGCTGCGCAATATTCTGGTGAACCTGACAAGCGGCGACGAACTGGCGCGCCCACTGGATCAACTTCCCGCAAATGGGTTTGGTATCGGTATGGTGGAAGGCTGGCGCGGCGAGGTGCTGGTAGCGATACACAGCGATACCGAGGGCAAGCTCACCCGGGTGCATCCGCACGATCCTTCCTGGCAGAACTGGCCAGTGCTGGAACACGCCATCATGGGCAATATCGTGCCGGACTTTCCGCTTATCAACAAGTCGTTCAATCTCAGCTATTCAGGGCAGGATCTCTGATGTATCAGATACTGAAACAGATCGTTAAAACCGGAATCAAGACCGAAACGCCGCCGCAAGCGGATGAGGCAATGCGTCTGCAAGCGCAACGCCTGCAACAGGAGATTCTGGATGTATTCCGTGGTGCGCTGGCGATCCGGCAAGTGGATGCCGGATCGTGCAACGGTTGCGAGCTGGAGATCCACGCAGTCAACAACGCCTATTACAATATCGAAGGACTGGGCATCAAATTCGTCGCCAGCCCGCGCCATGCCGACCTGCTGTTGGTCACCGGCCCGGTGTCGCGTCACATGGAAGTCGCCCTCAAACGCACTTATGACGCCGCGCCGGAACCCAAGCTGGTGGTAGCCATCGGCGATTGTGCCTGCGATGGCGGCATCTTCGGCGAGAGTTACGCGAGCTGCGGCAAAGTCTCGAACGTCATCCCGGTGGACGTGGTGGTGAGCGGGTGTCCACCCACGCCGACCGCAATTCTGCAAGGCATCCTCACCGCGATCAGCGCAAAGAAATAGTCGTTACTTGATGCGCATGCCCGGTTGCGCGCCCTCGTCCGGTGACAGGATGAACAAGCCGGGCGCCTCGCCGGAAGCCGCCAGCACCATGCCCTCCGACAGGCCGAATTTCATCTTGCGCGGCGCAAGGTTGGCGACCATCACCGTCATTCTGCCTTTGAGCTTTTCCGGATCGTAGGCCGACTTGATGCCGGCGAACACCGTGCGCGGCTGCGCCTCGCCGATGTCCAGCGTCAGCTTCAGCAGCTTCTCCGCGCCTTCGACATGCTCCGCGTTGACGATCTTCGCCACGCGCAGGTCGACCTTGCTGAAGTCGTCGATGGAGATGGTTTCGGCGACAGGTGCGATGGCATGCTGCTGGTGTTCGGCATGGCGTTGCTGGGAATGCGATTCTGGCATGGGTTTCAGGCTTTCCTGGTTGGCGGCGACCATCGCCTCGATCAGTTTTGGGTCGAGGCGGATCATCAGATGCTGATAAGGGTTGATTTGTGTGATGGGCCTATCCAAGTCTACCCACTTCAATGGGTAAGGCAAGGTAAGAAGTTCTGCCACGCGCCTTGCTGTTTCTGGCAAGATTGGCGCCATGTAATAGGTGATGATTCGGAATGCGTTAATACAGTCTGAAATAAGCAGGTGTAACTCAGCATGTTTGGATGGGTCCTTGGCTATATTCCATGGTTTATCCTGATCAATTCGCTGGTTGATTAGATCGACTAGCCGCATTATTTCTCTTGTGGCTTTCCCAAACTCTCTGCTCTCAAAAAGTTCTTTGATTTCCTCATCTGACCCATATGCAATCATTGAGTAACCTCGACTTGCTACTAATGCCTGTGGATTCTCAGCTAGCACTACCCCAGAGAAATACTTATTCAGAATGGATGCGCAGCGACTGACGATATTGATGTACTTTCCGACCAAGTCGCTGTTAACCTTTGTCACGAAATCGTCGAGGTTGAGGTCGGTATCTTCCATCGTGCCGTTCAGCTTGGCGGCGTAGTAGTAGCGCAGGTATTCGGTGTTCTTGATGTGGTCGATGTAGCTCTTCGCGGTGATGAAGGTGCCGCGCGACTTGCTCATCTTCTCGCCGTTCACGGTGAGGAAGCCGTGCGCGAACAGTTTGGTCGGGGTACGGAAGCCGGCGTTTTGCAGCATCGCGGGCCAGAACAGCGCGTGGAAATACAGGATGTCCTTGCCGATGAAGTGGTACAGCTCGGTTTTCTCCTGTGCGGCTTTTTCCTTGTCCCAGAATGCATCGAAATCAATGGGCACACCCTCTCCCCCTGCCCCTCTCCCGCCAGCGGGCGAGGGGAGAGAACATAGTTGCCTGAAGCTGCCCATGTAGCCGACCGGCGCGTCCAGCCACACGTAGAAATACTTGTCTTCCGTGCCGGGAATTTTGAAGCCGAAGTAAGGCGCGTCGCGCGAGATGTCCCAGTCGGAGAGCTTGTTCTCGCCTTCGCCGCCGAGCCATTCCTGCATCTTGTTCGCGGCTTCGGGCTGCAGCGAGCCGCTGGTGGTCCACCCGCGCAGGAATTCCTGGCAACGCGGATCGGAAAGCCTGAAGAAATAATGGTCGGAGTTGCGCCGCTCCGGTTGTGCGCCGGATACGGCGGAATACGGGTTGATCAGTTCGGTGGGCGCATAGGTCGCGCCGCACGCCTCGCAGTTGTCGCCGTACTGGTCCTTGGCGTGGCACTTGGGGCATTCGCCCTTGATGAAGCGATCCGGCAGGAACATCTGCTTGACCGGGTCGTAGAACTGCTCGATGGAGCGTTTCTCGATCAGCCTGGCTTCGTCCCTGAGCCTGAGGTAGATCCGCTCGGCGAATTCACGCGTCTCGTTTGAGTTGGTCGAGCCGTAGTGGTCGAACTCGACATGGAAACCATCGAAATCTGCCTTATGCTCATGCCACACGCGATCTATCAATTGTTCCGGCGTGATGCCTTCCTTCTCGGCGCGCAGCATGATCGGCGTGCCGTGGGTATCGTCGGCGCATACGTAGTGGCATTCGTTGCCCTGCATCTTCTGGTAGCGCACCCAGATGTCGGTCTGGATGTATTCGACCAGGTGACCGAGGTGGATGCTGCCGTTGGCGTAGGGCAGCGCGGAGGTAACGAGAATTTTGCGGCTCATGTTGCGTGTTCCTTAAATGAGGCGCGATTGTAGCAAACCCCGCACAGAACCGTGGAATTCGGTAAAATTGCGCCCGTTAAAACAATTGAGAAGGAGCGGATTAAGGTGAAGGGTGAAAGGTGAAGGAGAACACAATGAACCAGCGGTTTTCCACTTACTACTTTCCACTTCCCACTTCCCATCACGATAATGAGCATCAAGTCAGACAAGTGGATACGCCGCATGGCGGAGCAGCACAGCATGATCGAACCGTTCGAGCCGGGTCAGGTAAAGGAAGTGGACGGCAAAAAGATTGTTTCGTACGGCACGTCGAGCTATGGCTACGACATCCGCTGCTCGCGCGAATTCAAGCTGTTCACCAACATTAACAGCACCATCGTCGATCCGAAAAATTTCGACCCGAACTCGTTTGTGAAAGTGGAGGCGGACTACTGTGTCATTCCGCCGAATTCCTTCGCCTTGGCGCGCACCGTCGAATATTTCCGCATTCCGCGCAACGTGCTGACCATCTGCCTGGGCAAATCCACCTACGCACGCTGCGGCATCATCGTCAACGTGACGCCGTTCGAGCCGGAGTGGGAAGGTTATGTCACACTGGAGTTTTCCAACACCACGCCGCTGCCCGCCAAGATTTACGCCAACGAGGGCGTGGCGCAGGTGCTGTTCTTCGAGAGCGACGAGGTTTGTGAAACGTCCTACAAGGACCGTGGCGGCAAGTATCAGGGTCAGGTTGGCGTAACGCTTCCCAAGATTTGACCTGACATGGCACGCGACGAGACTATTATTTGGCGGTCTCCCAAGGGGGACGTAATCGCCTGCGTGGAGAGGAATAAGGTGCTGCAGGAGAACCTCGCCGAGATCCGCCAGGTCTGCCAGGACGCGCTGGAAGATGCGGTGTTGATGGGCTGTGACGAGCAGCAGTTCCGGGCGGTGCTGGCCGAGTTGATCGCGTCGCTGGAAAATCCTTACCCGCCGCAGCAATAACGACGGCGGAAATCCTTTTTACCTTAGCCTCGCAAATCTGCGACAATCCGCGCCAATTCTTAATCCCTACCGGGAGTAGATCATGAAATTTCGCTTTAGTTACGACATCACATCGGCCGGCGGCCAATATGAGTCTGCACTGAACCTGACCGGTTTCATCAGCTGCGGTGCATTTGGTGAGTATGGCAGCATCTTGCAGATGGGGAGGATGCTATGAAATTCAGGTTTCCCATTATCATCATCGACGAAGACTTCCCAGCTACGGCGACCTGACTTCGTTCGCGCAGCAGCAGAGCCGCGCGTCGGCGTTCCTGCTGTCCATCGACGACGAGGAATTCGGCGGCGGCAGCGCGGAGGAGACCGAGGTCGCGCTGAAATCGCTGCGCGCCTTCGTCGGTGAGATCCGTTTCAAGAACGCCGACATCCCGATTTACCTGTACGGCGAGACGCGCACCTCGCGGCACATCCCGAACGACATCCTGCGCGAGCTGCACGGCTTCATCCACATGCACGAGGACACGCCGGAATTCGTGGCGCGCCACATCATCCGCGAGGCGAAGTCCTACCTCGATTCGCTGGCGCCGCCGTTCTTCCGCGCGCTGCTCAACTACGCGCAGGACGGCTCGTATTCCTGGCATTGCCCGGGGCACTCGGGCGGCGTGGCGTTCCTGAAATCGCCGGTCGGCCAGATGTTCCACCAATTTTTCGGCGAGAACATGCTGCGCGCCGACGTGTGCAACTCGGTGGACGAACTCGGGCAGCTGCTCGACCACACCGGCCCGGTGGCAGCCTCGGAGCACAATGCCGCGCGCATTTTCAATGCCGATCACTTGTTCTTTGTCACCAACGGCACATCTACCTCCAACAAGATCGTGTGGCACTCGACCGTCGCGCCCGATGATATCGTGGTGGTGGACCGCAATTGCCACAAGTCCATCCTGCACGCGATCATAATGACCGGCGCGGTGCCGGTATTCCTCAGGCCGACGCGCAACCATTACGGCATCATCGGCCCGATCCCCAAATCCGAGTTTGAGCCGGGAAACATACAGCGCAAGATCGATGCCAACCCGTTCATCAAAGACAAGTCCAGAAAGCCGCGCATCCTGACCATCACCCAGAGCACCTATGACGGCATCGTGTACAACGTGGAGATGCTGAAAGAGATGCTGGACGGGCATATCGATACGCTGCATTTCGATGAGGCGTGGCTGCCACACGCGGCTTTCCACAAGTTCTACAAGGACATGCATGCCATCGGCAAAAACCGGCCGCGCGCCAAAGAGTCGATGATCTTCTCCACACAGTCCACGCACAAGCTGCTGGCGGGATTGTCGCAGGCCTCGCAGATTCTGGTGCGCGAACCGCAGAGCCACAAGCTCAACAGTCATGTGTTCAACGAGGCTTACCTGATGCACACCTCAACCAGCCCGCAATACGCGATCATCGCCTCATGCGACGTGGCGGCGGCGATGATGGAGCCGCCGGGCGGCACCGCGCTGGTGGAAGAATCCATCGCCGAAGCATTGGATTTTCGCCGCGCCATGCGCAAGGTGGATGAGGAGTTCGGCAAGGACTGGTGGTTCAAGGTATGGGGACCGGAGAAGATCACCGAGGAAGGCACCGGCTCACGCGAAGACTGGATACTGAAGACCGGCGACAAATGGCACGGCTTCGGCAAGCTGGCCTCCGGCTTCAACATGCTCGACCCGATCAAGGCCACCATCATCACCCCGGGCCTCAACCTCAATGGCAACTTTGACGAGACCGGCATTCCCGCCGCGATGGTTACCAAGTACCTCGCCGAGCATGGCGTCATCGTCGAGAAGTGCGGCCTGTATTCGTTCTTCATCATGTTTACTATCGGCATCACCAAGGGCCGCTGGAACACCCTGCTCACCGCCTTGCAGCAGTTCAAGGACGACTACGACAAAAACGCGCCGATCTGGCGCATATTGCCGGAGTTCGCGGCCAGGTATCCGCAGTATGAGCGCGTCGGCCTGCGCGACCTGTGCCAGCAGATTCACGACACCTACAAGGCGCACAACGTTGCCAGGATGACGACCGAAATGTATCTCTCCGACATGCAGCCTGCGATGAAACCGTCCGACGCCTTCGCCAGGATGGCGCACAACAAGATCGAGCGAGTGGTCATCGACGATCTGGAAGGCCGCGTCACCGCCGTATTGCTCACCCCCTATCCGCCTGGCATCCCGCTGCTGATTCCGGGCGAACGTTTCAACAAGACCATCGTGGACTACCTCAAGTTCGCGCGCGACTTCAACAAGAAATTCCCCGGCTTCGAAACCGACATCCACGGACTAGTCTCCGAAAAAAACAACGGCGAGCGCGTGTATTACGTGGATTGCGTGCGCTAAGAGTTATCAGGGCGCAGCAATGAAAAGGCAGCGCATGTGCGCTGCTTTTATGGGATGAGAAGGGTTGGGCAAAACCATTTTTTGGTGGTGTCTATGGCCGCAACCCAAACCAGTCCTTGAGGCTCGAAGATAACTGGCTCACTGGTTTGGGCAAGTATGTAATTTGCATGGAATTATCGTGGCAGCAGATTGGATAGAACAATTCCCTGAAACGCTTCGACTGGCGGCAAGCCGCGTAGATATGAACAAGGGGCAGCGCATCTTCCACCTTGGTGACGAAGTAGATGCCGTGTATCGCGTACTGGAGGGGGAAGTTTGCCTGACGCGCTTTTCGCCAGAGGGTACCGAGATTGTCCTGCACCGTGCCCGTAAAGGCGATTTCTTAGCCGAAGCCAGCCTATTCGGCACACAATATCATTGCGACGCGATCTGCACCCGTTCTGGATGTTGCCTGCGACTGCCAGCTGAAGCACTGCGTTACTGCTTGGCCAATGACCCCGGTTTCGCCATGGAATGGGTCGCCACGCTGTCACGTAACCTCCGCCGACAACGAGCGGCTCAAGAACGCTTGGGCTTGAAAAGTCTGCGCATGCGCGTCATCCACTACATGGTGGATCGTGGTAAAGAGGGGCGCGTAGAACTGGATCAGCCCATTATCCGCTGGGCAACAGAGTTGGGGGCAAGTCACGAAGCGCTTTATCGCACTTTGGCTGAAATGGAGCGGGAAGGCATACTGCAACGTCATGGGCAAACACTAATCCTGTTGTAACGACAGATCGACTTGCGGGTATGATTTCGATCATACTTTATTTCGCAATGCCAGTTTAAATTGCCCAGCCTAATCTACAGCATGTAGGTTGGACAAAAAGCTGTAAATTTCTGGAGCAGAAAATTTATCTAAACAAACGAGGCCGACTACAGCCGATCTCATCACATGAGGAATCAAAGTATGAAAAGAATTTTGATAGCTATTTCAGCATTCATTGGTCTAGCTGGCTTGAATGTGTCGTTCGCTGCCAACGAACAAATGCAACATCAAAACCATCATCAACACGCTATGAGCATGATGGATACACGAACGTCCTTGGAACTGCCAGAGGAAATGAAGCAGCATCAGCTATCGAACATGCGGGAGCATTTGGAGGCAGTTAATTCGGTCATCAGCCTGATGTCGGAAAATAAATTTGAGGATGCTTCAAAAATTGCGCATAGTAAACTCGGTTCAACCCCAGAAATGCTGAAAATGTGCAGAATGATGGGCAATGAAAATTTTACGACATTAGGGTTGGCTTTTCACAAGAGTGGCGACGATCTTGGCAATGCCTTGAAGACCAAAGATGTTAATGCGTCATTACGCGCATTAAATAAAACGATGCAGTACTGTGTGGAGTGTCACGCAACTTACCGCCAGTAAGTAAAACCACCGAGGTACGCCCTTATGTATAAAGCTCATTACTAAGTGATGAGCCAGTCATCTACGGGACTTACTGAATGTCTCCTTGGCACCTAGCGGCCATTGCGACGATAGGCTACGAAGTGATATTCCAGCGGCTCCGGTATTTCCTGATAGTGAATCTCGCGCGACACTTCCAGCCATTCTGACCGGTCAAATTCCGGAAACCACGCATCGCCGGCTATCTCCTGCTGAATCTCGGTGATCAGCAGCATGTCCGCCAAGCCCAGCGCCTGCGCATAAACATCCGCACCGCCGACCACGAAAATCTGCGTGTCAGATGCGCAACTTGCAATCGCTTCCGGCAGTGAATGCGCGACAGAGCAACCTTCGATTATTAAATTGCGGTCGCGCGACACCACCACCGTAGTGCGTCCCGGCAACGGTTTGCCGATGGAGTCGTAGGTCTTGCGCCCCATGATCAGGTGATGCCCCATGGTGAGCCTCTTGAAATGCTTGAGGTCTTCCGGAATGCGCCACGGCAGGGTGTTGTCGATACCGATGGTGCGGTTCTTTGCCATCGCGACAATCAAAGATAAGGATTTGGGATTTGGGATTTGGGATTTGGGGTGAGCGCTGGTGGTCATTGTTATTCCGCCTGGTTTGAGAGGGATTTCTTCAATCCTCCAAGCATTCTTCCTATTTCTTCCGATTGAGATAGCAGCAGAGTGCAGGTATTAGCATCAACAAAATTCAGGCGCAAGGCAATCTGCAACTGCGTTTCAAGCTCCATCACAGAGCCAAGGGCAATAGAAATATGGTTGAGATATGCTCCAGTTGCCTTGCGACCATGCCTCTCGGCAATGTTTGACGGAACAGAAACCGCGGCACGCCTGATTTGGGATGTCAGTCCGAATCGCTCATCATTGGGAAAAGCAGCAGTGACTTTGTAGATGGAAGTTACCAAATCCATCGCCTTTTGCCAGACAACCAGATCACTGTATTTCATCCGCTGCCTCCGCTAAATCCAAAATCCCAGTTCCCAAATCCTAAACAGCCACCGGAGCTTTGATGGCGGGATGCGGGTCATAGCCTTCCAGCGTGAAATCCTCGAACTTGAAAGCGAAGATGTCCTTTACGTCCGGATTGATCTTCATCGTCGGCAGCGGGCGCGGCGCGCGCGACAGTTGCTCGCGTGTCTGTTCCATGTGGTTCGAATACAAATGCGCATCGCCGAAGGTGTGCACGAAGTCGCCGGGTTGCAGGCCGCATACTTGCGCCATCATCAGTGTGAGCAACGCGTAGGAGGCGATGTTGAACGGCACGCCGAGGAAGATGTCGGCACTGCGCTGGTAGAGCTGGCAGGACAGCTTTCCGTCCGCGACATAGAACTGGAAGAATGCGTGACAGGGCGCGAGCGCCATCCTGTCGAGTTCGCCGACATTCCAGGCCGAAACGATCAGGCGGCGCGAATCGGGATTCTTTTTTATTTGCTCGACCACTCCGGCAATCTGGTCCACCGTGCGCCCATCCGCCGTGGCCCACGAGCGCCATTGCCTGCCGTACACCGGGCCGAGATTGCCTTGTTCATCCGCCCACTCGTCCCAGATTTTGACGCCGTTGTCTTTGAGATACTTGATGTTGGTGTCGCCCTGCAAAAACCACAGCAGTTCATGCACGATGGATTTCAGGTGGCACTTCTTGGTAGTGACCAGCGGAAAGCCCCGGGAGAGACCGAAGCGCATCTGGTAGCCGAACACACTGACCGTGCCGGTGCCGGTACGGTCGGATTTCTTCGTGCCGTGGTCCAGCACATGCTGCATAAAATCCAGGTATTGGCGCATGGCGAAGTCCGTATAATCGCGGTATTGGATAATTTTTTCGAGGACGCAATGCTAGCACAACTCACCTTCTCCCAGACCCTGCACGCCACCACACACCTGCTGGTGCTTTTCCCCAAAAACAGGGCACTGCCGAAAGGCTTGCCGCAGAACGAATTGCTCACCGCCGTACTCAAGCGTCGCGACATGAAGGCGGACGAATTGGCGAAATTCCCCGTCGCCGCGAACACGGCAGACGGCATGCTGGTGACATGGGCGATGCTGGATGACGATAAGGACAATTTTGCACAACAGGTGCAAGTGCGCAAGGCGTTGCAGTTGCTGCTGGACGAGCATCCGAGAAAGTTGAGCATCGTGATGCTGGGCAATGAACAACAGCGTCAGTGCGCCGCCGAAATGGCGGTATACAGCGCATGGGTAAACGGCTCGCCGCTGCCGGTACACAAGAAAAAAGATGAACGCAAACCGTTGCAGAAAATCATGTTGGTCGGCAGCGTGGACCACAAGCCGTTCGATGCGTTGCGCGCGAAAGCCTCGGGCAATCTGCTGTGCCGTGAGCTAACCGCTCTGCCGCCGAACGAACTGACGCCGGGCATTTACCGCAAGCGCGTGCAGAAGCTGGCGCGGGGAAACGGCTGGCAGCATGAGGAATTCGACATGAAGCTGCTGCGCAAGATGGGTGCGGGCGCGTTCGTCGCGGTAGCGCAAGGCAGTGATCCCGAAGACGCGGCCATCGTGCATCTGTCGTACCAGCACCCCAAGGCGAAGCAGACAGTGGCACTGGTCGGCAAGGGCATCTGCTTCGATACCGGCGGCCACAACCTCAAGCCGTCGCGTTACATGCACAACATGCACGAGGATATGAACGGCTCGGCGGTGGCGCTCGGCATCCTGCTCGCCGCGACGCAGAACAAGTTGCCGGTGAATCTCGACTGCTGGCTGGCGCTGGCGCAGAACCACATCAGCCCCAAGGCCTACAAGCAGAACGACATCGTCAAGGCGCTGAACGGCACCAACATCGAAGTGATACACACCGACGCCGAAGGCCGCATGGTGCTGGCCGATACGCTCACACTCGCTTCACGCGGCAAACCGGACTGGATGATCGACTTCGCCACACTCACCGGCAGTATGGCAGTAGCATTGGGCGACCGCTATTCCGGGGTGCTGGGCAACCGTGACGAACTGGTGCAACGCGCAGTGAGTGTCGGCAAGCAGTGCGGTGAACGGCTATGCGCCTTTCCGCTGGACGAGGATTACGAAGCCGCACTGGATTCCAAAGTTGCGGACATCAAGCAATGCACGCTGGACGGCGGGGCCGACCACATTCTTGCCACGCGCTTCCTCAAACGCTTCGTCGAACATGACGTACCGTGGCTGCATGTGGATTTGTCCGCCAGCCGCTGCGAAGGCGGGCTGGGCAGCGTGGCCAGCGATGTGACCGGGTTTGGGGTAGCCTGGGGATTGGGAATGTTGCAGACCGGGTAAGTCATGATGCTGTGACTGCCAGAAGCGGTTATTGGACGTTCGTTTATTTATCGTCTATTCTGAGGCGCCGTCAGGTTGAAATGGTAGCCACCGGGATATTTATGAATGCAGACCAACAGCTCCAGCACGATCTTTCGTACCGCCTTCGACTCCTGAATGTATTGGATCGGATTACGCGAATCAGCCTTGCCAGCGAAAGCATGGATGATGTTATGCGTGGCGCGCTGGATCTGGTGCTTGAGGTTTTCAATGCGGATCGCGCCTGGTTCCTGTATCCCTGCGACCCCGATGCCCAATCCTGGAGCGTTCCCATGGAGCGCTTTCGTCCGGAATGGCCGGGGCTGTTTGCGCTGAATACAGATATCCCGACGGACCGTGAAGCAGTCGGGATATTCCGCGAATTGCTCAGTGCCAATGGCTTGATCCAATATGGCCCCGATACCGATCATCCGGTCCCGCTTATTCTCGAGCAATTCTCGGTCAAATCCCAGTTGATGATTGCGCTGAGGCCGAGAATCGGGAAAGCCTGGTTATTCGGTCTGCATCATTGTGCAAGTGCGGTAAAGCATGATGAAGAGGATCTGCATCTTTTCACGGCCATCGCCCAACGTATTTCGGACTCCCTGAGCTCCTTTATTTCGATCAGTCAACTACGCGAGAGCAAGGCGTTTTTGCGGGAAATCATCGACACGATTCCGGTGTCGCTGTTCATCAAGGATGCTCGCAGCAGGATCACCCTGATGAACCGTGCCTGCGAAGAGCAATGGGGTATGGCTTTTACCGACTTGCGCGGCACCGATGCCAGCCAATTCTTTCCGCCAGACCAGACGGCATTTTTCCTGGCCAAGGACAAGGAGGTGTTTAGCAGCCGGCAACTGGCCGATTTCGAGGAGGTTGCATGGAATGCCGTACTGAAGGAAGACCGGACTTTACACACATACAAGAAGCCGGTTTTCGATGAGGCCGGCAACCCGTCGTATCTGATTGGCGTGTCTATAGACATCACCGAGCGCAAGCAGGCAGAACGCCAATTGCGCGAGCTGAATGAACACCTGGAAGAACGGGTCGAGCAACGCACCCGGGAACTCACAGAGGCCAAGCAACAGGCGGAATCGGCCAATCAGGCCAAGAGCGAATTTCTCGCCAACATGAGTCATGAGATACGCACGCCGATGAACAGCATTCTCGGCATGGCGAACCTGGCGATGAATTTCAAGGCTGACCGCAGGAATCGAGACTACCTCAAGAAGATCCATTCTTCCGGCGAGCACCTGCTCGGCATCATTGACGACATTCTCGATTTTTCCAGGCTTGCCGCCGGGAAACTGAAGATCAATACGGCTGATTTCAACCTGAGCAGGGTGCTGGATAACGTCAAAAACCTGGTTGCCGGGAAGGCCGCAGCAAAAGGTCTGAAACTCGTCTTCGACATCGATGCCGATCTTAACCTCGGTCTGTGCGGCGATCCGCTAAGGCTCGTGCAGATACTGGTCAATTACATCGACAACGCCGTCAAGTTCACCGAAAAAGGCAAAATCATCGTCCGCATCAAAAGGATCGAGGAGGACGCAACAAGCTGCCTGATGCGTTTCGAAGTTCAGGATAGCGGTATCGGCATGAGCGAGGCGGAGAAAGCCAAACTGTTCCAGCCGTTTCAGCAGGTTGATACTTCCTCTACCCGCCAATACGGTGGCACAGGTCTCGGCTTGGCCATCTGCAGGCAATTGGCGGGAATGATGCAGGACGGGGGGGTGGGGGTGGAGAGCGTCCCGGGACAGGGCAGCACCTTCTGGTTCAATGTACGGTTTTACAAGGCTGGCCAGCCTTTTTGCACAGAGAATGAAACTGGAACAGATAAGCAGCCGGCCGCGATCAGCGGTGCACGGATTCTTCTGGCGGAAAACAATCTCTTCAACCAGCAGGTGGCGACTGATTTTCTTGAAAATGCCGGCGCCACCGTATGCGTCGCCCAGAATGGCAAGGAGGCACTCGACCTGTTGGCGCATGAGCGCTTCGACTGCGTGCTGATGGACATCCAGATGCCCGTGCTGGACGGTTTTGAAGCTACCCGGCTGATCCGCGCCAACCCTGCTTTGGCGAGAATACCGGTGATTGCGATGACGGCAAATGCATCGGAGGAGGATCGCGAGCGCTGCCTGGCTGCCGGCATGGACGACTTCATCGGCAAACCGTTCAAGCCTGATGCATTTTATGCCGTAATCGCCAAATGGCTGGCGCGGCAGCCGCAACAGATGCCAGCCTCCGGCGCGCCTGCCACATCGGTGACAAAGGAAGCATGGGCAGGTGATCCGGAAATAATTGACTTCGCGGTATTGGCCGAGCTGGTTGGCGGCGACAAACTGAAGATGCGCGAATTTGTCCGCAAATTTCTGGCGTCAGCCCGGCAGGACATGACCGAAGTCGAAGCGGCGCTGGAGCGCAAGGATCTGGCGACATTGGGCGCGTTGGGGCACCACCTCAAGTCGCCGGCCGGAATGGCGGGCGCGATGGGGTTTTCCCATCTATGCCAGGCACTGGAACATAGCGCGGATGTGGAACAGGCACGGAGTATCGTAAGCCAACTGCGCCTGTTGCTGGAACGCATCAAGGAATGCGCCGACCAGAACCTGGCATGATCCGCCATCGAAACCGGTGACGGCGATGGTCTTCATGATCACCCGATAACTTCGAAGCGGGTGTAACTGCCCTCATGCGGCTCGATCTCGACCCGCTCTACCTGTGCATGCTGCGGGCCGCGATGTGCCCAGCGCGCGATGGCATCCACGTCGGCGGATTCGCCCTGCACTGCGGCTTCCACCGTGCCGTCGCTGCGGTTGCGCACCCAGCCTGCGATCCCCAGCATTTGCGCTTCGCGGCGCATCGAGTCGCGGAAGAACACGCCTTGCACGCGGCCATGAATCACGAGGCGCAGCGTCTTTTTTGGCATAGCCTGGGTGGTCATGATTTTCCTCCTGCACGCGCGGTCTGTCCCAGTTACCTGCCAATGCTGGCAGCCAAGGAGAACAATGCCAAAATACTACCATCACACAGGAGTTTCCAGATGAGCTCACCTGCTTATCCTTGCCAATTCGATATCGGCTTTATGCGACGCATCATTTTACCGGTTGCCGCCATCGTCCTTGTTGCCGCCTGCGGCGGCAAGGCAAAAGAGGCGCCGCTTCCTCCCGGCAGCCGTATTGTAGCGCTGGGAGACAGCCTGACGGCCGGAGCTGGCGTGACTCCCGAACAGGCGTGGCCCGACCTGCTGGCGGACCGGACCGGCTGGGTGGTGATCAACGGGGGCGTCAACGGCGACACCAGCGGCGGTGCTCTGCGCCGCCTGCCTGCGCTTCTCGAGCAACACAAGCCAGTTCTGGTGCTGGTGGCATTGGGAGGCAATGACATGCTGCGCCATGTCCCCCAGGCCGAGACCATCGCCAATCTGGGACGGATACTCGACATGATCAAGACACAAGGAGCGAAGCCGGTTCTGCTGGCAACGCCGAAACCGAGCGTCGCGGGCGCTGTCTTCCAGAATCTGTCTGCGGCTGACTTTTACCGCCAGGTAGCCGATGAGCAGCAGGTTCCGATGATCGAATACGCGATCGCCGATGTTCTATCAGATCCACAAATGAAGGGCGATCCGCTGCACCCCAATGCCGCCGGACACGCGCAATTGTCGCAGAACATTTTTGATGCGCTGAAGTCAATCGGCTATGCTGCCGAATGATGGAACAGGTCGGAGGCTGAAGATGGAAAAAAATTTCTGGCTGGAGCGCTGGGAGCGGGAAGAGATCGGTTTTCACCAGAACGAAATCAATCTCCATTTGCGCCAGTACTGGCAGGAGTTGCATCCTGCTCACGGCAGCGAGGTGTTCGTGCCGCTGTGCGGCAAAAGCCGCGATATGCTGTGGCTGCGCGAGCAGGGACATTCGGTGCTGGGCGTGGAACTGAGTGCCATTGCGGTGCAGGCGTTCTTCAAGGAAAACGACTATACCCCGCATCGCGTTGCCGCCGAAAAATTCGCGCGCTATGCAACGGATGGCATCCGCATCCTGTGCGGCGATTTTTTCGACCTGGGCAAAGGCGACCTGGCGCAAGTGGGCGCAGTATACGACCGCGCATCACTGGTCGCGCTGCCGCCGGAAATGCGTGAACGTTATGCACGCCATCTGGCGAGCATTCTGCCGCCCGCAACGCCAATCCTGCTTATTACGTTCGACTATCCCCAGCCGGAAATGCCGGGTCCGCCGTTTGCGGTTTCCGTGAATGAGGTTAAGTCGCTTTACCGCGAGCACGCAGACATACGTCTGTTGGCACAACTGGACGTGCTGGCACAAAACCCGCGCTTCCAGGAACGCGGCCTGAGCCGGTTGCAGGAAAACATCTTCCTGCTGACGCTGCGCAACTTTTGATGCGACCCGCCTTATTCATGAATCCGTCCGCACCGGAATGGATATTCAATCAGGTGTTACAGCTCGACAGTCTGGCCGGACTCGGGCACCGTCACTGTCCAGCCCCGCTCGGCCTGCAGGCGCTCGGCGAACGCGAGTGCCGCACTTTCTTCCCCGTGCACCACGAATGTCTGGCGCGGCGGCCGCTGGAAACCGCCGGTCCAGGTGAGCAATGCCGCCTGATCGGCGTGCGCCGAAAACCCGCCGAGGGTGTGTATCGAGGCGCGCACCGGAATCTCCTGGCCGTAGATGCTTACCCGCTTCGCACCGTCCACCAGGCGCCGGCCGAGTGTGCCCTGCGCCTGAAAGCCGGTGATCAGGATGCTGTTCTCGGCACGCCCGAGGTTGTGGCGCAAATGATGCTTGATGCGCCCGGCATCGCACATGCCGCTTGCAGAAATGATGATGGCGCCGGAGCGGATCTGGTTGAGGGCGATGGACTCGTCGGTGCTGCCGGTGAAGCGCAGATGCGGCAGGCCGCGCCCCGCCGCGTGCCAGTCGGCAAGCTGTTTCGCCTCGTCATCAAACAGCGCCAGATGCTGCATGGTGAGCCGGGTTACGGCCGTTGCCATCGGTGAATCCACAATAATATTCAGGTTGCGCAGGCGCCCCGCGCGCGTCAGTTGATGCAGGTGGTAGATGACCTCCTGCGTGCGCCCGACCGCGAATGCCGGAACAATGACGTTGCCGTGCTTGACGTGCAGCGTGTGTTCGATCACCTGCGCGAGTTCCTCCAGCGTTGCCGGCATATTCTTGTGCGCGCGGTTGCCGTAGGTGGACTCGATGAACAGCACGTCCGCCTCCGTGATCAATGTCGGGTCGCGCAGAATCGGCCGGTCCGGCTGGCCGAGATCGCCCGACACAACCAGCTTCGTGGTCTTGCCGCCTTCCATAATCTGGATCTCGAGAATCGCCGAACCGAGAATATGGCCGGCGTCGCGAAAACGGCAGCGCACATCCGGGTGCGGGGTCAGCCACTCGTCGTACGCAACCGGGCTCAGTTGTTGCAGGCATTCTTCCGCGTCCTGCACGGTATACAGCACCGACAGCGCCGCCTTGGCGCGCGCATTCTTGCGGCGGTTTGCGGCATGCCGGGCATCGGCCTCCTGAATATGGGCGCTGTCGGGCAGCATGATGCCGAGCAGCTCGGCGGTCGCCGCGGTGGTATGGATCGGCCCGTTGAAGCCCTCGCGTGTAAGCCGCGGCAGCAGGCCGCTGTGATCGATATGCGCGTGCGTGAGCAGCACGAAGTCGAGCGAACGCGGTTTGAATCCAAACGGCCGGCGGTTGCGCGCCGGTGCTTCGCGTCCGCCCTGAAACATGCCGCAGTCCACCAGGAAACGGACTGCACCCGTCTCGATCAGATAACAGGAACCGGTGACCTCGCGCGCCGCGCCAAGAAAAGTGACCTTCATGCTTTCGTGACTTTCGCCGCAAACCGGCGCCAGGCAATCGCTGCGATCGTTACCCATACCAGCGTGCGCATGCTCATGGCGATCACCGTGCGTTTTTCGTACAGCCCGCCAAAAAACACATGCGCGCCGAATGCCGCAAACACGAGTGCGGTCGCGGCGGCGATGGCGACAGCCAGCCACACCGCCCAGCGCTGCTGCATCCACAGTCCGGCACCGGCGATGACATAGGCGAAACCCGCCATAAAGTTGAACCACAGCACGAACGGCACATAGTTTCCGGCCGCACTGAGCGCCGCCTCGTTGCCACTCAGCGTCATGCCGCCTTCCTTGATGGTCAGCAGCCCGAATCCGATGGCGACCAGAGAAATCGCCCGGATAGGGAATCCGTGTTGTTGAGTGGAATTGCTCATGAAATCACTCCTGTGTTGTTATAGGCGTGCATGCGGGGCACAGTATATGCGCAACCGGCTGCCCGCCCGGAATTCTGCACGGTCAGACAATGGCCAGCGCAATCACCCAATAGCGCGCGAACTTTCCAGCCGCCATGAACAGTGCGGCCTGCCACGGGTTGAGGCGCAGCCAGCCGGCGGCGAGACATAGCGCATCGCCAAGCAACGGGACCCATGCCAGCAGTAGTGCCGGGGTACCGTAGCGGCGCAATTTTTCCACATGCTTGAGTTGCTGGGTCTGCGGCAGCAGCCAGCCCATGCCGAAGCTCACCATGCCGCCCAGCGTGTTGCCGATGGTGGCGACGAGCAGCGCGGCCCATAGCGTTTCCGGATAGCCTTTCAGCACGCCGAACAGCACCGCCTCGGAGCCGCCGGGGAGCAGCGTGGCGGCGAGGAAGCTGCTGAAGAAAAGGGACCAGAGGCTGGCGGTTTCGCTCATGTCGATTGACGGGGCACGCGTGAACAGCGGTCGCGCACTATAGCCGGCAAACCTTGAGCTCCCCGCGCAGTCCGATGTAATCCGGGCAGACCGTTTCGACTACGCACCAGAACGCCGCCGAGTGGTTCATCTCGCGCAAATGCGCCAGTTCATGCACCACCACGTAATCAATCAGGCGCAACGGCAACTTGATGAGCTGCCTGTTCAAATGCACCGTGCCGCGCGCGGTACAGCAACCCCACTGCGTTTTTGCCGAAGAAAGCCTGACCGCACGCGGCATGACATTCAGCAATGCTGCGTATTGCATGACACGCTCTGCATATAGCCGCTCCGCCTCCTGCTGATACCAGTGCATCACAGCTCGCTCGATGTGCTCCGTTTTGCTGTCATTGGCAACGAATACCCACAACTCGCCGCCGCGTTGTTGCGCAGGTGCGGCGAACAGGCTCTGCCGCACGCGCAAGGTGAGCTGCTCGCCTAAGAACGCAATGCTTTCGCCATCAGCCCAGCATATCTCCGGCTGTTTGCGCTGTTGCCAGCCATCCAGCTTTTCCACTACCCAGTGCGCCTTGTCCTGCAGCACGCTGTGCAGCCATTTTTCCGAGGCGCGCAACGGCACGCTCACGGTAAGGCCGCGGTCATCGATGCGCAGGCCGATGCTCCTGCGCCGGCGGCTGCGCTTCAGGGTATATGAGATATTCTTTCCGGCGAGGAGTGCGGCTCGCTGCTCGACGCCGGGAGGGGAAACCAGGTTGCGCAGGCGCTTCAGCATCAGCATTTACTTTGAAAAAAGCAGTCGTCCACGAAAGACACGAAATGCACGAAATGAAACCATCCTCCGCCTTTATTCAATGATTCGTGTGCAAGGACTGGTTCAGCAACCTTATGCTTCCAGATTTTGTTCGTGCCTTTCGTGTCTTTCGTGGACATCTCTTTAGCTCAATGCGCCAGCTGCTGTATCTCGTTTTCGATCCACGCTTCCACTTGCGCGTTGATCTCTTCCGCCTTGCGTCCTTGCGTAGGGATGGGCGCGCCGATGCTCATGGTGACCAGGCCTGGATGCTTGCTGAAGGCCTTGCGCCCCCACAGCCGCCCGGCGTTATGCGCCACCGGCACTACCGCCGCGCCGCTGCTCGCCGCCAGCAATGCGCCGCCGATCTTGTACTTGCCGCGTGTGCCAAACGGCACGCGCGTCCCCTCGGGAAAGATCACCACGCAAAAGCCTTGCGCCAGCCGCTCTTTGCCCTGTCTGAGCAACTGTCTTATCGCGCCCTTGCCATCGCTGCGCTTGATGGCGATCGGGCTGGTCATCGCCAGCCCCCAGCCGAAGAACGGCAGCCACAGCAACTCGCGCTTCAGCACCCACACCTGCGGCGGAAAGATGACCTGCAAGGCCAGCGTCTCCCACGCCGACTGGTGCTTGCACAATACGATGCACGGCTCCCCGGGGATGTTTTCGATACCACGCACCTCGTGGCGAATGCCGCACACCACCCCCAGCAGCCAGACCATCGTGCGCGCATAACTGGAGATGAGGCGATAGCGCGTCAGCGGCGGGAACGGGAAAGTCAGCAAGGCCAGCGTGGAAAAAATCGGCGTGAGCACAATCTGCAGCAACAGAAAAATCAGCGAGCGTATGACGAGCATCTCAATTTAACTTCAAAGAATTGTAGGGGCGAATTCATTCGCCCCTACAGAGTCGCTGTTTATGGATCGAACGATTCCGGTTATTCCGAAGCAGACCACCGGATTACAGGGGCAATTCATGCACACCCCTATACCAGTTCCGCCACCACTGCCGCAAGATCCGGCATGACGATGGTCCCTTCCGGCAGGCCGCCTGCCGCCTGCGTCTTCATGCCCTTGCCGGTCAGCACCAGATAAGGCTGCGCACCCAACTTTGCGGCGGATTGCAAATCGCGCAGCGAATCGCCCACCACCGGCACATCGTCGAGGTCGCCGAGGCTGTAGCGCGCCGCAATCTCCTCCAGCATCCCGCTCTTGGGCTTGCGGCAGGAGCAGTTGCTCTCGCTGGCATGCGGGCAGAAAAACACCGCATCGATGCGCGCGCCGACCTGCGCGCATGCCTTGTGCATCTTGTCGTGGATCGCGTTCAGCATCGCCATGTCGAACAGCCCGCGTTCGATGCCGGACTGGTTGGTCGCCACCACCACACGGTAATCCGCCTGGCACAGGCGCGCGATTGCCTCAAGGCTGCCGGGAATCGGCTTCCACTCCTCCGGGCTCTTGATGAACTGGTCGGAGTCGTAGTTGATGACACCGTCGCGGTCGAGGATGACGAGGTTCATGAAAATTTCCAGTAATTTGGAATTTCGGGATGCAGCGCAAGGCGCACGGAGCACAGTGACCGAGGCATACCGTTTTGGCAGACGAAGGAACGAGCGCCGCGCAACACAGCGATACCCCCGAAAAACGAATTAATGGAAGTTTCCATCAGGCCGCCAGCCTGGAAATATCAGCAACCTGATTCATCAGCCTGCCGAGTTGCTGCAACAGTGCCGCGCGGTTCAAACGCAGCGCCTTGTCCTCGCACATCACCATGACCTTGTCGAAGAAATCGTCGATGAACGGCTTGAGCGTGACCAGCGCTTTCAGGTTCTGCCCATAGTCGCCGCGATCCAGATAGCCCTGAACAAACGGCGTGATGTCCTGCATGGCTTGGTGCAGGTCCCGTTCGGCGGCTTCTTTCAGCAGCGCCGGTTTCACAACCGCGTGGGTCAAATCGGTGCCGAGTTCCTCATGGTTCTTGCGGATAATGTTCAGCACGCGCTTGTTGGCCGCAGCCAGATCCTTCGCCGCACTTAGCGCGGCGAAGACGCGCACCCCTTGCAGGCGCGGCAATACCTGATATATGCGTCCATTCAGCAATTGAAGCACCGCCTCGATATGCGACACCTCGAAATCGCGTTCGCGCAGATAGCCGCGCAGACGATCCAGCATGAAACCTTCCACGTCGCTTGTCACCGTTGCGCTCAACATGCCTGCGGGGAAATTTTCTGCCGCCATCCTGAGTAATGCCCCCAGCGGCAAATCAAGCGGCGTCTCGGCCAGGATACGCAGGATGCCCAACGCATGGCGGCGCAGGCCGAACGGGTCTTTTTCGCCGGTGGGCACCTGGCCGATGCCGTAGATACCGACCACCGTCTCCAGCTTGTCGGCCAGCGCCACGGCGCATGCAATGGCGCCCTGCGGCAACGTATCGCCGGCAAAACGCGGGTGGTAATGCGCCTCGATGGCATCCGCCACCACCTTGTCCTCGCCGTCATGCCACGCGTAGTAACGCCCCATGATGCCCTGCAGCTCGGGAAACTCGCCGACCATATCGGTGAGCAGATCGGCCTTGGACAGCCGCGCCGCCAGTTCCGCATCCGCCTTGTCCGCTTTCAGCAAGCGTGCAATCGTGCCGGCCAGCGTAGCGATGCGCTCGACGCGTTGCAGCTGTGTACCCAGCTTGTTGTGGTAAACCACGCTACCGAGTTTCTCCACGCGCGATTCCAGCGTCTTCTTGCGATCCTGATCGAAGAAGAATTTCGCGTCCGCGAGGCGCGGGCGCACCACGCGCTCGTTGCCGCCGATTACCAGGCTCGCGTCCGCCGGACGGATATTGGAAACGATCAGAAATTTGTTGGTGAGTTTGCCGTCGGCATCAAGCAACGGAAAATATTTCTGGTTCGCCTTCATCGTCAGGATCAGGCACTCCGGAGGCACCTCGAGGAATTCGGCATCGAACTTGCCGACCAGCACGTTGGGGCGCTCGACCAGCGCGGTCACCTCATCCAGCAATGCATCGTCTTCAATCGGCTTGAGTCCTTCCTTCGCCGCGGCAGCGGCCAATTGGCGTACGATCTCGGCGCGGCGCTTTTCGAAGCCCGGGATCACCGCGCCTTCGCTTTCCATCTGCGCCTCGTAGCTGTCGGCACCCTTTAATACCACCGGATTTACGCCGGCCTCGAAGCGGTGGCCCTGCGTCTCGCGCCCGGCCGTCATACCCAACAGGCTAACCGGTACAACTTCACTACCGTGCAGCGCAACTAAACCATGAACTGGGCGCACAAAATTAACCGTGCTCCAGCCATCTTTGAGTTGATAAGCCATCATTTTTGGGATGGGCAGTCTATCAAAGGTTTCGTAAAGTGCCTTTTGTAAACCGAGCGTCAAAGTCAAACCTTTAATTATCGACTCAAGGAATAACACATCGGTCTTACCATCGTTCTCACGTTTCAGGTTGGGAACAACAGATGCGTTTTCACCCAGGGTAGCCAATCGCTTGAGCAGTGCAGGTGTCGCCTGGCCATTTGCATCCAGCCCAACACTAACCGGCATCAATTTCTGCGACATTTGGCGATCACCTGCCTTTGACAACACATTCGGAATGAACATTGCCAAACGACGCGGACTTGCAAAAAATTTTGTGCTGGTAATTTCTGCACGTAATACCAACTGTGATTTTTCAAGTGAGTTAAATATCGCGTTAGCGAATGCTTCTCCAAGCTTCTCCAACGATTTGGGTGGCAGCTCCTCGACAAGCAACTCGACCAATAGATTGTTTTTGGTAGTTGTCATGTCAGTCCACCTTCTTCGCTTCGAGTTGGGCGAGTACCTCATCCGCCCATTCGCGCGGCGCCATCGGGAAACCGAGCCGCGCGCGGCTGTCGAGGTAGCTCTGCGCGACGCTGCGCGCCAGATTGCGGATGCGCCCGATGTAGGCGGCGCGCTCCGTCACCGAAATCGCGCCGCGCGCATCGAGCAGATTGAAGGTATGCGCGGCTTTCAGCACCTGCTCGTAGGCAGGCAATGCCAATTGCTGTTCCATCAGGTGCCTGGCCTGTTTCTCGTGGCTGCCGAACGCGCCGAGCAGGAATTCCACGTCGCTGTGCTCAAAGTTGTAAGCGGATTGCTCAATCTCGTTCTGGTGGTACACGTCGCGGTAGGTCACGCCTTCCGCCCAGGTCAGGTCGAAGACGTTTTCCACGCCCTGCAGGTACATTGCCAGGCGTTCGAGGCCGTAGGTGATCTCGCCGGTGATCGGCTTGCAGTCGATGCCGCCGACCTGCTGGAAATAGGTGAACTGCGTGACTTCCATGCCGTTCAGCCACACTTCCCAGCCCAGCCCCCACGCGCCGAGCGTCGGGTTCTCCCAGTCGTCCTCGACGAAGCGGATGTCGTTCTGTTTCAGATCGAAGCCGAGCGCCTCCAGCGAGCCGAGGTACAGGTCGAGAATGTTGGACGGAGAGGGTTTCAGCACCACCTGAAACTGGTAGTAATGCTGCAGGCGGTTCGGGTTCTCGCCGTAGCGCCCGTCCTTGGGGCGGCGCGACGGCTGCACGTAACCGGCCTTCCACGGCTCCGGGCCGAGCGCGCGCAGGAAAGTCGCAGTGTGCGACGTGCCGGCGCCGACCTCCATGTCATAGGGTTGCAGCAGCGCACAACCCTGCTTGTCCCAGTAGTTCTGCAGCGTAAGGATGATCTGTTGAAAGTTAAGCATCGGTTGTTTCAGGCGATTGCAAAGGCGTGCATTTTACTGGTTTTCTGTCGTCATGTTAGTCATTGATTGGCATTGCATAGCCAATCAATGCGCAGGCAACGAGGCAGCGGCCAACTGTTTCATCGCTATTTTCGCCATACCGCACAGACACTGGCAACAATTTCCCACCTTCGCGCATCGTGTTCCGATCAGGAACGCCATGCCGTCAAAAGCAACCTGGCAACACGCGAAATATAGCTGTTCTTAAGCTTTCCTTAAGCTTGCCTGAATAGGATGCGCGCCCTGCCATGACACCCTATGTGCACTTGGCATCGCAACGATGCAGCTAATTTACTTCACTTGATCCTGAACCATGCAAAACACCCCAACATCCCCTGAATCGCCTGAAACATATAATTTATTCGCCCATACCTGTCCGGATGAGGTGCTTGTCGAGTCGAAAAAAAATGATCCAGGCACTTGCGCTATAGACAGTCCGGGAGTGCATATAGCATCCCAAATTGTGCTACAACAACCGCAAGCCACCGCATATGGCGAGCCCAGCCGACAGGCGCTTGAGACGTTGGTGTCGAAATTCAATCAGCGGCGCTACATTGAAGCCGGGCTTCTGGCGCGGTCGTTGACAGAAAGCTTTCCACACCATGGCTTTGGCTGGACGATGCTGGGTGTTACGCTCAATCAGATGGGGCGGAGTGCGGAAGCGCTGCTGCCCATGCAGAAAGCAGTCACGCTGCTGCCGGATGATGCTGATGCACATTACAACCTGGGCATCACTCTTCATGCTCTGGGCAGATTAGGCGATGCCGAGACCAGCTATCGGCGCGCGTTATATATCAGGCCAAATTTTGTCGAGGCTCTTAACCAACTCGCTTTGCTGTTCGATGCCTCAGGAAATCTGGTCATGGCATTGAACATCAGCATCTATTCCTTACAGATCAGGGAAACGCAAGAAGCCAAAAGCATTTTTTTCAACTGTGCAAAACGTCTGCGTTGCACGCACGGTGGGCCCGTGGTTAAAACATATCTGGTTCGCGCCTTGACCGAACCTTGGGGACGACCGGGCGAACTGATGCAGTTCAGTACTGACCTTGTCAGGCTCGACCCGGATATCGGCGGGTGCGTGACTCGAGCAGTAAAAGCATGGCCTGTGCATCTTTCAGCGCAAAATTTGTTCGAGGCAAACAGTCTCGGCACACTTGCCAATGACAAGCTGCTGTGTGCCCTGCTCGGTTCCGCGCCAATCTGCGACAGCGAACTGGAACGCTTCCTGACTATGGCGCGGCACGCCATGCTCGAAACCGCTACAGCAATGACAAGCCCAGAAGCTGACGTCAATGCGGCCTTGAGCTTCTACAGTGCATTAGCGCGTCAGTGTTTCATCAATGAATATGTGTTTTCCGTCACCGATGCCGAAATCCGGCAAGCCAGTGATTTGCGGGATTCACTTGCTGCGGCACTGGAAGCCGGCACCCAGACGCCGGTCCTTTGCTTATTGGCGGTAGCAGCCTACTTTCCGCTCTGCTCTATCTCGCTGGCTGCACGGCTTCTGGATACCCAATGGCCCGATGCAGTTGCGGCTGTGCTGATTCAACAGGTTTGTGAGCCAGCCGAAGAACTGGAGTTATGTGCCAGCATTCCCCGGTTGACTGGCATCGAGGATGATGTATCACGGCTGGTTCAGAATCAATACGAAGAAAATCCATACCCGCGCTGGGTCAGGACGGCGCCCGCCGGAAGAGCAGAGAATATCATCGAGTATTTGGACCAGAAGTTTCCCTTGGCTCCTATAGAGCGGCAAGACAAATGCGACAATCCTGACATCCTGATTGCCGGTTGCGGCACTGGCCAGCATTCTATTCAATCGACACAGCAATTCCACGGGGCGCAAGTGCTGGCCATCGATCTGAGCATAACCAGTCTTGGTTACGCCGGGCGGAAAACACGCGAACTGGGTTTGACCTCCATCGAGTATGCCCAGGCCGACATCATGAAGCTGGGTTCACTCGGCCGCAGCTTCGATGTTATTGAGTCTGTCGGGGTGTTGCACCATCTCGCTGATCCATGGGCTGGGTGGAAAGTGCTTTTGTCGCTGCTTCGCCCCGGCGGATTTATGAAGCTTGGTTTTTACAGTGAAATGGCGCGACGGAATATCATTAACGCACGTGCCTTCATTGACAAAAAGGGTTATGGCGCAACGGCTAGTGAAATCAGGTGGTGCCGCCAGGAATTGGTGGATTTGGGCAAAAGCGCAGATTTCTGGACCGCATTCTTAACCCGGGATTTCTTCAGCATCAGCGCCTGCCGAGATATGCTCTTCCACGTTCAGGAGCATCGTATGACGCTGCCAGGCATTGAAGCGTTTCTTCGCGACAACAACCTTGTATTACTGGGATTTGAAATCGGCGCCGAAGTTATCCATGCCTACAAACAGCGTTTCCCTGATGACCATGCCGCCACCAACCTTGAGCAGTGGCAGATTTTTGAAAATGAAAATCCTGGCACTTTCTATGGCATGTACCAGTTCTGGATACAGAAGCCAGGTTAATAAATCCGCCAAGTGATTAAATCATTTCAAGCTTGACCGGATCAGCGCAAGTTTTTCCGCCCGCTTCAGGCTTTTAACTTCCATCTCGCGCCTCGATGCGGCAGAACGGTCGGCGAAAGGCTCGGCAAACACCAGTTCCAACGGCAGCCGCGTCCTTGTGTATTTGGACGCCGTGCCGGCATTGTGCGCCGCGAGGCGCTTCTCCATATCGTTGGTGATGCCGCAGTACAGGGTGTCGTCGGCGCAGCGCAGCAGGTAGCAGAACCAGTTCACTCCCCCTCTCCCCTCCCCAGCGAGGGGGGAGGGGCTATATTGTCCTCTTCCGCCTGCGGGATAACCAGCGACTTGGCTGTGGCTTCTGGCAGCCTAGTCGAATGGCTAGTTGTTTCATCCAGAGGAGATGTTTTGCGCCGGGTCCACGCATAGGCCAGCATCAGCGCGATCAGCAGCAGCACCGCCGCGTTGCCCCAGCGTACATACGGTGTGGCCCCGTCATAGCCTTGCACCTGACCCAGCAGCACGGCTTCCTGATGCTGCGGCAGTTGTTGCAGCACCCTGCCGTCCGCGCCGATGACCGAAGTCACGCCGGTGTTGGTGGCGCGCAGCATCATGCGGCCGGTCTCCAGCGCGCGCAGTTGCGCGATCTGGTTGTGCTGCGCCGCCGCGTGGGAGTGGCCGTACCAGGCGTCGTTGGTAACGTTGACCAGTAGCGTCGCCTGCGGCAGCGCGCGGATGATTTCTTCGCCGAACACGTCCTCGTAGCAGATGTTCGCCGCGACGCGCTGGCCGGCGACCTCGAGCGGCGCTTGGCGCTCTTCGCCGCGCGCCAGATCGCCCATCGGAATGTCGAGTACGCCGTTGATGAACCAGCCGAGCAGCGGGCGCAGCGGGATGAATTCGCCGAACGGCACCAAGTGCTGCTTGCGGTAATGCTGCTCGTCCGCCGTGCCGAGCGTGAACGCGCCGTTGTAATAACTCCCGTTGCTGCGCTCGAAGGCGCCGATCAGGATGTCGCCGCCGCTCTTCCGCGCGTGGTCGCGCAGCTGCCCGACCAGTTCCTGCGGCACCTCGTGGCGCAGCAGCGGCAACGCGGTTTCCGGCAGGATGGTGAGGCGCGCCGGATTCTGCAGGGTCAGGCGGCGGTAAGTCTCCAGCGTGCCGGGCAGCGCGTCCTCGTCGAACTTGAGGTCCTGCGCGATGTTGCCCTGCACCAGCGCGACGCTGAACGGCTCGCCGTGCGGCTGCATCCAGGCGATGGTGCGCAATGCCGCGCCGCCGATCCACAGCACAATCACTATCAGTAATGCCATACGGACATTTCGAGAAACCGTAGCGAGTGAGCCGAGAGCAAGGCGCACGGAACGCAGCGACGAAGACATATCGCTTGGATAGGCGCGGGAGCGAGTACCGCGCAACGCAGCTATCGGGGCACGCAGCAGGTTTATCGAGGTGTACGCCAGCAGACTCGCGCTCAGCGCTGCAACCAGCGATACGCCGTACACCCCGAATAGCGGCGCATAGCCCGCCAGCGGGCTGTCGCTGTGCGCATAACCCAGGGTCAGCCACGGAAAACCGGTGAAGATCGTGCCGCGCAGCCATTCGACCAGCACCCATATGGCCGGCATCACCAGCACGGTGCGCATCCCGTTCGCCGTTGCGAAACGCGCCTGCGCGTAGCCGGCCAGCGCCGGGAACAGGGCGATGAACGCCGCGAACAGCAGTGTGGCGGGCAACGCCAGCAGCAGCGGCATATTGCCGTAGTCGTGGAGCGCGACATATATCCAGCCGATGCCGGCGCCGAACAGCCCGAGGCCGAAGCTGAAGCCCAGCCACCCCGCCGCGCGCGGACTATCGGCGCGGCTCCATAATGCGAACAGCATGACGAGCGCCAGCACCGGAATGACGAAGATCCCGAACGGCGCGAAACCGAAGACGCACAGCAGGCCTGCAATGAATGCGGTGAGCAAGGATTTTCGAGTTTTGGACATCAGGTGAATTGCAACATGAAGCACATGGAAAAAATACCCCCTATAAAAACACCTCACCACGAAGGACACGAAGGTCGCGAAGAAAAACCATGAATCTCTTCGTGGCCCTCTGTGTCCTTCGTGGTTCAAATACGGTTTCAAGAATAACCGATTCCTTCCGATACGGCATTTGTGATTAAATCGCGCCCTGATTACTTTGGAACATCTCACGCCATGGAAAAAATCCGCCTGTCCAAACGCATGGCCGAACTCGGCCTGTGCTCGCGCCGCGAAGCGGACAGCTATATCGAAAAAGGGCTGGTGGAAGTCGACGGCGAAATCGTCAGCGAGCTGGGCAGCAAGGTCTACCCGACCCAGCAGATCACCCTGCGCAGCGCGGCGCAGAACACCCAGCAGCAGCGCGTGACGATCCTGCTCAACAAGCCCATCGGCTATGTGTCCGGGCAGGCCGAGCACAACCACAAGCCCGCCGTCACCCTGATCGACGCCGCGACGCGCTGGGCGGAAGACCCGTCGCCGTTGCGCTTTCATCGCAGCCAGTTGCTCGGCCTCGCCCCGGCGGGTCGTCTGGACATCGATTCGCAGGGCCTGCTGGTGCTTACCCAGGACGGCCGCATCGCCCGGCAACTGATCTGCGAAGATTCCAGAGTGGACAAGGAATATCTGGTGCGCGTGCAGGGCAGGCTGGAGGACAGCGGGCTGGCTTTGCTCAATCAGGGGTTGAAGCTGGATGGCGAATATCTCAAACCCGCCAAGGTGACCTGGCAGAATGAAGACCAGTTGCGCTTCGTGCTGCGCGAAGGCAAGAAACGCCAGATTCGCCGCATGTGCGAACTGGTCGGACTGAAGGTGACCGGCTTGAAGCGCATCCGCATCGGCAGGGTGAAGCTGGGGCATCTGCCACTCGGGCAGTGGCGCTATCTGGGAGAGAACGAGCAGTTCTGAATACTGGAAAACATCAAATCTTTGTTCAGCGGTTCCCCGGGTTGAGCGTTTCTGCCGCAGATTTTTTCCGCTCCACCAGCAATGAATGCAGTCTGCGGCTGTCCGCGCGCAACACGGTGAGAGTCAATTCGCCGACATGGACACGATCGCCGCGCTTGGGAAGTTGCCCGGCAGATTTCAACACCAGCCCGCCTACCGTGTCATATTCTTCATCGCTGAATTCCGTGCCGAGTGCTTCATTGAAATCGGCGATCTCGGTGTCTGCCTTCACGCGCCATTTTTCCTTGCCATCCGGGATGATGTTGTCCTCATTCTCGTCAAAATCATACTCATCCTCGATGTCGCCGACGATCTGCTCCAGCACGTCTTCAATCGTCACCATGCCGGATATGCCGCCGTACTCATCTGCCACCAGCGCGATGTGATTGCGGTTACAGCGGAAGTCGCGTAGCAGCACGTTCAGCCGCTTGGCTTCCGGTACGAATACCGCCGGCCGCAGCATGTCACGGACGTTGAATTCTTCACCCGCGTAATAGCGCAGCAAATCCTTCGCCAGCAGGATGCCGATGATGTTGTCCTTGTCGCCCTCAATCACGGGAAAACGCGAGTGGGCGGTCTCGATGACGAAGGGAATGAATTTCTCCGGTGGCTCACTGATGTCGATGACATCCATCTGCGCGCGCGGGATCATGATTTCGCGCACCTGGCGTTCGGAGACCTGCAGCACGCCTTCCATCATGGACAGCGCATCGGCGTCCAGCAGGTTGTTTTCGTAGGCGGAGTGCAGCAGGTGAATCAATTGTTCGCGGTCTTCCGGCTCGCGCAGCAGAAACGCGGAAAGACGCTCTAACAGGCCAGGTTTGTTACTACTCTCGGGTGAATCCATTTGGTGCTCAAGCTTCCTGATAAGGATCGGGGTAGTGCAATTTTAGCATCAACCGGGTTTCCAATGCCTCCATCTCGGCGGCATCAGTTTCGTTCTCGTGATCGTGGCCTCGCAGATGCAGCATGGCATGGATCGCAAGGTGCGCATAGTGTGCAAGCAAATCCTTGTGCTGCTGGTGCGCTTCTTTTTCCACAATCGGTGCGCAGATCACCACATCACCGGACAGCACGCCCGTATCGCCGTATACGAACGTCAGCACGTTGGTGGCGTAATCCTTGCCGCGATAGCTCCTGTTCAGCTCGCGCCCCTCTGCCTCGTCGACGATGCGCAAGGTCATGCGCACATCACGCTGCAACGCAACCTTGCACCAGCGCCGCCACTGCGCGCGCGTCGGCAAGCTCTGTGCGGCGCTCGCATACTGGACGGCCAGGGAAAGCCTGGGCGGCAAAACCTTATTCGCTTTTTTGCCGCTCATGATGCTCGTAGGCCGTAACGATCTTCTGCACCAGCGGATGGCGCACCACATCCTCGGCGAGGAAGTCGCTGAAGGCGATGCCGCGCACCTCCTTCAGGATGCCGCGCGCCTCGATGAGGCCGCTCTTCTGCCCGCGCGCCAGGTCGATCTGGGTGACGTCGCCGGTGATCACCGCCTTGCTGCCGAAACCGATGCGCGTGAGGAACATCTTCATCTGCTCGGGCGTGGTGTTCTGCGCCTCGTCGAGAATGATAAAGGAATGATTCAGGGTGCGCCCGCGCATGTAGGCTAGCGGCGCGATCTCGATCATGCCGCGCTCGAAGGCGCGGTTGACTTTCTCCATCCCCATCAGGTCGTACAGCGCGTCGTATAGGGGACGCAGGTAGGGATCGACCTTCTGCGCGAGATCGCCGGGCAGGAAGCCGAGCTTCTCGCCGGCCTCCACCGCCGGACGCACCAGCACCAGACGGCGCACCGTTTCGCGCTGCAGCGCATCCACCGCGCAGGCCACGGCGAGATAGGTCTTGCCGGTGCCAGCCGGGCCGACGCCGAAAGTGATGTCGTGTTCCTGGATGGCTTGCAGGTAGCTGTTCTGGCGCGGCGTACGGCCGCGTATCTCGGCCTTGCGCGTCATCAGCAACGGCACAAAATCGCTGGCCGGCTGCGGCGCGGCACGCCATTTCATCGCCTCGATCAGGCCAAGTTGCAGGCGCTCCAGCGTGATGTCGTGTTTGGCCTCAAGATAAAATTCCTGCAATACCTGGCGCGCCAGTTCCGCCTGTGCGCCCTGCACATTGAAGTGCTCGCCGCGCCGCGCGATGCTGACCTCCAGCGCGATCTCGATCTGGCGCAGGTTCTCGTCCAACGCGCCGCACAGATTGGCCAGCCGCGTATTGTCGACTGGCTCGAGCGCGAATTGCAGAGTCTGGGGATCTGTCTTCAAGATATGCGTTTAAGAAAATCAATAATGGTTCACGAAAGGCACGAAACACACGAAAACGAACGGCGCATTATATTGGGAAAATCATTAGCTTTCGTCTCGAGTAGCAATTTCCTTTTTGTGACTTTTGTGTTTTTCGTGGACTATGATTTTTCCAGCTTCAATATTAACTCGCCGCGCAACGTGTGCCTCACCACCCCGGCAATTTTCACCTCGACAAAACGCCCGATCAGATCCGAAGTACCGCAGAAATTCACCACGCGGTTATTATCGGTACGCCCGGCCAGCTCCAGCGCGTCCTTCTTCGACACGCCTTCTACCAGCACGCGCTGTACCGTGCCAAGCATGGACTGGTTGACCTGTTGCTCCAGTTCGTCGATACGCGCCTGCAATCGCGCCAGCCGCGCCGATTTTTCTTCCGGCGGGGTATCGTCATTCAATTCGGCGGCAGGCGTGCCTGGACGCGGGCTGTACAGGTAACTGAAGCTGACATCGAAGCCGACATCGTCGATCAGTTTCATGGTTGCCTCGAAATCGCGCTCGGTCTCGCCGGGAAAACCCACAATGAAGTCGGATGTGATGCAAATATCGGGGCGCGCCGCACGCAACCGGCGCACGATGGATTTGTATTCCAAAGCGGTGTAACTGCGCTTCATCGCGGCGAGGATGCGGTCCGAGCCGGACTGCACCGGCAGGTGCAAATGGCTGACCAGTTTGGGTGTGGTCGCGTACACGTCGATCAGGCGTTGCGTCATTTCCTTGGGATGCGAGGTCGTGTAACGCAGCCGCTCTACGCCATCCAGCGCGGCAACGGCTTGCAGCAGTAAAGCAAAATCCAGCGTGTCGCCGTCTTCGGTCGCGCCGCAGTAGGCATTCACGTTTTGCCCGAGCAGGGTGATTTCCTTGACGCCTTGCGCAACCAGCTCTTCTATGTCGCATATCACGTCGGCAAACGGGCGCGATATTTCTTCGCCGCGTGTATAGGGCACCACGCAATAAGTGCAGTATTTGCTGCACCCTTCCATGATGGATACAAAGGCCGCACCGCTGGTAATCTGCGGCACTTCGCCCTGCGGCAAGGCTCTCCCGGACATAATCGAATGTCCCGGAATATTCAGGACAGGTGCGGGCAGATGGTCGAACTTCTCGATCTCGGGAAAGCTGATGTCCATCTGCGGCCGCCCGGTGTCGCGACGCGCCTGCAACAACTGCGGCAGACGATGCAGGGTCTGCGGGCCGAATACCACATCTACATAGGGGGCACGCTTCATGATCACCTCACCCTCCTGGCTGGCCACACAGCCACCCACACCGATCAGCAAACCCGGTTTGGCCTGTTTGAGCGGGCGCACTCTGCCGAGGTCGGAGAACACCTTCTCTTCGGCCTTCTCGCGTATCGAACAGGTATTGAACAGGATGACGTCTGCCTCTTCCGGCCTGTCGGTTCGTTCCATGCCCTCGCAGGCACGCAGCACATCCGCCATTTTGTCCGAATCATACTCGTTCATCTGGCAGCCGAAGGTTTTGATAAATAGCTTTTTGATCATGCCGGGATATTACTTTAGATAATCGCCGCCGAGCCTCATTAAAACCTCGACCTCAAATAATTCCATTTTTAAATTAAACATGCTTTTTTGCAGGGCGGGTTCCACCCGCCGAACAAAGCTGTCGGGCGGAGCCCGACCTACGAATTAACTCACTTTCTAAATGAACATGGAATAACAGGCTGAATTTACGCTTAAATCCAGGCAAAAAAGTCACATGTGATTCTAGCAAGAAAGCCCTGCCAAAAAAGCCCCACGCCCGCACAAAAAACTGTGCTACGATTCTCCCCACTTGTTGTTTTATTCAAACCGGTTCTCATGGGAGGAGAAAGTGGCGATTATCGCAGACGTGGCATCAATCGGAATGGCCTTGTTTACCGTGTTATTTTCCTTGTGGATGTTAAAGCAAACTTTCACTGGTAAATAAGTCGGCGATCGCCCAGCAGCAAATAAAAAACTCCAGTTCAGGCTGGAGTTTTTTATTTGCTGCGCGAGAAAACCGATGCCACACTCCAGGCTGCCTCTTTGCGACCCTTTCAATAAAGCGCCTGATTGACTCTCGCCATATCTTCTTCGCCCAGCGACCCCACCGCCGCCTTCAGGCGCAACTGACTGACGAGATAATTGTATTCGGCCTGGTATAAATCGCGCCGCGTGGAAAATAACTGCTGCTGTGCATTCAGCACGTCCAGGTTAGTGCGCACACCGACCTCCTGCCCCAACTTGCTGGCTTCCAGCACGCTCTCGCTGGAGGTAAGCGCTTGCCGCAACGCCTTGACCTGGGCCATACCGCTGACCACACCAAGATAGGCCTGACGCGTCTGGGTGGCAATCGTGCGGCGAACGTTTTCCAGTTCCTGCCTGGCGCGCTCATGATTGGCTTGCGCCTCGCGCCACATGGAATTCACCGCACCACCCTGGAACAACGGCAGGTTCAGCTGCACGCCGATGCTCTTGTTGGTGCTGTCGCTGCCCACGCCAAAACCTCCGCCACTGGCACTGTTGTCGGCATAACTGGCCACCAGGTCAATCGTGGGATAGTGCCCGCCGCGATTGCGCGCCACTTCCTTCTCGGCGATCTCGGCACCGGCTTGCGCAATAGCCAGTTGCGGACTGCTCAACTGCGCATCGTCTACCCACTTTTCCATATCGTCAGGTTGCGGGGTTTCCAGTTTGAGTTCCTTGCCGAGGCGCCTGAGGTCTTGCGGTATGGCATTGATCAATTGCTGCAACGCACGGCGCTTGATTTCCAGATCGTTCTGCGCGGCGATCTCCTGAGCGCTGGTCAGGTCATAGCGCGCCTGTGCCTCATGGGTATCGGTGATGGTGGCGCTGCCCACCTCGAAGTTGCGTTTGGCGTATTCCAGTTGTTCGGCGATGGCGATTTTCTGCGCCTCGGCGAGCTGCACGCTGTCCTGGGCAATCAGCACGTCGAAATAGGCCTCGGCGACACGCAGGATCAAATCCTGTTCGGCAATCCTGAATTGCGCCTCGGCCTGGACCACCTGCAATTCGGATTCGGTATAGGCCAGCCAGTTCTGCTGGCGGTACAGGGGCTGAGTCAGATTCACGCTGTAACCGTGCGAGTTGTAACGCTGGTTGCCGCCGCCCGGCAGCCCAACAACAGGTTGGTGGTACTGGACAGTGCTGTCGTTGAACGTACTGTTCGCATTGAGGCTGATGCTGGGCATCAGCAAGGAACGGCCCTGCGGCAACTTTTCCAGCCCGGCCTGCTGCGTGGCGCGCGCGGCGGCAAACACCGGATCGTTGGCCTGTGCGGCGCGGAAAGTTTCCAGCAGGTCAGCGGCTTGCGCCCAGCCGCTGATGCCGCACAGTGCCGTCAGAATGAAGGGGGTCAGTTTCATCGTTTTTTGCGCAATCGTATATTAGAATTGTCTAATGCTACAGCTTATCGCCGCATTGCGCAATACAGCCGCGCAATCAGAAAACGAAGCGTCCGGGTTGCTCGGCATTCTGCAATGGCGCAATGCAGGTTTCCATAACATTGACCGTGGTAAAGACATCCGGCGCAATACGGGTAATCAGTTGGGCCTCCATTAACGGCGCATCGCCCACGACGGCGAATAATCGTCCGCCGATGTTCAGGCTGTTCCGGAACGTTGCGGGAAGCACCGGCGTTGAGCCGGTCAACACGATGACATCGTAGCTCGCGCCCTGTCCCCAGCCGCGCGATGCGTCGCCTGTCTCGAGGGCAATGTTGTCGCAGTGATAAACAGCCAGGCTCTGTTTCGCCATGTCGCTCAATTCCGGGACGATCTCGACCGAAGTAACCTGCCCCGCCAGCGCGGACAGCAGCGCAGTCAGGTAGCCGCTGCCGGTGCCCACCTCCAGTACCGTGTCATTCCGGGAAAGACGCAATTCCTGTATGGCGCGCGCCTCCAGCTTGGGATGCCACATGGCGGCGCCGTAACCCAGCGGGATTTCCATATCGGCAAACGCCAATGCTCTGCTGCCTGCCGGCACAAAACGCTCGCGCCGGACATGTTTGAGCAATTCCAGCACCGTGCTGTCCAGCACCCCGCATGGGCGGATTTGTTGCTCTATCATGTTGAAACGTGCCTGCTCCACATCCTGCATTTTCTTCCCCTGAATTGCTGCCTTAATTGTCCTGACCGGAATTATCCATTTGCCGGCAGTGCCCGTTTGGGCGGAAATACCAGCGCGAAGGTGCTGCCCTTGCCCTCCTCGCTCATCACCTCGATCTTCGCCTGATGGCGCATCGCGACATGCTTGACGATTGCCAGTCCCAGTCCGGTGCCGCCCGTCTCTCTTGATCGGCTGCGATCAACACGGTAGAAACGTTCAGTCAGGCGCGGAATATGCTGTGCCGCAATACCGATACCGCTGTCCTGCACCGAAAATACCGGTTGTTCACCGCGCTCTGCCCACCGCAGCGAAATTATACCGCCTGCCGGTGTGTAGCGAATTGCATTGCTGAGCAAATTGCCGAACGCACTGCGCAGCTCATCGCGATTGCCGAGCAATTTTACGTTGCTCTGCACCTCCAGATGCACCGAATGCACGCCTCCATTCAACAGTTGCCCATCCTGATAAATTTCGTTGAGCAGCGCCTCCACATCTATAGTTTCCTCGCGCAACGGACTCCGGTCATTCTCCAGGCGCGACAGGGTAAGCAGATCGGTGACCAGATTCTCCATGCGTCTGGTTTGCTCTGTCATCCGCTGCAAAGCACGCTGCGCATCCTCCCGGGTAAGGTCGGTCATATCCCGCAGATTTTCGACATAACCATTTACCACCGTCAGCGGGGTGCGCAGTTCATGCGAAACATTCGCCACAAAATCGCGGCGCATGGCCTCGATGCGCTCCAGTTGCGTAACGTCGCGGCTGATCAGCAATCGTTTGTTTACGCCGTAAGGAACAAACTTGATGGACAACAGCATGTTGTCATGGCGTGCCGGGCGCATCACCAGCGGTTCGCTGAAATGTGATTCCTGAAGGTATTCGATGAATTCCGGCTGGCGCACCAGATAGGTAATGTCCTGCATCAGATCGTGTTCGGCATCGAGATCGAAATGCTGCTGTGCCAGCGGGTTGCACCATTCGATACGATTCGCCTCGTTCAGAATTGCCACGCCCTCCGGCAACGCGGCAGTAGCCTGCTCGATATGCTGCAATTCGTCTGCCAGCTCCAGTCTGGTCTGGTTATGCTGCTTGACCATCTTGTACAGCCGGGAAAACACTTCATCCCAGACACCTCCCGCTTCGGGAATGGTTTCAAGGCGCGCATCCTGCAGCCATCGCCCCAGTCGATACAGTTGCCGTGCATGGTTTGCCATCACAGCCAGCAACACCAGCAGCATGAACAGCAATGCCGGCGCAGCCGAGAATACCGCCCACAGCAGTAACGCAAACAGCGTGACCAGCACGACGGGTATGCTCAGACGGAGCCAGAAATCCTGCAATGCCTCTCCTTTTAGCTGACGGAAAAACGATAACCGCTACCGCGCACCGTCTGGATCAGCCCGTCCATTCCAAACGGTTCCAGCGCGACACGCAAGCGGCGGATATGCACATCCACCGTGCGTTCTTCGACAAACACCTGAGACCCCCATACATGGTCGAGCAATTGCGTGCGGCTGTACACCCGCTCCGCATGGGTCATGAAAAAATGCAGCAGGCGGAACTCGGTGGGGCCAAGCTCTACTGCCCTGCCCTTTGCGGTAGCGCGGTGCGAGGCTGGTGACAGCTCCAGGCCGCCTGCCGCAACCGTTTCATCCGGCATCTGCGGAACATGCCGCCGCAGCACGGCACGGATGCGCGCCATCAATTCGCGCGGCGAGAACGGCTTGGTGATGTAATCATCCGCGCCCGACTCCAATCCCAGCACCTTGTCGCGTTCTTCGCTGCGCGCGGTCAGCATGATAATCGGAATACCCCGGGTGCGCGCATCGGCGCGCAACTGTTTGGCCAGCGCCACACCACTGATACCCGGCAGCATCCAGTCCAGCAGAATCAGATTCGGCGCGTGGCTGTGTATTTGCTCCCATGCGCTATCTGCATCCCCGACGCACACGGCCCGAAATCCCGCCCGCATCACATTGAACGACAGCAGCTCCTGGATCGCCGGTTCGTCTTCCACTATCAAAATCTCTGCGCTCGTCATCTCGCCATTATTCCGCAATCGAAGACCGGGAGAATATGAAGAATTTATGACAGGAAGATGACACGCATCAGGTTTATGAATGGGCGTGACGCCGGCCACGCATCATATTGGGCAGCATGGAGCCAATCAACATCCCTGTCACGCTGAACAGCAACCCGACCAATTGCGGCGGCCAGTAGGTGTCAGGCTGAAGAATTTCCATCGACAGCCATGCACCCAGACCCAGCACGATGGACAGCAGTGCACCCTGATTATTGGCGCGCTTCCAGTACAAGCCGAACACCAGCGGCACGAAGGCGCCGACCAGCGTGACTTTGTACGCATTCTCCACCATGTGAAAGATGCTCGATTCCGAATTCAGCGCAAACCACAACACCAGCACACCGAAGGTCAGCAGGATGATACGCATGGTGCGCAGCATTTGCTGGTCGCTCATGTGCCGGAGCGCAAAGTGCTTGAGGATGTTCTCGGTAAACATCACCGAGGGTGCGAGCAGGGTTGCCGAAGCCGTGCTCATGATCGCCGACAGCAACGCGCCGAAAAACAGCACCTGCGCCATCAGCGGCGTGTGATTCAGAATCAGGCTCGGCAGAATCATCTGGGAATCGCTCTCGATCATATCGCCAAAGAATTCCGGATCGATCAGTGTCGCGGCGAAAGCCAGGAACATCGGAATGAAAGCGAACGCAAAATACAGCACGCCGCCCAGCACCGTACCGCGCACGGCGATCTTTTCATTCTTTGCCGAAGTGATGCGCTGAAACACGTCCTGCTGCGGAATGGAACCCAGCATCATGGTTAGCGCCGCGCCGATGAAGGGGATCCACGCTTCCATGCCGCCGCTGGGGAACAATTGCAACCTGCCGGCGGCTTCCGCCTGGCTGACCACGTGACCGACCCCGCCCGCATCGTCGCCGATCAGCATGGCAATCAGCAGCAAGGCCGCCATGATCACGGTCATCTGCACGAAATCAAGCAGCGCTACCGACCACATGCCGCCGAATACGGTGTAGGCGAGCACCACGGAAATGCCGATGATCATGCCGGCCTGTTGCGTGACGGCGCCGTCGCTGACCACATTGAATACCAGCCCCAGCGCCACCACCTGCGCGGACACCCAGCCGAGGTAGGAAATCATGATGCACAGCGTCATGATCAGCTCCACCGTGCGGTTGTAGCGGGCGCGGTAATAATCGCCGATGGTGAGTAAATTCATGCGGTACAGCAGCGGGGCGAAAAACAGCCCCGCGAGTATCAGGCACATGCTGGCGCCGAACGGATCGGCCGCCACGCCGCCCAATCCTTCCTGCACGAAAGTCGCGGAAACACCCAGCACCGTCTCCGCGCCGAACCATGTGGCGAACACCGTCGCAGTGACGACAGGCAACGGCAGGTGGCGCCCGGCCACCACAAAATCCCTGGAATTGTGCACGCGGGTCGAGGCGTACAGGCCGATGCCGACGGACACCAACAAATAGAGGATGACGAACCAGATCAGCATATCGGCTACTCGCTCATTCAAAAAATAATGGCGATTCTAGCAGCCCCGCGAAAAAAACAGGATAGAGACAATGCGAGGCCAGAAATACAAACGGCGGTTTTCACCGCCGCCTGTCTTTTACCGGGCTATTGTATTAACTCACGCCATGAAACCCGCCTTGCGCTGCCCGACGATGCTACTCCAGACGGTGTTTCCGACGACGTGATGCCCCCGGCGGTATCCGTGATAATTGTTACGATCTTGCCGGATTGCAGACGGATGGTGTTCATGCCGGCCACCATGGCATTTGAAGTCAGCCTGACGCCCACTGCATTCAAGACTGCGGTTTGCAGATATTGCCCGGTCCTGAAATCGAAGTTATACAGGAAAGCATAGCCGCCAACGTTGCAGGCATTGTCGCTAGGAACGTTCGTCGCCACGGTCAGCGAACCCAACTGCAATTGCACATCCACGTTGACTCGTTCACCCGGTGAGCTATCGGCGGGGTCAAGGTCAACATACCAGCCGGATTTGTTTGCCCAGTCCACCGTATAGTTTGACGTGGTACGCAATTGCTCGCCGCTGCTGCCGGTAAAGTTACTCAGCGTTTGTTGAACCAACACCCCATTGCTGTGCACCGCACCCAATCCGGTGCCAGAGAGGTTGTCCTTGATGGCATAGATTGTTTGCTTGTCGGTGTTGGACAGATCCGAAAGCCCTAAGTAGCGGCCAGTACCAAACTGCACCACCGGATATTCAACACCACCGTAGGGAACAATGGTCAATTCCGGCCTGGTAGTAATTGGCTGGGTTGCGCCCAACTCAGCCAGCAGCAGCGACGTTCCCGCTGTAGAAACGGGTGCTGCTGGCGGGCTGGCGCTATCCAGTTCGAAGCGCCAGAGATTGCCGAGCAAATCGCCGCCGTAGAATTGTTCGGCAGTGTTATCGACATTTCCATTGACCCAGACGTTGATTTTTGCCAAGCCGCTGGGCGTAACGGTATCACCAACCCCTGTGCCAATTTTCTCCAGTACTGCGCCGGTAGCGGCATTCAGCACGAAGACATAGCCCTGTCCGCTACCCGGCGAGACATTGTTGTAGCCAGATGTCACCACCACCACCCATGTGCCATCATTGCGCTTGGTCACGATTGGGTTGCCAAAGCTGTAACCCATATCGTTGTCATCGGCTTCCGTAAAGTTCCACAATGCCTTGGGTGCAGCAGGGTTGGTGACATCGAGTGCGTAGTAGCCGCGCGCGCCCGCGTTGAATCCGCCTACCAGGATGGATTTCCACTGTGCGCCAGTGCAAGTACTGGCAGGCGCATTCGGGCAAATATCGACGACCGTTGGCGAACCGTCGACGTAATAGCGGTGGTTGACGGAATATGTTTTGTCAGCCAACCGGTACAGGTTGCTCATCACCATCGGCGGGATATAGGTCCACGCCTCGTCACCGCCAGTTACATCGATTACGCCGGCACCGGCGGCCGCAACAGCATCACCAGTCGTGGTATTTATCTTGCCGCTCTCCGCATAGAAGGCATGCAGCATCCCGTCATTGGCCGCCACATAGACCATCGGTGCGCGGCTAGCGCGTGTGGTGTCCCTGAAAGTTGAATACCCTGTATCAGCGTATTCAAACGGCGGTTTCTTGACGTATACCGGTTGCGAGGTGACCATATCGCCCAACACATGGTCGCGGTCGCGGTACAGTGTTCCTTCGTTGCCGTTTTGCCCGCGCAGGAAGTTAACCAGATTCGCTCCCGATGCAGCTGTTTGTTCGGGACCAGTCAACGTCGGGCATTGTGACAACTTCGAGGTCGGAGAGCACATGTTGTCAAAATAGCCAGTGCCGCCAACATTTGCCCAATTGAATTCCATCAGATAATTTCCGTTGGTATTGGTGCTGTCGAACGTGTAGATGGTGCGGGTATCGCTGCTTGCCCCTACCCTGAGATCCAGCAACGGCTGGGCTGTCCATATCGGGGTGGATGAAACGGCACCGGTTACCGGGTCAATGGTTTTGGCATGCAAATCACCATCCCAGAACACCGTGCGATACAGCGCGATGAACAGAAAGTTGTCGCCGGCCACCGGCTCCAAGTTACTGGTCGCAGCAGCAGCGGCCGAGCCTGCACGGGAAGTCACCCCAGCCAGCGCATTACTGATGCCGCTCACCAGCGTACTCGGGTCGCGCGCGCTGTAATACACGCCGCGACCATTGACGGCGGCATGCCACAGATCGTCAATGCGTTCCGCCCCGCTATTCGAGATCGGGTCAGGCCAGTTTTTCGTGCCTTGTTTGATGGCGTTGTAATCGGCCGATCCACCGGACTGATAGTTGTCGGCATAGCCCAGCGTGCCATCCACGCCCAGCCCGAGAGTGAAAGTGGTCATATGCTGCTGTGGGCTGATGTCATCCCCGCTGCCTGGCACGTTGTTCTCGCACACATCCACACCCGCACCAAGCGCGCCGGTGCAGTTGCCAGTAGTACGCAGGTCAGTCTTGTAGTAGTACATCGCCACGTCGGCCAGCGTGTTGCTTATCCCGCCCGAACCGCCAGCACAGGTGGTCGTGGTCCAGTCGTTTGTCCCGCTGGCGACTTCCGCAGTACAGGTAACCACCGCCGCCGGGCCGGTTGTCACCGTGTTGCAACTGGTAGTCGTGAAACTGTTCCCGGAGACCGGCGCTTCTGCCGTGCAGGAAGCTACGCCGTGCGAAGCTACCACCGTATTCGGTGTGCAGGTGGTCTGCGTCCAGTTGTTGCCTGCCGTTGCTCCCGCCGCAGCGCAAGCAGCAACCAGCGTCGGACCGGTGGCAACCGTTTGACAGGTAATGGTTTGTCCGCCGCTCACGCCAGGTGTGCAGGAGCTTGCCCCGACCCAGCCGGTGTCGGTAGTTTGGCAATCGATGGCCGTGCCCACCGTATAGGGTGAACCGGCGGATTGCGCCAATGGTGTGCATGACGTGGCATTAGCCCACGCGCTCCAGGCGGTGTATTGGCACTGGGTGGTATTGCCGCTGCCGTCCGGAACAGCGCTGGTCGTGCAGGAGGCGACGTTCGCATAAGGCGAGGTTATCGCCGTCTGACATTCGGTGGCTGAACTCACCGTATAAGGCGAACCGGCCGAGGGGGCGACCGGCGTGCATGAAGCCACGCCGCTCCAAGCGCTGGCTGCATACTGGCATTCCGTCGCCGTTGCTACGGTAGACGGGTTAATGAGGTCCATCGCGATTGCTGTACATGAACCCGTATTGGCCCAAGCGCTCCAGGCGGGATACTGACAGCTGGTGCCGTTTCCGGACCAGGTTGTACCATTAGCGGTGCTGGTGCTATAGCTGGCATTGCAACTGCCAGCATTTGTCCAGGTGGCGGCTGCCGCGCTCCAGACGGTAGAGCCTCCGGAAGCCGTAACATAGCGGCAATCCCGCCGGGAACCACCGCTGGTATCCCATTTGCAGGATGCGGTATCAGACCATGCAGTCCATGGGCTACCGGAGCTTGCCCTGCTTCGCGTTTGCAGGTACATCGTCGAGCTTTGCAAGTTGCTGGTTCTGGCTTGCAGCGCGAGGATTCGCCTCTGCAACTGCGAAGTCTGCTGTTGCAGGTTGCTGGTGCGGCTCTGTATCTGTTCCGTGCGCTTTTGCACTTGGCTGGTACTCTGCGATACTTGGGTCTGGGTCTCGGTAATCTGGCTGGTGGATTTCAGGGAAGACTCGCCGTCGTTCATCGGGCGTGCTGTGCCGGCGCCATCCTGCTGCCCGACCAGGGTATTGTTGTCGATCTTGTACGGGCCGTATTTTGGCGCGCTGGTCTCTTCGTCGTTGGTGTTCCAGTAGCCGTCGGTGGACAGGATGGTGAAGTTCTGCTGGCAGGAGTATTGCACCGGGTCATCGGCGCCGGTGAGCAATTGGCCGGCATAGATGCGTCCCGCCTTGGATAAAGCGCCGCGCAACGGAGTGGCGCCGGGCGTGCCGGTAATATAGAGCTTGTCGTACCATATTTCCTTTTGGCCTGTCCCGTCACCCACATAAGCAAAATCGTTGATTTTCAGGAAGCGGTTATCGGCGGAGCTGACACCGGTGTAGCCGATGGTGGTAAAGCCGACGCGAAAATTGCTGCCGATATCCTTGAAAGCGAGGCCGGCCGCCGATTTCATGGTCAACATGCGGTTACGGTAATAGCTGTACCAGTTGGCAAAATTCTGTGCCTCGATGATCTGCGCTGCGGTAGGTGATGAGAATGCCGCTGGAGTGAGCGTCGCGCTGCCGCTGCCAACCGTGATCACCGGCGTATAAGTGGCCGCCGAAGACGGTCCGGCAATGGTAACGGTGCTGCCGGACGATCTGGCGGAAAAACCGTTCAGCGTGATATTCGCCGCAATCCGGCTGGCGACCGTGCTGTTGGTTGAACTGGAACTGGTGGAACCGGACATGATCTGCACGCCGTTCACGGTGATGCCGCTGATGACGGCGTTGCTGGAGCCGCTGACGGTGATGGTGGTGACGGGTACGGAGGAAACAACCCGCTTGGTGTAGCTGCCGTCGGCGTAACAGGTGCCGCGCACTGGTGTGGCGGGCGAGGCGCCGGTGTATTCATAGTAATAGGCGGTCTTGCCGCCGCTGTCATTGCCCGTGCTGAATGCGACAGCCAGATTGGTGGTGCCGGAGCTGGCGCTGAAGCCATTGCCCTTGGCGGTAATAAAAGTAGCATTGGCAAATGAAGTACCGGCCGAAGTAACCGGCAACTCATAGGTCAGGCCGGGGTTGTAATACACCCCGTTATAGTTATGGTTGCGATAACACAATTTGTCATCGTTATTTTTGACGGAGTCGGGCAAATATTCCCATCCCATGCTGCCCGAATCATCCAGAATGAACAATACGTTCGGCTTGACCGAGGTGTTGCCCGACGAGGCCATCGGCGAATTGGCAATATCCGTTGCAGCGGCGTGAGCCGCCGTGCCGAGTCCGGTAGCGGCGAGCAACAGCAAGATGCTTGAAACGTGCTTGGTAATGGTTTTCATGATGGCCTCCTGATGCAGTTGGCTAAAAATGGATGATGGTTTCGACATAGCTGATGGTATTGCGCGGCCCTTTGACGCGGGTAGTGATGCGGTAATACTCGACTTCCGCCTCACCGCTCAGGCCGCCCTTGCTGGTGTAATCTTTCGCGCCCGAACTGGTGCCGGCCACCGTGGAGGCAGTAGAGGCGCAGTTGCTTGGGAGGCCGGTTGCCGGGCACAGCCGGTGGATGACATATCTCACCTCATAACCCGCCGCGTTAGCTGCAATGACCGGAGAGGGCTGGATGCAGGCCGCTGCCGCGATGCTGTTGCAATTATTGCTGTCCCAGTCAACCAGCGCACGGCCAAGGTCATTGCTGCCGCCGGTCGCATCCAGATTTTCCTGGCTGGTGGCGTAATAGCCATTGGCAGCATCATCGTTATAAGAAGCGGCAACGCCCGCAACGCCGGTTAGCCATGCAATCGCGGCCTCGGTACCGATGTCGCCAGACTGTACTGCACCTTGCTTGAAGGCCATGTTGCCGGCCACGACGTTGCCGGTATCCACCGAGCGCACCAGCGCAATGGCCGCAAGTGTCATTGCGACCAGCGCAATGAGCGTAATAATCAACACCACACCCTGTTGCCGCTTCGGCAACTGCATGCCGGCGTGCGCCGTTGCCGGACTGATTAGGCTTTTCATGTCAACACCTTTGCGGAGATTGAAGGAATACATGCTTATCTCCAGAGCATGTTGCGCAAGGGCACAACAGTTTCAAAAGTCTTGTAGCGGTAGCATTGCCAGTTGGCAAGCGCTGTCAGATCTATTGCCCCGCCCGCCCATGTCGGGCTGGCCGTGGTGATGTCGCAGGAGCCGTCGGCCAATGGTTTTTCCATCAGCCCGCTGCGCGCCACGACGGCAAAACGCAGCGCATAAATCCGGTTGATATCGCCCGCATCGCCGATTGTGCCACTCACGTCCGCATCGATCATGGTGGCGCTCCATGTGTCCACCCGTGCGTCGGTCTGCGCTCCGGCGCGGGTATCGAAACCGTATTCAGCTTGGAGACTGACGATATCAGGCGAAAGAATTTGCGAGTTGGTCGTGTTAGTTGCCGATAAATAATCGCCAAAGACCAGATTGCTGTTGGCATCCAGAGAGTAGATATGCATCATGAAACTGCCGGCATTGATCAGCAGCGCGTCAGTGGAATAGCCTGCCGCCGGAAAGATGGCCGAATTGCCATTCCAGCTGCCGGCCGTATGATCGATCGGGTTGAGCACCGGGTTGGCGTTATCAACTTGAAACAGCGTACAGTTTGGTGGCGTAGTCGCCTCGTAGGCAATCAGCAAATCGCCTTGTGCAATGCCGAGCGTGGCGTTGGTGTTAAATTCCGTAGCCGCCTGTGCATGGTTGACAATCACCCTGATCGGCACGCTCCAGCTGGTTTTGTTGCTGGCGATAATGGTTAGCGTGTCCGAACCATTTGCGCCCGTGCCATTGCCGATCATGACGGGCGCCAGCGCCAACGATGCCAGCGCCGTACCATTGAACGACCTGTTCAATGCGCAGCCAATGGCATCAGCAAAACCATATCCGCCCATGCGTACATCGCGCTCGATGGTGTAGAGCCCGACCCCCCCGTTAGTTTGCGCGTCAGAACCGCTGGTGCTGGTGCGTTTTTGCCCCTCAAAAGTGGCGAACACCTGCATGACGATGATGGTGCTGAGCAGGCCGATGACCATGCCAACCATGATTTCCACCAGGCTGAAACCGGTATTGCGATGTCTGTTGAATGGACGTAATGACATGGCTCTTTCTCGCTGGTTAGTCGGTCACCACGGCAATGGATGTGTAGTTATGGGCAGCAGCTTCATCCGGTGCCTGCCAGAATACGGTAACAGTCGCATTGTTGTTGACATCGATAGCGATAGTCGGCGCGTTGGCCGGAACACCGGAAACGCCCGGTAAGGCTTGTGCTACCGTGTTTGCCCATGCCGCATAATCAGCTCCGGCCGGACTATTGAAGTTGGCCACCAACGCTGCATTGCTCTTGTCGCTTATCCACATTTGTCCGATGATCTGATTGGCCAGCAGGCTGGCATCGATACGATACTTCGCAGCAGCGACATTCTTGATCGAAGCAGCCTGCAAGCCAATAATTGCCAGGATGCCGATGGAAAAGAGCAAAATTGAGATCAGGGCTTCGAGTACCACGGAGCCGTGTTGTTTGATTTGCGGAGCAGTATTCATCATAAGCACCCTTGCGGATTGGCGGCGAGCGCGATGGCCGGATCGCACATGCGTGTTTGCCCGCCAGTACCAATGAGAATCACCATGCGGCGAGCGTCAGCTCTGGCCGCATTGGTAATGTCGATGCGGGCAATGTCAGTGCCAACATTGGCAGCGGGAATGCGACCTAAACCATCGAACGTAACGCCTGCCAACAGCCCTGTCCCGGCAGCGATAGCCGTGCCAATGACGGGTATCGCCGCGTCCACGCTGATGCCGACACGGGCATTCGCCCCGCCTTCGCCGCCGCTACGGGTTTGTATTCCAGCCGGACAATCAGTCGTTATGGTCACACAATCCACACTCCAGGCTACCATGCCGCCCGCATCCGTGAGGTTGAAGCGCACATTGGCGTTGCGCCGCACCGCTTCGGTGCGGGCAATTTGCAAACCATTCTGGATGGATTCGGCTGCAGTACGAACCTGGGTATTTTGTATCCACAGACTGAAGGATGGTGCGCCCATTACCATCAACAAGGAAACAATGGCGATCCCGATCATTAACTCGATCAGCGAAACGCCAAATTGTCCGGTTTGGTTTAACATGCCCCACCCTGCTTGGTGATCCAGCATGTGGTGGACGTCCCCCAGCCTGCAGGCGCGGCAGTGGTCTCCTTGACATTGTTCTGGTTGATAGTATAGGTGAAACCGCCAGTGCCTTGAGCGGCCACGCCTGTCGCCGTGACAGTAAAGAACTGGTCCGTTCCACCCGCTCCCCAGTTGCAGGAATAGGTGAAATATTTGACATCCGGACTAGCGGGCATTGCCAGCCCGCAAGCACCAGCAGAAGACCCATAATTCCGGTTGTCCTGGTAATACTGCTCCAACCTGACACGCATGCCGGCCAGTTCGGTCATGGCCTCGGTGAGCTTGCCGCGCAACACGTAATCGTTGTAGGCGGGCACGCCGATGCTTGCCAGGATGCCGACAATTACCACGACAATCATCAACTCGACCAGCGTGAAACCTTTTTGCGTTTTCATGGTGCTCTCCTTTGGGTGGGCATAGTAGAGCGCACATTCTAGGGTTTCCACCCATAACCGACTAGAGGAGGAGGTATCCTGACAGGCGGTATGTCAACCATGACGAGCGGGAATGCTTGCGGGAGAAATTCTCCGGTAAATTTCTCTGCACCGGCCTTTTCAGCCGGATGTGCGACGTTGAGACAGCAGGAAATCCTTGAACGCCAGCGCCGCGCTGGACAGGCGTTTGTTGCTGCGATGCGCGACGAACCAGTGACGCATAAGGGGAAAGTTCTCGACATTCAGCATGGCGAGGCGTTTGGTTTCCAGCTCCAGTTCGATGCTGTGCAGCGACAGGATGCCCAGTCCCATTCCGGCTTGCACGGCCTGTTTGATGGCTTCGTTGGTTTCCATTTCCATGCTGATACGCGGCTGGATGTGATGCTCCGCGAAGATGCGTTCCATTGCGCTACGCGTACCGGAGCCCTTCTCCCGGGACAGGAATGTTTCCTGCGCGAGTTGGGCAAACTTGACGCGCTTGAGCCTGGCAAGCGGATGTCCCGGCGCGGCAATCACCACCAGCGGGTTATCCATGAACGGTTCCGCGCTGATGTCCAGCCCGTCCGGCGGCTGCCCCATGATGGCCAGGTCGGTGCTGTTGTCGGCAAGCTGTTTGAGCACTGCATCGCGGTTGGCGACTTGCAGGATGACGTTGATGTTGGGATGCTGCCGGCAGAATTCCGCCAGCAGCCGCGGGGTGAAATAATTGGCGGTGTTGACCACCGACAAGGTGAGTTTGCCCTGCCCCAGCCCTTTCATTTCATCGAACACCGATTCCATCTCGGCAAGCTGCTGCGCAATGTTACGGCTGTAATGAAACAGCTCGCGCCCGGCCTCGGTGAGAAAAATCTTCTTGCCCATCTGTTCGAACAGCGGCAGGCCGATATTGCCCTCCAACTGCTTGATCTGCATGGACACTGCCGGTTGCGATAGGTATAGTTCTTCGGCCGCGCGCGAGTAGTTCAGGTGGCTGGCCACCTTTTCGAAGACCTGTAATTGGCGCAGCGTGAGATGTAGCATCATGCCAGGCACGCAAGAATGGAATGGCGCTATTATATCAAGCTATAAGCAAAGCTTATGGTTCTTATAAAGATAATTGACTGTTATTTATACGTGGGCACACCTATAGTTGCCGCCGATGCAACTTGAAACCAATTGTTAATACAGGAGAGAAAGCCATGGATCAATCGAATCGTTACGCGGACCTGAGTCTGAGAGAAGAAGACCTGATCAAGGGCGGCGACCACATTCTGGTCGCTTACACCATGGAGCCTGCCAAGGGCGTCGGTTATCTGGAGGCGGCGGCGCACATTGCCGCTGAATCTTCCACCGGTACCAACGTTGAAGTGAGCACTACGGACGAATTCACCAAGGGCGTGGACGCACTGGTGTACTTCATCGACGAAGCCAAGGGCATCATGAAGGTCGCTTACCCGAATGACCTGTTCGACCGCAACGTCACCGATGGCCGCGTGATGATCGTGTCTTTCCTGACGCTGTGCATCGGCAACAATCAGGGTATGGGCGACATTGCGAATCTGCAGATGCAGGATTTCTACGTGCCGCCGCGCATGCTGCAACTGTTCGACGGCCCGGCCAAGGATATCTCCGACCTGTGGCGCATTCTGGGGCGTCCGATCAAGGACGGCGGCTATATTTCCGGCACGATCATCAAGCCCAAACTGGGACTGCGTCCCGAGCCGTTTGCCAAGGCGGCCTACCAGTTCTGGTTGGGCGGCGACTTCATCAAGAACGACGAGCCGCAAGGCAACCAGGTGTTCTGTCCGATCAAGAAGGTGCTGCCGCTGGTTTACGACTCGCTCAAGCGCGCCCAGGACGAGACTGGACAGGCTAAGTTGTTTTCGATGAACATCACCGCCGACGATCACTACGAAATGTGCGCCCGTGCGGACTATGCGCTGGAAACATTCGGCCCGGATGCTGACAAGGTGGCCTTTCTGGTGGATGGCTTCGTCGGCGGCCCCGGCATGATCACCACCGCCCGTCGCCAGTACCCCGGCCAATACCTGCACTATCACCGTGCCGGTCACGGCATGGTCACTTCGCCTTCGTCCAAGCGCGGCTATACCGCGTTTGTGCTGGCCAAGATGTCCCGTCTACAAGGCGCTTCCGGCATCCACGTCGGCACCATGGGTTATGGCAAGATGGAAGGCGGCAAGGACGACCGCATCATCGCCTACATGATCGAGCGCGATAGCTGCACCGGCCCGTTCTACCATCAGGAGTGGTATGGCATGAAGCCGACTACGCCAATCATCTCCGGCGGCATGAACGCGCTGCGTCTGCCCGGCTTCTTCGAAAACCTCGGCCACGGCAACGTGATCAATACCGCCGGTGGCGGCTCCTATGGCCATATCGACTCTCCGGCGGCCGGCGCCAAATCGCTGCGCCAGGCCTACGAATGCTGGAAGGCCGGCGCTGACCCGATCGAGTGGGCCAAGAGCCACAAGGAATTTGCGCGCGCGTTTGAGTCTTTCCCGAAAGATGCGGACAAGATATTCCCGGGCTGGCGCGAAAAGCTGGGCGTGCACAAGTAAGCGCGTAGCCGGCGTAGGGTGCATTCCATGCACCATGATGCGCGAAGCGCACCCTACTGTTGCAACCCTCAATGCCCCCGGTCCACTGGGGGCATTGCTGTTTATAGGGACACAAAATGACCAACATAGATCAATATAAAGTCCACCAAGAACCGTTCTACCAGGCGCAAGGCGACGAGATCGCGCTCTACGAAGCCGCCTACGCGGCGCGCCTGCCGGTGATGTTGAAGGGGCCGACCGGCTGCGGCAAGTCGCGTTTCGTCGAATATATGGCGTGGAAACTGGACAAGCCGCTGATCACCGTGGCGTGCAACGAAGACATGACCGCCAGCGATCTGGTCGGGCGTTATCTGCTCGATGCCAACGGCACGCGCTGGCTGGATGGCCCGCTGACCACGGCGGCGCGCATCGGCGCAATCTGCTATCTCGACGAAATCGTCGAGGCGCGCCAGGACACCACCGTGGTGATCCACCCGCTGACCGACCATCGCCGCACCCTGCCGCTGGACAAGAAGGGCGAACTGCTCGAGGCGCATCCCGATTTTCAGATGGTGATCTCCTACAACCCCGGCTACCAAAGCCTGCTGAAGGACTTGAAGCAATCCACCAAGCAGCGCTTCACCGCATTCGATTTCGATTATCCGGCACCCGCTATCGAGGCGGAGATTCTCGGCAAGGAAACCGGCATTGAAGCCGGACTGTCCGCGCAACTGGTAAAAATCGGCGGTGCGGCGCGCAACCTGAAAGGGCACGGGCTGGATGAAGGGATATCGACGCGCCTGCTGGTGTATGCGGCCACGCTGATCAAGGGCGGAGTCGAGCCACGTGCCGCGTGCCGCATGGCCCTGGTGCGCCCGATCACCGATGATGCGGACATCCGCGATACGCTGGATCATGCGATCGATGCGGTATTTGGGTAGGTACGGATTCATCCGCACTGCACTATTCAGGCAACAATAATTGTGCGAATGAATTCGCACCTACGCAGATCGCAACCCACACTTTTTTGCTCACAGCTTGCTGAAAAAGATCATGACAACCGCAACCACACCAAGCGAACTGGAAGACTACTGGGAACAGCTGGACTGCGGCTTCCCGCGCGTCAAACCGGTGTTTGCGGATTGCATGCGCGAGGCTTTGGCGACGCTTTCCGGGCAGGGCGTGGAAGCCTATATCAGTAATGCGCGCTTTCTCGGCAAGATGGGGCGCGGCGCGGAGCCTATCCTGATTTTTCTCGAGGAATGGCCGACGGTGGCCAGCAGGCTGGGTGAAGAGGCGCTGCCCGCCATCATGGAGTGCATCCGCCGCATGACGAAGTCGCCCAACGGCAACGCCATTACGCCATTCCTGCAATCGTTGCCGGTCACCGCGCGGCGCCTGCAATCGCCGCAACAACTGCGCGACTACCTGGATATCGTGCTGGATTTCATGGAGCGCACCACCGGCTCGATCCACGGCATTCACCAGACTTTCCCCAGCCCGGGGCTGCCGGAGTTTTTCAAGAAGATTCCGCTGCTGCTCGGCCAGCTCTCTCTGGAGGGGCTGAAAAACTGGGTGGAATACGGCGTGCGCTATTACAACGATCATCCCGACCGGCAGATTGATTACTTCAGCCTGCAGTCGGCGGACAGCCGCGCGGTGCTGCAGCGCGAGCGGCACGGCACTCTGCTCGTCGACAACGAGCGCAGGCTGGACATGTATTTGCGCGGGCTATGGCACGACGAAGGGCAACTGATCCCCTATTCCGGCGCGTTCGACGAATTGCGCAAGCCGATTCCGTATTACGACAAGCTCGGCATCCGCCTGCCGGATATGTATGACGATTTCATCCGCCCATCTCCCGCAGGCGGGAGAGAGGGCGAACGACTTCCTGCGGGAGAAATCGTTGTATCTGGATTAGACCGTTATCGCGCCGTGCTGGCGCACATTGCCGGCCACCGCCGCTGGACAACCGCCATTTTTGCCGACAATTTCGCCCCGTTTCAGCGCATGGCGGTGGAATTTCTCGAGGACAGCCGCGTGGAATATCTGGCGATGCGCGTGTATCCCGGTCTGCGCCGCATTTTCATGGCGTTGCATCCCACCCCTGCCGAAGATGCCTGCGATCCCGAGCTGGAATCCGGCGTGCGCCATCGCCTGACCATGTTGTCGCGCGCCATTCTCGATTCGCGGCATCCGTATAAAAATCCGCATGTCGTCGAGTTCGCGCAGCGCTTCCACATGCTGATGCAGCAAGGCGACATGAGCACGCCGGAGATTGCCGAGCTGGCGGTCTCATTTGTTGCGAAGGCGCGCCGCCAGAGCGACCAGCTTGCCAAGATGCATTTCAAGGACACGGTGGTGGATTACCGCGACGACAATCGCCAGATGTGGAAATTCATCGAGGAAGGCGACGAGGAAGAGGCGTTTGACGAACCGCGCAAGGTCGAACCGGGCGAGAAAATAACAGGGCTGCCGCCGCGCCATTACCACGAGTGGGACTACAACAGCCAGAGCTACCGCCCGGACTGGGTCAGCGTGTATGAATCCCTGCATCCGTCCGGCAACGCGGCGGGTATCGACCGGTTGCTGGCCAAACACGGCGCGCTGGCAAAGCGCCTGAAGAAAATGCTCGACCTGCTCAAGCCGCAGGACAAGGTGCGCATCCGCTATCAGGAGGACGGCAGCGAACTGGACCTGGATGTCGCGCTGCGTTCGCTGATCGACTACCAGAGCGGCGCGACGCCCGATCCGCGCATCAACATGAGCCACAAGACCAGCGGGCGCAATATCGCTGTGCTGCTGTTGCTGGATTTGTCGGAATCGCTCAATGAAAAGGCGGCGGGCTGCGACCAGACCATTCTGGAACTGAGCCAGGAAGCGGTATCGCTGCTGGCCTGGGCGATCGAGAAACTGGGCGACCCGTTCGCCATCGCCGGATTCCATTCCAACACGAGACATGACGTACGCTATCTGCACATCAAGGGCTACAGCGAACGCTGGGACGATCAGATCAAAGGACGGCTGGCGGCGATGGAAGCCAGCTATTCCACGCGCATGGGGGCGGCGATGCGCCATGCCGCTCACTACCTGGAAAAACAGCAGGCCGACAAGAAGCTGATGCTGATTCTCACCGACGGCGAACCATCGGACATAGACAGCAAGGACGGCCGGCTTTTGATCGAGGACGCGCGGCAGGCGGTAAAAGAACTGGACCGGCAGGGCATTTATACTTACTGCATCAACCTTGACCACAAGGCCGATGAGTATGTTGCGGACATTTTCGGCAAGCAATACACCATCATCGACCGGGTAGCACAATTACCGGAAGAGCTGCCCACGCTTTTTCTGTCCCTGACGAAGTAATAAGAAGCTTTTCCCGATCCTGACGAAGCAAGGGACATCCCCCCAGTTATTTTTTTTGCTTCCCGCTCAGTTCGCGCGTCGGCTGCATGGTTTTATGCAGCTGCAGTTTAGCGGATTTGTCTTTTCTGAATATGAGCCACATCACTGCGCCATTGAGCAGCACGAACACCACTTCCAGATAGAGAATAAGCGTGACAATGGTGAGCATCGGTCCTGCGGAGAAAACGAAGTAAAATCCCTGGAAGATTGGCAACGGCGCATGGGTAATGGCGTTGAAATATTCAAATGGCGGGAACAGCAGAATTACCGTCAAGTTGGCCGCGACCGCCAGCAGAATGGCATTCCGGTAGATGAAATGGCGCTTTACGCCGAATGTATGCCGGGCTTCGCGCGATAGCAGCCAGGCAACACCGACGTTTACCAGCAGCACGACTATCTCGAGAAACAGCACGTCGCTGTTGATTGCTTCATTGCTGCCGCGTGAAAACACAAATTTGAAGCCGGCGAAGATAAGCGCGTTAGTGTCGGTGAACGAGAAGGAATCGAACGGAGGGAACAGCAGGATCACGGCGAGGTTAGCCAATCCCAGCCATAGCGCAATTTTCTCTTTGCGGTCCATGAGTTAATTCCCCCATGCGATATACCAAAAGCAAAATATGTCGCAGGTAATGCCAACAGCTAATCGTCCCGCCGGCCAACCGGCAAACCGCTCAATCAGCAGCCATGTCGTCGTCGAACGCCACATCGCCTTCTGCCACCTCATCGCCGAGCTTGAGGCGCTTGAAATCAAACAAGCCCGCGTCGAGCAAATGTGACCGCACGACATTTTGCATGGCGGTGAAGATGGTCTGGCTGCGCCCCGGATACTCGAGCTCCCATGCGGCGAGCATTTGCTTAATGTTCTGGCGCTGCATGTTTTCCTGCGAGCCGCACAGGTTGCACGGGATGATCGGGAATTCCATGCCGCGCGCATAGCGGGCGATGTCTCTTTCGGTGCAATAGACCAGCGGGCGGATCACGATATGGTCGCCCTTATCGGTCACCAGTTTGGGCGGCATCGCCTTGAGCTTGCCGCCGAAAAACATGTTCAGGAACAGCGTTTCGATCATGTCGTCGCGGTGATGCCCCAGCGCGATCTTGTTGGCGCCGAGCTCATGCGCAACGCGGTAGATGATGCCGCGCCGCAGCCGCGAACACAGCGAGCAGGTGGTCTTGCCCTCGGGTATTTTTTCCTTGACGATGGAATAGGTATCCTGCGCTTCGATGTGGAAATCCACGCCGATGGACTTGAGATAGTTGGGCAGCACTTCTTCGGGAAAGCCCGGCTGCTTCTGGTCGAGATTCATCGCGACGATGCGGAAATCGATCGGGGCGCGCTTGCGCAGGGTAAGGAGTATATCGAGCAGCGCGTGCGAATCCTTGCCGCCGGACAGACACACCATCACCGTGTCGCCGGCCTCGATCATATTGAAATCGGCGATGGCCTTACCGACCTGGTGTTCGAGCCGCCCCTTGAGGCGGTTGAAGTTGGTCGAGTGGCGCTCGAATTCGATGGGTTGTGCAACGTCGTTCATGAAAATTCCAAATAAGATTTACAAACTGCAATTCGTCCACGAAAAGCACGAAAAACACGAAAAATTCAAAGAGCTCTATGCCATGAATTATTGCCCAATAGGTGACTCACAGTGTCAGCGTAATTTTTGTTTTATTTCGTGCTTTTCGTGTCTTTCGTGGACAGCTATTTTTCCCTGGTTAAATATTGACGCTTCTGCCGCCATCGACGGCAATGATCTGCCCGGTAACATAAGGCGCATCCTGAATCAAAAAAGTGACAGCGCGCGCGACATCATCCGGCCCGCCTTCGCGCTTGAGCAGCGTATGCGCGACAATCTTGCGGCGCCGTTCCACATCCTCCCATTCCGGGCCATCCGGCCAGGCGATGACGCCGGGGGCGACGGCATTGACGCGCACCTGCGGCGCCATCTCCTGCGCCAGCGCGCGGGTCAGCGCGACCAGGCCTGCCTTGGCAACGCTGTACAGCAGGTGCCCGTGCATCGGCCGCTCGGCGTGGATGTCTGCGATGTTCACGATGCAGCCGTGACTGCGGCGCAATTCGTCCGCCGCCGCCTGCGCAAGGAACAGCGGCGCGCGCAGGTTGGTGCCGAGCAGGTCGTGCCACTGCCGCTCGTCCACCTCCGCCAGAGGCGTGGCGTAGAAGCTCGACGCGTTGTTGACCAGCGCATCCAGCCGCCCGAACTTCCTGACGACCTTGTGAACCAGCTTCGGCAGCGCATCCGGATCGAGCAGATCGGCCTGGAACGCGGCGGCGCTTTTCGGGCGCAGGCTGTTCAGCTCGTCCTGCAAGGCCTGCGCCTCCTGCACGGAGCTGTGATAATGCACGGCGAGCTCCGCGCCCGCGGCGTGCAGGCGGCGGCAGATCGCCGCGCCCACGCGCTTCGCGCCACCGGTCACCAGCACCACTTTGCCTTGCATCGCAGACTCCATTAGACTCGACCACCCTAAGGAATTTTCGAAGAAAAAACATTAACCCACAAAAAACACGAAAGTCACAAAATAAAAATAAAGTTCACAGCGCGAACAGACTGTCCCGAACTTTCGTGGTTTTCGTGCCTTTTGTGGACGAACATACTTTAGGAATTATACCCGACCATGCCGACAACCCTGCCCATTCCCAGCCCGGAAGCCGCCCAACACAGCGCCCAGTTATGCGAACTCATCCGCCGCGACATAGTGGAGCGCGGCGGCTGGATTTCCTTTGCGCATTATATGGAACTGGCGCTGTACGCGCCGGGGCTGGGCTATTACACCGCCGGAGCGCATAAATTCGGCGAAGCGGGCGACTTTGTAACCGCGCCGGAACTGTCGCCGCTATTCGGCCGCTCAGTGGCGCGGCAAGTGGCAGAAATCATGGCGCACAGCGCGCCGCACATTCTGGAACTGGGCGCGGGCAGCGGCAAACTGGCGGCGGACCTGCTCGGCGAACTGGAGCGGCTGGGCAGTCTGCCCGACAGCTACGCGATCATGGAGGTGAGCGCCGACCTGCGCGCGCGCCAGCAAGCCTTGTTGCGTGACCGTCTGCCGCAGCTGATTGATCGCGTGCATTGGCTGGATACCCTGCCGGAAAAATTCAGCGGCGCAATCATCGCCAATGAGGTGCTCGACGCCTTGCCGGTGCATCTGGTGCATTGGCGCGACAGCGCGCTGAGCGAGCGCGGCGTGGCCAATGGCGATACAGGATTTGTCTGGCAGGAACGCGTTATCAGCGACGCAACCCTGCTGCATGCTGCGCAACAGATCGTTGTACCGGATGATTACGTCAGCGAAATCTGCCTCGCCGCACGCGGCCTGGTCAACAGTCTGGCAAGTTGCCTGGAACAGGGTGTGCTGCTGTTCATCGATTATGGCTTTGGCGCGCGCGAGTTCTATCATCCGCAGCGCAATACCGGCACGTTGATGTGCCACTATCGCCACCGTGCGCACAGCGATCCTTTCTTCCTGCCCGGTCTGCAGGACATCACCGCCCATGTGAACTTCACCGATATCGCGGAATGTGGCATTGATGCCGGACTGGAACTGCTGGGCTACACCTCGCAGGCGTTTTTCCTGATCAATTGCGGCATTGCAGAGTTGCTGCAGGATACCGCACCGGAAAATCTGCGCGACTACCTGCCGCTCTCGGCGCAATTGCAGAAACTCACCAGCCCGGCGGAGATGGGCGAATTATTCAAGGTCATCGCGCTTGGAAAAAGGATCGCAACCCCGTTGCGCGGATTCGCTCAGGGCGATCTGACACGCCTGTTGGGTTAGCCCCGGAAACGGCGTTTAATCGGCAGGAATACGTCAGCCTAATCACCGGCCTGGCCATATCACTGGTAGAATTACGGCTGTCATAAAATTCTGGAATTCAAGGGAAAATGCATGAGTAAAAGCCTGATACAGTTCATCATTGAAGAGCAACGCGCCATCCCCGGTGCAAGCGGCAGTTTTACCGGCCTGCTGAATGACATCATCTCCGCTTGCAAACAGATCGCGCATGACGTGAACAAGGGTGCACTGATCGGTGTACTGGGCAGCGCCGGCAGCGAGAACGTGCAGGGTGAGACGCAGAAGAAGCTGGACGTCATCACCAATGAGGTATTCATCAAGGCCAATGAATGGGGCGGCCACCTGGCGGCAATGGCGTCGGAAGAGATGGATGACATCTATCCCATTCCGGCGCGATATCCCAAAGGCAAATACCTGATTACCTTCGATCCGCTGGATGGCTCATCCAACATCGACGTAAACATCTCTGTCGGCACCATCTTCTCCATCCTGCGCTGTCCGGAAGGCGTGACCAATCCGACCGCTGCCGACTTCATGCAGCCCGGCACCAGGCAGGTTTGTGCAGGCTATGCCTTGTATGGCCCGGCCACCATGATGGTGCTGACCTCCGGCCACGGCGTAAACGGCTTCACACTGGACCGCGATGTCGGCGACTTCTTCCTGACCCACCCGAACATGACGATTCCGGCCGACACCCAGGAATTCGCCATCAACATGTCCAACCGTCGTTACTGGGAAGAACCGGTGCAGCGTTACGTGAAAGAATGCGTGGAAGGCATGGACGGTAACCGCGAAAAGAACTTCAACATGCGCTGGGTGGCTTCGATGGTGGCAGAAGTGCATCGCATCCTGACGCGCGGCGGCATCTTCATGTATCCGTTCGACACCAAGGATCCAGGCAAGGCCGGCAAGTTGCGCCTGATGTATGAGGCCAATCCGATGTCCTTCATCGTCGAACAGGCGGGCGGCATGGCCTCCACCGGCTACGAGCGCATCATGGATATCAAGCCGACCGGTTTGCACCAGCGCGTACCGGTAATCCTCGGCTCGAAGAATGAAGTCGAACGCGTCGTCAGTTATCACAAAAAGGCATAAACAATGAGACCGCTAGTTTCCATCGTGATGGGCAGCGCCAATGACTGGGAGATCATGCAGCAGGCAGCCCGCCAGTTGCAGGACTTCGGCGTGGCCTTCGACGCGCGGGTGATCTCCGCGCATCGTTCGCCCGATCTGCTGTTCGACTACATTCAGCAAGTCACTGCACAGGGGGCGCAATGCTTCATCGCGGGCGCGGGCGGCGCGGCGCATCTTGCCGGAGTGATCGCCGGCAAGACCACGCTGCCGGTGCTGGGCGTACCCATCCCGTCCAAATATCTCAAGGGCATGGATTCGCTGCTGTCCACCGTGCAAATGCCCAAGGGCATTCCCGTGGCCACTTTTGCCATCGGCGAGGCGGGCGCGGCAAATGCCGGGTTGTTCGCGGTCTCCATGCTGGCACTGAATGATGCGCAGCTGGCGCAGAAGCTGGCCGATTACCGCAAGAAGCAGGCCGAGCAGATCGCCGCGACCACCCTGCCTGCACTCTGATTCCGGGGTTCCCGATGTCCGCCTTACACCAATCCAATCTGGCCAGCCTGCCGCTGCTGCATCGCGGCAAAGTACGCGACCTTTACGAAGTAGATGACCGGCATTTATTGATCGTGCAGACCGACCGGCTGTCGGCGTTCGATGTGATCCTGCCCGATCCGATTCCGGGCAAGGGCGAAGTGCTTACCGCTGTGTCGAATTTCTGGTTCAACAAACTCCGGCATGTCATTCCGAATCATCTGACCGGCATCGCACCCGAGTCGGTAGTCAAGGGCAAAGAGGAGCAGGCGCAGGTAAGAGGGCGCGCTTTCGTCACCAAAAAACTCAAACCGCTACCGATCGAGGCTATCGTGCGCGGTTATCTGGCCGGCTCGGGCTGGAAGGATTATCAGAAGACCGGCACGGTATGCGGGATTAGATTGCCGGCGGGATTGCACGAGGCGGAAAAATTGCCGCAGCCGCTGTTCACGCCGTCCACCAAGGCGGCGATCGGCGAGCACGACGAGAATATTTCCTTTGCGCAAGCCATCAAATTACTCGGTGAAACGCGCGCCAATGAAGTGCGCGACGCGACCCTGGCGCTGTATAGCGAAGCGGCGAATTATGCACTGACGCGCGGCATCATCATCGCCGATACCAAGTTTGAGTTTGGCGTGGATGAATCAGGCAAGCTGTACCTGATCGATGAGGCGCTCACGCCTGATTCCTCGCGTTTCTGGCCTGCCGACCAGTACCGGGTGGGCAGCAATCCGCCCAGCTTCGACAAGCAGTTCGTGCGCGACTGGCTTGAATCTTCCGGCTGGAACAAGCAACCCCCCGCGCCGCGCATTCCCGAAGACGTGCGGCAAAAGACTGCCGACAAGTACCGCGAGGCGCAGCAGCGCCTGACCGGAGCATGACCAGCCCGCAGAATCTGATCGAGGGTTTCCATCGCTTTCATGAGCAGCATTTCACGGACGACGACGCACTGTACCGCCAGTTGGTTCAGGAAGGCCAGACCCCCAGAATACTCGTGGTGGCCTGCTGTGATTCACGGGTAGATCCGGCGCTGGTGCTCAACTGCGCGCCCGGCGACCTGTTCGTCATCCGCAACGTGGCTAATCTGGTGCCTCCGGCGGAGAGTCGCAGCGGCGGGCGTCACGGCACCAGCGCGGCGCTGGAATACGGCGTGCGCACCCTGGGCGTGGCGCACATCATCGTGCTGGGGCATGCCCATTGTGGCGGGATCCGCGCATTGATGAGCGGCCGTCGCACGGGCAACGGCAATTCGTTCATCAACAGCTGGATGCGCCTGGCCGAAGATGCCCGGACCAGGACCGAGCGGGAACTGGCCGATGCCGGCCCGGAAGTACGAGCGCGCGCCTGTGAGCGGCATGCCATTCTCGGTTCGCTCGACAACCTGATGACATTCCCCTGGATACGCGAACGCGTCGAACAGGGCACGCTCGCATTGCACGGCTGGTATTTTGATATTGAATGCGGCAAGCTGCTGGGCTACAACCGGACCAGCCACAAATTCGAAGCGTTGTAAGATCACTCCTTCCCGGTCAGTTCCCTGTAGCGCGCCTTATCGGCATCGTAGCGCGCTTCCACCGCCGCTTTTTCCGCCCTGGATTTCTCCATATCCTGCTGCAGCTTGGTCAACCGCGCTTGTGATTCCTGCAAGTCATCCTGCAAGGAGGCGGGAATATTCTTGCCGGCGCCGGTATAGCCATCAGCTTCTTTTTGCAGCCCGGTCAGCTTGTCGTCGGCCATCTTAAGCTGAGAACTGATGCTATTAAGCCGGGCTTCCACCTGCTGCAGATTGCGGGCGCGCGCCAGGTCGATTTCCTTCGCGTTGCTGTAGGTGTTGAGCAATGCCTTGTCACGGCGCTTCTGCTCAAGTGCAGCCTCTTCGTCCTCGCGTTTCCTGATGTCTTCGAGCTCTTTGGCATGGCGCTCTTCGGGGGTGAGCACTTCCTTTTTCTCTACCACGCGCCCGGCCTTGTTCAGCTCTTCACGATCCCTATGCGCATACTCGGGAGGGATGGTCTCGCCGTAGTGGGTAACACCCTTGTCATCCACCCACTTATACATCTTCGCCACCGCGGGCAAACTGAAAGTCATGCCGATGACGAGCGCAACGAATAGTCTGTACTTAATCATTTCTTACTCCATAACGATCACGATAGGATTGCACGGCAGCCAGATTCTGCACCATATCCGCTTCATCCCGCAAATAGCCGAGCAAATCATCCAGTGTGGCAATGGACACCACCGGAATGCCATAGTTGCGTTGCACCTCCTGCGCGGCGGAAAGGTCGCCCTGTCCGCGCTCCATGCGGTCCAGCGCAATCACCACGCCGCAAGGCTGCGCGCCGGCTGCACGGATCAACTCGATGGATTCGCGCACCGATGTACCGGCGGAAATCACATCATCAACGATCAGCACCCGGTTTCTCAATGCGGCGCCCACCGTCAAACCGCCCTCGCCGTGATCCTTCGCTTCCTTGCGGTTGAAACAATACGGAACATTGCGCCCTTGCTCCGCCAGTGCGATGGCCGTCCCGGCAACCAGCGGAATACCCTTGTAGGCCGGGCCGAACAACATATCAAATTGCAATTCAGAAGCAAGGATGGCCTGCGCATAGAACTGCGACAGGCTCCTTAATGACGCGCCATCATTGAACAATCCGGCATTAAAAAAATAGGGGGACAACCGCCCGGCCTTGGTCTTGAATTCGCCGAAGCGCAATATGTTCTGCGCGACAACAAAGCGGATGAAATCTTGATGATAAGCGTGCATGAAACCCTCGAAATAGCAATTGACACTCTTGCATCCGTCATTGATGGATACTGATCAGGGCTGCTGGCCATCCACAGGACGTAGCATTTTTCTGACAATGCACCGCCTGTTGCGGCGACGCATGGACTAGCCTTGTTCCCAGGGCAATTCTGACACGCGCCATCCGCCCAGTGTGTTACGGTGCCCATCTGCGTTCTTGTCACCCTCGAAACCTTCCAGCACATTGTAGCAATCGCTGTAGCCGGCTTGCGTAGCGGAAGCCGCGGCAGCATTGGAACGCACTCCGCTGCGGCATATGAATATCAACAGCGCCTCCTTGTCTATCTGCTGCTCGAGCTGGGTGATGAAATGCGAGTTGGGTTTCATGCCCGGATAGGTTGCCCATTCGATTTCCACGGCACCGGGCACGCGTCCCACCCAATCCAGCTCGGCGCGGGTACGCACATCCACCAGTTTCGCGCCGGGCGCAGATTGCAGAATTTCATAAGCCTCGTCAGGATACAGTGCGCCCTCGTAGGACAGATTCATTTCTTTGGCGCGTTCTTGCGCGGTTTGCAGAATAGCGGTAATTTTGCCCATGTTGCTTTTCCTTTATGAATGCAGAGGCGCGGCAGGCCGCGTCCCTCTCGTACGATGATAAATGTTATGCTGCGCAACGGAGCACATACTAGCTCAATCGACATGAAAAATCATATCCACGCCTCGCGCGATGTCTTTGAACCCGTCAATACAGAGCGCTTTGCCGCTGCGCAAAAATGCACTTGGGTCAGCGTCTGGGTCAATCTGCTGCTGACGCTGCTGCAACTGGTAGTGGGCTACTTCGGAAGATCACAGGCACTTGTTGCAGACGGGCTGCATTCCCTTTCCGACCTGCTGTCAGATTTCCTGGTGCTGTTTGCGAACCGGCAAAGCAACCGCCATGCCGATGCCGAACATCCATACGGTCACGCGCGCATCGAAACTGCCGCCACGCTACTGCTCGGTTCGGCGTTGACCGCTCTCGGAGTTGCACTGCTGATTGCCGCCGGAATGCGGCTGCAGGACCCGCAAAGCCTGCAGACCGTCCACCCTGCCACATTCTGGATAGCGTTGCTTACCCTGATCGCCAAGGAGGGTTTGTTCCGCTACCTGATGGCCGTAGCCAAACGCGTGCGCTCGCAGTTGCTGGCAGCCAATGCATGGCATTCGCGTTCCGACGCCGCATCCTCATTGGTCGTGCTGGCGGGCATCGGCGGCAATTTGCTCGGCTTTACTTTTCTGGATTCGATCGCTGCAGCGGTGGTCGGAGTGATGATCGCACACATGGGTGGCAAATTGGCTGTGCAAGCCATGGCAGAACTCATTGACACCGGGCTGGATGCCGAAGCGGTCGGTGAAATCCGCCAAACCCTGCTTGACACCCGCGGTGTGCGCGGGCTGCACGAATTGCGCACCCGCAAGATGGCCGACCATGCGCTGGTTGACGCGCATATCATGGTCGATCCCAAAATCAGTGTGTCGGAAGGGCATTACATTGCCGAATCGGCACGCCAGGCCGTGCTTAACAAACATCATGTCATGGATGTGCTGGTGCACATCGATCCGGAAGATGATATGCAAACCAGATCAAACGCACACCTGCCGGATCGCGACAGCCTGCTGGCACATCTGGCGGAACGACTGGGGAATTCAAATCTGGCCAACGATCGTGTGGTGTTGCATTATCTGGATGGCAAAGTGGATGCCGAGGTATATCTTCCCGACGATCAACGAGAAGGTGCCGTCATATTGCAGGAACGCTGTGACGAGCTGGTACGTGACGATAAGTTTTTCCGTGACATTCGTGTTTACCATGGTTATGCACAAGATTAGTGCGCAAGCGGCTGTGGCGCGCCCAATTTTGGTGCAAATATTTTCCGCGCCCTGCAACAAGCTTATGGCACAATGCTGCTTCTGATGCATATGAGAAATTGGCACGTTTCCTGCGTCACAAGATTCCGGTTTTTCATTGTTTAATTTGATTGTTATTTTTTGATTTCTGCGGGAGAAAATTATGTCGCTATCGGCAAATGATGTGTTGAAAATGATCAAAGACCACGATGTCAAATTCGTGGATTTCCGTTTTACCGATACGCGCGGCAAGGAGCAGCATGTCGGCGTACCCGCAAAATATGTGGGATTGGACAAGTTCGAGGACGGTCACGCGTTCGATGGCTCCTCCATCGCCGGCTGGAAAGGCATTCAGGCCTCGGACATGCTGCTGATGCCGGATCCGGTGACCGCCTACCTCGATCCGTTCATGGACGAAAACACCCTGGTGCTCACCTGCGACGTGATCGAACCGACCGACGGCAAGGGCTATGACCGCGATCCGCGTTCCATCGCCAAGCGCGCCGAGGCCTACCTGAAGTCCAGCGGACTCGGCGACACCGCCTACTTCGGCCCGGAGCCGGAATTCTTCATTTTCGATTCGGTGAACTGGCATGTCGATATGTCCGGCTGCTCGCTGAAGATCAACTCCGAAGAGGCTGCGTGGGCAACCGGCGAGAAATTCGACGGCGGCAATATCGGCCATCGCCCGATGGTCAAGGGTGGCTACTTCCCGGTGCCGCCGGTCGACAGCCTGAACGACATCCGTGCCGCGATGTGCCTGGCGCTGGAAGACATCGGCATCGAAGTCGAAGTGCATCACCATGAAGTGGCGACCGCCGGACAGTGTGAAATCGGCACCAAGTTCAACACGCTGGTGCGGCGCGCCGACCAGACACAGGTATTGAAATATGTGGTGCATAACGTCGCGCACCAGTACGGCAAAACCGCGACCTTCATGCCCAAGCCCATCGTTGGCGACAACGGCTCAGGCATGCACGTGCATCAGTCGATCTGGAAGGATGGCAAAAATCTGTTTGCCGGCAACGGCTATGCCGGCTTGTCCGAGACCGCGCTGTTCTACATCGGCGGCATCATCAGGCACGCCCGCGCGCTGAACGCGATCACCAACCCCGGCACCAACTCCTACAAGCGCCTGGTCCCGCATTACGAAGCGCCGGTCAAGCTGGCCTATTCGGCGAAAAACCGCTCCGCGTCAATCCGCATCCCGCATGTCGCCAGCGACAAGGCGCGCCGCATCGAGACCCGTTTCCCGGATCCGACCGCGAACCCGTACCTGTGTTTCACGGCCTTGATGATGGCCGGCCTGGATGGCATCCAGAACAAGATCCACCCCGGCGATCCGGCTGACAAAAATCTGTATGACTTGCCGCCGGAAGAGGACGCAAAGATCCCGACCGTATGCACCTCGCTGGATGAAGCGCTGGCCCATCTGGACAAGGATCGCGAATTCCTGACGCGCGGCGGCGTGTTCTCCAATGATTTCATCGATGCCTACATCACCCTGAAAATGGATGAGGTCAACCGCATTCGCATGACCACGCATCCGGTCGAGTTCGACATGTATTACAGCATCTGATGGCGCTACCAGCCGCTGGTTGCAGCTTTCAGTCATACAAAGCAGGACGAAAAAACGGGGCGCAAGCCCCGTTTTGTTTTGAACCGCAAATGTTTGTCTGTGTCTGATGCTTGCCCTATACTTGCCCGTGCCTAGAGCCTACTTCAGTGGGCTCTTAATTGCAGGAGAACGAAAATGAACCCAGGACACTTGCTTGCGATACTATGCCTCTGCCCGGTATTGGCGCAGGCGGAGATTTACAAGGCCATCGATGCGGATGGCCATGTCACCTACTCCAGCACGCCGATCAAGGGTGGCAAGAAAATTATTCTGGAACCGTTGCCCACCATGGTTCCGCCGGGACGCTCACGTTCTGCCGCTTCGCCCGAGGATTTCCCGAGAGTCAATGGCGAAATACAAAGGGGACGCGATGACACGCGCCGCAAGATTCTGGAGGACGAGTTGAGCACGGAAAATAAATTGCTCGAGGAAGCGAGGAAAAGCCTGAAGGAAGGCGAGGAGAACCCTGAAGTATTCAGAGGGCAGGATGGCAAGACCTACCGCAACGTGGCTAAATACCAGGAAAAAATCAAGACCTTGAATGATCAGGTAGAACTGCATCAAAGGAACATTGAAGCGCTTAATACCGAGCTATCCAAACTCAAATAGCCCATCAGACTGGCATGTTTTCTGCTAAGCAAGAGAGTATGCCTGACTTTCCTTACATCACGCTCGAGTATCTTGCCACGGCGGTCATCCTGCTGGATGAGAAGTCACATATCAACTACCTCAATCCGGCTGCGGAACATCTGTTCGACGTAAGCGGCAAAAATTTATTAGGGCACCCGCTACAGCAGGTATTCACGGATACCGAGCAACTGGCGAGCGCAATGCAACATGCCATTCGGGACAATGCCAGCTACATCGAGCACGACCTGACGCTCGGCACTCATGCACACGGCAAGCTGCATCTGCACTGCGCGGTAACACCGTTGCAGCTTGACGGGCTGCGCCTGCTGCTGGAATTTCACCCGATGGACCGGCCGCTCAAGCTGGCACGCGAAGAGCAGATGCTGGACCAGACGCAAGCCAATCGCCTGCTGTTGCGCAACCTCGCGCATGAGATCAAGAACCCGCTCGGCGGTATTCGCGGCGCTGCACAACTGCTTGAACAGGAACTGGAAAAACCTGCCTTGCGCGAATACACCCAGGTTATCGTGCAGGAAGCCGACCGGCTGCGTGCACTGATGGAGAAATTGCTCACCCCGCAAAACGCCTCGCATTACAGCGCGCTCAATATCCACGAAGTGCTGGAGCGCGTGCGCAGCGTGGTGCTGGCGGAAATGCCGGATAACATGGAAATACAGCGCGATTACGACATCAGCCTGCCTGCGCTGATCGGCGACAAGGAGCAGCTCATCCAGGTGATGCTCAACATCGTGCGCAATGCCGCGCAGGCGATGCAGGGCAGCGGAACCATCATCCTGCGCACGCGCATCGCCCGTCAGGTGACACTGGTCAAGCGCCGCCACCGCCTCGCGGTGATGGTGCAGGTCATCGACAACGGCCCCGGCATTCCGCCGGAATTACGGGACAAGATTTTTTATCCACTGGTATCGGGACGGGCCGATGGCCACGGACTCGGGCTGACGCTGGCGCAGGATTTCGTCAGCCAGCATCACGGCGCCATAGAATTCGACAGCGAGCCGGGGCGCACATGTTTTACCGTGCTGCTGCCGCTGCCATAAGGAGGATTGAAATGAAATCTGTCTGGATTATCGATGACGACCGCTCCATCCGCTGGGTGCTGGAAAAGGCGCTGACACGCGAAGATATCGCATTCAAGAGCTTCGCCACGGCGGACGATGCGCTGCGCGCGCTGGGCCATGACGTGCCGCAAGTGGTGGTCAGCGATATCCGCATGCCCGGCAGCTCGGGGCTGGATTTTTTGCAGGCGCTGCACCAGCGCCATCCGCTTGTTCCGGTCATCATCATGACTGCCTATTCCGACCTGGAAAGCGCCGTCTCCGCATTTCAGGGCGGCGCCTTCGAGTATCTGCCCAAGCCGTTCGATATTAACCATGCAGTCGAATTGGTCCGGCGCGCGCTGGAGCAGAGCCAGCGCAAATCAGGCAATGCACAGGAAATTGAAATCGCCGCCGACATCCTCGGCCAGGCGCCCGCGATGCAGGAAGTATTCCGTGCCATCGGCAGATTATCGCAATCGCATGCCACCGTGCTGATCAACGGCGAATCCGGCACCGGCAAGGAACTGGTGGCGCGTGCGCTGCACCGCCACAGCCCGCGCGCCGGCAAACCGTTCATTGCGATCAATACCGCCGCAATACCCAAGGATCTGCTCGAATCGGAGCTGTTCGGCCACGAGCGCGGCGCATTCACCGGCGCGGCGACAACGCGGCATGGCCGCTTCGAGCAGGCCGAAGGTAGCACGCTGTTCCTCGACGAGATCGGCGACATGCCCGCCGATTTGCAGACCCGCCTGTTGCGCGTGCTGTCCGACGGCAATTTCTATCGCGTCGGCGGCCATCAGCCGATCAAGGCCAATGTGCGCATCATTACCGCCACCCACCAGAATCTCGACGAGCGCGTCAAACAGGGGCTATTCCGCGAAGACCTGTTCCATCGGCTGAACGTGATCCGCCTGCGCCTGCCGCCGCTGCGCGAACGCCGCGAAGACATTCCGTTGCTGGCAAAATACTTTCTGCAAAAAAGCGCGCGCGAACTGGCCGTCGAACAAAAACAATTCGGCGATGCGACACTGCAATATCTCGCCGCGCAGGATTTCCCCGGCAACGTGCGGCAACTGGAAAACCTGTGTCACTGGCTGACCGTAATGACACCGTCGCAGATAGTGGAAATCGCCGATCTGCCACCGGAGTGGCGCAGAGAAAGCAGCGCGAATGCCGTCAGCAACGGCGACTGGCGCGCGGCGCTGGCGCAACAAGCGGCACAGGCCTTGCAGCGCGGCGATGAACGCATCATGGACGACCTCACCGCACAGTTCGAGCGTACCCTGATCCTGCAGGCCTTGCACCACACCGGCGGACGCCGCATCGAAGCCGCGACGCTGCTCGGCATCGGGCGCAACACCCTGACACGCAAGATCCAGGAGCTGGGCTTGGAAAATCCGGAACCGTAGGTCGGGATTTATCCCGACAACCCGTCTTTAGAAAAAGCAGTTATCCACGAAAGGCACGAAAAACACGAAAAAATTCGAAGGGTTCCATGATGCGAATTAATACTCCATGGGTGAGTTGCCGGGCCAATGCAACTTCTTGTTTAATTTCGTGCCTTTCGTGTTTTTCGTGGACAGCTAGATTTTCAGCGAATCTGCAGGCGTTTCAGCAGTTTCTCGTGTATTCCGCCGAAGCCGCCGTTGCTCATCACCAGCACATGATCGCCTGAGCACGCGGCGGCGACGATAGCTCCGATCAGTTCGTTGAGGTCGTCCTTCACCACGACTTTCCCTCCCAACGGTGCCAGCGCGTCGCGCGCATCCCAGCCGAGGTTCGCGCCGTAGCAGAACACCAGGTCGGCGTCCTTCAGGCTGCCGGGCAGCGCATCCTTCATCACGCCCAGCTTCATGGTATTGGAGCGCGGTTCCAGCACCGCGAGGATACGTGAATTGCCGACCTTGCGGCGCAGCCCGGCGATGGTAGTATCGATCGCGGTGGGGTGGTGGGCGAAGTCGTCATACACGGTGATGCCGTTGACTGTGCCGCGCACTTCCATGCGGCGCTTCACGTTCCTGAATCCGGCCAGCGCTGCCAGGCCTTGCGCCACCGGAACACCGGCATGGCGCGCCGCGGCCAAGGCGGCTAACGCATTCATGCGGTTGTGCTCGCCGAGCAAGTCCCATTCGAGCGTGCCCTGAGGCACACCGTTCAGTGTCACGCGGTCGTTGGCATCGATGTCCCACCCCTCGTCATTGCCGAATCTCTCCACCGGTGTCCAGCAGCCGCGCTGCAGCACGCGCCGCAATGATTCCTCGCGCCCGTTGCACACCACCAGCCCGTTGCCGGGAACGGTGCGCACCAGATGGTGGAACTGCGTCTCGATGCTGGCGAGATCGGGGAAGATGTCGGCATGGTCGAATTCGAGGTTGTTGAGAATCGCGGTACGCGGGCGGTAGTGCACGAACTTGGAACGCTTGTCGAAGAAAGCGGTGTCATATTCGTCAGCCTCGATGACGAAGAAGGCCGAATCGGTCAGCCGCGCCGAGATGCCGAAATTCTGCGGCACGCCGCCGACCAGGAAGCCGGGGTTTAGCCCCGCGTATTCGAGTATCCACGCGAGCATCGAAGAGGTCGTGGTCTTGCCGTGCGTGCCCGCCACGCCCAGCACCCAGCGGTCGTGCAGGATGTTCTGCGCAAGCCACTGCGGGCCGGAGACATAGGGCAGGTTGCGGTTGAGGATTTCCTCGATCAGCGGATTGCCGCGCGACACCACGTTGCCGATGACGAACACATCCGGTCTGAGTTCGAGCTGCCCGACGCCGAAGCCTTCGGTCAGTGCGATGCCCTGCGCCTCGAGTTGCGTGCTCATCGGCGGATAAACGTTGGCGTCGCAACCGGTGACGCGGTAGCCCGCCTGCTTGGCGATGGCCGCGATGCCGCCCATGAAGGTGCCGCAGATGCCGAGGATGTGGATGTGCTTGCTCATAGGCCTTAACTACGGAAAATGAAATACACCGCACCCATCAGGCACAGCGCCGCATACAGGTAATCCCATTTCAGCGGCTGGTTCATGTACAGCACCGCGAACGGCACGAACACCGACAGCGTGATGACCTCCTGCAGTATCTTCAGCTGTCCGAGGCTGAGTTCGGTATAGCCGATGCGGTTTGCCGGCACCTGGAACAGATATTCGAACAACGCGATGCCCCAGCTTACCAGCGCCGCGATATACCATGGCGATGTCGCGAGGTTCTTCAGGTGCCCGTACCACGCGAATGTCATGAACAGGTTGGACACGGCGAGCATCAGTGCCGTGACCAGCAGTGGATGCGAGATCAGTCCCATCGCGCGCTATTTCGAAGAGGAACTACTTTACGCCCATCAATTCCACATCGAAGATCAGCGTCGCATTCGGCGGAATCGCTCCCGGTGCGCCGCGCGCACCATAGCCAAGATGCGGCGGGATGATCAGCGTGCGTTGCCCCCCCACCTTCATGCCTTCGAGCCCCTGCTCCCATCCGTCGATCACCATTCCCGCACCCAGCGGAAATTCAATCGGCGCACCGCGGTCGAGTGAGCTGTCAAACTTTTTGCCCTTGTTGCCGGATACAGTCGCATCGTACAGCCAGCCGGTGTAATGCACGGCCACCTCGCGTCCCGCGGTGGCTTTCTCACCCTTGCCCTTCTTCATGTCAATTTTAATCAGCTTGGTCATGCCAGCTGCGGACTGTTCGGCATATGCCGTGGTTAAAGAAATGCCCATAGCCAGCAGCAAGGCCAGCGGGAAAAACAGAATGCGTTTCATCATGTTCATATTCCTTATATATAGATTCAAGTGGTTAGGGGGTGCAGCGCGCGCGCCGAATTAACGCACCGCCAGCAATTCAACATCGAACACCAGCATCGTATTCGGCGGGATTACCCCGCCTGCGCCGCGTGCGCCGTAGCCGAGATGCGCGGGGATCACCAGCGTGCGCTGCCCGCCGACCTTCATGCCTGCGACGCCCTGATCCCAGCCCTTGATCACATGCCCCGCGCCGAGCGGGAATTCGAACGGCATGCCACGATCGCGCGAGCTGTCGAACTTCCTGCCCTTGCTGTCTGGAGCAGCTTCGTCATACAGCCAGCCGGTGTAATGTACCGATACATTGTGTCCTGCGGTAGCTTCTGTGCCTTCGCCCAGTTTGATGTCGGTCTTGATCAGTTCGGTCATGATGCCTGTTTCCTTTTGTGTTTAGACCTGCTCGGAGCAAGTCGTGGTTAAAAAATGCCTGCCGTCAGCAGCAAAACCGGCGGTTAGAAAGTGATGCGTTTCGCCCTGTCAAACTAATAACCCAGCGCCGGGGACAGCCAGCGCTCCGCTTCTTCCAGCGTCCAGCCCTTGCGCTTTGCATAGTCCGCCACCTGATCCCGGTCTATCTTGCCGGTGGCGAAATATTGCGCCTGCGGATGTGAGAAGTAGAAGCCGCTCACCGCGGCGGTCGGCAGCATGGCGTAGCTGTCGGTCAGCGTGATGCCCGCGTTGGGCGGCGCTTGCAGCAGGTCGAACAGTGGCCCCTTCTCGGTATGATCGGGGCAGGCAGGATAGCCGGGGGCGGGGCGGATGCCGCGGTATTGCTCGGCGATCAGCGCGTCGTTGTCCAGGCCTTCGCCCGCCGCATAGCCCCAGAATTCGCGGCGCACGCGCAGGTGCAGGTGCTCGGCGAAGGCCTCGGCGAGGCGGTCGGCCAGCGACTTGAGCAGGATGGCATTGTAATCGTCGTGGTGTTTCTCGAACTCGGCCACGCGCGCGTCGATGCCGAGGCCCGCCGTGACCGCGAACGCGCCGATGTAATCCTTCACCTTCGTTCTCTTGGGCGCGATGAAATCGGCAAGGCAGTAATTCGGAATATCGTCCGGCTTCTTAATCTGCTGGCGCAGGTTGTGCCAGGTTATCGCCACTTTCTTGCGCGTCTCGTCGGTGTAAATCTCGATGTCGTCGCCATTGACGCTGTTCGCCGGGAACAGGCCGAACACCGCGTTTGCGGTGAGCCACTTTTCCTCGATGATTTTTTTCAGCATCGCCTGCGCATCGGCGAACAGCTTGCGCGCCTCCTCGCCCACCTTCGCGTCCTGCAATATTTTCGGGTAGCGCCCGGACAGTTCCCATGCTTGGAAGAACGGAGACCAGTCGATGTATTCGGCGATCTTGTCGAGCGGGTAGTTCTCGAATTTGTGCACTCCCGTCAGTTGCGGTTTTGGCGGGGTATATTTTTTCCAGTCTGCCTTCAACCCGTGCGCCCGCGCCTCCGCGAGCGTGACATAGACGGCTTTGGTCTTCTTGCCTTCATGCTGTTCGCGCGCCTCGGCATAGTCTGCCTTGATGCCCGCGATATATGCGTCGCGCAGCGTGTCGGAAAGCAGGTTGCTGCATACGCCCACGGCGCGCGATGCATCGGTGGCGTACACCGTCGCGCCGCCCGGGTAGTTCGGTGCGATCTTCACCGCGGTATGCACGCGCGACGTGGTCGCGCCGCCGATCAGCAGCGGAATGGTGAAATCCTGGCGCTGCATCTCCTTGGCGACATGCGCCATTTCCTCCAGCGACGGCGTGATCAGTCCGGACAAGCCAATGATGTCGGCCTTATGTTCGCGCGCGGCATCGAGGATCTGCTGGCACGGCACCATCACGCCCATGTTCACCACCTCGAAGTTGTTGCACTGCAACACCACGGTGACGATGTTCTTGCCGATGTCGTGCACATCGCCCTTGACCGTGGCCATGACGATCTTGCCCTTGGCGCTAGTGTTGCCGCTGCGCAATTTTTCCGCCTCGATGTAGGGGATGAGGTGCGCCACCGCCTGCTTCATCACGCGCGCCGACTTCACCACCTGCGGCAGGAACATCTTGCCCGCGCCGAACAGGTCGCCGACCACGTTCATGCCGGCCATCAGCGGGCCTTCGATCACCTCGACCGGGAACTGCGCCTGCCGGCGCGCCTCCTCGGTGTCCTCGACGATGAAGCTGGTGATGCCGCGCACCAGCGCATGGGTGATGCGCTCCTGCACCGTACCGTTGCGCCATTCCAGGTCTTCCACCTGCGCGCGGCCTTCGCCCTTCACCGTCTCGGCCAGTTGCACCAGCTTCTCTCCGGCATCCGGACTGCGGTTCAGCACCACGTCCTCCACCGCGTCGCGCAGCAAGACTGGAATCTCTTCGTACACGCCGAGCTGCCCGGCGTTGACGATGCCCATGGTCAGTCCTGCATGAATAGCGTGATACAGGAACACGGTATGGATCGCCTCGCGCACCGGCTCGTTGCCGCGGAACGAGAACGATACATTGGACACGCCGCCGCTCACCTTGGCGTAAGGCAGGTTCTTTCTGATCCACGCAGTCGCTTCGATGAAGTCCACCGCGTAGTTGTTGTGCTCCTCGATGCCGGTGGCGATCGCGAAAATGTTCGGGTCAAAGATGATGTCCTCGGGCGGGAAGCCGACCCGATTAACGAGGATGTCATAGCTGCGCCGGCAGATTTCGGTCTTGCGTGCGTAAGTGTCGGCCTGCCCCTGCTCGTCGAACGCCATCACCACTGCCGCTGCGCCGTAGCGGCGCACCAGCGTGGCGCATTTTACGAAATTCTCCTCGCCTTCCTTGAGCGAGATGGAATTGACGACAGGCTTGCCCTGCACGCACTTCAGTCCGGCTTCGATAATGCTCCACTTGGAAGAGTCGATCATCAGCGGTACGCGCGAAATATCCGGCTCGGAGGCAATCAGGTTGAGAAACCTCACCATCGCGGCCTCGCCGTCGAGCATTGCCTCATCCATGTTGATGTCGATCACCTGCGCGCCGTTCTCTACCTGTTGCCTGGCGACTTCCAGCGCCTCGTCGTACTGGCCCTCAAGGACCAGCCGCTTGAACCTGGCCGAGCCGGTGACGTTGGCGCGTTCGCCGACGTTGACGAACAGCGAGTCGTCGCCGACGTTGAATGGCTCCAGCCCGGACAGGCGCAGTTTCTTTTCGATGTCTGGGATGCGGCGCGGCGGCACGTCCTTCAGCGCCTCGGCAATCGCCTTGATGTGCGCCGGAGAAGTGCCGCAGCAGCCGCCTGCGATATTCAGGAAACCGCTGGTGGCAAATTCCCTCAGCAGGTGCGCCGTTGTTTCGGGCTGCTCGTCATAACCGGTTTCTGCCAGCGGATTGGGCAGGCCGGCGTTGGGGTGCGCACTAACATAACAGCTTGCCACTTGCGACAGTTCCTCGATGTAGGGGCGCATCAACTCCGCGCCCAACGCGCAGTTCAGGCCGATCGACAGCGGACGGGCGTGTGACAGGGAATTCCAGAACGCCTCGGTGGTCTGCCCGGACAGCGTTCTGCCGGAGGCATCCGTGATCGTGCCGGAAATCATGATCGGCACGCGCATGTTGTGCCGCTCGAAGTGCCGCTCGATGGCAAACAGCGCGGCCTTGGCGTTGAGCGTATCGAAGACGGTCTCGACCATCAGCATGTCGGCACCGCCGTCGAGCAAGCCGCGCACAGCCTCGGCATAGCTTTCCATCAGCTCGTCGAAGGTGATGTTGCGTGCGCCCGGATCGTTCACGTCCGGCGAGATCGATGCGGTGCGGCCGGTCGGCCCGAGCACGCCCGCGACGAAGCGCGGCTTGTCTCTGGTTGCGAATTCATCGCACAATCCGCGCGCCAGCTTCGCGCCGGCGACGTTCAGCTCGTATGCCAGATGCTGCAACTCGTAATCCGCCATCGAAACGGAGCTGGAATTGAAGGTGCAGGTTTCGAGAATGTCCGCGCCCGCTTCGAGATATTCGCGATGGATGCCACCGACGATATGCGGCTGGGTCAGCAGCAGCAGGTCGTTGCAGCCTTTTACATCGATCGGGTGGCCGGCAAAGGTCTTGCGCTCGCCCGTGTAATCACCAAACAACTCTGTGCCGCGATAGTGCGCCTCGGTCATCTTGTAGCGCTGGATCATCGTGCCCATCGCGCCGTCGAGAATCAGGATGCGCTGTTGCAGGAGCTGCTCAATCGGGTGAGTCTTGCAAGTCATGGTTTGTGGCCTGAAAAATGAGCGCGGATTTTATCATGCGTAAATCATCGGAATGCGCGCATTCTGACGCGTTTGGCACTGAAGCCAGTTTCAAAAACTACGCCAGCACTTCTTCCACGGCGAAGATGCGGCGATGCTCGCGGATGGCATAACGGTCGGTCATGCCGGCGATGTAATCGGCCACCGCGCGCGCGCGTTCCTGTTCTGCCTGGCGCTGGAATGGCGGCGGCAGCAGGCGAACATCCTGCATGAAGATCGCAAACAGCTCGCTGATAATGCGCTGTGCCTTGGAGCTCATGCGCATCACGCGATAGTGGCGATATAAATGGGTATGCAGAAAATTTTTCAGTGCGCGCTGCTGCTCGATCATCTCCGCGCTGAAGGCAATCATCACCGGCGCGGTGTGTACGTCTTCGATGTTCGATAGACCATGCGCGCTGATGTTGCGCTCGCTCTGCCGGATCAGATCGGATACCAGCGTATTAATCATGCGCCGCACGGTTTCATGCACCACACGCCGCTCGGGCAAATCGGGATAGGCGGTACGCACCTCATGCAGATGCGTCGCCACCAGCGGTACCGTGGCAAGCTGTTCCAGTTCGATCAAGCCCGAACGAAGGCCATCGTCCATGTCGTGATTGTTGTAGGCGATTTCATCGGCAAGATTGGCAATTTGCGCTTCCAGCGAGGGGCGGCGATTGTGCAGAAAGCGTTCACCCAGTCCCTCCAGCTTTACGGCGTTGATTGCGGAGCAGTGCTTGAGGATGCCTTCGCGTGTTTCGAAGCACAGGTTCAGCCCGTCAAAAGCGGCGTAGCGTTCTTCCAGCAGGTCCACCACGCGCAACGATTGCAGGTTATGCTCGAAGCCGCCGTACTCTTTCATACAGGCATTCAGCGCGTCCTGCCCGGCATGGCCAAACGGCGTGTGCCCAAGGTCATGCGCAAGGGAAATTGCCTCGACAAGGTCTTCATTCAGGCGCAAGCGCCGTGCGATGGAACGTGCAATTTGTGCAACCTCGATGCTGTGGGTAAGGCGGGTGCGGAACAGGTCGCCCTCGTGATTCACAAACACCTGCGTCTTGTATTCCAGGCGCCGGAATGCGCCGGAATGGATGATGCGATCCCGATCACGCTGGAATTGGCTACGACCGCACGGCGCCTCCTCCGCTATTCTCCGGCCACGCGAGTTAACCTCACTGATCGCATAAGGCGCAAGCTCAGCCATGCACACACGCCTCCAGCGTTTGCCGTAGCAGTTCCGGCGGCACACCGCCAGACACCACGGCGCCCCCGAGGCTCTTGAGCAGCACGAAGCGCATTTTTCCGTCTTCGACTTTCTTGTCCAGTTCCATCAACTCAAGATATTTTCCGGTGCCCAGATCGGGGGCGACTACCGGCAACCTGGCTTGCTTGAGCAAGTTGCGAATGCGCGCCACATCCTGCGCGCTGATCCAATCCAGGCGTTGCGACAGGTCGGCCGCCATGACGGTTCCCACCGCCACACCTTCGCCATGCAGCCAGTTGCCATAGCCCATGCCGGACTCGATGGCATGGCCGAAGGTATGCCCGAGATTCAGCAGGGCGCGCTCGCCGCTCTCGCGTTCGTCGGCCACCACGACTTCCGCCTTGTTCTGGCAGCTGCGCGCGATGGCATATTGCAGGGCGGCTTTGTCGCGCGCCAGCAGTTTGTCCATGTTCTGTTCCAGCCATTCGAGAAACGGCAGGTCGCGGATCAGGCCATATTTGATAACTTCGGCCAAACCGGCCGAGAGTTCATTGTCGGGCAGGGTATTCAGCGTGTCGGTATCGGCCAGCACCAGTTGCGGCTGATAGAACGCACCGATCATATTCTTGCCGAGCGGATGATTGATGCCGGTCTTGCCTCCCACCGATGAATCCACCTGGGCTAACAGCGTGGTTGGCACCTGGATGAACGGCACACCGCGCAAATAGGTCGCTGCCGCATAGCCGGTCATGTCTCCGACCACGCCGCCGCCGAGTGCAATCAATGGAGTGGAGCGCTCACAATGGTTACTCAGCAGCGCGTCATAAATCAAGTTGAGCGTGGCAGAATTTTTATATTCCTCGCCATCCGGCAGAATAATCGGCACACTGCTGACGCCGATGTGCTGCAAGGTATGCCTGAGTTTGTCCAGATAGAGCGGAGCAACCGTCGTATTGGTCACGATAACCGCCCGCTTGCGCGGCAAACAGGGTTGCAATAATTCTGCCTGCCCGAGCAAGCCGCTGCCGATATGAATCGGATAACTGCGTTCTTCCAGGCCAACTGTCAGTGTTTGCATCATCTTTTAGTCAATTCTGCAGGGGCGCGGCACGCCGTGCCCCTGCGTTCCGTTATTTTTTCTGAACATTTCAATTTCGTTTGCCAGTGTCAGCATCAAGGCATGCGCGCTTTGCCTGCCGGTCTGGACGACAATATCCGCGACCTCTTGATAAAGCGGGTCGCGCTGGTGGTGCAACTCGGTCAACTTGGCACGCGGATCAACGGCTTGCAGCAGCGGGCGGCTGCGATCATGCCGGGTACGCTGCCATAAATCGTGCACACTCGCCTTCAGGTAAATAACGATGCCATTCTGCTTCAGCATCGCCCGGTTCTGCTCCGCCAGCACCGCACCGCCACCCGTCGCCAGAACCAGGTTGTCGCGCCCAACCAGGTCGCGAATGGCCGCAGCCTCGCGCTGGCGAAAGCCGGCCTCGCCTTCGATGTCGAATATGTGCGTGATGGTTACGCCAGTGCGTTGCTGAATTTCTTCATCGCTATCCACAAATATCTTGCCCAGATGCATGGCCAGCGCCCGCCCGATGGTGGTTTTGCCCGAACCCATCATGCCAACCAGCATCAGGTTGCCCGACCGGTATTTGCGACTGTCCGCTTGATTGCTTTGCATGCCGCGCATTGTAAACGATAAAAAAACAAAAGCCCGGACTCTGCCGGGCTTTTGTCGAAGCAGCCAACGGCCTTAACGCAAATTCAGCGCATCTTTCATGATCTTGGGTGTAATAAAGATCAGCAACTCGGACTTGGTGTCGCTCTTGACGTTGTTCTTGAATAACCAGCCAAGCACGGGCACATCGCCCAACAGAGGAACCTTCTGCGTTGAATCCGAGACATCCTGGGTAAATACACCGCCAATTACCACCGTGCCGCCATTCTCCACCATCACCTGCGTACTCACCTGCTTGGTATTGATGCTTGGCACGCCGCCATATATGGCGCCTACCGTGTCCTGATTAACATCCAGCTTCATGTCTATGTTGTCATCCGGCGAAATTTGCGGCGTTACCGTCAGACTCAGCGTCGCGTCCTTGAATGCAACGGCCGTTGCGCCGCTGCTGGATGCCTGCTGATATGGTATCTGTGTACCTGCCGAGATTTTTGCCTGGGTTTTATCAGCAGTCACTACACGGGGGCTGGCTATGTTTTTGGTTCTGCCGTCCAGCTCTGATGCAGTCAGCTCCAGCGTCAGTACCTTGGTTGCCGCCGGGTTAAACAGCGAAAGTGTCAGCCCGCCCGTCCCGGTGGCGGCACCCGGCAAATTCACATTACCCCCGATGGCTGCCCGCGTTGCCGTTGGCGTATTTCCTCCAATAGCAAAACCTGCACCCGCGGCCACTGCAGGGGCGGTGTAACCCAATTTACCGCCCAAAGTCCGGTTGAAATCGTCAGTTGCCGAGACAAAGCGCGCCTCAATCATCACCTGACGCACCGGCACATCAATCTGCTGGATCAGTTTACGCGCCTCTTCCAGACGTGACGGTGTGTCCTGAAGGAATAAAGTGTTGGTGCGCTGGTCCACCACCGCGCTGCCACGCTTGGAAAGAATGCGTTGCTTGTCATTGGTCAACAAATTAACTATCGCATCGCCTTTCTGATAGCTCAGATGGAAACTTTCCGTGCGTAATTCTTCCAGGTCAGAAATTTCCTGGCGCGCAGCCAGACTGATCTTTTCCTTGGCGGCAATTTCTTCACGGGGTGCGACCTGAATCACATTGCCGTTTTTGCGCATATCCAGCCCGCGGCTCTGCAAAATGATATCCAGCGCCTGATCCCATGGGACATCCTTCAAACGCAGGGTGATATTGCCACTCACGGTATCACTGATCACCATATTCAATTCGGTGAAATCGGCAATCACGCTCAGCGCCTCACGAACATCAATCCTCTGGAAGTTGAGCGTCAGCTTCTCGCCCGCATAACCCGTCTGGCCGCTTTTCGACAGCTTGTTGGGATCTTCGACAACCGGCTTCACTTCGACGATAAACTTGTTGTCGGTCTGATAGGCGGCGTACTCCCACATTCCTTTTGGCTCGATCGTCATGCGCACGTTGTCGCCCTGCGCAAAGGTGTCCACCCCTTGCACGGGCGTGGCAAAATCAACCACGTCCAGTTTGCGCTGCAGATTGCGCGGCAGGCCGGTGTTGAGGAAATCGACGAGCAGCATAGTCCCTTGCTGGCGGATGTCGATGCCAATGCCGGGATCGGAAAGGTCAACCTGAACGCGGCCCTCGCCATTATTGCCGCGGCGGAAATCAATATCGCGCAAGGTATACTTTTGCGTGCCCTGTTTTGCCCCGGCAAAGCGCGAAACGCTGCTGGCTGCTGCCTGATCAGCCGTTTTGCCCTGCAAAGTAATCAACAAGCTGTTGCCATCGATCCTGGTGTCATAGGCGAGCATCCGGGCCAAGTTGATCACCAGACGCGTGCGTGCTCCCGCCTGAACGATATTGGCGCTGCGCAAATCTCCCTCGGCAAAATCCTGGACCGATTTGCCCAGTCCGTTTGTGGTATTGGGAAAATCAAGCGCAATGCGCGGCGGGGTATTGATGGTAAAACCTGCCGGAACATTTGCCAGCGGCTGCGCCAGCTCGACCTTGATGACGGTTGTTCCGTCGCCTGCGCTGCTGGCATTCAGCGAGATGATGCTGTTCTGCTCGCCCGCTTGCGCCTGCATACCCAACATGCCGAAAACGACAAATAGCCCCAGCAATCGGGCCATGCTCTTGGTCATGCTATCAAATTGTCTCATTGTCCCACTCCTAAATCACTCAAGTAATTGCAGGCTGCTTACGCGATCAGACCAGTCACCGGCGCTGTCTTGCACTACCTCTTTAACGATCACTTCCGTCTCGGTAATTTCCTTGATCAAACCAAAATTCAATCCGATGTAGTTGCCTGCTTTGATACGATGCAATTTGCCGTCCGGAGCGCGAATCACGGCATAACCGATTTTATTCTGGAACAGATAACCAACCATCTTGAGATTTTCGAGCGGAAATTCTTCCAGCGCTTCTTTGGGGCGCTCCAGATCAGGTTGATTTATTCCGCCACGACCGGAACGCAAATCCGGTTTTCGCGGCTTGAACGGATCCGGCAGATTGGCTTCATTATCATAAACAAAAGGCTCATACGGCTTTACCTCGGGCGGCGGCGGAATCTTGCCGCGCATATCCGCGCCGGAATTCTTGACAAAATCACGCAGATCCTGAAATTCTTCGCCGCCACACCCCGTCAACAATATCGAAACCAGCAATAAGTAGACTAGCTTCATTTTCTCTTCCCCTTCGCAGATGCGGCTTTCTTCTGCGCGGCCATTTCTTCCTCATCCAGATAACGGAAAGTTTTCGCTATCGCATCCAGAGACAATCTTGCGTCTGCGGATGATTTTCCGCCAACCGGACTTATCGCTATATCGTGAAGCGTGACGATACGCGGCAACATCGCGATGTCACTGGAGAATTTCCCGATGTCGTCATAGTTGCCCGTTACTTTGATGATGATCGGCTGCTCGGCAAAAGAGCCAACCATTCTTTCACCGCCCGGGCGGAATAATTCAAATTGCAAGCCGCGGCCCAAGCCTGCCTGATTAATGTCCGTCAGCAACGCATCCATTTCCGATTTGCTGGGTAATTGCTTGAGCAATGCGCCAAAGGACTCCTGCGTCTCGGTCAACTGCTTCCGGATCAGGTCCAGGTTGATTGCCTGTTGCTTTTTGACAAGAAAAGTCTCCCTGAGCTTCTCTTCTTCCTGCTTGGCCCTGCCCAAACTATCCCACTGATCCTGCCAGTCAAACAGTGCACCAACTGCAACAACTCCGGTAAACAGCGCTACAAAAACAACGATCTTTACCAGCCATGGCCATGCTCCCGGATCCTTGGGGTTCAGATTCTTGAAATCGTCCAATTTTATCATGGCACTCACCCCTTCGCACCGGCAGGTTTGGCAGATTTAACAGGCTTGGCCGCATCCGCTTCCTTGGCCTTGGTCAAGTTGAACGTCAGCGTAAACTCACTTACGCGCGCGCCGCCCGCGCTGGAAGCACGTATTTCCACCAGTGCAGGCGAATCCAGCCAAGGTGAGTCTTCAACCGCTCTCATCAACGTGGAAATGCGCGCATTGGATTGAGCGTAGCCGGCCAGATTGATTTTATTGCCGGTCTGTTTGAGTGTTTTGAGGTAAACGCCATCCGGCAGGATACGCAACATCTGATCCAGCAGATGCACCACATCGGAGCGGTCGCTTTGCAACTTTTCCACGGCATCCTTGCGCACCAGCAAAGACTGCGTTTGTTCGCGCAGCTTCCTGATTTCATCGATTTGTTTATCGAGAACTGCGATTTCCTGTATCAGGTATCCGTTGCGCCCCTCCTGATAGGATATTTGCGTGGCAATCGCCACGTGAACAAATCCAACCAGCAACGCTCCCAACACCACGGAAATAAAAGCCAACGCAGCAAACTGAATCAGGCGGGCGCGACGCTTTTCTGCGCGATGCGGCAATAGATTTATGCGTATCATGACGGATCAAACCTCCGCATCGCCAGCCCGCAGGCGATAATCAGGGACGGCGCATCAGTCTGCAACTGGCGCGGCTTGATGCGGCTCGATAGCGTCATCAAGGCAAAAGGGTTCGCCACCATGGTGCTCACCTGGGTTCGGGTCGCCACCGCATCATCCAAGCCGGGCAATACCGCACACCCGCCTGCCAGCACAATGTAATCCACCTCGTTGTATTGCGTCGAAGTAAAAAAGAACTGCAATGCGCGCGCGATTTCCATTACTACGCTTTCGCGGAAAGGCGACAGTACATCGCTCTCATAGTTATCCGGCAATCCGCCATTGCGCTTGGCCGACTCAGCCTCTTCGGCTGACAGGCCAAATACTCCCTGAATCTGCTGCGTCAACTGGTTGCCGCCGATCTGCTGGTCCCTTGAATAGACCGACTGCCCGTTGCGCAGCACATTGACATTCATCACGTTTGAGCCTATATCGACCAAGGCCACGCACTTGTCCACCGCGCCATCCGGCAACTGGGCACTAATCTGCTCAAAGGCCGCCTCAGCCGCATAGGGTTCAACATCAACAACCAGCGCTCGCAAACCCGCCGATTGAGCCGCCGCAACCCGATCCTCGACATTTGCCTTGCGCGAGGCCGCCAGCAATACCTCAATCTCATCAGGGTTGCCGGGAGCCGGCCCGATGACCTGAAAATCCAGGTTAACTTCCTCAAGCGCAAACGGGATATACTGGTTCGCTTCCGACTCGACCTGATATTCCAGGTCTTCCTCACGCATACCAGCCGGCAGAAGAATTTTTTTGGTGATGACCGCCGCCGCAGGAAGCGCCAGACTGATATTTTTGATACGGCTGCCCAGCCGTTTCCAGGCACGCTGAAGAGTTTCGGCAACAGCATCAAGATTGTTGATGCTTCCGTCGGTGATGGCGTCTTTTGGTAGCGGTTCGATGGCATAACGCTCTACAATGTACCCGCCTTTTTTGGGTAGCTCGCCAAATTCAACCATCTTGACTGACGACGAACTGATATCCACACCTATCAAGGGTGGAGTTTTAGTTGTCAGAAAGTCCAACGGGATGTCAAAATTTGCTTTAAGCATAGGCCGTTTAGAGCTCTTTTGTATAAAGTGGATTAAATCCTAGCAATAACTATAAATCGTGTAAAGCTATTTTTAGGGGTTATTTATCCGCGCAGAGCCGATATAATTTCGCCAACCGGTGCACCTTATCATCATTATTCCTTTTCGGACAACTGTACATGCCTTCCCGTCGTTTGCTTTTCCCGGTTCTCATCATATCAATCTTGCCGTTGCTTCCGGTCATACTGCTCGGCTTGGCGGTTATGCTGGCTTATCCAACCCTGCCTTCGCTGGACGCGCTTGTTGACTATCACCCGAAAATGCCGCTGCGCATTTACAGCGCGGAAGGCATGCTGCTCAGCGAGTTTGGCGAGGAACGCCGGGTGCTGGTCAAAATTTCCGAGGTACCGGGAGTGATGAAAAACGCCGTTCTTGCTGCCGAAGATGACCGGTTTTACGAGCACGGCGGCGTAGATTACATGGGCGTGCTGCGAGCAGCAATCTCCAACTTCGCCTCCGGTGGCGCGAAACAGGGTGCAAGCACCATTACCATGCAGGTGGCGCGCAATTTTTTCCTTTCCAAGGAAAAGACCATGACGCGCAAATTCAACGAAGTGCTGCTCGCTTTCAAGATCGAGCACAATTTGAGCAAAGACGAGATTCTTCAGCTTTACTTCAACCAGATTTATCTTGGCCAGCGCGCCTATGGCTTTGCTACAGCAGCCCAGATTTACTTTGGCAAACCGCTCAGCCAAGTCACCGTTGCAGAGGCCGCCATGCTCGCCGGACTGCCCAAGGCACCCTCTTCATACAACCCTGTTGTTAATCCCAAGCGGGCGAAGTTGCGCCAGCTTTATGTTTTGCGCCGCATGCATGAGTTGCACTTTATCAATGACGAGCAATTCCGGCTCGCACAACAGCAACCTATTTCGACCAGGCGCGGCAACCAGGAGTCTGGCACCAAATCCGACCATATCTCCGAAATGGTTCGTCAGGCCGTCTATGAGAAGTACCAGGAAGACGCTTACACGCAAGGTCTCAGGGTGTATACCACCATTCGGCAGCAGGACCAGCTGGCCGCCTATCAGTCCGTCCGGATAGGCGTACTGGAGTATGACCGGCGTCATGGCTACCGTGGACCGGAGGGCTTTGTTGACCTGAAAAAGGGTAGCGGCGAGGAATATCTTGAAGAGGCGTTGCAGGAGGTTGCCGACAATAATGACCTGAAACCTGCCGTGGTGCTGGCAGCCTCGTCCAGGCTGGTTCGCGCCTATTGCAAGGGTGGAGAAGTTGCGGAAGTCAGGGGTGAGGGGTTGCGTTTTGCACAACGTGCGCTGGGGGGCAAGATCGCCTTGAATCAGCGTATTCGTGCCGGTTCCATCATACGGCTGCAAAAGGACGAGAAGGGCATTTGGCAGATAAGCCAACTTCCCCAGGTGGAAGCCGCTTTCGTTTCCGGTAATCCGCGCGACGGCGCAATCTATGCGCTTATTGGCGGTTTTGATTTCAACCGCAACCAGTTCAACCGGGTTACACAGGCCTGGCGTCAGCCGGGATCGAGCCTTAAACCCTTTATTTATTCGGCAGCGCTGGAAAAAGGCTTCACACCCGCGACACTGATCAATGACGCGCCGCTGCTGTTCGATGCTTCACAGACAGGCAGCGAACCGTGGGAACCGAAAAATTACGACGGGAACTTTGAAGGACCGATGCGCATGCGGCAGGGCCTGACCAAATCGAAGAACCTGGTTTCCATACGCATTCTGCAATCCATCGCACCGCAATATGCACAGGACTACCTGACCAAGTTCGGTTTCGATGCCGCAAGGCATCCGCCCTACCTCACCATGGCGCTGGGAGCCGGTTCCGCCACCCCCCTGCAACTATTGACCGGTTATTCAGTATTTGCCAACGGCGGATTTCGCGTCACGCCTTACTTCATCCAGCGCATTGAAGATTCGCAAGGCAATGTACTTTTCAAAGCCAAACCAACCGTAGCGGGCGAAGATGCAGGCCGGGTCATTGATGTGCGCAACGCCTTCACCATGGTCAATATGATGCAGGACGTGATAAGACAAGGCACGGCCATTCGCGCCATGCAGCTTGGCCGCGAGGACTTGGCAGGCAAGACGGGCACAACCAGCGATTCGATGGATGCCTGGTTCTGCGGGTTTCAACCTACCCTGGTCGGCATTGCCTGGATGGGTTTCGACCAGCCGCGCAGCCTGGGCGACAAGGAAACCGGCGGCGGCGCAGCCCTGCCAATCTGGATGAGCTACATGGAGAAAATGCTCAAGGACGTGCCGCAAGCCGTTTACACCATGCCGGAAAATATGGCCGCCGTGAGTATCAACGAGGAGGGGTTTCGCGATGCAAACAGCTCGCTGATCGAGTATTTCTACCAGGAAAATATTCCTCCCGAGCAAACTTTGCCGCAGGCGCCAGATGAGGCAAGCAAACCGGTGGACGCCATCAAAGACCAACTGCTCTGACCCTCAAAATGACCAAAGAACATGCGTCCCGGAATCATGCCCACAAACGCGACCTGATGCGCGAGCAATTGGCACATCAAGCCGCCAGGTTAATGGCCGAGGACGGCATCACCGACCACGCTTTTGCCAAACGCAAAGCGGCGCGGCAGCTGGGTGCAGAGGACACGCACCACCTGCCCAGCAACCAGGAAGTGGATGACGCGCTGCACAGCTACCGCGCGCTCTACCAGCGCGATAGCCATCCCGGCATCCTGCGTCAGTTGCGCGAAGAAGCGCTCGCCACCATGCGCCTGCTGGCAGAGTTTCACCCCTACCTGACCGGCTCGGTGTTGAGCGGCACGGCGGGCGAGCATTCGGACATCAATCTGATGCTGTTTTCCGACGACACCAAAGCCGTGCTGCTATTCCTGCTCAGGCACAACATCGCTTTCGAAGACGGTGAATGGAAAGTACGGCTGGGCGGGCATGAAGGAACCGTGCCGAGCTACACGCTGACCGGCGAATCCGGCGTGCAGACCCACATCATCGTCTTGCCCGAGAACGCCCACCACAGCGGCAGCCGCCACCCGGAGACGCATGCGGACATCGCAGCGGTGGAAGTACTGCTGGCGGGTTGATTACGAAACAAGCCGAAAAGCGATTCCCCTTTTAACTCAGGCAGATTTTTGCAGGGAGCCCATGATCACATTACGCAAAGCAAATGCGCGCGGTCACGCGCACCACGGCTGGCTGGAAAGCTGGCACAGCTTCTCCTTCGCCGACTACCACGACCCCGCCCACATGCACTTCGGCGCGCTGCGCGTCATCAACGAAGACATCGTGCAGCCCGGCGCAGGCTTCGATACGCACGGCCACCGCGACATGGAGATCGTCACCTGCATCCTCTCCGGCTGCCTGCGCCACCGCGACAGCATGGGCAACGGCGAGGACATCCATGCCGGCGAGATACAACTGATGCGCGCCGGCAGCGGCGTGCAGCACAGCGAATTCAATCCGTCAGACAGCGAAGCGGTGCACCTGCTGCAGATCTGGATCCTGCCGGACGAACAGGGGCTGGAACCGGGCTACTGGCAGAAAATCTTCCCGGAAGAGGCAAAGCGCGGGCGCTGGTGCCTGCTGGTCTCGCCCGATGCGGCAGGCGGCTCGCTGCTCATCCACCAGGATGCGCGGCTGTCGGCGGCGCTGCTGGACGGGTCAGAGACTCTCGACTATCCCATCGCCGCCGGACGCAGAATCTACCTGCATGTCGCGCGCGGCAGCCTGCAGGCCAACGGCCATGAACTGGTCGCGGGCGATGCGCTGATGTATATCGATGATGCGCGCGTCAGTCTTCAGGCGGGGAAAGATGCGGAGGTGTTGCTGTTTGATTTGGCGTAGGGCCAAAAAAAACGTGCGCGCAGCGCACACAAAACCGCATTTCATTTTCCCCTGTGCGCCGCCGAGTAGCGGAGGACGGTCAGGGGATGTCGGCGAGGACTGTCTGAGCGCGCAGCGCGAGTTCCGCAGCCGCCTGACCGGCCGAGCAACGCAGGGAACCGCGCAGCGGCGGCAAACCGGGGGCGATTTCTTTTGGTTACTTTTCTTGGCAAGACAAGAAAAGTAACTAGCTGCCGGGCTACCCCCGGCGGTTTTCGATGGGTATCGCTACACTCTACACTTACACAGCTTCTCGTGGCGTCCATTGAAGTGCGGCTTCGATACGACGGCGGTACGCGGTATCGATTTGCCGAGGCGCAAACCGAACGTAGCGTTCAGCAGTATCACGCTTTGCTCCGGTTAGACCGCTAAGATATTGAACAACTTGCTCTTCTGTTGGTGTCTTTTCAATCCTATCGAACTTCGGCGGAAGTGCAGTCCATACGACACCATGTACCCCTCTCGCATGTGCCCATTCAGGAAGCCCGACCACCAAATCTGGCGATGCTTCGCCGACAGACCAGCTACCGATACGATTTATCCCGTTCGGCGGAATACCTTCACGTTGGCGGAGCGCTTCGCGCGCAGCACCCATTTCCGTGGTATCCATCATTGCCCAGAGAGAACGGACAGGGCTGGCGGATGGTTCAAGGACAAGAGTGATTCGACCATCATCCGATTGACGCGCAAACTCAACGTGAATGAGAGGTCCGTCATCAAACCAATTGCGCTGAATAGGTAAGTTGCGTGGATCCCAAACAAGGGAACCCCAACCAAGACATGCGATAGCAGTCACAATTTCAGGTTGGTGTTAATTATTCTCTTTCAACCACCTTGCCGCATCCAGCGCAAAGTAAGTCAATATCCCGTCCGCCCCGGCCCGCTTGAACGCCAGCAGCGCTTCCAACACACAGGCTTCTTCGTTGAGCCAGCCATTCTGCGCGGCGGCCTTGAGCATGGCGTATTCGCCGCTGACCTGGTAGACGAAGGTCGGCGCCTTGAATCCGTCCTTCACTCGGCGCACGATGTCGAGGTAGGGCATGCCGGGCTTGACCATCACCATGTCCGCGCCTTCTTGCAAATCCATGCCGACTTCCCACAGCGCCTCGTCGGAGTTGGCCGGATCCATCTGGTAGGTGTATTTGTTGCCGGAGCCCAGGTTGCCGCTGGAGCCGACCGCGTCGCGGAACGGGCCGTAGAAGCTGGAGGCGTATTTGGCCGAGTAGGCCATGATGCGGGTGTGGATGCAGCCCTTGCGGTCCAGCGCGGCGCGCACCGCGCCGATGCGCCCGTCCATCATATCGGAGGGGGCGACGATGTCGGCTCCGGCCATCGCATGGACTTGCGCCTGCTGCGTCAGCACTTCCACGGTCTCGTCGTTGATCACGTAGCCGCTGTCGTCGATCAGGCCGTCCTGGCCGTGGCTGGTGTAGGGGTCGAGCGCGATGTCGGTCATCACGCCGAGTTCGGGGAAATTCTTCTTCAACGCCGCCACCACGCGCGGCACCAAGCCGTCGGGGTTGTAGGCCTCTTTCGCGTCCAGGCTCTTCAGCGGCGCGTCGATCACCGGAAACAGTGCCATCACCGGGATGCCCAGCTTCACGCATTGCTCGGCGTCCTTGAGCAGCAGGTCCAGCGTCTTGCGCTGCACCCCCGGCATGGACTTCACATCCTCGACCCTGTTGCTGCCTTCGAGCACGAAGACCGGGTAGATGAAATCTGCCGGTGTGAGCACATGCTCACGCATCAAGTCCCGTGAAAACTTGTCGCGGCGCATCCGGCGCATTCTGGTTTGGGGGTATTGTCCGAGTGTCTGCATGATTTTTTCCTAAATTTTCACTATCCGTTGAACTATTTTAGAAATCGCTTATCTGATGTTGTGAGTGGCGCGAGTCACTCCCCGTTTCTCCTCCCTGAGCGGGTGTCTTAACCCTGTTAAGACTTTGCCCCTGGCCTCCCCTTTGGCTCAGGGGCATTTTTTTGCCGGTAAAATTCAAATCTCGTCGCCATACTGTGTTGCCCTCGAAGAATCTTGCTTACATACCCCATGTATGCGGCGCGGCGATTTTGCTCGTGCGCCTTGTCTGGCTTAGAGCTTTAAATTTTGTTTACCGCGAACCAGCTCGCGATCACCGCTTCCGCCTCCTCCATGCCGATTTTTTTCAAACTGGAAAACAACTGCACGGAACACTGTGAGAAATGTTCGGCCAGATGGGATTTTACGCGATTCAGCGTCAATGTGGCCTGCTGCCTGCTGAGTTTGTCCGATTTGGTCAGCAGGATGTGCACCGGCTTGTTGGTCGGCGCGAACCAGTCCAGCATGTTCTCGTCCAGTTCGGTCAGCGGGTGGCGCGCATCCATGATGATCACCAGCCCGGCCAACTCACTGCGGGTTTGCAAATACTGGCTGAGCAGATTTTCCCAATGCCGCTGCACGTCCGGCGGAACCTTGGCGTAGCCATACCCGGGCAAGTCCACCAGAAAGTTGTTGTCACCCAGCGAAAAGTAATTGAGATGCTGGGTGCGCCCCGGCGTCTTGCTGGTGTAGGCCAGGCGCACATGGTTGGCCAGCGTATTGATCGCACTCGACTTGCCCGCGTTGGAACGCCCGACGAAGGCGACTTCCCTGCCGCCGTGCTGCGGCAGGTCGCGCAAATGATTGACGGTGGTGTAGAACGCCGCCTGCGAAAACAACCCCATTACCAGTTGGCGAAGATTTTATCGGCCGCGGCGACCGTGGCGGCGATGTCCGCCTCGCTATGCGCGGCGGAGACGAAGCCCGCCTCGAACGCCGACGGCGCGAGGTAATGGCCCGCGTCCAGCATCGCGTGGAAGAAGCGGTTGAACGCTTCCTTGTCGCAGCTCATCACCTCGGCATAGCTGGTCGGCAGCGACTTGCTGAAATACAGGCCGAACATGCCGCCGATAGATTGCGCACAGAACGGGATGCCGCGCTTGACCGCCGCTGCGGTCAGGCCTTCGGTGAGCTGTTTCGCGAGTTGCGAGAGATGTTCGTAGAAACCGGGGGCTTGCACCAGTTTCAGCGTGGCCAACCCGGCCGCTACCGCGACCGGATTGCCGGACAAGGTGCCGGCCTGGTATACCGCGCCGAGCGGCGCGAGGCATTGCATGATGTCGCGCCGCCCGCCAAAGGCTGCGGCGGGCAGGCCGCCGCCCATCACCTTACCCAGCGTAACCAGGTCCGGCTTGATGCCGTAATAACCCTGCGCGCCCTGCAAGCCGACGCGGAAACCGGTCATCACCTCGTCGAGAATCAGCACCGCGCCGTATTTCGTACATAACGCGCGCATCGCATCGAGGAATTCGCGTCTGGGCGCAACCAGATTCATGTTGCCCGCCACCACTTCGACGATCACCGCGGCGATCTCGTTGCCCATCGCGGCGAAGGCTTTTTCCAAACCGGCGGCATCGTTGTAGTCCAGCACCGTGGTCAAGGCCGCGATCTCGGCGGGCACGCCGGAAGAGCTCGGCTGGCCGAAGGTCAGCGCGCCGGAGCCGGCCTTCACCAGCAGCCCGTCGGAGTGGCCGTGGTAACAACCCTCGAATTTGACGATGCGCGAACGCCCGGTGAAGCCGCGCGCCAGGCGAATCGCGCTCATCGTCGCTTCCGTGCCGGAGCTGACCAGGCGCACCATTTCCAGGCTCGGCAACAGCTTGCACAGCAGGTTGGCCAGTTCCAGCTCGGCTGCGGTCGGCGCGCCGAAGCCCAGTCCCTGCGCCGCTGCGTCCTGCACCGCCTTGACTACGTCGGGGTGACAATGACCTACGATCATCGGCCCCCAGGAGCCGACGTAATCGGTATATCTTTTGCCGTCCGCGTCCCACACATAGGCACCCTGGCCGCGCTGGAAGAACAGCGGCGTGCCGCCGACCGAGCGGAACGCGCGCACCGGCGAATTCACGCCGCCCGGGATGACTTTCTGGGATTCGTTGAACAACTCTTGATTATGCGAAGTCATGTTGCGTCTTTCTCTAACGTAATAATTTCAGGGAAATTTCAAATTCGAAAACTGACGTGCCGCCTGCTCGATATCCGCTGCGGCAAACACCGCCGAAATCACCGCCAGCGCATTTGCCCCGGCTGCCAATAATTGCACGCCGTTCTGCGGCGTGATGCCGCCGATCGCCACCAGCGGCACCGCCAGTTCGCGGCGCGCCTGCCGCAATAAATCCGGCGGCGCCACCACCGCTCCGGGCTTCACCGTCGAAGGGAAAAAACTGCCGAACGCCACGTAATCCGCGCCTTGCCGCACCGCCTCATGCGCCAGTGCCAGGCGATTATAGCAAGACACGCCGATCAGCTTGCCACTGCCCAGCAGCGCACGCGTATCCGCCACGCCGCCGTCTGCACCGCCCAGATGTACGCCGTCGGCATCCACTTGCTGCGCCAACACAACGTCGTCATTGATAACGAGCGGCACGGCAAATTCACGCGTCAGTTCGCGCAATGCTTCCGCCTGCTTCAGGCGCAATGCCGCAGCGGCGGTCTTGTTGCGATACTGCACCATCCGCGCCCCGCCCAGCAATGCGAGGCGCACCTTGCGCAGCAACTCCACCGTATCGGTCTCATCCGGCGTAATCGCATACAATCTACCGATAGAAACTACTGCGCTCGGCATAACTGTGTTGCTCAGGGGCTCAAAATGCTCATTTACTGTGTGTAAACTCCGCTTTTTCGCCCCTTCGCGCCTTGTTCTGCCATCGCTCGCTACGTTTCTTGGCATCTGTTAATTCTATCAATTCGGACGCTCGGGTTGATCTTCATCCTCTTCGCCGCGCGCCCAGAATAAACGATCCGGAATATGCTGTCCCATACCGGGGCGGAAGGCCGCGTTCAGTGTTTGCCAGGTGTATTCCTGCGCCTCCTTGACCGCCTCCGGCACATCCACATTCTGCGCCAGCAACGCCGCAATCGCCGCCGCCAAAGTGCAGCCGGAGCCATGATAGATACCGGGCAACCGTGCCCAACTGTCGCTGCGCAGCACGCCACGCTCGCCGTAAAGCGTGTTGATGACCTTGGATGTCTGCTCGTGCGTGCCGGTAATCAGCACATACTCGCAACCCATCTGCAACAGGCGTTTCGCGCATTCGTCGAGACTGGGGTCGTCGTTCTCGTCATCATCGTTCATGGCCAGACGCCGCGCTTCCATGCTGTTCGGCGTGATGATGGTGCTCTGCGGAATCAGCAGCTCGCGCATCGCATCCAGCATGTCGTCATTCACCAGCTCGTCGCCGCGTCCGGAAGCCAGCACCGGGTCGAGCACCAACGGGATATCGGGGTAGTCCGCAATCACCTCGGCAATCGCCGCAATGTTTTCCACACTGCCGAGCATGCCGATCTTGAACGCCGCGACCGGCACATCCTCGAGCATCGCGCGCGCCTGATCCACCACCCATTCCGGGTCGATCGGCAGTACATCCTCCACGCCGCTGGTGTCCTGCACGGTAATGGCCGTGACCACCGACAGCGGATGGCAGCCCATGCTGGAAATGGTCAACAAATCGGCCTGCAGACCCGCGCCCCCGCTGGGGTCGGTTGCGGCGAAACTCATCACTAAAGGGAACGGCTCGGACATGATGGGCACCAGTATATTCAGGCGTGCATTCTACCATCCAGGTGGTTTGCCACGCTGGCAAACGCTGATACCGACAGATTCTCGGCGCGTAATCGGGGGTCGATGCCAAGCTGCGCAAAGTCCCCTTCGTTCAGATAGCCGCGCAGGGTATTGCGCAGGGTCTTGCGGCGCTGGCCGAACGCCGCACCGACGATCCCGGCGAACAGTTTTTCGTTGCGCACCATTATTTCTGCTGCCGGCAGCGGAATCATGCGCACGATGGCGGAATCGACCTTGGGCGCGGGGCGGAAGGATTGCGGCGGCACGTCGAGCAATTTTTCCATATCAAAGCGGTATTGCAGCATCACCGACAGCCGCCCGTATTCCGGCGTGGAAGGTTCGGCCACCATGCGCTCGACCACCTCGTTTTGCAGCATGAAGTGCATGTCTTTGATGCGCCCGGCATAGGCGGCGAAATGGAACAGCAGCGGCGAGGAGATGTTGTAGGGCAGGTTGCCGACGATGCGCAACGGCGCGGGCAGCGCGGCAAAATCGAATTCCAGCGCGTCTCCCGCATGAATAATCAGCCTGCGCTGCAGGTCATCCTGCGGATAGTCGTGCTCCAGCCGCGCAATAATGTCGCGGTCGATTTCCACCACATGCAGACGGTTCAGCCGCTTCAGCAGCGGACGCGTCAGCGCGCCCAGACCGGGACCGATCTCCACCATGTTGTCATCCGCTTCGGGGCGGATCGCGGCGACGATATCGTCGATGACCCGCTCATCGACGAGAAAATTCTGGCCAAAACGTTTTTTGGCTTTATGGCTCACTTCAGCGATCTCAAAGAACGTTTCAGTGCAGGCTCATACGCTATGCGTGTGACGCCGGAACTAAAACGTTTGCGCGCTTTATGCAAGGCGGTTCCTTCATTCATGAGTTTCGGCGCAGGCTAACATCGCCTGCGATGTTAAGGTGCATAGCACCGGCCGTAGCCAAAACGTTTGCGCGCTTTATGCACGATTCGCTTGCTCGTTCCGCGCCATTTGTGCCGCGATTTTGATCGCCTCCAGCAGGCTGCCGGCCTCGGCCTTGCCGCTTCCCGCCAGTTCCAGCGCCGTGCCGTGATCCACCGAGGTGCGGATGATCGGCAGACCGAGCGTGACGTTGACGCCCTGCCCGAAACTGGCGTGTTTGAGCACCGGCAAGCCCTGATCGTGATACATCGCCAGCACGCAGTCGCATTGCGCCAGTTTGTGCGGCGTAAACAGGGTATCGGCAGGCAGCGGCGCGCTGACACTGATGCCTTCGGCGCGCAGCCGGTCAAGCACCGGAATCATCACCTCGATTTCCTCGCGCCCCAGATAACCGCCCTCGCCCGCATGAGGATTCAGCCCGGCCACCAAGATACGCGGTTGCGCAATGCCGAAACGGGATTGCAAGTCGTGCCGGATGATGCGCAGCACATTTTCCAGCAACGCTGCGGTAATCGCGGCAGGCACGTCTTTCAAGGGAAGATGGGTGGTCGCCAACGCCACGCGCATCCCGCCGCCAACCAGCATCATCACCACCCGTTTGGCATGGGTCTGTTCGGCAAGAAATTCGGTGTGCCCGGTGAACGGGATCCCGGCATCGTTGATAATCTCCTTGTGTACCGGGCAGGTCACCATGCCGGAGAATTCACCCGCCTGGCAGCCCTGCACGGCGCGGCGCAGCACCGCCAGCACGTATTCGCTGTTGGCGGCATCCAGCTTGCCGGCTTGGCACGGTGCGATGAGCGGAATATGGATAATGGGCAGAGAGTGGGGAGTGGGGAGTGGGGAGTGGGGAAAAACCGGCACATTCCCACTTTCCACTTCCCACTTACCACTTACCATCTCATGCACCTGCAGGGCAATGCCGAGTTGCGCTGCGCGCTGCTGCAGCAGATGCTTATCGCCAATAACCACAAAGGGAATGTCCGGCGGAGCGATGGCAAGCTGCAGGCATAAATCCGGACCGATGCCTGCCGGTTCACCGGCAGTGATTGCCAATGGAACTGGGAAGGGTGCCGCGCTCACCGTTTATTGATTTTCTTCGAGGCGATACTCAATAAACGCGCGGTCGCGCAACTGACGCAACCAATCCTGATACTGCTCGTCCGACTTGAACGTGCCAATGGCCATGCGCGCCTGCTGGCGCTCCTGTTGCTCACTGACATCGGTGTTGCGCCGTTCGATCACCTGAATCAGGTGCCAGCCGAATTGCGTTTGCGCGGTGCCGATCATGCCGGGCTGCAACCTGTTCATCACTTCCTCGAACTCGACAACGGTCTGCCCGGGAGAAAGCCAGTCGAGATCGCCGCCCTGTTGCGCGCTTCCGTCCTGGGAAAAACGCCTGGCCTGCTCGGCAAAATCCGCGCCGGCCTCAATACGCGCCTTGATTTCCATCAGGCGGTTTTTGGCCTCGCTCTCCGAAAAAATTTCGCTGGTCTTGATCAGGATATGCCGTGCATGAGTTTGGGTAATCACCACCTGCGCGCTGCCGCTGCGTTTCTCGACCAGCTTGAGTATGTGAAATCCGCTGGTACTGCGCAAAACTGCGGTGTTCTGCCCCGGTTGCAGGTTTTGCAGCTCGTTCATGAACAGCGGCGGAATGCGATCGCCGGGGCGCCACCCAAGATCGCCACCCTTCAGCGCATCCCTGGCATCGGAGTAGCCTGCCGCCACTTGCGCAAAATCCGCGCCGCTCTTCAACTGACCCAACGCCTGCTCCGCTCTGTTATATGCGACCTGAATGTCGGCTGCGCTGGCCCGCTCGGGCACCACCACCAGAATATGGGCGAGATGGAACTCCTCTTTAGCTCCGCCCATTTTTGCCTTATTGGCAAGATAACTGTCCACCTCGGTATCGCTGATGATCAGCTTGCTCTCCACTTCGCGCTCGCGCAAACGCGTGGAAATGATTTCGCTGCGGATCTCCTCGCGGAATTTTTTGAAGTCCACGCCATCCGCCTCAAGCCGGGTGCGGAATTCAGCCAATGACGGAAAACCGTTTTGCTGCGCGATGCGTGTGATCGCCAAGTCGAGCTGCGTATCATCCACACGGATGCCCGTTTCCTTGGCAAACTGCGCCTGCAGCATGTCGGTGATCATGCGTTCGAGTATCTGCCTTTCCAGGACCTCCGGCGCGGGCAACGGCGTACCCTGTTTCTGCAGTTGGCCTATCACTACACGCAGGCGTTCATTCAATTCCTGCCGTGTAATCACATCGTCGTTGACCACCGCAACCACCGAATCGATCACCGCAACCTGTTTCTGCGGGTCAATTTTATTCGTCTTGCTCATGACCGGCGCAGGCTGTGACACCGGCGCGCTCGCAACATAAGGCGCGTGCAGTGCCATAAAGGTAGCGCAGGCAAGCGCCGGGACTGTTATCTTGTGCATCATCATCTTTCTGGCTTGTTCAGCGCAAGACCGAACTGGTTTGGTTGGCAGGTTCATTGTTCATCTTGGCATAGCCGGGCACGCTCCGCTTGAGCAAACCCAGGGGATCCGACCCGACCTTGACGAAGTCGTTCAACTCGAGTTGCAGGAAGAAACCGGTATTGGCCTGCTGTGCGCCGACGGTAAATTGCTGCGCCACAAAACGGAACGTCCAGCAGCTTTGATTATACTCAAGCCCGGCGATTGCCTCCAGAATCCGCGCATCCTGCAGCGAATAATTCCAGCGCCCCACCGCATGCCAGCGGCTGGACAAAGGCCACTGCGCGGAAACATCGATCTGGCGCAATGTGTTGCGCGCGAAACGATAGCCAAAATTAAATGCCTTGCCGATTTCAGGGCGGTAACGTGCCGCAATGTTGTAGCGCTGCGTATGCGACTGGTTCGGATCGAACTGAAACTCGCTGTCCAGCGACCAGGCGTTGGTCACACGGCCGGCAACCGCCAGCAGTATATCCGACCGGTTGGTACTCGTCGTGGGTGTAACCAGATTTACCCGCGGCGCGCTGTAGCTGAACCGCTCACCAATCATCACTTTCAGGCGTTCCATGCCATTACCCTCTTCCAGCAGACGTGAGGTCAACGCCAGCGTGACGTGGTTGGCGTCGCCCACCCGGTCGCTGCCGAAAAAACGGTTTTCGGTAAACATCTGGGTGAAGCTGAAATCCGCCTGCGCCGAGTCGAAGTTCGGCAGCGCATCCTGATCCTTGTAAGGCACGTACACATAAAAGGCGCGCGGCTCCAGCGTATGCACATAATCGCCGCCAAACAGATTCTCTTCACGCTCAAAAGCCACGCCACCATCCACGCTGAAGATCGGCAGGGTACGCGAAGCATCGGGCAATGCGGTGATGTTATTGGCGCCCATCGCATAGTAAGTGCTGTGCAAGGCGACCTTGGGCGTGAGATAAAACGCCGGATCGTTCAATAGCGGATAACTGACGCCGGGATTGAGCACCAACCGCCCGCCATTCAGCGCAGTGGGGTGGCTGAATTCGACAAATTCGCCGGCAAAAGTAAGCGCCGCGCCGGAATGATCCTGCTGTGCGCTGAGGTTCAGTTGCGGCACGCGTGCATAAGGCACGGCAATCGGCGCGGCCGGGTCCTGCAGGGTCTGGTAGCGTTGTATTCGCAGGGCCGCATTCCACCACGCGGCGTTGTAGTTCAGCGCGCCCTCACGCACCAGGTTGACTTGAGAGGTCGTGTTCACGGTATCGGCCAGATCACGAAAGTACGCATCATCCGAGACGCGGTTCAGATTGACATAGCCGCCCAGCTTGTCCGTAATGGTCTGGCTGTGCATAAGGGCAAGGCGCGTACGGCTGCGATTCGCCAGATTGTCGCTGGGCAGCACATCCACATGCGCTTCGCCGCCATAACGCGGTTCCAGATAGCGAAACTCGTTGTTGAGCATCAGGCCGCGCTTGGTCATCACGCGCGGCGCAATGGTCGCGTCGCGGTTCGGCGCAATGTTCCAGTAATACGGCAAAGTCAATTCGCTACCGCCCTTGGTCGTGCCGCCGAATACCGGCGCAAGGAAACCGGACTTGCGCTGGTCGTTGAGCGGAAAATCCATCCACGGCGAATACATGATGGGCAACCCCATGAATTCGACCCAGGCATGATGCGCCGTGCCGACCTGCCGGTCGCGATCGATCTCCAGCCCCTTCATTTTCAACAGCCAGTCATCGTTGTCCGCCGGACAGGTGGTATAGGTCGCGTTGTCGAGCGAATAATGCCGCCGGTCTTGAATATGCAACACATCAGCGGCACCGCGCCCGCCATTCTCCGCCAGATAGAATGCCGGCTGCTCCATCGTGCCAATACTGGTGTCAAGATTCAGCCTGAGGTGCGGCCCGCTCATGGTGTTACCCTCCTGCTCCAGCACCACCGCGCCCTGCGCATCGAGATCCTGCGTATCCTGGAAATACAGCAGGCGGTCCGCCCGGATGGATTGCCCGCGCTTGCGCAATACCGCATTGCCGACGGCCTCGAGCCGGTTTCCCTTTTTGCCGGTCAGGCGATCAGCCTCCACGAACGTGGGCGCCTCCTGCGTCGGCTCCGCCATCGCCATGAAGGTCTTGTCCATACGCAACGCAAGCGGCTCCGCATCCGCGCCCGCATGATGCGCAAAGGTGCAAAGCAAAGAGAAGGCGACAGGCTTGAGGCGAAACCGCATGACGATGGCAAGATGGTAAACTCGTGCAAGTTTACCATTAACGCTATTCAAAAAGCCCCCATATGCAACGCCAACAGCAAGTTACCGAGTGGCTGCGCCGCCAGTTCCCCGGCGAAGGTTTTACCCTTGCGCCGGCCTCCGCCGACGCCAGCTTCCGCCGCTACTTCCGGGTCACCTTTGCTGACAGGACCCTGGTGGTAATGGATGCGCCGCCGCAGCACGAAGACTGCCGCCCGTTTCTGCATATCTCAAAATTGTTCGAGGATGCCGGAACGCATGTGCCGCACGTATTTGCGCAAGACCTGCAGCAGGGTTTCCTGCTGCTGTCCGATCTGGGCAGCACCACTTACCTGCAAGCCCTGTGTGGAAGAAATACCGGCACGGCGAGCGAACTGTACGGCGCCGCCGCCGACGCGCTGATCAATATCCAGCTAGCCTCAAAGGAGAACGAACTGCCTCCTTACGATGAAGTCCTGCTGCTGCGCGAGATGCGTTTATTCCCGGAGTGGTATATCGCAAAACATCTCGGCATCACGCTCGGCGAAAAACAAGGCATCGCGCTGGAAGAGTGCTTCCGGCGCATCCTCGCCAACAACCTTGCCCAGCCGCGCGTGTATGTGCATCGCGACTATCATTCGCGCAATTTGATGTTTACCGAGCCGAACCCCGGCATCCTTGACTTCCAGGATGCGGTGTACGGACCGATCACCTACGACCTTGCCTCGCTGTTCAAAGACGCCTACATCCGCTGGGAAGAAGCGGAAATCATGGACTGGCTGATCCGCTACTGGGAAAAGGCACGCAAGGCCGGACTGCCGGTACGCGCCGATTTCGGCGAGTTCTACCGCGACTACGAATGGATGGGCGTGCAGCGCCACATCAAGGTGCTGGGCATCTTCGCGCGCTTGTACCACCGCGACGGCAAGGAAGGCTACCTGAAAGACATGCCACTGGTGATGGACTACCTGCGCCGCGCCTGCGCACGCTATATCGACCTCAAGCCGCTGCTCAACCTGCTCGATGAGCTGGAACCGCGCGACGTGCAAACGGGGTACACCTTCTGACTGCCATGAGGGCCATGATATTAGCGGCGGGGAGAGGAGAAAGGATGCGCCCGCTCACCGATCACACCCCCAAGCCTCTGCTGCAAGCCGGCGGCAAACCGCTGATCGTCTGGCACATCGAGCGGCTGGCGCGTGCAGGCATCACCGGCATTATCATCAATCACGCCCACCTGGGTGAACAGATCGAAGCAGCGCTTGGCGACGGCAGCCGCTTCGGCGCACATATCACCTATTCGCCGGAAGGCAAGGCACTGGAAACCGCGGGCGGCATCGCCAATGCGTTGCCGCTGCTGGGCGATGCGCCCTTCGCCGTGGTCAACGGCGACATCTGGTGCGATTACGATTTCGCGCAACTGCCCGCATGCGCGGCGGCAATGCAGGCAAGCGGTGATGTCGCGCACCTGGTGCTGGTGGACAATCCCCCGTATCACCCGAACGGCGACTTCGCCTTGAATGGAAGCCGCATTTATCCACTTCCCACTCTCCACTTCCCACCCCCCACTTCCCACCCCCCACTTCCCGTTCTTTTAACTTTCAGCGGCATCGGCATCTACCAGCCCGCGCTGTTTGCCGGCATCCCGCGCGGCAGCGTTGCGCCGCTCGCCCCGCTGCTGCGCGCGCAAATCGCGCTCGGCAAAGTCAGCGGCGAACACTATCGCGGCCTGTGGACGGATGTCGGCACACCGCAACGTCTCGCCGAGCTCGACATCCGGATACGTTAGCCGCAGAATGCCACCCATGCCTGATCCCTCCATCTACTGCCAACGCCGCGCGCACCTGCTGGAAAAGATGCAGCGCGGCATCGCCGTCATCCCCACCGCAGAGGAGGTGGCGCGCAACGGCGACACGCACTATGCCTACCGGCACGACAGCAGCTTCTACTACCTCACCGGCTTCTCCGAGCCGGAAGCGGTGCTGGTGCTCATCGCGGGCAACGAGCCGCAGTCCATCCTGTTCTGCCGCGAGAAAAACCCGGAACGCGAAATCTGGGATGGTTACCGCCTCGGCCCCGAGGCCGCAAGAGAACAACTCGGCCTCGACGCAACCTGTCCCATCGCGCAACTGGATGAAAAACTGGTCGAACTGCTGGGCAACCAGTCCACGCTGTTTTACCCGGTTGGCGGCAATGCGGCATGGGATCAGCGCCTGCTCAAGTTGCGCAACACGGTGCAGGCCAAGGTGCGCAGCGGCATCCGCGCGCCGGACGAGATTCGCGATGTGCGCGCGCTGCTCCACGAGATGCGCCTGGTCAAGGATGCGCCAGAACTGGATATCATGCGCCGCGCCGCCGCCGTCTCCGCACAGGCGCACTGCCGCGCCATGCGCTTCACCCGTCCCGGTCAGTTCGAATACGAGATCGAGGCGGAACTGCTGCACGAATTCTGCCGCCACGGCTCGCGCCACCCCGCCTATCCCTCCATCGTCGCGGGCGGCGCGAATGCCTGCGTGCTGCATTATGTTGAAAACAACGCGCGGCTTGCGGATGGCGACCTGCTGTTGATTGACGCGGGCTGCGAAGTGGAAGGTTATGCCGCCGACATCACGCGCACTTTTCCGGTCAACGGCAAATTCAGCGCCGCACAAAAAGACGTGTACGAAACCGTGCTCGCCGCGCAGGCAGCCGCGATCGCGGCTGCCCGCCCCGGCAATGCCTGGAACGACCCGCACAACGCCGCGCTGCGCGTGCTGGCACAGGGCTTCATCGACCTCAAGCTGTGCCACGGCAGCGTGGACGGCGTACTGGAAAGCGAGAGCTACAGGAAATTCTACATGCACCGCACCAGTCACTGGCTGGGCATGGACGTGCACGACGTCGGCGACTACAAGGTCGACAACCGCTGGCGCACGCTGCAACCCGGCATGACGCTGACCGTCGAGCCCGGCTGCTACATCCGCCCGGCCGATGACGTGCCGCCGGAATTGTGGAACATCGGCATCCGCATCGAGGACGATGTAGCGATTACGCAGCAAGGCAATGAAGTGCTGACTGGCACCGCACCGAAAACGGCGGAGGCTATTGAAGAATTGATGCGTCAGGCCTGACAGGCGTCTTCAGGAGGCCGGGAAGACCAACTTGTCTGCGACGTTCACTTCCGTTGTGGCACTGGGCAGCGCAACTCGAAGCACACCTTGCCGCGCTGGTTGCTGGTCAATGTCAAACGGTAACCCTGTTGTTCCGCCCAGCGCGCAGCCTGATACAGCCCTACCCCCAAACCATTTTCGGAGGCAATGACCCGGTGCATCAGGCTCGCAGCAATGGCTTCGGGTATGGCATCACCGCTGTCGCAGACGGTCACGCACAACGGCTCGGCATCGATTTTGACGAAGATGCTGATGTCGTGCTCGGTCTGTCGTTTCCTCAGCGCATTGTCGAGCAGGTTGTCCACTACACAATCGAATAGCGCTGCAGGAATTTTTCTGTCCGGGATTTTATCTGGGAGAAGCCAGTCGATCTGCTGGTGCTTGTTGCGCAGCCGCAAGGCATCCAGCCACGCAGCCAGCGAAAGCGGCGGCACATCACTCTCAAGTTGTGGCTGCTCGAGCTTACTCAGTGCCAGCCCAATGCGCTGGCTCAGTATCGGCAGCTGTTGCAGCAGCAGTTGCTGCGTTTTTTCCTCGCGGCTTTGCGTGATGGCGGTCAGGGCAAATAATGATTGCAGCATGTTTTTCAGATCATGGGTAAGGCGCGCTCCGGTCTCATACACGGCCTGCAGGCGCGTGATATCACGCAGCCTCTGTTCGCGCTGTTTAGCCTGGTAGAAATAACCGATCAGTTGCGCGAGCAAATGAATGTGCAGCAGCACGGCAGGGCTGAGCGATTGACCGGTATACATGGTCAGGTTCAATTCACCCTCCTGCACGCGTATTTCATGCTTGGCGGACTGGCCGATTTGCCCGCCCCCGTCGGGCGACTGCCAGGACAGGCCGGACAGCCACGGAAAAACCGCCAACATACCGAGCGCGCGGCGCAGATAGGCTGCCGCATCGGGTTCGCGCTGCGCGGCCTCGGCCAGTTGGGTGAGCCAGCCTTCAAACGGCGTGCCGACATTCAGCAGATAGCGCGAAAATATAACCTGCAACCCGCCGAAGCCAAAGCGCGGATTCCACAGGCTGCCCAGTGCCAGCAACATCAACCCCATCAAAAACAGAGTGCGCAGCAATGCCTCGAGGTACCCCAGCTGCGCCAGGGTCATGAAAGCGAGGCTGCCGAGCACCACCAGAGCCAACAGCAGGAACAGCAGCAGGCTGTAAATGAAGTCCACCGTTTGCGACGCTCCGATCTGTTCGTTATGTACCGGCAGCGCCGCCATGAGCAGCAGCAGAACCGGCAGCACATACCATATCAGGGCGCGCCCGACCTCAACGGTAGATTGCGCAGCAAATAAATTCGGCACCACCCAGAGCAGCAATGCCGCCAGCAAATAGGCCATCACCGACAGGTGCAGCAGGCGCGCCCAGCGGTCGCGAAAAACAAATATGCGCGCTCCCACCAGGCCGAACAAGCCGGTCAGCCAGAAAGCGATCGCCCACCAATTCAGCCAGAACATCGCCACCGCAGCCGCCAGCGCGATGAACGCGAACGCGCCGTATCCCACCTCGCGCTCGCCATGCCACAGCGGTTGCCACAACAGGAACAGGCCGAGATGCGCCAGCAACAACGGATGCGACCACGGGCTGCCCACGCCGAGCAGCATCACGCTATGCAGCAGCGCGAGCATCGCCAGCAACAGCCAGCGTCCAGTGCGCAAGCGATTTCCTGCGCCTAGTGTCAACATTTCGTCATCATCCTGTCAGCATCCCGTCAAAAAGAGACTGTCTAATTTACGCAGCACCCCATAAACCAAACGCGATCCTTGCGTAGGTGCGGATTCATCCGCACATGGCCGGATGAATCCGGCCCTACATAAAATCAATTAGTTACCTAATCATTACGCGGATTCCAGCAGATTCCCGCCCGTGCGATGGCGATAAAAACCAAAACCACAATGACATTGGCACGGTAATTGCTGTATATTCAGCGTAACAACAAAAATATTTTATGGAGGGTATCACAATGAAACGCAATCAATCCGGCTTTACCCTGATCGAAATCGCCATCGTGCTGGTGATTATCGGCCTGCTGCTCGGCGGCGTGCTGAAGGGCCAGGAGCTGATCAACAGCGCGAGGGTCAAGAACCTCGCGAACGACTTCAAGAACATTCCGGTGTTCATCTACGGCTATCAGGACAAGTTCAAGGCGCTGCCGGGAGATCAAACCCAAACGGTACTGGATGCCCAATTCCCCCCCGCCGGTACAGCCGATGCATCTACAACTGCAGCCACACTAGCCAACGGAGTAATCAACGGCAACTGGAATGCCACAACTGTAGCTTCAGAATCTTATGTGTTTTGGCAACATGTGCGTCTGGCCGGCCTCGCTCCCGGCGCAACCGACACTGGTGCTGCTGACTATCTGCCCACCAATGCGGCAGGCGGAACCATCGGCATCCAGAGCGGTACCAACGTTGCCGCCAACGCCCCAATTGTGGATTTATCTGCCACGCCTGTAGCCATCCGCGGCTCTTACGTCATTTGCTCCACCGGCATCCTCGGCAAGTTCGTCAAACAACTCGACACCACCATGGATGATGGTAACACTGCTACCGGCTCAATGATGGCAACTCCGACAACGGGTTATGCCATCGGCGCTGCGGCCGAATCCACAGCCACCATTAATGATGCCGACACTTATATCGTCTGCATGGGCGTCTGATACAAATTCACCCGGCGTGACAAAGCCCGCTTCGGCGGGCTTTTTTATTCACCGCGATCCGGTTTGTCCGGCGATTCGGGTTGCGGCGGTTCCGCTTCATTGCCGCCCCACCCTGCGGCGGGACGGTTCTTGCCCGCGTCCGCCCAGACAAAACGCCCGAACAGCACGCAACCCTTCATGCCCGGATCACAGGGCAGGTCGTTGACGCGCGCGCATTTGCCATTCCGTTCATGCGGGCATCCCCAGGAACTCATCGTTGCTTCCGTTGATCCATTTTTGTGTTTACCTTCGTGTGCTTCGCGGTGCAAACACACCCGTCAAAACTTGTATCCCCGATGCACCGCCACTACGCCGCCGGTCAGGTTGAAGTATTCGACGCGCTCCAGCCCTGCTGCTTCCATCATTTTCTTCAGCTCTTCCTGGCCCGGGTGCATGCGGATGGATTCGGCGAGGTAGCGGTAGCTGTCGGCATCGCCGGCGACGAGTTCGCCGATCCTGGGCAGCAGCTTGAACGAATAGGCGTCGTAGAGCGGCTCCAGCGGTTTCCACACTTTGGAAAATTCCAGCACGATCAGCCGCCCGCCCGGTTTGAGCACGCGGCGCATCTCGCGCAGCGCGGCATCCTTGTGCGTGACGTTGCGCAGGCCGAAGGCGATGCTGACGCAATCGAAATAATTATCGGGGAAAGGAATGCGCTCGGCATCGCATTGCGCAATGGGCGTGACGATGCCTTCGTCGAGCAGGCGGTCGCGCCCGACGCGCAGCATCGCGTTATTGATGTCGGTGAGCACGACCTGGCCGCTGCTGCCGACCTTTTTCAGAAACAGCCGCGACAGATCCGCCGAACCGCCCGCCACATCCAGCACGCGCTGTCCGGCGCGCACGCCGCTGACGCCGACCGCGAAGCGCTTCCACAAGCGATGCAGCCCGACGGACATCAGGTCGTTCATCACGTCGTATTTATCGGCGACCGAGTCGAACACGCCGGCGACGCGTTTGGCTTTTTCTTCCTCGGTGACGGTTTCAAAACCAAAGTGGGTTTCAGCCATGTTCATACTCCTAATAATGCCCTGCAAAATAAACTGCGCCACTGCTACGTGTTGGAGTGCTGACTCATTCCCTCTCCCGCAAGCGGGAGAGGGCTAGGGTGAGGGATGGTCGCTTATGAAAAAGCCTGCAATTGATTGCGTCCCTCATCCCAACCCTTCTCCCGTCCACGGGAGAAGGGCACCTGCCAACTCGCTCATCACGCGCGAATTTTGTTCAATAGCGCGGTGGTGGAACGTTCATGCTGAAACGGGATGCTGTGCACCGCGCCGCCCCAGCCTTGCACTTCGCGCGCGCCAACAATATCTTCAATCTGCCAGTCACCGCCTTTCACCAGCACATCGGGGCGGCAGGCGAGAATCAGGCTCAGCGGCGTGTCTTCATCAAAGGGCACGACCATGCCGACCGATTCCAGCGCGGCCAGCACCGCCATGCGGTCAGGCAACGGGTTGACCGGCCTGTCGGCGTCTTTGCCCAGACGCCTCACCGAGGCATCGCTGTTCACGCCGACGACCAGCGCCGCGCCCAGCGCGCGCGCCTGCGCAAGATAGGTCACATGGCCGCGATGCAAGATGTCGAAACAGCCGTTGGTGAACACCAGCGGGCGCGGCAACGCGGCAACCCGCGCGGCGAAATGCTCCGGCTGGCATAGCTTGTGCTCGAAGACGGGCGCGGGATACATCCCTAGTCGAGGTATTCGAACAGCTTGACCACACGCTGCACACCGCCGGTCATGCTGGCAACCTCGGTGGCGGCATCGGCTTCGGCGCGTTTGACAATGCCCATCAGAAATACCGTGCCATTTTCCGTGACCACCTTGACATGATCAGCATCGAAACGTTTGTCCTGCACGAAGCGCAGCTTCACATCCGAGGTAATCAGGCTGTCGCTGCTGCGCGAAGTCAGCGAGCTGGGGCCGGAAATAATCAGCTCATTGCTCACGTTGCGCACGTTCTCGATGCCGGAGACCAGCCTGCCGATTTCGGCTTTTACCGCTTCGCTCTGCACTTCGCCGCTGATCAGCACGTTGCGGTTGAAGCTGGTGACATTCACATGCACATCTTTATACTGCTTGCCGATGCGATCGAATGCCTTGGTTTCAATTGCCTGGTCTTCGACATACGCTCCGCTGGTGCGCCTGTCCTGCGCCATCATGACACCAACTCCGACACCGCCGGCGACGACCGGGAAACAGCCTTGCAGCGATCCCGATACGAGTACGATCAACAGCAGGGAAACAATACGCATATTCATTCTCCTAGTAATAAATAATCGATCACATCGCACAGGCAATGCAGAGTGAGCAAATGAACTTCCTGAATCCGCGCGGTGCTTTTCGCATCCACGCAAATCAATACATCTTCGGCGCGCAGCGCGCCGGCCATCTCGCCGCCATCGCGTCCGGTCAGCGCGACCACGCGCATGCTGCGCTCATGTGCGGCATGAATTGCCGCGACTACGTTCGGCGAATTGCCGCTGGTGGAAATCGCCAGCAGGCTGTCACCGGGCAAACCGAGCGCGCGCACCTGTTTGGAAAAAATCTGATTGAAATCGTAATCGTTGGCAATGGAGGTGAGCACCGAGCTGTCGGTGGTCAGCGCGACACACGCCAGCCCGGGGCGCTCTTTTTCAAAGCGGTTCAATAATTCCGCCGCAAAGTGTTGCGCATCGGCCGCCGAACCGCCATTGCCGCAGCACAGGATCTTGCCATCGTTGGCGACGCAGTCGAAAAAAACCTGCGCGCCCTCGGCGATGGGTTTTGCCAGCGCGTCCTTGACCTTCAGCTTGAGTTCTGCGCTGTCCTTGAAATGCCTGATGATGCGTTTGCCGATATCCATATTTAGTTTGGGCGGTTTTTCTGAAAGCAGATATTAACCTGAATAGTTTACAAATTCATGCCCAAAGACCTTTGTACAGCGTCACGAGCGATGGTCAGGCGAGGAGGAAGGCGGTGAAAAACCGCAGTGTATGTGTTTATACATGAGGATTTTGAACCGTTTTCCGACGATGCATCACCGAGCGCAGTAGTTGTGCAAAGGTCTTCAGGCTTCGAACGCATTCCTGAGCCACTGCACGCCATTGTCATCCATCAGCACGGCATCGAAGCGGCACGGCGGGGTGTGTGCGAGGCCGGCAAGATATTGCTGCGCGGTGCGAATGATGCGCTGCTGTTTGCGCGCGTCGATGCTGGCCGCCGCGCCGCCGAAATTCGCATTGCGTCGCAGGCGTACCTCGATGAACACCAGCGTCGCGCCATCCCGCATAATCAGGTCGATTTCGCCGAAACGGCTGCGGTAGTTTTGCGCGACCGGCTTCAGGCCGTGCTGCTGCAAGTATTGCGCTGCCCGCTGTTCAGCCTGCGTGCCGTCATTCACGGGTGTCGATGGTCTGGTCGGGAAATACCTGCTGGACGGGAACGTCCCGGCCGTTGCGGGATTGCGCCTGCCCCTGCACAAGCATTGCCGGCATCGCCATACGCTGGAAGGTGTGCCCGTTAAGCCGTATGTCGCCGCTTACGCCATCCAGCAGCAGATTGGCGTCAACCCTGTTCAGCAACAGCCGGATCAGGCGGAATGCGTCTATACCCAACGCATAAAACCGCTCATGGTCGGCGGAAAGCGGCAGGTCGGCATGCGGATAGACCATCACCGCCGGGTGGTCGGCCTGCAGCAACCACGGCATATCGACAAAACGGATGCCGTTCAGGTCGTAATTGATGAGCGTCTCGTTGTTCCCCAGAAATATCCGCGAAGTGGCGTAAATCGGCAACTGGTTCAGCAGATAGGGGCGGATCAGACGCGCTTTTTCAGCATCGGCGGCAAGGAATACCACCGTGTCAGGCAGGTCGGTAATATCTGCCAATACTGCGGAATCGCCGTTAAATTCGATCTGGCGCAGAATCGTCCCGCCCAAGCCGAGCCATTCTTCTTCAAAGGCGAACTGCAGGCGCCGGGCCAGTTGCGCCTGGGTAACAATGACGATAGCCTGATGCAACCCCTGCTGCCAGGCCAGGTGCGCGACCCGCCGCGCCTCGTCTTCCACCATCATGCCAAAAAAATACAACCGGTTGGCGTATCGCCCCTCTGCAACGTTCAGTGCCAGAGTCGGCACGGGAATATTCTGCTCTGCCGCCAGCACGCCGACGCCGATGCGCGTCAACGGCCCCACCACCGCTTGCGCGCCGGCGGCGATTGCCTGGCGATACAGCGCAACAATGTCATTACTTTCGTCAAGGCTGCCATAGATGCGTACCGGCAATTCTCCTGATAATCCCTGCGCCTCCGCATTGGCGGCCGCCATGAATCCCTGCAGCACCACCTCGGATACAGCGTTGAAAGCCGCCGATTTCAGCGGCAGCAACAGCGCAATATGCGGCGCAGGCTCTTCGTCGCCCCGCACCAGCGGCAAGCGCTCATCAGCGTCAGCCGCAAGAGGCGCCAGCTCCCTGGTCTCCACTTCAATCGGCATGATTGCCATGCTGCCTTGCAAAGGCAACTCGGGCGTTTCACCGCCCGCCGCAGCGGCCACAGTCTTTTCAATTTGCTCAGCCTTGACAATGGCGGGCTTTGCAGCGCCCGGCGTATGCGGTACCGTGGCGGTGCAGGCATGCAGTGCGAGTAGAATCGGTAACCAGACAACAGATGAAAGAGGTATGCGTTGCATAGCGAACATCCACAAAAACCGGAGGCTGCATTATATGTAGTTGCCACGCCGATTGGAAACTTGCGTGATATTACGCTGCGTGCGCTGGATGTATTGGCGGCAGCAGACGTGGTCGCGGCGGAAGATACGCGCAATACCGCGCATCTGCTGACCCATCACGGCATCAGCGCGAACCGGCTGATGGCGGTGCACCAGCACAATGAGCGCGGCGCGGCGGAAAAAATCGTCGCGCTGCTGCAGGCCGGACAGAGCGTGGCCTTTGTCAGCGATGCCGGCACCCCGGCCATCAGCGATCCCGGCGCATTGCTGGTGCAGGCGGTGCTTGAGGCAGGCCTGCGCGTCATCCCGATTCCCGGCGCGAGCGCGGCGATGGCCGCCTTGTCGGCGGCGGGGCTGGCCGAACCGCATTTCTTCTTTTACGGATTCCTGCCCAATAAATCCGCCGCGCGCCGCCGCGCGCTCGAAGGCTTGCGCGATGCGGCGGCCACCCTGGTTTTCTACGAAGCGCCGCACCGCATCGTCGAATGTGCCGCCGATCTGCAAGCCGTGTTCGGCGCGGAGCGCGAGATCGTCTTCGCGCGCGAGATTACCAAGCTATTCGAGAACATCCACCGCTGCACATTGGGCGCGGCACTGGACTGGCTGCACAGCGACCCGAACAACCAGCGCGGCGAATTCGTGCTGCTGGTCTCGGCCGCGCAGCCACAATCCGGCCTGTCCAGCGAAACGCTGAACACATTATCGCTGCTGCTCGAAGAATTGCCGCTCAAGCAGGCGGTGCGGCTCGCCACACAAATCACCGGCGCCAAACGCGGCGAGCTGTATCAGCTTGCGTTGCAGATGAAAAAACCGCCTGAATGACGCCGCCGCTGATCCGCGCGCTGCTGACCGACCCGTCCTGCTATGAGCACGCGGTGAAGCAGGTGCGGTTGATCGAGACGCATATTTCCTGGGTATTGCTCACCGGCGAATACGCCTACAAGATCAAGAAGCCGCTGAATCTGGGCTTTCTGGATTTCAGCACGCTGGCGCAACGCAAGCAGGCTTGCGCCGAGGAAGTGCGGCTGAACCGGCGGCTGGCGGCGGAAACTTATCTCGGCGTGGTTGCCATCACCGGCAGCCAGGCTGCGCCGCATATCAACGGCCCGCATATCAGCAACCAAAGCGAACCCATCGAATACGCCGTGCAAATGCGCCAGTTTCCGCCGGATGCCACGCTGGATCGCCTGGATGAACGCGGCGAGCTGGGTATCGAACAGATCGACCAACTCGCCGCGCGGCTGGCGCAATTCCATCTCACGGAATGCGCCAGCGCTTCCGCTGCCAGCCCGTGGGGCGGGCCGGACAAAATCTCGCGGCCGGTCGCGGAAAATTTTCAGCTTCTCTTTGCCCGGCTGCGCGACACGGCGGAAGTCCGGCGTCTGACGGTCTTGCAGAGCTGGAGCAGCGCCGAACATGAACGCCTCGCGCCGCTGATGCGCGAGCGCAAACGCAACGGCTGGGTGCGCGAATGCCACGGCGACCTGCATCTGGGCAACCTGGCCTGGGTGGACGGACAACTGCTGATTTTCGACTGCATCGAATTCAGCCCGGCATTGCGCTGGATCGACGTGATCTCGGAGGTCGCGTTCTGCTTCATGGACCTGCTGCATCGGCAGCGCAACGGCCTGGCCATGCGCTTTCTCAATGCCTGGCTGGAGGCCAGCGGCGATTATGCGGGCATGGCGCTGCTGCGCTATTACGCGGTGTACCGCTCCCTGGTGCGCGCCAAGGTAGCGGCCTTGCGCAGCGGACAAACCGGCAACGGCAATGATGCAGCCGGCCGCGCCGAAGTCATCTCCTGCCTGCAACTCGCCGAAAGCCTGACCGGAAGCGTGCCGCTGCAACTCTGGATTACGCACGGGCTGTCCGGCTCCGGCAAGACCACGCTCACCCAGTCACTGTTACAGGAACAGGGCATGATCCGCCTGCGCTCCGACGTGGAGCGCAAACGGCTGGCCGGCCTCGGCGCGCTGGCGCACAGCGGCAGCGGGGTGAAACAGGGGTTGTACACACAGCATGCCAGCCGGCACACCTACGAACAGCTGGCACGGCTGGCGGAAGGCTTGCTGGACGCAGGCTGGCCGGTGATCGTCGATGCCGCCTGTCTCGCACGCTGGCAGCGTGACCTGTTCCGTGACCTCGCCCAACGCCGCGGGGTGCCGTTCCGGATACTGGACCTCCGGGCGGATCACGCCGCCTTGCGCCAACGCATCAGCCTGCGCAGCACACAGGGAAAGGATGCTTCGGAAGCGGACCTGCGCGTCCTGCAACGGCAGATCGAAACCGCCCAACCGCTGGATGCGGACGAGCTGTCCGTAACGACCATCTATCCGGTTCCTTCAACTTGACTTGGTGAAATGCTGAACTGCGACAGTGCGGCAAAGCAGGCACAAAAACTGTTTGGATCAGAATTAGGGAGCCTCTGATCAAGCCCCACATGGCCGCGCATTCGGCTTTGCGGGATGAGATGCAAGGAAGGCGACGAAGCGAATGGTCATTCCCTTCGCCAGGAGCCTGATGCCGCAGATCGCCCGCAAAGCCAATGCCCTAAAGGGTTGCAACAAAAACTGGCGCTCGCGGTGTTGCGCTCCTTGGCATCGTAGAATAACTACGACCTGCGTCGCGCGCCTTGCGATCATCCAGTTTTTGTTAGCAACGCGGTTCATGGCGGACTTGATCAGAGGCTCCCTAGAGCTTCTTGATATAGAAGTGAAAACCTTCTGTGGCTCTGGTTTCGCACACCAATTCACAGTGATTGTTATTCACGAATGTCCGTAAGTTTCTGACCGTTCCTTCTTTGCTGGTGACAACCTTCAAAACCGTCCCGGCGACCATCTCGTCAAGCATTTCCTTGGTTCTGATGGTCGGAATCGGACAATCGTCCCGCGTAGCGTCAAGCAATACGTTGTAGTCAATATGCATGGATTCGCACTCCTTGATGTTTACTCTGTTTTTTATTTTTTTCGACAGATGCCGACACATGTTACCAGTTTTTCATATTAATAAGAGGCTGACGGTTGTATTTCAAACAGGTGTTTGATACGCTTGCCCCACGATAATTCGCTCCACCAACCGTCCACACCTGACAAGCAGCGCGCAATTGCACAGTAAATTTTCGAGGTTCCCCATGACTACCCTTGCAAAACCATTCGCTCCAATATTCTTGCTGATCGCCCTGCTGGCGGGCTGCGGCGAGAAGGATAAATCTGCCGCACCCGGAGACCCGGGTGCGGCGATGCCGCCGCCCGAGGTGGAAGTGATCACGGTTGCCGCCGGCAGCGCGACGCTCACGCAGGATCTGCCGGGGCGCTTGCAGGCTTACCGCACGGCGCAGGTGCGCGCGCGGGTCGAGGGCGTGGTCGAGAAGCGCCTGTTTCAGGAAGGCAGCGACGTCAAGGCGGGTACCTCCCTGTTCCAGATCGATGCGCGCACTTATAAAGCTGCCGCCGAATCCGCCAGGGCCGACCTGATGATCGCGCGCCAGACCGTCGAGCGATACGCGCCATTGCTCAAAATCAAGGCGGTCAGCCAGCAGGAATTCGATCTGGCCGCTGCCAAGGCTATGCAGGCCGAAGCCGCGCTGATCCGTGCCGAGGAGGATTTGGAAAACGCCAGCGTCCCCGCCGCGATCTCGGGGCGCATCGGCCGCGCGCTGGTGACCGAGGGTGCGCTGGTCGGCAGGGGCGAGGCCACGCTGCTGGCGACCATCGAGCAGCTCGACCCGATCTACGTCAATTTCACCCAGCCCGGCACGGACATGCTGCGCCTGAAGCAGGCCGTCAAGGCCGGCAGGCTCAAGCGCGCCGAATCCGCCAGCGTGGAAATGCTGCTGGAAGACGGCAGCGTCTATCCGAAAGCCGGCAAGATATTCTTCGCCGACATGGCGGTCGACCCGACCACCGGCGCAGTGAGCCTGCGTGCCGAATTCCCCAATCCGCAACGCGAGCTGCTGCCCGGCATGTTCGTGCGCCTGCGCTTCCCGCAGGCGCTGGCGGAAAACGCCATCCGCGTGCCGCAGCGCGCCGTGCAGGCCAATCCGCAGGGGCAGTTCGTGATGGTCGTGACCCCCGATGGTAAAGCCGCACCGTTGCCGGTGAAGACCGGGGGCATGGCGGGCACGGACTTCATCGTCGCCGAAGGCCTGAAGGGCGGCGAGCAGGTCATCGTGAACGGCCTGCAGAAGGCGCGCCCCGGCGCACCCGTCAAGCCGGTGCCGGTGAACGGCGCACCGCAGGCAGAAGCACCCGCAAGGGGTACGCCGCCAGACGCTCGCCCTGTGGGCGGTCTTGGTGCAGGCAAGACAACTCCGCCTGCTGCAAACGGCAAGCCATAAGGGTCGCCCATGTTCTCCAGATTCTTCATCGACCGCCCGATCTTCGCCTGGGTCATCGCGATCCTCATCACGTTTGCCGGGATCCTCGCGCTGCGCGCGCTGCCGGTATCGCAGTACCCGTCGGTGGCGCCGCCCACGCTGAACATTTCCGTCACCTATCCCGGCGCGTCGGCGCAGGTGGTCGAGCAGAGCGCGGTGCAGCTCATCGAGCAGGAGATGAACGGCATCGAAAACCTGCTCTACATGGAATCCAGCTCGCAGGTGAGCTCCGGCCAGGTGTCGCTGACTTTCCGCCCCGGCACCGACATCCAGTTCGCATCGGTCGAGGCGCAGAACCGCATCAAGCGCGTGGAAGCGCGCCTGCCGGACGACGTGCGGCGGCTGGGCGTGACGGTGACCCGCGCCGGGCGCAACTTCATCATGGTGGTCGCGCTGGTCTCGCCGGACGGGCGCCAGGACGCCGTCGATCTCGGCAGCTACGCTTCCGCCAGCGTGCTGGAGCCGCTGCTGCGCGTGCCCGGCGTCGGCGAGGTGCTGCTGTTCGGCACCGAATATTCGATGCGCATCTGGCTCAGGCCGGACCGGCTGGAGGCCTACGCGCTCTCGCCCGCCGACGTCGGCCGCGCAGTGCGCGCGCAGAACGCGCTGCTGCCGCTCGGCGAAGTGGGGCAGTTGCCGGCCGCACCCGGGCAGGAGATCAACGCCGTCATCGGCAGCCGCGGGCGCCTCGCCACCCCGGAGGAATTCGGCGACATCGTGGTGCGCGCCAACCCGGACGGTTCCGCGGTACGGCTCAGGGACATCGCGCACGTCGAACTCGGCGCGCAGGACTACAGCCGCTCCGCGCGCCTCAACGGCCAGCCGATCGCGGGCATGGCGATCCGCATCACGCCGGGCGCGAACGCGCTGGCAACCGCGCAAGGCGTGCGCGCCAGGATGCAGGAGTTGTCGCGCTACTTCCCGCAGGGCGTGGAGTGGACGGTGCCCTACGACACCACGCGCTTCATCGAGCTGTCCATCCAGGAGGTAATGAAGACCCTACTGGAAGCGGCGGCGCTGGTGGTGCTGGTGATGTTCATCTTCCTCGGCAACTGGCGCACCACGCTGATCCCGGCCATCGTCGTGCCGGTGTCGCTGATGGGCGGGCTGCTCGGGCTGTATGCCTTCGGCTTCTCGATCAACGTGCTGACGTTGTTCGCGATGGTGCTGGCGATCGGCATCGTGGTGGACGACGCGATCGTGGTGGTGGAGAACGTCGAGCGCAACATGCGCGCCAACCATCTCGACCCGCGCGCGGCGACGCGGCAGGCGATGAAGGAGATCACCGGGGCCATCATCGCCATCACGCTGGTGCTAATGGCGGTGTTCGTGCCGATGGCGTTCTTCGGCGGCTCCACCGGCGCGATCTACCGCCAGTTCGCCGTCACGCTGGTGGTGACCGTGGCGTTCTCCGCCTTCCTCGCGCTGTCGCTGATGCCGGCGCTGTGCACGAGCCTGCTCAGGCACGACCCGGAAAGCGCGGAGCGCGGCCTCCACGGCCGCTTCAACCGCTTCTTCGGGCGCGTGACGGAAAGCTACGTCGGCGGGGTCAATTACACCGCGCGCAGGCTGCTGCGCTCGCTGGCGATCTATGCCGTGATCGTCGCGATCGCCGCGTGGACCTATGTGAAGCTGCCGGGAAGCTTCCTGCCGGAAGAAGACCAGGGCTACATCGTCACCGCCATCCAGTTGCCGCCCGCCGCCACGCGCGAAAGAACGCAGACCGTGCTGGAATCGGTCGAGCAGTACTTCCTGAAGCAGCCGCAGGTGGACAAGGTGATCGGCGTGCTGGGCTTCTCCTTCTTCGGCAGCGGGCAGAACATGGCGATCGCCTTCGTCCGGCTCAAGGACTGGGGGGTCAGGCTGGGCCAGGAGAACTCGGCGCAGGCCCTGGTCAGGCGCGCCAACATGGAGTTCTTCCGCATGAAGCAGGCCATGCTGTTCGCCATCAACCCGCCGCCGATACCGGAACTCGCCTCGGCCGGCGGCTTCGACTTCCGTTTGCAGGACAGCGGCGGGGCCGGGCGCGACAAGCTGCTCGAGGCGCGCAACCAGGTGCTGGGCATGGCCATGGGCGATAAGCGCCTCGCCGCCGTGCGCCCCGAAGGCCAGGAGCCCGCGCCGCAGCTCTTCTTCGACATCGACCGCGACAAGGCGGAGACGCTGGGCATCAGTGCCACCGACCTCAACGACACCCTGCAATCGCTGCTCGGCGTGTCCTACATCAACGACTTCGTGCGCCAGGGGCGGGTGCTGCGCGTGCAGATGCAGGCCGAGGAAGCGACGCGCCGCAGCGAGGCCGACCTGCTACGCACTGCGGTGCGCAACAATGCCGGACGCATGGTGCGCCTCTCGGAATTCGTCACTACCCGATGGGTCGCGGGAGCGGCCAAGCTCGACCGCTACAACGGCCTCGCGGCGATGAAGATTTCCGGAGCGACCGCGCCGGGCGTGTCCAGCGGCGAGGCGCTCATCGCGATGGAAGCCATCGCGCAGAAGCTGCCGCCGGGCATCGGCTTCGAGTGGTCTGGCATCTCGTCCGAGGAGAAAACCTCCGGCCAGCAGGCGCCGCTGCTGTTCGGCATCTCGCTGCTGGTGGTATTCCTGGTGCTCGCCGCGCTGTACGAAAGCTGGTCCATCCCGTTGGCGGTGATGCTGGTCGTGCCGCTCGGGGTGTTCGGCGCGCTGACCGCGGTGGAGCTGCGCGGGCTGCCCAACGACGTGTATTTCAAGGTCGGGCTGATCGCCATCATCGGCCTGGCCGCGAAGAATGCCATCCTGATCGTCGAATTCGCGCGTCATCTCGAGGACGAGGGGCGCGAACGCCTCGACGCGGTGCTGGAAGCCTGCCGCCTGCGCCTGCGCCCGATCCTGATGACGTCCATCACCTTCATCGCCAGCGTGTTCCCGCTGGCCATTTCCACCGGCGCGGGCGCCGAGAGCCGCCGCGCCATCGGCACCGGCGTCATCGGCGGCATGACCGCCGCCACCGTGTTCGCCATCTTCCTGGTGCCGGTGTTCTTCATGGCGGTGCGGCGCATCTTCCCGGGGCATGCACGCAAGCATGCCGAACATGAGGAGAAAGGTTCCCATGAAAACGTTTGATACATCCGCAGATTACGCAGATGGACGCAGATTGAACCAGAATCAGCAATCACTGTACCTGGGTTTAACCTGTGACGATGGTTTTCAAATCTGCGCAAATCTGCGTAATCTGCGGAAGAAGTTTTTTTCATGTGCAGTGCTGGCCGTTGCGCTGACCGGCTGTTCGATGACACCCGACTATCAGCGCCCCGCCACACCGGTTGCCACCGCTTGGCCCGACTCCGCCAAACCGGGTGGCGCACGGCAAGTTGCCGACACCGACTGGCAGCATTACTACCCGGATCCGCGTTTGCAGGCGCTGATCGCCGCCGCGCTGGAGAACAACCGCGACCTGCGCATCGCCACCGCGCGCATCGCCGAGGCGCGCGCGCAATACGGCATCCAGCGCGCGGACCGGATGCCCAACCTCAACCTGACCGCCGGGCGCAACGCCTCGCTGACCCCGGCAGGCGCATCGGCGTTCAGCCCCAATGCCATCAACTCGCAGCGCTACGACGTGGGCATCAGCCTGGTGTCGTTCGAGCTGGACTTCTGGGGGCGGGTCGCCAGCCTGAGCGAGGCCGCCAAAGCCGGCTACCTCGCGACCGAGGCTGCGCAGCGCGCCTTTCGCCTGTCGCTGGTCGCCGATGTGGCGAACGCCTATCTGTCATTGCTGGAGCTGCGCGAACGCGCGCAACTCACCGCGGAAACCGCCCGGACACGCGGTGAATACCGCGAGTTGACCTTGCGCCGCCGCGATCTGGGCGTATCCAGCGATCTGGATTTCCTGCAGGCGGATGGCGCATATCAGGCCGCGCTGGCCGAGCGCGCCAACCTCGAACGGCAACAGGCCGCCGCCGCGAATTTGCTCGACCTGCTGGTGGGGCAGCCAGTGGCGCAGATGAAAAACCTGCCCGCCGCGCGCAGCCTGTCCGCGCAGGGCATCACCCCCGATCTGATTGCCGGATTGCCCGCCGAGGTGTTGCTGCAGCGCCCCGACGTGCTGGCCGCCGAGCAGCGGCTGATCGCCGCGAACGCCAACATCGGCGCGGCGCGCGCCGCCTTCCTGCCGCGCATCACGCTGACCGGCAGCGTCGGCACGGCCAGCCGCACCCTGGCCGGACTGTTCGATGCGGGCAGCGGCGCGTGGAGTTTCCAGCCCGCGCTCACGCTGCCATTGTTCGACGCCGGACGCACTTCCACCAACGTGGATGTCGCCGAAGCGCGCAAGATCATCGCGGTTGCCGAATATGAAAAAACCATCCAGCAGGCATTCCGTGAAGTGGCGGACTTGCTGAATGCACGCGAAAAACTTGCCGAACAGCTTGCCGCGCAACAGGCCAACGCCGACGCGCAAGGCCAGCGGTTGAAGCTGGTCGAGGCACGCTACCAAGCAGGCATTGCCAACCATCTGGAAGTACTGGATGCGCAGCGCGAGTCGTTCGCCGCGCAACAGGGTACGTTGCAGGTGCGGCGCATTCAGCTGTCGGCCGCCGCGCAGCTTTACAAGGCGCTCGCCGGTCAAAGCGCGGACACGGAAAAATGACCGGCGCAACCGACATCACTGCCAGCGATCAGACCCGCGCAAGACTGCTGGACGCGGCGCGCGGGGTGTTTGCCCAGCATGGCTTCCAGGGCGCGACCATACGGGAAATTTGCCGCCGCGCAGAGGCCAACGTCGCGGCGGTAAACTATCATTTCGGCAGCAAGGACGGCCTGCTGGCCGAGGCGCTGAATTTCGCGCCGCTCAAGGCCCTGCAACAAGCCAATGCGAGGGCGGGAGACTGTCCCGAGTTGCGGCTGCGGCTGTTCATCCGCGATTTCATGCTGATGCTGCTGGATGAAAACAACGCCTCGACCCAATGCCGCATCATGGCGCGCGAGCTGGCCGACCCCACGCCTGCGCTGGACCAGATCGTGCGCGAAGCCATTGCGCCGCTGCATGAATTCCTGGGCGAACTGGTGCGCGAAATCGCCGAAAAAAAGACCGGTGAAGCCGAACTGCGCCGCTGCGTACTCAGCATCTTCGGGCAATGCCTGTTCTACCGCCATTCCCATCCGGTATTGCAACGCCTGCATCCAGAGATGCGCTATGACGACAGGGAAATCGAAGCGATAGCGCGCCATATCGCGGAATTTTCGCTCGCGGGCATCAGGCACAGCGCCGGCGCGGCTCGATAATTCTCAGCTTTTTGCCAGAAAGATTTCCAGCAGGTCATTCAGAAAGCGCTGCCCGAGTCGCGTCGGCGCGATGCGCCGATGATCCCTCGTGAGCAACCCGCGTTGATCAGCCTCATCCAATTCGCGGCGGATAGCAAGCAACGAAAAACCGGTGCGTTCCTCAAACAGCGCACTATCGAAACCTTCATTCAGACGCAACGCATTCATCATGAACTCGAAGGCGAGATCGGCGCCGGACAGTTCATGCTCTTCCTGCACCGGTGCATCCTGTGCCGCCGCGTTCAGGTAGGCCTGCGGCTGCCGGTGGCGCACCTGGCGAATGACCCGGTCGTGAAAACTCAGCTTGCTGTGCGCGCCCGCGCCGATGCCCAGATAGTCGCCGAACCACCAGTAATTGAGATTGTGCCTGGCGCTCCAACCGGGTTGCGCGAAGGCGGATGTCTCGTAATGTTGATAGCCGCCCGATGCCAGCAATGCCTCGATGCGTTGTTGCATCTCGCTGCACGCATCCTCGTCCGGCAATGCGGGCGGAGCGCGCTGGAACAGCGTGTTCGGCTCCAGCGTCAGGTGATAGCAGGACAAATGCTGCGGCGCGAATGACAGCGCGGTCTGCACATCCAGCAACGCCTGCTCCGGCGTCTGTTCTGGCAGCGCGTACATCAGGTCGAGGTTGATGTTGTCGAAATGTTGCTGCGCCATGTCGATGGCACGCCTGGCTTCAGCGGCGGAGTGAATGCGCCCCAGCGCCTGCAGATGCGTATCGCTGAAACTCTGGATGCCGAGCGACAAACGGTTTACACCGGCGTCACGATACGCGGCGAAACGCCCCGCTTCCACCGTGCCGGGATTGGCCTCCAGCGTGATTTCCGCACCGAGGTCGAGCGGCAGCAACATGCGCACATTGCGCAGAATCTCCGCGATGCTCGCACCGCTCAGCAGGCTGGGTGTGCCGCCGCCGAAGAACACGCTATATACCTTGCGCCCCCAGATCTGCGGCAGGGCCAGTTCCAGATCGCGGATCAGCGCGGCGATATACTGCTTCTCGAGGGATGCGGAGAGTCTACCCTCTCCCCCACCCTCTCTCTGCAAGGGAGAGGGTGGGCGCGCCTCATGCGAATTGAAATCGCAATATGGGCACTTGCGCGCGCACCACGGGATATGGATATACAGTGACAGCGGCGGCAAGGCCTGAAAACCGACGGATTGCGTTTTGAGGACAGCTGGCTGAAGGGGGTGGGCGGTCATACGGGAATGAATCTGCGGTTGCTTCGGCCGGATTCTATCACCTGCGGAATGCCCGGGAAGAAGAAACGCACCTTTGCAGGGCACGATTTACGGCGGCATGACGTGCGGGCAGGCGGCGTAATTGTTCCTGCCAATAAAAAACCGCCGGGTTTATCCGGCGGTTTGCTGTTTCCACTGCAACCTCAGAACTTCAGGGTTGCACCGGCATAGATCGAACGTCCCATGCCGGGGACGGGAGTGCCCCAGGCAACCCCGGTTGCCGACATAGTCATGCCCTGGCCGGTGTAGGCACCACCCAAGGGAAGATTGTAGAATTTGTTGAAGACATTCTCTATGCCGGCATCCAACCGGACCAGTTTCCATTCATAGCTGCTGCGCAGATTGAGCAAGCCGTAGCCGCCGGTTCTCATCTCGTTGCGTACCTGCGACACGTTGCGTTTGGCGTCAACCAGCAGCCCTTCAATGGTGTTGGTCCAGTTACCCAGCCGTTGCTCGACAGCCAGCTTCGCGTTCAGCGGCATGATGTTGTACAGGTTGTCCCCGGTTGTCCGGTTCTTGCCATTGGTGTAGTTCAACACGCCTGACGCGGTAAAGCTGCCGTAATCGCCGGTTTTTGCCAGCGGCATGTGTCCGGAAACATCCAGGCCGTAAATGCGCGCGGATTGATTGGCCAGCGTGAGATGCAGAAAACCGGTTGTCGGGTTGGTCGCGAGACAGGAGCCTGTAGTAACGGCACACGCGCTGGCGTCGATGTAATCCTGGATGCGGGTGTAGTAGGGCGTGGCTTTCAACCCCCATTGCCCCTGTGCGTCATGCCAGTCGGCCGTTGCGCTGAGAGTATGCGCGACTTCCGGCTTCAGGTTGAGGTTGCCGACATAACCGTTGCCATCGCCAAACCAGTTGATCATGCGCATTGCCATGCCGCCCGTTGACCAGGAATAACGCTCGTAAAGATTGGGCGAACGGGTTTTCTGGGCATAACCGAACTCGAAGTCCTTGCCGTCATCCGGCGTATAGCGCGCCAGCGCGGTCAGGTCCCAATTGTGGTCGGTACGGTTGCGGTTGCTGGCATTGAAGGCAGCCACATCGGCGGCATACATCATGCCTGTGTTATAGCCCTGCACCGTGCCGGTGTTCATCTTGACCGTGTCGCTGCGCACCCCCAGCTGGCTGAGCCATTGCGGGTTCCAGTTCGTTTCCCATTCGCCGAACAAGTCGAAGCGGTCGCGCTGGCCGTTATTGATGTTCCAGAACGTGTTGGGCTGCATGCCGCCTGCCGTGCCGGATGCCGGCCACCAGTCATTCAGGCGATACTGCTGATATTCGCCGCCGACCCGGAGAATGTCCTGCTCCGAGAGCAGAATGTCCGCCTTGACCAGCGCGCCGGTATTCTTGCCGTCAGTATTCATCGGCATGCCCGGAGCTGTGCCGTACAGGAATTGCTTGTCATCGCCGAACTGCATCGCATGCTGCGTCTTTTCCTCATAGACGCGTCCTTCCAGCGCGCCCCACTGGTATTGTCCGGTATAGCGCAGATTGACCTGCTGGCTGTCGTTGCCGGTCATGTCCATGCGCTGGTTCGGAAAGCCCTGATAGGGAATGTTCTGCAAACCCAGCTTCAGCTCGACCAGATGGTTTTCATGGCGCAGCGCAAAGCCAAGCGCATGATTCTCCGATTCATATCTGGAAGATCCCACCACATCGCCGGCCAGCCAAGCCCTGCCGGTTGCCGCCAACCCTGCCGCCTTGAAGTCATGCGCAGCCTTGTAGTTGTCGGAGCGGACGGTTGAGCCGGTATAGCTCAGGCGCAGCGTTTCGCTGGCAATCGCCGCCGAGAGGCTGCCGCCCTGCACATTGCCGTTGCTGCGAAAAAAGCCGGACGCCTGCCCATTCATCAGGGTGGCCTGACCGGGCCGGGCAAATTCAGGGGCTTGCGAATCGACCTGAACCGTGCCGCCGATGCTGTCGCCGCCGATGCTGACCGGCGTGATGCCGGCAAATACCTTGACGCTGCCGACATTGGCAGGATCGATATAGGAAAGCGCCGGGTTCATGTGGTTCGCGCAGCCGGAGATCAGGTCCATGCCGTCCACCTTGACGCGCACGCGGTCATCCGCCATACCGTGAATCACCGGCAGACTGGAAACACCGCCGCCGCTGTAAAGGCTGACTCCCGGCTGCCCGTCGAGCAGTTTGGCGGTATCGCTGGTGGACGTGCGCGGATGGACAATATCGATCCCACCAAGCGCCGAGTTGCTGTAGGCGGGCAGAGGCTGGATTCTTACGCCAGTCACTTCAACATCGGGCAAGGTCGCTTCAGCCGCAAACGCACCGGGCGCGAACGCCAGCGCGATACAAATTGTCATACGCTTGAATTTCACTTCTTTCTCCTGTCGTAACAAATAAAATGTTGTGCCGCGATTGTCGCCGAACAACTTCCTTCCGGGAATGTGACATATTGTCGCGCGACAAAATGCCGCACCCTGCTTCGGTGCGGCTTTTTGCGGTGGAAACTCATATCCGCGGAGCAGATGTGATGTTGAAACCACAAATTGTCGCACCCGCGTATTTGCTGGCTTTCAGCCAGACTCGCGCAAAAAATCCATCTCAGTGGGCATGGCAAGGATGCTATCTCTATGAAATGCGACTTGCCATGCCCGCTTCCCTCACCTCAATCCTCTCCCGCAAGCGGGCGAGGAGGCGAACGAGCAGCTGCGCGAGCTTCACGTTTAATGTCATAATTACCGGACACAATTACTCATACGGAGATTCACGACATGGCAAGAATGGTGCAATGTGTAAAACTGGGGCGCGAGGCGGAAGGGCTGGATCGCCCGACCTACCCGGGTCCGCTGGGCCAGCGGATTTTTGAGAACGTTTCCAAGGAAGCCTGGCAGGGCTGGGTCAGATTCCAGACCATGCTGGTGAACGAAAACCGCCTCAATCTCGCCGACGCGCAGGCACGCAAGTTTCTGGCGCGGCAAATGGAGGATTACTTCTTCGGCGAAGGCACGCAAATGCCGCAAGGATACGTGCCTCCAAAAAGCTGATATCTCAACTTGTCCAAAAAATTTGCCCCGCAGCAATTCCTGAACCGCGAGCTCGGTCAGCTCGAGTTCAACCGGCGCGTGCTGGCGCAAGCAGAAGATGCCGCCATTCCGTTGCTGGAACGGCTGAAATACCTGTGCATCGTCAGCAGCAATCTCGACGAGTTTTTCGAGATACGCGTGGCCGGACTGAAGGAGCAAATCAAGGTGGGCAGCGTTGCCGCCGGCGCCGACGGCATGACCGCCAGGCAGACGCTCAAGCTGGTGTGCGAACAGGCGCACCGGCTGATCGAGCGGCAATACCAGTTATTTAATGCAGACCTCATTCCCGCGCTGGCCGCGCAGGGCATCAGTTTCTTGCGCCGCACCCACTGGAATGAGGCGCAGCAGGCCTGGATCAGGGATTATTTCTTCCGCGAAGTGATGCCGGTATTGACCCCGATCGGGCTCGACCCGGCACACCCGTTTCCGCGCGTACTCAACAAGAGCCTGAACTTTGTCGTGGAACTGCAAGGCAAGGACGCGTTCGGACGCAACCAGGTGCGCGCCATCGTTCAGGCGCCGCGCGTGTTGCCGCGCACCATCCTGATGCCGCCGGAAATCAGCGGATGCGAACACGGCTTCGTATTTCTCTCCTCGGTTCTGCACGCACATGTCGGGGAACTGTTTGCCGGCATGGAAGTGCTTGGCTGCCATCAGTTCCGCGTGACGCGCAACAGCAATCTGTTCGTGGACGAGGAAGAAATGAAAAACCTGCGTGTTGCGCTGCAGGGTGAATTGCCGCAACGCCATTTCGGCGATGCGGTGCGCCTCGAGGTCGCCGACACCTGCTCGCCGCAAATCGCCGAGATATTGCTCAAGGAATTCAACCTCAATACGGAAGATTTATACCGCGTGCATGGACCGGTGAACCTGGTGCGCCTGATGGAAATTCCCGACCTGGTTGCGCGCGACGATCTGAAATTTCCTGATTTTGTGCCTGGCGTGCCGCCGGTGATCCAGAAAAAAGGCGCGAACATGTTCAAGGCGATCCGCAAGGGCGACATCCTGTTGCACCACCCTTACCAGTCCTTCAACCCGGTCATCGATTTCATCCAGCAGGCGGCCAGCGACCCGGGCGTGGTCGCGATCAAACAAACCGTATACCGCACCGGCGCGGTTTCCGCGCTGATGGAAGCCCTGATCGGCGCGGCGCAACGCGGCAAGGAAGTGACCGTGGTGGTAGAGCTGATGGCGCGCTTCGACGAAGAGGCCAACATCAATTGGGCGACCCGCCTGGAACAGGTGGGGGCGCATGTGGTGTACGGCGTGGTCGGGCACAAGACCCATGCCAAGATGCTGATGGTGGTGCGCCGCGAGGACGGCAAACTGCGCCGCTATGTGCATCTGGGCACCGGCAATTACCATCCGCGCACCGCCCGGCTTTATACCGATTTCGGTTTGTTTACCTGCAATGAAGAAATCTGCGCGGACGTGAATGAAGTGTTCGGCCAGCTCACCAGCCTCGGCAAGGCACGCAAACTGAACCACCTGTGGCAGTCGCCGTTCTCGTTGCACAGCGAGGTGCTGAACGCCATCCAGAATGAAATCCGCCTCGCCAAAGCAGGCAAACGCGCCCATATCATCGCCAAGATGAACGCATTGCTGGAGCCGGAGACCATCAATGCGCTTTATGAAGCCTCGCAGGCGGGCGTGAAAGTCGAGTTGATCGTGCGCGGCGTCTGCGCATTGCGCCCCGGCGTGAAAGGTCTGTCGGAGAATATCCGGGTGCGTTCGGTGGTCGACCGTTTTCTGGAGCACACGCGCATCTTCTATTTCCGCAACGACCTGAAACACAATGTGTATCTCGCCAGCGCAGACTGGATGGACCGCAACTTCTTCCGCCGCATCGAAGTATGCTTCCCGCTACTCGACAAGAAACTCAAGAAACGCGTGATCGACGAGGGATTAAAAGCCTATCTGCAGGACAACCGTCAGGCCTGGGACATGGATGGCGACGGGCATTACCGGCGCAAGAGCATCCGCCGTGCCAAACCGAAATGCGCGCAAAGCGAATTACTCAGGCAACTCGCCAGCTTGCCGGACAAGCTGAATACCCAGAAACTGCCTTAATGCTTCTTCGGGCGGCCGGTCTTGATCTTTTCCAGTCCCGTCAGGGCGCGCTTCAGCTGTACCGCATTTAATCTGGCCAGTGCCTTCAATCCGGCGCGCAACACTTCGCTTTTCTTCACGGGCAACCCGGCTTCCAGACAAATTTCCTTGATTTCGGCAATCTTCTGATACTCGCTTTGCGGCATGGTGAAACTGTCACGCACTATTTTCATCTTGGGCGCTTTTTTCGGTTTTTTCGTCACAGCCTCGGTCGCAGATTTTTCCACTGGCGGCTTTTTTGCAGTGTTCTTTGCCGCGGCCGCAACAGTCTTTTTGGTTGTCATGTCATCTCCTTAGGATTAAAGTGATGGCGATAGTGTATACGGGATATGTTGGCAAACGAAATGTAATATTTGGAGGCCATGGTGGACCTGATTCTGTGGCGGCACGCGGAAGCGGCGGATGGCACACCCGATCACGCCCGCAAACTCACCGCAAAAGGCGTCAAACAGGCGGGGAAAATCGCGGCCTTGCTGCATCAGCATCTGCCCGATGACACACGCATTCTGGTCAGCCCGACGACCCGCACGCAACAAACCGTTGCGGCGCTTACCAATCACTTTACCCTCGCTCCCGCCATTGCACCCGGCGCCTCGGCACAAGCCGTGCTGCAGGCGGCGCGCTGGCCGGATGCGGGCGGCGCAGTGCTGATCGTCGGCCACCAGCCGACGCTGGGCGAGGTTGCGGCACAACTGCTGGGCTGCAGCGATTATTCGTTAAGCATCAAGAAGGGCGCACTGTGGTGGTTCGGCTGGCGCGAGCGCGAAGGGCCGGCGCAAACCACCTTGCGCCTGGTCATCACACCGGAATTTCTATGAGGAGGTCACCATGTTTGAATCTGCAGAACTCGGCCACAAGATAGACAAGGACACTTACGACAAGGAAGTGCCGCCATTGCGCGAGGCGCTGCTGGAAGCGCAGCTGGATCTGGCAAAACTGGCAAAATTCCCGGTCATCATTCTGGTGGGCGGCATAGATGGCGCGGGGCGCGGTGAGACCGTCAACCTGCTCAACGAGTGGATGGATCCGCGCTTTGTCCAGACGCACGGCATGGGCGAACCGTCCGACGAGGAACTGGATCGCCCGATGATGTGGCGCTTCTGGCGCGAGCTGCCGCCCAAAGGAAAAATCGGCGTATTTCTCGGCTCCTGGTACACCTGGCCGATTCTTAACCGGGTAGCCGGCCACACCAAGACCGCCGATCTCGACCAGAGCTTGGAGCGCGCCAGGCGCCTGGAGACGATGCTGGTGGATGAGGGCGCGCTGATCATTAAATTCTGGATGCATCTATCCAAGGACAAGCAGAAACAGCGTCTCAAGCTGCTCGAAAAAGACCCGAAAACCCGCTGGCGCGTCACCGAGCGGGACTGGGAACATTACAAGTTATACGACAAGTTTCGTGTGGTAAATGAAAGCGTGATACGCCACACCAGCACGGCGGAAGCGCCGTGGACCCTCGTTGAAGGCTTCGATGCGCGCTACCGCAGCCTGACCGTAGGCAAGGTCATTCTGGATGCCATCCGCAAACGCCTGGATGAAGCCGGCAAAAAAGTGACGGAGGTTTCCGCACCACCGCCGCTTCCTTCGATCGATAAGCTGGACATCCTGAAGACGCTGAACCTCGGGCAGAAGATCGACAAGAAAGGTTACCAAGCCGAACTGGAAAAGTACCAAGGCAAACTCGCGCTGCTGACACGCAGCCCGAAGTTCAGGGACATCACCGTCATCGCCATGTTTGAAGGCAATGATGCCGCCGGCAAGGGCGGCGCCATCCGCCGCATCACCGGCGCGCTGGATGCGCGTCAATACAACATCATTCCGGTTGCCGCCCCCACCGAGGAAGAACGCGCCCAGCCCTATCTGTGGCGTTTCTGGCGGCACATTCCGCGACGCGGCCGGGTGACTATTTTCGACCGTTCCTGGTATGGCCGCGTACTGGTCGAACGCGTCGAGGGCTTCTGCTCGGAAACCGACTGGATGCGCGCCTATGGCGAGATCAACGACTTCGAGGCACAACTGGTGCGCCACAAAATCGTGGTGGTCAAATTCTGGCTGTCCATCAGCAAGGATGAGCAGCTCAGACGCTTCAAGGAGCGCGAAAAAATCGGCTTCAAGCGCTTCAAGATCACCGAAGAGGACTGGCGCAACCGCAAAAAATGGGACGAATACGAACATGCCGTATGCGACATGGTGGACCGCACCAGCACCGAAATTTCACCGTGGACACTGGTGGAAGCAAACGACAAGAATTTCGCGCGCATCAAGATCCTGAAAACGCTATGCCGGCAAATCGAGGCGGCGATGCCCACGAAGAAAAAATAGGCGCGCATTCGGCCGGGGCGTCGCGCAAGATTGATTCCGGCGGCGCAGCACGGCATCTATCGGAGTGCCGCACCCTCCTTGCCCCATGGCGCAACCTTCAGCAGCAGCACCATCCCCGGCAGCGCGAGCAGCGCGCACAGCAGGAAAAACCCGGTCCAGCCCATCGCCTCCACCAGCCAGCCGGTCGCCGCATTGGCGAAGGTGCGCGGCATCGCCATCAGGCTGGTGAACAGCGCGAACTGCGTGGCGGTGTAGGCCGGATGGGTGGTGCGCGCGATGAACGCAACGAAGGCCACCGTGCCCAGCCCCACGCCCAATGCCTCCAGTCCGATGACCACTGCCAGCTGGGTGCGCTCCAGCGCGCCAATCTCGCTGTGATAGCCGACGGAAGCCAGCCACGCGAAACCGAAAATCGACACCAGTTGCACCACGCCGAACAGCCACAGCGCGCGGTTGATGCCGATCTTCACCATCCACAGCCCGCCCAGCATGCCGCCGATCACCGACGGCCACAGTCCGGCATTTTTGGCGATCAGGCCGATGTCGGATTTGGAAAAGCCCATGTCGAGATAGAACGGCGTTGCCAGCGCGGTGCACATGCTGTCGCCGAGTTTGTAGAACAGCAGAAACGCGAGGATCAGCAGCGCGCTGCGCCAGCCCTGCCGCGTGATGAATTCATGAAACGGCTCGATCACCGCCTCGCGCAAGGTCCGGGGCGGCGTGGCGCGATGCGGTTCCTGCACCAGCAGGGTCATGGCGATGCCCGGCAGCACGAACAGCGCGGTGATGATGAACACCATGTTCCACGGCAAAAAGTCGGCAAGGATCAGCGACAGCGAGCCGGGCACCAGCCCGGCGATGCGGTAGGCGTTGACATGTACCGCATTGCCCAGCCCCAGCTCGGCATCGCCCAGCAATTCGCGACGGTAGGCATCCAGCGCAATATCCTGCGTAGCACTGAGGAAGGCAAGCAAGGTAGCGATCCATGCGATAACGGCCAGATCGCTCTGCGGCGAGAAGCCGCCCAGCGCCGCAATCACCGCCAGCAGTCCGAGCTGGGTCAGCAGCATCCAGCCGCGCCGCCGCCCGAGCACCGGCACCACATAGCGATCCAGCAGCGGCGACCAGAGGAATTTCCAGGTGTAGGGAAACTGGATCAGCGCAAACAGGCCGATAGTCTTCAGATCGACCTGCTCGCTGCGCAGCCAGGCGGGGACGAGGTTGAACAGCAGATACAGCGGCAGGCCGGAGGCAAAACCGGTGAACACACAGATCAGCATGCGCCGCGTAAACAGCTCCGCGAACACGCTCATAGGCCACGCTGGAAACGATACACCGCCGTGCTGCCGAGCAGGTTCGGCAACATGCTCACTTCGCGCTCGCCGGTCATCACGCGGCGCTCGAGCACCGCCACGTTGTGGTTGCGACAAAAACTTTCGAAGTCATGCAGCGTGCACAGGTGCACGTTCGGCGTGTCATACCACTGGTAGGGCAGTTCGCTGGACACCGGCATGTTGCCGCGCAGCACGCCGAGCCTGTTCCGCCAGTAGCCGAAGTTGGGGAAGCTGACAATGCCTTCGCGGCCGACGCGCAGCATCTCGCGGATCAGCGCCTCGGTGTGGCGCGTAGCCTGCAGCGTCTGCGACAGGATCACGAAGTCGAACGAGCCATCCTCGAAATCGGACAGACCGGATTCCAGATCATCGTGGATCACATTCACGCCGTTGGCAATGCACGACACGATGTCGAGGTCGTTGATTTCCACACCGTAGCCGCGCACCGCGCGAGTCTCCCTGAGATAACGCAGCAGGCTGCCGTCGCCGCAGCCAAGGTCAAGCACCGACGCGCCCCTGGGGATCCATGCGGCAATCGCGGCAAAATCCGGGCGTTCCGCGGCGAGGCGGGCGATATCGTTCTGCGTCATCTGGCAGATTCCTTCGCGACGTTATCGAGATAGGCGCGCACCACGTCGAAGTAGTGCGCCTGCTCCATCAGGAAGGAATCGTGGCCATGCGCCGAGGTGATTTCCGCGTAGCTGACGTTGCGCCGGTTGTGCAGCAGGGGGCGCACAATTTCACGCGCGCGCTCCGGCGAGAAGCGCCAGTCGGTGGTAAACGAGATCACCAGAAAATCCGCCTTGGCACGCGCGAAGGCGCGGTTCAGGTCGCCGCCGAAATCGTGCGCCGGGTTGAAATAGTCCAGCGCCTTGGTCATCAGCAGGTAAGTGTTGGCGTCGAAATAGGCCGCGAATTTGTCGCCCTGGTAGCGCAGGTAGGACTCGACCTCGAACTCGATGCCGTAGCCGTAATTGAATTTGCCGCCGCGCAGCTCGCGGCCGAACTTGTCCGCCATCACGTCGCCGGACAGATAAGTGATGTGCCCCAGCATGCGCGCCAGCCGCAAGCCGTGCGTCGGCACCACGTTGTGCTGATAGAAATTGCCGCCATGAAAATCCGGGTCGCCCAGGATCGCGCTGCGCGCCACATCATTGAAGGCGATGTTTTCTGCAGTCAGGTACGGTGCGCAGGCAATCGCCAGCACATGGCGCACGCGTTCGGGATATGACAGCGACCATTGCAGCGCCTGCATCCCGCCGAGGCTGCCGCCGATCACCGCCGCAAACTGCCGGATGCCGAGCAGGTCGGCAAGGCGCGCCTGCGATGCCACCCAGTCTTCCACCGTGATGACCGGGAAATTCGCGCCGTAAGGCTGACCGGTTTCCGGGTCGATGGAGGATGGGCCGGTCGAACCGTGGCAGCCGCCGAGATTGTTCAGGCCGATCACGAAAAATTTATTGGTATCGACCGGCTTGCCGGGGCCGATCATGTTGTCCCACCAGCCGATGTTCCCGGTGTCGTCCGCATAATAGCCGGCGACGTGATGATGGCCGGACAGCGCGTGGCAAACCAGGATGGCGTTGGATTTATCGGCATTCAGCTCGCCATAGGTCTCATACACCAATTCGTAGCGCGACAGCGCCGCGCCGCTGCGGAAAACCAGCGGGGTGTCGAATTGTGCGCGCTGCGCGCTGACGATGCCGACAGAATTGTTCAAAGTGACTCCAAAAGAAAACCCGTTCAGCTTGTGCCAAAACGGGTCGCCTCGCTTTAGCTGGTATGTTTAACGTGCCCCGCAAGCTGATGTCAAATCGGCACTGTGCGCAGTTTCCGCGTTTTGAAAAGGGCTGTCAATGCGCCCGTGGCGGCGCACATTTTGCGCATGACAAAAAACTACATCAGGATGACGTCGTATTGTTCCTGCGTGTAAATCGTTTCCACCTGCATCGAGATCGGCTTGCCGATAAAGTCGGAAAGCTGCGCCAGGGCCTGCGACTCCTCTTCCAGAAACAGGTCGATGACCTGTTGCGCCGCCAAAATGCGGTATTCGCGCGCGCTGAATTGGCGCGCTTCGCGCACGATTTCGCGGAGAATCTCATAGCACACCGTCTGGGCGGTTTTTACTTCGCCGCGCCCCTGGCAGGTCGGGCAGGGTTCGCACAGCACATGCGCCAGGCTTTCGCGCGTGCGCTTGCGCGTCATTTCCACCAAGCCCAGCGAGGAAAACCCGTTCACGTTGATGCGCGTATGGTCGCGCGCCAGCGCTCTCTTGAACTCTTCCAGCACCGCATCGCGATGCTCCTCGGTATCCATGTCGATGAAATCGCAGATGATGATGCCGCCCAGATTGCGCAGACGCAGCTGCCGCGCAATGACTTGCGTGGCTTCCAGGTTGGTTTTGAAAATGGTGTCGTCAAAGTTGCGCAGCCCGACAAAGCCGCCGGTGTTCACGTCGATGGTGGTCAACGCTTCGGTCTGGTCGATGATGAGATAGCCGCCCGACTTGAGATCGACGCGCTTGGACAATGCCCGCTCGATTTCTTCTTCCACGCCGTACAGGTCGAACAGCGGACGTTCACCGGGATAATGCTCCAGGCGTTCTGTTGCAAGCGGGTTGTAAGACTGCGCGAACTCCAGCATGCCCTGATAGGTGACACGCGAATCCACCAGAACCCGGGTCGTGTCGCTGCCGACAAAATCGCGCAATACCCGCAGGCTGATATTAAGCTCCTGATACAGCAGTTGCGGCGCGCTGGCGGTCTGTGCCGCGCCTTGCATGTTCTGCCAGAGCTTGTCCAGATAGGCGATGTCCGCAGGAAAATCCAGGCTGTCCGCCGTCTCGGTAATGGTACGGATGATGTAGCCGCCCCGATGATCCGGCGGCAATGCGGCCTGCAGCCTGGCGCGCAACGCCTCGCGCTGTTCTGCGCCCTCGATGCGTTGCGACACGCCAATATGCGTTTCCTGCGGCAGATAGACCAGCAACCGCCCGGCAATGCTGATTTGCGTGGAAAGCCGCGCGCCCTTGCTGCCGATCGGCTCCTTGATCACCTGTACCAGCAGCGTCTGCCCGTCAAAAAGAATTTTTTCGATCGGCTTGGCGGTATCGGCGTCATTGCCGTTTCCCCAGATATCGGCAACATGCAGGAATGCCGAGCGCTCCAGGCCAATGTCAATGAAGGCCGATTGCATCCCGGGCAGCACGCGCTTGACCTTGCCAAGATAGACATTGCTGACGATACCGCGGCTGCTGCTGCGCTCGATATACAGGTCCTGCACTACGCCGAATTGCATCACCGCAACCCGGGTTTCCTGCGGAGTAACATTGATCAGGATTTCTTCGCTCATGGTTGCCTGGTTCACGGGACCGGATAATCAAAGTGCCGCAATAGTTGCACAGTTTCAAACAACGGCAAACCCATCACACCGGAATAGCTGCCGGAAAGATGCTCGACAAACGCGCCGGCATGCCCCTGTATACCATAACCGCCGGCCTTGTCAGTGTATTCACGAGTAAGCAGGTAGCGGTGGATACGCTCTTCGTCAAACGGCGCAAAACGCACCGTGGAAGTGGAAAGTGCGGCCTCGACATGCTCGCCCAACGCGATTGCTACGGCGCTGAGCACCTGATGTTCGCAACCTGAAAGCTGGCGCAACATTGCGGCAGCCTGTTCCGCATTGCCCGGTTTGCCGAAAATCTTGCCGTCCAGCACAACGGCAGTGTCGGCAGCCAGCACCGGGAATGGCGGCAGGTTGCGCAACTTCAGCGCGGCATAACCCGCCTCCGCCTTCGCCTTGCACACCCGCTGCACATAATCTTCCGGCGGCTCGATGCCATACGGAGTTTCATCCACATCCATATCGCGGCGCGGATCAGTGCGCAACAGCAGCACCTCGAAGTTGATGCCGATCTGCTTGAGCAGTTCGCGGCGCCTCGGGCTTTGCGATGCAAGATAGATGCGTGGCCGGATAATCATGGCAACAAGGATACCTCAGGTCATTCGCGGTGATAAGGATGATTGTGCAACAGGCTATGTGCGCGGTACAGTTGTTCAGCGAGCAGCACACGCACCATGGCATGCGGCAGCGTAAGAGACGACAGCGCCATCATCTGCTGCGCCGCCCGCTTGACTGATTCGTGCAGGCCGTCCGCGCCGCCGATGATGAAGGCAACATCGCGCCCGGCGCGCATCCAGTCCTGCATCTGCGCGGCAAGCTGTCTGGTGGTCGGCTGCGCGCCGCGCTCGTCCAGCGCGATGCGCAGGGAACTTTGCGGCAATGCGGCAAGAATGCGCTGCGCTTCCGCCTCCATGATCTGCGCCATGGTCTTGCCGGTGGTGCGCGGCTCCGGCTTGATCTCCAGCAACTCGATTTTCGCTTCGCGCGGCATGCGCCTGGCATATTCGTTGAAACCCGCCGTGATCCAGTCCGGCATTTTGTGCCCCACCGATACGATGAGCAGCTTCATTTCAGGGAAAAGCGTTTGTCCACGAAAGACACGAAATGCACGAAAAACAAAAAGCGCCAACTTGCACCCTGCTCAAACGGGTAGTCTGCACCCGGTCCGCCAACCGGGAAAACCAGACATCTGCCGTCCATTTCGTGCTTTTCGTGCTTTTCGTGTTTTTCGTGGACCGATGGTTTTGTCATTCAGACTTTTGCGCCAGTTTCGGGCGCAGCGACTGCGCCTTGCTCCACAGCTCTTCGAGGTTGTAATAATCGCGCACCGCGGGCTGCATGATGTGCACCAGCACTTCGCCCAGGTCCACCAGTATCCATTCGCCGCTGTCTTCGCCTTCGCGGCCGTAGACCTGTTCGCCGCGCTCTTTCAGTTTGACCACCACGTTGTCGGCGATGGCCCTGGTCTGGCGTGTCGATTTCGCGCTGGCGATAACCATGCGCTCGAACATCGAGCTGAGCTTGCTGGTGTCGATCACGGTAATGTCATCGGCCTTGATGTCTTCGAGCGCGTCGACGACGGCCCGGGTCTTTTCTTCTATGCTTAGCATGGTATGTACAGTTGATGTTGGTGAATGTAATCGGCCACCGCGTCGGGCAGCAGGTAGCGTATGGTACGTCCTTCGGCCACGCGGCGGCGGATATCGGTGGCGGAAATTTCCAGCTGGGGAATGGCCAGTTCGGTGACGCCGCCGCAGGGCTGCTGCGACAAGGCGTTCGCGGCGCACAGGCGCTGTTGGTAATGCCGCTGCAACTCTGCCGTCGCGCCGTGGATGCGCTCCTCCAGCGTAAAGCCGGGGCGATAGCCGACCACGATATGCGCCAGCCCGAACAATTGCTCCCATTCGTGCCAGGTATGCAATTGCAGAAACGCGTCGCCGCCCATCAGCAGACACAACGGTTGCGCCGCGCCCAGTTCCGCACGCAATTCGCGCAGCGTGTCTACGGTATAGCACGGCACCGTGCGCTCCACTTCGCGCTCATCCAGCACGAAAGCGGGCTGGTCGGTTATCGCCAGACGCACCATCGCGCTGCGGTGCTGCGCGGACACTTGCGGCGCATTGCGGTGCGGCGGTATGCCGGCGGGGATGAAACGGATCTGCCGCAGGTTCGCCAGCTCCAGCATTTCTTCGGCGAGCCTTAAATGCCCGAAGTGGATCGGGTCAAATGTTCCTCCGAGGATGCCGATTGCCTTGCTGCTCATCGATTACAGGGCCAGACGGCGGATATCCGCCAGCGTTTGCGCCAGACAGACGGTAAAGCGCACCGCCGCCGCACCGTCGATCACGCGATGGTCGTAGGACAGCGACAGCGGCAGCATCAGGCGCGGCACGAATGCGCCGTCTTTCCATACCGGCTTCATGCCGGAACGCGATACGCCGAGAATGGCCACTTCCGGCGCGTTGATGATCGGCGTGAACGCCGTGCCGCCGATGCCGCCGAGGCTGGAAATGGTAAAGCAGCCGCCCTGCATGTCCGTGGCGGCAAGTTTTTTCTCGCGCGCCTTGGCGCTGACTTCACCGAGCTCCCTGGCAAGCTGCACGATGCCTTTCTGGTCCACATCGCGCAGCACCGGCACCATCAGGCCGTCCGGCGTATCGACCGCGACACCGATGTGAATATATTTCTTCACGACCAGATTTTCGCCGCTGGCGTCCAGCGAGGCGTTGAATTCCGGATACTTTTGCAAGGCTTCCATTGCCGCCTTGAGCAGAAACGCCAGCGGCGTGATCTTGATGCCCTGCCCGGCATATTCCTCGTTCAGCTGCTTGCGGAACACCTCCATCTCCGTGATGTCGGCCTCGTCGAACTGGGTGACATGCGGAATGGTTACCCAGTTGCGGTGCAGGTTCGCGCCGGATATTTTCCGGATACGCGGCAGCGGCCTGGTTTCGATCGGGCCGAACTGGGCAAAGTCCACTGCCGGCATTGCCGGCACCTGCAAGCCGCCGCCTGCCGCACCGCGCGGCTGTGAAAGCGCGCCCTTCACAAAACCCTGCACGTCGTCTCTGGTAACGCGGCCTTTTTCGCCGCTGCCTGTCACTTGCGCAAGATCGACACCGAGCTCGCGCGCGAAGCGGCGAATGGCGGGACTGGCGTGGGCGCCGAATGAAGGAGATGCAGCCGGTGCGGCAACAACGGGCGGTGCGGCAGGCGCTGGTCTGGCAGTCGGCGCAGGCGCAGCCGGTACGACAGTTTGCCGGGCAGACGCGGCGTCCGGGGTGGGGGTTGGAGTTGCGGCAGCAGGTGCACTCGCCGCATCGCCGCTTTCCATCAGCACAATCAGCGATCCCTGCGACACCTTGTCGCCGACCTTCACCTTCACCTCTTTCACCACGCCGTCGAACGGCGCAGGCACGTCCATCGTTGCCTTGTCGGTTTCCAGCGTGATGAGCGCCTGTTCCGTCTTGACCGCATCGCCTGCCTTCACCGCGACCTCAATGACATCCACGTCCTTGAAGTTGCCGATGTCCGGCACCAACACCTGTCTGGTGCCTGCTCCGAGCTTAGTTGAAGAGTCTGCCATGTTGTTCTCCCCCGGCCTAGACTGCAGCCGGGTTCGGTTTGCCCGGATCGATGTCATACAACCGAATCGCCTTGCTCACCTCGCTCCTGTCGAGTGCGCCTTCGTCGGCCAGCGCCTTGAGCGCCGCGACAGCGATATGGAAGCGATCCACCTCGAAGAAACGGCGCAGTTTCCTGCGCGTATCCGAACGGCCGAAGCCGTCCGTGCCCAGCACCTTGTAGCGCCCCGGAATGTAGGGGCGTATCTGGTCGGCATAGGCCTTGATGTAATCGGTCGCGGCGATCGCCGGGCCGCCGCGACCGGCCAGACATTGCTCGACATAACTCGCGCGGCGCTCGGCTTCCGGGTGCAGCATGTTCCAGCGCTCGCAGTCCAGCCCGTCGCGGCGCAACTCGTTGAAGCTGGTCACGCTCCAGATGTCGGCGGCCACGCCGAAATCCTTTTGCAGCAGTTCCGCCGCCGCGATGACTTCGCGCAGAATCGTGCCGCTGCCGAGCAACTGCACGGTTGGTTTTCCCACTCCCCACTTCCCACTTCCTACTCCCTGCAACAGATACATCCCCTTGATGATGCCTGCCTCCGCGCCCTTCGGCATGGCCGGATGCGCATAGTTCTCGTTCATCACCGTGACGTAATAGAACAGGTTCTGCTGCTCAACATACATGCGGCGCATGCCGTCCTGAATGATGACCGCCAGTTCATAGGCGAAGGCCGGATCATAGGATACGCAATTGGGAATCGTTGCCGCGTGCAGGTGACTGTGCCCGTCCTGATGCTGCAGCCCTTCGCCATTCAGCGTGGTGCGTCCGGCGGTGCCGCCGATCAGGAAGCCGCGCGCCAGCATGTCGCCCGCCGCCCAAGCCAGATCGCCGACGCGCTGGAAGCCAAACATCGAATAGAAAATGTAAAACGGGATCGTCGCCGTGCCGTGGTTCGCGTAGGCGGTTGCGGCGGCGATCCATGAGGACATCGCGCCCGCCTCGGTGATGCCCTCCTGCAGGATCTGGCCGTGTTCATCCTCCTTGTAGAACATCAGCTGGTCGGCATCCTGCGGCGTGTACAGCTGGCCGACCTGAGAGAAGATGCCGATCTGGCGGAACAGACCGTCCATGCCGAAAGTGCGCGCCTCGTCCGGCACGATCGGCACGATCTGCTTGCCGATGTGCTGATCCTTGATCAGGATGCCGAGCAGGCGCATGAACGCCATGGTGGTGGATATTTCGCGGTCTGCAGTGCCTTTCAGCAGCACCTCGAACGCCTCCAGCCCCGGTATCTGCAATGGCGCGCCGGCCGGCCAGCGCGCCGGCACCGTGCCCAGCGCCTCGATACGCTTCCGCAGGTATTTCATCTCCAGGCTGTCCTCCGGCGGGCGGTAGAAATCCAGGCTTTCCACCTGCGCGTCGGTCAGCGGAAGATTGAAGCGGTCGCGGAATTTGCGCAGCGAATCGATATCCATCTTCTTTTGCTGGTGGGTCGGATTCTGCGCCTCGCCGGACGCGCCCATGCCGTAGCCCTTCACCGTCTTGGCGAGGATTACGGTCGGCTGGCCGGTGTGTTTGACGGCCTCCGCATAGGCCGCGTACACCTTGTACGGATCGTGGCCGCCGCGGTTCAGCCGCCACAGTTCGTCGTCGGACATATCCGTGACCATTTCCAGCAGTTCCGGATATTTGCCGAAAAAATGCTCGCGCACATACGCGCCGTCCCGTGACTTGTAGTTCTGGTAATCGCCGTCCACCGCTTCCTGCATGCGCTGCTGCAGCAGACCGTTCTTGTCCTTGGCGAACAGGCGATCCCAATGCCGACCCCAAACCACCTTGATGACATTCCACCCCGCGCCGCGAAACACGCCTTCCAGTTCCTGGATGATCTTGCCGTTGCCGCGCACCGGACCGTCGAGCCTTTGTAAATTACAGTTGACGACAAAGATCAGGTTGTCGAGCTTCTCGCGTCCCGCCAGCGAAATCGCGCCGAGCGATTCCGGCTCGTCGGTCTCGCCGTCGCCGAGGAACGCCCACACCTTGCGCCCGGCGGTCTGCGCGATGCCGCGGTGCTCCAGGTAGCGCATGAAGCGCGCCTGATAAATCGCCATCAAGGGCCCCAGTCCCATCGACACGGTGGAGAACTGCCAGAAGTCCGGCATCAGCCACGGGTGCGGATAGGACGACAGGCCGCCGCCTTCGGACTCCTGGCGAAACTTGCGCATTTGCTCCTCGCCGATGCGTCCTTCGAGAAAGGCGCGCGCATAGATGCCGGGCGAGGAGTGCCCCTGGAAATACACCAGATCGCCGCCGTGTGTTTCGGTCTTGCCGTGGAAGAAATGATTCAGGCCCACGTCGTACAGTGTCGCCGCCGAGGCAAAGGTGGCGATGTGCCCGCCCAGCTCGGAAGACTCGCGATTGGCGTTCAACACCAGTGCCGCCGCATTCCAGCGTGTCAGTGCGCGGATATGGTGTTCCAGTTCGTGGTTGCCGGCGGAGCGCTGTTCCTTGCCCAGCGGGATGGTGTTGCAATACGGCGTGGTCGCGCTGAACGGCACATCTGCGCCGGCGCTGCGCGCCCTGCCGATCAACTGCTCCAGCAGGAAATGTGCGCGTTCCGCGCCTTCGTTTTCCAGTACCGACTCAAGCGCATCCAGCCATTCCTGAGTCTCTTGCGGATCGCTATCGGGTAAGTTCGCCATCTTTCCGCTCCCTCATTACCGCAAAGTTATTCAATGGAAACACCTGAAAATTCCCGTGCGCTTCATTGCGCCGCACAAACGATTGATTCCTGTTCGGTAACAACCCATTCGACTTTTACGTCGGTGGCTTCCTGCGGCAGCGCTTTCACAATCTGCAGCGCAAACGCCGCGGCAACCAGCGCGGGGCGCTGCGTCATGCCCGCCAGCAGCTTGTCGTAATAGCCGCCACCGTAGCCCAGCCGCGCGCCATCACGGGTAAACGCCACGCCCGGCAGCAGGACAAATTCTACCCCATTCGATGCGGCCAGCCGTTCGCAGCGCTCCACCACCGGCTCGCGTATCCCCCACAAACCCGCCGCCAGCTGGTTTTCAGGATCGTCCACCCAATACAGGTCGAGATGGTTGGTGTGATGGTTCACCTTGGGCAGCGCCAGCCGCTTGCCGTCTGCCAGCACCCGTTCGACCCACAGCTCGCTGGCGAATTCCGCGCCGAAATTCATGTAGCCCAGCACGGCATCGGCCTGCCAGTATGCGGGCAGTTGCAGCAGCCGTTCGGTGATGGTTGCGCTGTATGCGGCGCGCATACCGGGCGGCAACTGCTCGCGCAGGGCACAAATGGTTTTGCGAATGGACGCTTTCATGGCGCCGACCAGTTCACCATGCCGCTGTATGCCGTGCCCAGCACGATCAGGCCGAACACGATGCGGTACCAAGCAAACGCCACGAAGGTGTGGTTGGAGATGAAACGGATGAAACCCTTCACCGCCCACATCGCGGCGACGAACGAAGCGACAAAGCCCACCGCGAATACCGGCAGGTCGTCCGCCCTGAGCAGCGCCCAGTTCCTGTACAAGTCGTAGGCGGTTGCGGCGAACATCGTCGGAATGGCGAGGAAGAACGAGAACTCCGCCGCCGTCTTGCGCGACAGACCGAAGATCAGCCCGCCCATGATGGTCGCACCCGAGCGCGACGTGCCGGGGATCATCGCCACGGCCTGCGCGAAGCCGACCTTGAGCGCGTCCGGCCAGCGCATCTCGTCCACCGAGTTGAGGCGCGGATGATAGGCGCGCTTCTCCACATACAGGATGATGAAGCCGCCGCCGATCAGCGCGGCCGCGACAGTGATCGGGTTGAACAGCAGCGCCTTTATGGTGGAGTAGAACATCAGCCCCAGTATTGCCGCAGGCAGGAAGCCGATGAACAGCATCGCCGCGAAGCGCTGCGCGACCGGGTCGCCGGGCAGCCCGACCACCATTTTCGTCAGCCGTTCACGGTAGTCCCAGCACACCGCGAGAATCGCGGCCAACTGGATGACGATCTTGAACACCTTGCTGGTCTCGTCGTTATAGTCGAGCAGATCGCCGAGGATGATGAGGTGGCCGGTAGACGAGATCGGCAGGAACTCGGTGAGTCCCTCGACGATGCCGAGAATGGCAGCTTTGAGCAGCAGAATGATATCCATAAATTCAAGATGCCCGTCATGCCGGGCTCGACCCGGCATCCAGTGGTTTTATTCAACTGGATTCCGGCCTTCGCCGGAATGACAACATAGTTGTAATCCGTTTATTGACAGGTGCGCGATTATACCCGCACCCGTCAAAGAAGCAGGCGGGAGAGGGCCGTTCAGCACGCGTCCGTACTTTAGCCTACACCAATGTCATTTTGGCCGAGTATAAACATTGTTGACACATCCCGTGCACCCTTCTAAACTGCCCTCAATCGAATTGCACGAGGAATACATCATGGAAATCATCGTAAAAAAATGGGGCAACAGCGCGGCAGTGCGCATCCCTGCCTCCGTCATGGCAGCGGCACATGTCACTTTGGATCAACCCGTCAAAGTGCGCGAGGAGCAGGGGCGCATCGTCATCGAGCCGGTGCGCCGCAAGGAGTACAAGCTGGACGAACTGCTTGGCGGCATAACCGCAAAGAATCAGCACAAGCCCGTTGACACCGGCGCGCCGGTCGGCAAGGAAGTCTGGTAATGGCGCGCCGCTTCGTGCCGGATGCGGGCGATATCGTCTGGCTTGAATTCTCCCCGCAGGCCGGGCACGAACAAGCCGGACACCGCCCCGCACTGGTGCTCAGTCCCGCCGCCTACAACAACAAAACCGGCACCATGCTGTGCTGCCCGATGACCACCCAAATCAAAGGCTACCCGTTTGAAGTCCTTATCCATGCGAAAGGTGTAAACGGCGCGGTGCTGTCCGACCAGGTTAAAAACCTCGACTGGAAAGCGCGCAAAGCTACGCCGAAAGGAAAGGCGACAGCCGAAGAGTTGGATGAAGTACGCGCCAAAATTGCTGCACTGATTGGCTTGCCAGCGATTTTTTCATGAGGTTTGCATCACAATGTTTCTATTCCAGCCAAGTAAAATAACGCTAACCCTTTTCGCTTTCTTGAGCGGCAAATGCGATATCAACGAAAAGCAAATAAGAAATAATTACGTATGAAGCGAGAGTACTACTCTGATTCAATTTCCAATTTTCTCCGCTCTTCAACCGAGGGAATACTTGGCGTACTCGCAGTAAATAATGATTTTGCTCTAATTCAAACTCAACGCGATGCTTGGCGCATACAAATTGCAGAGCTTCAGAGAATTCTTAAGCCTTTCCAAGGATCGATTTACTTCGAATACTCCATTCCTCGAATGGGTCGTCGAATTGATGTTGTACTTCTAATTGGGCCGGTAATTTTTGTACTTGAGTTTAAGGTAGGCGAAAGAGAATTTACCACTTACGCCATTGATCAAGTCTGTGACTATGCGCTGGATTTAAAGAATTTCCATGATTCGAGCCACGAGCAATATATCGCCCCGGTTTTGATCGCTACGAATGCAAAAGATACTGTTCCGATAATTGCAGTTACTCCACAAAACGACAGATTGCTTTTTCCGATTAAGTCAAACATAAACCAACTCGCAAAAGTAATTGTAGATGCGCTCAATTTTGTTGATGGCAACGACATAGATGTGAATCAATGGGAAAGCGGTCGTTATTGCCCAACACCAACGATTATCGAGGCGGCAATGGCGCTATACAACAACCATTCAGTTGCCGAAATAACACGTAGCGATGCTAGCGCTACTAACCTGAGCCAGACCTCTGCCGCCATTTCCAAAATCATCAGCTCATCAAGAGAGAATTCACACAAAACAATTTGTTTAGTGACAGGTGTGCCCGGCTCGGGAAAAACCTTGGTAGGGCTGGATATCGCCACCAAGCATATTGATGCAGATGATGATTTGTACAGCGTATATTTATCAGGGAATGGGCCACTCGTAAAAATACTTTGCGAGGCTCTAGCTCGTGACAAGGTCAAACGTGGCCGCGAAGCAGGCGACAAAACGAAAATTGGTGCAGCAAGAAGTAATGTAAAAACATTCATACAGAATGTTCACCACTTCCGCGATGAATGCCTTCTTGATAAAGGTGCTGCCCCTGTAGAGCACGTTGCAATATTCGATGAAGCCCAACGCGCATGGAATATGGAGCAAACCTCATCCTTCATGCGACGCAAGAAAAATACACTGAACTTTAATCAATCAGAGCCTGAATTTCTAATTTCCTGCATGAATCGGCATACGGATTGGGCGGTCGTTGTTTGCCTAGTTGGCGGCGGACAAGAAATTAATACAGGTGAAGCTGGTATCAGTGAATGGATTGATTCGATAAACCGATCATTTCCTGACTGGCACATTTGTATTTCTTCGCGCCTTACCGATAGCGAATACAACACAGAGAAAGTGCTGGCTGATCTGAGGTCGCGCCAACATGTGACTTACCATGATGAACTTCATTTGGCTGTCTCGATGCGCTCATTCCGCGCAGAAGATGTTTCGTTGCTCGTCAAGCAGATGCTTGACCTTGAAATCGATTCTGCTCGGCAAACTTATGAGAAGGTTAAAGATAGATATCCGATTGTTATCACGCGCGATTTAAGCAAAGCAAAAAAATGGCTCAAAGGACAGGCACGCGGCTCAGAGCGATACGGAATTGTTGTCTCATCGCAAGCTGAACGGCTTAAGCCTCATGCCATAGATGTGAAATCTCCTATGGACCCTGTTCACTGGTTTCTAGATGAAAAAGATGATGTCCGGTCATCGTACTATCTGGAGGATGTTGCTACTGAATTCGACGTTCAGGGTTTGGAACTGGATTGGGCGTGCGTAACTTGGGATGCAGACTTTCGACATAACCTAAGCGGATGGAGCCATCATTCGTTTTGTGGAAACCGCTGGAACAAAATTAATAAAGAAGAGCGCAGGCAATACTTGAAAAATGCTTATCGCGTTTTATTGACTAGAGCACGCCAAGGGATGGTCTTGGTGATTCCCAATGGAGACGCCGAAGATCATACCCGCAAATCACAGTTTTACGATGGCACCTTCAACTACCTAAAAGAAGTCGGTTTTTCGATACTCTAGAAAATCAAATATAAACCCACAGAAAGTGCTATTTCTTGACTATCATGAAAGCAGAATCTAATTAGTTCCCAATGTTTTTTTCACTATGGCCATCATCCTTCCCGCGTTACATTCAAAAAATCTAAAGCTGGAGCCAAGTGAGCGGCGTTTTGGCACCTGCTTGCTGCGCAATCTGGAGGATGACTACCACTGCTGGGTCAATGTGCCAGTGGGGCCAAAGCAACGCCGTCCCGATTTCATTGTGCTCCATCCCGGTCGTGGCATTTTGGTGCTGGAGGTGAAAGACTGGAAGCTGACAACGATTCAGCAGATGGATAGGTTCACTGCCGAAATACATACGGATCGCGGTTTAAAGACGGTGGTCAATCCGCTTGAACAGGCGCGCGCATACGCCATCGAAATCACAGGGCTTCTTGAGCGTGACCCGCTGCTGGTGCAGCAGGAACAGGGGCGTTATCACGGGCATTTGTTATTGCCCTGGGGCTTCGGTGTCGTGCTCACCAATATCACGCGCAAGCAGTTTGAGGCGGCAGAACTGGATCAGGCCATTCCCGGCGACAAGGTGATCTGCCAAGATGAAATGACTGAGTCGGTTGATGCCGAAGCATTTCAAAAGCGCCTGTGGGGTATGTTCAACTATAGCTTTGGTGGCGTTCTTTCCCTGGCGCGGATTGATCGGGTGCGCTGGCATCTGTTTCCTGAAATTCGGATTCAGCAAGGCAGCTTGTTTGATGCGGCCAGTGATGGCGCAGACCCGCAACAATCCATTGCCAAGGTGCTGCCGGATATTGTCAAGGTCATGGATTTGGAGCAGGAGAAGCTTGCCCGTAATCTGGGCGAGGGGCACCGTATCATTCATGGCGTTGCCGGCTCCGGCAAAACTTTGATTCTGGCTTATCGCGCGATGTATCTGGATAAGCTCGGCCTCGCCAAACCCATTCTGGTACTCTGCTACAACAAGGCACTGGCGGCCAAGCTCAAGCAGTTGCTGGCTGAACGGGGCGCGGGTGATCGCGTGCATGTGCGCCACTTTCACGGCTGGTGCAAGGAAATGTGCGATCTCTATCAACTGGATTTGCCCGGCGATCAAGGTCAGGACGTTTGGGATCGACAGGTGGCTGCGGTGATTGCTGGTTGTGAGAAGGGACGCGTTCCGCTCGCCCAGTACGCGGCGCTGATGATTGACGAAGGCCATGATTTCAAACCGGAGTGGTTCAAGCTGCTGGTGCAGATGATCGACCCGGAAACCAACTCGCTGCTGCTGATGTACGACGATGCACAAAATCTTTACGGTGGGAGCAAACGGCGGGTTTTTACCTGGTCCAGCGTCGGTATCAATGCAGCAGGTCGCAGCACGATTCTGAAGGTGAATTACCGTAACACCGTGGAAGCACTCGATTTCGCCTACCAGTTTGCTTCTGCCTATCTCGACCAATCCGGCGGTACCGAGGAAATACCGCTGGTGCGTCCGGAATTCGGTGGCAGAAACGGGGCAAGGCCGGAGGTTCGTCGTCTACCCGGCAATGTGCAGGAGCTGGAATACCTGGCCGCATGGCTGAAAAAGCGCGCCGAAGCCGGTATCCCTTTCCGCCAAATGGCCGTGCTGTGCCGATTCAATAATCAGGTAGATAAGATGCGTGAGGGGCTATCCCGGAAGGGGATAGCCGTTGACTCGGGTCAACCCAACAGCCAGCGTGCCAAGGCATTCAATCCTGCTGATGACACCGTTAAAATTTTAACCATGCACTCCAGCAAGGGGCTGGAATTCAACAGTGTTGCAATAACCGACCTGGGCTGCATGCCGTGCGCCAAAGCAACGCCAGAAGAAGAGGCGAAGTTACTCTATGTCGCCATGACACGCTCAACAGAAAGCATGTTGGTTACTTACCACAGTGAAAGCCAATTTACTAAACAATGCGAGATGCTTCAGCAACGGAAGAAATAATCTCACAACTGAACCTACGCCTTCCGGTAAATACTCGCCCTTGCTTCACAAACTCCACCGCCTTCTGCTCCATGCCTTTTTGCAGTGCAGCCTGTTCGTCCACGCCTTGCTGCGCGGCGCAAATTCCTGAAATTTGCCGTCCATGCACAGCAACGCTCAGACGGCAAACCCATTTCCTTATTTCTTGGGGGCGTACTTGAAGGACAAGGCTACTCTCGCACGGTAGGCGGACACCTTGCCGTCCTCGACCACCATATCCAGTTTGACTACTTCGGCGACTCTCAGATCTCGCAAGGTTTTTGAGGCAGTTTTGACCGCGGTCGCGGCGGCATCCTCCCAGGATTTCTTGCTGGTTCCGACTATTTCGGTAATACGATAAACGCTGTCTGCTGCCATGATTGCCTCCCTCTTCTGTGATGAATTTGAAAGTTGATCCTGCGCTGCAGTTCACATATTACGCTTTCCGGTAGATGCTTGCGCCCTGCTTCACGAACTCCACCGCCTTCTGTCCCATGCCTTTTTGCAATGCGGTCTGTTCGTCCACGCCTTGTTGCGCCGCGAAGTCGCGCACGCCCAGGGTGATTTTCATCGAGCAGAAATGAGCGGTTTTGCGCGAATTCATCAGCAGGCTTTCAATCGCGGTGGCTAAGTTCAACGCAAGCGAGATTTTGCTCTATCAAAGCTTGTTCGATTTCCGCTTGGTGTTCCAGCAGGATGTTGAGCACAACTGTTTTTGAGCGGTTGGGAATTTTGAGCCAAATAACTTGTGGCGGGTGGCCTGTAACCAGTGAGCGTTCCTGAAAATCAGAGTCGCGACTGACAATTACATAGCCGTTGTCTTTGGCGTACTGCCAGATTTCCGAATCGCTTGCGGTTTCCAATCCCAGCAAGGCGACTTGCGTTGACTCTGGAATGCAGTTTGCAGGAAAGGAACGATGCGCCTCGACAGGTTTTCGTCGAGTAGCAGTTTCATCACACTGCCACGGTGTACAGGTTATGTTCGCGATCTGCGGCAAAGGCAAGGCAGGCGCGAATGTCGGCGGGTTCGAGTTCGGGAAAGTCCTCGATGATGTCCGCTTCACTCATGCCTTCGGCAAGCATTTCCAGCACATCGTAAACACTGATGCGCAGATTGCGGATGCAAGGACGTCCGCCACGTTTGCTGGAATCCAGTGTGATGCGCGAGTCGGTCATGTTTATCGCCTTTCCGGTTGGCTTGTTGAATGCACTATAAGGGACATAGCACGATTATTCAACAACGGGTCAGGCCTTGCTATACAACTGCCCGCCCTGCTTCACGAACTCCACCGCCTTCTGTTCCATGCCTTTTTGCAGCGCCGCCTGCTCGTCCACGCCCTCCTGCGCGGCGAAGTCGCGCACGTCCTGCGAGATTTTCATCGAGCAAAAGCTCGGGCCGCACATCGAGCAGAAATGCGCGACCTTGGCGGATTCCTTGGGCAGGGTTTCGTCGTGGAATTCGCGCGCCTTGTCCGGGTCGAGGCCGAGGTTGAACTGGTCTTCCCAGCGGAATTCGAAGCGCGCCTTGGACAGCGCGTTGTCGCGCACCTGCGCGCCGGGATGGCCTTTGGCAAGATCGGCGGCGTGCGCGGCGATCTTGTAGGTGATGATGCCTTCCTTCACGTCGTCCTTGTCCGGCAGGCCGAGGTGTTCTTTCGGCGTGACGTAGCACAGCATGGCGGTGCCGTACCAGCCGATCATCGCCGCGCCGATCGCCGAGGTGATGTGGTCGTAGCCGGGCGCGATGTCCATGGTGAGCGGGCCGAGCGTGTAGAACGGCGCTTCGTGGCACCACTTCAGTTGCAGCTCCATGTTCTCCCTGATCAGGTGCATCGGCACGTGGCCGGGGCCTTCGATGATGGTCTGCACGTCGTGCTTCCATGCCACCTGCGTGAGTTCGCCCAGCGTTTTCAATTCGCCCAGCTGCGCCTCGTCGTTGGCATCATAAATCGAACCGGGGCGCAGGCCGTCGCCGAGGCTGAACGCCACGTCGTAGGCCTTCATGATTTCGCAGATGTCCTCGAAATGGGTGTAGAGGAAACTTTCCTTGTGGTGCGCCAGACACCATTTCGCCATGATCGAGCCGCCGCGCGAGACGATGCCGGTCAGGCGTTTTGCGGTCATCGGCACGTAGCGCAGCAGCACGCCGGCGTGAATGGTGAAGTAGTCCACGCCCTGCTCGGCCTGCTCGATCAGCGTGTCGCGGAATATTTCCCAGGTCAAGTCTTCCGCCTTGCCGTCCACTTTTTCCAGCGCTTGGTAGATCGGAACTGTTCCAATAGGTACAGGCGAGTTGCGGATGATCCACTCGCGCGTCTCGTGGATATGCTTGCCGGTAGACAGGTCCATCACCGTATCGCCGCCCCAGCGGATCGCCCAGGTCATTTTCTCGACTTCCTCCTGAATGCTGGAACCGAGCGCAGAGTTGCCGATGTTGGCGTTGATCTTGACCAGAAAATTACGGCCGATGATCATCGGCTCGACTTCGGGGTGGTTGATGTTGGCCGGGATGATGGCGCGGCCGCGGGCGATTTCGTCGCGCACGAATTCCGGCGTGATGATCTTAGGGATGCTCGCGCCGAAACTTTCGCCGGGATGCTGGGTTTTCAGTAATTCGGAAAGCCCGTCGATCTTCTGATTCTCGCGTATCGCGATGTATTCCATCTCCGGCGTGATGATGCCCCGGCGCGCGTAATGCATCTGCGTGATGTTCATGCCCGCTTTCGCGCGGCGCGGCGCGCGCTTGAGGTTGAAGCGCAATTCCGCCAGTTCGGGATCGTTCAGGCGTTGCCGGCCGTACTCGGAAGACAGGTTGTCCAGTATTTCGGTGTCGCCGCGTTCGGTGATCCAGCCTTCGCGCAGCGCGGGCAGGCCGGAGCGGATGTCGATTCTGGCCGCCGGGTCGGTATAGGGGCCGGAACAGTCGTACACATAAATCGGCGGGTTCTTTTCCGCCCCCATTCCGGCGGGCGTGTCGGCCTGCGAGATTTCGCGCATCGGCACGCGGATATCGGGGCGGCTGCCCTGCACGTACACCTTGCGCGAATTCGGCAACGGCTTGACCGCTGCCTCGTCGACATGGGCAGCCTGGGCGAGAAACTGTGGATTGGCGTTCATTGTGATGCTCCAGAAAATCAGGAAGCATCAGGTGGATGCTTCCCTTTGCGGCATTACCCGCACAGGTTCAAAGGGTATGTCTCACTTCGCTTTTTCAATATTTGCGAAGACCCCCAGCGAAGAATGCAAGGTACTGGAAAGGCAGATGTAACGCAAGCAGCAAACCATCGCAAATAATGCAATATCATGGGGGAGGCCTTAGCGTTGCATGGCCATTCGACTAAGCTGGCACAAAACGCCAGCTAAGTCGCTGGTCAGCGCAGACAACGCAGTTGCGGTGAAGACTTACCTTCAGGTTAGTCGCAACCAAACCGGAGTGTACACAGACGTACATGAGGATTCCGAGCACCGCCCGACTCCGTTCCGGAATCGCGCAGTAGATTTATGACGCTATGTACTAGTGCTCGGGCTGCGGACGGCCCATCAACCGGTCGATGTAGGCAATCGAAACCGCAGAAACGATAAATGTTATGTGTATCAGGGTCTGCCACAACAGGGTTTTCACTTCCATATTGGGCGCATTGATGAATGATTTCAGCAAATGAATGGATGAGATCCCGATAATGGCCGTGGCAAGTTTCACTTTCAGCACGTTGGCGTTGACGTGTGACAGCCATTCCGGCTCGTCCGGGTGCCCTTCCAGATTAAGGCGCGATACGAAAGTTTCGTAGCCGCCGACGATGACCATGATGAGCAGGTTGGAAATCATCACCACGTCGATCAGTCCCAGCACAATGAGCATGATCGCCTCTTCGGTGAGGCTCATGGTGCCCGCGACCAAGTGCTCCAGCTCGACCATGAAATGCACCACATAGACGCACTGGGCGATAATCAGGCCGAGATAAAGCGGGACTTGCAGCCAGCGGCTGCCGAAAAGGACGGTGGAGAGCACTTTACCGCGTCGCTCGGCGGGTGGGGCGTTGGAAGACAGGTTCATGATGTCGGAATCGGGTAGTCAAAAAAATTTGCGCAATTTTAACGGATCGCCACGAAATGCGGTGGCCTAAATCCCGGCCGCCCCCGCAGGCCATCGCTTGTGTTTATAATCAGGCATCTTCAGAAAGCAGAATATGAATTTGTTGAATATCGTCATTCTCGCCGCCGGCAAGGGCACGCGCATGTATTCGGAAAAGCCCAAGGTGCTGCACGCGCTGGCGGGCAAGCCGCTGCTTCAGCATGTGCTGGACTGCGCGGTCGCGCTGCGGCCGCAGCAGATTTGCGTGGTGTACGGGCATGGCGGCGAAGCGGTACCGCAGGCGATGCAGCAGTACCCGGCGAAGTTCGTCATTCAGGAACCGCAGCTCGGCACCGGCCATGCGGTGCAGCAGGCGATGCCGCTGCTGGCAGACGATGGGCAGACAATGGTGTTGTACGGCGACGTGCCGCTGATTCAGCACAGCACCCTGCACCAGATGCAGCAGGCGGGCGACGGGCTGGTGTTGCTGACCGTCAATCTGGATAACCCGGCAGGCTACGGGCGCATCGTGCGCAACCATCAGGGCGATGTACTCGCTATCGTCGAAGAGAAGGATGCGTCACCGGAGCAGCGCGGGATCCGCGAAGTAAACACCGGCATCCTGCTGGCACCGACCGGCAAGCTGCGCGAATGGCTGGCGAAGCTGCAGAACAACAACGCACAGGGTGAATACTATCTGACCGACATTGTCGCCATGGCGGTGCAACAGGGCATCGCGGTGCATACCGTACAACCCGCCCACGAGTGGGAAATTCACGGAATCAACAGCAAGGCGCAACTGGCGGCGCTGGAGCGCACCCGGCAGCAGGTCGAGGCATCGCGCCTGCTGGCGCACGGCGTGACGCTGGCCGATCCGGCGCGCATCGATGTGCGCGGCCGACTGAATTGCGGGCGCGATGTCGAGATCGATGTCGGCTGCATCTTCGAGGGCGACGTAGCGCTGGGCAATAACGTGCATGTGGGCGCGTACAGCATCATCAGGAACGCCAGCATCGCAGACGGAACGCACATCGCGCCGTACAGCCTGATCGACAGCAGCGAAGTGGGCGCCAACTGCCATATCGGTCCGTATGCGCGCCTGCGCCCCGGCACGCGGTTGCACGCCGATGTGCACATCGGCAATTTCGTCGAGGTCAAGAACAGCGAGATCGCGCAGGGCAGCAAGGCCAACCACCTCAGCTACATCGGCGACAGCACGGTGGGCAGCTGCGTCAACATCGGCGCGGGCACCATTACCTGCAACTACGACGGCGCGAACAAGCACCGCACCGTCATCGGGGACGATGTGTTCATCGGTTCGGCCACGCAGCTGGTCGCACCGGTGACGGTGGGCAATGGGGCAACCATCGGCGCCGGATCAACCATCACCAAAGATGCGCCGCAGGGCGGACTTACCCTGTCGCGCAGCAAACAGGTGACGGTTGCCGGATGGAAGCGTCCAGCCAAACAAGTGAAAGGTGAAAAATGAGAGCCGCGTGTTTTTCCCGCTTCCCGCTTCCCGCTTCCCACTTCCCGGAACTCTAAAAATGTGCGGAATCGTCGGCGCAATCGCGCAGCGCAATGTCGTGCCGATCCTGCTGGAGGGTCTGCAACGGCTGGAATACCGCGGCTATGACTCGGCCGGATTGGCCGTGGTGAACAGCGGGCAATTGCAACTGGTACGCAGCACCGGGCGCGTCGCCGAACTGAGCGAGAAAAGCGCCGAAACCCAAGGACAGCTCGGCATTGCGCACACGCGCTGGGCGACACACGGCGTACCCAGTGAGCGCAACGCGCATCCGCACCTGAGCAACGACCACATCGCCGTGGTGCATAACGGCATCATCGAGAACTACGAGGAACTGCGCAGCAGACTGACCGCCGGGGGTTATGTGTTCACCTCGGACACCGATACCGAGGTCATTGCCCACCTGGTTCACAGCCATTACGCGCGCGGCAATTCGCTGCTGGTGGCAACGCAGGCGGCGCTGGCCGAGCTGGTGGGCGCTTACGCCATCGGCGTGATCGCGGCGGACGATCCGGAGCGGCTGATCTGCGCGCGGCGCGGCAGTCCGCTGCTGCTCGGCGTGGGCATCGAGGAACATTTTGTCGCCTCGGATGTTTCCGCGCTGCTGCCAGTGACGCGCCAAGTGGTGTATCTCGAAGAAGGCGACGTGGTTGAACTGCTGCGGCGCAGCTACCGCATCTTCGACGCGTCGGGCAAACAGGTCGAACGCACCGTGCAGACCAGCGAACTGAGCAACGAAAGCGTCGAGCTCGGCCAGTACCGCCACTACATGCAGAAGGAAATTCACGAGCAGCCGCAGGCGCTGGCGAACACGCTTGAATCGGTGTGCAACAGCCAGTCGCTGGTGCCGGGCATTTTCGGCGCGGAAGCGGCGGCAACTTTTGCCGACATCGACAGCATCCTGATCCTGGCCTGCGGCACCAGCCACCATGCCGGACTGGTGGCGCGCTACTGGCTGGAAGCAATCGCCGGCATCCGCTGCAGCGTGGAGATCGCCAGCGAATACCGCTACCGCGCCAGCGTGCCGAACCCGAAGACCCTGGTGGTAGTGATCTCGCAATCCGGCGAGACCGCCGACACCCAAGCCGCGCTGAGCCATGCCAAGGCGCAGGGGCACGGCCATACCCTGGCGATTTGCAACGTGCCGGAGAGCGCGCTGGTGCGCCTGTGCAAGCTGCGCCTGCTGACGCGCGCCGGGCCTGAAATCGGCGTGGCCTCGACCAAGGCGTTCACCACGCAGCTCGCCGCGCTGTTCCTGCTGACGCTGATACTGGCCAAAACGCGCGGCCATCTGACCGGACAACAGGAACAGCAGTATCTGCACGAGCTGCGCCACCTTCCCAGCGCAGTGCAGAAGGTGCTGGATCTGGAGCCGCAGATCGCCAAACTTGCCGAACGGTTTGCCAACAAGCAGCACGCCTTGTTTCTGGGGCGCGGACTGCATTACCCGATCGCGCTGGAAGGCGCGCTCAAGCTCAAGGAAATTTCCTACATTCACGCCGAAGCCTATCCCGCCGGCGAACTGAAGCACGGCCCGCTAGCCTTGGTGGACAAGGACATGCCGGTGATCTCGGTTGCGCCGAACGACGCACTGCTGGAGAAGCTGAAATCCAACCTGCAGGAAGTGCGCGCGCGCGGCGGCGAACTGTATGTGTTCGCCGATGCGGATACGCATATCCACGCGGCGGACGGCATCCACATCATGCAAATGCCGGAACACGCGGGCTATCTAAGCCCGATTCTGCATACCATCCCGCTGCAGCTGCTGGCCTATTACGTCGCATTGCAAAAGGGCACCGACGTGGACAAGCCCCGCAATCTTGCAAAGTCGGTCACGGTTGAGTGACCGATTTTGCGCGGTGCTTGCGGCTGTTCCAAACAATTAAAGTCGTAAATTAGCCATTAAAGTCGTAAATTGAAGGGGGTAAATTTCACAGCCGGTGTTCGCCTGCTACTGGGGTTTGCCCCCTTTGAACGAAGGCATAATCGAATACGCATTCTAGCGAAATACGCCACTCACAACGCCCGCAATTCCTCCGCAGAAAATGTGTGCAAGCCACTTAGTCTGGTCGTTGCAGATATCAGCTGCTCGGTCTTATGTAGCGCGCTACATAAGGCCGAGTACCTGCCAAGTCGGCTAGTCGGCCGAAGCGGTCAGCTGCCTTTTGTCAGTCGATAGTCCGCTAAGTGACCCAAAAAAGCCTTCACGGTCGAGCCGGGATTGCTCAGCCCCTCGTTTGAGCAGGTGTACAATCCGGCTACGCCTGTCTCCTTTTTCATAATGTAATAAAGAGACAGAGGCATAAATCAATTATGTGGAATCAAAGTGATATATGCATAATATGCCTGTCTCTATATTAAAAACGTCCGGACCCATGGGTCTCTTGATTAACTGTTAGGCATATGGATAAATCGCTGACCGGGTTGAAGATTGAGTACTGGTATCATGTGCTCGTTGTTCTTGGTGCTGCCGGGGTAATTGCAGCAATGACCTTTGAGTTGAAGGGCATCGCAAACGCACACGCGATCATTATGAGTCTCGGGGTTTTGTTCGTCGGTCTCGGTGAATGGATAAACCATCCTCTTCAAACGAAAATTATGCCCCCCAATGTTTATATGGGTGGCGGTGGCATCATCAGCGGACACCCAAGAAACCCAAACTTTCTCGGCACGCTCTTCGACATCTTGGGTTTTATTCTTATCTGTATATCCATATATAAAATCTCCAATGCGCCTTAGCCACACAAAGGTATTCTTAATCAGTCGCCGAGTGCCTAACATGGCGGTCAAGAGGGACGCTCCGCCGAAACAGCCGACTCCGCGCCCCTTACCTCTACTACAAGGGCTTCCCCATCAACGCAACTGATGTTTTGGTTTTTACGGTCCCATCGTTTCATCCTCAATCACGTTGCCGGCTTCCGTTGCGATGCGAGAAGGTGAAGGACTGCCAAACTACAACCGGTCATGTTGAGCATTCTGCCCGGACCCTGATGAAAGACGCGCACGGGGGCCTCAATCGTTAGTCGGAAGTGACATCCTTCCCTAAAGTAGATCAGGCTCTCCCCGTGCGGGTCCAACCCGCTTCACATCAACGCTGGCGTCCAGCCGTGATTCTTTGCCTCCTTTTTCTGTAGACGGTTTTTGCTTCGAGGCTCAGGCCGCATTCGGGGCGAGCCGGAAGTCTTCGCCGTACTTCAGCACCGCCCAGGCCATGCGCGCGTTCTTGGCTGCGATGGCGACCGCGGCGCGCCAGTAGCCGCGTCGTTCAACCAGGTTCCTTGCCCAGCGGCTGAACCGGTCTTGCTTGTCGCCCAGACTGTTGAGCACGGCCCGCGCGCCCAGCACCAGCAGGCTGCGCAGGTAGCCATCGCCGGCCTTGGTGATGCGTCCCAATCTGGCTTTGCCGCCACTGCTGTATTGGCCCGGCACGAGGCCGATCCACGCAGCAAGCTGGCGGCCGTTGGCGAAATCGTGCCCGATGCCGATGCTCGCCAGCAAGGCGCTCGCGGTGGTCGGGCCGATGCCGGGTAGTTGCATCAGGCGACGGCTGCGTTCGTCCTCGCGCGCCACCTGGGCGATGGCGCGGTCGTATTCGCCGATGCGTTCGTCCAGCCGGTCGGCGTGCGCGAGCAGGTCGCCCACGCAGCGGTTGGCCCAGCCCGGCAGGTCTTCGAGATGGGCACCGATCTCAATGCGCAGGCGCTCGATCTTCTGCGGCAACACGATGCCGAATTCGGCGATCAGGCCGCGCAGGCGGTTGTACAGGGCGGTGCGTTCTTCGACGAAGCCTTGACGGGTACGGTGCAACGTCAGGGTGGCTTGCTGGTGTTCGTCCTTGACCGGCACGAAGCGCATGTTGGGCCGGGTGACGGCTTCGCAGATGGCGGCGGCATCCGCCGCGTCGTTCTTGCCGCGCTTTCCGCTCATGCGGTACGGTGTGACGAATTTGGGTGCAATCAGCCGGACGGTGTGACCATGCTGCCGGAACAGTCTTGCCCAGTGGTGTGCGCCGGAGCAAGCTTCCATGCCGATCAGGCACGGCGGTAGTTGCGCGATCAGCGGCAGCAAATCCGCGCGTGATACTTTCGGCTTGACCAGTGCAGGCTTGCCGTTATCATCTACGCCGTGCACGGCAAACACATTCTTGGCGAGATCGATTCCTACAGTGATAATGCTCATGGACTTCCCCTTTCGTGGTGTTGATGAAATGATCGAAATTCCATCATGGCACTTGTTGCCGTTCGCGGAAACTTCTCCGCAGCCTCGGGACGGGGAAGTCCCTTTCATTCGTTAGGGTTCATGTCAGGGAGCTATGAAGATCAGCCAAATTACCAGACGAGACCTTGTTGACGCGATCTTAGTCGAGAAAGTCAATTGGGCTGGTCGGTTGGAGGAGCCAGAATTTTTGTCGCGCCTGTTTGATCTTAGTGCCCTTCCTTCCACAGATAGCCGCTTCCCTGACGCTGCGGGTGATATCTGGCAGCATCGAATCAACAATTCTGAAGATTGGGAAGATGACTGGGTTTTCTACGACCGCAGATTCAATCTCCTGAATTGCGATGACGAGGTTCTACTTCGTTTCTTATGTGAAACCATACATCCCGTTGTTCGACCGGATGTAACGGAAGCCGAACGGTTATGCCAGTTGTACAACAGTTTCTTGAAAAATGATGGGTTTCAGTTAGTCGAAAGAGCGCGTCTATCCGGCAAACCAATATTTGTCGGGCGCTACGTTGGGGTAATTGGGGCGCCCGGAGTATCAGCGGCAAGAGAGACATTAAGCGGTAGCGATGTTACCTATGTGGCACAACAAATTACGCGAATGGAAGCGGCCGTCAATTCCGATCCAGGTTTAGCCATCGGCACAGCCAAGGAACTGATCGAAACTTGCTGCAAGACCATATTGAATGAACGGAACGTCGCGTTCTCTAGTAGCATGGATATTCCTCAGCTCGTCAAACTTACGAGTAAGGAATTGAAACTCACGCCCGATGATATTGAAGACCAAGCAAAGGCGGCGGAAACAATTAAGCGCCTTCTAAGCAATTTGGCTACGATTACACAAGGTATAGCTGAATTGCGAAATAAATACGGAACGGGCCATGGAAAAGTTGCGAAGACAAAAGGCTTGAGCCCACGGCATGCCAAGTTAGCAGTTGGGGCTGCATCTACACTCGCGGTATTTCTGGTAGAGACACACCATGCAAGACGAAATGAACCCTAGGCGATGTGCCTCTCCATGAGTAGTCACCTGTTAGCGGCTCGTGCGAAAAAGGCGATTCGACGGGGATACGCCAAATTCTGGCATTACCTTTACAACGCTCAGTATCTTATTGCGGCCTGGAAGGCTCGGCGGGCCGGGCTTGTGTTGGGCGTACTGTTGCTGCTTCTTCTCGCGCTCAGCATCTATCTATCCCCGACGATTCAAACCGCGTTAGAAGCCAACTACGCATCGGAAAAAGGGATAGAGGCGCTGCGCTCGCTAGTGCTCAACTTGGGAAGCACCCTGATCGGTGCGGCCGCCATCGTCTCGTCCCTCGTGATGTTTGCCATGCAGGTAAACATCGAGCGTATGCCTCACGGACTGTTTCGACGCCTGAGTGCAGATTCAAAGTTACTGGGGGCGTTCGCTGGGGCTTTCATATTGGCGATCAGTGTCGCCGTTCTATCCGTTGTGACTGAGGCATCTCGGCTGGCTATCGTTGTGCTGGCAGCTGGTTGGGGAATCGTCCTCACGCTTGCGCTTTTCATGTATGCATACCGGCGCGCGCTGACCCTGATAAACCCATTGCAGCAACTTGGCATCGTGATCGAGGACGCGCGTAGAGAATTGCGGGCGTGGGTTCGGCGTGCCCTGCGTGCGGCACCGCTTCTTGAGACCGAGGAGACGCCGAAATCAGCACCGTCGCCATTGGATTCCACCCACGATGTGGCTCGCACTATCTACTTCCAACTCAACGCTCATTGGACGCAGGGGGCACAGCGGGCTGTCAGACATGCGATGTCGTTTGCCAGGCGGTATGCCGAACAGGGCGATCACGAAATTTCGGGGGCCGCCTTACGGGTCGTGGTCGGCATCAACGCGGCATATGTCGAAGCAAAGGGAAAAACTTTTTACACCAACAATTTTCTCGTTGAAAATCCACTCGCCAGTGACGGTTTCATCAACGACACGCTCGAACACCTGCGGCAAAACGCCCAAGTTGCGATTGCGCGCCGGGATGAAGAACAAATAGAACAAAACCTGCAAGCGATGGCAGCCCTTGTGCAGGTGTATCTGGGCATTGATTATTCGAGCCCGATTGCCTCAAGAAGTCACGCGCTCATTGCTGCTGGTTATCTTTCAAGCGCCGTTCAAAGTGTGGTTCCTCACAGCATGGCAGACGTATTGCTGGAAGGTGTACGCCTCATGGGCCAGTCGGCGCAGCATGTCCTCGCCCGTGGCAAACCGGATGACATCGCTGCGCTCAGCGAGAAGATCGCGTTGATTGCATGCACTGGATGTGCGAAAGAGGATTATCGACCTGTCACGATGGAAGGCATGACACAGCTTGCCAACCTGACTTTCGATCTGCTTCGCTCTAGGAATCACGATATTCGTTTCGCGGTGGGCAAGGTACGGCGAGACATCGCCTTCGTTGCGAAATTATTCCTCAACGTCCCCGACACGCCGCTTTCCAGCATCCACAGCACATTCCTGGGGCCGTACTACTCATCAACGAGCTTACAGAGCTTGCGGGCGCAGCTGACCACATTGGCCAATGCGATTTCAAACGCAGAAAAGGATAACGCGGACGCCAAGGCTATTATCGACAATATCGAACAATGGGCCGATGATCTGTACGAAACGGAAAAGGACATCCTGCTCGCGGCCGTAAAAGCCAAGTCCCATTTCGCGTTCGACATGATTCACTGGATTACGGGGATAACAGAAATTCTGCTGGCGGTGTCAAACGCGCCTGCTTGTGATGATCACAGCCAGGAGAAACTTCGGAAACACGCCCGCTGGTTGATCGCGACCTTGAGCTGGATCCCCGATGACAAGGACACGGTGACGTTCGTCGAGAATTACCGGATGACAGAGACCTTGTTTGAGGCTGCAATGGATGCGAGCAATCGCGATTGTGAGGAAATCTCGAATGAGATCGGAGAGATGCTTTTGTCCTGGACATTCAAGGGAGGAAGATACCAAACAGGATGGGGCATTTTGGAGAGGGGGCTGTGCGGTCTCGCCGTACTCGCCCTCATGAATGGAGATGAGCAGGTTTCGAAGCTCAAGAGTGCGGTAGCAACTCGTATGTTGAGCGAGTCCGCACCGGCGCAGGAAATCAGCGATCGCGCAGCAAGCGAAATCCTGGAGCGAGCCGCGACACTTTACAGGCAGGGACATTGGTCGTCCCGCATTGAAAGAGCAGTTGATCAAGCTGACCACGAGAAACTGCGTCCTCTCTTGGAGGAAATTGCTGGCCTGCTGCTCTCGCAGAGTGGCGCCAACCAGACGCCGACGGCCTGATGTTCAGACGGAAACCAGTAAAAAGGCTTCAGCTTTACACCGGGCAGCGCCCGCTTTGCTCATTTACCCGTCGCCGAATTTTTCATGAATTGGCTGGCTAGAGTGGGTCGGGTCCCGTCCTACGCCACAGAGGAAACTGGCCATTCAGCGCGAGTTGCAGCCGAGCGGCAGGTAACCGGTGTAATGCCGACCGATTCAGACCGGAGTTTCAAGGTCGGCTGTGGCCGATGAAGAGACAGGCAGGTTCTCGGCCATAGCCGAAATTCAGGATAGAGGCGCACTACTTCCGCTATGGCCAATAGCAGTCACTCGCGTTTATGAGTAGCAAAAACAATTCGACTCCGGTACATTTCATCCGACCGCTGGTTCCTAGACCACATCGCCACCCACATCCTCGCCTGCGAAGGCGATTCGAAGTGGACGTTCTTTGATGGCAACTATCAGGAGTATGAGGCGGACAAGAGGAAGAGGTTGGGTGAGGAGGGGGCTAAGCCTAAGCGGATTCGGTATAAGCCGATTAGTCGATAGTGAATTCGTGAATACTGTGTAAGGATAGCCATGTCTGAATTACTCACTTATCTAGAAACTACTTTTAATAGTCTCGGGTGGCTTTCCAATTTTTTTGGAATTGTTATTCCGCTAGTCGGAATACCTTCTTCTATATACGGATTGTATAAGTATCGGATGGTGATATTTGGGACACCTAGTTTTGCCAAATTAACAAAAACTCAGATAGAGACAACATGGAATGGCAAAGAGACGATAAGGAAAATTGCAGAGGTGGCAATAGTTGACGATAGACCAAGTGACTTCCCAACAACTGAGCTTCAACAAGCTGGCTATAACGTTAAGACATACAAACAAGTAAGCCTGAAAGATATTGCTCGGCTCGCGGAGTATGACGTGCTGTTCCTGGATATTCACGGCATTGTAAAAGACGATATTGACGAAGGTGGGTTGAAACTGTTGCCTAAGCTTCGTGATGCAAACTCACGGCAAAAGATTTGTGCTGTATCAAGTAAGACTTTTGATCCAACGGCCACAGAATTCTTTAAGCAAGCGGATGATGTGCAAAAGAAGCCTGTGAATGCACAGAAGTGCCAAGATGTCATCGATACGCTGGCACTAGAAAAGTTGGGGCCAAACGCGCTGGCGGCTGAACTTGATAATGAGACCAAAAACTTGGGTATCTACAAACGCCGCATTCTTCTTGGTCAAGTAAGAAAGTTCGCTGCAACATCGAAGCCTTTTTCAGAGGTGCCAGTTCACATTACTGCAGCGGGGAAACCTAGCCTGGCTTTAAACCATATGCTGATGGACTACACGCGAGTACTTCGTAATGCAATTAGTTGATGCGCTTCGATCGGGTGCTATTCATTTGCCATGGCCAGTTTCCGTTAAAGAGGGCATTTTTGATGGCCATAATATGCACCAATCCAGTGTTTGCCAGAAGAAGTGTGGCAATACGCCAGCCTGCACAACTACGTTTGCTGGTATGGGTGAAGGGTTGTGCACCTTTGGGATGTCATATTTCCAAGTCAAAGTTAAAGAATGTTTGGTCACAATTTTTGGTGTGCGAAGCTTAAATAACCCTAATACGTCAAAGCCCCATCTAAAGGATGCTTTAAAGGGGCGTTTGGTTAATACACAACAAGTGCAAGACTGGGCAAACAAGACGGCAAGTCTTCTAACAGCAATTGATGGTGAATTTCTTCGTCGTCAATCTGAACTGCTTGATCCACTCCATGACTCGATTAGGCTGGGACGGCAAATAGAGAGTATTGCAAACCGTTTAGTTACCACTGATACATCTCGGTCGCTCGAAGAACAAGTTGATCAGGCCCCGCCAGATTTGAAATCTCTCGTGAAGGCTGCTGGCCTTCTGACTGATTCATTTGATTTGCTAACGATTTACTTTAATCCGGCAGCAGCCTCCTTTGGTCGAAAATCATATATTTCATTACATGGTCTTCTAAGGAAGCTAGTTAGTATTTTGAGCAACCCAGATTATTCTGAAGAAAATGGCCAGCCAGTCCGAATATTTCTTAACGGTGAGTGTCGTCGAAATGTGTCCGTCTATGAAAGTTTTAAGCTTGTACCATTCGCGCTTATCAGTAACGCGGTTAAATATACAACTGATGGGAAAGTTCATGTAAGTCTGGTGGATCGCGCTGGGGTAATTGAGGTATCTGTTACATCGATTGGGCCGCTAATAGAACCCGAAGAATTGGAACTTATTTTTACCAGGCGTTTTCGAGGCAAGTGGGCTAAGAAGATGGCAACCGGCAGTGGTGTTGGTCTACATCTTGCCAAGATTGTTGCGGATGCAAATGGTTTTGCCATTCACGTTACAAGCAGTAGGCATAAGAGTTCGACAAATGAGAATCCTCTGGCTACTAATAAATTTTCTTTTGAAATTACAAGCTAAAGAACGAAACGTACCGGAGTCAAAATTTGTGTTGTGAAAGAGGTCGGTTGATGAGTGACTTGAAAATATTATGTGCGGCATTGAGCTGCTTAAAGATGGAACAGGAGTTGTTGTGTCACGACTGACCGATTTGATTGCACAAGCCAAAGCCAAAGACTCCAAACTTGGGGCAGACTTGGACAGGGAGTTCAAGGTTCTGTCTTCGCGTTTGCCTTTTGGTTTGAATTTCGAGCGGCATAGCCCTGAGGCGGTTGAATTGCCGCTTCGCCCCATCCGCAAAGGCGACAAGGTGCGCGTGCTGCCTGAGCGCGGCTCGGCCAAGAAGGGTGACCAGCGACTGTGGCAAGTAAAGGCCATCCACAAGGCAAAGAAGCTGGCCGACCTGGAACTGCTGGGTGCTGCGGTAGCAGAAACGAAATCGGTGGCGCTTGAGGACTTGGTGGTTGTGGCCGAGTTCCGTGACACCATCTATCCGGGTTTGGTAAGCACAGGAAAAGTGGAGCGTGGCGGCGACAAGCCGTACCACACGGTCATCAATGGCGAGAACTACCATGTGCTGAAGGCGCTGACCTATACCTACCGTGGAAAGGTAGACGCCATCTACATCGACCCGCCGTACAACACTGGCGCGAAAGACTGGAAATACAACAACGATTACGTCGAGGGCGATGACCTGTACCGCCACAGCAAATGGCTGGCGATGATGGAACGGCGTTTGCTGGTGGCCAAAGAATTACTGAATCCGGCAGATTCAGTGCTGATCGTCACCATCGACGAGAAGGAATACTTGCGGCTTGGGCTGTTGCTGGAGCAATCGTTCCCGGAAGCACGCATTCAGATGATCAGTGCGGTAATTAATCCAGCCGGTGTAACGCGCCCAGGAGCGTTTGCTAGAACCGACGAGTACATTTTCTTTGTATTCATGGGCAAGGCAAGTGCGAAGCCTGTTCCACTCGGAGATGATTGGCGAATCAATCCGGAAGATAAGCGGACAACCAAGATTCTCTGGTCCATGCTTGTGCGGACTGGAACGAATGCACGACGAGTTGATCGTCCTAAATTGTTCTATCCGATATTCATCACCACGGATGGTAGCGCCATGCATTCCGTAGGTGAGCCTCCCGCACTTGGAATTGATCGCCAGACCATTGAAGCACCGACTGGAACGATAGCTGTTTGGCCGATCCGGTCAGACGGGTCCGAAGGCAACTGGCAAGCCTCCCCTCCAAGTCTTTGGAAAGCATACGAAGCAGGTTTTGTGCGGCTTGGGAAGTTTACCGAAAAGGGAATGTCAATTTCGTACCTAAAAGCTGGAGAACAGAAAAAAGTTAGAGACGGTGTCTATAGAACGATAGGCAAAAGACCTGACGGGTCTGTGGTGGTTGAAAACCCTGAAACTCAGAAGCGTGTAATACCAAATACAGCGTGGCGAGTCGGTGCACACGACGCGTCCCGCCACGGTTCAAATCTATTGAAAGCGCTTATTCCTGAAAGAAAGTTTCCTTTTCCGAAGTCGCTTTATGCCGTTGAGGACTGTCTCCGCTTCTTTGTGATTGATAAACCCGAGGCGCTCATCCTCGATTTCTTCTCCGGCTCCGGCACTACTGCCCATGCCGTAATGCGATTAAATCGCCAAGACAGCGGTCGCCGACAATGCATCTCCGTTACCAATAACGAAGTTGCAGCCGACGAGCTAAAGGCGTTGCGCGAGCAAGGCATGCGCCCCGGCGATGCCGACTGGGAAAAGCACGGCATATGCGATTACATCACCAAGCCGCGCGTGGCTGCCGCGATCACTGGCAAAACATTGGACGGCGAGCCGATCAAGGGCGAGTACAAATTCACCGATGAATTCCCGATGGCCGATGGCTTCGAGGAAAACGCCGAGTTTTTCACCCTGACCTACGAGGCCAAGGATGCGGTCAACCATAATCTGGCCTATGCCCGTATCGCTTCATTGCTGTGGTTGCGTGCAGGGGCGCGCGGCAAGCGCATCGACAAGCTGCCCGTTGATGGCTGGGCAGTGGCAGATACCTACGGTCTACTGACCGAAGTGGACAAAGCCACGCCATTCATCAAGGCCGTGAACAAGGCCAAAGCGCTTCGCGTCGCTTATATCGTCACCGACGATGACCGCCGCTTTCAGGCCATCGCCAAGCGATTGCCCGATGGCGTGGAGCCGGTGCGCCTGTATGAGTCCTACCTGACCAATTTCAGTTTCGCTAACGGGGAATAAGGCATGAAGTTCACCCTCAAAGACTACCAACGGGACGCTGTGCGCGATGCATTGTCCAATATTAGAAAAGGGCATCGCCTTTGGCACGGAGAGTCTGACAAGACTGCGTTCTCCCTGACCGCTGTTACTGGTGCGGGTAAAACAGTTATGGCAGCCGCTGCATTCGAGGCGTTGTTCCATGGTGATGACGAATTCGACTTCGACGCTGACCCCGGCGCGGTGGTGATCTGGTTCAGCGACGATCCTTCGTTGAACGAACAGACCCGCTTCCGCTTGATGGAAGCCAGTGACCGCATCAACCACACCGATCTGGTGGTGGTGGAAAACACCTTCAACCGCCCCAGGTTCGATGCCGGAAAAATCTATTTCCTCAACACGCAGAAGCTGAGCAAGAACAGCCTGTTGGTTCGCGGCCACGATCAGGAGGAAATGGAGGCCAAGGCGGGCGACCTGCTGCCGGAAACCCGCCCCGACCTGCGGGCCTACACTATCTGGGACACGATCCAGAATACCATTGAAGACCCGGAACTGACTCTATATCTGGTGCTGGACGAGGCGCACCGAGGCATGGGCGGTGCCACGCCAAGGGAAAAGGGCACCATCGTTCAACGGCTCATCAACGGCTCTGGCGGCGTGCCCGGCATCCCGGTGGTATGGGGTATCTCGGCGACGGTTGAGCGTTTCAACAAGGCCATTGAGTTTGCAGGCAAGCACATCAAGTTGCCGAACGTGGTGGTGGACGCAGACAAGGTGCAGGAGTCCGGCCTCATCAAGGACACCATCCTGCTGGATATTCCGGACGAGACCGGCGATTTCGATACCGTGCTGGTGCGGCGGGCGACCGACAAGTTGAAGGAATCGACCGCCGCCTGGACCGAATACGCCAAGCAGCAGGAGGAGGCGCGCGTTGTTGTTCCGCTGATGGTGTTGCAGGTACCCAATACGCCCGACCCAAACGAGATCGGGCGCGCACTGGATACCATCTTCCAGCGTTACCCCGAGTTGTCTGCTGCAAGCGTGGCGCATGTGTTCGGCGACCACACCACGCAGCGGTTCGGCAACCGCGATGTGCCCTACATCGAACCGCAGCGCGTCCAGGAATCCACCTGGGTGCGCGTGCTGATTGCCAAGGATGCCATCAGCACCGGCTGGGATTGCCCGCGCGCTGAGGTGATGGTGTCTTTCCGTGCCGCCAACGACCGCACCCATATCACCCAGTTGTTGGGACGCATGGTGCGTTCGCCCTTGGCGCGCCGCATACCCGGCAATGACCGGCTGAATGCAGTGGATTGTTTGCTACCGAAGTTCAACAAAAAAACTGTGAGGGAAGTCGTCGATACTTTGATGGCCGGCGATGACACTGCGCCGCCAACCGGGCGCATTCTTATCGACTACGTGGAGGTGAAGCCGCACCCGGACGCATCCTCTGCCGTGTGGGAAGCTTTCGAGGCATTGCCATCGCAAACCCGCCCGCAGCACGGCGCGAAACCAGCGAAGCGCTTGACTGCGTTGGCTCACGAGCTGGCGTCTGATGACATTCTCGCAGGCGCAGGCAGGCTGGCCCATGGCGAGATGCACAAGGCGCTGGATGCCTTTCAGGAAAGCCAGCAGGAGAAGATCGAGGCCAAGCGCAAGTCAGTAATGACGGTAGAGGGCAAGACCGTGATCGCCGACCTGAAGGGCAAGGAAAAGAGCTTCGACGAATTCTGGGAAGACGCAGACATGGCGGTGATTGACGACGCTTATCGGAGAGCGGCGCGCATCTTCAGCCCGGACATTGCGCGCACCTATGTCGATCATCTGGCGCAGAAGGTTGCCAGCATGGATGACGACCCAGAGGAATATCTGGAGGCCATTGTCGAGGCGCGCGTCACCATCGCAGGTTTGGGTCTGGTTACGGAGGTTCAGGACTACTTTGATGCGGAAGCCGATAAGCTGGCACAAGCATGGATCGCGAAGTATGCGCCTCAGGTCAAGCTGCTGACCGACGACCGCAAGGAGTCCTACCGACAGATCATCGAAATGAGCACAGAACCGCAGAGCGTGGATTTAGCTAAACCAGAATCTCGCTACGAGGCAACCAAGGCGCGTGAAAATAATATGGAGGTTGTTTTATCGACTTGGAAAAACCATCTGCTTTGCGACAAGGATGGCAAGTACCCTGCCGAACTGAACGAGTGGGAGCGTACAGTTGTTGAGACAGAGGTCAAACGCACCGGCTTCCGCTTCTGGTATCGCAATCCGCAGCAGCCGGGCCAATCTTCGCTGGGCATCACCTATGTCGAGAATGAAGAATACAAAATCGTCCGCCCGGACTTTCTTTTCTTCGCCGAGCAGAGCGGCAAGGTGGCGGTGGATCTGGTTGACCCGCACGGCCTACATCTCGCAGATGCATTGCCCAAGCTGCAAGGATTGGCGTTATACGCAGAGAAGTATGCCCAGGCATATCGTCGAATCGAATCCGTTGCAGAGGCAAAGGGGAAATTGCGCGTGCTTGATTTGACCAACGCTGATGTACGCAAAGGTATTTCCAAAGCGAAGGATGCCGCGAGTCTCTTTAATGGTGGGTTGGCGCAGGACTACTGAATTGTTGAGGCTGTGGCTGCTGTTGTGCTGGTAGCGGACGTATATGCGTGAGTTCATCCACGTCTGCTATAGCCGACAAGGAGGCAGTCGAGAAAAATTGCCATGAGCTTTGCCTGCGCGGCCGGAGGAAGCAGTCGGAGTACAAAGCCTGAACTTCCACTTCAGGTCGATGCTGATATTCACGAAGAGCAGCTTACTGCCACCTACTTACTTTGCAGTAGAAAAATTCATCGAGGCGAGTAGAATCAAAATCGAAATGTTGAAGCACGGGGACATTAAATGGACTATCGCAATATCTTGATTAGCAGTATCCGCCTTTACTTCGCACCGTTGGTCGGCGCGTACTGGGGTTGGCGCGCAGAAATGCTGAGGCATGGCAGACGATATAGGGACTGCAATCACGGATAAGCTCGAAAAAGAGTTTGCGCCGGGCTGTTGGGAAGGCTGGTAATTGATTTGGTCGCTTCGAGAGGAGAAGAAACACCCTGCTCGTCGCGATAGCAAAGGGGTCGGGAATGGCAATTGAATCTATAGTCGCACTTGGTCTGGCTACGTCCTTTTTGGCTTGGGTGTCATGGTACGCTTCACCCCATTGCGCTGAGGATGGGGGCAAGCAGAAAAAGAACAAACAGCAGGCAAGACACTTACAGCGCTGCTACTGGGTGTCACGAGCAGGCAATCGGTGGCGGAGCTAGGCCGACCGGTTATCCAGCACGTCGTGCGCGTTGGCGTGGAGCTTTGGCGCGACGCAACATATCCAGTGGATTTACGGTGATTTCCGGCGCAAGCATGTCGATGCCCTGGAGAAAATCGAGCGCCTTCAATACTCGCACCAAAGTTTCCACCGTTGAGCCGTGCCCACTTTCAAGATTGCGAAGCGCCTTCTCGGATATACCTGCCTTCTCGGCGGTACTGATCTGATCCAAGTTGCGGTCAAGACGCAAGCGACGTAGTCGGCTACCCAACTCGACTTGGATTTCTTGAGGGGTTTTGAAAAGTAGTTTGCTCATTTTCGGTAATAATGTACCTGTTAAATGGTGGAATCATAGATAAGCGGCAATTATATACCGATTGCATGCAAAGTAATAAAAATGGAGGGGTATTTCAAATGAGCATCGAAATCGGCCTCATTCTCATGTGTGCAATTGTTTCTTTTGGATCAATGGCACTGGTCGGATTTGCTTTGTGGATCCGTAGTCATGATAAAAATGCTGATTACCCCATCCAGAGAGCATGGTGAGTGTTTACGGGAACTGGAACCGCCAGCAAAGGCCGAATGAATTGGAATAGTCAGAATTTAAGGAATTAAAGGTGCGCACTTATATGGATAGAGCAGCTTTGGCAGTAGTTGCTGAAGCTGTTTCAATTTTTCACTTCACAGGTTTCTCCATACGACTGGCCAGCCCCATCCGGGAGGCTGGCCGTAAGCTGGAGAAAACCTATGAAAGATATGAAACGCGCCTTGCGTCGGCATCATGCTGCCCGTTTAGGCAAAGCGCGCCGCTTCCACTGGGGCCGGGATATTCGTAACGAGCCCAAATACCTTGGGATGGCAATAGACACCCCTTGCCCTTGCAGCTGCTGGATGTGCGGCAACCCACGGCGGCACCTCAAAGAAGTCACCCTGCAAGAAAAACTCGCGGATTTAGATCAGAAGCACAATACTGAGCGCTAGGGTGTTGCGCACAAGGCCAGAAAGCTTTCCGGCCTTGCACTGATTTACGTGACTGCCAAGCAAATCGGCTGCCCGGCAATTCAATGGTTACTTCTTGCCACCGTTAACCGCAGCCTTCAGATTGGCACCCGCCTTGAATGCCGGGACCTTGGAAGCCTTGATCTTGATCTCGGCACCAGTTGCCGGGTTGCGGCCAGTACGCGCAGCATGCTTGCGCACCTCGAAGGTGCCGAAGCCAACCAGAGCCACGCTTGCGCCTTTCTTCATGGTGGCGGTCGAGGGCTTTACGCCTGCCAAACCCCAAACCCTGCAACCGCTCCAGCCAGAAGTACCTGAGGGTTATTGTAGAAATTCTTGGTGGTAGAAATTACTAATCGCTGATATGGTTGTTAGTGCGAACCGGGGTAAAACCCGCAAGCAGCTCGGTCTGTGAGTGGCGAAAGCCGTGACAGGACCCGGATCAGCCGATGAGTGCCGGGATCAAAACAAACCATCGTGCAGCCTGAGGGGGTGGAACCCTGATCAGGTAACCCCGGTGTCGATCGCCGGGGTTTTTGTTTGGTCACTGTTGCGTCAGTGCCTTTCTTGCCCGATACCCGTAACGACATTACCCAGTACGCCAACCAATACCTCCATTCCAGCAGACATTAGCTCAAGCTGTTCATCATTAGGTTCGGTCATGCCAATCATGGCCAGCGCCTCATCCAGCGGCAACTCACCAAACTTGGACTGATAGTGTGCAACGTTGAGCGCCAGCAACCTTGCACATTCGGCGATGTCCTCTTTGCTGGATTTTTCAATAAGCTGGTCGGCTAGTTTGTAGTATTGTTCAAACGTCGATAAGTCAGACATGGTGGGCCTCCAATGACGAAACACTACTTTACCCGAATTCTGCTATTGGCAGCTTCGTTGCTGCTCGCCAATGTGTCGGTTGCCGATACCCTGTATGGACGTGTTGTAGGCGTGGCTGATGGCGATACCGTGACCGTCCTGGATACCACCAATACTCAATTCAAAATCCGGCTGATGGGCATCGATGCACCGGAGAAAAAGCAGGCATTCGGCAACAAATCCAAACAGTCCCTTGCCGCGCTGGTGTTCAACCGTCAGGTTCAGGTCGAATACAGCAAGAAGGACAAATACGGGCGCACCGTCGGTAAGATACTTGTGGATGGTGTCGATGCCAACCTTGAGCAGATCAAAGCAGGCATGGCGTGGCACTATAAGAAATATCAGAACGAACAGCCTGAATCAGACCGAGCCGTTTATGCTGATGCCGAGCAGAAAGCAAGGATTGCCAAGCGAGGGCTATGGCAGGATGCTGAACCAACTCCGCCTTGGGATTGGCGAAAGCAACAGAAACAGAAACGAAGATCATAACAAAAGGGTTGATATGTGTGGTCGCTTCGCACTGAACGAGAATCCGCAAAAATTTGCCGAATACTTCAACTTTTCCGGCGATCTTGATCTGTCGCCTTCCTGGAATATCGCACCTTCGACCCGGATATGCTCCATCACAGTGGATGAGAAAGGTGAACGGCATCTTCATAGGATGCGCTGGGGCCTGATTCCATCTTGGGCCAAGGATTCAACTATTGGGAATAAACTGGTTAATGCGAGGGGTGAAACCGTTGCAGAGAAACCCTCGTTCAGAAACGCCTTCAAATCCCGCCGCTGCCTGATTCCAGCCTCCGGCTTTTATGAATGGAAGGCCGAGAAGCGCATCAAACAACCGTGGTATATCAGTCTCAAATCAGGTGACCCGATGGCGTTTGCCGGACTATGGGAGTCGTGGCATCCCAAGGAAGGCGAAACTGTTGAAAGCTGCTGCATCACCACCACCGACGCAAATGCTCTCATGCAGCCTATCCACGACCGTATGCCCGTGATACTCAGTCCGGACCAGTGGGATAGCTGGCTGTCTCCGCAGGAGCGGCTGGCTGACAAATTACTCGCTATGATTCACCCATGCGAACCTGAAATCCTGCAAGCTTGGCCTGTCACCCGCGAACTCAACCGCGTCGGAGTGAGGGATGACGCAGGGCTGGCCGAGCCGATTACGAATTAGTCATGATTCGATTGACGACAGAACGTTCGTTCTTTATGATGTAAAGAACGTTCGTTCTGTATAGGTGATGTCATGACTGATTTCGATACCCCCACACCCGAGTCCAATCCCAGAGACGCTGAGTATCTGGCGATGCTGCAAGACTATTACGCTGACTGGAAAAGTATTCCCTCGTACGCTTCGCTATGCGAGGTATTCGGCATTGCCTCCAAGTCCTGGGTTAAAGCGATTCTGGACCGGCTTGGCAAAGCTGGCTTTATAGAGCGCACCCCTGATGGCATGTGGATTCCGACAAGCCAGTTCTTCGCCCGCCCCTTGGCTGAATCGTCTGTTCAGGCAGGAATGCCGATGTCGGTAACTGCGACCCAAGGCAAGTATTTTGTTATCGACGAGTTGCTAATCGAAACCCCGTCCCTGACCACGATTATTCCAGTGAAGGGAGATTCAATGATCGATGCGGGCATCCATGACGGTGATCTTGCCGTGGTGGAAAAACGCCTTTCTGCCAATGTCGGCGACATCGTGGTGGCCATTGTCGATAACGAATTTACCCTCAAAACGCTGGCCAAGGAGGGTAGAAAGTTCATCCTGTGCCCGGCCAACCCAGCTTATCCGGTGATCCGCCCAAATGAAACGCTGGAGATATTCGGCGTACTGGTCGGCCTGATCCGCAAGTACAGGAAGTAATACCATGCAACAAGCCAACCTCAGCTGTGGCCACCGTGCCACACCCTCTGCCCTACTGTCACTAACGCATCCGAACAAGGAATTCGTGCAGCGTCATGGAGCCTTGTTGCGCCGAGCAGTTCCGGCAGGATTTCCTTCACCAGCTGATGATTATGTTGAGCGCCGCCTGAATCTCGATGAACATCTGATTGAGCATAAGGAATCCACCTTTTTTATGAGAGTGGCAGGCGATTCCATGCGCGGAGTGGGTATCTCTGACGGTGATCTGCTGGTGGTGGACAGGTCATTACCGGCAATGGATGGTTGCATCGTAATTGCTGTAGTGGATGGCGAATTCACCGTAAAGCAACTGCGCTTTACCCCAAATGGGCCAGTGCTCCATGCCGCCCACCCCGACTATCCAGATATGCCGGTCAAACCTGAACAGGATTTCTCCATCTGGGGCATAGTGAAGTGGAGCATCCATAAAGTCTGATTGGACTCATAACCTGGTGGATGAATGGCTATGCCGCTTGCCCTTGTGGACTGCAACAATTTCTATGTTTCCTGCGAGCGGGTATTTAATCCCAAGCTGGAAGGCAAACCTGTTGTTGTCCTCTCCAATAATGATGGATGTGCCGTAGCCCGCTCCAACGAGGTCAAGGCACTGGGGGTCAAGATGGGTGAGCCTTGGTTCAAGCTGGAGAAGCTCGCCAAGCAACACGACATTATTGCCCTGTCCAGTAATTACACCCTCTATGCGGATTTGTCGGCTCGGGTCATGTCGATCCTGGCTACGTTCTCGCCCAAGCAAGAGGTTTACTCCATCGATGAATGTTTCCTTGACCTGGGTGGTTTTGCACCTGACACCTTGGCTGATTACTGCCAAACGATCCGCAAGACCATAAAACGCAATGTCGGCATTCCGGTATGTGTTGGTATTGCTGACACCAAGACCCTCGCCAAGCTGGCTAACCATTGTGCCAAGAAAGGGCTGGCTGGAAATAACGGCGTATGCGACTTCGGACGGCTGGCTGAAGTGGAGCGCAGTAGATTGTTCGCAAGTATTCCCGTTGGAGAAGTTTGGGGCATTGGCCGCAAAATCTCCGAGAAACTGCTTACGATGGGAATCCAGACGGTCGAGGAATTGCGGATTGCCAATCCAAACAAGATTCGCCAGCAGTTTTCAGTCGTAGTCGAGCGTACCGTGAAAGAACTCAATGGCATTCCCTGCATAGAGCTGGAAGACGTTGGTACACCCCGGCAGCAGATCATGGTGTCCCGGTCATTTGGGCAGGAAGTGTCCAGCCTCGGTGAGTTGTCCGAATCAGTGGCTTACTTTGCCACAAGGGCAGCAGAAAAACTTCGCAAGGATGGCTCTGTTGCGGCCAGTGTATGTGTATTCATCCAGACCAATCCCTTCAAGGAAAAGGCCCCTCAATACCAGCGCTCAATCGTTGTGCCGATGGTACAACCTGCGGATGACACCGTGGCACTGGTTAATGCCGCCACACAAGGGCTGAGAGAAATCTATCGTATGGGTTTCGGCTACAAGAAAAGTGGCGTGCTGCTGATGGGGTTGCAGCCAAAAGAAATGATCCAGGCCACGCTGTTCGACAACCAAGCTGAACAGGCCAAGTCGGCCAAGTTGATGAAGGTCATGGATTCCATCAACAGGAATATGGGGCATGGGAGCCTGACAATCGCAGCCTCAGGTATCCGACAACGCTGGGCGATGCGTCGGGATCGGAAGTCGCCGAATTACACGACAGAGTGGGATGAGTTACCTATTGCGGAGTAGTAAAACATATTGGCGGTAGCTCTACTTGGTGAGAGTCCGTTTCAAGGTTGAAAAGAATCGTGCCTGGATAAAGTCTAATATTTATGCAGATACTAATGTCATGAAGCATCCGACACTAAATGGGGGTTCTGTCTGGGAGCCCCGACCGTCCCCTCCTCGGCTATTGCTGACACATGGTGACACACTTTCAAACAACCGCATTGATGCACATTCCAGTCAATTAGGTTGTAAAGTGTCTACTGTTTCGTGGGCGATTCACTTCAGCTCCTTGCCCATAAATGAAATTACCCGTGGCCACGGCTTAACCAGTATGAACAGGGGGAAATGAATGCCTATCTTCAAGGTGCAGAACGGAAAGCTGAAGAAACTGAATATCATTTCGCTGAACAAAGAAAAGAACCTCCAGGCATTGCTAGAGGGCAACTTGATGGAGGCGCTGGAGCTACGCTTTCTAGCCTCGGAATACGTCACTACCACAGGCGGCAGAATCGATTCAGTCGCCATCGACGCCAACGGTGCGCCGGTCATCATCGAATATAAGCGAAACAGGAACGACAACGTTATCAACCAAGCGCTCTCCTACCTCAAGTGGCTGAAGACCCAGAAGCCTGCCTTCTTCGAGAAGCTGGTGCAGGACAAGCTGGGCAGGGAGGCCGCGGACAAAATCAAGTTGGACTGGAACAACCCGCGGGTAATCTGTATCGCGGAAAGCTACAGCAAGTTCGACATCGATACGGTGGAAGTCGTGCCGCTGCGTATCGAGTTGTTCAAGTACCGATACTACGAAGGAGATGTGTTCGGGCTGGAGCGGGTCAACGTGGGCGATCAGGTCGAGAAGCTTGAACTGGCAAAGCCGGCAAGCGACGTATCTGAGGCACCGAAGTCTTCCGTGGGAATTCTCCGCGCCAAGGGAACGGAAGCGGTTCAGCAGCTGTTTGATGCGTTGCGCGAACGAGTGCTGGCACTCGATGAGAATATCGAAGAGAAAGCCACGCAGTTTTACGTGGCTTTCCGGGCCTCGGGAAATTTTGCCGAAGTCCATATCGGGAAGAATCAGATCAAAATTCATCTGAGGCCTATCGATTACGAGGACCCCAATGGCAAGGTCGAAAAAATTCCCGAGGGTTATAACTGGACCATGGATCGCCGTATCTATCTCGGTTCCATGGATGAGCTGGATTACGTGCTGGGGATCATTGAACAATCCTACAAGAACGTTCTGTAGCAAACCGCACGCGTTAAGGGATATTCGCTATTCGGCCAAAACGGACTGACTAGCGATTAGGAGAAATGGCGGCAATGTGCTCGATAACGGTCATTCACGCGCGACCGCGAACTTCTGTAGTGTGCCCGAAGGATGCGTTAGTCTGCGAGATGGACTTATGCTTGCGCCGCTGAAGTAACGAGTGGATTAGGGTACGATGTCTGACACATGAGCAGGACGGCTCTGCGTGTCTACTTGAATTGGCCAAAGACTGCGGGCCTAAAAACAAGTTGCCAATTGTGAAACGTTGTGAGTAGCGGCGGCCAGGGTATAGAAATGCCTTAAGGGCTTCAGCAATGACCATAGCGGCGGCGGCAGTGGCAACAAAAGGTACAGACGGCCTAAAGCCATCTTCAGCTTTTACTCCCAATCGGCGCAGACCTGCTTCGGAGACTACGGAGCAAATTGTACGTTTCTCCTTGAGCATTTCTCTTAGCCATGTTTGCTTATCTGGATCGGCGTCAATGATGTCTTGTTCGGTTAAAAATCGCCCTTGGTCAGACAATACAGACGAATTTAAGCCAGTTAGTTGACGTTGATTTTCGCGAATATCATGCATCGGCAATTTGAAGGCGCAAATTAGGCATGCTAATCCTTGATTGTCCAATCTGTGCTGGATGACTGCAGCCCCGGTTTCATTTATTCCGCCGTCTACTATTATTGAAGGCCATGCAAGTTGCGAATCGTGCCGAGCTTGAACATTATCCAAGCCGTTCAAGACCAAATCTATAGCCATAGATTTCACTGCTTCTGAGCCCAGTGCATCACTGATAAATGCCTTGTCTCCAGTTGCATGCAGCGTACTGTTTTGGGTAATCCATTTGGCCAATTGTTCCGCCTTCGGATTCCCTATCCAATCACTTTTTTCCAGCAATATGGAAGTGCCATGGTTCTCATCCTGGTAACTCTGTTTGTCTACGATGTGCACACGCCCCACAACTGGTAACTGTGTCATCAAAAGTGCAATGCCATTGCCAATTGCGCCACCCCCAACGAGCAACGTGTCCGGCAAAGTGATGTTGTCCGGAAGCAAGGGGCCTGCAGAATCGAACTCAGTGGAGTTTTCGAATAAGGACAATTCGGCTTTGTCCAGCAATGGAGCTACGCTTGCGGGCACACCGTATATGCGTTTAAACACCTCAGTAACTCCTAATGAGGCAGCAAATAAAGCAGCAATAGGATTGGGCTGCCCCATCTCTGTAGGTAGCGGTATAGAGCCAGACGAAACTCGTGCGATCCATCCATTTGAAGAAATAGCAGTCCATGGATGTGAAGAGCTCACACTGAAGCCCACATTTAGGATGGCATCAGCCTGTTGCAGGGAGGAAGTTAAATCAGTAACAAATTGTGGCTCACATCGCAAATAGGCATCTAAGCAACATTTTCTTGCTTCGGTTTCCAGCGCGGGAAAGCCAGGTGGAATATAAATAGTCAGTCGAACAAAGACACGCACCAGTATGGTGGTGCAATACGCACGGCATTCCTTTACGCGAATCTTTGCTCAAGTCTACGGGAGTCGATCGTTTCTTGTGGCATCTCCCTGGCATTGGCATGCTGCGTGAATTACCGCCGGAAATTAGCCGTCTGACAGAGGTCACGGTGACAAACTTGTCCTCTCTGGCTCGAACTACAATTGGTTTGGTTGCTGGAACAAATCCCGTTGAGCTTGACCCCGACTATTTGTATCGCGCCTACCGTGCGGAATTAACGCAACGAGGATGGGTGACGGAGGGCGGAAGTCTTCGTCTCTCAATCATCGCAGCCAACTTTCTGGAATATGCACGGCTGCTTCGTTTTATTCCTGAGCTTGTCGCACTTCCCTCAACAATTGAAGAATCAAAGGCGCAAATTGGTCGACTGTTGCGGCCTATGTGTAGCGGAACGCATCCCCTTCGGCACATATTAATAATCGACTGGCTCTTTGGCGATGCGGGTTCATTCATTCGTTTGTATCGTGCTTTGCCTCGAGGCCTAGTGCCGTCGGTTGATGATTCAAGGGCCGATGTCGTTAGCACACATGAAGAAGATAAATTTGATGCGATTAATACCAAGCTGATCCAGTTAATGAAAACTGAGGGTAAGTCCGCACGTGTCGCTGCACAGCAGCTGGGGGTTGATACAGCAACCATCATGGTTTGGGCTGCAAACTGTGATATCGAAGTATCGCGGCGTCCTAAAATTTTGAAGGGTGAACGTCGATCATTGCTGATCGCTAGCCTTCGATGCGGCATGGATAAGGACATAGCAGCCCAGACCTATGGAATCTCAATAGTCACGGTTACTCAGGTGCTAAGAAGTGAAATCGGTTTGCATGAGGCATGGAAACAATGCCGCAAGGAGCGCGAGAGGACAAAAGCGAGGGAAGGGTGGTGCATGCTGTTGGCAGAACATGGAAACATTGGAATCAAGCTGCTCCGTAGTCTTAATCCCGCTGCCTATGCCTGGCTCTACCGCAACGACTGGCAATGGTTACAGCAGAATCTGCCTGACCGTGGCGCAGGTAAGTGCTCGGTAGGGGGTGCACGAATTGCCTGGGATCAGCGCGATATTGCGCTCAGTATGGCGGTAGAGGCGGCGGCACTAGCTATCAGTTCGATAAATGGTCGATCTACTATCCGGTTATGGCAGCTCTATCAACAAGTCCCAGAGCTAAAAGCCAAGCTTTCGGTGTTGGATCGCTTGCCGCTGACACAGCGTGTCATTGAGCGAGCACTGAATCGCCGGTCTGCGAGGTCGCATTCGGGAGACTTGCTGGGCTGAAATTCGGGCTATATATTTTTTGTGCTTGATATTCGTTTATGCATTGATGTATTCTTAATGAATGATAAGTCCAGATTTAAAATCACGCGCTATGCGTGCAGCCCATACATGTCGGTTACACGGCATTACGCAGGCAGAAATTGCTGAAGCTGTTGGTGCCAGCCAGCCTCAGGTCAGTCGCATTTTGAAAGCGCAGGGGCTTCGAGCATCGAGGCTTTTTGAGGAAGTCTGCCTTTATGTAGAGCGCCTTGATGGTGGCGTGACGGCTGATGCCGTCCGTGCAAATGAAGAGCTGATTGGCGCTTTGAAAATGACTTGGGACGGATCTGCCTCGCATGCCAAAGCACTGTCTACGGTGATCAGGTCGCTCGCCGTATTGGGTTTGCCGCGAGATTCAGTGCCACCAACACAGGTGGGGGTGGATGAATGCTGACCAGACCTTCACCCTATCCCGAGGAATTAGATCGAGGCTATCTGGGGCGTGTGATGCGCAGAAACGGGAGTGCCACAAAAAAAGATGCCGTGACGTTAATGAGCATATGGGCCGGCGTGGCCGATAAATCAAGGCGTGAAATGTCGTGTTTGGAATTACTCAGCAAAGTAGCCGGCACCGATGTGCCAATATTCGTGAGACAACATTCGCTCCTTCCATTCCGGCGCGGTATTACGTCTTACCAGCCTGATTTGTTGCATGGAGGCGAGCAACAGCGCTCCATGCTATGGTCAACGGGAATGCAGCTGGCCAGAACAGGGGCTTATTTCTGTGCAGAGTGTGTACGTGAAGATCAGGAGTTTCATGGTCAGAGCTATTGGCGGCGAGAACATCAGATACCAGGGATGCTTTGGTGTTCGAAGCATGCAACACCGCTAAAATATACCGAAGATGAGTCTGCCTTTCTGTTGCCGCCAGCCGTGCAGTTGCAGCATTGTCAATCCGTCGATGAGCAATGGGTAAAACAGGCATTTAACAATAAATCGATACAGCGTTACAACGAGATTTGTTCCAACTTATTGGATACTCGGAAACCTTTTGACGTGAAGCACGTGTCGGTAACTTTAAAAGAAAAGGCATCTGCACAGGGTTTTCAGACACACGGTGGCAAGGTTAAATCGCCTCTATTAAGCGATGCTATCGTCAATGCTTTTGGACGGAAATGGTTAGCTACGGTGCTGCCCGCACTTACGGATAAGCCAGAGGGGATGCATTTGAGCCAAATGGATGGGGTTTTGTATTTGAAGACCTCGGCATCTTCTGTAAGTGCCTATGTTTTAGCCTTTGCGGTTCTATATGAATCCGTGTATATGGCATTGAATGCGCTCCAGTCGTCAGCAGCTTCCACATCAATATCCCGCCAGCCTTCGGCTCAATTTACGCGTGATGAGTTGCTTGACGCATATATTCAGGAGCGTGGAAATTATTCAACGATCGCATCGAGTTTGTCGGTTAGCAAGCCGACACTGGCGTTAAAACTGGCAACCATCGGGCTACCCAATCTGATTCAAAAAGCCAATCAGAGCGTATTTAAAGCGGTGTTTGCGTTCTACGTAGAAAAACAATCCTTACAAGCCAGTGCCGAAAAGGGGAACATCAGCATAGGGGCGATGGAAGATTTGATACGCAATGCCAGCTGTGATTTGACACGTGCACTTCAAGCAATGCAACGGCCAAGCGGGCGAGGTACGGGTGTCCGCCGAGCTCGGCAACTTACGCCGGGCGAAGCAAGTTCGGCTACGGGGCCTGTAGCAACCAAGTTCAGCCCGAAAATCCGCCGTGAACAGTTGCGGGCGCAGGAACTCCGTGCAAGAGCCGAGGAAGAATGCCGTGCTTAGTGTTGATGGTAATCATATCGAACTTACTGTAGACCAAAATGTAGACCAATAACCATCATCACGAGAGACCAAATCCTCATATCGTGCCATACGTTGCGGGTCTTTACTGTGCAGGGCCGCAATTGCGGGGCCAATGGGTGCTAGATAGGTTGTCGCTGCACGATTAAAGTCATCCAAGCTTAAGTCATCCTTTCTTCTCTCAAATGCAACTCGATGTGCGGCAATCCAAAGCGCGATGATTATTCGCGGAATCCCTCCTGTCAGCTTGATAATCAGCTCGGCCAATTCGGATGTCACCTCCAAACGTTTTTGCACGAATTGATAATTGGCAAGTTGCTTAAAAAATCCCTCAAAGAACATGGGGCTCTTCGCATCTTCAAAGAGAGGAAACTGGTGATAACCGGATGAGACAAAACGCTCAATATTACTCAGGCGCTTTGTTAATGCTCCAATTCCATCGGGTGTGCCAGACAACAGCAGCGGGATCTGCCAGGTATTGGTCAGAGTCAGTATCCATTTGAGACACTGATCTTCCACGATACTCAATTCCATCCCGCCTGCCTCTTTGGCTTGTTTCCGACGTTTTTCGAGGCTTTGCAGGCGGAAAAAATTTTGTACCTCATCTAAATGGAGCAGTCCTAGGAAGTGACTGCTTGCTACCTGCCGCCATTCATCCAGCATCTTCGATCCAACGCGTCGATCCTTTGCAAGGGCCGCCTCAAACCGCCTAGGGGAGCCAGGAAAATATTCCCCCATCGTTGCATCCCAGGTCATCATCAAATTTGCTGCCAAATCTGATGAGTGGCCGCTGGCAGGAACATCAACAGACTGCCAGACAACCTGACGATGTTTATCGACAAGATGCGGGAATGTGTCGTGGGTTATGACCTGTTGGGGATAGCAATTGAGTCCGCGCAGAATGGCTTCTGTCTTTCCGGTTCCCGAATGACCAACGACAACAGCTGCTGTCGCAGGCGCTCTCGTTGTTTTTTGAAGCATTGGCTCGGCACCGATGAATCCCCATGTCTGAGCAGATTTTGGATCGCGGTAGCGGTAGCCCGGTCGAACCATCAAATCGATGGTTTCAACGAGTCTTCCTCCCTCAATGGAGGGTATGTGAAAATCGCGCAACATCATTAGCTGATGCATCCTGATGTGCTTCGGCACATTACCGATATCGTGCGGGAGTGGCGGCAAATACGTCAGCCTAGTTAAGGCATGCTGCCGAGACAGAATGGGGCCCAAGCCTTGAGTCAGAATGTTGCCGGAATAAGGGTCAAATGAATTTGGATCAGACATTTGAGTTCTCCATGCCGTTGACGGCAGCCAAAACCGAACTCATCATCTCCATATGCATGAAATAGGCATCATCGTTGTTGCAGCTGGATGATGAATCTGCCCCAGACGCAGTTGCCGACGTAGGCGTGGACTGGGCGGTGGACGTTTCAAAGGCGCGGGTTTCAGTCATGCTCGGCTTGGCACCGCTGTAGCGAGCAAGCGCCTCGTCCGTCAAAATTTTCGCGCTTGCAACGATTTCCTGCACTTTGCGTAGCGACTGTAAGGCGTGGAGTGTTTTGGCGTGCTGAACCTCGGCATTATTGATTTTGCCGAACATAAAAGCATCGGCGACTTCGTCAAAGGTCAACTCAGGCGATGCGGTTGAATAGTCTGAAATATTGAGATCTAGCAGGCCATTTGCGGTTGGGTTGGGTACCCATATTTTAGAAACAGATCCTGGGAAGTGATTAGCGCCAATATCCCATCCACCAAAGTTTCTGGCATATGCAGTCCACTGCTGTTCGTCTACAACGTCTGAGCCATATTGTTTGCCTGCAAACATAACTCCGTTGCGCGTCACCCTAGCCTGTTCAGAGGGAAGTAAGTTGGTGATCAGTTCGGACAAAGGTATGTCACGACGCACACCAATTCCCATCTCATGCCCCCAACGCCATAAGCCAGCGGGACTTGGGAAAACGCCGATTGCTTTCATGTGAGCGTCAACCCTGTGAGTGCGATCTGCGGTTAGGTTGTATTCTGTGAAAATTGTATACAGATATTGGGTGTACTCGCGAACGGTGAGTACAGCTTCATTGGGATTGAACTTCCGTAGTTCAAACTCCTGACGTCGCATGTCGATTGCGCCCGGCACAAACAAAAATTGACGATCCTTTTCTATGCGGTGTAAGACCTCGACCAAGCCTTTAAGATCAGGGCGATATGGCGGGGCATAGCTGAGGCAAGGAATTAACTTTGCTCCTGTGAGGCTAGCTGCCTTGGACAAGTATTCGCCACGATCACACATAAGCGCGGCGCACATCGTTGGAGAAGGGCTGAGTGACATCATTGGCTGATACCCCCAGAGTTCTCCGAGAAATTCGGGCGGTGCCGCAGAGCAAAACAAACTGACCTTTGCTGTGTCCCAGCTTGGGCCTGTCAGGCACACGTAGAATCCAACAACAGCTGTCGACCATACATCGACAATGATATAAACAATTGGGCGACCGATTATCCAGGCACGGTTTACTGATGAACGGAGGTAAATATCTCCGATTGTGGAATCTATCGCCCAGGTGTGGCCGGGGCCGGCAACGCCCTGCCAGTTTTTTCCCATGAGTCCTCTTATGCTACGGGCGAAGTGGCCTTTTGTTGTTTTGTCGAGTAATTGTTGAAGCTTTGAGACTTCAGTCTCAAGGACACGACGAATTTGCCGGTTATTCGGATATTCTCCAAGGGTGGGATCAACGGCAACTAGCTTGTTGCCATCCTGCCGGTATTTTTTGACGAAGGCACTGGCCAGAATGAGCTTGGTTCGCGCCGGCATAGCGGGCTTGGGCGTAGGGATTTGTTTATCGGCAGTCATGATCAGGTTCCGCCATTCGGTGTTCATACCAGGCTGTTGAGGCGGAATAATTTGTCCGTAGGCTCTGGCGACCCGCTGCTTGGTGGTCTTGGCTCCTGGCTTTTGGCGGACGGACGGATCGCAGGGACGAGCGATGCCTTTCGCACCACATCGATCGCGACGTGGGCGGAGGCTGGACTCGTGAAATCCAAAACGGCAAAGCAACGAAAATAGTTTGTAAACAAGGGGCTTGCTAACTTCCGTGTTAGTAATGGCTTCATCGATGAGGCCGCTGATGTTTTGGTCGATTATGATTTTTTCCCGCACGTTATCGAAATCAAGGAATCCTTTCATGATCTCGCACCGCCTCTTAAACTGAGGCTCATCGCTTGGAGACAGCTGAAACAACTCGGTTTCAACCTGAATATATAAAAGCTGTTTTTGGTCAACCAGCGCCTGAAGCTCGGAGCGATCTACAAAAATTAATTTTCCGACTAAGGAGGCGGGAGCTTTTCTGCGCTTATTTTTTATTGTCTCGAGTTTTTTGCGACCACGGCGCGGCTGATTTTCCGTAAGCACAGGATCCAGTCGCACAATAATCGTGTAGCCACGCTGAATTTCGTCCAGCACAACACGGTAAAGACCTGCATTGTCGCCAGCCAATATCCTGAAAACTGAGTTATGCATCAGATCCATGATGATCTCCGGTTTGCAATTGGATTTAATGACATGAAGTCGTGTTCTGAGAGCAAGGAGATTGGAAGGTGGGGGCGCCATCCTCGTCGCAGATCTAGGGGGATGTTTCCACACCAGACAGCCTGCCAAAAAGTACGTTGGGCGTAGTTATTGTCGCCAAGCTTTGCAGTAAGCTGCTCCAGAACATGTGTCAGTGAATGTCCCTGAAGTGCTTTGGCCAAGGTGGCGGCAATGATTAGGTCGCTTTCTGAACTGGCATCACTTAATGCCCAAGGCATCGTGTCTTTAAGACGGAGGGCAACGCGTTGATCAAATATCTCAGGAGTAATGAGCAACCAGGTTACGCCTCTGGCCAGCCAATATTCACGCTCAATGTTTAAAAGTTCTTTTGTCCGCCGGTTTTTCAAATCTGCACTTGGTTTGAATGCAACAGCAACCAGCTCTAATTGCTTGCTTGGTTGCTGAATTGCCAGAAGAAAGTCAGTTGTCATCACCCAGTCCGCTGACAAACCCTTTTCATTGGTTTTTGGATGTTTAACACCAAGGCTCTTTGCAATGTCTAAGGTTCCAGGATGGCGGGATGGAGGCGTGCCAACGCGATATGCTGACATTTCGTGCTGGCCGCCTTCGAGGGACAAAGGGAATTGCTCTGTAAGATCAATTAGATTTCTCATTGAGACCGCAAAAAATAGGCCAACCCACTCCCCGTCGCTTAACAGCTCCCTTTGTCTTCCGCGCCACATCTGTAAATGCGAACGACCGATGCTGGAAGGGTCGCTGCGCCCTACCCGATGCCAAGGGATGTAGTTTTCGAAAGTACCAGTTCCTCGGCCAATTTTGAGGAAATGAGTAAGGACTGACGGCGTAAATCTTTTTGTTGTGCGCATTTGAAATCTCCATTTTTAGGGACGATGAATCCCGCGCCGCGAAAAGCGGCTTTCAAAAATTAAAAATGGGGGATTGACGAGCAGTGAATATGCTCGTAGACTTTGACCTGCAATTAGTCAAGTCTGGTTTTCCCCAGATTTATGAATGTAAAAGCGCGCGGTCTGCAAACCGTGCGTTTTTTATTTGTGGTTTATTTGTTTTTCTATTGTCATCTCCCTGTTCGTTGATTGGACTTTGCCCGCCTAGCAAAGGGCATAACTACCTAATTCAGGAGACGAATTCTATTAGATGCGTCCCTTCCTTCATTACATCGATTTCCACTTTGTTATCTTTGATTACTTGATTGTTTTTCAAGCCACGTTGCAATGTCAAAAGTTAGTGCAAACCAGCCGCGCCGGCTAGGCAGTTTAAACACATGAACGCCTAACTCTCTTCGCTGCTGGCTTCGATGGAAAGCCGCATAAGTTTTGAACCCCAAGGCTGAGTAGAGATCATGGCTACCGATGGTCGGGCCGTACTTTGAAATCAGTTGATTTGCCAGATTGTTTGAACAGTTTTGGGTCATCGTTGAATATTGATTTAAGTTAATCTGGTTTGATCTTGACTATTTTTACTGCGAAGGTCTAGAGTGACTCGGATTCCTATTCGGGTGACACCATGGCAAAGAAACGCGGGGGACAGAGAAAACATTGGGCTGAAATGGCCAGGGTGTGGGTTTGGTACCACGAAATTAAACAACGTAGTGGTTGGTCAGATTACTCACTCGATTACGAATTTGCCTGGACGGATGAGAGCAAGGCTTCCCGTTCGAATGACTTCAGGCCAAGAACATTTGAATGGATTCGTAAATCCGCACGGAAGCCGGCTGGTCAAGATCCTCGGTGGCGCGGGATGCATGATCTTGTTGTCGCCGTTAATCAGCACCCTTTATTTCATGGTACGCAGACCATTTACATGGCCGAGTTCTGGGATATGTTGCAGGAACAAACACCCACCCCCAGCATTGTTCAAATGCGTATAGATCGACTTCTACATACCAATGATTTAGTTAGGATTGATCCTGACGCCGCTACAGAGGTTGCTAAATTAGTCACAAAATATGGCCGGGAACAAGTATTTGATCGCTGCTTGATGCTGTCACTTAGGAAGGTGGACAGTTTGTCTGGCATGGCTCTCGTCTGGCTTTTGTATCTCCAAACTGAACCTGTTCAAAATTGGCGATTTAGAGAAATTCTCGAATCTATTGCCGACAAACAATTAGATGTTTTTTTTAGCCATTATTTCTTACTTAACTTGCATCTTACGTATTATACAAATGCAATTGACACTCTTCAGCACCTCCGGCTTGACATGTCTGAGCGCCCGCTACAGGGATATGGATATATTGAAACGATCGGGACTTGGTTGATCCTTCCACAGGAATTGATAAACTCTATTTCCGAAGATCAGTTATTCTCTCTAGATGCATTAGCTTTTGGTTAATCGTTCTATCAAAATCAATAAGTGCGCCATGATTGCTGAGTGCCATTGTTATACGCCTCGCTTAATGGCGGCCGAAATAAAAAACCTAAAGGTCTGCTTTGGATGAGACCTAACATCTCCTATGCGTCGATAGTGATACTTCGCGAAGTGCAGGTTTCGAGACGTTCGATTTGCACGTATTGGATTTAGAGTGTGAACTGAATTTACGACTTTACAAAAAATTTGTTTAAAATTGACCATCGTGTAAGCCTTGCTGCTTCATATATTTAATTTACGACTTTAACGGCGGAGACTAGCGGCGCAGGCTAACGTGAGCAGAGCGAACGTTAAGGGGCAACGCCCCGGCCGAAGCCATAAACCGCGCAATTTGGCTAAATCCGTTACGGTTGAGTGACCGGACCTCGCGCGGTGTCAATACAGCTTCTTCTCACCCCTTGGCCGCGTCTTGAAGCGCTTGTGCAGCCAGAAATACTGTTCCGGCATTTCGCGCACGCGCTGTTCGATGAATTCGTTCATGCGGCGCGTATCGGCGGTCACATCGCCGCTCGGGTAATTCTCCCAGGCCGGATAGAAGCGTACCTCATAACCTTTGCCGCCGGGCAGTAGCTTGCTGATGCAGGGCACCACCTGCGCGCCGGTCATTTCGGCCAGGCGCGGCACGGTGGTCAGCGTCGCAGCGGGCACGCCGAAGAACGGCACGAACACGCCGTCCTTGGTCGCCAGATCCTGGTCCGGCAGGTAGTAGAACGGGCGCCGCTCGCGCATCGCCTTGATGACCGGGCGCAGTCCCTGCTGGCGCACGTACAGTTTCTGTTCGCCGAAGCGCGAGCGCCCATGCAGCAGCATCTTATGGAACAGCGGGTTTTTCTGGCTGGAATATACGCTGACCAGATCGACATGCTGGATCATCCACGAGCCGCCGACATCCAGCGCGACGAAGTGCGGCGCGAGAACGATCACCGAACCTTGCGCTTGTGCCGCCTTGTAGTGTTCCAGCCCTTCGACGCGGATGTATTTCCGGATGCGCGACGCCGGGCTCCACCACAGGATGCTGCGCTCAAGAAAGCTGCGCGCGAAGGCCTGGAAATTCTTCCGTGCCAAGCGGCTGCGCTCGGCCTCGCTCAACTCGGGGAAGCACAGCCGCAGGTTGGTCGCCGCGACATGGCGCCGCTCCGCCGCAGACCGGTACAGCAGCAGTCCCAGCGCATTGCCCACCCAGGCCAGCAGCGGCAGCGGCAGGAAATGCAGCAGCCACATCAGGAAAATGCCGATTCGGGTCATCATGATGCGGAAGTGGAAAGTGGGGAGTGGGGAGCGGGTGCGGATACTCCCCGTGGAATCTTGTAGCGGTTGTAGCTCCACAGGTATTGCGCCGGACAGGCGCGGATCACGCGTTCCAGCGCCGCGTTGACCTGCAGCGGCACGGGTGCGGCAAAATCCAGCGGCAGCGGCTCGACATGGATCACGTAACCTGCTCCATGCGGCAGGCGTTCGGAATAAGCAATCAGCACCGTCGCGTCGCTGCTTTGCGCGAGGCGCCCGACCAGCGTCATGGTGTAGGCGGGGCGGCCGAAGAAATCCGCCCACTCGCCCTCGCCCCGGCTGGGTACCTGATCGGGCAGCAGGCCGATCGCCTCGCCGCGTTTGAGCGCCTTGTACAGCAGGCGCACGCCGCTTACATCGGCCTTCGCCAGCTTCGCCTGGCCGCGCTCGCGGCCGCCGCGCATCACGCCTTCCAGCCAACCGAGTTTGGGCGGACGGTAGAGTACGGTGATCGGCACGCGCCGCGCAGCATACAGCGCGGAGATCTCGAAGCAGCCGAGGTGCGGCGTCAGGAAGATGATGCCCCTGCCGCGTTGCTGCGCCGCGATGATGTGTTCCAGCCCGACGCATTCGCGCACTGCGCCGAGCACCTCGTCATACGGCCGCCCCCAGACCCATGCCAGCTCCGTGATACCTTTCCCGGCTTCGGCGATGGTTGCGGACAGTACGCTGCGGTAGCGGGCTTCATCCTCCGTTATGCCGGCTTGGCGCAAATTTTCCCGGGTGCGCGCGGCATACTGCGCGGAGGCCGCATAAGTCAGCCGCCCGATCAATGCGCCGAGGCCGTGCAAAGCACGCAGCGGCAGCAAGGCGAACAGGCGGAAAACGGTTTTAAAAAGGAAGGCGGACATATGAATCCGGTTTGTTATAATGCGCGCCCTGTTTAATTACCGTAGAGATCGAACGGAGAACCATGAGCGAATATTTGTTTACGTCTGAGTCAGTATCTGAAGGCCATCCCGACAAGGTGGCGGATCAAATTTCCGACGCCATCGTCGATGCCATTCTAGCGCAGGACAAGCATTCGCGCATTGCCGCCGAAACGCTGTGCAATACCGGCCTCGTCGTGCTGGCCGGCGAGATCACCACCGCCGCCAATGTCGATTACATTCAGGTGGCGCGCGACACCATCAAGCGCATCGGCTACGACAACACCGAATACGGCATCGACTACAAGGGCTGCGCGGTGCTGGTGGCCTATGACAAGCAGAGCCCGGATATCGCGCAGGGCGTGAACAAGGCTTATGACGACACCCTGGATCAGGGCGCGGGAGACCAGGGGCTGATGTTCGGCTATGCCTGCGACGAAACCGACGTGCTGATGCCGCTGCCGATTCACTTGGCGCATCGCCTGGTTGAACGCCAATCGCAATTGCGCCGCGACGGCCGCCTGAACTGGCTGCGCCCGGACGCGAAATCGCAGGTTACCGTGCGCTATGCGGATGGCAAGCCGCACTCCATCGACACCGTGGTGCTGTCCACCCAGCATGCGCCGGAAATGTCCGACGGGCCGAAGATGAAGCAGTCCGCAATCGATGCCGTGATCGAGGAGATCATCAAGCCGATTCTGCCGAAGGAGCTGATGAAGGGCAACATCAAATACCTGGTCAACCCGACCGGGCGTTTCGTCGTCGGCGGCCCGCAGGGCGACTGCGGCCTGACCGGCCGCAAGATCATTGTCGACACCTACGGCGGCGCGGCTCCGCACGGCGGCGGCGCATTCTCCGGCAAGGATCCGTCCAAGGTCGACCGCTCTGCCGCTTATGCCGGCCGCTATGTCGCCAAGAACATCGTCGCCGCCGGTCTGGCCAGCAAATGCCTGATCCAGCTTTCCTACGCGATCGGCGTGGCAAAACCCACCAGCATCTGGGTTACTACTTACGGCACCGGCAAGGTTTCCGACGAGAAAATCGCGGAACTGGTCGGGAAGCATTTCGACCTGCGCCCGAAAGGCATCGTGCAGATGCTCGACCTGCTGCGCCCGATCTATGAAAAGACCGCCGCCTATGGCCACTTCGGCCGCGAAGAGCCTGAGTTCAGCTGGGAAAGCACGGATAAGGCGGCAGCCCTGCGGGCTGACGCTGGCCTGTAAGGCCGCGCCTGCGGCGCTTATCTGTGCTTCGGCGCAGGCTAACTTGCGAAGCAAGTTAAACCGCGAAGCGGTGGCTGTAGCCAAAATACAGATATAGCAGCTGGATTGTAGGCAACGCTTGCAATCCACACGCCGCAGGCGTGCTTATCTTTATTCGGGCGAAGGCTAACATCGCTTGCGATGTTAAGGTGCGCAGCACCGGCCGCAGTCAAAGCACTGACAAAGCAGCCGCGCTTCGCGCGGATGCCGGGCTGTAAGCACGCCGCGCAGCGATTGGTCTGTGCTTTGCGCAGCAACCCTGCAGACAGTATGCAATCAACAGGCGGAACGCTTCACGGTTCCGCCGCTTGATTAGCGCTGCATACCTCCCGCAATAACCCCCGGCAACACATCCCGGTCGTTTCCCGAACCATCCCGGATAATTGGCCTGCCCCGATGCAAAGGGGACTTTGCAAAGCGCGCATTAGTGCGGCATTATCGAGTCCGGAAGAAAATAACCCGACCGGATGGAAAACTCGCTCTCACTCGTTCTCATTCTGCTCGCCACCGCCGTGATCGTGGTGGTGCTGTGCCGCATCCTGCATTTGCCGGTGATGCTGGGTTATCTCGTCGTCGGCATCCTGATCGGGCCGCACGCGCTGGCGTGGATCCCCGACGCGGTGGGGACGCAGCATCTTGCCGAATTCGGCGTGGTGTTCCTGATGTTCAGCATCGGCCTGGAATTCAGCCTGGCACGCCTGAGGGCGATGAAGCGCACCGTGTTCGGTCTGGGCGGCGCGCAGGTGGTGGTGACGATGCTGCTGGTCATGGCAGTGGCTGCGCTGTTCGACCTGGATTGGCGCACCGGCTTGGCATTGGGCGGCGTGCTGGCGATGTCTTCCACGGCGATCGTCAGCAAGATGCTGGTCGAGCGCGCCGAACTGAATTTGCCCTACGGACAGCAGATGATGGGCGTGCTGCTGTTTCAGGATATCGCGGTCGTCCCGCTGCTGATCATCATCCCGGCATTGGCGACCAGCGCGGAAGACCTGCCTGCCACGCTGGCTTTCGCCACGCTCAAGGCAGCGGCGGTATTGTTGCTGCTGCTGGTGTTCGGGCAGCGTGTCATGCGCTCATGGTTTCACGTCGTGGCGCGGCAGAAATCCTCCGAGCTGTTCATGCTCAACGTGCTGCTCATCACCCTGGGTCTGGCCTATTTCACCGAACTGGCGGGACTGTCGCTGGCGCTGGGCGCGTTCGTCGCCGGCATGCTGATTTCCGAGACCGAATACCGCTATCAGGTGGAAGAGGATATCAAGCCGTTCCGCGATGTGCTGCTCGGCCTGTTTTTCGTCACCATCGGCATGAAGCTCGACTTGGGCAATGTCATGGCGGAATTCGGCTGGGTGTTGCTGGTGCTGACCGGGCTGATCCTGTTCAAGGCGCTGGTTGTGGCGCTGCTGGCGCGTGCCTTCGAAGGCGACTGGGGGGTGGCGTTGCGCAGCGCGATCGGCCTGGCGCAGGCCGGCGAATTCGGTTTCGTGCTGCTGACGCTGGCGGACGGCGCGCACCTGCTCGACAGCGCGACCATGCAAATCGTGCTGGCGGCGATGCTGCTGTCGATGCTGGCCGCGCCGTTCATGATTCAACATGCCGAAGCCATCGCGCGGCGGTTTTCCGCTGCCGAATGGACCAGCCGCGCCATGCAGATGCACCAGATCGCCATCCAGAGCATGGGCAGCAGCGGACACATCATTCTGTGCGGCTATGGGCGCAGCGGCCAGAAGCTGGCGAGTTTTCTGGAAGATGAAGGCCTGAGCTTCATCGCGCTGGATCTGGATTCGCGCCGCGTGCACGAGGCTATCGCCGCGAAAAAGAGCGTGGTGTATGGCGATGCCGCCAAGCGCGAAGTATTGATGGCCGCCGGTTTGATGCGCGCCAAGGCGTTGGTGGTGACCTATAGCGACAAGCACTCCGCGCTGGCGATCCTGCGCCATACCAAGGAGCTGCGCCCCGACCTGCCGGTGGTAGTGCGCACCACCGACGACACCCATGTGGAAGCGCTGAAGGATGCCGGCGCGGCGGAAGTCGTCGCCGAGGTGCTGGAAGGCAGCGTAATGCTCGCCTCGCAAGCCATGCTGATGGCGGGCGTGCCGCTCAACCGCGTGATCCGCCGCGTTCAGGAAAACCGCGCGCGCCGTTATGCGGTATTCAGCGGTTATCTGCGCACCATGCAAGGCGAGGTTGGAGAGGCGACAGAAAGCCTGCAACAGCGCTTTCTGAGTGTGCTGCTCAGGGAAGACTCAGCAGCAGTGGGTAAAAGATTGCACGAGGTTGGCCTGGAGGCATTGAATGTCGAGGTGAACGCGCTACGCCGCCACGGCGTGCACGGCGCGCAACCGAGCGAGGAAATGGTGTTGCAGGCAGGCGACGTGCTGGTGCTGCTCGGCCTGCCGGAAGCGCTGCAGGAGGCGGAAGCGTGGCTGCATAACGGGTAATATCCAACAAGGCTTGCCGGCCGATAGCCACGACCGGCCACCCGGATAACCAGCCCGTCCGGGCCGCACTTGCCCTCTTGGCGCACCCGGATAACAGGAAAGGACTCATGCCGGATACGATCATCGTCAGCGATCTGGACGGAACACTGCTCGATTCGACCAGTTATTCCTTTACTGCGGCGCAGCCTGCCCTCGATGCAATCCGGACACGCGGGATTCCGCTTGTCCTGTGTTCCAGTAAAACGCGGACGGAGATCGAGGGTTATCGCCAGCGCCTGGATAACCGGCATCCGTTCATCGCCGAGAATGGCGGCGGGATATTCATTCCGCGTGGCTACTTTTCAGAGCCGTTCGAAGCCGAAACATTTGACGGCTATAGCCTCATCCGGCTCGGCATACCCTATGCCGAGATCAGGAGCCGGTTTGTCAGGCTTCGCCAGCAGCTCGGAGCCGGGGTACGCGGTTTCGCGGACATGACCGACGAGGAGGTCGCCACGCTGACCGGGCTCTCCCGCGAAGAGGCCAGGCTGTCGAAGCAGCGCGACTTCGACGAACCTTTCGTATTCGACGGTGCGCCCGACGAGCACTTTCTGCAGGCTATTGAACAATCCGGCCTGCGCTGGACCCAGGGGCAGTTCTTCCACATCATGGGCGATCACGACAAGGGGCGCGCCGTGCACCTGCTCAAAGCGCTCTACCAGCATGAATATGGCGCGGTCGCGAGCATCGGCTTGGGCGACAACCTGAACGACCTGCAGATGCTGCAAGCGGTGGATCACCCGGTGCTGGTGCGGCACGCAGACGGCAGTCATGACGCGCGCATCGCCGTTCCCGATCTGCTGAAGACGCAACTTCCCGGGCCGGCCGGCTGGAACGAAGCCGTGCTGCAATTGCTCTCCGGGAACAATACCGGGCTGTTGATCGAAATCTTCAACGCCGCTCTCGCCGCCGTCGACCCGTACCGCGCAGTACTCAACTTTGCAAAAATCGAAAATGGCTGTCTGCACGTTGGCGATGCCCGCTTCGATCTGGCCGCATTCGAGCGCATCATCGTGGTCGGCGCCGGCAAGGCCACGGCGCGCATGGCACAGGCGGCCGTGGCCTTGCTCGGCGAACGCATCTCCGCCGGACTGATTGTCGTGAAGGATGGCCACAGGTTGCCGCTGACCATCATCGAGCAGGTGGAAGCCGCCCACCCGGTGCCGAACGAAGCGGGCGAAGCGGGCACGAAACGCATCCTGGAAATGGTGCAGGCGGCCGATGCGAAGACGCTGGTGATCTGTCTGCTGTCGGGCGGCGGTTCCGCGCTGCTGGTTGCGCCGGCCGAGGGCATGACGCTGCGGGACAAGCAGCAGGCGACGGCTTTGCTGTTGCAGGCGGGTGCATCCATCGATGAATTGAACGCGGTGCGCAAGCATCTTTCCGCCGTCAAGGGCGGCCGGCTGGCACAGGCGGCTTACCCGGCGCAGGTCGTCACGCTGCTGCTTTCCGATGTCATCGGCGACCGGCTGGACGTGATCGCCTCCGGGCCGACTGCGCCGGACGGTTCGACCTTCGACCAGGCGCTGGCGGCGATCGCGAAATACGGACTGCGGGAAAAAATGCCGCCGCGCGTCATGGCGCATCTGGAAAGAGGCGCGGGCGGGCAAGTTCCCGAGACGGTGAAAGACGGCGACCGCTGCCTCGATAAAACCCGCAACGTGATCGTCGGCGCAATCAGCCTGGCGCTGGATGCCGCGCAGGAAAAATCCCGGCAACTCGGGCTCGCCACGAAAATCATCGGCGCGGAACTCCAGGGCGAGGCGCGCGCCGCCGCGCGCTTTCTGGCACAGACCGCGCGCGCGACGCGCGCCGGTTTGCGGGCAGGCGAGCGTTGCTGCCTGCTGTGCGGCGGCGAGACCACCGTCACCGTCAGGGGAACGGGGAAAGGCGGCAGGAACCAGGAACTCGCGCTGGCCTTCGCGCTGGAGATCGAAGGCCTGGAAGGCGTGTCACTGCTTTCCGCCGGCACCGATGGCGGCGACGGTCCGACCGATGCGGCGGGCGCAATCGTCGACGGCAACACGTCCGTACTGGCGCGCAGTCTCGGACTCGATCCGGCCCGGTATCTGGATGACAATGATTCCTACTCGTTCTTCCGGCAACTCGACGCCTTGTCGGGGGGGCAAACCCATTTCATCACCGGGCCAACCGGCACGAACGTCATGGATATGCAGGTGCTGCTGCTGGAAAAGCGGGGTGCGGCGTAGCCGCTATCGTGATAAGGTAAACGCAGTCTGACGGGCATGGTAAATAGCTGCACCTGGTGACAAAACCCCATCATGCCCGTTTCCCTCACCCCGCCCTCTCCCGCAAGCAGGAGATGGGGACGATGGCTTGCTGCGCAAGCCTCACGTTTTACGAGGCAATCCGGACCATGGATAACGTTACATTCAGGGCTGAAATACACGAGCAGATCGAGAAGGCAGGGAATGCCGACATCCTCGTCGGCATCCCGAGCTTCAACAACGCGCGCACCATTGGCCATGTGGTGCGCGCGGTACAGGCCGGCCTGGCCAAATACTTTCCCGACCACAAGGCGGTGATCGTGAATTCCGACGGCGGCTCCAGCGACGGCACCATGGAAGTCGTGCACAAAACCTCCGTCGAGGATTTCAACGCCATTCTGCTGCATCATCGCGTCAAGCCCATCTCCAAACTGGCCTTCTCCTATTCGGGGATTCCCGGCAAGGGCAGCGCCTTCCGGTCCATTTTCGAAATCGCGCAAAGACTGGATGCGAAGGCTTGCGTAGTGGTCGATTCCGATCTCAGAAGCATCACGCCCGAGTGGGTCGAACTGCTGGTTAAACCGGTGCTGAACGGCGGCTTTGACTATGTTGCCCCGCTTTACCACCGGCACAAGTTCGACGGGACGATTACCAACAGCATCGTCTATCCGCTCACCCGCACGCTCTACGGCAAGCGGTTGCGGCAGCCCATCGGCGGGGATTTCGGTTTCTCCGGCAAGCTGGCGCAGTTCTATCTGACCAAGGATGTGTGGGAATCGGATGTCGCGCGCTTCGGTATCGATATCTGGATGACCACGACGGCAATCGCCAATGGCTTCAAGGTTGCCCAATCCTTCCTCGGCGCAAAAATACATGATGCCAAGGATCCGGGCGCCGATCTGAGCAACATGCTCTATCAGGTGGTCAGCGCCACCTTCGACCTGATGGAAAACTATGCCGATGTCTGGGTGCCGATCCGCGGTTCCGAACCGGTAACGACCTTCGGTTTTGAATACACCGTCGGACTGGAGCACGTCAACGTCAATACCGCAAGGATGTTGAAGCTGTTTCGCGAAAGCCTGAATAACCTGCGCGAGATCTGGCTCGACATCCTCGGCGCCGGCGATCTCAGGGAGGTGGAGCGGCTGGGCGCGTTAAGCGATGGCGAGTTTGACTTCCCCCTCAGCCTGTGGACGCGGATCATCTATGATTACGCCATCGCCTTTCACCAGAAGAAGCTGCCAACGGAACACCTGATCAAGTCCCTGACGCCGCTTTATGTCGGAAAAACGGCTTCATTCATTCTGGCCGCCGAGCAGATGGAAGCGGCCGAGGCGGAAGCCGAGATCGAAAAGCTCTGCATGGAATTTGAAAGCAGCAAGGACTACCTGGCAACCCGTTGGAAATAACACTGAGGAGAATAAATCATGACAGAATTTCTGAACCTGATGCTCGAGCCTTTGCAGGAAGTGTTTCTCAAGTTCAAGAGCTTTTTACCCAACCTGCTGGCCATGCTGGTAATCCTGCTGGTGGGCATTCTGCTGGCCAAGATACTCAGGATTATCGTGGTGAAGCTGCTGATCGCGGTAAAATTTGACAGCTGGTCCGACCGCATGGGGTTCACCACCCTGATACGCAAAGGCGACGTGTGGACCAAACCTTCTGCCATCCTCGGCGCTATCGTGTTCTGGCTGCTGGCCATTGTGACGCTGATGGTCGGGCTGAGCGCGCTCAAGGTCGCGGCGATCGACCAGGTGGTGGGGCATTTCTTCGGCTACATGCCGCGTGTTTTTTCCGCCTCCATCATTCTGGTGGTCGGTTATATCCTGGCAGGTTTCGTCAGCCGCGCGGTGCTGATCACCGCCGCAAACAGCGGCTTCCACTACGCCAAGCTGCTGGCCGAGACTGTCCGCGTCCTGCTGGCGGTGATGACGCTGGCGATGGTCATGGAGCAGCTCAAAATCGCGCCCAACATCGTGATCGCGGCCTTTTCGATTATTTTCGGCGGCATTGTGGTGGCGCTCTCCATTGCTTTCGGCGTGGGCGGCATCGGCGTGGCAAAACGGATGATTGAAAGGGAGGCCACGGAAACAACTGCGGAAGAACCGAAAGACGAGATCGAGCACATTTAGACGGGGGTAGCCATGTCGGACTTTTACCAGACGGGAATCATCACCACGCTGCACCAGCTTGGCAAGCCCTCACTGGAACGGCTGGAGTCGGAATTGCACGGTTTCTCAAGGACCAGGCCGGTCGCCCTGGTGCTGCCGGCGCTGTATTCGGAGTTCGAGGGGCCGGCCATGCCGGGAATCGTCCGGGAACTGTCCAAGGTAAAGTACCTGAAGGAGATCGTGCTCACCCTGGACCAAGCCTCGGAGCAGCAACTAGAGATGGTGCGCGAGTTCATGGCGCCGATCGCCACCGAGGTCAATATCATCCACAACAACGGCAAGCGCATCGGCGAAATATACGAGACCCTGGGCAGAAACGGTCTGGACGTGGGGCCGCCGGGCAAGGGACGCTCCGCATGGCTCGCTTATGGCTATGTGCTGGCGCGCGCGCAATCGAGCGTAATTGCGCTGCACGACTGCGATATCGTCACCTACAGCCGCGAGCTGCTGGCGCGGCTGTGCTATCCGGTGGCCAACCCGGCGCTGGATTACGTGTTCTGCAAGGGCTATTACAGCAGGGTGTCGAACAAGATGAACGGGCGGGTCACGCGGCTGCTGGTGACGCCGCTGGTTCGTTCCCTGCAGCAGCTCGTCGGACAGCATGGTTTCCTGGTATTTCTCGACAGCTTCCGCTATCCGCTGGCCGGGGAATTCTGCATGACCACGGACGTCGCACGGGTAAACCGCATCCCCAGCGACTGGGGGCTGGAGGTCGGCTCGCTGGCCGAAGTGTACCGCAACTATTCGCCGCGCCGGGTATGCCAGGTGGATATCGCATCGACTTACGAGCACAAACACCAGGCGCTTTCCGCCGACGACGCGAGCAAAGGCCTGATGAAGATGACTGTGGACATCTGCAAGTCCCTGTTCAGGACGCTGGCGTCAGACGGCGTCGTGTTCTCGGACGGGCTGTTCAAATCATTGATGGTGACTTACCTGAGACAGGCAGAGGATACGCTGATGAAATACGAAGCCGATGCGACGATCAACGGCCTGGAGTTCGACCGGCATGAAGAGGCGAGAGCGGTGGAGGCATTTGCCAAGGCGATCGCCATGGCTGCTCAGGTGTACATGGAAAATCCCATGGGCAGCCCGCTCATCCCGAACTGGAGCCGGGTTGGGGCCGCCATCCCGGGCATTTTCGAGATGCTGCAAACCGCAGTGGCCACGGACGGCAAATAACGGGCGGCTAGCGGCCATAGCGCCGCCGGAACCACAGCTTTTCCAGCTCTACCGCAGCGAACAGCAGCACGCCGAACAGGGCAATGCGCCCCCACATGGCGGCATCCAGCGCCACCGTGCCGAACAGTTGCTGGAACAGGGGTGCGTGGGTGAACAGCAGCTGCAGCGACACGACTGAGGCGATGGCGACGAATATCGGGCGCGAGCCGGTAAAGCCGCGCAGCCCGGAGGAGGATGCCAGCAGGAAGCGGCAATTGAACAGGTAAAAAATTTCCCCCGCCACCAGCGCGTTCACCGCCGCCGTGCGCGCAGCCTCAATACTTGCGCCGTGCGCCTGTTCCCACAGGAAGAAACCCAGCGCGCCGACCACCATCAGGCAGGACACAAAAAACACGCGCCACAACAAAAACCGGCTGAGCAACGGCTCCGCCGGATCGCGCGGCGGGCGGCGCATCACTCCCGCCTCGGGGGGTTCGAAGGCCAGCGCCAGCGACAGCGTGACCGCAGTGACCATGTTTACCCACAGGATCTGCACCGGCGTGATCGGCAGCGTGATGCCGAGCAGGATCGCCGCGACGATGACCATCGCTTCGCCGCCGTTGGTAGGCAGGATGAACACGATGGATTTTTTCAGGTTGTCATAGACTGTGCGCCCCTCCTCCACCGCCGCGCTGATTGAGGCGAAGTTGTCATCGGCCAGTACCATCTCGGCTGCCTCCTTGGCTGCCTCGGTGCCCTTGCGCCCCATTGCCACACCGACATCGGCGCGCTTCAATGCGGGCGCATCGTTCACGCCATCGCCGGTCATCGCCACCACCTCGCCGTTGGCCTGCAACGCCTGCACCAGGCTAAGTTTGTGTTCCGGGCTGGCACGGGCAAAGATGTCGGCCCCGGCTACCGCAACACGCAACGCGGCCAGATCCATCCGCTCGATTTCCGCCCCGGTCAGCGCGCCGTCCGCCGCCAGGCCGAAGCGTGCGCCGATGGCGCAGGCGGTGTCGAGGTGGTCGCCGGTAATCATTTTCACGCGGATGCCTGCCGCACGGCAGTGCGCCACGGCGCGGATTGCTTCCTCGCGCGGCGGATCGGCAATGGCAAAAATGCCCAGCAACGCAAAGCCGCTCTGCACATCGGCAAACCCGAGGCTGCGCTGTTCGCTTGCAGTGGGGCGCATCGCTATCGCGAGCAGCCGGAAACCCTGTTGCGCGGCATCCTGCATCGCCTGCTGCCACCAGGCGTGGCGCAGCGGCCGGTCTTCGCCGTCGGCGCGTTCGGCGTCACATATTTCCATGACCCGCTCCGGCGCACCCTTGAGAAAGATGAAGCCGCGTCCCTCCAGGTCATGATGCAGCGTGGCCATGAAGCGGTGCTGCGATTCGAACGGGATGAGGTCGGTACGGCGCAATGCCTCGCGCTCGAAAGCCGAATCCAGACCGGTCTTCGCCGCCAGCGTGAGCAGCGCCCCCTCGGTGGGGTCGCCCCCCAGCGCCCATTCATCGCCACCACCGAGCAGTTCCGCATCATTGCACAGCAGGGCGGCGCGCCCCAGTTCGGCCAGCTCGGGATAGTCTTCCACGAACACTTCGCGTCCGGCAATGGCAAACCCGCCATGCGGCGCATAGCCGCTGCCGCTGACTTCGAATATCCTTCCGGCAGCGATGAGACGCTGCACGGTCATCTCGTTGCGGGTGAGCGTGCCGGTCTTGTCCGAGCAGATCACCGTCACCGAGCCGAGCGTCTCCACCGCCGGAAGCCGGCGGATGATGGCATTGCGCCGCGCCATGCGCTGCACGCCGATGGCCAGCGTGATGGTCATGATCGCGGGCAGCCCTTCGGGTATTGCGGCCACCGCCAGACCGACTGCGGCAAAGAACATTTCCGACCAGTCATAGCCGCGCACCCATACGCCGAAGGAAAAGGTCAGCGCCGCCAGCAACAGGATGACGCTGGTCAGTTGCTGGCCGAAGCGCGCCATCTGGCGCAGCAGCGGCGTTTCCAGGCTGGTCACGGCGGCGATCATGCCGCTGATGCGGCCGATTTCCGTCGCTGCGCCGATGGCGACCACCACACCGCGCGCCTGGCCGTACACCGCCAGCGTGCCGGAATAGGCCATGCAGCGCCGGTCGCCAATCACGGCACGCGCATCTGCAGCGGCCACATTCTTTTCCACCGGCTCGGATTCGCCGGTCAGCGCGGCTTCCTCGACGCGCAACTGGCGCACTTCGATCAGGCGCAGATCGGCAGGCACCTTGTCGCCGGATGCCAGCAGCACGATGTCGCCGACTACCAGCTGCTCGGCCGGAATTTCGCGCCGCCGCCCGTCGCGCAGCACCGTGGCATTCGGCGACAGCATGTCGCGAATGGCATCCAGCGCGCGCTCCGCCTTGCCTTCCTGGATCACCCCGATAATGGCGTTGATCAGCACCACGCCGATGATCACGCCGCAATCCACCCAATGTTCGAGCAGCCCGGTAATCAGCGCGGAGGCCAGTAACACGTAGATCAGCACATTGTGGAACTGGCGCGCAAAACGCACCGGCAAACTATCACGCCTGGCGGCGGGCAGACGGTTCAAACCGTGTTGCTGCAGCCGCCGCGCCGCTTCGTCCGGAGACAGGCCGGCATGATCCGCAGCCAGCGCGCCCAATACTTCCTGCGCCGTCAGGCTATGCCAGCCGGGTGTGGGTTCGGGATGCGCCGGGGATGCAACGGGTTCGTTCATTTCCGCCTTTCAACACCAGCTGAAAACAGATGGCGCGGCCTGCCGTCTACCCGGGCGTTGCCGTGTTGTCCTGATTCCGGGCGAACATGTCGATCAACGTCTCGATCCCCTCCGGTTTTTGCACAAAACGCACGCCCGCCCGGTTGATAGAGGTGCCGTCCGGGGAGGTGATCCTCTTCGTATAGCGCACTTCGAGATCGGCGATGACGGCCTTGCCGCCCGGAATGATAATGCGGCAGCCTTTAAGTATCGTACCCGCTTCCAGTATGATGTCGCCGCCATAGAGCAGCCCCCCCATGCCACCCAGGCTGATGTCGGTAATCCTTGCCTCGAAAGAAATTACGCCGCCCTCATCGGCGACACAGCGCAGCGATATATCCTCAGGCACAGAAATACGCGCCTGTTTGCGGCGATGATTGAGGATGACAGACTGCGGAAGTGCGAACTGGATGGCAGGCTGGCCATCGAACTGCATATCCACAGGGCTCGAGACCCGAAACACCAGGTGCCCTCTGTGGGGATTTGCGCTGAATTCCAGGGAAGGCAGGCCGAATAACACGCTGTTGGCTGATTTATCCGCCGAATAGGCGACAACAAGATAACCGGCGCCGGAATCAACGGAGAGAATATGGGACACAAACAGGCGGTTGTTCCCGATTTCTGCCGAAACAGGGCAACTGTCGCTCGCCAGAAATTGCAGAATGCGGCAAATTTCGACGCGAGAACGGTACAGCACGTTGCCCGGTGGCGTGTGCTGCGCGGATTTACTGAAGTCAGCCGGCTTGGTCATGTCGGTTCTAGCTGTGCACAAATTAAAGTTGGCAATCTGTTGCAAAACCCCTCCTTTTGACGCGGGAGAGCTGGAGCAAGGGTGATGAAACATGCGCCCCGGGTAGCTTGCTGCGGGTCAGGCCTGCCGTTACAAAACGCGATGCGCGGTCAGTATGGCAGGCTGCCAGGGCATGGTGGAATGGTACACCGGATCGACATTGACGGCGGATTGCAATGATCGATATTTTCCTAATCCTGTATCCGGCTCGGGTTATCCGTGAAATTGCCCGGCAGCGACAGGAACATTCCGCTTCATCCGCATCAAAGTCGAGCGGCGCGCCACATTCGGGTAAAATGCGCGCCTTGCAAAAGGAACTTCATGACGGCACGTTTGCGCGAAATCCCCTATAACTACACCTCGTTCTCCGACCGCGAGATCGTCTTGCGCATTCTCGGTGGCGAGGCATGGGACATCATCAATACCTTGCGCGCAGAACGGCGCACCGGGCGTTCTGCACAGATGCTGTACGAAGTGCTGGGCGATATCTGGGTGGTGATGCGCAACCCGTATTTGCAGGACGACCTGCTCGCCAACCGCAAGCGCCGCGAGGCGCTGGTCGGCGCACTGCATCACCGGCTGAACGACATCGAAGCGCGGCGCCAGAATAACCCCAAGGTAAAACGTCTGCTCGAACTCGCCGCTGCGGCGGTCGATCAATTCGCCGCCGAATTCGAACAGACCCTGCAATTGCGCAAACGCGTGCTGCGCGCACTGTCGCGCATCACCCGCAGCGACAACATCCAGTTCGACGGCCTGGCACGCGTTTCGCATGTGACCGATGCGACCGACTGGCGCGTGGAATATCCGTTCGTGGTGCTGCATCCCGACAGCGAAGCGGAAATCGCGCCACTGGTACGCGCCTGCATTTCACTCAAGCTGACCATCATCCCGCGCGGCGGCGGCACCGGCTACACCGGCGGCGCCGTGCCGCTGGACAAATTTTCCGCAGTGATCAATACCGAGAAGCTGGACAAGTTCTCAGAGGTGGAGCATCTGGTGCTGCCCGGCCTGAACGAGCCGTATGCCACCATCTGCTGCGGCGCGGGCGTGGTGACGCGGCGTGTGATGGAAGCGGCGGAAGCAAACGGGCTGGTGTTCGCGGTCGACCCGACCTCGGCGGATGCATCGTGCATCGGCGGCAACGTGGCGATGAATGCCGGCGGCAAGAAGGCGGTGCTGTGGGGCACCGCGCTGGACAACCTCGCCTCGTGGCGCATGGTCACGCCGGACGGCCTGTGGATGGAGGTCGAGCGCATCGGGCATAACCTCGGCAAGATCCACGATGCCGCCACCGCGACTTTCCGCATCAGCCGTTTCGAAGCGGACGGCACGACTGCACACGGCGAAGCGGAGATACTGGAGATTCCCGGCAGCGCATTCCGCAAGGCCGGACTGGGCAAGGATGTCACCGACAAATTCCTCTCCGGCCTGCCCGGCATCCAGAAGGAAGGCTGCGACGGCATCATCACTTCGGCGCGCTTCATCCTGCACCGCGCCCATGCGCACACCCGCACGGTATGCCTGGAATTCTTCGGCCAAGTGCACGAGGCGGTGCCCGCCATCGTCGAGATCACCGCATTATTCGACAAATGCAGCATTCCCCCTTCCCCCTTCTCCGCCTGCAAGGTTTTCCTGGCCGGGCTGGAACATCTCGACGAACGCTACCTGAAGGCGGTCGGCTATGCCACCAAGGCCAAGCGCGGCACCCGCCCGAAGATGGTGCTGATCGCCGATGTGGTGAGCGACGATGCGGATGCGGCGGCGGCGGCCGCCTCGGAGATCGTGCGTCTCGCCAACCTGCGCAGCGGCGAGGGTTTCATCGCGGTATCCGCCGAGGCGCGCAAGAAATTCTGGCTGGATCGTGCGCGCACCGCCGCGATCGCCAAACACACCAACGCCTTCAAGGTCAACGAAGACGTGGTGATTCCGCTGCCGCGCATGGGCGATTATTGCGACGGCATCGAGCGCATCAACATCGAGCTGTCGCTGAAAAACAAGCTCAAGCTGCTGGATGCGCTGGATGAATTTTTCGCCAGCGAACTGCCGCTGCATTACCAGGACGATGCGCAACTCGGCGATGCCGAGTTGCTCGACAACCGCCCGCAGACGGCGCAACAGCTGCTTGCCGAAGTGCGCACGCGCTGGCAATGGCTGCTGGACAACCTCGATGCACCGCTCTCGGCTCCCCCCTCACCCCCAACCCCTCTCCCGCCCGCGGGAGAGGGGAGTGAAACCGTGTTTGATGCGGTGCAACGCCACCTGCTGCGCGCCTCGTGGAAACGCGAAGTGCGCGAGCCGCTGCGTCATATTTTCAGCGGCGCGACTTACCAGCTCATTCTCGACCAGTGCAACAACATTCACCAGAACGTGCTGAAGAGCCGCGTGTTCGTCGCGTTGCACATGCACGCCGGCGACGGCAACGTGCACAGCAACATCCCGGTGAATTCGGACGACTACGAGATGCTGCAGCAGGCCTATGCCGCGGTGGATCGCATCATGCGGCTGGCGAAAGACCTCGGTGGGGTGATTTCCGGCGAGCACGGCATCGGCATCACCAAATTCGATTTTCTCGAAGCGCAGGAGATCGCCGCCTTCACCGACTACAAGCAGCGCATCGACCCGGAAGGGCGCTTCAACCGGGGCAAGCTGCTCAAGGGCAGCAATCTGGAACGCGCCTATACGCCGAGCTTCAACTTGATGGAGCTGGAAAGCCTGATCCTGGAAAAGAGCGAGCTGGGCGAGATCGCCGATTCGTTCAAGGACTGTCTGCGCTGCGGCAAATGCAAGCCGGTGTGCAACACCCATGTGCCGCGCGCCAACCTGCTGTATTCGCCGCGCAACAAGATTCTCGCCGCATCGCTGCTGATCGAGGCGTTCCTGTACGAAGAGCAGACGCGGCGCGGCGTCTCCATCCAGCATTTCGCCGAATTCGGCGACGTCGCCGACCACTGCACGATATGCCACAAGTGCAAGAATCCCTGTCCGGTGGACATCGACTTCGGCGACGTGTCGGTCGCGATGCGCAATTTCCTGCGCAAACAGGGAAAGAAAAAATTCAACCCGGTGACCGCCGGCTCGATGCTGTTCCTGACCGCCACCGATCCGACCGTCATCAAGCTGCTGCGCAAGGTGATGATCGAGCTGGGCTACAAGGCGCAGCGCACCGGCCACCGGATCGCCAAGCGCCTTGGCCTGTTCAGGGCACAGACCAGACGGCCGCCGGCCACTGTCGGCGGTGCGCCGCTGGTTTTGCCTCTCAGCCGCGCGAAGGTGATTCATTTCATCAACAAGCCGATGCCGGGCAACCTGCCCAAGAAGACCTCGCGCGCGCTGCTCGACATCGAGGATCCCGGCATCGTGCCGATCATCCGCAACCCGCATAAATTGAACGAGGACTCCGAAGCGGTGTTCTACTTCCCCGGCTGCGGCTCGGAACGGCTGTTCGGCCAGGTAGGGCTGGCGACGCAGGCGATGCTGTATGAGATCGGTGCGATCACCGTGCTGCCGCCCGGCTACCTGTGCTGCGGCTACCCGCAGAATGCCTCGGGGCAGGGCAATAAGGCCAGCCAGATCACCACCGACAACCGTGTGCTGTTCCACCGCGTGGCGAACACGCTGAATTACCTCGACATCAAGACGGTGATCGTGTCATGCGGCACCTGCATGGATCAATTGCTGAAATACCAGTTCGGCAAAATCTTTCCCGGCTGCCGCCTGCTCGACATCCATGAGTATTTGCTGGAAAAGGGCGTTACCCTTGCTGGCAAGGGTAACGCCCTTTCGGCGGAGGCTAACATAAGCGAAGCGAATGTTAAGCGTAGCGGCCAAAGCCAGAAAAACATCAAACTTCAAGGCGGGGATGAAATGCGCCTGCCGCATGAAAGCCAAATAAACTCAACCAGCTGCGAGCGGCAGGCCAGCGCACCTCCCGCCCCAGCGCTGCGCGATGCCGTGTCGGTGCGCTACATGTACCACGATCCGTGCCATTCGCCGATGAAGACCTACCAGCCGCTCAAGGTAGTGAATGAGCTGATGGGAGTTAACGTACCGATCAACGAGCGCTGCTGCGGCGAAGCCGGCAGCTTCGGCGTGTCGCTGCCGCAAATTGCGACACAGGTGCGCTTCCGCAAGGAAGAGGAAATGCGCAAGGGTGCCGATGCGCTGCGCGCCGACGGCTTTGCCGGCGAAATCAAGATACTCACTTCCTGCCCGGCCTGCCATCAGGGTTTGTCGCGCTACAACGACGACAGCGGCACCACGTCGGACTATGTCGTCATCGAAATAGCAAGGCATCTGCTTGGCGAGGACTGGCTGGCAGACTATGTGGCGCAGGCGAATAACGGTGGCATTGAGCGCGTGCTGCTATAGTCGAAAGAACAGCGCGCTTGACGTGAGCGCGCGCCTCGTGGAAAGTATCCGCCTGAGACAAGGAACCTCTGATCAAGTCCGCCATGAACCGCGTTGCTAACAAAAACTGGATGATCGCAAGGCGCGCGACGCCGGTCGTAGTTATTCTACGATGCCAAGGAGCGCAACGCCGCGAGCGCCAGTCTTTGTTGCAACCCTTCAGGGCATTGGCTTTGCGGGCGATCTGCGGTGTCAGGCTCCTGGCGAAGGGGATGGCCATTCGCTTCGTCGCCTTCCTTGCATCTCATCCCGCAAAGCCGAATGCGCGGCCATGTGGGACTTAATCAGAGGTTCCAAAATAACCATGCTGACCCTTCCGCTCGAGCCGACCGACGATCGTGCCAATCCGCTTTTCAAGGATGCGGCGGGCTGCGCGCAATGGCTCAGCCAGCTGCAACTGACCAATTTGCAGCTGGCGCACAGCCTGCTGCTTACCCAGATCAACGAACTTAACCGCTATCCGATGCGCGGCCTGGAACGGCTGAATACGCTGGAGCTGTTGCGCGAGACAGTCGGCTATGTGCAGGATGATTACGCCAAAAAACTCATCGCCAAACCGTTGCCGCTGAACGAGAGCGAGTTGATGGTATTCATCGCCATCGTGCAGCTTTGGCAGTCCATGGTGCTGGGTTATCAGCGTTGCCTGCAGGCCTACATCGCCGGCGACAAGCTGCTCGCAAAGCATGGCGCGCTGCTGTGCCAGCGCTGTCTGCTTTACAGCGGGCTGGAAATCTTCGAGCATTTGCGCACCGGCTATGAGTTTGAGCCCAAGCTGTGGCATCAGTTGAATGAACTGTATGCCTTTGCCGAGCAACAGAACCTGCAATCGACGGAAGTGCCGGACCCGCTGAACGGCAGGCATCCGCTCAGCAGTTGCCGCAGTATCTATGTCAAGACCCTGCTCGCCTGCCATGCGCGCCCCGCGGAACTCACGCGTTCGCAGTTGCAATTGCTGGACAACTGGCTGGCGCAGTGGAGCGATATGGTTACCGTGAAAAACAGCTATACCGTCAGCAAGGGAGACGCGCAGCCGCTGGCGATAGACTTGGCCGGCGAGCAAGGATTGCTGCCGGTCAAGCAGGTCACGCACAGTGCCAGCATGCGCTACCTGGCGACGGTTCCGCTCTCCAAATTGCTGCGCGTAAAAACCATTCTGCTACAACAGGGCCAGACGCCACGGCAAGCCGGCCTGTGCGAACACTGCAGCAACAGCGATTGCATCGAACTTCTTGTCTTTCTGCACCAGTGCTGGTGTGAAGACCAGCGCGCGCGTTTGGGCGAGCGGCGTCCGGTCGCACAGCGCGCGCAGCTTTGCTACAAGATGGAAGGAATTTACGCACACATATCCGGCAAACCGTTCACGCAGCCCGGACGCGATGCCACCCTCGGCAGCGCGGCACGCAAGCAAATAGAAACTTTTGGCAGGGTGTTGCAGGATGGTCGCAACAAGGAATTGCACGAGATGTGTTTCCCGCTGGAAACGTGGAATTTTGAGAATGAGAGCATCCTGGGGGCGCGGCTTACGCGCGAGGACGCGTTGGGCGGGCGGCTGAGCTACAACCAGTTGATTGCGCTGCGTCCCGGCGATGCGGAAGCTTTCCTGCTGGGGGTCACGGCATGGACCAACGTGACACATGCCGGGCAATTACAGATTGGTGTACGTTATCTGCCGGGTGCTGCCGAGCCGGTCAGCATCCGCGCAACCGGCGTAAATCTGACTGTGTCAGACAAACATGCCCCGGCCTTTCTCCTGCAAGCCGTTCCCGCACTGAAAATTTCCGCCAGTCTGGTCATCCCGCGCGACTGGTTCAGTTCGGGGCGTGTCGTGGAAGTGCTGCACCAGAATGCCGAAAAACAGCATGTAAAAATGGTGTTCAGCGTGGAGCACGGAGTCGATTTTGAACGCGTCAGCTTCACGCTGGTGCATTGATGACAAAAACAGCACGGGCTGCAAACCTCACAGGCGCCGCGCTTTCGTAAACCGCAGCACTTCTGCAGCCACCTGCTGCACACAATCCTGCAGACTTCTCTCTGAAGTATTCACTGCCAGTTCCGGCATGTCCGGCGCTTCGTAAGGCGACGAGATCCCGGTGAACTGCCCGATCTCGCCTGCGCGCGCTTTCTTGTACAGTCCTTTGGTATCGCGCTGCTCGCACACCTCGACCGGACACTGGCAATAAATCTCGACAAATTCTCCCGGCTGCACCATGGCGCGCACCTTGTTGCGATCCTCGCGGAAGGGCGAAATAAATGCTGTCAGCACGATCACACCCGCCTCCATGAAGAGCTTGGCGACCTCGCCGACACGGCGGATATTTTCCACCCGATCGGTCGCGGAGAATCCCAGATCCCCGCACAGGCCATGGCGCACATTATCGCCGTCCAGCACAAACGTCCTGCATCCCATCTGATGCAGATGCTCTTCAACGGCATGCGCCAGGGTTGATTTGCCCGCCCCGGACAAGCCGGTAAACCAGACAATGGCGCCGCGATGCCCGTTCTGCGCTTCACGCCGCGCGCGTGTCACCGTAGCATGGTGCCACACCACATTGTCGGAAACCGGGAAGGTATTTTCATTCGTCATTTGCAGGCCTTATTGAGATATCCATTATTTGTCTGTCCGGTTCCAATATGAAATGCCGCTTGGTCAGGAAAACAACTCCGCCTCGGCAAGGGTTTTGCCTTGCGCATCTTTGGCAGAAAGCACGGGTGCCGCCTCCAGCTTCCAGTCAATCGCCAGTGCCGGGTCATCCCAGCGGATGCAGCGCTCGTATTCCGGATACCAGTAATCGGTGGTCTTGTAGAGACATTCCGCGCTATCCGAGATGACGACAAAGCCGTGTGCGAAACCTTCCGGTAGCCACAGCATGCGCTTGTTCTCGGCAGATAATTCCAGCGCAACGTGCTGCCCGAAAGTCGGCGAGCTTTTGCGGATGTCCACCGCAACATCCAGCACCGCGCCTTGTGTCACACGCACCAGCTTTGCCTGCGGATGCCGGATTTGATAGTGCAGGCCGCGCAGCACGTTCCTGGCCGAACGTGAGTGGTTGTCCTGCACGAAATCCACCTCGCGGCCGACCAGCCCGGCAAACTCGCGCCGATTGAAGCTTTCGAAGAAGAAGCCGCGCTCGTCGCCGAATACCTTGGGCTCGATAATCAGCAGGTCGGGAATGGCGGTTGGAATCGCTCTCACTCTGGCATCCCCTTTTCCCTGAGCACCTGCATCAGGTAATTGCCGTAGCCGCTTTTCAGCAAAGGCGCGGCGAGCCGTTCCAGCTGTGCGGCATCAATGAACCCCTTGCGATAGGCGATTTCTTCCGGGCAGGCGATCTTCAGCCCCTGGCGGTGCTCGATGGTCTGGATGAACTGGCTGGCTTCGAGCAGCGATTCATGGGTGCCGGTATCCAGCCACGCATAGCCGCGCCCCATCATTTCGACGGACAACCTGTTCTTCCCGAGATAAATGCGGTTCACATCGGTGATTTCCAGCTCACCGCGCGCAGAGGGTTTGAGGCCAGCGGCAATGTCCACCACTGCATTATCGTAAAAGTACAGCCCGGTAACGGCGTAGCTGGATTTCGGCTGCAATGGTTTTTCCTCCAGCGAGATGGCTCGTCCGCTTGCATCAAACTCCACCACCCCGTAGCGCTCCGGGTCGCGCACATGGTAGGCAAATACCGAAGCGCCTTCAGCAAGCTGCGTCGCGTTTTCCAGTTGCCGATGCAAAGAATGTCCGTAAAAAATATTGTCGCCCAATACCAGCGCTGAAGGGTGGTTGCCGATAAACTCGCGCCCGATGATGAAAGCCTGCGCCAAGCCGTCCGGCGAAGGCTGCACCGCATATTGCAAATTCATCCCCCATGCACTGCCGTCGCCCAGCAATTGCCTGAAATGTGGGGTGTCATGCGGTGTCGAGATGATCAGTACATCGCGTATCCCCGCCAGCATCAGGGTGGTCAGCGGGTAATAGATCATCGGCTTGTCGTAGACCGGCAGCAGCTGCTTGGAGACCGCCAGCGTGACCGGGTGCAGGCGCGTGCCGGTGCCGCCGGCGAGAATGAGTCCTTTTCTGGGAAGTGGAGAGTGGGAAGTGGGGAGTGGGGAGTGGGTCATTGGGTGCTCCATTTTTTGTGCAAGCCAGTCAGTAATTTTCCGGTACGATCAGTCAAGTCAAATGCGGTGTGGTCTGGTTTAATAAAGTCGAGCATCACCGCGAGTTGGAGTTGGGTTTCCAGCTCCGCCAGTGATCCGCGTGCGATGCCGATGAAATACAAATATTCTTTTGCACCATTCCGGCCTGCACCCTCGGCAAGGTTGCTCGGTATCGACACGGCCGCACGCCTCATTTGCTGAGCTAATCCATAGCGTTCTTCCGCCGGAAAATCTGAAGTCATTTGATATACAGCCTTTACCAGCTGCATAGCAATCTTCCATGCGTCCAATTGTTCGTGCGGTTTTCCCACTCCCCACTCCCCACTCCCCACTCCCCACTCCCCACTCCCCACTCCCCACTCCCTACTCCCTACTCACCAGAATCTCTGTGAGCATACGTGCCACGCCATTCTGCCACACGGGCAAGGTCAGGCCAAAGGCGCTTTGCAGCTTCACAGTATCCAGGCGCGAGTTAAGCGGGCGTCTGGCGGAGGTCGAAAAGGCACTGGTTGGCACTGCCTCGATCGCGCCCGGCGCAATTTTGAGCGGAACGCCGGCGCGTTGCGCATGGTCGAGCACAAAGCTGGCGTAGCCATACCATGAGGTTTCACCGGCGGCAACCAGATGATACAGCCCGGACAGTTCCGGCCGCTGCCGTGCGGCGCGGATGGCATGGGCGGTAACGTCAGCCAGCAGATCCGCTCCGGTGGGCGCGCCGATCTGGTCGTCGATGACGCTGAGGCTGTCGCGCTCCTGCGCCAGACGCAGCATGGTTTTGGCAAAGTTGCCGCCGCGTGCGCCATACACCCAGCTGGTGCGGAAGATCAGATATGCACAACCCGCCGCCTGAATCAGGCGCTCGCCTTCCAGCTTGGTTGCACCATAAACATTGAGTGGTCCGGTTGGATCCGTCTCCCGCCAGGGTTTGTCACCACTCCCGTCGAACACATAGTCGGTGGAGTAGTGAATCAGCCAAGCGCGGCCAAGTTTTGCTTCGCATGCCAGCACAGCTGGCGCCAACGCGTTGACGGCACGAACCAGCTCCGGCTCGCTCTCGGCCTTGTCCACCGCCGTATGGGCGGCGGCATTGACGATCACATCCGGCGCAACGCTGCGGATCGTTTGAATGAGACCGTCCGGATCGGTGAAATCGCCGCACATCTCCGTGCTGTTTGCATCCAGCGCGATCAGCTCGCCCAATGGCGCCAGGCTGCGCTGCAGCTCCCAGCCGACCTGGCCGTTTTTGCCGAACAGCAGGATTTTCATCAAGCGCGGCCCATGTAATTCTTTTCGACCCACTGCCGGTATGCACCGGACTGAACGTTGCTGACCCAGCCCGGATTATCGAGATACCACTGCACGGTCTTGCGGATGCCGGTCTCGAAAGTCTCGGCAGGTTTCCAGCCCAGCTCATGTTCAATCTTGCGCGCATCGATCGCATAGCGGCGGTCATGGCCGGGGCGGTCGGCCACGAAGGTGATGAGGGAGCGGTAAGTAGGGAATGAGGAGTGGGGAGTGGGGTGGGTGTCTTTCCCACTTCCTACTTCCCACTTTCCACTCAAGGGTCGCAGCTCATCCAGAAGGTCGCAAACGGTATGCACGATGTCGAGATTGGCTTTTTCGTTCCAGCCGCCAATGTTATATACCTCACCTACTCGTCCCTTCTCCAGTACGCAGCGGATCGCGGCGCAGTGATCCTTGACGTAAAGCCAGTCGCGGATTTGCTGGCCATCACCGTAAACGGGCAGCGGTTTGCCCGCGAGCGCGTTGACGATCATCAGCGGAATGAGCTTTTCCGGAAAGTGATATGGGCCATAGTTGTTGGAGCAATTGGTGGTGAGCACCGGCAGGCCATAGGTGTGATGATAGGCGCGCACCAGATGGTCGCTGGCGGCCTTGCTGGCGGAGTAGGGGCTGTTCGGCTCATAGCGGTGCGTTTCGCTGAAGGCGGGATCGTCCTTGGCGAGCGAGCCATATACTTCGTCGGTGGAAACATGCAGGAAGCGAAAATTGGTTTTTTCCTCGCCCGCCAAACCGGACCAGTAGCCACGCACCGCCTCCAGCAAATGGAAGGTGCCGACGATGTTGGTCTGGATGAAATCTTCGGGACCATGGATGGAGCGATCCACGTGGCTTTCTGCGGCGAAATTGACGATGGCGCGTGGGCGGTATTGTTTCAGCAGCTTTGCCACCAGCTCGGTGTTGCCGATATCGCCGCGCACAAAGATATGGCGCTCATCGTCTTTCAGCGTCACGAGATTTTCGAGATTACCCGCGTAGGTCAGCTTGTCGAGACTGACGACCGATTCGTCATGTTCGGCCAGCCAATCCAGCACGAAATTCGAGCCAATAAAACCTGCTCCGCCTGTAACCAGAATCATAAGACAGCTTTCTGAGTAACAAAGCTCTCTGCTCGAATTTCAGTGAAGGCTAATGCGCAAAAGCGCGTTATGCCGAAACTAAAATTTGCGCCGATAAATCCTGCACTGCCAGTTACCAGAATCATGATTTTTTGATGGTCCTATTCCAATTTCAAATCAAAGCTACAACCATTTTGCAGGTTTTGGCAAAATCAATTCGCTTCGAACCTGATGTAACTTCTGATAGAGTTATCAATGAGACTACCAGCCACCTGATTAAGCCGGCAAAAGACGCTGACAAGTCATTTTGCTCGACTTCATCTAATGGATTATCAGGATAAATAGTCAGCGATCAGCGGCGAACGCAGCCGCCGTAGCATGCAGTCCCTGTTCCAGCGTATAGGGTGGCTGCCAGCCCAATTCACGGCGTATTTTACCACTATCCACTCGCAACGAACCCAGCAGACGCTCGACCTGCTCTGCCTTGCCGAAAAGCATGCCGCCCAATCTCAATAGCCCGTGAGGCAGTGGAAATAATCTGGCCGGATGCCCCATTGCGTCCCCCATGTGGCGCAACAAGTCGGGTGTGGAAATATCTTCGCCATCACTCACCAGATAGGTTTTGCCAGCCGCGTCAGGCTGCATGGCGCAGACAATGAGAGCATCAATCAGGTTTTCAACATAGATCAAACTTCGCAGATTGTTCACCGCAGACAAGGGCAATGGAATGCCGCTACTCAACACTTTGAGCATTTGTGCAAAGTTACCTTTAACCCCAGGGCCATATACCAGCGGCGGGCGCACGATCACCACCTCCAATCCGGTCTCTTTGGCGACACGATGCAAGACTTGTTCGGCCTGCCATTTCGAGACGGCATATGGCCCCTGCGGATCGGGGTTGTCGGATTCGGAAAACGGCTGCCCCTTCGTGGACTCGCCATTGACCTTGATGCTGCTGACATATACCAGGCGTCTCACCCCGGCCCGCGCCGCCTGTCGCGCCAGATTTTCCGTGCCATGCAGGTTCACTTCCAGAAATTCGGCCAGCGGATCGCCCGCTGTTTCGCGCATGACGTGCACGCGCGCGGCAAGGTGGATCACCACATCCACACCGCGCAGCGCATCTGTCCAATCTGTCTTGGCGCCTATCGGGCCGACTATCGCCTGCTCGGCATGATCAATTCGGGCATTGCCGGAACGCACTGCCGCGCGTATGGCATATCCCTGCCGCAACAATTCCGCGCAGAGCGATCTGCCCACAAAACCGTTGGCTCCGGTGACCAGGAATTTCATGGCCGCTTATCCATGGCTCGCTGCCACATAATGGGACGATTTGCGCAGGAATCGTTTCTCTATGAAGTGCCACAGCAGGAACGCCACCGCGATCACCAATGCACCGGCCAGGAGGAGCATCACCCAGGGAGATTTCCCGAACAATCCATAGGCGATCAGCGTTTGCAATATCGGAAAGTGAACGATGTATATCCCATAGGAGAAATCTCCGTATTTGCCGAAATTTCCGAGACAGGGTACGACGCATGCGGAAAACACCACCAGCACTCCCAGCGCGGCCGGCTGGATAGCCGCCCAAGGCAGCCATGCCTGCAAGGCAAATGCCGCAACGGCCAGGACTACCAGCCAGGCCGCGTATTTGCTCAGATACTGGAAGTAGTAATAGCCCGCCGCGCCGGCAATAAAATAGGCAAGCTGTCCGGGAAGTTGCCGCTGCAATTCAAGATAAAAACCCGATCCGGTTTTGCCGGCCAAGCCCTCCATGCCCACAGAGTAAATCACCGAACAGATATACAGGGTTAGCAGCACCGGCATCCGCCCGAGCTTGCGGAAGGCCATGACCACCAGCGGTACCGACAGGTAGAACATGACCTCGATCTTCAATGTCCATAGCGCGCCATTGACCGCCTGCAGTGAATTGCTTTCAAACAGCCCGGGCAGGTTCGGCTGCAGGAAATTGAGGAATAACAGATTGGCTGAGACATACTTCAAAAGCTGCGGGGAAAAATAATCACCCCAAGTGTGCACACTGAAAACGCTCCCCAGGACGGCGCAAATCATGATGACGGAAAAATAGGCGGGATAGATGCGTCTGGCCCTTTTCGCGAAATAGCTCCTGATGTCGCGCGAGTTCTCATAGCTCATGAAAATCAGGAAGCCGCTGACCACAAAGAAAGACTTGACGGCGATCTCGGAGGAAAGGAGTCCGCTCAATACCGCAAGCGGCTCCGCTCCGGACAGCACATGGGCATGCACCAGGAACACTGTGAAGGCAAACAGGAATCGCAGCAGGTCGAAGTTGTTCTGGCGCAGCCTCAAATCCGGTGCCGCAACAGCCGCAAGTGTTCCATGCGGATTAGCGGTCATGATCAGGCGGCTTTCCGGATCCAGAAAGACCTCGGCTCGGCCTGCTCCGCCTGCCCCCGCAACATCGGGAATTTCTCCGCCAGTTTGTCCGGATGCCTGTGGCTCAGAAAGTTCAAGGCAAGGATGATTTCGAACTGCGGGTTGCATGACAGAAAGGCTTCCAGCAAGTACTGTTCATTCCAGAGTTTAACTTCATCAATCAGCCAATGGTCGAGGTAATCGTATGGCGTAAAGATATCGTGAATGTGAACCAGTACCCCCGGGCTGAGAATCGGCAATATCTCCAGATATTCCGCCAGCACATCGCTCTGCGGGCGTATCACGTGCGAGGAATCGATGAACAGAATATCGTCTGCCTCAAGCTGCCGGAACAACGAGGTGTCCATCTCCTCGACTTTCCTGCGCATCACCTCGATACCATTCACGGCATCCAGCCATTGCATTTCATAGGGCTCGATGCAGATGTGCCGGCAACTGTAGGCGGCATCCTCACGCCGGTTCTGCTCCACGGCTTCGCGCGCCATCATGGTGGAAAATCCGCTGCCGATCTCGATGATGCGCTGGGGTTTTTTCAGGCGAATCAGGCTGTACAGGCACTCCGCATCGCCTTCCGCAAAATTCGGGTTCCTGTAATGGAACAATCTGCCGGCAGCCGGATCAAGCGGGATGCGCGCAAGTTCGGCGGCATAATCGAACTGCTCAAGCCAACCCAGTTGCCCGGCCTCATTGAGGTCGATGCCCGGCAAACTGCGTTCGTCGCGCAGCGAATGCCGCAAATACTTCCTGTAGTTGTACATCGGCTCGTAATAATGATCGCGAATCGGGTAAATTCCCACGCGATTGAAAATGGCCTTGCTGAGCGGCATGCGCCAGATACCGAAGCGCCGCACGATTTTCATCAATACCGCCGCAACGAACACCAATGGCGCCAGAATCAAATCCGCAATCGGCACTGCCCAATCAGCCGTAAACCGCTTCAACATAAATTCGCCTCGTTATATTTAGTCTCTTACTCAGTTAAATGATGTCAAAAAATGACAAAAATGTAACCTGCGGCGGTCATTGCGAGCGAAGCGCGGCAATCCAGATGATTTTATCAAAGGCATTTTTAATGGCTGGATTGCCGCGCTTCGCTCGCAATGAACTGTGCTTGGCGTCAAGCATATTCTGCCGAAAAAGGAGCATTGGCCGTTGCCACGGCGAAAGCTTGCCTCAACAATTTATGCGCAATCGCGATGTTGATGACCTTCGGCGGTTTACCCAATGCTTT
>JACOUM010000008.1 GCA_016177795.1 Nitrosomonadales bacterium | reverse complement strand
TCAGCGCTATGAACTATCGTGAATTCCGGCAGTATTGCTACCGTATGTCGACGCAACATGGCATCCGTTTTCATCGTGAGCGCCATGCATTCGCTCAGCGACGATACTTGGAATTGGTTTTTGAAGAATGCCCGGTTGCCGTCAATATCGGTCATGGTCAGGCCCACCTGACTTGGCTAGCCCAAGAGTTGAGAATTGACATTGACGAGGCAAAGCAACGTGACGCTTCAGCGCGCGGTCGGATTGCCCAGGAGCTGGGCCACAGCCGCATTGAGGTAACCAATGCCTACCTTGGCTGAACAGGTTCGCCGCCGTGCGCATGTATATGTCGCGCATGGCGGAAAAACCAACCGGCGGCAGCAGGTGGATCGGCTGGTAATTATGGTCAGTTGGATGCAGGCGAAATTCCGGCTGACCGGCATCGAGCAAATCGGCAAGCGGCAGGTGATCGCGTTCTGGAAGGATCATCGGGATATGGCACCGGCGACAGCTTATGCTTATTGGTTGGCGGTTAAGGTTTTGTGGGGGTGGCTGGGGAGGGTGGAGGAGCCGCCGATGCCTAGTTTGCAATCACGCATGTGAACCAACAATTATAAGAAGCCGAATTGTTTACTCGATTTCAAAACCTTCCCACCTTGAACAGCCTACCATCATCGCCACCGTCATGAAGTTCGAGAACGATTTCTTCAAATTTTGGGCATAGGCCAGAGGTATCTTCGGCGATCGGGAGGTCTTCGTCGAGGGTGCTGATGAGGTATTGGATACCGTATTCTTCGCAGGTATGGCGGATGACTTGGAACAGCGCAAGTTTTCGTTTGCTCTCCAGACGCTCTAGGCCACCGTCGTGGTAAACGAAGTGAAAGAATGGTTCACGCGCATAGTTGGTGAGGACTGCAAGATCAAAAGCGATGCAGAGAACCTGCCGGAAACTCGTCCCGCGTCGTTCCTGGGTAGGGGCATCGGTATCGGTATCGGTGAACTCGGCATGAAAATCCAAATTGCCGCTATCATTTTGCCGGACATAAAGAACCGCGCTACGGTGGAGGACTTCTTTGACAATGTGACTGAAGGTTTTTTGGATTTCGCTGAACCGCAGCGAGCTATTACTGACGAGCTTCTCTATGGCAACAGTGAGTTCATCACATTGTGCCTTGGTGCGTCGAAGATCATCATTGAGATCGCGGATCGCTTTTAGCCTGGAAGCCTTTTCCTCCATGAGCGCGAGGTTGGTGCGATCATTATCGAGCTGGCGCTGAAGGTCTTTAAATTTTTTCAGGCTGTCAGTGCCGCCCAGAATCTGGAGAATGCTTCGGCGCTTTTCAGAGCTGGCGGTATTGGATTCTTCCAGGTGGGCAATTTCACTCCGGAGTTTTTCTGCTCGACTTAGCAGGTGGGTGCGGCGCTCCGTGAGAATGCGGCGGTTGAACTCGACCAGGTCAGTGTAATCGCGAGCGAGCTGGTCTGGAAAAGTTATCTGCGCCTCGGAGAAAACGCGCTTCACATCGGTAAGATCAAATTTAATTTCGTCCTGCAGGCCACGCTCTATCTGTGCGAGATCGAACCGGGCTGAATAGAGGAGTTCGTTTGTGGTAGCAATTTCCTGTTCAACCTGATCGGCGAGTTCTTGAGTAAGCGCACTTTCCTGTTGGTGGAAATCGAATTGATCAATAGAAGAAACCTTACGCTCTACCTCATCTCGCTTCACTGCAATACTCGCCCGGAGTTTTTCGTAGTCTGAAACTTTGACACTAACCTCGGCTTGAAGCTCATTGCGCTTGGTCTCAATGCGACCATGCTCGGTATCAGCTTCGTATTTTTGCGTAAGCAGGTTGTCGTCGAAACCAAGAACTTTGGCGACGTAAGGCTTCCAATTGATGTCGCGTCCTTTGAATTTGGAGAGGCGGAATTCATCGCTGTAGTCTGCTTGCCTGCGCATGAAGTAGCTGACGCCTGTACGATAGGGCCACGGCTTAATCGCGGTGAGGTTAAGATAACTATCGAGCAGCTTCACTGACGCACTCAGTGAGACATCAACGTGATCCCACTGCTCATTGGGTAGCGCGGTAAAATCCTGGTGTGGCTCGGCATGCCGCTTAAAGGCAATGCTTGTAGCTTCGCGTACGGGGCGACGGACGGTTACAAATCCGCCACCGTGGAGGCGAAGCTCCAGAAAGAAAACCAATTCACCGAACAAGTCTTCACGGGTCTTGAGGAAGTGCCCATTCGTGCCGACTTCCTTCAGCAAGCAGAAATCAATGACATCAATGAGAAGCGACTTGCCAAGATTGTGCGAGATTTTTTCGTGGTCTGTCGGATGCTGGATACGGGCGAGGATGACATTCAGTCCCTCACGAAAACGAATGGGCGAAAAAATGTCGGGCTTGTTGGTGTAGAGGTGGCTCAGTTTCATACGCCACTCCCCGGCTGGATGTATTCGAATGAATCCGTCTGGGCGTGATAATTCACTCGGCCGAGAAGAAACAGAAAATGGATAGTAGGAAGAAATAGAATGTCCGCATCGGGATCAAGCCCCATCAGCGAGCTACGCAGTGCCTCATAACCGCACAGGCGCTCGGCCTGTAGCTTGGCGAGTAAACGGCTGGAAGCGCGGAGAACGCAAGTATTCAGGTTGAGATGCTTGGTTGCGCGGATCATGAACCTTTTTCTCCGATATCGCAGTTCACATACATGTAGTGAATAAAAACCTTCGTCAAAATACGGCGCGGCGCGGACTGTAGTTCTGAGCTACGCTCATGCATGAGCTGATAAACGTGCTCCAAGGCTTCATCAAAGGTGATGAACTGTTCCCGGTGGGTAATGATCTGGCCTTTCAGTTCATTCGCAGTGGCGTGGTATTGCTCTGCAAACTCCCAGTTGCGAGGATTCTGGAGAAAGCGGCGGATTTCCGGGAATCGCGGCTCTGAATCGGCAAGGATGTATTCATTGAAGTAGGTATCGGTCAGGCCATTGATCTCATTCTTTCGTGGCAAGCCTGGGTAGTCTCGAAAATCGTGCTGACTGTCGAATGCGGTTGCTATAGCGCTACGATGTTTGTGGAAGGCCACAATCACGTCGCGAATGTCGTCCGGCACGAATTGGATGGGTGAGCGGAGCTTGTCCAAACCGGAGAGCTTGACGATGCCGGGGTAGTGGAGCAGGTCACGCTCGACATCTTCAAGCCCACGAAGCCAAACATTCTGCACCCCGGTTTCGGCTTTGATGCGATCTGGAATGCGGTCTTCCGCGCCGCCAGTCTTGCGGCGATTTGTGAAGAGGATGTAGTGAGTGAGCCTACCTTCGTCGAATTGCCTCTTGATCTTGGTGATTTCCTTGTTCAGCAAGGTCGTCTCGAATTCCGGATCGGAACATGATGCGACAGGGTTTGCGGTGTGCTTTGCCTGGATAATGAATTTCCCTGATGCCGGACTGGTCGTACTCGGGAAGGCGACAGCCATACCTTCAAACTTTGCATCTTTCCCTCCATCGCGACCGGGTGCGAACGACGTAACACTGATACCAAGTATCTGGCGACAGATTAGCGTCACGAGGTCTTCGAACTCAGTGTCATGCAGTTGATGGATGGGAAATCGCGACATTAAATATGCTGACTTTAGCTCGAAAGTGCTGATGATAACGTCAGACGTAGCCACCCGCAATAACGATAGCGAACCGCCCCGGCTGGTTATATAAAGGTTAAATAGGTTACCTGCCACCTTCAGCCTGAAAGCCTTGCTGCGCCTTGGTTTTGTGAAAATACTCCCCTACTCAAACGCCATATCGAGTTGCGTGGAACATCCTTTTCCCTACTCATACGCCAAGTCATGAGCCGCGTTTCCCTACTCAACCGCCAATAGTTCCCTACTCAAACGCCTATAGTGTGGCAGTAATTCGACGGGAATTTTGCGTCTGGATCGAACGATTTTCGGCATTTCCCTATTCAAACGCCAATAGTTTTCCTACTCATCCGACAATACTGATGCAGCCAGAAGCTGCGTGGCAGGCTTCGACAGGCTCAGCCCGAACGGAGTTAAATACTTCACCACGCCAAATCAATAGTCAGCGCCGGACGACAGCGATGTTGCCGCCGTTGATCTGCCATGAAACGAGGAATCCGGCCTTCAGCAATTCATCCAATGCGCGGACTACTGCCTTGCGGAGATTGTCGGATCGGCTGATGGTGAGGTCGGCAGCGCGCTGGATTTCTTTGAGGGGAAGCGGGCGCGGTTGCTGGTGGCTGGCCAGATAGCCGTGCAGCCAGGTGGCCAAGCCTTCAGGTAATTGCCGACGCTGCGCCCAGTGGAGGTAGGTGAAATGCTGTCCATGAAACAGCGCCGCCAGTTCCGGGGCGAGCTTGACCCGGTAGCACGGCAGCGGCTTGCCGGTGCTCTCGTCCCGCCAGCAAAAGGCCGGGATCATGGAGAGCGAGATGGTGTGCTTGGTACGTTCGGCATAGAAAGCCAGCGCGGTGGCCTGCAAGCGTGTGAGGCATTTGCGCAGGTGGGCGTAGGTCTCGCCGGAAGGTGTCCAGCCGACGGCCTTGCAAAAACTGTATGGTGTAAATTCTACGGGCGCGCCCAACGGGGTATCGCTGGCCATCTGGATCAGTTGCAGCCAGACCGTGGCATCGTCCTGCCGCAGCTCCTCGCCGGTGTAGGTGATGCGCCCCTTGCCGATGATCGCCAATGTTTCCTGCCGCAAGTATCGTCGCTTTTGATTGCGGTTGCGTGCGTTGAACAGCGCGCTGCGTAAAAATTCGTTTGGCGCGCAGCGGATTTCTTCCGGCCAGAGGGGAAGCTGGTCGCCACGCATCCAAGCCTTGAGGTGCTGTGGCCCGGAATTATTATTTTTTCGAGTTGGTTTTTGCATGGCGGTCGGAGTCCAGCCCGTGACGCTAACTTCCGCCCGCATTTGATGGCATCCGAAATGTGGCCCGGCAGGACGCATTTCAGCGACGCAATCCTGACGTGGTGATATTCAATTCGATTCACGATCAATAGTCATTGATGGAGTGACCATGTCGAATTGGATGAGAGGTGATTTATGAACCAGCGGTTGATACGCCTTCCGCAGGTCAAGGCCATGGTAGGCCTTGGTACGACGGCGATTTACGACAAAATCAAGAAGGGTGAATTCCCGAGGCAGATCAAGCTCGGGCGCTTATCCGGATGGGTCGAGTCAGAGGTGCAGGATTGGATAAGCCAGCAGATATTGGCAAGTCGTCCGGAGTCAGCAAGTTTATTGCCTCACGCGCAAGCTGCGTGTTGACGATGATCTCTTCTGGAATTTTATCGATCCAGTCCGCCCAGGCTTGCATCATGTTCCTGCGTTCTGGCAGGTACTCGGCATGGTTGTAGGCGGCCTTGGTTTTGTTGCCTTCGACGTGGGCAAGCTGGCGCTCGATCCACTCTGAGTGGAAGCCCATTTCGTGCAGTCGTGTCGAGGCCGTCGCCCGGAAATCGTGCCCTGTCCATTGGCCGGAGGGATAGCCCATGTGTTCGAGCGCGCGATTGATCGTGGTCGCGCTCATTACATCATCCGGGCGGCGAAAGTTGGGGAACAGCCAGTTGCCGGCGCCGGTGATCCTCCGCAATTCTTGTAGCAGCTCCACTGCCTGACGTGGCAGCGGCACTATATGTACGCGCTTCATCTTCATCCGACCCGGCTGAATTTTCCATTCGGCGGCATTGATGTCGAACTCGGTCCAGGGCGCTTTGCGTAATTCGGCTGTACGCACGAAGGTGTAAAGCATCAACTTCATGGCGATGACGGTAGTCCGGTTGCCGCCATACTTCGTGAGCTTTGCTTTGAAGTCGCCGATATGCTCGGCAGACATCGGCTTGCTGTGGTTGATCTGGGGGCGCGACAATGCTCCCTTGAGCGCAGCCGCAGGATCACCATCGGCACGCAGGGTAACCACCGCGTGGCGGAAAATTGCCGAGCACCACTGACGCAGTTGCATTGCATAAGTTTCTGCACCGCGTTCTTCCATGGCTTGCAGGATGTGAAGCAGATGCGCAGCCGTTACCTTGCGGATGGGCAGCTTGCCGATTTTCGGGAAGGCGTTTTGCTCGATGCAATTGGTTGCCTGCTTGTGTGAATAGGCAGACCATTTGCCTTTCTTACGCTCCAGCCACTCCCGTGCGATAGCTTCGAATGTGTTGGCGCGCTCATGCGACTGGCGCAGTTTCTCGGTCTGCTTTTCCTGGGTGGGATGGAGGCCCTGTTTGACGAGTTCACGAACGCGCTCACGCTCGCGCCGGGCATCGGACAGTGAAACGGATGGATATTCGCCGATGGTGTAGCGGCCATCTTTCTCCGGCGTCAGCCAGTAACGGTAGCGCCAGAATTTTGCGCCGGTCGGACGTACCTCAAGATAGAGGCCGCTGCCATCCTGAAGCACGTAAGGCTTCTCGGTAGGTTTGGCTGTTCTGACTTTGGTGTCTGTGAGAGATGGCATACCGGATAACTCGAAATCTTGTCCGGTATCTTATCCGGTTTTTTTCAGGCTGTCACCGAATAATTGCGAATGATCACGAGGCTAAAACCTATATGCAGAGCGGCTTTCAGGGTAAATAGCGAATGGCAACGAAAGCGGGCAAATGTCAGTAATAATTGTCGATCATCAGCAGCATGTCAGAATTTCCTGTTGATTGACAACATGCAAAGTACCTTCATCCATGACAACGCTCGCCGAAGCGCCCCAAAATAAATCCAGCCTGCCCAGGTGCAACGACATTTCATTACACCGTTCGATATCCAGCAGTCCGCTAGCGCCAATTGCGGCGGATCTGTTTGGCACGCGTGTCGGCCCAGACCGACAACTCGGCTTTGCCCTGTTTTTTATACAGGTCTGACAAGGTATCCAGCACCTTTGCCACATTGGGATGGTCACTGCCGTAGTTGGTTTCTTCAATCTTTAAAGCACGATTCAGCGACTGCTCCGCATCAGCATATTGCGCCAGTCCGATTTGTATCAAAGCCAGGTTGTTGAGGCATCTGGCTACTTCAGCCTGGTTCGGGCCATAAACCTTTTCCTTGATGCCAAGAGAGCGTTTTGCCACTGGCAGTGCCTCGGCGAATTTGCCCTGCCCCCTGTAAAGATCGGTCAGGTTCTCCAGCACCTTGGCGACTTCCGCATGATCCGCCCCGTAAGCTTTTTCGGCGATAGCCAACGCGCGCTTGTGCATATCCTCGGCAGCGGGATAGCGATGCTGCGATTCGTATAACTTCGCCAGGTAAAAAATCGGCGTCAGCGCGCCAGGCTGGTCACTGCCGCCCTTTTCATCGATGATCAGCGCGCGTTTGAGCAATGCCTCGGCCTCGGCGTTGAATCCCTGCACCTGATAAACCAGCGCCAGATTGAACAGGGCAACCTTTACCGCGCTGCTTTCTGCACCAAAGGTTTTTTCGCGAAGTGCCAGTGCGCGCTTGAGCAACGCCTCGGCCTCATCATATTGCCCGATGACCTGGTGAAGGTGCGCCAGCTGCATCAGAGAGCCATCCAGATCACGATGATCTGGCCCCAGGGTTTTTTCACGGATAGCCAATGCGCGCTCATGCAACTGGATGGCAACGACAAACTGGCGTTGTGATTCCTGCAACTCGGCAAGCCGGATCAGCGGCGCAACCAGTTTGAGGCTGTCCGGACCGTGCGTGTTGGCTTCGATGACCAGCGCGCGCTTGAACAGCGGTTCGGCAGCGGCGTACTTGCCCTGCTCGAGATACAGTTCGCCGAAGTTCCTGAGCGCAGCGGCCACTTCGATGTGGTTTTCTCCCAGCTCCGCTTCGCGGATTTTCAAGGCGCGCCTGAGAAAATGCTCTGCGGCGGCATATTTGCGCTGCTTTTCATAGACCGTTGCTATTTTTTCGAGCTCCTCGGCCACCTTGACGTGATTGACCCCGTAAGTACGCTCCGCCTCAACGAGGGATTGGCGCGCCAGACGCACATCCTCCTCCTGCTTCAACAATTCATTCAGGGGAGGTGAATCCGGACTGCCGGTTTGCGCAACGGCGGAATGTGCAAAAAACAGGAGCAGGCTGCAGGCCAGTACGGGGAGCATTGCGAGTTTTTTCATTTCCATTTTCCTTCGCGGACGAGTCAACGTGAATTCTATACTAACAGGGCGGCCGGGAGCCAAGGAAAATGACACGAGCGCAATTGACAGAACTGCCGGCCGTCCGGCCAGACACGCAGCAAACGCCCATCAAATCACCGGCCATCACAGGTGCAGCTGCCATGCAAGAATGCCCAGAAGCGCCAGGCTGATCAGCACCAGCAGTGCATTGTAACGTTTTTGCTGGGCGAGCAACTTGTGCAGCGTGTCATCGCCGCGGTTGGCTGCCTCGTTCGCCAGATGACGATGCAGCAGGCGCGGCAATTGCGGCAGCAGAGTCGCGTAGTAAGGCGCTTCCTCGCGCAATGTTTTGAGCAGGCCGCGCCAGCCGACTTGCTCGCTCATCCAGTGTTCCAGCCAGGGCTTGGCGGTTTTCCATAAATCCAGCTCTGGATCGAGTTGCAAACCCAGCCCCTCGATGTTGAGCAACGTTTTTTGCAGCAACACCAGTTGCGGCTGAACCTCAATGCCGAAGCGGCGCGAGGTCTGAAACAGGCGCAACAGCACGCGCCCGAATGAAACTTCACGCAGCGGCCTGTCGAAAATCGGTTCGCATACCGCGCGCACAGCCGCTTCCAGCTCATCCACGCGGGTATCGGCGGGCGCCCAGCCCGATTCGATATGCACTTGGGCGACGCGCCGGTAATCGCGCTGGAAGAACGCGATAAAATTCTGCGCGAGATAATGCTTGTCGCTGTCGGTGAGTGTGCCCATGATGCCAAAATCCAGCGCGATATAGCGGCCGTCAGCCGCCACTTGCACGTTGCCCGGATGCATGTCGGCATGGAAAAAACCGTCGCGGAACACCTGCATATAGAAAATTTCCACGCCATTGGCGGCCAGCCTGGGAATATCTATTCCGGCCTCGCGCAACGCGCCCACCTGGCTGATGGTGATGCCATACATGCGCTGCATCACCATCACTTCTGGTCGGCAATAATCCCAGTACATCTCGGGCACCAGCAGCAGGGACGAGTCGGCAAAATTACGCTTGAGCTGGCTGGCGTTGGCGGCCTCGCGCATCAGATCGAGTTCGTCGGCCAGATGCTTTTCGAATTCCTCGATCACCTGGCGCGGCTTGAGGCGATGGCCCTCGGCCCATAGCCACTCCATCAGATCGGCGCCCACCTTCAGCAGCGCGACGTCGTGCCTGATGATTCCGGTGATGCCCGGCCGCAGAATTTTTACCGCCACATCGCGCCCGTCCGGCAGCACGGCAAAATGCACTTGCGCCACCGATGCGCTGGCTATCGGCACTTCATCAAAGCTTCTGAATACTTCATGCAACGGCTTGCCGTAAGTCGCTTCCAGCATGGCAATGGCTTGCGCGGAAGGAAAAGACGGCACCCGGTCCTGCAGCCGGGCAAGTTCATCGGCGATGTCAGTCGGCATCAGGTCGCGCCGTGTGGACAACATCTGGCCAAACTTGACGAATATCGGACCGAGACTTTCCAGTGCCAGGCGCAACCGCACGGCGCGCGGCTTTGAAGTATTGCGCAGAAACAGCAGGATGTTCAGCGGCACGCGCAGCCAGCGCACCCGCTCGTGCGCGAGCAGAAATTCGTCCAGCCCGAAACGCAGCACCACGAAAATGATTTTCAGCAAACGCAATAAACGCAACATGTCATTGATCCCATGCGACCGACAGCGGCAACGCCACACAACGCGCCATCCTCCGCAAGGGTGCGGGCAAAAGAAAACGGGCGCAAGTATAGCACCACAGATTGGGCGGGGTTTCCGCACTCCTTTGCCATGACGCGCCGGCTCGATTCCGCTACACTCCGCGCCATGAAAGTTGTATTCATTTCCCTGCTGGCCGCGCTGCTTTCCGCCTGTACCGGCGGTTTATGGAACAATCCCTACCCGGTTGCGGACGAAGGCAAATCGATTCTTTATAGCGCCTTTACCGAGCGCCCCAAGCATCTCGACCCGGCACAGGCTTACAGTGAGAACGAATATGCATTCCTCGCGCAGATTTACGCGCCGCCGCTGCAATACCATTACCTGAAACGCCCCTATCACCTGGTGCCGCTGGCGGCAGCGCAAATGCCGACGGTGCGTTACCTGGACGAGCGTCGCCAGCCGTTGCCTGACGGCACACCTGCGGAAAGAATCGCCTTCAGCGTGTATGAAATCCGCATCAAACCGGATATGCGCTATCAGCCGCATCCGGCATTCGCGCGCGACGCGCAGGGCAACCCGGAATATGACCGCCTGACACTGCACGACTTGCGCGGCATTCATGCGCTGAATGATTTTCCGCACAGCGGCTCGCGCACCGTCACGGCTGCGGACTATGCCTACCAGATCAAGCGCCTCGCGCATCCGCATCTGCACTTGCCGATCTTCGGCGTGATGAGCGAATACATCGTCGGCCTGAAAGACTACGCCGCGACGCTGCAGCAGGCGGCGCAAGAAAATCCCGGTGCTTTCCTGGACCTGAATGCATATCCATTACCGGGCGTGCAGGTGGTGGACGAGCATACCTACCGCATCGAGATACACGGCAAATACCCGCAATTTGCCTACTGGCTGGCGATGCCGTTCTTCGCGCCGCTGCCGCACGAAGCCGAACGCTTTTATGCGCAGAACGGGATGCGCGAACGCAACCTGGTGCTGGACTGGTGGCCGGTGGGCAGCGGGCCCTACTACCTGTCGGAAAACAACCCCAACCAGCGCATGGTGCTCACGCGCAACCCGTATTACGACAGCGAAACCTATCCGTCGGAAGGCGGGGCCGGCGATGAGGAATCCGGGCTGCTGGCGGATGCGGGCAAGCCGTTGCCGTTGATTGACAAGGTGGTGTTCAGCCTGGAAAAGGAAACCATCCCGTACTGGAACAAGTTTTTGCAGGGTTATTACGACGCTTCCGGCATCAGCTCGGACAGCTTCGACCAAGCGGTGCAGGTAGCCGTCGGCGGCGAGGCCACCGTGACCAATGAAATGAAGGATCAGGGCATCAGCCTGTCAACTGCGGTATCGACTTCCACCATGTACACCGGCTTCAACTGGCTGGATCCGGTTGTGGGCGGAAACTCGGAGCGAGCGCGCAAACTGCGCCAGGCCATTGCCATTGCCGTCGATTTCGAGGAATACATTTCCATTTTCGCCAACGGGCGCGGCATTGCCGCGCAGTCGCCGCTGCCGCCCGGCATTTTCGGCTATCGCGATGGCGAAGCCGGCATCAATCGCACTGTGTATGACTGGGTGGACGGCGCGCCGAGGCGCAAACCCATCGAGGAAGCCAAGCGCCTGCTCGCCGAGGCGGGCTATCCCGATGGCGTGGATGCGCAAACCAATCAGCCGCTGGTCGTCAATCTGGACACCACCGCCAGCGGCGTGGGCAGCAAGGCGCGCCTCGACTGGCTGCGCAAGCAGTTCGACAAGCTCAACGTGCAACTGGTGGTGCGCAGCACCGACTACAACCGCTTCCAAGACAAGGTCCGCAAGGGCGACACGCAAATGTTCTACTTCGGCTGGAATGCCGATTATCCCGATCCGGAAAACTTCCTGTTCCTGCTGCACGGCGCGCAGGCCAAGGTAACCAAGGGCGGTGAGAACGCCGCGAATTACGACAACCCCGAATATGACAAGTTATTCGAGCAGATGAAAAACATGGAAAACAGCGTGCAACGGCAGGTCATCATCGATCAGATGCTGGAAATTCTGCGCCACGATGCGCCGTGGCTGTGGGGCTTTCATCCGAAGGATTACGTGTTGCAGCACAGCTGGCTGCACAATGTGAAACCCAACGTGATGGCGAATAACAGACTCAAATACTGGCGCGTGGATGCCGGGCAACGCGACCGGTTGCGCCGCGCATGGAATCAACCGGCACGCTGGCCGCTAGGATCGGTTGTTGCCATGTTGTTACTGCTCGGCGTTTTCGTGTGGCGCGCTTTGCGCCGGCGTGACGAACAATCCTCGTAACGGCTTGACACCCTGCCGGGAGAATTTGCAGCACGGGCGCACCAGCATATCAGCTATGCATGCGGCACTTCCGTTCCATTTCGACCAGATGCGGCAGCAGCTCGGAATGCGCCTGTACGTGGAAAATATAGCGCGGCACGTTGCGCTCGGTGGACTGCGCCATGAACGGCTCACCCCAGAAACTCAGCAGCGCCTCCGCCGCGCCTTCCGACGGCGTATCCGCGAGGATGAAGGAAATATTCTTGCTGAGAGCGCACCAGTGCGGCTCCCGCACCTTGTGCCTGCCATCACAGGTGGCAATTTTCGGCATGATTTCGGCTTGCCACAAGCCTCGCTGGCTCTCATCGAGAACGAACTGGATGGAAGCTACCTGAGGGTTTCCGATGGCCGGGTGCAGCAGCGCGTCGAAAAGCGGCTGCGTCCGGTACATCGACAGGCAGACATTGAACAGGATCGCCTCCCCGCGCATGTTGCGGGCAAACTGTTCGTTCGCCGCGCGCAGCTGGCGCGGGCCGACCAGCACCACGTCAGGCGCCGCCAGTGATGCCTTGATCCTCGACACCATTTCCTGCGTCTGCTCCACCTGTTCTGCCGTTTGCTCATTGTGCCGCTCATGGCGCATGAAATTGAGAAACAGAAGCGCCATCAGGGCAAGCACGATGGGCATGACGATGTGCTCGTCGACGATATGCAGCAGGTGCAGGATGATGGCCAGCGCGGCAGCCAGTATGCCGGCGATGGCATCCCATTCGTAACTCAGGAAGCGCTTCAGCTTCATGTTGTTGCCCGCTCCATGAAGAGAGTTATGGCCTACTTCAGGCCTTGCCAGCCGGGGTGATCGAAGTAGCTGGCATAATTTTCCAGCGCATGAACGATTTTCACCGCACCCTGATGTGCCTCACCGCCCTGCTGCACCTGCAGAATATCCGCACCGGCAATAATGTCAGCTAGGATGAGATGCAGCACGGTATCCGCTTGCGGCTCCAGCTTGCAGTTTTTTACCATGAAGGCAAGTTGATCATTCACCTTCTGCGCCAGCGCCTGATACTGTTCCGCTGTGGCCTTGCCGGGATGAACGGCAGGCAGCTCCGCGTTCAGCGCGTCGCGGATGCGGCTCATGCCTTGCCGCAGGCTGTCGTCAGTAGCCCATTTCTTGCCATGATCGAGCGTGAGCTGCGCCGAAGTTCCCTCACCATGCGCATGCCCGCCATGCGAATGACCGTGATCCTGAGCCGACACTACTCCCGCGCTCAGGCCGAACAGTACGGCAGCAGACAGGGTTGCAGCTATTATTTTCCATTGGGCCAACATACTTCCTCCTCAAAAAAATCCTGTTCGTTGCTGGCCCAGCCAATAAGTTCCGGATGGGCTGCTGATTCAGTTTTATGTGCCTTGCCTATGCTTGACAGAATGACTCTGGTATTAACGCGTGAAAACCGCCTTTGCGGCTAGCCGCACCGCTATCAAACAACGGCCAGCCGCATGGTTCGGTGGGAGGAACTATTGCTGTTCGGTGGCTGGATACGACGTGCGCCACTCAAACACCAGGAAGCAAAACAGGGTCTCGCCTGCGATAACCGGGGCACTGCGCCCCGGTTATTTATTGGCCGAAAGATTTACTTGGTGTGGCCGTAGCCATTTACAAGCGCGACATGTATCGTCGGCTTTACCATCTCGCTCCACAGTACTGAGTTGATCGCAATCGTCAATGGGTCGGTTTCATTGGAAGCGACCAACGGAGCGGTGGTCGGCACACGGTACAGGTCCCGATGGAAGCTCGCCAGAATGGCATCCGGTTCGCTGCGGAAGGCAACATTGATCACATCCAGCGGATCGGCCTCAGCGGCAGCCACTGTCGCAACAACGGTTGGTTCGCGGTATAGATCACGATCGAAGCTGGCCACGACAGCATCCGGCTCCCTGTTCAGTATGCTATTGATGATGTCCAGCGGATCGGCCTCGGCCTGGGCAACCATCGGCGATTCGATGCTGGCGCCACGATGCAGGTCACGCTCGAAGCTGGCAACAACCTCGTCAGTGCCGGCGTGGGCAAAAGTTGGCAACAAGGCTGCGGCAGTCAATGTCAAAGCAAATTTGTTCAGTTTCATGATCGTTACTCCTTTTGTTAAGTTGCAGGACAATACAGAATGATCACCTGCGCCCAAACTATAAGCAGTAACCGTGCCACAAATTTAATTCATTAAATAATCAACATATTATTATTAACCTTGATTTGCCTCAGCGTTGACAGTGCAAACACTAAACGTTAACATTGCGTTCACAGTTAACGCTTTTGCGGGAGAATGAACGTTTATGATTACCTTGCCCGGTCTTAGGCAGTTCCTCGACAACCTCGAAGAGGGAATTCTTTTCCTCGACCAGAAGCGCCGCGTCGTGGCGATCAATGAGGCGGCCAGCCGTATGCTGGGGCAAAATCACGAGACCACCCTCAACAAACTCTGCCCCAGCCTTTTTCAGGGAACGGCGTGCGCGCGAAGCTGCGAGAAAAGGGGATATTGCACGCTCATGGACAATGCAAAACAGGGGAAAAAGATTCAAGACCTTGTCGTGCAGCGGCCGGATGGCGTTCTGACTCCACTGCGCATGTGGGCCATGGTGCTACCCTCCGATGAGCCGCTGGCATATTGCGCAGTGGTGTTGCGCGACCGCACTCAGGAGGTACAGCTGGAGGAAGAGGCTAGCAACAGAATGCATATGGGCGGCCTGGTGGGCAACAGCGCGGTGATGCAGGAACTGTTTCGCCAGATCATGCGGGCGGCGGCCAGCGAAGCCAGCATTCTTGTCACCGGCGAGAGCGGTGTCGGCAAAGAGTTGATCGCACGCGCGCTGCACGACAACTCGAGCCGCGCCAAGGGTCCATACATACGCGTGCACTGCGCAGCTTTTCCCGAACAAATGCTTGAGGACGAATTGTTCGGCCACGCGCGAGGTGCGTTTACCGGGGCGACCGAGCAGCGCGAAGGCCGCTTCGAGGCGGCGCACGAGGGAACGCTGCTGCTGGATGAAATCGGCGATGTGCCGCTGAATATCCAGGTGAAACTGTTGCGCGTCCTGCAGGAGCATGAAATCGAGCGGCTCGGCGAAAACAAGACGCGCAAGGTGGATGTACGGATCATCGCGGCGACCCATCGCGATCTGCCGGAGATGGTGAGCCGTGGCGAATTTCGCGCCGATCTTTATTACCGGCTGCGCGTGCTTCCGCTACACGCCCCCGCCCTGCGTGAACGCCGCGAGGATATTCCGCTGCTGGTCAACTCCATGCTTACCAATATGCTTGCACGCCATCAAGGGCGCGACCTTCAACTCTCCAGCGAGGCGCTTGGCGCACTGAATGCCTATAGCTGGCCGGGTAATGTCCGTGAACTGGCGAACGCTATGGAATACGCAGCGGTGCATGCAGAGGGCACGACCATTCTGGCACACCACCTGCCGCCGGAAATACAGAAGGCAAGCCGTCTGATTGCCAGCGCCCGGACCGATACTGTTCCTGCTCCGGCCACGGCAATCATGCAGCGCTACTACCGCGCCCCGGTACGGCAAAAGGAGCAGGAAAAGGAAATGATCCTGCAAGCGCTACAGGAAACCGGCGGCAACAAGGCGGAAGCAGCCAGAAAACTGGGCATGTCGCGCACGACACTGTGGAAAAAACTGAAACAGTATGGCATCGACACGGTTGCGCAATAACCGCTGCACTGCCAGCCATTTCTGAATTGAAAACGACGAGTTTCATCGAAACGCCATAAAAATCTGCTACCCTATCCCGCAGGTAACCATGCCGGGAAACGCAATGGCGATTTATGCGGTAGGCGATATACAGGGGTGTTACGCCGAGCTCCAGCAGTTGCTGGAGCAGGTGCGCTTCGACCCGGCGCAGGACAGGCTGTGGCTGGTCGGCGACCTGGTGAACCGCGGGCCGGGCTCGCTGGAGGTGCTGCGGCTGGTCAAGTCCTTGGGCGACAGCGCAATCACCGTGCTCGGCAACCACGACCTGCACCTGCTCGCCGTCGCGGAAGGCGTGGCGGAGCTGCATCGCACCGACACGCTGGATAAACTTCTCAACGCGCCGGACCGCGAGGAACTGCTGCACTGGCTGCGCAATCAGCGCCTGCTGCATGCGCAGGACGGCTACGTGCTGGTCCATGCCGGGCTGCTGCCGCAATGGAGCGTGGCGCAGGCCGGGAGCTTGGCGCGCGAAGTCGAGACCGCATTGCGCGGCGACGACTTTGCCACCTTCCTCGCACACATGTACGGCAATTCCCCGCACGACTGGAACGACGGCCTGACCGGCTACAGGCGCCTGCGCGTCATCGTTAACGCCTTCACCCGCATGCGCATCTGCACACCAGAAGGCAGGATGGAATTCAAGTTCAAGGGCGAGGTGCAGAACATCCCGGCCGGCTACCTGCCGTGGTTCGACGTGCCCAAGCGTGCCAGCCGCGATGCCACCGTCATCTTCGGCCACTGGTCGGCGCTCGGCCTGCTGCACAGGAAAGACGCCATTGCGCTCGACACCGGCTGCCTGTGGGGCGGCCCGATGAGCGCGATCCGTCTGGATGACCGCCAACTGTTCCAGGCGGCCTGCAACAACCCGGTGGCGAAACATTGGTGAGGTGTTCGTTTGACCAAACAGTCCAGCAAGTATAGATTCGTGTTTGAGTATTTTGCTTTAAGGGTGTGCCATGTCCAGAACAGCTCTCGATATCAAACGCCGTCGAAACAATCTGAAGGTATGCACCTCCATTCAAGGTGAGCACATCATCGTTTCCTCGGTGGAGAATGTGCCGCTGACAATGGAGCAACGCTTGGCGGCCTACGATCCAGAGCGTCATGGCGGCGAGCAGATGAGTACAACGCAGATGCTCGGGGCCGAGCGATGGTAATCCCTGTTATAGTTTTCACACCAGGAAGAAAAGCCGCGCCGGAATATCCGGCGTTCTTGCCACCCATTTCACATTAGACAGGCAGGTCAATGGGATTCACACTTGAAAAAGTCGTGCCGTGGGGGCGTTCGTATGACGAATATGTCAGCATGTTTGGCCTTACCGAGGTCGATCTTGGGCTTCGCATTCTTGGCTGTGGTGACGGTCCAGCAGGATTCAATGCAGCACTGACCAAACGCGGCGGGAATATCGTCTCGGTAGACCCAATCTACGTCTTTGACGCAGAACAGATCAGGGGCCGTATCTCCGAAACATATGAAGCGGTGATGGCACAAATGCGCGAGAACCAAAGAGGCTACGTTTGGAAAGCCATTCCTTCGGTAGAACAACTCGGGAGTCTTCGCATGTCTGCGATGGAAACTTTCCTCGCGGACTTCGATGCAGGGAGGGATGAAGGCCGATACATCCCAGGAGAGTTGCCATCGTTACCTTTTGAAAGTGGAAAATTCGACATCGCCTTGTCGTCACATTTCTTGTTTTTGTACAGCGCCCACTTGTCAGTAGAGTTTCATCTTCAGGCACTCCAAGAAATGTTGCGTGTGTCTCGCGAAGTGAGGGTTTTTCCGCTGCTTGCACTTGATGGTACTTTGTCTCCCCATCTTACTTTTATGAGTAATCACCTTGCGAGCCACGACTTCAATGTTGAGGTTCAGCCTGTCCCTTATGAGTTCCAGAGAGGTGGTAATGAAATGCTGGTCATCAAGCCCGTCTAACATAGCGGTCAAGCGGGGCGCGCCAAAAGCGGCGCGCCCCTTACCTTTACCCATTAGTCCTCATAGCTACCATGTTTGCGCAACTTAAGGGTGTAGTCGATCTAATCAGAACTGGAATTTCTGATCTCCGAAACTTCCAGTCCGCCAAGACGCGTGAAAATGCCGTGCTCGATGTCTTACGCGTCTATTTTATTCTGAAAGACTGCGTCGACGACGGAGAGAGGCTTGTCAGCGAAGCACAGCCCAATCCAGTCGAAAAGCTTGCCCAAATGGAGCCTGACGCAGCACTCGCGACCATTGAGAGATGGGATGCCACGATTCGGAAGCAAGGCATTCGCCTTTACCAACTACAAGGCGCTCTTCTCGGTCAGCATCACATCGCAGTAATTGATCCAGTTTTGCAGAAGCGAATAACCGAAGCTATCGGATACAAGATGGATCGTACCGTCACATTACATGGCATCGGTGCAGCTCTTTTCTTCAAGAACATGTTCCCCGTGGCAAATACGTCTGAGGAAAAGGCTCGGTACATATCTACGATGGCTGGTGAGGAGAACGACAGTCTAAACATGCCACGCATCTGTGCAGAGATTCAAAGTCTGCGAGAGTCGCTAGATCAGTATCGTGGTGTCGTCGAGAGGCTGGTTACTGATGCGGAGTTACTGCAACTTTCTCAACGTGCCCGGCGGGAGACCGAGTTTCCCAATGAGGCGTAACCTTTCATTTCACCTGACCTGCGCGAAAAGCCGCGCGGGCCGGTGAATTCAAACGCTAGACGCTTATCGGGAGGAGCTATGAAGTACTTGATTGTTGTTGTATGGGCAGTGTTTCTCATCGGCGAAGCAGTTGCCGCCGAAAAACAAGAAATCGCGAAGTGCGCAGCGAAGAACAGCGATGCGGCGAGGTTAGTCTGCTATGACGCCCTAGCACGTTCGCTTGGCGTAGACAAACCAAAATCCACAATCGTCCAAGGAAGCGGAAAATGGAAACTAACGGTCAACCGATCTCCAATAGATGACAGTGAAAACGTATATCTGGCCGTCGAGGCAGAAGAGATTGTGCGGTCAGGCTACAAGACTGCAAAGCCCATGCTCTATGTTCGCTGTGCGGAAAAGAAGACAAACGTCTTCCTTACGTGGGACCTATACCTTGGCCTTGAAAGCACCGAAATGCTCACGAGGTTTGATGGCGCTAAAGCAACAACCGATACATGGTCAATATCTACAGACAATTCCGCTGTGTTCGTGCAGGGTAGCGATATAGCGTTTGCTAAGAAGATGATGGTGCATGAGAAGCTTCTCGCACAGGTTACTCCTTACGGCGAAAGCCCTGTGATGGCGACGTTCAAGATTGCAGGCCTCTCGGAGGCAATCAAGCCACTAAGGAAGGCTTGCGGGTGGTAACGCATCTAACTCGGCGTTAAGCCACATTCCCCAGCAACCTCTGCATTATCCCCTCCGCCTGCCTCGCATATCCTCCGCCGAACAGGTTCGCGTGGTTGAGGATGTGGTACAGGTTGTACAGTTCCCTGCGCACCGCATAGCCCGCATCCAGCGGATAGCTCGTGCGATAGGCGGCGTAAAAATCTGCGGGATAACCGCCGAACAGTTCCGTCATCGCGAGATCGCACTCGCGGTCGCCGTAATAGGGCGCGGGGTCGAAGATCACCGGCGTACCATCCGCGAGGAAGGCGTGGTTGCCGCTCCACAGGTCACCGTGCAGCAGCGCGGGTTGCGATGAATAGCCGGCGAAGAACGCGGGCAGCGCGTCCAGCAGTTTCTCGCCGAGCGTCTGCAGCCTGTCGCCGTGCTGCGCCGCGAGGCGCAACTGGAAACCAAGGCGCTGCTCGCGCCAGAAGTCTATCCAACTGTCTTTCCAGCCGTTCGGCTGCGGCGTCGTGCCGATGAAGTTGTCTTGTGAGAATCCAAATTTTTTACCAGTGCAACGATGCAGTGCGGCGAGCTGTGCGCCGAGCAGTCTTGCATTGCCGCGCGAACCCAACTCCAGATGTTCCAGCACGAGAAAGCTGTGGGCGTTTGCGCTGCCGTGCGCGATGGGAAGCGGCACGCGCAGGGTGTGCGTCGCGGCGATCGCCTCAAGCCCTGCAGCCTCCGCGATAAACATCGGCAGATGCCGTGCATCGTTCAGCTTGACGAAATAGCGCGAACCGTCCGTTTCCTCCAGACGATAAGCCCGGTTGATGCAGCCGCCACCGACGGGGGTTGCATTGCGCATTTCGAACGGGCGCTGCGTCGCATCGCGGATGGCTGCAGAGAGGTGAGAGAGAAGTTCGGGATTCACGCCTTGAAGCGCAGATCGCCATGTTCGTTGAATTCGAACATCGGCCCCCAGGCTATTTCCCAGTAGTGCCCGTCCGGGTCGGTGAAATAGCCGCTGTAGCCGCCCCAGAAGGTGTCCTGCGGTACTTTGGCGATGTGTGCGCCCGCTTCGGCGGCGCGGGCGAAGATGCTGACGATCTCTTCCTTGCTGCGCGCGTTGTAGGCGAGGGTGAAACCGCGAAAGGTGTTCGGGGCAGGCAGCTTGGCATCCCCAGCAATATCCTCGGCGAGTTTCTCCAGCGGATAGAGCGAGAGCCACACGCCGGGCAGCGGGATGAAGGTGACGCCTTCGTATTGCGTGATCGGCTGGATGGAGAAGATCTCGCGGTAGAAGGCGGTGGCGCGCGCAAGGTCGGCCACACCCAGAGTGATGACGGTCATGCGCGGAATGGTCTTGTTCATAATCGGATTACTTTGCCGTGCCGCCGCTATCGAGTTCGACGCGCGTTTCGCCCTTCTTGCTCACCACGCGCACGCGGTCGCCGATCTTGAAGTCATCCGGCTGGCCGGGCTGCATCACGTAAGCGCTTTTGCCCTCTTCACCATCCAGCCTGACCCATATCTCGAGGCCGGGTTTGGTGGCAATGCCCGCCTGATGACCAAGCGTACCGCCGATCACCCCGCCGAGTATGATGCCGACGTTTGAGCCGCGCCCGCCGCCGGTACTGGCGCCGCCGACCTGGCCGAAGACGCCGCCGACGGAAGCGCCGCCGCCGGAGCTGTCGTCCAGTTCGATTGGCTTGACGCTTTCGATCACGCCCAGCTTGACGACTTCCCTGGGCGCATCGGCCGGCTTGCTGCCGACACCTCCCACCTGACCGCTGGCGCATCCGGCCAGCAGCAGGGTGATGATGAGCAGGGCGGTACGCATGTTTACAGCGGCACGGCAAAACCGAAATGTTGCCGGAACTGCGCCTTCAGTTCATCGCGGCTCGGCGCGTGGTTCTGCCCGCCGCGGCTGGCGATCTTGAGCGTGCCTAACAGCGAAGCCAGGCGACCGGTCGTCTCCCAGTCCCAGCCCTGCTGGATGCCGTGCAGCAGCCCGGCGCGATAGGCATCGCCGCAACCGGTCGGGTCAAGCAATGCCGTCGGCTTGGCGCAGGGAATAACGATCTCCTTGCCGTCGGCGTAGATGGTCGAACCTTCGCCGCCGCGCGTGATAATGAAGGCGCGCGTCATCCTGGCAAGCTCCTCGATTTTCCTGCCGGTCTTGTCCTGCAACAGTTGCGCCTCGTAGTCGTTCATCGTTACATAGTCGGCCTGCTCGACGAAGCGCAGCAACTCCTCGTCCGAAAACATCGGCATGCCCTGACCCGGATCGAATATCCACGGGATGTCCGCCTCGTGGAATTCGCGCGCGTGCTGCAACATTCCTTCGCGCCCGTCCGGCGAAACGATTCCCAGGGTAACGTCGGCGGCGTCGCCGACGTGGTTGTTCTCGGAAAAACTCATCGCGCCGGGGTGGAACGCGGTGATCTGGTTGTCATCCAGGTCGGTGGTGATGAACGCCTGCCCGGTGTAGCTGCCGGAGATATGGCGGATGTGCGCCTGCGTAATGCCGAGCTTTTCCAGGCGCAGCGCATAAGTGGAAAAGTCGTCGCCGACCGTCGCCATGATCAGCGGGTTGCCGCCGAGCAGCTTGAGGTTATAGGCGATGTTGCCCGCGCAGCCGCCGAATTCGCGGCGCATCTCCGGCACCAAGAACGCCACATTCAGAATGTGAATTTGCTCGGGCAGGATGTGCTTCTTGAATTGATCCGGAAATACCATGATGGTGTCGTAGGCCATCGAACCGCAAATCAGTGTGTGCATCGTAAATCCTCTTGATTCAGTCATTCAAAAACGGCAAGCGCGGGCGGCGATTATCCTACACCGCACCACTTCCGCAAACCCGATCGAAAAATAACGCAGCACACCAATCCCATAACGACGAAGTGAAACAGCCTTTCCCCCGCGCAGGCGCGTTGGATTACAATCCCGTCCATCCATCGCACCGGAATACGCCATGCAACACCTCACCCTCACCCGCCCCGACGACTGGCATCTGCATTTGCGCGACGGCGCGCTGCTGCAATCGGTGCTGCCGGATAGCGCACGGCAATTTGCCCGCGCCATCGTGATGCCCAATCTCAGGCCACCGATCACCACGACCGAACAGGCACAGGCCTACCGGGCGCGCATTCTCGCCGCCCTGCCCGCAGGCGCCGCGTTTGAACCGCTGATGACGCTGTATCTGACCGACAACACCACGGCGCAGGAAATTCGCAAGGCCAGGGAAAGCGGCGTGATCCACGCGGTCAAGCTGTATCCGGCGGGTGCGACCACTAACTCCGCTGCGGGCGTGACGGATATCCGCAAGACCTATCCCGCACTGGAAGAAATGCAGCGCTGCGGCATGCCGTTGCTGGTGCATGGCGAAGCGACCGACCCGGCAGTGGACGTGTTCGATCGCGAGGCGGTGTTCATCGAGCGCATATTGCAGCCGCTGTTGCGCTACCTGCCGCAGCTACGCACGGTATTCGAGCATATCACCACGCGCGAGGCGGTGCAGTTCGTGACCGGCGCGCCGGACACCGTTGCCGCAACCATCACCGCGCACCATCTGCTGTATAACCGCAACGCCCTGTTCAGCGGCGGGATACGCCCGCATTATTTCTGCCTGCCGGTGCTGAAGCGCGAAACGCACCGCGCGGCATTGGGCGCGGCGGCGGCCAGCGGCAACCCGAAATTCTTTCTCGGCACCGACAGCGCGCCGCACGCGCAGCACACCAAGGAAACCGCCTGCGGCTGCGCCGGCATCTACACCGCACATGCTGCCCTCGAACTGTACGCCGAGGCCTTCGAGCAGCTTGGCGCGCTGGACAGGCTGGAAGGATTTGCCAGCTTCCACGGCGCAGACTTTTACCGTTTGCCGCGCAACACCGGCAAGATCACGCTGCGCAAGGAAAGCTGGCAGGCGCCGGACAGCCTCGCGTTTGGCGAACATCGCCTGGTGCCGCTGCGCGCCGGCGAAGAAGTGAAATGGAGGATGGGATGAATAGCAACGAAACTATTCGCCATGAAATACGCATCGCATTGTTGATTGATGCCGACAACTCACCGGCAGCAAAGATTGAGGTGGTGTTGGCGGAACTGGCGAAAGTCGGCGTAGTGAATATCCGGCGCGCCTACGGGAATTGGAAAAAGGCCGAGCTAAAGGGATGGGAAGCCGCACTGCATCCTTACGCCATTCGCCCCATACAGCAATTTGATTACACAAAGGGCAAGAATGCGACCGATATGAGCTTGTGCATAGATGCGTTGCATTTGCTTTACACGGAGAGGCCGGACGCGTTCGCGATTGTCTCCTCAGACAGCGACTTTACTCCGCTGGTTTTGCACCTCAAGGAGCGGGGGGCGAAAGTATTCGGATTCGGAGCCAGCAAAACGCCGTCGCCTTTCGTGGATGCATGCTCGCAATTTTTGGATCTCGAAAAAATCGGGCAAGAAGCAGCTGTAGAAAGTGCGAATGGGCAAAGTGATGCAAACGCCAAACCCGTTGTTCCAACAAGAGTGCCCCCAGCCAAGTTGCGACAAGACACCCGGCTGGTCAGTCTGTTAAGAAATGCGGTGGAGGCTGCCAAGGGCGATGATGGCTGGGCGTTATTGTCATTGGTACGCAACCAAATATCCAATCAAGCTTCTTTTGATCCGCGCAATTATGGTTATGCAACATTCAGCAAACTGGTCAGTGCTACAGAGTTGTTTGAGATGGCGGGAGAAGGCACGCCGCGCGTATCAATACGCGATGCACGCAAAGAGAGAGCCGATAAATCCGCTTGATGTAGTCGGGCAGTAAACCGGTTTCCAAAAACGGAAGAGTTGAACCATCGCAATGTCCAATTCAGATCAACGAGAAATCTATCGCGCCAAGATCAATCTGGAAACCTCGAAAATCGCCTGGAAAGAGTTGCAGCGTTTCTTTGCCGGCGGCAAGGCCCTGATGGTCTCCGCCGACCTGGATCTGGTCGAGGCCGCGTTCCAGATATCGGAAGATAACGTGGCGCAAATCAGGCAATGGATGGCAACTGGTCAATTAACCCGCGTGCCGGATGAACAGGCGCGCCAGTGGGTTGAAGCCGATGCGCTGGTATGGGCGGTAGTGGTCAGCCCGTGGGTGCTGGTGCAGTCGGCCGACAAGCTGCACTAGTGAACCGTCAGCGCGGCTCGATCTGCGACAGGTGGCGCGCCACTGACAGCCACGCTCCCAGCCAGCCCAGATAGAGCGAAAACAGCAGCAGCGACAGGCTGTCGCCGAAGGAAAGCGGGTGCAGCACAAACTGGCTGGCATAGAGTTGCGACAACTCGCCCAGCGGGCGGTTGAGCAGCAGCAGGCTGGCAGTAACGATGGCCCATGCCATGATACCGCCAAGCAAGCCCTGCATCGCGCCGAAATACAGAAACGGGCGGCGGATGAAGCCGTCGGTCGCGCCGATCAGTCTGGACACCTCGATCTCGTCGCGCTGCGTGAGGATCTGCAGGCGAATGGTGTTGAAGGTGACGGCAACCAGCGCGAGACTGAGCAGAACGGCGAGGATCAGCACGGCAAGGTGACCGAACTCGAGCAGCGCTTCCAGCTTGTAGGCCCATGCCGAATCGAGTTGCGCCAGTTCGACTCCGGGCAGTTGCGCCAGTTCGCCGCGCAATATGTCCAGCGCTTGCGCGTTGCCCTGTTTCGGCGAGACGACAAAGGCATCAGGCAGCGGATTCTTTTCCAGCCCGACGATCACATCGGCCAGACCGGTGCTTTGTTTGAGCTGTTCCAGCGCCCGCTCGCGCGCAACGAATTCGGCGCCGTGGACGGCGGGATGGGCGGCGAGCTGTTTGCGCAACGCGTCGATGTCATCCGCTTGCGCATCCGTCGCCAGGAACAGGCTGATTTGCGGCGTGCCGGAAAGCTGCGCGACCAGCCCCTGCGCATTCTGCAGCAGCGCGTACATGCCGGCGGGCAGGCTGAGCGCGATACCGATGACCAGAATGTTGAGCAGCCCGCCCAGTTTCGAGGCGAACATGCGGCGCAGCGCGGCGCGCAGCACACCGAGGTGCAGTGCCAGGGCGCGCGTCATTGCAGCACACCCTCTTTCAGCGTGAGCCTGCGCACGCCGCTGTCCTGCAGCACGCTGACATCATGGGTGGAGATCAGCAAGGTAACGCCGACCTGGTGAAAGGATTTGAAGATCGCCATGATCTCCTGGGCATAGGCCGCATCCAGATTGCCGGTCGGCTCGTCGGCCAGCAGGATGGCCGGACGGTTGACGATGGCGCGCGCGATGCACAGGCGTTGCCGCTCGCCGCCGGACAACGCGATGGGATTGGTTTTTTCGCGCTTGAGCAGGCCAACCTTGTCCAGCGCGGCGCGCACCCGTTTGCCGCTCTCGCGGTGGTCGAAGCCGCAAATTTGCAGCGGCAGCAGCACATTGTCGAATACGCTGCGATCGAACAGCAGTTTATGGTCCTGAAAGATGATGCCGAGGTTGCGGCGCAGATAGGGCAATGCGCCGCCGCTGAGCGCACCGACATTCTGGCTGTTCACCAGCACGCTGCCGGAATTGGGGCGCTCGATTGCGGCAATCAGCTTGAGCAGCGTGCTCTTGCCCGCGCCGGAATGCCCGGTGAGGAACACCATCTCGCCCTCGGCGATGTCGAACGAAATGCCCTTCAGCGCCTCGTAGCCGCCGGGGTAGCGTTTGTGGACTTGAGTAAACGAGATCATCTGTAGAAGCGCAGACGACGACTTGGTAGGTGCGAATTCATTCGCACGCACACAAATTAAGTGCGAATAAATTCGCACCTACATAAACAACGCGATGCCCCGAATAAAAACAACAGGTATCGCCAATTATAGTTCTCAAAATCATTCGTCGAACCCCAGCAACGCCGCGACAAAATCCTCCGCGACGAACGGGCGCAGGTCGTCCAGTCCTTCACCCACGCCAATGAAGCGCACCGGAATCGGGTGCGCCCGGGCGATGGCGGCGATCACGCCGCCCTTGGCGGTGCCGTCCAGCTTGGTCAGGATCAGCCCGGTCACGCCGAGCGCCTGATCGAATGCCTTGACCTGGGAAAGCGCGTTCTGTCCGGTGTTGGCGTCCAGCACCAGCAACACTTCATGCGGCGCATCGGGCAGCACCTTGGCGATGACGCGCTTCACCTTTTTGATTTCCTCCATCAGATGCGCCTGCGTGGTCAGGCGCCCTGCGGTATCGGCCAGCACCACGTCAATCCTGCGCGCCTGCGCGGATTGCACGGCATCAAAAATTACCGCGGCGGCATCACCGCTCTGCTGCGCGATGACCGTCACGTTGTTGCGCTCGCCCCAGGTCATCAACTGTTCGCGCGCCGCTGCGCGAAAGGTATCCCCCGCCGCCAGCAGCACCGACAATCCTTGCGTTTGCAGGTACTTCGCCAGCTTGCCGATCGAGGTGGTCTTGCCCGCACCGTTCACGCCGCACATCATGATGACGAACGGCTTGTGCGCATCGGCCTGCAGCGGTTGTGCGAGCGGCTTGAGCAGCTTGAGCAGGCAGTGCGCGAGCGCCTCCCGGAGCTCGGCCGCTTCGCTCAGGCGATGCTCCCTGACGTAATAGCGCAGATCGGCGAGCAGCGCACTGGTCGCATCCATGCCGACATCGGCGGTAATCAGAATCGTCTCCAGTTCCTCATAGAGGTCGTCGTCGATTTTCCCGCCGCTGGCGAACAGGCCGGTCAGCTGGCCGCCGGTGCGCGCCAGGCCGGACTTCAGGCGCGCAACCCAGCCAGTGCCGACTTTCTCATCCGGCGCTTCGGGTGAACTTTTTTTCAGGAAACTGAACATACCGGATACATTCTGGTCGCAGGGAAATGGGGCATAATACGGACAAAGCAGCCACATATACGATGTGGCTGGCGTTGTTATTTTATGCCGATTACATGTTACAGGGCTAGGTAGATGAGAATTTTTTTGTTTTGCGTCGCGCTGTTGCTGGGAAGCGCGCCGGCAGCAGTACAGGCAGAAGTGTTCGAGCGCACGCTGGCGAATGGCCTGAAGGTCATCGTCAAGGAAGATCACCGCGCGCCGGTGGTGGTGCAGCAAATCTGGTACAAGGCGGGCAGTATGGACGAACGCACCGGCGTGACCGGCATCGCGCATGTGCTGGAGCATTTGATGTTCAAGGGCACCAAGACCGTGCCGGCGGGCCAGTTTTCCAGGCGCATCGCGGCAGCGGGGGGGCGCGAGAATGCCTTTACCAGCTACGACTACACCGCCTATTTCCAGCAACTGCACAAGTCAAAACTGCCGCTGGCGATGCAGCTGGAATCCGACCGGATGCACAACCTGAATCTCACCGCCGCCGATTTTGCAAAGGAAATCAAGGTGGTCATGGAGGAACGCCGGCTGCGTACCGACGATGAGGCGCGTGCACTGCTGTATGAAAAAATGACGGCGACGGTTTATCAGCAGCACCCCTACCAGCATCCGATCATCGGCTGGATGAACGATCTGGAATCGCTCACGGTGGGCGATGCCAGGGCGTGGTACAAGCGCTGGTACGCGCCAAACAACGCCACGCTGGTCATCGCGGGCGACGTCAAGGCGGATGAGGTTTTTGCTTTGGCGCAGCGCTACTATGGTGCCATCCCCAAGCACGCGGTGCCCGCACCACGCAATTTTGTCGAACCAAAACAAGTTGGTATCAAGCGCATTGTGGTCAAGGCGCCTGCCGAATTGCCACATTTGGTAATGAGTTATCACACGCCGGTAATCCGCGATCCGGAGCAAGACTGGAAGCCTTATGCCTTGCAGATACTGGCCGGCGTACTGGACGGCAACGAATCGGCGCGCCTGAACAAGCATCTGGTCCGCGAACAGCAGGTCGCCAGCGGGGCGGGGGCGGGCTATCACGCCACTTCGCGCGGACCCAGCCTGTTCACTCTCGAAGCCACACCCAGCGAAGGCCGGACTGTGAACGATGTCGAAGCGGCGCTACGCCAGGAAATCGCGCTGCTCGTCAAGGACGGCGTGAGCGAGGAAGAGTTGCAGCGTGTCAAGGCACAGGTCACGGCGGGTGAGGTATACAAGCTCGACTCGCTGTTTTACCAGGCAATGCAGATCGGGCAAATGGAAAGTATCGGACTTGGCTATCAAGCCCTCCCGCTGATGCTGGAGAAGTTGCAGGCGGTTAACGCCGAGCAGGTGCGCCAAGTCGCTGAGGAATTCTTGCAGGAGGACAACCTCACTGTCGCCGTGCTCGATCCGCAGCCGCTCTCCGGCAAACCGAAAGCGCCACAAGGAGCCGCACATGCCCATTAAGTCACTCTTACTGGCGGCGTTGTGCTGCGTCGCGACAGCCGCTTCTGCCACTCCCAACATCCAGCACTGGCAGAGTACCAGCGGTGCGAAGGTGCTGTTCGTAGAAAATCACGACATTCCGATGCTGGATGTATCGGTCAGCATTCCGGCCGGCAGCAGCTTCGATAGCGCCGACAAATCCGGGGTGGCGGGGCTGACTCACCATCTGCTCGATCTCGGGGCGGAAGGGCTGAGCGAGGACGACATTGCGCGCGGCATGGCGGATATCGGCGCGCAATTTGGCGGCGGTTTTGACCCGGACAGAGCCAGTGTGTCGCTGCGCACCCTGAGCAGTTCTGCGGAACGTGACCAGGCGCTGGATATCATGGCGCGCGTGCTGCAGCATCCGCTGTTCCCGGAGGAAATACTGGCGCGCGAAAAGGTACGGTTGATCGCCTCGCTGAAAGAGGACGAGACCAAGCCGGAAAGCATCGCCGACAAGGCATTCCAGAAAGCCTTGTACGGCACGCATCCTTACGGTTTTCCGGTTTCCGGTGAAGTAGCCAGCGTAGAGAAAATTACCGCGCAGGACCTGCGCGCTTTCCATGCCGCGCACTACCGGGCCAGCACCGCAGTTGTGGCCATCATGGGCGACGTGTCGCGCAGTCAGGCCGAGGTGATTGCGCAGCAACTCACCGAAAAATTGCCTGCGGGGGATGCGCCTGCCGCGCTGCCCAGTGTAACGATGCGCATTTCCGCCAGCGAGCAGCGCATCGCCCACCCTGCCAGCCAGAGCCATATCCTGATCGGGGCACCGGGCATGTCGCGCAACGACCCGGATTATTTCCCGCTGTATGTCGGCAACCACATTCTTGGCGGTGGCGGCTTCGTGTCGCGCCTGATGAACGAGGTGCGCGAAAAACGTGGCATGGCTTACAGCGTCTACAGCTACTTCATGCCGCTGAAACAGCCGGGCGCGTTCCAGATCGGCCTGCAGACCAAGAAGGAGCAGGCCGACGAAGCGCTGCAGCTGGTGCGCGACACGCTCGCAAAATTTATCGCCAACGGCCCGACGGAAAAGGAACTGATCGCCGCCAGGCAGAACATCGTCGGCGGTTTTCCGCTGCGCATCGACAGCAACCGCAAGATCATCGATTACCTGAGCATCATCGGTTTCCATGATTTGCCGCTGACTTATCTGGACGATTTCACGCGCAAGGTCGAGCAGGTCAGCGTGGCGCAGATCCGCGATGCGTTCGCGCGCCGCATCGATCCGCAGGCAATGGCGACCGTGATCGTCGGCGCACCCGGGGAAACCGCAAAATAAACAAGGTCAGGATCATCGGCGGCGAGATGCGCAGCCGCGTGATCGCCTTTCCCGATGCGGAAGGGCTGCGCCCCACGCCGGACCGGGTGCGCGAAACCCTGTTCAACTGGCTGGGGCAGACGCTGCACGGGCGCACCTGCCTGGATTTGTTCGCCGGCAGCGGCGCGCTGGGGTTCGAGGCCGCTTCGCGCGGCGCGGAACGGGTGGTGATGGTGGAGAAAAATCCCGCGGTTTTTCACGCCCTGCGGGACAATATTGCAAAATTGTCTTGCGCCGGCATTTTCGCTTATTGCCAAGATGGGTTAGAATTTGCGTCGCGCGATATACACCGGTATGACGTGATTTTTCTGGACCCGCCGTTTCACGGCAATTACCTGCCCAAACTGCTGGAAATTCTGCCGCAACACCTGAACGAGAACGGCATGATGTATGTCGAATCGGGCGCTGCGATAACCGCCCCACCGCCCTGGCAAGTAATGAAATCCGGCAGGGCGGGGCAAGTGCATTATCAACTATTGAGTGTGGTTAAGTGATAAAAGTTGTCTACCCCGGCACGTTTGACCCCATCACACGCGGGCATGAAGACGTGGTACGGCGCGCCGCCGGACTGTTCGGCGAAGTCATTGTGGCAGTGGCGGAAAGCCGCACGCAAACCCTGTTTACGCTGAATGAGCGCGTGGACATGGCGCATGAAGTGTTCGCGGATTTTGCCAATGTGCGCGTGGAAGGCTTCAACGGCTTGCTGATGAACTTCGTGCAGGCGCAAGGGGCACGTGTGGTGTTGCGCGGATTGCGCGCCGTGTCGGATTTTGAATATGAGTTTCAATTGGCGGGGATGAACCGTAATCTGTACCCCGAAATGGAAACGCTGTTTCTGACGCCGGCGGAGCAATACACTTTCATTTCGGCCACCATGGTGCGCGAGGTGGCGCGCTTCGGCGGCGATGTCAGCAAGTTTGTATCACCCTTGGTAGCGGCCAAGTTGCAGCAAAAAGACTAAATTGATCTAACTTAGGAGAAAAGCATGGCACTGATAATTACCGATGAATGCATCAACTGCGACGTGTGCGAGCCGGAATGCCCGAACGACGCCATCTCGCAGGGGGATGAAATTTACGTCATCGACCCGAACAAATGCACCGAGTGCGTGGGTCACTACGACACCCCGCAATGCGTGGAAGTATGCCCGGTGGACTGCATTCCCAAAGATCCTGCGCATGTCGAAACCCACGAACAGTTAATGGCCAAGTACGAAAGGCTGATGGCAGCCAAGGGCTAGTTCCCCCTTGTTGCCGGAAAAGAAGCCCGCCGCTCTCACGGCGGGCTTTTGTGCGCTCCCGATTCGGCGGGCGCATTGTGGATTAGCGTTGGCACTTCGGGCAATAGAAGCTGGAACGCTGCCCTTGCCGTAGCTGTTTGATGGGTGTGCCGCAGGCACGGCAGGGTTCGCCCGCGCGGCCATACACCCGATAATGCTGTTGGAAATAACCGGGCTTGCCGTCGCTGCCCACGAAGTTGCGCAGGGTGCTGCCACCATGCCGGATGGCCTCGGTGAGCGTGGCGCGGATTGCCTCGACCAATCGCGCGCAGCGTTCGCGGCTGAGTTTTCCGGCGGCGAGCTGCGGCCGGATGCCGGCGCGGAACAGCGCTTCGTTGGCGTAGATGTTGCCCACGCCGACGACCACGCGGTTATCCATGATAACCAGCTTGATTGCGGCGGTCTTGTTGCGGGTGGTGCGGTAGAGATATGCCGCGTCGAATTCAGGTTGCAGCGGCTCAGGTCCGAGTGCGGCAAGCAGCGGGTGAGCATTCACATCGCCACTGTGCCATAGCACCGCGCCGAAGCGGCGCGGATCGCGCAAGCGCATCAGCATGCCGTTGCCCAGCACCAGATCGAAGTGGTCGTGTTTTTCTGCAGGCGTTCCGGCGGGCAGGAGGCACAGGCTGCCAGACATGCCGAGATGCAGGATCAGTGTTCCGTGATCGAATTCAACCAGCAGGTATTTTGCGCGGCGGCGCAGCGCACGGATGGTTTTGCCGTGCAACAACTTCGGTAAATTTTTCGGGATCGGCCAGCGCAGTCTGGCGTGGCGGATGACAACCTTGGCGATGGCCTGGCCGGTGAGATGCGCAGCCAAGCCGCGCAGGGTAATTTCTACTTCGGGCAGTTCGGGCATGTTTTGTAATTGAGCAATTCCAAAGGCTGTTTCACAACGTGACGAGCGCAGCCGAGGCAAGGCAAAAAATGGCGAAGAACCGGAGTTTACAAATTGCTAAATGAGGATTCTGAGCCATTTTTTAACACCGCATCGGCAAGCGCAGTAGTTGTGCAGCAGTCTCTCAGGCACGGCGGCGTTTCCACCAGATATACCCCCCCACTCCCGCCAGCAGCAGCGGCACGATAATCAGGAAACCGGCGCTGATGACGGTCAGTTGTGTTTGGCTGAGTGCCAGATTGCTGTCCCTGGCGGCGCGCGGCTGAACGGTGATGAGATGCTCTTCGCTGGCCAGCCAGTTCACCATGTTCACTCCCAGGTCCACGTTGCCGCCGTTGCCGGCGAAGCTGTTGGAAAGGAAGGCGCCGTTGCCGACCACCACGATGCGCTGTTCGCGGTCGTTGATGCTGCGTTGCATCGCCACGGCGATAACGGCGGGACCGGGCGTGTCGTGCTGCTTGTCGAAGCGCGGTTTTCCTTCAGCCGGATACCGGCTCACCCAGCCGCGGGCGGCGACTTCTACCAGCATGTGATGTTCCCATTCCGGATTCTCGTTCCAGCTGATGGAACGCGCTTCCGGGAAAGCGGTGATCAGATTGAAGTTGCGCGTCACCGCATGCGGTGAGTAGCTGGCACCCAGCGACCAGGTGGCGGGCGCATTCATCTCGGCAGCGGTCGGGTCGATCACGATGCCGGGCGGCAGCAGCAGGTCGAGTTTTTCGGCGAGAGCTTCCAGCCCGCGCAGCGGTTCGGCATCAACCAGCCACAACAAGTTGCCGCCGCGATCGACGTAGCGCAGCAACTTGTCCGTTTCGCCGGGCATGAGATCAAGCTGCGGATGGGTAATCACCAATACGCTGACATTGGCCGGCACTTCCTGCGCCAGCGCCAGATTCAGGCTGTTGAGGCGGAAGCCATTCTGCCTGAGCTTCGCGCCGAACAGCTCGCCCAGATCATGGTTGGCCACGCCGTCCAGCTTGCGTTCGCCGTGCCCTTCCAGATACATCACCGTCTGATCGCGGCTGTGTGCCAGGCGCAACAGGGTGCCGGTAAATGTCTGCTCGTTGATCTGGGTCAGGTGTTCGCTGCGCCCTGCATATTCGACCACCATCTCGCCGTTGAGCTGGATGCCCGCAGCACGGGCTTTGCCTGCTTCCTTCTCGGGGTCAATGAACACCAGCCTGAGGTCCGGCTTGTAACGCTGGTAGAGCGACAGGAAATCGCGAATGGCTTTGCGAATATCGCCGAGACGCGCATCGCGTTCGGTGGCATACACCGTGACATTGACCGGACCGGCCAGTTGTTCAAGCAATTCCACGCTGGCGGGCATGAGGCTGTTGCTGGCATTGTGTGTAATGTCTCGCTGCAGTGAATAGCGGACGGCCAAATAGCCCGCAGCGGATGCGGCGCCCAGCAACAGCAGCACGAATAGAAGGTTGCGCAACGCCGGATGGGTAATGAATCTGCGCACCGTGTCACCCATAGATGCGGTTGTTGTGGATGCGGCGTATCGCCAGCAGCAGGAACACTGCGCTGAACAATACAAAAAAGGCGGCATCGCCGCTGTCCAGCAAGCCGGCATTGAAATTCTGGAAATGATTGAGCGGCGAGACGAAATGCCAGGGTGAGTCTTCCGCAGCCGCCCCGATGTCGGCCAGCCACAGCCCGACCAGCACCGCCAATGCGCCAATAGCAGCGGCGATCGGCTGGCTGGTAAGCGCGGAGAGATACAGGCCCACTGCGACATAACTGGCAGTGAGCAGCAGCAAGCCAAGCAGATTGCTCAACAACAGGCCGTGATCGAGCGCCGTGCCAAGCACCAGAGTGTAGAGCATCAGCGGCACGCCGGTTATCAGCGCGGCCAGAAAAACCAGCAGACCGAAGAATTTGCCGAGCACGATATGGTAGCCGGACAGCGGCGCCGACAGCAGCAGCGCAAACGTCTGGTTGCGGCGCTCTTCGGCGATCAGGCGCATGGTAAACACCGGCACCAGCATCATCAGCAGCAACGCGACCGTATTGAACATCGGCGCGGCGACGGTGATGGTCACGCCGGGCGGATTGGCAAGCTGCGCGAGTTGCGGCTGGATTTCCAGAAATGCTTCCAGCCGCGCCAGAAAGAACCACGCAAAAATGAATTGCAGCGCGGCAAGCGCAAACCAGGTGGATGGCATGGCAAACAGGCTGCGCAGTTCGCGCAAGGCGAGCAGGCGGATCATCGCTGTGTCTCCGTGAGGCGGATGAAGTTTTCTTCCAGATGGCCGGGTTCGCCGCCATAACTCGCCAGCGCGGCCGTGGTGTCGTCGTAGATCAGCCTGCCTTCCTGCATGATATGCACACGGTCGCACACGCTTTCCACTTCGCCCAGCAGATGCGTCGAAAAGATCACGCTGCTGCGGTTGCCCAGCTCGCGTATCAAATTGCGGATGTCGCGAATCTGCGAGGGATCGAGACCGATGGTTGGCTCGTCCAGCACAATCACGTCGGGTGAATGGATGATGGCCTGCGCGATGCCGACGCGCTGCTGGTAGCCCTTGGATAATGTGCCGATGATCTCTTTGCCGACCGCCTCCAGTCCGCAGCGTTGTTTGGCCTGCGCCAGCGCGGCGGCAGCTTCGCCGCGCTTCATGCCGCGCAGGCGTGCGGCAAAAGTCAGGTAATCATTGACACTGAGCTCGCGGTACAACGGCGGGGTTTCCGGCAGGTAGCCGATATGCGCCTTGGCCAGCGCGGGCTGGCGCAGCAGGTCGATGCCGCAGATTTCAATCTCGCCGCCGTTCGGCAGCAGGCAACCCGTCAGCATTTGCAGCGTGGTGCTCTTGCCCGCGCCATTATGACCCAGCAGGCCGAGCACTTCGCCGCGCTTCAATTCCAGCGACAAATCATGAATGACCTGGCGGTTGCCGAATCGGCGCGTCAGATTGCGCACGGAAAGGGTGATTTCTGGGGTAGCGCCGGACAAGGTTCAGTGGCCATCGCGATTATGAATTGCGTCAAATATAACCCAATATGCGCACGCGCATCAAAAAGCCTTTGGCCCACCGTTCGGCACACATCGCCTTGGTGCGGGCAATCCTTCAATATGGCAATTGAGCGGTGACCTAAATACAAATTGCCAAGGGCTGCTTTCCGGCTGGCTATAACCTCAGCTCATGTGCGGAACAGTGCCAGGAAGTGACAGTCGAGGGCGACACAGGAAAAGTCTGGTTCCGGCCTTCGCCGGAATGACGAAATATAAATTTCTGAGATGCCCTGAAGACGCCGGGAGGTGGCAAGCCCCGTATGGGTCAACGTTGGCAGGCGTACATCTTGCGCAGAAAGGCATCGACATCCACTCTCGCCAAATCCGCTGGTAGCGCTGTTTTCTCGGTGTGCTGCTGATGGCAGGCAAGGCTGGGAATCCAGCCGGCGCACATGACTTCATCGCCGTAATCAGACACCGTTGCTCCGCCGCGTTCGATTACAGAGCTGCCCATATCCATGCAAAAGATTCCCATGATCTGCCTCCTGTTGCTGCGGGCTTGCGCACAATGCACCGCCCTTGGTGGAGATATCGGCAGAGGCCGGCAAAAAATTAGCGTGAGCTTTATCGTTCCGGCCAGGATGCTTTGGTATCATGCGCGCCTTGCAAAAAATCCGCTTTCCAAATACCTCCCGAGTAAATGTTGAACAAGCTCAACCCGGCGCAGCGCGAAGCTGTCACCTATCTTGACGGCCCCCTGCTGGTGCTGGCCGGCGCGGGCAGCGGCAAGACGCGCGTCATTACGCAGAAGATCGTCCATCTGGTGGAGCGGTGTGGCTATGCGCCGCGCAACATCGCCGCGATCACCTTCACCAACAAGGCCGCCAGTGAGATGCGCGAGCGCGTCGGCGCGCTGTTGCATGGGAAAAACAGCAAGGGTCTGGTGGTGAGCACCTTCCATTCGCTCGGCATGAACATCCTGCGCAAGGAAGCTGCGCTGCTGGGCTACAAGCCGCAGTTCTCGATCTTCGATTCCGGCGACACCTGGAAGATCATCGGCGAACTTGCGAATTCCTGTGGCAAGCAGGAGATTCGCGACATCCAGACGCAGATTTCCAACTGGAAGTCGGCCTTCATCGCGCCGCAGCAAGCGGCACAGGCAGCCGAAAACGACGAGGCAAAGGTGCATGCACGGATCTATGCACGCTATCAGGAAACATTGCGTGCCTATCAGGCGGTGGATTTCGACGACCTGATCCACTTGCCGGTGGTGCTGTTCAAGGAACATCCAGAAGCCCTGTTCCGCTGGCAGAACCGGCTGCATTACCTGCTGATCGACGAGTACCAGGACACCAATGACTGCCAGTACCAGTTGACCAGGTTGCTGGCGGGCAACCGCAACGCCTTCACCGCGGTGGGCGACGACGACCAGGCAATCTATGCATGGCGCGGTGCAAGCATCGAGAACCTGCACAATTTGCGCAACGATTACGCCAACCTGCGCGTCATCAAGCTGGAACAGAACTACCGTTCCTCGCAGCGTATCCTCAAGGTGGCGAACCACCTGATCAATCACAATACCAAGGTGTTCGAGAAGAATCTGTGGAGCGAGCACGGCATCGGCGACCCGGTGCGCATCTACGCGGCCCGCGACGACGAACACGAGGCCGAGAGCGTGGTGATGAAACTGATGGCGCACAAGTTCGAGCACCGCACCCGGTTTGCCGACTACGCAATTCTGTATCGCAGCAATCACCTGTCGCGCGCCTTCGAGGAGCAACTGCGTGCCCAGCGCGTGCCTTATACCGTCAGCGGCGGCACATCGTTTTTCGAGCGCGCCGAGATCAAGGACATCACCGCCTACCTGCGGCTGATCGCCAATCCGGACGACGATCCGGCCTTCATCCGCGCCGTTACCACGCCGAAGCGCGGCCTCGGCAACACCACGCTGGAGAAGCTCGGCAGCCATGCCGGGGCGCGCCACATTAGCCTGTTCGAGGCGGCTTTCGAGATGGAGATGGAGCAGCAACTGCCGCCGCGCCAGCACGAAGACCTGCTGACTTTCTGCCACTTCATCAACCGCCTTCAGGAGCGCGCCGACAAGGACCCTTGCGGCGAACTGCTCGACGAACTGCTGCGTGCCATCAACTATGAGGCCTGGCTGTATGACTCGCACGAACCGCGCCAGGCCGACAGCAAATGGGAGAACGTGCAGGAATTCATCGGCTGGCTCAAGCGCAAGGCCGCAGCCGACGAAAAATCGCTGATCGACATGGTGCAGACCATCGCGCTGATCAACATGCTGGAAGGAAAAGATCAGGAGCCGGATGCCGTTTCGCTATCCACGTTGCATGCCGCCAAGGGGCTGGAGTTCCCGCATGTGTTCATCGTCGGCGCCGAGGAGGACATCCTGCCGTTCCGCGACAGCGACGAAAAGCAGATCGAGGAGGAGCGCCGCCTGATGTATGTCGGCATCACGCGCGCCGAGCGCAGCCTGCAAATCAGCTACTGCAACCGCCGCAAACGCGGCAAGGACTGGCTGGCCAGCGAGCCGAGCCGCTTTCTGGAAGAAATGCCGGAAAGTGAACTGGTTTATGCGGGAGGCCACAAGGAAGCCACGCCCCTCGTCAGCAAGAACGAGGGCATGGACAAACTGGCGAAGCTGAAGGCAATGCTGGTTAGCCCGCACGATTGACGGCGCTCCCCCCAAACCCGGCACAGACTGCTAGCCCTCGAGATAATCCACAAGAATGCCGCTGGCTAGACGGAGACGCTGGCTCAACAACTGCGCTATCTTGAGCAGCAGTTTTGCCGAAAGCGCAGGTTTGTCGCGCATTATCTGCAAAAAGTTTTCTTGTGTCAGAACGACCAAGGTCGATGTTTCAATGGCAACTGCCGTGGCAGACCGCGGTTCACCGTCCACGATGGTCATTTCACCCAGGCTGCGACCGGAAAATACAGTGGTAACGGTTCTATCGATGTGCCGGTTATCTTCCTTGCGCACTTCAAGCTTGCCCTCAAGCACGATGCACATGAAATCGCCCCGGTCGCCTTCGCGAAACAGGATGGCGCCGGGTGCAGCACGATAAAGCTGAACATAAGCAGCCAGCGCCTTGATTTGCGCCCACTCAAAATCCCTGAGCATTTGCGCGTTTTCCAGCATGGCCGCAATGCGGTCCGAGGACGCGATGCCAGACCCCAGAATTTCAAGTGATGCCAAATTTGATTTTTTGTTGTCCAGCGTCATGTTGTCGGGCTAGGATCGTTAACAGCCTTATTGTCAGGTATTCTGCACCACGATCTTGGGAAACACCGCGCTGTGATCCTGTGCCATTTCAGCAATCCTGACCGTGATGCGGCGCGCGATCTGCTTGTATTCCTTGGCGATGCTGCCGTCAGGGTCGGCGATTACCGTCGGCAGTCCGGAATCGGCCTGCTCGCGAATGCGGATATCCAGCGGTAGGCTGCCGAGAAGCTCCGTATTGTAGTCAGCACACATTTTTGCACCGCCGCCGGCGCCGAATATGTGCTCCTCATGCCCGCATTTGGAACAGATATGTGTGCTCATGTTTTCCACAATACCGACGATCTTGACGCCGACCTTCTCGAACATCTTGAGCCCCTTGCGCGCATCCAGCAATGCGACGTCCTGCGGGGTGGTCACAATCACCGCACCGGTTACCGGCACCTGCTGCGCCAGCGAGAGCTGGATGTCGCCGGTGCCGGGCGGCAGATCCACCACCAGATAATCCAGGTTATCCCAACGGGTCTGGCGCAGCAATTGATCCAGCGCCTGAATAACCATCGGGCCGCGCCAGATCATCGGCGTGTCATCGCTACCGATCAGAAAGCCGATGGACATCGCCTGCAGGCCATGATTGCTCATCGGTATCATGAAATTGTCGTCGGTCGCTTCGGGCTGCCCGGTAATGCCCAGCATGGTCGGCTGCGAAGGGCCGTAAATATCGGCATCCAGCACTCCGACGCGCGCGCCCTCGGCTGCCAGCGCCAGCGCGATATTCACCGCCGTGGTTGACTTGCCGACACCACCCTTGCCGCTCGCTACCGCGATAATGTTCTTCACGCCATTCACCAGCTTCGCACCGCGCTGCACCGCATGCGGCACCACATTGCTGCTTACATTGACGTTTAACTTGCCGACGCCCGGCAGGGCGGACTTGAGATGCGCTTCGACCATGGCGCGAATCTCGCCCCACACGCTCTTTGCCGAATAGCCGAGCATGATGTCCAGCGACAAGTCGTTGCCGCTGATCTTGATGTTCTTCACGGATTTGCCGCTGATAAAATCCTTCCTGGTATTCGGGTCGATCAGATTTTTCAATGCGCCTTGCACATCGGTTTCACTAAAACTCATTATTTGCTCCTGAATCAGATAAAGGCTTAAGGGTTAATTTTAACATAGTCGACTTGATTGCTTGGGTATTTTCAATCCGGCAAGCTACTCCCTGCTCTTGCCGGCGGCAGCCAGACGCTCCAGATAGGCCTGCCACAATTCATCCTGGTGCTCGCCCAGATTGTGAAGGTATTCCCAAGTGTAAAGTCCGGAATCGTGGCCGTCGTCAAAGGCTATTTTCAGGGCATAGCTGCCGATCGGTGATACTTCACGCACGCCGACATTCTTTTTTCCTGTTTGCAGCACTTCCTGTCCGCGCCCGTGCCCGACGACTTCGGCCGATGGGGAATGTACCCGCAAAAACTCATAGGGCAGTTGATAACCGGCACCATCGTCAAATGCGATTTCAAGCAGGCGGGATTGCTGGTGCAGTTTTATTTCGGTGGGATGCGCTGACATGATTCCGGATTTACTCCTGTTGAATTTTTTGCGGGGCTTTTAATCTGGGGATAAAGATACCAGATTTCCGGGTATAAAGAAGCCCGCCGCCCTGTTTTTACAAAAACGGGCCCTGTGCATTTTCCGCTAGAATGCGCCTGTGATCTTCCTTTGCGAGGCCGCATGTTTACCCCGGTCACCGTTGCACTGTCCATTTCAAGCATGCTGCATACGACTCGTGTTGTTGCGGCATTCTGCCTGCTCACCTTGGCATCGGCAGCCGGCGCCGCCTCGCTTGCCGACAGGCTCGCACCGGGGATGCCGCATTACTTTGACAGTTTTGACGCTACCCAGCAGCCTTGGGAACCGGGGCAGCCTTTGAATATCGAGGAAGTTTTCAAGAACTATCAGTATTATGAAATCCTGCTCGATCGGGACGGCAAGGCAATCGTGGTCAACCAGTACATCAGGGGCAGCAAGGCCGCCAGCGAAAAATACCGGGTACTGCCGGATGGCTCGTTGCAAAAGAGCGGGCAGTGAAATGGAACCTGAATAAAGTTACAATGCCGACATGTCCGATTTCAACCTTACCCATCATTTCCTGATTGCCATGCCCGCCTTGCAGGAAGGGTATTTTGTCGGCACGCTGACTTACATCTGCGAACACAACGAGAACGGCGCGCTGGGCATCGTGGTGAATCGCCCGATCAGCCTGACGCTGGGCGAAATGTTCGACCAGATCAACATTCCGTTGCACCAGCCCGAACTGGAGAAGATGCCGGTGCATTTCGGCGGGCCGGTGCAAACCGAGCGCGGCTTCGTGTTGCACGATACTCCGGGAGACTGGCAATCCACGCTGCGCATCAACGATAAGTTATCGCTGACCACCTCCAGGGACATTCTCGAGGCGGTCGGCGCAGGCCATGGGCCGCGCAACCTGATCGTCACGCTGGGCTATGCGGGCTGGGACCAGGGACAGCTGGAGCATGAAATGACCGAGAATGCCTGGCTGACCGTACCGGCCTCCGAACATATCCTGTTTGACCTGCCGCCGGAAGAACGCCTGCCTGCTGCAATGGCGTTGCTCGGCGTGGACTACGCTTCGCTGGTTGAAAATGCCGGGCATGCCTGACGACAGAGGACAGAATAAACTGCGCAGCGACAACATTCAGTCCCCAGTCCCCAATCCTCAGCCCTCTGGAACGCTGCTCGCTTTCGATTTTGGCACCAGGCGTATTGGCGTCGCGACCGGCAGCGCGCTGTTGCGCCAGGCCAATCCGCTGACCACCATCGACGAGGAAAAAACCGATGCGCGCTTTGCCAGAATTGCCGCCTTGCTGGCAGAATGGCAGCCGTGCGCGCTGGTGGTGGGTCTGCCCAGCAACGAAGACGGGTCGCCGCACGAACTGACCGCTTTGTGCCGCCGCTTCGCCAACCGTCTCAAGGGGCGGTTTAATTTGCCGACGATATTAGTCGATGAGCGTTATACTTCGCTCGCCGCCAGCGCGCAGCTGAACAAACAGGGCGTCCACGGCAGGGAGCAAAAAAAACTGATCGACCAGTATGCCGCGCAACAGATCTTGCAGGCATATTTTGATGAACCCGCAGCGGGGCTGATCGTATGAAGAACCCACAACTGAATAAACACGGCGAACTCCAGCACCTGCTGACTACCGAGGGCTTGCCGGTGCAGATCGTGCGCAACATCCTCGACCGTGCCACCACCTTCCTCGATGCCGCCGACGGGCGCGAGATCCAGAAAGTCCCGCTGCTGCACGGCAAATCGGTGTTCAACGTGTTCTTTGAGAACAGCACGCGCACCCGCACCACGTTCGAGATCGCCGCCAAGCGCCTGTCCGCCGACGTGGTCAATCTCAACATCGGCTTGTCTTCAACCAGCAAGGGCGAAACCCTGCTCGATACCGTGGACAACCTGTGCGCCATGCACGCCGACATGTTCGTGGTGCGCCACGCGCAAAGCGGTGCGGCGCATTTCATTGCAAGACACGTTGCACCGGATGTGCATGTTATCAACGCCGGAGATGGACGCCACGCGCACCCCACGCAGGCGCTGCTGGACATGTTCACCATCCGCCACTACAAGAAAGAATTCCACAACCTGCGCGTGGCGATCGTCGGCGACATCCTGCATTCGCGCGTGGCGCGCTCGCAGATCCATGCGCTGACCACGCTCGGTGTGCCGGAAGTGCGCGTCATCGCCCCCAAGACGCTGCTGCCGGCCATGGTGGAAAACCTCGGCGTGCGGGTCTATCACGACATGGTGCAAGGCTTGCGCGACGTGGACGTGGTGCTGATGCTGCGCCTGCAGAACGAGCGCATGACGGGTGCGCTGCTGCCCAGCGCACAGGAATACTTCAAGAACTATGGCCTCACCGAAGAGAAGCTGGCGCGCGCCAGGCCGGATGCCATCGTGATGCACCCGGGACCGATGAACCGCGGCATCGAGATCGACTCCAGCGTCGCCGACGGGCCGCGCTCGGTGATCATGTCGCAAGTAACCTTCGGCATCGCGGTAAGGATGGCGGTGATGAGCATGTTGGCGGGAGCAGCAGTATGAATATCCACATTAAAAATGGCCGTCTGATCGATCCGCAAAACAGGATTGACGCGCAACAGGACCTGTTCATCGCGGCAGGCAAAATCGCTGCGGTCGGCAGCGTTCCGGCCGGTTTCGTCGCGGACAAGGTGATCGATGCGAGCGGGTTGATCGTTGCGCCCGGCCTGATCGACCTCGCTGCGCGGCTGCGCGAGCCGGGCTACGAATACAAGGCCACGCTGGAATCAGAGATAGAAGCAGCAGTGGCGGGCGGCGTCACCAGCCTCGCCTACCCGCCGGATACCGATCCGCCACTGGATGAACCCGGCCTGGTGGAAATGCTCAAGCACCGCGCCAGGAATCTGAATCGGGCGCATGTCTATCCGGTCGGCGCGCTGACCACCGCGCTGAAAGGGCAGGAGTTGACCGAGATGGCGGAGCTGTCCGATGCCGGATGCGTGGCATTCAGTCAGGCAGATGCGCCGCTGACCGATACCCGCGTGCTGATGCGCGCCATGCAATATGCCGCCACCTTCGGTTTTTCCGTGTGGCTACGCCCGCAGGACAGCTTCCTCGCCAAGGACGGCGTGGCGCACGATGGCGAAGTGGCGACGCGCTGCGGCCTGCCCGCCATCCCGGTGAGCGCAGAAACCATCGCGCTTGCCACCATGCTGACGCTGGCGCGCGACACCGGTGTGAAGCTGCATGTCTGCCGCCTTTCCAGCGCGGCGGGCGTGGAATTGATCCGCGCCGCCAAACAGCAGGGACTGAAAGTCACCTGCGATGTCTCGATGAACCATGTGCATCTGTCGGAAATGGACATCGGTTTCTTCGACCCGAACTGCCGTCTGATCCCGCCGCTGCGCAGCCTGCGCGACCGCGCCGCGTTGCGCGCCGGATTGCTGGACGGCACGATAGACGCGATCTGCTCCAACCATGCGCCGGTCGACGAGGATGCCAAGCAGTTGCCGTTCGGCGAAGCGGAAGCGGGTGCGACCGGCCTGGAATTGCTGCTGCCGCTGGTGCTGAAGTGGGCGCAGCAGGAAAAGATCGGCCTGCCCGATGCGCTTGCCAAGGCCACCCTGCAACCGGCACAGGTGCTGGGTCTGGATGCGGGTCACCTGAGCGTCGGCGCAGCCGCCGACCTGTGCGTATTCGATCCGGAAGCATACTGGAAGGTCGAACCGGGCGCGCTGAAGAGCCAGGGCAAGAACACGCCGTTCAACGGCCTCGAAGTGCAGGGCAGGGTGCGTTACACGCTGGTGGACGGGCAGGTGGTATATCAATCCGGACTGACTGTCTGAAGGAAACCTCCAACAATCACAACAATCACCTTCTTCATTGCGGCTGCCCCCGATTCAATGCCCTTCAGGCAATTCTGCACGCCTCGTCAAACTCCAGCCTCGGGTTGCGCGGATAGACACCCTTCGGATCGCCATAGCCGAGGTTGCACAGAAAATTGGATTTCACGGATGTTCCCGCGAAGAACAGTTTATCTACCAGGGCATTGTCGAAGCCGGACATCGGGCCGCAATCGAGCCCGAGCGCGCGTGCCGCGATGATGAGGTAAGCGCCCTGCAGCGTACCGTTGCGGAAGGCGTTGGTGAAGGCGGTTTGCTCGTCCTTGTCGAACCAGCTGCGCGCATCCGGCGCATTGGGGTACAGCCTGTCCATCCTTTCATAGAAATGCAGATCGTAGCCAATGATGGCGGTGACCGGAGCGGCCATGCTTTTGGCGCGATTGCCTTCCTGCAAAGCCGGATCAAGCATCTCTTTCGCTTCCCTGGATTTGACGAACACGATGCGTGCCGGACAACTATTGGCCGAGGTCGGCCCCATGCGGAAGGTAGCGTAAAGACGGCGCAGAAGTTCGTCCGGCACCGGCCTCTTTTGCCAGGCGTTGTGGGTATGCGCGTCGAAAAAGAGCTGGTCGAGTGCAGCCTGGTCTAATGAAGTGCGTGACATGAGAGCCTCCTGCGGGTGGATTGAACTGCCTGGTAATGCTGTGGACAGTTTATACCGATTCGCGCGACCGGAAATCGGCAATCAAATCCGTGCGCTTGCGGCCGCGGCTACTTTTCCTCGCGTACTGTCCGCTCTTCCACCAGCGCCTTGCGCAGGCAATTCTCTTCGGCGCTCAGCGCGCTGCGCGCGACCGCTTCAAATAATGCCCGTATTTCCTCGAGGCTGAATCCGGCCAGCAGACGCTTTGCCAGGTCTGGCTGCAGGGGAACCATGCGCGATTGCCCGTCGGGCAGGTCGAAGCGGAAACCGGCCAGTCGCTTGAGTCCGCCTTCCTCTGCTGCCAGCAATTGCGCCTGCTCGTCCTGTAATTCGTCGTAGCGTTCTTCCAGCGCGTCTTCGAGGTTTTCGGCAATGTCCTCCGGTATCGCGACGACGAGGCCCATCGGATCATCGTGCAAGGCGCAGGTGATCCCCAGACTTTCGGCGTATTCAACGAAAGCGTTGCGCAACGGCGCCTCAAAGAAGATGTATTCGATCATGATATCGGCACGCGGCCCGGCCGGTACGACGGAATCAATTCTCCAATTACTTAATGATCGCGTTCAGCTCGCCCTTGGCATAGCGGTTGGCCATCGCATCCAGCGAGACCGGCCTGATTTTGGATGCATGGCCTGCCGCGCCGAAGGCCTCATAGCGCGCCTTGCAAATTTCCTTCATCGCCTTGGTGGCGGCGGCGAGGAACTTGCGCGGGTCGAAGTTTCTGGTGTCCTCCACCAGATGGCGGCGCACCGCGCCGGTGGAGGCCATGCGCAGGTCAGTGTCGATGTTCACCTTGCGTACGCCATTCCTGATGCCCTCGACGATTTCCTCGACCGGCACGCCATAGGTTTCGCCCATGGTGCCGCCGAAAGAGTTGATCACCTTCAGCCATTCCTGCGGCACGCTCGACGAACCATGCATCACCAGATGGGTGTTGGGAATGCGCGCGTGGATTTCCTTGATGCGGTCGATGCGCAGCACCGCGCCGGTAGGCGGGCGGGTAAATTTGTAGGCACCGTGCGAGGTGCCGATGGCGATCGCCAATGCATCCACCTGGGTCAACTTGACGAATTCGGCCGCTTCATTCGGGTCGGTCAGCAGTTGGTCCTGGCTCAGTGCGCCTTCCGCGCCGTGGCCGTCTTCCTTTTCGCCCATGCCGCTTTCCAGCGAGCCGAGGCAGCCCAGTTCGCCTTCCACCGATACGCCCACCGCGTGCGACATCTCCACCACGCGACGGGTGACATCCACGTTGTATTCGAACGAGGAGGGCGTTTTCGCATCTTCTTTCAACGAGCCGTCCATCATCACGCTGGAGAAGCCGGACTTGATCGCCTGAATGCAGACCGCCGGCGACGCCCCGTGATCCTGGTGCATCACCACCGGAATATGCGGATAGGCTTCTACCGCGGCTTCGATCAGGTGGCGCAGAAATGCCTCGCCGGCATATTTGCGCGCGCCGGCGGAGCCTTGCATGATGACCGGGCTGTTGGTTTCGTCAGCGGCCTCCATGATGGCTTTGACTTGCTCCAGATTGTTCACGTTGAATGCGGGCAAGCCGTAGCCGTTTTCCGCTGCGTGGTCGAGAAGTTGACGCAAAGATACGAGTGCCATTTGTTCCTCCTGATGAATTTAATACAAATTGGGGTTAATTTTCCTTGCGCCGCGCGAGTTCATGTTTCAATTTTGCGATGATCACCGACGCACATAATCTTCATCGTGTTGGTGTGTCCCGATTTTCCCATCGCTTCACCGATGGTCATGACCACCATATCGCCATCCTTTACCAGGCCGCGTTCCAGGAGCGTTGCCTCGATCTGGTGCCATTCTTCCAGCTGCCCCCTGGCTCTGGAATGGAAGGCGATGGGATGCACCCCGCTGAACAGGGTCACTTTGCTCAGGGTTTCCGGCACCGGGGTCAGCGCGAAAATCGGCACGCCTGCATTCAGGCGCGACATCCACAACGGGGTCGAGCCGGATTGGGTCAGCGCAATAATGGCTTTCACCTTGAAATGCGACGCAGCAAACAGCGCGGACATGGCAATCGACTGGTCAATGCGCGCAAATTTTTGCTGCACAACACGACGGTCAAACACGTGCTCTTCAACTTCCCGCTCCGCCTTGAGACAGATGCGCGCCATCGCTTCGATCGTTTCCACCGGGTAATCGCCCACCGCTGTTTCCGCCGAGAGCATCACCGCGTCGGTACCGTCCAGCACCGCGTTGGCCACATCGGAAACTTCCGCGCGTGTCGGAATCGGGTTGGTAATCATCGACTCCATCATCTGCGTGGCGGTAATCACCAGGCGGTTTTTCGCGCGCGCCATTTTGATCATGCGCTTCTGCAAGCCGGGTACGGCCGCATCGCCAACTTCCACGCTCAAATCGCCGCGCGCCACCATGATGGCATCGGATGCCTCGATGATATCGTTCAACGCCGGTATCGCTTCGGCGCGCTCAATCTTGGCCATCAGCAGGCTCTTGCCGCCTGCCGCCTCCATCAGCTCGCGCGCCAGGCGCATGTCATCGCCGCTGCGCGGGAAAGACACCGCCAGGTAATCTGCCCTGATCAGCGCAGCAGTCCTGATGTCTTCCCTGTCCTTGCCGGTCAGCGCCGGCGCCGTCAGGCCGCCGCCCTTGCGGTTGATGCCCTTGTTGTTGGACAACACACCGCCGCGCACTACCCGGCAAACTATTTCGTAGCCTTTGACTTCGATGACGTTGAATTCCAGCATGCCATCATTGAGCAGCAGCACCGAGCCCTTGCTGACATCCTTGTACAGGTTTTTGTAGTCGAGCCCGACGCGCTGCTGGTTTCCCGGCCCATCCAGCGCGGCATCAAGAATGAACGTATCCCCGTTGTTCAGGATGATTTTATCGTTTTCGAACTTGCGCACGCGTATTTTCGGGCCTTGCAGGTCGGCAAGGATGCCCACGGTGCGGCCCACCACTGCCGCTGCCGCACGCACGGTCTCGGCACGCTTCACGTGATCTTGCGCCGAGCCATGCGAAAAATTCATCCGCACCAGGTCAACACCGGCGCGAATCATCTGCTCAAGGACTTTCTGGTCGCTGGAAGCGGGCCCCAGCGTTGCGACTATTTTTGTTCTGCGCAGCATAAAATAGTCATTCGCCGCTGCAGCTGCAACCGCCACCACCGCCGCAACCGGATGCCTCATTCTTCACCGCGCGCTGTTCCAGCATATCCACTGCCGGCAGTTTCTTTCCTTCGAGGAATTCGAGGAACGCGCCGCCCGCGGTAGAAATGTAGGACACCTTGTCATAGATGCCGTACTTCTGGATCGCCGCAATGGTGTCACCGCCGCCCGCCAGGGTAAAAGCCGGTGTTGCTGCGATCGCCATGGCGATTTTTCTGGTGCCTTCACCGAACTGGTCAAATTCGAACACGCCGACCGGGCCGTTCCACACCACCGTGCCGGCCTGCATGATGATGTCGGCGACTTCCTGTGCGGATTGCGGACCGATGTCGAAGATCATGTCGTCGTCGGCCACGTCGCCCGCATCCTTCAGCACGGCAGGTTCATTGGCGTCGAATTTCTTGCCGACCACCACATCCACCGCGATGGGAATGGAAGCGCCGCGCGCCTGCATCTTGTTCATCAGCGCTTGTGCGGTGGGAACCAGGTCATCCTCGCACAAAGACTTGCCGACATTCTTGCCGGCCGCCTTGAGGAAGGTGTTGGCGATGCCGCCGCCGACCACCAGCTGTTCGCACTTCTCCGACAGCGACTCCAGCACGGTCAGCTTGGTAGATACCTTGCTGCCGCCGACGATGGCCACCAGCGGGCGCGCCGGGTTGAGCAACGCCTTGCCCAGCGCTTCCAGCTCCCGGGTCAGCAGGATTCCGGCTGCCGCGACCGGTGCGTACTTTGCCACACCGTGGGTCGATGCTTCCGCGCGATGCGCAGTGCCGAATGCGTCCATCACGAACACGTCGCACAGCGCGGCGTATTTTTTTGCCGTCTCTTCGACGTTCTTCTTCTCGCCCTTGTTGAAGCGGCAGTTCTCCAGCAACACCAGTTCACCCTCGGCAATGTCGAAGCCGCCATCCATCCAGTCGCGGATCAAACGTACCGGTTTGCCCAGTTTATCGGCAATGACGTGTGCGACAGGTTTGAGCGAATTTTCTTCGGAATAAACGCCCTCTGCCGGGCGGCCCAGGTGGGAGGTCACCATCACATGCGCACCCGCTTGCAGCGCGGCATTGATGGTTGCCATCGATGCGGTAATGCGCGCATCCGAGGTTACTCTGCCATCCTTGACCGGCACATTGAGATCGGAACGAATCAGGACGCGTTTGCCCTTGAGGTCCAGATCGGTCATTTTGATTACAGACATTTTCTGCTCCATGAAAAGACGGTCAGTGTGAGGGGTGGTGAGTAGTGAGTAGGCGCTGTGGGTTTTCCCACTTTCCACTTCCTACTTACTACTCACCATTTCTTACTTGGCGACGTGCTGCACCAGACGCATCAGGTTGCAGGTATAGCCGTATTCGTTGTCATACCACGCCACCACCTTGACGAAAGTCGGGTCGAGCGCGATGCCTGCGTCGGCATCGAAGATGGACGGGCATGGATAACCGCGGAAGTCGGTAGCGACCACCTTGTCCGCAGTGTAGCCCAGCACCCCTTTCAGCGGGCCATTCTCGGAAGCCGCCTTCATTGCGTTGCAGATCTCATCATAGGTCGCGGCCTTGTTCAACTCGACCGTCAGGTCGACCACTGATACATCGGAAGTCGGCACGCGGAAAGCCATGCCGGTGAGCTTCTTGTTCAGCTCGGGGATCACCTTGCCCACGGCCTTGGCCGCGCCGGTCGAAGAGGGAATGATGTTTTCCAGGATGCCGCGCCCGCCGCGCCAATCCTTGTTGGACGGACCGTCCACGGTCTTCTGCGTCGCTGTCGCCGCATGTACCGTGGTCATCAGGCCGCGCTTGATCCCCCAGTTATCGTTCAGCACCTTGGCGACCGGTGCCAGCGCATTGGTGGTGCATGAAGCGGCGGAAACGATATTCTCGCCCGCATATTTGTCGTGGTTAACGCCGTACACGAACATCGGCGTATCGTCCTTGGAAGGCGCCGATTGCACAACCTTCTTCGCGCCGGCGGCGAGGTGCTTCTCGCAGGTTTCTTTGGTCAGGAAGAAACCGGTGCATTCGATCACGAGGTCCGCGCCGACTTCATTCCACTTCAGGTTGGCCGGGTCTTTTTCGGCGGTCAGGCGGATCTTCTTGCCGTTGACCACCAGCGTGTTGCCCTCAACGGAAACGCTGCCCTTGAAGCGGCCATGTACCGAGTCATAGCGCAGCATGTATGCCAGATAATCCGGCTCGAGCAAATCGTTGATGCCCACAATCTCAATGTCAGCGAACTCTTGCGCCGCTGCGCGGAACACCATACGTCCAATGCGGCCGAATCCGTTGATACCGACACGAATTGTCATTTTCTTCTCCTTAAAGATTTAGTCATTAAAAACTTTTTTGCCGCAATGCGGTTGCCAGTAAAGCTCTCAGCCAATCACCTTCTTCACCGTCGCAGCCACGTTGGCTGCGGTAAAGCCGAAGTGCTTGAACAGCTCCGGCGCCGGTGCCGATTCGCCAAAGCAATCCATACCCACCACCGCGCCATCCAGCCCGACATATTTGTACCAGCCGCCGGTCACGCCCGCCTCGACCGCGACGCGCTTCGTGCCCCCGGGCAACACGCTGTCCCGGTAGGCCTGATCCTGCTTGTCGAACACATTGGTGGACGGCATCGACACCACGCGCACATTGATACCTTCTGCGGCCAGCGTTTTTTGCGCTTCCATTGCCAGGGCAACCTCGGAACCTGTCGCGATAATCACGGCCTGCGGCTTGCCGCCTGTGGCCTCGGACAGCACGTAGGCGCCCTTGCGGATATTGGCGATCTGCGCCGCATCGCGCTGCTGGAACGCCAGGTTCTGGCGGCTGAAAACCAGGCTGGTCGGGCCGTCCCTGCGCTCGACTGCGGCAACCCACGCGGCGGCGGATTCAACCGTGTCACACGGACGCCATAATTCCATATTTGGCATGAGGCGCAGCGTGGCAGTCTGCTCGACCGGCTGGTGCGTCGGGCCGTCTTCGCCCAGACCGATGGAGTCGTGGGTGAACACATAGATCACGCGCTGCTTCATCAGCGCCGACATGCGCAACGCATTGCGCGCGTATTCGGAGAACATCAGGAAGGTGCCGCCGAACGGCAGCAAGCCGCCGTGCAGCGCCATGCCGTTCATGATGTGCGACATACCGAACTCGCGCACGCCATAGCTGATGTAGTTGCCGGTGCTCTTGCCGCGGATGTGTTTGCAGCCCGTCCAGTTGGTCAGGTTGGAACCGGTCAGGTCGGCCGAGCCGCCGAGGAATTCCGGCAGCGCTGGAACCAGCGCGTTGATCGCGTTCTGCGAAGCCTTGCGGGTCGCAATGGTTTCGGCTTTTTCGTTGGTTTTGGCGATGATGTCGGCAGCATGCGCCGCCCAGTTCGTCGGCAATTCACCCTTGATGCGGCGCTCGAACTCGGCGGCTTCTTTCGGGAAGGCTGCCCGGTATTCGGCAAACCTGTTATTCCACAGCTTTTCCAGACCTTCGCCCTTGGTGCGCGCATCCCAGGCTTCATACACATGTTTGGGTATTTCGAACGGCGGGTATTTCCAGCCGATATGCTCGCGTGTCGCGGCGACTTCGTCATTGCCCAGCGCCGCGCCATGCACGTCGTGGGTATCCGCCTTGTTCGGCGAACCCATGCCGATGATGGTCTTGCAGCAGATCAGCGTCGGTTTGTCGGTGACCTTCTTGCCCGCGTTGATCGCGGCATCGACCGCCTCCGGGTCATGGCCGTTCACATCGGCGATCACATGCCAGCCGTAGGCCTCGAAACGTTTTGGGGTATCGTCGGTGAACCAGCCGCCGGTATGGCCGTCGATGGAGATGTTGTTGTCGTCCCAGAAGGCGATCAGCTTGCCCAGTCCCCAGGTGCCCGCCAGCGCGCAGGCTTCGTGCGAGATGCCTTCCATCATGCAGCCGTCACCCATGAACACATAGGTGTGATGGTTGACGATTTCGTGGTTCGGCTTGTTGAATTCTGCCGCCAGCAATTTTTCCGCCATCGCCATGCCTACCGCATTGGTAATGCCCTGGCCGAGCGGGCCGCCGGTGGTTTCCACACCCGGCGTATAGCCGTATTCGGGATGGCCCGGCGTCCTGGAGTGCAGCTGGCGGAAACGCTTCAGTTCGTCCATCGGCAGGTCGTAGCCGGACAGATGCAGCAACGCATAAACCAGCATCGAGCCGTGCCCGTTGGACAGGATGAAGCGGTCGCGGTCGGGCCATTTTGGATTGGCCGGGTTGTGGCGCAGATGCCGGTTCCACAACACGTCGGCGATTTCCGCCATGCCCATCGGCGCGCCCGGGTGTCCGGAATTTGCCTTTTGCACGGCATCCACCGCCAGCATACGGATTGCGCCGGTAATGTCATTGAATTTGGGTGGGGTGATGTTGCGTGTCGCAGCCATTTCCTGTTGCCTCCGGGATGTTCTGTGGGTTGGTTATGTTAGGGAGCTTCGAAAATTCACATTTCGTCGTTAAATGGAGCTGTCAGCCAATCGACCAGGCAAACTTGCCGGCCGCTGGTTATGCCGGAGGACCAGCGTGACGAATTGCATTGGCGGTCACCTGTAATCCGTTCAGGTTCGCGATTATACCGCAGCACCGATATGGCTTCCTACTGTGATTCGTCTCCGCCGCCCTTTTTGGCAAATTTAATGCCCAGTTGCTTGAGTTTGCGATAAAGATGGGTGCGCTCCAGGCCGACTTTTTCGGCTACCCGTGAAACATTGCCGACTTCTCTCCGCAAGTGGTAATCGAAATAGAGCGCATCGAAATGCTCGCGCGCCTCGCGCAGCGGCAAATCAAGCGGCAGGGAAAATTGCTGCGCCTGCCCGTCGATGTTCAGAGTAATATTCTGGCTTTGCGCCTCGGCAGCCTGGGCCTGCGGCTTGAGCGTGTCTTCCCGGATGGCCTTGGCGATAGTGCTTAACAATTTTTGCAGGGCAATGGGTTTTTCCAGAAAATCCACCGCACCGATGCGCGTTGCCTCGACTGCTGTTTCTATCGTGCCATGGCCGGACATCATTACCACGGGCATGGTCAGCAAGTCCTGCTCGACCCATTCCTTGAGTAAGGTCACGCCGTCGATATCCGGCATCCAGATGTCAAGCAGCACCAGATCGGGCTCGCGCTCGATGCGCCAGGCGCGCGCCTGCTCGGCATTTTCCGCCAGATGCACCTGATAACCCTCGTCAAACAGGATTTCCGAGAGCAATTCGCGAATGCCGACTTCGTCATCCACCACCAGAATTTGTTTGCTTGCCATTATGCCTCCTCAATCAGCGGCAGGCCGATATAGATGCGTGCTCCGCCGTTCGCACTGTTTTCAATACTGATCCGGCCGCCATGTTCCTCGACGATTTTTTTCACAATGGCCAGACCCAGCCCGGTTCCCTTGGTCTTGGTGGTCATGTACGGCTCGAAGGCGCGCGCCAGAACACTTCCCGGGAAACCCGCGCCATTATCTTCAACATGCAGATGAATTTCACCGTCCTGCATTTTGGTGCTCAGCGTTATTTGCGGCTGCGCCACGCCCTGCAACGCGTCCTGCGCGTTCTGCAGCAGATTATGAAAGACCTGCCGCAGGCGGGTCGCATCGCCGTTGACCTCGCTGTGCGTCGCTTCCAGTTTCAGCACAATGGGAATGGCGTTCGCTTCATACAGGCCAAGCACTTCACGGATCAGTTTGTGCATATCCAGATGCGACAGTTTCAATGCCGGGCCGCGCGCATAATTGGCGAAGTCGCTCACCATATTCTTCATCGCGGCAACCTGGCTGACGATGGTTTGCGTGGCACGCTGCAACAATTGCGCATCGCCTTCCTCCAGCTTGCTGCCGAGCTTGTGTTGCAGGCGTTCGGCAGAAAGCTGGATCGGCGTGAGCGGGTTCTTGATTTCATGCGCAAGGCGGCGCGCCACCTCGCCCCATGCCGCCTGCCGCTCCGCCTGCAGCAGGTGGCTGATATCATCGAACACCACCACATAGCCGGCTTCGCCGCCCTGCGGCAGGCGCGTGCCGCGCATCAGCAGAATCTGGTTGCCGTTCTTGCTCAGGCGCTCGATCTGCCGCTGCCACTCGTAGTTGGTGGCCTCGCCGAAGGCATCCATAATGGTGTGGCAGAACGGCCTTAGCAGGCCGTGCTTTTCGGCGATCTGCACCAGCGTCATGCGCTGCATGTCCGCCAGCGGCACGCCCAGTATCTGTGTCGCGCTGGTATTCACCGAACGCACGCGCAATTCATCGTCCAGCGCCAGCACGCCGGAGGAAAGGTGGGTCAGCACGCTTTCCAGGTGCCCCTTGGCGCTTTCCACCTCGCGCCGTTGCTGTTCGCTGGCCAGCTTTGCCTCATGCAGCTGGTGCGTCATCTGGTTGAACAGCCCGGTCAGCGCCCCCAGCTCGTCGCTGCTTTGTATCGGGTACTGCCCGGTAAAGTCGCCCTGCGCCACGGCGCGCGTGCCTTCCGCGAGCGCCTCCAGCGAGGAGCCCAGCCGCTCGCTGATAAAAAACGCCGCCGACACTGCGGTCAGCAGCACTACCAGTAGCGACAGCGTCAGGGTAATCGCATACAGCCGCTTCAAACCGAGGCGCGAAAGCGTCAATTCCTGATAATCGCGATATACCGCCTGCACCATTTCCGCATCTGCCTCAACCTGCTTCGGCACCGGCTGGGTAAATTGCAGCACATACCGCCCGCCCCAGCGAGTATTGGAATTGACCGTCACCAGCACACGCAGCGTCAGCCCTTTTTCCGGTATGGCATCAATTACCGCATATTCGCCCTTGTCCAGCGCCAGGCGCAATACCTCGCTGTCGGGCAAATTCGGCAGGCGCGCGCTGCCGCTGGAGGAAAACGCAACCACATTTCCCTTGGTGGAAAATAATGCCGCCTCCTGCGCTATCGCTTCATCCACCAACTGCTCCAGCGCGCCCTGATACTGCTCCGGCCTTTTTTCCGCCAGCAGCAGCGCGATGAACTGGGTTTTTTTGGTCAGCTCCTTCAGGCTGTTGTCGAGGCCGCTTCTGCCAAGATTGAGGCCGCCTTCCAGCGCTTTCTCGACGCGCACGTCAAACCATGATTCGATGCTCTTGCCCAGAAATTGCACCGACACCACATACACAAAAAGGCCCGGCAGCACTGCGATCAGCGTGAAAAACAGCACCAGCCGCGTGGTCAGCCTGGCGCCGAAGACTTTGTCTTTCAGCTTATTGCGCAGCCGCCACAGTTGATAGCCTACCAGCACCATCAGGCAAAGCGCCAACGCGCCGGTCAGGCCGAGCAGGCTGTAGTAATTGAGCGAAAATACTTCGGTGTTCGCGCTGCTGCTGGACAGCAGATACAGCAACACACCGCCGATGACTATGCTGACGAGAATCAGATTCCTCATCGCCGCATTACTCCGTTTGACCTTTGCTGCTTGCGGCCATTTCTGCCGTATTGATCGCCCAGCGATACCAATCGGAATTGAGCGTCCAGTCCTTGCCGGTCATCGCATTGACCTGCAACAGTTTGGGCAATTGCGCCACATCCAGGCGCAAGCGTGCCGCCGCAATATAGCTCTTGTTCTTTTCCACCAACTCTGCCGGAATAACGGTTGAACTCTGTCTGGACAAAATGTTCAGCGCGTCTTCCAGGCCGGCAAAATTCTGAAACAGCGCGCCGCGCGAAATGCGGTATTGCCGCGTCAGCACATTGTAGGAAAGCTTGACGGTTTGCTCGCCCTGGAAAATCTCCTCATCCAGCCAATACCAGCGTGGGCGCGTCAGTAAAAATTCACCCACAAAATAAAGCGGGACCCCGCGTTCCAGGGCCTGCTGCGCCACAAAAGTCAGATTGATGTCATAGCTGGCAGAGAGCTGATAGCCATCATCGCTCAGACGCGCCTCGGCCCTGTTGACGGCAATGCCCTCCGCCTGGGCCGTTGCGATAAACAGCAAGGCAAGCAGCGCACTGTGCAACAGTCTGTTAAGCAATTTTGTGTAGCAATGCATAAAAAAATCCGTCGTGCCGGTCATTGGGTAACAACTGTCCTTCACTATTCTCCGGCAGGGCTACCGGCGATCGGCGCGCATCCGGCTGTTGTGCCAGAAACCCCGCGATGACCTGCTCGCTCTCCTGCTGGAACACCGAGCAGGTAACGTAGAGCAATTTACCATCTTGCGCCAGCAGCCGCCACAATGCACGCAGAATGTCGAGCTGTTGCGCGGCGAATCCGGCAATATCCGCGCGGCGACGCAGCCACTTGATATCGGGATGGCGGCGCACCACGCCGGAAGCCGAACAGGGCACGTCGGCGAGAATGCGTTCAAACAACCGGCCATCCCACCACGCCTCCGGCTGTGCCGCATCGCCGACCAGCAGTTGCGCATCCAGCTTCAGCCGTTTCAGGTTCTCGGCAACGCGCTGCAAACGCTTCTCGTCCTTGTCTACCGCTACCATCTGCACGGTGGCGCTTTCAAGAATGTGCGCGGTCTTGCCGCCCGGTGCAGCGCAGGCATCCAGCACACGCATGCCGGCGTGAACATCCAGCAGGCGCGCAGCATATTGAGCGCCGGCATCCTGCACCGAGACCATGCCATCAAAAAAACCCGGCAGCTTGTCCACCGCAACGGGTTTGTCCAGTTGCAGCGCCCCCGGCTCGATCAATCGGGCGGCAATATCCTGCTTTTCGAGTTGTGCCAAGTATTCCTGCACCGTGCCGCACCGCCTGTTGACGCGCAGGGTCATCGGCGGATGCCGGTTGCCCGCCTCGAGTATCGCCGCGCTGCGCTCACCGTATTGGGCACGCAGTTCATCTATCCACCATTGCGGATAGCTGTATTTTCCTTCCTCATGCTGCGCGGCCTGCTCCAGCAATGCTTCCCGGTTGCGCAGGAAGCCGCGCAGGATCGCGTTCGCCAGCCCGCTTACGCGCGGATTCAGGGTTTGAACGGCACGCACCGCGTGGTCGACTACCGCATGTTGCGCGGCTTTGCTGTATTGCAACTGGTAAAGCGCCACCAGCAACAGGAAACGCACCCGCTCGTCTGCCAGGTTCTTGTGCAGCAGCTGGCTCAATACCGCCTGCAACTGTCCATAGAAGCGCAGCGTGCCGTAGCTCAAGTCCTGCAGCGCAGCACGTTGCGCCGGTGCCCACGCTGCCTTGCCGCGCAGCATCTCATCCAGCACCTGGTTGAGATTGCGCCCGCTGGCCAGCACTTGTTGAATAATGCCGGCAGCGACCAGTTGTGTGTTCTGCATTTACGAGAAGCCGTCGCCGGGCCGAACCGGCACAGCCTGCAAGAACTGCGCGGCGGGTTGCGCCTTGCCGCCGGGGCGTTGCAACACTTCCAGCCGCAGCGCGTCGTTGCCGCAGGCAACCGTGATGCCGCGCTTGTCCACGGCAAGCACCGCACCGGCTTCGCCCTGTTGCCGTATGAGTGTCGCCTGCCAGATTTTTATCACTGCGCCGTTAAAATCTGCATGACACACGGGAAAGGGATTGAAGGCGCGCACGGCGCGTTCGATTTGTTGCGCGTCCTGCCGCCAGTCGATCTTGCCCTCGCTTTTGAGCAACTTGGCAGCATAGGTCGCCGCTGCGTCGTCCTGTTTGACCGGTGTCAGCCGTTGTTCCTGCAGCAGCCGCAGCGCCTCGAGAATACTGCCTGCCCCCAGCTCAGCCAGTTTGTCGTGCAAAGTCTGCGCGGTATCCTCCGGTGCGATCCGGCAAACGTGACGCAACAGCATAGCGCCGGTATCCAGCCCTTCATCCATCTGCATGATGGTGATACCGGTCTCGGTATCGCCCGCCAGGATCGCTCGCTGCACCGGCGCCGCGCCGCGCCAGCGCGGCAGCAGCGAAGCGTGGATATTGAGGCAGCCGTAACGCGGTATCTGCAACACCGCCTGCGGCAGGATCAGCCCATAAGCCGCCACCACCATCACGTCGGCATCCAGCGCGGCAATTTCACGCTGCACCTCTGCGGTTTTCAAGGTGGCCGGCTGCAATACCGGCAAATTGTGCTGCAAGGCAAGCTGCTTCACCGGGCTGGCGGCCAGCTGCATGCCGCGCCCGGCGGGACGATCCGGCTGGGTCAGCACCGCGACGATTTGATGTTCCCTGAGCAACCCCGCCAGCGCGCTGGCGGCGAAATGAGGCGTGCCGGCAAAAATTATTTTCATGATGAAGTTGGCCCGGCAAAAACCTCCGCACAACGTAATGAGCGAAGCTGAGACAAGGCAAAAAATGGCGAGAAACCGGAGTGTACATTTAGTACATGAGGATTTTGAGCCATTTTTTAACGCAGTATCGGCGAGCGCAATAGTTGTGCGGAGGTTTTTAAAGAGTTTCGCGCAGGCGCTTCTTCAGCTTGGCACGAATGCGTGTTTGCTTGAGTTGTGACAGATATTCAACGAATACCCTGCCGCGCAAGTGATCGATCTCGTGCTGGATGCAGACCGCCAGGAATCCGTCCGCCTCCAGCATGATTGGCTCGCCTTTTTCATTGAGTGCGCGCACCGTCACCTTTTCCGCACGGCGCACTTTTTCATAAATGCCCGGCACCGACAAACAGCCCTCCTCGCATTCTTCCTCGCCGCTGCTGGCGATAATTTCCGGATTGATGAATACCCTTAACTGATTGTGCGTTTCGGAAATGTCCAGCACGATGATCTGCTCATGCACATCCACCTGCGTTGCCGCCAGGCCCACACCGGGCGCGGCATACATGGTTTCTGCCATATTGCGCACCAGTTTGCGGGTGGCTTCATCGACCTGCTCAACCTTCTTGGCCACTTTGTGCAGCCGTTCATCGGGATACTGCAAAATCTTCAGGATTGCCATATATGCTCCATAAGAGTCTATTTCAGTAGGTTTTGCATGTGCGACGGTGGCTTTGCGGGATGGATGGCAAGGCGCGCGACGCAGTGAATGGCTATTCCCTTCACAAGCCGCGCAACACCGTCAGCCGCCCGCAAAGCCCCGTCCCTCCGGGTTGCGCCAGAATCGGGCGCTCGCTGCGTCGCGCTCCTCGGCTTCGTAGAATAACTACGACCTTCGTCGCGCTTCTTGCGGTCATCCCGATTCTGACTGCAATGCATCATGTAAAACCTACCGAAATAGACTCTAAAGCTTGCTAATTTATATAACTGGATGCAGAATTTAACGCAACGCGGCAATATTGCGTACCTTTTACATTGATTCTGCCGGAGTTTTCCATGCGCAAGATTATATCGCTGATTTGCTTTCTGTTGCCTGTCCTGGCCTTTGCTGCCCAGCCTGAAACACGTCCCCAGCTTCGCAGCGACGCGCCGGATCGGCACGTGGTCGTCAAGGGCGATACGCTTTGGGACATTTCCGGCAAATTCTTCGAAGACCCATGGAAGTGGCCCTATATCTGGGGCATGAACAAGGACACCATCAAGGATCCGCACTGGATTTATCCGGGCGACGTGATCATTCTGGATCGTGCCAGCGGCACGTTGCGCATCGGTCAGGCTGGAACAGGCAGCGCAAGCGGCGTTATCAAGCTCTCTCCCAGAGTGCGCGGGGGCCGCAGCGCTCATGACGCCATCTTGAGCATCCCCGCCAGTGCCATCGCACCGTTCCTGAGCCAGCCGCTGGTCGTTGAAGAGAGCGCATTGAAAGACGGCCCGACGCTGATCGGCGCGCGCGAAGGACGCGTGATCCTCGGTGCCCACGATACCGGCTTTGCCTCGGGACTGACCCGGGACAAGGGCAACAAATGGCAGATTTACCGTTCGGGCAAAACATTTGTCGACCCGGACACCAACGAGACGCTGGGTGTCGAAGCCATTTATCTGGGCAGCGCCGAAGTAACGGAATTTGCGGATGTCAGCACCGTTGCCATCACGCAATCCGTACAGGAAATTTATAAAGGCGACCGGCTGGTCACACCTTCCGGGGAAATGGCCAGCAATTACTTGCCGCGTTCACCCGACAGCAACATTTCCGCAAGCGTGATTTCGATTTACGGCGGCGTCTCTCAGGCCGGACAAAATACCATCATCACGCTGAACAAAGGCAAGCGCGACGGCCTGGAAAGCGGCCATGTACTGGCGCTGCATCACAAGGGGGAAACGGTAAAAAGCGATGGCAAGAATTTCACATTGCCGGACGAACGCTATGGATTGATATTCGTTTTCCGCGTATTTGAAAAAGTGTCTTACGCGCTGGTGATGCAAACCCGTTTGCCGGTGCAATTGCTGGATCGCGCCACCACTCCTTAAAACGTGATCGATGATGTTTCGCTGAAAGCGTGGCTGGCACTCAGCCTGACGCGCGGCCTGGGCGGCGATGGTGCGCACCGTCTGTTGAAGGAATTCGGCTCGCCGGAAGCAGTGTTCTCCGCTTCTGTCGGTTCGCTCAAGTCTGTCGTCAAAGCCGATGTTGCTGCCGAAATCAGCAAAGGCGTCGCTGACGATCTGCTCACTCCGGCACTGGACTGGCTGGAAGACAGCAACAACCGCATTGTCACCCTCGCCGACAGCGACTACCCGCAGGCCCTGCTGAACATTCCCGACCCGCCGCTGTTGTTGTATGTGAAGGGGCGGCGCGACTTGCTCAACCAACCCGCGCTGGCTGTGGTCGGCAGCCGCAACGCCACGCCGCAGGGCGTCAACAACGCCGAGGCTTTCGCCCGGTCGCTGAGCGATGCCGGATTATGCATCATCAGCGGCATGGCGCACGGTATCGATGCTGCCGCGCATCGCGGCGCACTGCGCGGCCGTGGCAGCAGCATCGCCGTGGTCGGCACCGGACTGGACAAGGTTTACCCCGCGGCGAACCGCGACCTCGCGCACGCGCTCGCCAGCCAGGGTACGCTGCTCTCGGAATTCCCGCTCGGCACACCGCCGCTGGCCGCCAACTTCCCGCGCCGCAACCGCATCATCAGCGGCATGAGTATCGGCTGCCTGGTGGTGGAAGCATCGCTGCAAAGCGGCTCGCTGATCACCGCGCGGCTGGCGCTGGAGCAGGGGCGGGACGTGTTTGCCATTCCCGGATCGATCCACGCGCCGCAAAGCAAAGGCTGCCATGCACTGCTCAAGCAGGGCGCGAAACTGGTCGAGACCGCGCAGGACATTCTCGAGGAATTAGGCAGCAGCCTGCCGGCGTCACCCGCCTGCAGCCACGCCACGCAAGACACAGGGGCTGCGCTGCTGGAACAGATCGGCTTCGATCCGGTCGACCTGGATACGCTCGGTACGCGCTGCAGCTTGACGATGGCCGAGCTATCCGCCATGCTGCTGGTGCTCGAGCTGGAGGGGCGCGTCAGCGCGTTGCCCGGCGGCTTATATCAACGAATTCATTGAGTCACACACAAATCATGTTTGAAATCCTGATGTACCTGTTTGAAAGTTATTTTGATGCGGGCAGCTACCCCGAGCCGGACAAGCTGTCGCGCAAGCTCTCTGCGGCCGGCTTCGAAGAAGAGGAGATCAGCGATGCGCTGACCTGGCTGTCGGCACTGCAACAGCAGAATTCCGACCATTATCCCGCCGAACTGCAACATGCCGGCGTCCGCTATTTCGCCGCGCTGGAATGCCTGCGCATCGGCGATGAGGCACGCCGGTTTCTGGTATTCGCCGAACAGCAGCATATAATTTCCGCCGTCGAGCGCGAGATGATTCTTGACCGCGCCGTGGCGCTGCACCAGGATAATCTTGGCCTGGACAAGCTCAAGCTGATCATGCTGATGGTATTGTGGAATCGCCATGAGCACCTCGACCCACTGCTGGTTGAAGAACTTCTGGCACCGGCACATTCCACGCAACTACATTAATTTACGCATGGCAACCAACCTTCTCATTGTTGAATCTCCGGCCAAGGCCAAAACGCTCAAGAAATATCTGGGCAAGGATTTTGAAGTGCTCGCATCGTACGGCCATGTGCGCGATCTGGTGCCCAAGACCGGCGCGGTCGATCCCGATAACGGCTTTGCCATGAAGTATGAAACCATCGCGCGCAACAGCAAGCATGTCGATGCCATTGCCAAGGCCGCAGCCGCTGCAGACAACATCCTGCTCGCACCCGACCCGGACCGCGAAGGGGAGGCCATTGCCTGGCATATTTCCGAGTTGCTGAAAAGCAAGCGCGCACTCAAGGGCAAGAACATGCAGCGCGTGGTGTTTTACGAAATCACCCAATCCGCAGTGCGCGAAGCGGTCGCTCACCCTCGCGAAATCTCGCTGCCGCTGGTGAACGCGCAGCAGGCACGGCGTGCGCTCGATTACCTCGTCGGCTTCAATCTGTCGCCGTTGCTGTGGCGCAAGATCCGAACCGGGCTTTCCGCCGGCCGTGTGCAGAGCCCGGCACTGCGACTGATCGTCGAGCGCGAACTGGAGATCGAAGCATTCAAGAGCACGGAATACTGGACGGTGCACTTGGACAGCCAGAAAAACCAGCAACCGTTTACCGCCAAGCTGTTCCAGTACCATGGCAAGAAGCTGGAACAGCTCAGCATCGGCAGCCAGGCCGAATACGACGCGATACACGCCAAGCTCAGCGATGCCAAACTGCCGCCAAAAGTAGTGCGCGTCGAGAAGAAGGCCAAACAGCGTTATGCCGCCGCGCCGTTCACCACTTCCACGCTGCAACAGGAAGCCGTGCGCAAACTGGGCATGACCTCCGAACGCACCATGCGTACAGCGCAGTCGCTGTATGAGGGCGTCGACATTGGCGGCCAGACCGTGGGCCTGATTTCCTACATGCGGACCGATTCGGTATCGCTGGCAAAGGAAGCGGTGGAAGAGATCCGCGGTTATATCCGCGACAACTTCGCCGCCGACTACCTGCCAGGCAAGCAGCCGGTATACAAGAGCAAGACCAAGAACGCGCAGGAATCGCACGAGGCGATCCGCCCGACCTCGATCCTGCGCACGCCGGACAGCATGCGCGACCATCTGAGCGCCGACCAGGCGCGCCTGTATGAAATGATCTGGAAGCGCACGCTGGCGTGCCAGATGGCGCCAGCGCGCTTTGACACCGTCAGCGTGGACATACGCTTGAGCAGCGATGACACTTTGTTTCGCGCCTCCGGGCAGACGCTGGTGTTTCCCGGCTTCATGGGCGTGTATATGGAAGACGTGGATGATGCCGATGAGGAAGATGGCGGCAAGCTGCCGCCGCTGGCCGAAGGCGACGTGCTGCCGGCGGACAAGCTCTACGGCGAACAACATTTCACTCAACCGCCACCGCGCTTCACCGAAGCCAGCCTGGTCAAGACGCTGGAAGAATACGGCATCGGCCGCCCGTCCACTTATGCCACCATCATTTCCACGTTGCAGGCCCGTGAATACGCCATTCTGGATAAAAAGCGCTTCGTGCCCACCGATGTCGGTCGCGTAGTCACCAAATTCCTGACCGACCATTTCACCCGCTATGTGGATTACGGCTTCACCGCCCACCTCGAAGACGAGCTGGATGAAGTATCCGAAGGCAAGCGTGACTGGATCGCCGTAATGGGCGAATTCTGGAAGGGTTTTTCCAGCCTGATCAAACAAAAAGCCGACATCGACCGCCCGGTCGAGTTGCTGGACGAAGCCTGTCCGGAATGCGGCAAACCGCTCGCCAAGAAACTCAGCCGCTACGGCAGCTTCATCAGCTGCACCAACTATCCGGAGTGCAAATACAAACGCAGCCTCAGCGGCGAAGCGCAGGATGATGCCGCGGCCAGAGTGGAACTGGGCGTGTATCCGGATACCCAACAGCCCGTGCTGCTATTGCGCGGCCCGTATGGCCACTATGTGCAACTGGGCGAAGTCATCGAGGGCGAGAAAACCAAGCCCAAGCGCGTTTCGTGGCCCAAAGAAATGCCGCTGGAACAGGCCGATCTGGCCGCCGCGCTGAAGCTGCTGTCGCTGCCGCGCGATATTGGACTCCATCCGGAAACCGGCAAGAAAATCATCGTCAACATCGGCCGCTTCGGCCCCTACATCGGCCACGACGGCAAGTTCAAATCCATCCCCCGTTCTGACAGCATCTTCGACATCAGTCTGGAACGCGCGGTGGAGCTGCTGGCGCAAGCCAGAGCAGGCAACGCCGTGCTGCGCACATTGGGCGAACATCCGGATGACAAGGCCAGCGTGGAGATTTGCAGCGGGCGCTACGGCCCCTACGCCCGCCACGGCAAAGTCAACGCCACCTTGCCCAAGGATGTCTCGCCCGACACCATCACACTGGAACAAGCGCTGGAATTGATCGCCGCCAAAGCGGCAAAGGGCGGGACAGGGAAGGCCAGGGCGGTAAAGAAACCCGCTGCCAGGACAAAAGCCGCCAAACCCAAGGCGGCGAAAACAACGGCGGCCAAAACCGCGAAAACCAGGATAAAGACTGCCACGAAAGCTGCGTAGGATAGCGGTTGCTCCCAGAGCAACCTTCCTGCTTTTCTTCATATCCTTCGCGTTCTTCGTAGGTTGATTGCCGTTTCAAGGATGAAACCTTCACTCGACCACACAACGGCGCGGGTATTTTTTGCGCTATGGCCAACGGTTGCCGAACGCACGCAACTGGCCGCATGGCAAGCGCCGCTGAAACGCCTGTGCGGCGGGCGCGCCATGAGCGGCGAGACATTGCATAACACGCTGGTATTCATCGGCGACGTTGAACTTTACAGACTGGAGGCATTGCAACTGGCGGCGCAGGAAGTTTCCGGCGAAGGCTTCGAACTGTGCTTCGACGAGGCGCGCTACTGGGGACACAACCATATCGTGTACGCCGCCACACGCCACGCGCCGCAACAACTGGCGCAACTGGTTGATGCGCTGGAGCAACGCCTGGCCGCCCATCGCTTCAAATTCGACCGGCGCGATTACCAGCCGCATGTCACGCTATTGCGCAACGCACGCTGGAGCAACACGCCGCTGCCCGCGATGCAGCCGGCAAGCTGGCAGATCGGGGATTTCGCGCTGGTGCGATCCGTGCCTCATGACGGGCTGGCAGACTATCGGGTGCTGGCGCGTTTCCCTTTGGGCGCCGGTGACGGATAATTCCGCAGTCAAACAACAGGAACGCATGCATGCTCAATATTTTCACGCTGGAAAACGGACGGCTGGTCAGTATTCGGCCGGATGAGGTCGCCGCGCGCAAGCCGATCTGGGTGGATGCCATCGCGCCCGGCGAAGACGAGCGCGAATGGGTGGCCAAGGCTTTTTCGGTCATCCTGCCGCAACCGGAACATTTGCGCGACATCGAAGCGAGCGCGCGGTTCTACGAGGAGAACGACGAGCTGCATTTGCGTTCCGATTTCCTGCTTGGCAAGGAAAGCGATTCGCGCAGCGTCATTGTGGCCTTCGTGCTGTCCAATAACGTGCTGTTCAGCGTGCACGATGAAGACCTGCCGGTATTCCAGCATTTCCGCCTGCGTTCGCATGTGCAGCCCGACCTCGTCGCAGATAGTCTCGACGTACTGATTGATCTGTACGGCTCCGATGTGGAATTTTCCGCCGACGCGCTGGAGGAGGCTTATGCCGATCTCGGCGGCATCAGCGGCACGGTGCTTAACAACACGCTCAGCGACAAACAGGCCGGCATAGTGCTGGCCGATATCGCCCATGCTGAACATCTGAATGGACGCATCCGCCGCAACCTGATGGATACACGCCGCGCGGTTTCGTTCCTGATGCGCAGCAAGCTGCTCAATCCGGAACAGATGGAAGAGGCGCGCCAGATCATGCAGGACATCGACTCGCTGGACGGGCACACCGCGTTCCTGTTCGACAAGATCAACTTCCTGATGAATGCCACCGTCGGTTTCATCAACATCAACCAGAACAAGATCGTACGCCTGTTCTCGGTGGCCGCGGTGGCGCTGCTGCCGCCCACCCTGATCGCTTCAGTCTACGGGATGAATTTCAAGTTTATGCCGGAACTGGAGTGGGCCAATGGCTATCCCTTTGCGCTGTCGTTGATGGCGGTATCCGTCGCGGTGCCCCTGTGGATATTCTGGCGCAAGGGGTGGTTGAAGTAGGCTGGCGCGTGATTCGCGCATACCGCGAAGACGGCAATCAGCCCATCGTCAAAATGATCTTGCCCATCATGCCGCCCTGCTCGATCAAGCGGTGCGCCTCGGCCGCCTTTTCCAGCGGCAGCCGGTGCGTGACCAGCACGCCGAGCCCGCCTTCCTCGACCAGTTTCGCCCCCTGCTCCAGTATCCTGCGCTGGCGGATGCGCTCGTCGTGCAGCTTCAGCACCTGCGGGGTCAGCATCAGTTCGTAGCACAGCGACAGGTTGCGCAGCCGCGCCAGTTGCGCATCGGCCAGTGACAGTGGGGTGGAGAGCAGGCTGACGATCTTGCCACCGATGCGCGCGGCATTCAGCGAGCGCAGAAAGGTCTCGCCGCCCACCGTGTCGAACACCACGTCCACGCCTTTTCCTTTGGTCCAGTTCAGCGCTTCCTGCACGAAGTCCTGCTCGCGATAATTGATGATCTTTTCCGCGCCGAGGCCGTGCGCCAGCCCGGCTTTTTTGTCGTCGCCTACCGTCACCGCGATGCGCGCGCCGAGGTGATGTGCGAGCTGCACGGCAATATGTCCCACACCACCGGCAGCGGCATGGATCAGCACGGTTTGCCCGGCCTGCAGATTGCCACGCTCGACCAGCGCCTCCCATGCGGCGAGCAGCACCAGCGGCAACGCGGCGCTGTCCTGTAGCGACAGGTTGGCGGGCCTCGCCGCGCAATACTCTTCGTGCAGCGTGGCGTATTCGGCGTAGTTGCCCGGTTCGTCGCCCAGGTTCCCGCCCAGCCCGCCATTACAGAAATAAACTTCATCGCCCACCTTGAAGCGCGTCACCGCGCTGCCGGTTTCCTCGACTATGCCCGCGCCGTCGCAGCCCAGGATTGCGGGCAGTTTGTCGGGGTAATAGACAGGATTGGCGCGCAACTTGGTATCGATCGGATTCACCCCGGCGGCGGCGAGCTTCACGCGCAGGTGATGCGGCGAGGGCAGTTCCGGTTTGGGAATGTCGCGCAGTTGCAGCACGTCCGGGCCGCCGGATGCAGTGGCGAAGATGGCTTTCATCGTGGGTTCCATGGCTAAGTTAATGCGGTTCGGTATGTTAGACTTACGCAACCAATTTTGCGAGTTCGATCATGTCCGGGAATACCTTTGGTACGCTCTTTACAGTGACTTCATTTGGCGAATCGCACGGCGCGGCGATCGGCTGCATAGTGGACGGCTGCCCGCCTGGGCTGGCGTTAAGCGAGGCAGACCTCCAGCATGACCTCGACCGCGGCACGCCGATCGCGCTGCTGATCCGCAACGAAGACCAGCGCAGCAAGGACTACGGCAGCATCGCCGAGACCTTCCGCCCCGGCCACGCCGACTACACCTACTGGCAGAAATACGGCATCCGCGACCATCGCGGCGGCGGGCGCGCATCGGCGCGCGAGACGGCGGCGCGCGTCGCGGCGGGAGCGATCGCGAAGAAGTGGCTGAACGAAAGATACGGCGTGACGGTGCGCGGCTACCTAGCGCAGCTCGGCGAGATCGCGATCCCGTTCAGGAGCTGGGACGACGTGGATCACAACCCGTTCTTCGCACCCAACGCCGATGTGGTGCAGACGCTGGAAGACTACATGGACGCGCTGCGCAAATCCGGCGATTCCATCGGCGCGAGGCTCGCGGTGGTGGCGCACAACGTCCCGGTCGGCTGGGGCGAGCCGGTGTTCGATAGATTGGATGCCGAGATCGCCTATGCGCTGATGGGCATCAACGCGGTCAAGGCCGTCGAGATCGGCGCGGGCTTCGCATCGGTCATGCAACGCGGCAGCGAGCATGGCGACGAGCTCACGCCGCAAGGATTTCTGTCGAACAACGCGGGCGGCATCCTCGGCGGCATCTCCACCGGACAGGACATCGTCGCGCACTACGCGGTCAAGCCCACCTCCAGCATCCGCATCGAACGCAACTCCATCGACAAGGCCGGCAAGCCCGTCAAGGTCTCCACCGAGGGCCGCCACGACCCGTGCGTCGGCATCCGCGCCACGCCGATCGCCGAAGCGATGCTGGCCTTGGTGCTGATCGACCATGCGCTGCGGCATCGCGGGCAGAATGGGGACGTGGTGTGTGGGACGCCGAAGATTCGGTGAAGTATGGGCGGTAAATCTACGAGGCTTTCTTCCTCTGTCACTGTTGCACAGTACCTTATCCTTGAGCAAGCAGGTAATAGAGAAGCTCTTGGAAGATTTATTCAGGAACGGTTCAACGAACGTTATTTAAGGCCAGTTGAAGCTTCGCAAGAAAAGCATGGATTCACCATGCTGGCTATTGGATGCCTAGCAATCGAAACTCTTGAATCATTCTACCAAGGCAAAGCAAATACAAAAGGCGAGAGTGAGAAGATGTTCAATGGCTTCTTTTCTCGAGACACGCCTTTCAAGGTATTTGCGGGAAATAATGGTTGGTTCTATAAAAACATCCGCTGTGGAATTCTTCACCAAGCAGAAACAAGGGGTGGTTGGCGTGTATTGCGAACGGGGCCTTTGCTTGATGCTTCTCAAAAGACCATAAATGCGGCCCGGTTCTGCCAAGAGCTGAGGAAGGCCGTAGCGTATTACGCTAAACAAATTGAATCTGATGATTCTTGCTGGCAGAACTTTCAAAAAAAGATGAGAGCAATTTGTGATAATTGTAGTAGAAGTTAGGAGAGGGGCATCGTGAATAAATTCATTATGTTGTGGTTGGTTACCTTGCTTGTTTCGTGCGGCAGTATCCCATTGACGCCAGAAGCCAAGCGGGTCAGACAAATACAACCAGATTGGGCAAACAGGTGCAAATTAATTTCTATAGAAGAAATTCAATCCACAAATGGATATTCACCTGCCGATTGTCATGACAAAGCGTTCTACGTGATGCTTAATCGAGTCGCAGAAATGGGTGGGAATGCATACCTAGTTACTCACGAATCTGTCAGTCCTTGCCTAACAGGTGGAACAACGTTGACTTTTGAAGCTTATAGTTGCCCAGACAGAGGAAGCGAAGCAAAAATACCTTCGTCTGGCGCATTATCGACAAAGGACAATGCATCTAAGCTGGAAGCGCTCAAAGGCTTGAAAGATCGTGGAATCATCAGCGAAGAGGAATTCAGCAGAAAAAAGAAAGAGATTCTCGATAGGATGTAAGTGCCGTAGCAAGCGTAGGTTGGGCTGAGCAAGCGTAGGGCGCAATCACCAATGGGCATTGCGCCGTATAACTAAATGCAAAAACCGCCGGGGGTTGCCCGGCGGTTTTGGTCTTGAGGTTGGATTGCGTACCGTGCGGGTAAAAACTCAATGCCCGGATTGTTTGCGTATTTGCTGAATGGCACGCAACTGGGCAATCGCTTCTGCCAGCTCGGCCTGTGCCTGGGCATAATCAATGTCGGAGGCGCGATTCTTGATCGCTTCTTCCGCTGCCTGCTTCGCTTCCAGAGCGCGAGCCTCATCCAGATCGCCGCCGCGTATCGCAGTGTCAGCCAGAATGGTCACGACACCGGGCTGCACTTCAAGCATGCCACCCGAAACATAGATGTGTTCCAGCTGCTCCTGATCCGGATGCTTGATCCTGACCGAACCCGGCTTGATGCGCGTCATCAACGCGTTATGGCGCGGGAACACCCCCAGCTCGCCCATTTCGCCCGGCACCACGACGAATTCCGCCAAGCCGGAGAAAATGGATTCTTCCGCGCTAACCACATCAACATGTACTGTCATTGCCATGAGCATTCCTCTGTTATTGGAGTGTCTTGGCTTTTTCAACCGCTTCTTCGATGCCGCCCACCATATAGAACGCCTGTTCCGGCAAGTGGTCATATTCACCGTCGACGATGCCCTTGAAGCCCTTGATGGTGTCCTTCAGCGTGACGTATTTGCCCGGGCTGCCGGTGAACACTTCCGCCACGTGGAACGGTTGCGACAGGAAGCGCTGGATCTTGCGCGCACGCGCCACGGCCAGTTTGTCTTCCGGTGCCAGTTCGTCCATGCCCAGAATCGCGATGATGTCGCGCAATTCCTTGTATCGCTGCAGCGTGGACTGCACTGCGCGGGCAACGGAATAATGCTCTTCGCCCACCACCAGCGGATCAAGCTGGCGCGAGGTGGAGTCGAGCGGATCGACCGCAGGGTAAATACCCAGCGAGGCGATGTCGCGCGACAGCACCACGGTGGAATCCAGGTGCAGGAAGGTGGTCGCCGGGGACGGGTCGGTCAGGTCGTCGGCGGGCACGTACACGGCCTGAATGGAAGTGATCGAGCCTACCTTGGTGGAGGTGATGCGCTCCTGCAGGCGGCCCATTTCCTCGGCCAGCGTCGGTTGATAACCCACCGCGGAAGGCATACGACCCAACAGCGCGGACACTTCGGTACCGGCCAGTGTGAAGCGATAGATGTTGTCGACGAAGAACAGGATGTCGCGGCCTTCATCGCGGAAATACTCGGCCATGGTCAGACCGGACAGCGCCACGCGCAAACGGTTGCCGGGCGGCTCGTTCATCTGGCCGAACACCATGGCCACTTTGGACTCGGGCAGATTGTCCAGCTTGATAACGCCCGCTTCCGACATTTCATGGTAGAAGTCATTGCCCTCTCGGGTGCGCTCGCCCACGCCGGCAAAAACCGACAGGCCTGCGTGTTGTTTGGCGATGTTGTTGATGAGCTCCAGCATGTTCACGGTTTTGCCCACACCTGCACCGCCGAACAGGCCAACCTTGCCGCCCTTGGCGAACGGGCAAACCAGGTCAATCACCTTGATGCCGGTTTCCAGCAAATCAACTGACGGGGACAACTCATCAAATTTTGGTGCATTCTGGTGGATCTCGCGGCGCTCTTCACATGGAATATCGCCGGCATCGTCGATCGGCCGCCCCAGCACATCCATGATACGACCCAGCGTGCCGGCGCCAACTGGCACGGAAATCCCTTTACCATTGGCGTTTACTGCCATGCCGCGGCGCAAGCCGTCAGAAGAGCCCATCGCGATGGTGCGCACCACGCCGTCACCGAGTTGCTGCTCCACCTCAAAGGTCAAGCCCGCTTCGGCCGTCGATGAACCAGTATCAGCCAGTTGCAGCGCCTCATACACCTTGGGCATTTGATCGCGCGGAAATTCGATGTCAACCACCGCACCGATACACTGAACAATTTTTCCTTGACTCATTTTTAGGATTCCCCGTCTAATTTAATTTTGTAATTTGCCGCCGAATCAATTAACCCACTGCCGCTGCGCTCACATTAGTCTCGCCCAATCTTGCCGCGCCGCATCATCAACCAACTGCTGCCGCACCGCCGACGATTTCTGAAATTTCGCGGGTAATGGCTGCCTGGCGCGCCTTGTTGTAAACCAGCTTGAGTTCGCCGATCACATTCTTGGCATTATCCGATGCGGCCTTCATCGCCACCATCCGCGCGCTTTGCTCGGAAGCCATATTTTCCACAACAGCCTGGTAAATCAGCGATTCAATGTAGCGCACCAGCAATTCATCGATCACCTGCTTGGCATCCGGCTCATAAATGTAGTCCCAGCTACCCTCGGCGGTTCCCAATTGCTCGCCGCTCAGTGGCAGCAATTGCTCCATACGCGGTTCCTGCTTCATGGTATTGATGAAGTGGTTATAGCTCAGGTAAATAGCGTCGATTTCTCCCGCCGCGTAGGCATCCAGCATCACCTTCACAACACCAATCAGCTTTTCGACGTGCGGCGTATCACCGATTCCGGTCAGGTTGGATTTTACCTTGGCGCCGATGCGCGACATGAACCCCAAACCCTTGTTGCCGATCGGGCAAACCACAATGCCTTTGCCTTCGCCTTCCCATGCCTTCATGCGGCTCACCGCAAGGCGCAGGACGTTGGTGTTCAAACCACCGCACAAACCCTTGTCTGAAGTGACCACCACCAGGCCGATGTTTTGGGTAGTTTCGCGCTTCTCCAGGAATGAGTGTTTATACTCGGGATTGGCGCGCGACAAATGCGCTGCGACATTGCGGATCTTTTCGGCATAGGGACGCGCAGCACGCATACGCTCTTGCGCTTTACGCATCTTGGCGGCGGCGACCATTTCCATGGCGCGCGTAATCTTGCGCGTATTTTCCACGCTCTTGATTTTCGTGCGTATTTCTTTGCTACCAGCCATCTTTCACTCCGCCTTATAACCAACCACTTGGCAACCGATTTTTGGTTGCTTAGTGGGATGGCTAGTTGTTATATCAATAAACAGCCGTCGACTTGAATTTCTCAATCGCAGCGGACAACAGTTTTTCGTTATCGGCATTCAGGTCCTTGCTGGACTCGATCGCATCCATCAGGCTCGCGTTGTTGGATTTCAGGTAAGCATGCAGTGCCGACTCAAACGCCAGCGCCTTGGGCACCGCCACGTCGTCGAAATAGCCTTTGTTGACCGAGAACAGCGTGACGGCCATTTGGGCAACCGACAACGGCGCGTACTGCAACTGCTTCATCAGTTCGGTCACCATGCGTCCGCGCTCCAGCTGCTTGCGGGTTGCTTCATCCAGATCGGAAGCGAACTGCGCGAAGGCCGCCAGTTCACGGTACTGCGCCAGTGCCAGACGCACACCGCCGCCCAGCTTTTTGATCACCTTGGTCTGCGCTGCGCCGCCGACGCGGGACACGGAAACACCGGCGTTGATCGCCGGGCGGATACCGGCATTGAACAAGTCGGTTTCCAGGAAGATCTGGCCGTCGGTAATGGAAATCACGTTGGTCGGAACGAAGGCGGATACGTCACCCGCTTGCGTTTCGATAATCGGCAATGCGGTCAGCGAACCGGTCTTGCCCTTGACTTCGCCTTTGGTGAAGGATTCCACGTAATCAGCATTCACGCGCGCAGCACGCTCCAGCAGGCGCGAGTGCAGATAGAACACGTCGCCAGGATACGCTTCGCGGCCGGGCGGGCGGCGCAACAACAGGGAAATTTGACGGTATGCCCAGGCTTGCTTGGTCAGATCGTCATACACGATCAGCGCGTCTTCGCCGCGATCGCGGAAGTACTCGCCCATGGTGCAACCGGCATAAGGTGCCAGGAACTGCATTGCGGCAGAATCCGAAGCGGTCGCCACGACCACGATGGTGTAGCCCAGTGCGCCGTGCTCTTCCAGTTTACGCACCACGTTGGCGATGGTCGATGCTTTTTGACCGACAGCCACGTATACGCAGGTCATGTTCTGGCCCTTCTGGTTGATGATGGCATCAATCGCTACGGCAGTCTTGCCGGTTTGACGGTCACCAATGATCAGTTCGCGCTGGCCGCGACCAATCGGAACCATGGAGTCGATTGATTTCAACCCGGTCTGCACCGGCTGATCAACAGATTTACGCGCGATCACGCCCGGCGCCACCTTTTCGATCTTGTCGGTCATCTTGGCATTGATGGGTCCCTTGCCGTCGATCGGCTGCCCCAGTGCGTTCACCACACGGCCGCATAATTCCGGACCGACCGGCACTTCCAGAATGCGGCCGGTACATTTGACCGTGTCGCCTTCGGTAATATGCTCATATTCGCCAAGCACCACAGCGCCGACGGAATCACGCTCCAGATTCAGCGCCAGGCCGAAGGTATTGCCGGGAAACTCCAGCATTTCACCCTGCATGACATCGGAAAGGCCGTGCACACGGACGATACCGTCAGTTACGCTGACCACTGTACCCTCGGTGCGCGCCTGCGTCAGCGCCTCGAAATTCTCGATGCGGCTGCGAATCAAACTGCTAATTTCAGAAGGGTTGAGCTTCATCTATAATTTCCTTGTCTTGATAAATCTTTATGGGAACCTCTAAAGCTTCGGATTTACTTCTCTCCGCCATGCTGCTTGCCTGTGCTTGCCCCGGCATCTTCCAGCCGGGTAAATTCGGTAAACCCTGAATCTTTAGAGGCCACCGGCATCAGGCCATGGCATTTGCCATTTCGCCCAAACGAGCGAGCGCCGAACCATCGATCACCCGGTCTTCAGCGCGAATCACCACACCACCCAGCAAGGCCTTGTCCACTTTGCAGCTTAGTCTGATTTCACGTTGCATCCGTGCCTTGAGGGCGGCGGCTATTTTTTGCTGTTGCGCATCGCTGAGCTCGAATGCGGAGGCTACCGTCACCTCGACGAATTTTTCCGCTTCGGCGCGTAACGCTTCATACATAACCAGGATTTCTGTCACCACATTCAGGCGATGATTCTCGATCAGTATGCGAATGAAGCTGAGTTGTTGTGCGGAAAGTTGGCTTCCGCACAATGCCACGACCAACTCTTCAACCTTGCTTTTGTCAACGCGTGGGTTGCTTATAACAGTGCGCACTTCAACATTGTTCAGCGACTCCGCAAGGGTTGCCAGCACAGCTGACCACCCTTTCAAATCGCCGAGCCGGCGCGCTTCATCAAATGCCGCTTGAGCGTATGGACGGGCTACAGTATTAGCTTCCGACATGGCAATCAGATTTCCGCAACGAGTTTTTCAAGCAGGTCATTATGTGCTTTGGCATCAATTTCGCGACCCAGAATCTTGCCTGCGCCAGCCAGGGCAATTGCGGATACCTGGGTGCGCAACTGCTCTTTGGCACTAAACACCTCCTGCTCGATCTCGGCTTTAGCTCCGGCGATGATCCGTTCACCTTCCACCTTGGCTTGAGCTTTTGCTGCCTCGATAATTTCACTCGCCCGTTTGTCGCCGCCGGCCAGAATTTCGGCAGCCTTTTCCTTGGCTTCGCGAATAATATCGGCAGAGCGCTTGGCGGCCATTTCCAGATCGTGCCTGCCACGCTCGCCCGCAGCCAGGCCGTCGGCGATGGTTTTTTGGCGCGACTCAATCGCAGCCAGCAAAGGCGGCCAGACGAATTTGACAGTGAACCATATCAGGATGGCGAACGACAACGCCTGCGAAAACAGTGTCAGGTTAATGTTCATTTCAATTCCTTGCGCTGGATTGTGCTACCCGCAACAGTCAATTATTTAATGACAGCGAGCAGCGGGTTGGCGAACGCGAACATCATGGCCAAGCCAACGCCGATAATGAAGGAGGCGTCGATCAGACCCAGCAACAGGAACACTTTACCTTGCAGGGTAGGGATCATCTCAGGTTGGCGAGCAGCGCCATCCAGAAAGCTGCTGCACATGATACCGATGCCGATACAAGCGCCAAAAGCGCCCAGACCAATAATCAGGCCGATAGCCAGGCCAGTGTAAGCTTGAATCATTGCCAAATATTGCACTGTGTTTTCCATTTTCGCTTCCTTTCGATTTACAAGATTGATTAAAGTAATGGTGATAAAAAGAGGGTTAGTGGCTTTCGTGCGCCATCGCGATGTAAACAACCGTCAGCATCATGAAGATGTATGCCTGCAGCGTCACGATCAGGATATGGAATATCGCCCAGCCCCCACTGAGCAACGCACCAAAGATTGTTCCGGCCAAGCCGGTCGCGGCCCACATACCGAGCAACAGAAAGATGATTTCGCCAGCGTACAGGTTGCCAAACAAGCGCAACGAGTGTGATAGCGGCTTGGAGACATATTCGACCAGATTGAGCAGGAAGTTCGCCGGCCAAACCAGTGGATGCTTGCCGAACGGCGAACAGAACAATTCATGTAGCCAGCCGCGCAACCCTTTGACTTTTACGCTGAAGAAAATCATCAGCAGCCACACCGATAGCGCAAGTGCGAACGTTGCGTTGATATCGGAGGTGGGGACTGCGCGGAAGCGCTCCTGGCCAAATATGTGATGATAGACCCATGCCATGATGTCGATCGGCAGGAAGTCCATCGCGTTCATGGCGAACACCCAGACGAAAACGGTCAATGCTGCCGGAGCCACAAATTTATGGCGATCGCCGTGGAAAATGCCTTTGACCTGGTCATCGACAAACTCGACCAGCAGCTCGACGAAAGCCTGGCGTTTGCCGGGAACACCCGCTGTCGCGCCACGCACGACCCACCAGAGAAACCCGAAGATGATCAAGCCCAGCAAGGCGGAGACGGCCAGCGTATCAAAATTCACTGACCAAAAGCCGCCTTCTGCTACCTGCCTGACATTAAAGCTTAAATGGTGCTCGATGTAACTGGATGGAGTCAGTTCGTGTTCAGTGGACATCACAGATCCTACTCGTTAATTCTCGTTATCTTCTTTATTCATGGTTCTCAAGCCCGCGCCAGATGCCAGCACGGAGCCCGCCAACCCCAATATCAGGAACAAAGGAACCAGCCCCCGGTAATACATGAAGGTCACCAGCAATAGTGTTACTATCACTAGCACCTTGATTGCCTCAGCCTTCAGCAGTGACATCAGGACGAAAGTGGGCGTTACGCCGTTTAATCGTTGCGCCACTGCCAATACAGCAAACCCGGCAAGCCCGCCAACAATAACGGACGTACCTCCTGCCATAGCGGAAAGCGCTGCGCTCACATCAGCAACCAGCAGGGATACGCCCGAAATAAGTACCGTTACGATGATTTGCCAGCGCGCCGCTTTTCTGAGTGCGCGGCTTGTTGTTGTGTATGCTGCATCGTTCATTGCTTGCCCTTGGGCATTACTTGTTGGCCAAGGGCGACAAAAAGCCCGCGCATTCTCTGTCATTCCCTTGCACTAAGTCAAGCGTAATTACGCCAAAAATGATGCCGTTTGGAATTATATGAGGGGCAATAATCGCTGGTAAGTCGCCCATGGTTATTCATTTTCCCGCACTCCCATCTTTGACAGGATGCCGTCGAGTTGATCGAGCGTTTTGTATGCTATGACCAGCTTGCCTGCTCCTTTTGCACCATGCCGTATTTCAACTGATGCGCCAAGCCGGTCGGCGATTTTTTCCTGCAGCCTGGCAATATCCCGGCTAGGTTTTGCTTTCTTATGCTTGTGCACGGGATTCAACAGGTTTTGGGCTAACTTCTCTGCTTCACGCACCGAAAGGCCGCTCGCCATTATTTTGTTGGCCAGCAATACCTGCTGTGCGCTCTCCAGCGTCAGCAAAGCACGGGCATGCCCCATGTCGAGATTGCCTTCCATCAGCATGGTTTGTACCGGTTGCGGCAGCTTGAGCAGGCGCAACAGGTTGCTGGCCGCGCTGCGCGAGCGCCCTACCGCATCTGCGGCAACCTGGTGCGTCATTTTGAATTCATCGATCAAGCGCTGGAGGCCGATAGCCTCCTCCAGCGGGTTCAGGTTCTCACGCTGAATATTTTCAATCAGCGCCATTGCCAGCGCCGCATTGTCCGAAACGCTGCGTACCAGCACCGGCACGTGCGTCAGTCCCGCACGTTGTGCGGCGCGCCAGCGTCTTTCGCCGGCAATGATTTCATAGCTGTTGTCGCCCAGCTGGCGCACCAATATCGGCTGCATGATGCCCTGCGCCTTGATGGATGCCGCCAGATCATTCAACGAAGCCTCATCCATATGTGAACGCGGCTGATACTTTCCCGGCTTGAGCAGCGTGACGTTCAAATCGCGCATTACCTCATCCTTTTCGCTTTTGCCGCCGGACAGCAATGCATCCAATCCGCGCCCTAATCCCTTGTGTGGTTTTGACATAATCTTTCTCTCTATTTAGCTCAGGCAGCCGACTGCGCTGCATTATTCAGTAGCTCTCCGGCCAAGGCCAGATAAGCCTGCGTCCCCTTGGATGCCTTGTCGTGATACAACACCGGCACGCCATAGCTGGGCGCTTCGGCCAGCCGCACATTGCGCGGAATCACGGTACGATACACTTTGCTGCCGAAATGCTCCTGCAATTGGTCCGAGACCTGCTGCGCCAGCGTGTTGCGCGGGTCGAACATGGTACGCAGCAACCCCTCTATTTCCAAATCCGGATTCAGGCTGGCGCGCACTTTGCGGATGGTATTCACCAGGTCGCTCAGCCCCTCCAGCGCATAGTATTCGCATTGCATCGGAATCATCACCGACCTGGCTGCGCACAAGCCATTCAGGGTCAGCAAATTCAGGGCGGGTGGGCAATCGATCAATATATAGTCATATTGCACCGCGACGCCTTGCACGGCATCGCGCAAACGTGTTTCACGATGCGCCATACCAACCAGCTCAACTTCCGCGCCGGCCAAATCCCGATTGGCGGGCAGCAGGTCATATTTTCCGGCGTCCGAGCGCATCTGCGCCTCTGATATTGTCTTGCTTCCCAACAGCACGTCATAAATACTGGACTGCAAATCGCGCTTGTCGATGCCGCTGCCCATGGTGGCATTGCCCTGCGGGTCAAGATCGATCAGTAGCACGCGCTGTTGAGCCGCCGCGAGACTGGCCGCCAGATTCACGGTAGTGGTAGTTTTCCCGACCCCGCCCTTCTGGTTCGCTATCGCTAGTATTTTTGTCATATTGCTTTGCTCCCCTTGCATGCTGCAATCACCAGACTGCGCGCAGCGCGCAAGCCCGGCACCTGTAATGGTATGACGCGTTCTACCTGGCATCCCTCCGGCACACCCGCCAATTCCTGCTGCGGCATACCCTTCATCGCCGCCCACCGACCTTGTTCAGACATCAGGTGCCGGGTGGAGCGCAAAAAATCACCGAGCCCGGCAAAGGCCCGAGAAATAATTCCATCAAACTTATCCTCCGTCTGCCACTCTTCCACTCGCACACAGTGAACGCTCACATTCCTTAATTCCAGTTCGATGATCGCCTGCTGTACAAAGCCGGTTTTCTTGCTGTTGCTGTCCAGCAAGGTGAATTGCCAGTCCGGTTGCGCGATCGCCAATACCAGTCCCGGCAACCCCGCGCCGCATCCCACATCCAGCCACCGCCTTGGCCATAAATGCGGCAACACAGCAAGGCCGTCGAGCAAGTGATTGCTCACCATCTGCCGCTGGTCGCGAATCGCCGTCAGGTTATAAACCCTGTTCCATTTGTGCAGCAACGCCAGGTATTCCAGCAGCTTGCCCTGCGCGTCCGCGCCCAGCGAAACACCCAATTGCGCAATGCCATGCTGTAATTCTCCTGCCAGGCTCATGCACGTTTTTGAACTGGTTGCGAACCATCGCGAAACCCGCGCTTGATATGCACCAGCAGCAAAGAAATCGCCGCCGGGGTAATCCCGGAAATGCGTGCTGCCTGACCGACGGTTTCGGGCTTGTGCTGATTGAGCTTTTGTTGCACCTCAATCGACAACCCGCGCACCTCGCAATAATCCAGGTCTTCCGGCAACCCCAGCGTTTCATACTGTTCATTGCGCCCGATCTCGTCGCGCTGCCGTTCGATATAACCGTGGTATTTCGCCTGGGTTTCCACCTGCTCGGCGACCTTTTGATCGCCCACCCCTGCACCCGCACCGGGCAGGGTCAACAGGCTGGCATAATTCACGTCCGGGCGGCGCAACAACTCATGCAGCGAGTGCTCACGCTCAATCGGTTTGCCCAGCACGCGCATTGCGTCCTCTGTGGGCAGGTTACGCGGATTCACCCAGGTGCTGCGCAACCGTTCCTGCTCGCGCACGATAGACTCGCGCTTTTGTTCAAATGCCTGCCAGCGCGCATCATCGACAATGCCCAGTTTGCGCCCGATCTCGGTCAGCCTCAAATCGGCATTGTCCTCGCGTAATTGCAAGCGGTATTCCGCGCGGCTGGTAAACATGCGATACGGCTCGGAGACGCCGCGCGTGATCAGATCGTCCACCAGCACGCCCAGATAGGCCTCGTCGCGGCGCGGGCACCACGCTTCCCGCCCGCCGACCTGCAGCGCCGCGTTAATACCGGCCAGCAAACCCTGCGCGGCAGCTTCTTCATATCCGGTCGTGCCGTTGATCTGCCCGGCGAAAAACAGCCCGTGGATCGCCTTGGTTTCCAGCGAGCTTTTCAGCCCACGCGGGTCGGAATAGTCGTATTCGATCGCGTAGCCGGGGCGCAGGATGTGCGCGTTCTCCAGACCCTTAATGGATTGCACCAAAGCCAATTGCACGTCGAAAGGCAGGCTGGTGGAAATACCGTTTGGGTACACCTCATGGGTAGTCAGCCCTTCCGGTTCGAGAAAAATCTGGTGCGAGGTCTTGTCGGCAAAGCGCGTGATTTTGTCCTCGATGGACGGGCAGTAACGCGGCCCTACCCCTTCGATCACCCCGGTGAACAGCGGCGAGCGGTCCAACCCGCCGCGGATGATGTCGTGGGTGCGCTGGTTGGTCTCGGTGATCCAGCACGGCAACTGTTGCGGATGCTGCGCGGCATGCCCCATGAACGAAAACACTGGCACCGGATCGTCGCCCGGCTGCTCCTGCATTACCGAATAATCGATGCTGCGGCCATCGATGCGTGGCGGTGTACCGGTCTTCAGCCGCCCCAGCGGCAGGTTCAGCTCCAGCAAACGGTGCGCCAAGCTGATGGAAGGCGGATCGCCGGCACGACCCGCCGGGTAATTGGCTTGCCCGATATGAATCAGCCCGGACAGAAAGGTGCCGGTTGTCAACACCACGGTTTTTGCGTTGAAGCGCAAGCCCAGTTGCGTGATTACCCCGCACACCCGGTCTTGCTCTACCAGCAAATCGTCCACCGCCTGCTGGAACAGCCACAGATTGGGCTGATTTTCCAGCCGTGTCCGGATTGCGTGTTTGTACAACAGGCGGTCGACTTGCGCGCGCGTCGCGCGCACTGCCGGGCCTTTACTGGAATTCAGGATGCGAAACTGGATGCCAGCCTCGTCGGTTGCCGCCGCCATGACACCACCGAGCGCATCCACCTCCTTGACCAAGTGACCCTTGCCGATCCCGCCAATCGATGGATTGCACGACATCTGCCCGAGCGTCTCGATGTTGTGGCTGAGCAGCAAGGTCTTGCAGCCCGCGCGCGCGCTGGCCAAAGCGGCCTCCGTGCCGGCATGGCCTCCGCCCACCACGACCACATCGAATATATCGGGAAAATTCATGTTGCAACTGTTCCGGAAAGGACGCGCATCATACAACAGCGATCCCAGAATCCCAAACGCATTGTTTCACGTGAAACAGTGAGCGTTATTTTCCGATGCAGAAGCGGCTGAAAATCTCGCCAAGCAGGTCATCCGGGGTGAATTCACCGGTGACCTCGTTCAGCGCGCGTTGCGCCAGGCGCAGCTCCTCGGCGAACAGCTCTGCATTAGCCAGCACCGTCTGCGCCTGGTTCAGGTGGGTTTGCGCCAGCGCCAAGGCGCGCAGATGCCGTTCCCGCGCCATGAAAACACCGCTTTCCTGGTCGTGCCAACCCACCGCCTCCAGCAACTTAGCGCGCAATTCTTCCATTCCCGCGCCGGTTTTGGCGGATACCCGGACAAACGGCACGCTGGCGGATACGGCGGTGCTATCGTCCAGCAGATCGGTCTTGTTGAATACCAGCAGCCGCGGGATGTCCGCCGGCAACCCCGCAAGAATCACCTCATCCTGCGCCGTCAGGCCCTTGCTTGCATCCAGCAACAGCAGAATCAGATCGGCGCGGTGCAACGTCTGGCGCGCGCGCGCGATACCCATGCTTTCCACCACATCTGCGGACTCGCGCAACCCCGCCATGTCCATGATATGTAACGGTACCCCGCGAATCTGCACTGCCTGGCGGATCACATCGCGGGTAGTGCCTGGAATATCGCTGACCAGCGCCACTTCCTCGCCGGCCAGCCGATTCAGCAGGCTGGACTTGCCGACGTTCGGCTGGCCGGCAATGGCCACGTGCGCGCCTTCGCGCAACAGGCTGCCCTGTTTTGCGGTGTCCAGCGTAAGCTGCAAGCGCAACCGGATGCTGTTCAGCAAGGTATCGCGGCGCTCCGTGTCGATGGCCTCCACTTCCTCTTCCGGAAAATCCAGCATCGCCTCAACCAGCATGCGCAGAAAGACCAGTTCGTCGACCAAGCCGTGAATGGCGGCGGAAAACTCCCCGCGCAGAGAGCGCATCGCGCTGCGAGCCGCCTCGGCAGTGTTGGCATCAATCAGGTCGGCGACGCTTTCCGCCTGCGCCAGATCAAGTTTATTGTTGAGAAAGGCGCGGCGCGTAAATTCGCCCGGCTGCGCCAGCCGCGCTCCCAGATCGAGACAGCGCTGCAGCACCAGTTGCATCACGGCGGGACCGCCGTGCCCTTGCAATTCAAGCACGTCCTCGCCGGTGTAGGAATGCGGGGCGGGAAAAAACAAGGCGACACCTTGATCCAGGATGTCGCCATTTTCGTCCAGAAAATTGCCGTAGGTGGCGCGCCGCGCAGCGGTCTGTTTGCCCAGAATTTCGCACGCCAGGGTTTCGACGCGCCGCCCGGATATTCTCACTACGCCGATGCCACCGCGCCCTTGCGCGGTGGCAACGGCGACAATGGTGTCAACGCTTGGCTGCGGCACCCTTGCTCTCACCCTCGGCAGCCCGGGTGATATACCACTGCTGGCCAATGGAAAGAATGTTATTCACCACGGAATACAACACCAACCCAGCGGGGAAGAAGAAGAAAATTACACTGAAAGCGACTGGCATGATTTGCATTATCCTGGCCTGCATGGGATCCGCCGGCTTTGGATTAAGGCGCGTCTGGATGATCATGCTTGTTCCCATGATCAACGGCAGAATGTAATAGGGATCGGCTACGGATAAGTCGGTTATCCAGCCGAAAAATGGCGCATAGCGCATTTCGACGCTCGCCAAAATAGCCCAGTACAAGGCGATAAACACCGGAATTTGCACCACCACCGGCAAACACCCCCCCAGCGGGTTGATTTTTTCGGTTTTATACAACTCCATCATGGCGCGGTTCAGTTTTTCCCGGTCACTGCCGCATTGCTGTTTCAGCTTTTCCAGCTTGGGTGCGACTACGCGCATCTTTGCCATGGAACGATAGCTTGTCGCGGAGAGCGGAAAAAACATCAGCTTGATCAGGACGGTAAGCAGGATAATGGCAACACCCCAATTTTGCGTCCAGTCATGAAACAGCGACATGACCCAGAACAGCGGAGCGGAAAGGATTGTCAACCAGCCATAATCCACCGTCAATCCCAAGCCGGGCGCGATTTTGTCCAAATTAGTCCGGGCCGGGCCGGCATAAAGCGTAGTTTCCACCAGCGCTTTCTGGCCAGGATTAATGGTCTGCTCCGGTAAAACCACCCCTACCGAATACAAGTCGCCTTCCAGCTTGCGTGTGAAATATTCGCGATTGGTTTTTTCCTTGGGTAGCCATGCCGCCACAAAGTAATGCTGCAGTATCCCGATCCAGCCATCATCTGCCTGCTTGGGATAATCAGTCTTGCCTTTTTCTATTGCCGGAAAATCCACCTTTTGAAATTTTTCCTTGTCGGTGTAGATCGCAGCACCCACATAAGTAGGCAAAAACATGGTACTGCCAGTCAGCGCGGCGCTATTGCGGATTAACTGAAAGTAACTGCTCGCCGTTGCTGCCTGTTGCCCGGTATTTTCCAATTCATAAGCGACGTCAATCAAGTAACTTCCCTTGTGGAAAGTAATTATCTTGCTCACCTTCAGCGCGGAATCGCTCTCTGCCTTCAATCGTACCTGCACCTGCTCGGCATCTCCTGAGAGCACATATTGATCCTGCTCTGAAACAAACTGACTGTTGTGGTTGGGCAGCCCCACTCCAAGCAGGCCGCTTTGCGCGACATAATTATGAGTATTCGCACCGCGCTGGAAAAGCATCAGCGGTTTGTTTTTGTCCAACCCATCCGGGTGCTTCAACAAAGCCAGGCTGCTGATATCTCCACCAACAGCGCTGATATCAGCCTCAAGAATATCTGTCTTGATGTGGATTGTTTTTCCGGTTGCTTGTTGAACAGGGTATTGGGCAATAGTTGCAGGCGTTGCCGCTGCTGGAGAGGCTACCTGGGGCTTTGGTGCACTTTCGTTAATTGCCGCACTTTGCTGGATATATTGCTCAGGATGCTGGTAGCGTTGCCAGCCATCCCAAATCAACCCTAGCGAAAACACAAAAATTAAAAACAGAAACAGTTTTTGTAAGTCCATGGTTGATCGAATTCTTAAATATTTATGGCGCGGGGTCGTATCCGCCGGGATTACAGGGATTACAGCGCAATAACCGTTTAATGCTAAGCCAACCGCCCTTTATTAAACCATGTTTCGCAAAGACATCGCAGGCGTAATGAGAACAACTGGGAGTAAATCTGCACGTTGGTGGGCTAAGCGGACTAATCAGGTATTGATAGGCGCGTATCAGTTTGATTACAATTTTGCGCATCGGTTTTTTACCCGGCTAAACAACACATCCAAACTGTCGCCTCGTGTGCCGCTCTCTTGGGCGCAAGCGCGTCTTACCATTACAACCACATCCATCTTGCAGGTTTTAACGTCATGTTGGCGAAATGCTTCACGGATGGCTCTTTTAACATAATTCCGTTGCACTGCGCCTGGCAATATTTTTTTTCTTGCAATTATTCCAAGTCTGGCGTTTGCCTGACTATTGCGCACAAAGAATATTTTAAAGCATTTATTCTCAATGCTTTCCGCGTGAACAACATGATTGAAACCATCTTTACGCAACAGTCGGTGCGCATTGGTAAATTTGGCAGATATGCTAAACCGCAAGTCTGGCGCGGCCCTTGGCGCGGCGCGCATTGATAACAGCGCGTCCACCGCGCGTTTTCATGCGTACCAAAAAACCATGGGTACGTTTTCTTCTGGTTACGGAGGGTTGGTAAGTGCGTTTCATGTTTTTCCTTGGCTGAATCGTAAAGCGCGCTATTACAAAGTGTTAAGGTGGATATGTCAAGTTGAATTTGCTTTTTTGCTTGTGGATAAGTTTGCCTTTGCGCTGTAGAATGCAAGGACTTTTGTCGCTGCCAACCCGCAAATTACGCTCAATTATGCAGGATACTTCTTTTTGGGATTCATGCCTCCGCTCGTTTGAAAAGAGTCTGCCGCCGCAACAATACAATTCATGGATAAAGCCGTTGCTTCTTGAAAGTGGCAATGGCTCACTGATACTTACCGCGCCCAACAGTTTTACCTTAAAACTTGTTCAGGAACGCTTTTTACCCGAGATATGCCGGCAAGCCGGCTTGATTTATTCACAAGTTCCCCCATTTGAATTTCGCGTTCTCGAAACCGAAATGGTCAATAAACCGCCAGAAATCACGCCCCAAAAAAAAGAGGTGGTGGCTTATGGCGGAAAACCTAAAGTTGAGACATCGTTTCGCAGCTACGGGAAACTCAACCCCAGTCTGATTTTCGATAACTTTGTTATCGGCAAAGCCAATCAGCTTGCTTTTGCAGCCGCCACCCAAGTAGCTGAGCTTCCGGGCGCATCTTACAACCCCCTGTTTATTTATGGTGGCGTGGGATTAGGAAAAACTCACCTGATCCAGGCAATAGGCAATCAAATCAAGGCAAATAACCCGCAAGCAAAAATTTGCTATATGCACGCTGAGCGGTACATATCCGATGTCGTACGCGCTTATCAGTCAAACAAGTTTGAAGAATTCAAGCAGTATTATCATTCTCTCGATACTTTACTGATTGATGATATTCAGTTTTTTGCTGGAAAAAACAAAACACAAGAAGAGTTTTTTTACGCATTCAACACGCTGATCGACTCGCACAAACAGGTAATCATGACGAGCGATACCTTTCCCAAAGAAATTACCGGACTTGATAGTCGTTTGATCTCGCGCTTTGGTTGGGGTTTGACTGTCGCTATCGAGCCGCCGGAACTGGAAATGCGCGTGGCAATCCTGCTGAAGAAAGCCAGTCTGAGTGGATACACGCTCAGTGAAGCAGTAGCATTTTTCATAGCCAAAAACGTCAACTCAAATGTTCGCGAGCTGGAAGGCGCATTGAAAAGGGTTGAGGCATATGTCAAATTTCATCGCTGTGCTATTTCTACGGAAACAACAAAAGAGGCGCTAAAGGACATTCTAATTGCACAAAGCCGACAAATTTCCATTGAAAATATACAAAAAACAGTTGCTGACTATTACCGCATCAAAATGGTCGACCTGCTTTCCAAAAAAAGAACCCGTAACCTGACTCGGCCGCGACAAATAGCCATGGCTCTTGCTCGCGAGTTAACTACGATGAGCCTGCCAGAAATAGGCAATGCTTTCGGTGGAAAAGATCATTCGACTGTTATACATGCTTGCAAAATGGTGGGAAACCTCAGAATGCTTGATGCTACAGCTGATGCTGATTACAGGGTGTTGCTTCAAACATTGCGTGGATAAGGTTGTTAATATTATGTATGGAATTTGTCAGCAATTCGCTTTTGTGTAATGGCCGCAACAATTATTCACATTACGGTCATTACTTATCGACAATCATCCTTTGTGGTTTGCTGACCATTAACATAATGTATTTGAACATTTTTTATTGTTCTTAACACAAGCAAGGGTAGCTTATTAGTTTCTATTAAGGATTTATATATTATGTTTATTGAAAAAATTGATAAAGAAGCCATACTTAAACCGTTACAAATAGTTATTGGTATTGTGGAGCGAAAACAAACACTGCCCATATTGTCGAATGTACTGATTGAAAATCAGGATGGCAAAATACGATTTACTGCAACCGATCTGGAAATACAGATTACTACGACTATCGATGTCGGCGCAGGAATCGGAAAGAATGCTGCCATTACAGTTGGAGGGAAAAAGTTGCAGGAAATTTTGAGGGTTCTTCCTGACCAAAGCAAAGTAACCATTGATCTGAAGGAAAATAAAGCGCAGATCAAAACAAACAGAAGCCGCTTTAGCTTGCAAACCCTGCCGGCACAGGATTTCCCTAAGCTGAGCAACCAGTTGGAAAACGCCAAAAAAATTACCCTGTGCCAGGGCGTATTAAAGGATCTGTTGCTGTCCGTTCAATATGCCATGGCACAACAGGACGTGCGTTACTATTTAAACGGGGTGTTATTGATAGTAGAAGGCGACAAGTTAAGAGTGGTGGCCACCGACGGGCATCGATTGGCTTACAATGCCAGAGTTATCGGTGGCGATTATGAAAAACAGGAAATTATTTTACCCCGCAAGGCTGTTATGGAATTATCCAAGCTGTTGGCGGATACAGATGAAAATATCGAACTGGAACTTTCACCGCAACAAATTAGAGCCACTTTTTCGGGTGTTATATTAACAACAAAAGTAATTGATGGAAAATTTCCGGATTATGAGCGGGTTATCCCGAAATATAACAACCACCTCAGTATGGAACGGGTTTTTTTACAGCAGGCATTGCAGCGCGCCGCCATATTATCCAACGAAAAATTTCGTGGTGTACGCTTTGTGTTGACCGAAAAAAATCTCAGCATTATCAGCAACAACAGCGAGCAAGAAGAAGCGCAGGAAGAAATTGAGACCGATTATCATGGTGAAGCCTTGGATATCGGCTTTAATATTACCTACCTGATGGATGGGTTGAATAATATCAGCAGCAATACAGCCACTTTTTCGTTCGGTGATCCCAATAGCAGCATCCTGATGACGACGCCGGAAAACGAGGAATTTCGTTATGTTGTTATGCCGATGCGCATTTGATGTTTCACGTGAAACAGACTGAGAACTGGAAAAACAATGAGTGATGAATATACTTCTAGCAGCATCAAGGTGTTGAAGGGCCTTGAGGCAGTACGCAAGCGCCCCGGCATGTATATCGGGGATACCAATGACGGGACCGGCCTGCATCACATGGTGTTTGAGGCGGTTGATAATGCGGTAGATGAGGCGCTGGCGGGCCATTGCAATGAAATTGCAGTTATTATTCATGCAGATAATTCAATTAGCGTCAGCGATAATGGACGCGGCATTCCAACCGATATTCACCCTGAAGAAAAGCGCTCCGCCGCCGAAGTCATCATGACTGTTCTGCATGCGGGCGGCAAATTTGACAATAACTCTTACAAAGTATCGGGTGGCTTGCATGGTGTAGGTGTATCTGTGGTGAATGCATTGTCCGAATGGTTGAAGTTGACTATTTATCGCGACGGCAAAGAGCATTTCATGGAATTTCACCACGGTGATCCTGTTTTCCCGCTTAAGGTGGTGGGTGATTCCGGCAAGAAAGGCACTATTGTTCATTTTCTTCCTGCCAGAGAAACTTTTGGTCTGATTGAGTTCCATTTTGATATTTTGGCGAAACGCCTGCGCGAATTGTCTTTTCTTAACAATGGCGTGAAAATCGTTCTGATCGATCACCGCACCGGCAAGGAGGAAAACTTCGCTTTCAGCGGCGGCATAAAGGGGTTTGTCGAATATTTGAACCGCAACAAGTCGGCATTGCACCCTACCGCGTTTTACGCAATCGGAGAAAAGGACGGGATTACCGCGGAAATTGCCATGCAATGGAATGATTCTTACCAGGAAAGCGTGCAATGCTTTACCAATAACATTCCGCAACGAGATGGCGGCACACATCTGACTGCGCTGCGTACCGCGATGACACGCACACTGAACAATTACATTGAAGCCGAGCAACTGGCCAAGAAAGCCAAGGTGGATACAACTGGCGATGACATGCGTGAAGGTTTGACTGCGGTGTTATCGGTAAAATTGCCCGATCCAAAATTCTCATCACAAACAAAAGACAAGCTGGTTTCTTCGGAAGTGCGCCCGGTAATCGAAGAGTTGGTCGCGCAGCAAATGAGCGCGTTTTTGCTGGAAAACCCCAATGATGCAAAAATCATCGTCAGCAAAATCATCGATGCGGCCCGCGCGCGCGAGGCTGCGCGCAAAGCCCGGGAACTGACACGCCGCAAGGGCGTGCTGGACGGCATGGGTCTGCCGGGCAAGCTGGCTGATTGCCAGGAAAAAGACCCTGCGCTTTCAGAGTTATATCTGGTCGAGGGAGACTCTGCGGGAGGTTCTGCCAAACAGGGTCGCGACCGCAAATTCCAGGCGATTTTGCCGCTGAAAGGAAAAATCCTGAATGTGGAAAGGGCACGCTTTGAAAAACTGATCGGTTCACAGGAAATTGCTACCCTGATCACCGTATTGGGTACCGGCATTGGTAAAGACGAATACAGCGCCGACAAGTTGCGCTACCACCGTATCATCATCATGACGGATGCGGATGTAGACGGATCCCACATCCGCACCTTGCTGCTTACCTTTTTTTACCGGCAAATGCCGGAACTGGTCGAGCGCGGCCATATCTATATCGCACAGCCGCCGTTGTACAAAATCAAGCAAGGCAAGGACGAGCGCTATCTCAAGGACGATCAGGAGATGAAAATTTACATGCTCAAATCCGCGCTCAATAACGCCGCACTATATTCGTCCGCAGATGCGGCCCCTATTAAGTCCGATGCGCTGGAGCAAATCGCCAAGCAATACTTTCTTGCTGAGGCGGTCATTGATCGCCTGTCACGTTTTACTGCACCGGAAGCCAGCCATGCGCTACTGACCCTGCCCACCCTGTCGCTGGATGATGCGCAACAAGCGCAGCGCAGTGCACAGCAGCTGGAAGCAGCCTGCGGCGATAGCATCAAAGTGGTAGTGGATACTGATGAGGCCGGTGAATATCGCTTGCGCCTGGAAAAGCTGTTTCATGGCAACCATTCGGTCAGCTACATGGACCGTGACTTTCTGCATGGCAGCGACTACGTGCAAATTCGCCAGACCGCAGAGGTCTTGAATGGTCTGGTAACGCAGGGTGCATACATCATGCGCGGCGAACAGAAGCGCGCCGTGACCAGCTTCAAACAGGCTATCGAATGGTTGCTGGAAGAAGCCAAGCGGGGTGTGAACATTCAACGTTACAAGGGGTTGGGCGAAATGAACCCGGATCAATTATGGGAAACCACCATGGACGTAAAAAATCGTATCCTGCTCAGAGTGCGTATTGAAGATGCAATAACTGCGGACGAGATATTCACCACACTGATGGGTGATGTCGTTGAGCCACGGCGCGCGTTTATTGAAAAGAATGCATTGGGAGTAAAAAATCTGGACGTATAATCATCGTCAGGTGTGCCGCCAGGTCGTGCCTTGCGGCGTATCTTCCAGTGCGATACCGATGTTCTGCAGCTCCTTGCGAATGCGGTCGGCTTCGGCATAATTCTTGGCTTGCTTGGCGGCGATGCGTGCGGCAATCTGCTCGTTGATTTGCGCTTCACTCATATTTTTTTTGTCGCCGCCCTGCAAGAATTCCCGCGGATCGCGTTGTAACAAGCCCAATATGCCAGCCAGCAGTTTAAGTTGGGTTGCGGCTTCGGATGACTGGTTGCGGTTCACTTCGCTGGCAAGATCGAACAACACCGCCATCGCTTCCGGCGTGTTGAAGTCGTCGTCCATCGCGGCCCTGAAACGCTGGGCGTGAGGCTCGTTCCAGTCGACCGCCTCCGTTCGTCCCGAGTCTGTCGAAGTGAGAACGGGTAAAAATTTAAGTGCCGTATAAAGCCTGGTCAACGCCCCTCTGGCGTCATCAAGATGCGCATCGGAGTAGTTCAGCGGGCTGCGGTAATGTGCGCGCAGAATGAAGAAGCGCACTACTTCGGCGTCATATTTCTTCAGCACTTCGCGGATGGTGAAGAAGTTGCCCAGCGACTTGGACATCTTTTCCTCATCCACACGCACGAAGCCGTTATGCATCCAGTAATTCACAAACTGGCACCGGTGTGCGCCCTCGCTTTGCGCGATCTCGTTCTCGTGATGCGGAAATTGCAAGTCTGCGCCGCCGCCGTGAATGTCGAAGTGTGGGCCGAGCAATTCCGAGCCCATCGCCGAGCATTCGATATGCCAACCGGGGCGGCCTTTGCCCCACTGTGAATCCCACTTTACCTCTTCCGACTCATCCTCCCTGGCATGCTTCCACAGCACAAAATCGAGTGGGTCGTGTTTGTCGGCAGCAACATCGACACGCTCGCCGGCGCGCAAATCTTCCAGAGACTTGCCGGACAGCTTGCCGTAGCCGTCGAACTTGCGCACCGCGTAATTCACGTCACCATCCGCTGCATGGTAGGCCAGCCCGTTTTGTTCCAGTTGCGCAATCATCTCCAGCATTTGCGGCACATATTGCGTGGCGCGCGGCTCATGGTCGGGAGGCTGTACGGCCAGTGCCTTGGCGTCTTGGTGCATCGCATCGATAAAGCGTTGTGTTAGCGCATGAATGGACTCGCCGTTCTCCGCCGCACGCTTGATGATCTTGTCGTCGATGTCGGTAATGTTGCGCACGTAGGTTACGTTGTAACCGGAAGCCTTCAGCCAGCGGTATACCATGTCGAACACCACCATCACTCGTGCATGGCCAAGGTGACAGTAGTCATATACCGTCATGCCGCACACATACATGCGCACCCTGTTCGGCTCGATGGGGATGAAGTCCTGCTTGTCGCGAGTGAGGGTGTTGTAGATTTTCAACATGAGGCGCTCAGAATGTCATGGGTTTGTTGTCGTTCAGATTGAGCCAACCCTTGACGATGCGGTAAATGATCCAGCAGAAGTTGGCAAACAAAATTGTCATGCCGATCGAAATGAAAATGGTTGACGCACCGATCACCGCCCACAGCAAGCCGAACCAGAAAGTGCGTGTCTGCCAGCGAAAATGGCACTCCAGCCATGTACACGCGACCTTTCCTTTTTTCAAATAATTGACGATGATGCCGATAATCGCCGTTACACCTGCGAAGCAGGAAAACGCGTACAACAGAATCGAAGGCGGCAATGCTGTTGTTGATGATTATTCCTTTGTCCATGAATCCCTCAGCGTCACGGTGCGGTTGAACACCAGACTGCCGCCCGGCTGATGCTCGCGGCGGTCAGTGCAGAAATAACCAAGGCGCTCGAACTGGTAGTGCGTTTCGGGCGGCGCATCTTTCACGCAGCTTTCCACCCAGCCCTGCACCACGGTCAGCGACGCTGGGTTGATGAAATCGAGAAAGCTCTTTTCCCTGTCAGCATCCGGCTCCGGCACGGTGAAGAATCTATCGTACATGCGGATCTCAGCCGATAGTGCGTGCTCACATGCTACCCAATGGATCACGCCTTTCACCTTGCGCCCTTCCGGGTTCTTGCCCAGCGTATCGTGGTCGATGCTGCAACGCAGTTCGATGACATGGCCGGAAGCGTCCTTTACCGCTTCATTGCAGCGCATCACGTAACTGTGGCGCAGGCGCACTTCACCGCCGAGGGTGAGGCGTTTCCACCCGGATGGTGGCACCTCGGCAAAGTCTCCTGCCTCAATGAAGATATCCTTGCTGATCGGTACAAGGCGTTTGCCAAACTCGGGATGGTTGGGATGAAAATCGGCCTCGCGCGCTTGCGCGCCGTCGAAGTTGGTCAGGCTGACTTTAAGCGGGTTGATCACGGCCATCACGCGCGCCGCACGGCTCTCCAGATCGTCGCGGATCGCACTCTCCATGATCGCCATATCCACGATATTTTCGCTCTTGGACACACCGATGCGCCTGGCGAATTCGCGGATGCCTTCCGATGTGTAACCCCTGCGGCGCATGCCGCTGATGGTCGGCATGCGCGGATCATCCCAGCCGCTGACGTGTTTCTCGTTTACCAGCTGCAACAGCTTGCGTTTGCTGGTGATGGTGTAGTGCAGCTCCAGCCGCGAAAATTCATACTGGTGCGGATGGCAAGGGATGGCGATGTTGTCCAGCACCCAGTCGTATAACGGGCGATGATCTTCGAACTCCAGCGTGCAGAGGGAATGGGTGATACCTTCCAGCGCGTCGGAGATGCAATGGCTGTAGTCGTACATCGGATAAATGCACCACTTGTCGCCGGTGCGGATATGGTGCGCGCGGCGGATGCGATAGATGACCGGATCGCGCAGGTTGATGTTGGGCGAGGCCATGTCGATCCTGGCGCGCAGCACCATGCTACCGTCGGCAAACTCGCCGTTTTTCATGCGCGCGAACAAGTCGAGATTCTCGGCAATGGGACGGTCGCGACCCGGGCTGTTCTTGCCCGGCTGGGTCAAGGTGCCGCGGTATTCGCGCATCTGCTCTGGCGTGAGGTCATCCACATAAGCCAGGCCTTTGTTGATAAGCTCCACCGCGAAGCCATACAGCGCGTCGAAATAGTCGGAGGCCCAGCGCACCTCGCCGTCCCATTCAAAACCCAGCCAGCGCACGTCCTCCTGGATGGACAGTGCGTATTCCTCGCTCTCCTTCTCCGGGTTGGTGTCGTCGAAGCGCAGGTGGCACTTGCCCTGATAGTCTTGCGCCAGACCGAAATTCAGGCAGATGGATTTGGCATGCCCGACGTGAAGGTAGCCGTTCGGCTCCGGCGGAAAGCGCGTAACAATGCCGTCATGCTTGCCGCTGGCCAGGTCGGCATCGATAATGCTGCGGATGAAATTGGAAACTGTGGGTTGTGGGGTGCCGCTCATGCTGGAATTCTCGGTTTTGGTTTTAGTTTGCAGAATGCGCGATGGATTTTACCCGAAACACCAGCGAGGCTGGGGCGCCAACAAACATAAACTGTGAAAATGCGCAGGTATTTTGATAGAATCAGCCGTTGCGTGTACCCGCATACCCAAGGAACTGAATAACAAGATGAACATGTTCAACCGTTCTCATCATTGCCTCGCACTGATTATTGGCGTTTGGCTGTCAGGCGCCAGTCTAGCCGCCTATGCCGACGATATTCAGGATGCAAACAAACTGTTCAAACAAGGCCAGCACAGCCAGGCGCTGGATAAGGTAAATGAATTTCTGGCTAACAACCCCAAAGATGCGCAGGCGCGCTTTCTCAAGGGACTGATCTTCACCGAGCAGGGCAAAACTGCTGAATCCATCAAGGTGTTCTCGGCGTTGACCGAAGACTATCCCGAATTGCCCGAGCCTTATAACAATCTCGCGGTGCTGTATGCCGGACAGGGGCAATATGACAAAGCCAAGCTGGCGCTGGAAATGGCGATACGCACTCATCCCAGTTATGCGACCGCACATGAAAACCTCGGCGACATTTACGCCAAGATGGCCAGTCAGGCTTACGATCGCGCTCTGCAACTGGATCGCAGCAATACCGCCACAAAAACCAAGCTGGCAATGATCCAGGATTTGTTTGCCGGCGGTGCGCGCAGCAAATCAGCCCCGGCACACAGTGCTGAAACGCCTGTCATTGCGGCGACAAACAAGCCTGAACCAGCCAAAACCGAACCCGTTGCGCCTGTTGCAAACAAACCCGCTTCAGTCGAGAAAGTCCCGGAACCTGCAGCAGCGCCTGTGGCAGATAACAGCGGCGAAGTCTTGAAAACCGTCAATGCCTGGGCTGCAGCTTGGTCAGCCAAAAATGTGAATAAATACCTGTCGTTCTACGCCGCTGATTTCAAGACGCCGAACGGTGAAAGCCGTGCGGCATGGAAAGCCACTCGGCAAGAGCGTCTCAGCAAACCGAATTTCATCCGCGTTGGCATCAGCAATGCTACCGTCAAGTTCAGCGACAACGATCATGCCACCGTGGAATTTAGTCAGTCTTACCATGCCAGCCACCTGAAAACTTCCGGCAACAAAACCTTGCAGATGGTGAAAACCGGCGATAACTGGTTGATTCAGGAAGAGCGCGCCAATTAACCATGTTGAGCCGGGCACTGATTTATTCATTGTTATGCAGCTTGCTGATTGGCGCGGCCCACACCTCGCCTGATTCAGTCCATGCGGCACAGGCTTCCGCCAGCACCGATCAGAAACCGTTGCAACGCGCTATTAACTCATATAGCACAGAAGCACAATTGGCCAAAAGCCTGCAAGCCATCAACAACAACCGTCTTGATCTTGCGCTCAATGAGGTGAATAGCCTGTTGCGCGTCAATCCGAATTTCAAGCTGGCACATCTGGTCAAGGGCGACTTGCTGATGGCGCGTGCCGGCGCGATTGATCATTTTGGCAGCGCAGCCAATGCGCCGCGTGACAAGATCGAAGATCTGCGTGATGAGGCGCGGGTACGCCTGCAACGGGTGCTATCCCAGCCGGACAGCGCTCTCAAACCGCGTTTCTTGTGGAAGCTCGATGCGCAACAGAAACACGTGCTGGTGGTGGATACCAGCCGCGCTACCCTGTTTGTTTATGAAAACGTAAATGGCGAGCCGCGTTATGTGACGGACTTCTACATCACCATCGGCAAATTGGGCACCGAAAAAGTCTCTGAAGGCGACAAGCGCACCCCCATCGGGGTGTATTTCATCAAGGCCGATTTACCGAAAAGCAAGCTTGCCGATATGTATGGCAGCGGTGCTTATCCGCTCAGCTATCCGAATGAATGGGATCGTAAAAACAAGCGAACCGGCAGCGGCATCTGGCTGCATGGCACACCCAGCGATACCTATAGCCGCCCGCCGCGTGCCAGCGATGGTTGTGTGGTACTGGCGAATGAAGATCTGAACAAACTTGCGCCCTATCTGCAAGTCGGCATTACGCCGGTTATCATCACCAATCGCATGGACTGGAGCAACGAGCAGGATCATGACGAGCGAGACGCGCTGCTGCAGGCGATTGAACAATGGCGCGGTGATTGGTCCAGCCTCAATACCGACGCTTACCTCGGACATTATGCGCGCAATTTTTCCAGCGACAGCCTGAGTTACCAAGCGTGGGCGAAACAGAAACGGCTGGTAAACAGCGCGAAATCGTGGATCAAGGTCGGTGTGTCCAATCTCAGCATATTCACCTACCCTGAACAACCCGATATGGTGGTAGTCAATTTTGAACAGAGTTACAACAGCAGCAACCTGTCCAATCGCATGAAGAAACGTCAATACTGGATCAGGCAAAACAATCGCTGGCAGATTATTTACGAAGGAGCCGCATAATATGAAATATCTGTTTACCACGTTGCTTGCGCTCTTGCTGGGTTGCGCGATGCAATCTTCCCATTCATCAACTCAAGGCAAAAAAATCATGGTCAAATTACATACCAATCACGGCGCTATTACATTGCAACTGGATGCCGAAAAAGCTCCGAATACCGTGAAGAATTTTCTCGATTATGTAAACAGCGGCTTCTACAACAACACCATTTTTCACCGCGTGATTGACGGGTTCATGATCCAGGGCGGCGGCTTTGAGCCAGGCATGAAGGAAAAATCCACCAAGGCGCCGATTAAAAACGAGGCGGCAAACGGTTTGAGCAATGACACTTATACGATTGCCATGGCGCGCACTTCGGACCCGCATTCCGCCACTGCGCAATTTTTTATTAATGTGAAAAATAACGGTTTTCTCGATCATCCCGGGCAGGATGGCTGGGGGTACTGCGTCTTCGGCAAAGTGGTGGAAGGCACTGATGTGGTGGATGCTATCCGCAAGGTGCCGACCGGTTTTCGCGGTGGCCATCAGGACGTTCCGGAAAAGGATGTCGTCATCGCCAAGGCGGAAGTGGTGAAATAGCAATAAAACGGCGCACTAAGCGCCGTTTTGTTTTATGCCCCATTCCTTATTCATCTCCGATTTGCATCTGAGCGCCGACCATTCCGGCAGCATGGCGGCATTCCAGCGTTTCATTGCCGAAGTGGCGCCTCAAGCGGAAGCGCTGTATATCCTTGGCGACCTGTTTGAATACTGGGCTGGCGATGACGATCTGAATGATGAATTTCATGCCCGGGTGATTACCGCCTTGCGCAGTCTCCTCCGGCACGGCACCCGGGTTTGTTTGCTGCATGGCAACCGCGATCTGCTGATGGGGCAGGCATTGGCAGAGGCTTGTCATGCCACGTTGCTGCATGACCCGACGCTGATAGATTTGTATGGCATGCCTACTTTGTTGAGCCATGGAGATATATTGTGTACAGGCGATACCGAATATCAGCGTTACCGCGCGCAAGTACATGACGCGGCTTTCCAGCAACAATTCCTTGCCCGGCCGCTAGCGGAACGCAAGGCCTACATCGAACAGTTACGCTCGCGCAGCACGACGGAAAAGCAAGGCAAGGACAGTGTGATCATGGATGTAAGCGATGCCGCAGTTGCCGCGTTGCTGCGCGAATATCGCTATCCGCGCCTGATTCACGGCCATACCCACCTGCCCGATTGCCACGAGCATGTTGTGGACGGGCATCGTTGCGAACGCTGGGTGTTGGGTGACTGGCATCAGCAAGGTTCGGCATTGCGTTGCGATAAGCAGGGCTGCGTGGCAATTCTGGTTTGATTTGCCGACAGGGCAATAATATGGCCCTCTTCTGCCCCACTACTGCCAAACTATCCCAGGAATAGTCGATACGCCGAATTATCGCTCTCGTCCCAATAGCGATAGCCGAGCGTATCGAGAAATTCACGCAACGCTTTCTTGTCGTGATGCGGCACCTGCATGCCGACCAGCACGCGCCCATAGTCCGCACCGTGGTTGCGGTAGTGGAACAGGCTGATATTCCAGCTGTGGCTCATGCTGTTGAGGAAATTCATCAGCGCGCCGGGGCGTTCCGGGAACTCGAAGCGGAACAGGATTTCGTCCCTGGCTTCCGGCGCATGCCCGCCGACCAGATGGCGCAGGTGCAGCTTGGCCATTTCGTTGTCGGAAAGGTCGAGCGTGGGCAGGTTGTTGCGCCGCAACTTGTCCACCAGTTCGGCGGTCTCGGACTGGTCGCGCACCTGGATGCCGGCGAACACATGCGCCACTTTCGGGTCGGCGTAGCGGTAGTTGAATTCGGTGATGTTACGCTTGCCGAGCAGCGTGCAGAATTTGCGGAAGCTGCCGGGCGTCTCGGGGATCGTCACGGCGAGGATCGCCTCGCGCCGTTCGCCGATCTCGGCGCGTTCCGCGACGAAGCGCAGCCTGTCGAAATTCATGTTCGCGCCGCAGGCGATGGCGACCAGCGTCTCGTCCTTGAGTCTTTCGCGCGCGGCATACAGCTTGGCTCCGGCGATGGCGAGCGCCCCCGCCGGTTCGAGGATCGAGCGGGTATCCTCGAATACATCCTTGATCGCGGCGCAGGTGGCGTCGGTGTCCACCAGCACGATCTCGTCAACGAGTTTGCGGCACAGGCGGAAGGTTTCCTGCCCGACCTGCTTGACCGCCACGCCGTCGGCGAACAGGCCGACATGGTCGAGCGTGACGCGCCGCTTCGCCTTCAGCGAGCGGTACATTGCGTCGGAGTCGACCGGCTGCACGCCGATGATTTTGATGTCGGGGCGCAGTTCCTTGACGTAGGCCGCCACGCCGGAGATCAGCCCGCCGCCGCCGATCGCGCAGAAGATCGCGTGGATCGGTCGGGTGTGCTGGCGCAGGATTTCCATTGCGATAGTGCCCTGCCCTGCGATTACGTCGGGATCGTCATAGGGGTGCACGAAGGTCATGCCCTTCTGTTTTTCCAGTTCCAGCGCATGCGCGCAGGCGTCGGAATACGAATCGCCGTGCAGCACCACTTTCGCACCGCGGCCTTTCACCGCATCGATCTTGATCTGCGGCGTGGTGGCGGGCATCACGATGACCGCCTTGCAGCCGAGCTTCTGCGCGGACAGCGCCACGCCCTGCGCATGGTTGCCCGCCGAGGCGGCGATGACGCCGCGCTTGAGTTGCTCCGGCGTGAGTTGCGCCATCTTGTTGTACGCGCCGCGCAGCTTGAAGGAAAACACCGGCTGCATGTCCTCGCGCTTGAGCAGCAGCGTATTGCCGGTGCGCGCCGAAAGGTTGGGCGCGAATTCCAGCGGTGTTTCGATCGCCACGTCGTAGACGCGCGCGTTGAGGATGCGTTTCAAATAACCGTCCATGATAAATTGCCTGAAAAATACCCGCGCAGATTAACATAAAGCAGGGCAGCGGGAGCTGTTGCGGGGCATCTGGCTAAGCCGGACGCACCATATAAAGGCACAGCCGCCTCGCTGAATTGATGTGATTTCCCCCTCATCTTCTTCACGTTCGGTTAATGGTTATGGTTGCCCACAACCCCCAGAAAAGGTAAGATTCCCGCCCTTTCGCTTTTGCATTTGACGTGGCGGCGTGTGTCGCCATTATTTTGGCTTTTGATTTGATTGAGGAACACCGTGAGTAACAGTGCTTTACCGATACAGCAAGGTTTATACGATCCGCGCCAGGAGCGCGATGCCTGCGGGGTGGGCTTTGTCGCACATATCAAAGGAAAGCCGAGCCACGACATGGTGCGCCAGGGCTTGCAGATACTGGAGAATCTGACCCACCGCGGCGCGGTGGGAGCCGACCCGCTGGCCGGTGACGGCGCAGGCATTCTGCTGCAGATTCCCGATGCGTTTTTTCGCGCGCAATGCGCGGCGCAGGGCATCGTTTTGCCGCCGGCGGGCAGCTATGGCGTGGGGATGTTGTTTCTGTCGCGTGATGCGACAAACCGTGCAGCTTCTGAGCAAATTCTCGCTGAACACATCGCCGCCGAGGGGCAGCAGTTATTGGGTTGGCGCGATGTGCCGGTGGATAGAGCCGGCCTGGGAGAAAGCGTCAGGAAGGCTGAGCCCGTCATACGCCAGGTATTCGTTGCACGCGGTGAAAATTGCGCCGATGTCGATGCGTTCGAGCGCAAGCTGTTCGTGATACGCAAGACGGTGCAGCATGCGGTGCGGCGCTTGCCAGGCGATCGAGGTCTGTATGTCGCTTCTTTATCTGCGCGCACCATCGTTTACAAGGGCATGCTGCTGGCCAATCAGGTCGGCAAGTATTACCTCGATTTGCAGGATAAAAGCGTCGCCAGCGCGCTGGCGCTGGTGCACCAGCGTTTCTCCACCAATACTTTTCCGACCTGGATACGGGCGCATCCGTTCCGCATGATCGCTCACAACGGCGAGATCAATACGGTGCGCGGCAATGTGAACTGGATGGCTGCGCGTCATGCCGCAATGTCCTCCAAGGTGTTTGGCGAGGACCTGGACAAACTCTGGCCATTGATCGTGGAAGGCCAATCCGATTCTGCCTGTTTCGATAACGCGCTGGAATTGCTGGTAACGGGCGGCTATTCGCTGCCGCATGCGATGATGATGCTGATCCCTGAAGCGTGGGCGGGCAATCCGTTGATGGATGAAGAACGGCGCGCTTTTTACGAATACCACGCCGCGCTGATGGAGCCGTGGGACGGCCCGGCAGCGGTGGCGTTCACCGATGGCCGCATGATCGGCGCGACGCTGGATCGCAATGGTTTGCGTCCGGCACGTTACCTGATCACCGACGATGATGTGGTGCTGATGGCTTCGGAAATGGGCGTGCTGGATATTCCGCAGCACAAGATCGTCAAGAAGTGGCGTTTGCAGCCGGGCAAGATGTTCCTGATTGACATGCAGGCCGGACGCATCGTTGAGGATGAGGAGTTGAAGAGCCAGCTTGCCATGGCAAAGCCGTATCGCCAGTGGATCGAGCAGTCGCGCTATTTTCTCGGCGACCTGCCCGAAGTTGCCGGCAGGCCGCCACTCAACGCCACACTATTGGATGCCCAGCAGGCATTCGGCTATTCGCAGGAAGATATCAAGTTTGTCCTGGCGCCGATGGTGAATGCCGGCGAAGAAGCCATCGGCTCGATGGGCGCAGATGCGGCATTGCCGGTGCTGTCGAACAAAAACCGCTCGTTCTACGATTATTTCCAGCAGTTGTTTGCGCAGGTCACCAATCCGCCGATCGATCCGATCCGCGAAGAAATCGTCATGTCGCTGGCCTCGTTTATCGGCCCGAAACCCAATCTGTTCGGCATCGACGAAACCAATCTGCCATTGCGCCTGGAAGTGCATCAGCCGGTGTTGTCGAATGACGACATCGCGAAGTTGCGCAACATCGATCAGCTTACCCAGGGGCGCTACCGCTCACTGGTGCTGGATATGACCTATCCGGTCGTGCAGGGTGCGGTAGGCTGTGAGGACACCGTTCAGGCGCTGTGTGCCGCCGCCGACAAGGCGGTGGCTGACGGCTACAACGTGCTGATCCTGTCGGATCGTGCCATATCAGCGCAGCGTGTGGCGATTCCCGCGCTGGCGGCCTGCTCCAAAGTGCATCATCATCTGGTGCGCGCCGGGTCGCGCACCAGCACCGGCTTGGTGGTGGATACCGGCTCGGCGCGCGAAGTGCATCACTTTGCCCTGCTGGCCGGTTATGGCGCGGAGGCAGTGTGCCCGTGGCTGGCTTATGAAACCATCATGGCGATGGACCACCCCGCGAAAACCGATGCAAAAGATGCCAAGAAACGCTTTATCAAGGCAATCAACAAGGGCTTGATGAAGGTGATGTCCAAGATGGGCATTTCCACTTACCAGTCTTATTGCGGCGCGCAGATTTTCGAAGCAATCGGCCTCAATGCGGAATTCGTCGACAGGTATTTCACCGGCACGGCAACCCAGATCGAAGGCATCGGCTTGCACGAGGTAGCCGAAGAGGCGGTGCGTACCCATCTCAACGCGTTTGGCAATGATCCCGTCCTGGCCAACGCGCTGGACGCGGGCGGCGAATATGCCTGGCGCGTGCGCGGCGAGGAGCACATGTGGACGCCCGACTCCATCGCGAAACTGCAGAACGCCACGCGCACCAACAATGCCGCAACCTTCAAGGAATACGCTCGGCTGATCAACGACCAAAGCCAGAAGCTGAAAACCTTGCGCGGTTTGTTCGAAATCAAGCCGGCAGGCGCGGCCGTGCCGCTGGAGGAAGTCGAGCCGGCCAGTGAGATCGTCAGGCGTTTCACCACCGGAGCGATGTCGCTCGGCTCGATTTCCACGGAGGCGCATACCACGCTGGCGATCGCGATGAACCGCATCGGCGGCAAATCCAACACCGGCGAAGGCGGCGAGGATGCGGCGCGTTTCAAGCCGTTCGAGGGCGGCGAAATGCTGTCCGACATTATCGGCAAGAGCCGCATCGCCAGCGACCGCGAGCTCAAGGCGGGCGATTCGCTGCGTTCGCGCATCAAGCAGGTGGCTTCCGGTCGTTTTGGCGTGACCGCCGAATACCTCGCCAGCGCCGACCAGATCCAGATCAAGATGGCGCAGGGCGCCAAGCCCGGCGAAGGCGGCCAGTTGCCCGGCCACAAGGTGACCGAATACATTGCCAAGCTGCGCTTCTCGGTGCCGGGAGTGGGGCTGATTTCGCCGCCGCCGCATCATGATATTTATTCGATCGAGGATCTGGCGCAACTCATCCATGACCTGAAAAATGCCAACCCGTCCGCATCGGTTTCGGTCAAGCTGGTTTCAGAAACCGGCGTGGGCACGGTTGCCGCCGGCGTGGCCAAGACCAAGGCGGACCATATCGTCATCTCCGGTTTTGACGGGGGTACCGGCGCATCGCCGATCTCCTCGATCAAACATGCCGGCACGCCGTGGGAACTGGGCTTGGCCGAGGCGCAGCAGACGCTGGTGCTGAACCAGTTGCGCGGGCGTGTCGCGCTGCAGGTTGATGGCCAGCTCAAGACCGGGCGCGACGTGTTGATCGGTGCGCTATTGGGCGCGGACGAATTCGGTTTTGCTACCGCTCCGCTGGTGGTGGAGGGCTGCATCATGATGCGCAAGTGCCACCTCAACACCTGTCCGGTGGGTGTCGCCACGCAAGACCCCGAGTTGCGCAAAAAATTTACCGGCCAGCCGGAACACGTGGTGAATTTTTTCTTCTTCATTGCCGAAGAGGTGCGCGAATTGATGGCGCAACTGGGCGTGCGCAAGTTCGACGACCTGATCGGGCGCAGCGATTTGCTGGACGTAAAACTGGGCATCGCGCACTGGAAGGCGCAAGGGCTGGACTTCTCCAGAATATTCCACCAGCCGGATGTGCCGCCCGGCGTGGCGCGCCGTCACGCCGAGTTTCAGGATCACGAGTTGGAGAAGGCGCTGGACAACGCCCTGATTGCCCAGGCACAGGATGCGCTGAATGAAGGGAAACCGGCGCTGATCGAGAGCAGGATCAGCAACACCAACCGCACCGTCGGCACCATGCTGTCGCATGAGGTTGCCAGGCGTTACGGTCATGCCGGGCTGCCGAACGACACCATTCAAGTGAGATTTAACGGTACGGCGGGGCAGAGCTTCGGCGCGTTCCTGGCGCACGGCATCTCGTTCGAGTTGCGCGGCGAGGGCAACGACTATGTCGGCAAGGGCTTGTGTGGCGGGCGCATCGCCATCATGCCGCCGGCTGACAGCAAGCTGGTCGCGCACGAGAACATCATTGTCGGCAACACCGTGCTGTACGGCGCCACCTCCGGCGAATGCTATTTCAGCGGCGTCGCGGGCGAACGTTTCGCGGTGCGCAACTCCGGCGCCGTCGCAGTGGTGGAGGGGCTGGGTGACCACGGCTGCGAATACATGACCGGCGGCATGGTCGTCGTTCTGGGCCAGACCGGGCGCAACTTTGCCGCGGGCATGTCCGGCGGCGTGGCGTATGTGCTGGACGAAGACGGCGGCTTCGAGAAACGCTGCAATCTGGCGATGGTCGAGCTGGAACCGGTGCCGGAAGAAGTCGCTGCGCTGAAAGACGGCGAGGTGCTGCCGGCCAGTCACGGCCGCGTGCATTTCAACCACCTGAACAAGGCGGATGAGCATGTGCTGCGCGAATTCATCCGGAATCACTGGCAGCACACCGGCAGCGCGCGTGCGCGCGCCATCCTGGATCACTGGCCGCAATACCTGCCGAAATTCGTCAAGGTGATGCCGACCGAGTACCGCCGCGCCCTGCAGGAGATAGCGGCGCAGCAGAAGGAGGCCGCATAATGGGCAAGCCAACCGGATTCATCGAATTTCAGCGGCAGAGCGAGGCCCACCTGCCGGTGGCGGAGCGCCTGAAAAACTACCGTGAGTTTGTGCTGCACCTGACCGACGAGCAGGCCAGGGTGCAGGGCGCGCGCTGCATGGATTGCGGCATTCCGTTCTGCACCAGCGGTTGCCCGGTCAACAACGTCATCCCGGACTGGAACGATCTGGTGTATCGCGGCAACTGGCGCGAGGCACTGGACGTGCTGCACTCCACCAACAACTTTCCAGATTTCACCGGGCGCATCTGTCCCGCGCCGTGCGAAGCTGCCTGTACGCTGAACATCAACGATGATGCGGTAGGCATCAAGTCCATCGAGCACGCCATCATCGACAAGGGCTGGGAGCAGGGCTGGGTTGTAGCGCAACCGCCTGCGGCGAAAACTGGCAAGAAGGTCGCCGTGGTTGGCTCCGGTCCGGCAGGTCTGGCCGCCGCGCAGCAACTGGCGCGTGCCGGACATGACGTAACCGTGTTCGAGAAAAATGACCGCATTGGCGGCCTGCTGCGTTACGGCATTCCCGATTTCAAGTTCGAGAAGTCGCACATCGACCGCCGCATGACGCAGATGCAGGCGGAGGGCGTGACGTTCCGCACCGGCGTATTCATCGGCACTGACAGCAATATCGGAGTGGCCAATCTTGCCAGCGAAACCATCGCGCCGGAAGCGCTGCTTAAGGAATTCGATGCCATCGTGCTATCTGGCGGGGCGGAAACCCCGCGCAACCTGCCGGTACATGGACGCGAATTGAGCGGAGTGCATTACGCGCTGGAATTCCTCATTCCGCAGAACAGGGAAGTGGCCGGTGACGGCAGGAACCCGATCTCTGCCTCAGGCAAGCATGTAATTGTGATCGGTGGCGGCGACACCGGTTCCGATTGCGTCGGCACTTCCAACCGGCACGGTGCGTTGTCGGTGACCCAGATCGAAGTGATGCCGCGTCCGCCCGAACAGGAAAATAAAGCGTTGGTGTGGCCGAACTGGCCGCTCAAGTTGCGCACCTCCAGTTCGCATGAGGAGGGCTGTTCGCGCGATTGGGCGATTACCACCAAGGAATTCATCGGCAGCAACAATAAGGTTGAAAAACTGCGTGCGGTGCGCGTCGAATGGAAGGACGGCAAGATGAGCGAAATCGCCGGCAGCGAGTTCGAGCTGAAAGCCGATCTGGTGCTGCTGGCGATGGGCTTCGTCAGTCCGGTGCAGAAAGTGCTGGATGCCTTCGGCATAGAGAAGGATGCACGCGGCAACGCCAAGGCCGATACCGAAAATTACCGCACCAGCATGGACAAGGTGTTCGCCGCCGGTGACATGCGCCGCGGCCAGTCGCTGGTGGTGTGGGCGATCCGCGAAGGGCGTCAGTGCGCGCGCGCGGTGGACGAATACCTTATGGGTTCGTCGGTATTGCCGCGTTAATAACAACTCTTTTATCCGCAGATTACACAGATTAAACAGATTTAAATCTGCGTAATCTGCGGACTGATTTTTAATAGGTTAATAGGTTAATAGGCTAATCATGAACTTCAAACTGAAAAACGACACCTTCCTGCGCGCCCTGTTGCGCGAACCGACCGACTATACCCCGCTGTGGATGATGCGCCAAGCCGGCCGCTACCTGCCGGAATACCGCGAGTCGCGCAAGCGCGCCGGCAGCTTCCTCGGCCTGTGCAAGAGCCCGGACTTTGCCACCGAAGTCACGCTGCAACCGCTGGACCGTTTTCCGCTGGATGCCGCAATCCTGTTCTCCGACATCCTCACCGTGCCGGACGCGATGGGACTGGGGCTGTATTTCTCCGAGGGTGAAGGGCCGAAGTTCGAGCGCCCGTTGCGCGACGCAGCGGCGATCAAGGCATTACGCGTGCCGGATGTCGGCAAGGACTTGCGCTATGTCACCGATGCCGTGACGCAGATCCGCAAGGCGCTGGATGGCCGCGTGCCGCTGATCGGTTTCTCCGGCAGCCCGTTCACGCTGTCCTGCTACATGGTCGAAGGCGGCAGCAGCGACGACTACGCCAAGGTGAAGACCCTGATGTACAACGAGCCGAAGCTGATGCACCATATTCTCGAGGTCACCACGCAGGCGGTGGTCGCCTACTTGAACGCGCAGATCGAAGCGGGCGCGCAGGCGGTGATGATCTTCGATTCGTGGGGCGGTGTGCTGTCCCATGCGGCGTTCCACGAATTTTCATTGGCCTACACCCGGCGCATCATCGACGGCCTGATCAAGGAAAAGGACGGCGTGCGCATCCCGTCCATCGTGTTTACCAAGGGCGGCGGATTGTGGATCGAGAGCATCGCCGACAGCGGCTGCGACGCGGTGGGCCTGGACTGGACCATGGATATCGGCATCGCGCGGCAGAAGGTCGGCAACAAGGTCGCGCTGCAGGGCAACATGGATCCTGCCGTGCTGTTCGCCTCGCCGGATGCGATCCGCACGGAAGTAGAACGCATCCTCGGCAGCTATGGCTATGGCAGCGGCCACGTGTTCAACCTGGGGCACGGCATCTCGCAGCACTCTGACCCGGAACACGCGGCGGCGCTGGTTGCGGCGGTACATGAACTGAGCCGCAAATATCACTGAGCCGGTAGCTTGAACAAGAAGCCGCAGGTTTCTCCTGCGGCTTTTGCATTTCTGCGACAATCATAAACAATGTCTATTGTCCGCGTTGCCCTCGATGTTCCGCTGCCCACCCTGTTCGATTACACGGTGGCGGAAGGCATTGCTGTGGCGATCGGCCAGCGCGTGATTGTGCCGTTCGGGCGCAGGCAGATGGTCGGGGTGGCGATGGAGTGCGCTACCGTCACGGAGATGGCGCCGGGGCGCATCAAGCCGGTGAAGCAGGTGCTGCAGGACAGCGCGCCGCTGTCGGCGGAACTGCTTGACCTGCTGCGTTTTTGCAGCGATTACTACCGCTATCCCATCGGGCAGACGGTGCTGGCTGCATTGCCGACGCGGCTGCGTTCTGACAAGCCGATCGTTGGCAAACCAGACTTGAGTTATCGCCTGAGCGCCAGCGGCGCTGCTCTCGATATTGAATCGTTCCCGAAACGCAAGGTGGTGCAGCGGCGCATTCTGTCGAAGCTGGCCGAGCAGCCGTGCAATCTGGCGCAGCTCAAGGCATTGTCGGCGACGGCGGGCAAGCAATTGAAGGCGTTGGAGGAGGAGGGGTGGGTTGAAAGTTATGCCTCTACCCCCTCCCTAGCCCGCCCCCTGCAAGGGGGAGAGGAGGCAAACGTGGAAGGCTATATTTTTCATGGTGCGCATACGCTGACCGGCGAACAGCGGCAGGCGGTGGATGCCGTTGCACAAGCCAGCGGCTTTGCCTGTTTCCTGCTGCACGGCATCACCGGTAGTGGCAAAACCGAAGTGTATGTGCATCAGATGCATCATGTGCTGCAGCACGGCGGGCAGGTGCTGTTGCTGGTGCCGGAGATCAACCTCACGCCGCAACTGGAAAATTATTTCCGCAGCCGTTTCCCGGAGGTCAATCTGATCAGTCTTCACAGCGGGCTGAGCGAAAATGAGCGCTTGCACAACTGGCAGCAGGCGCAAGCGGGTAGCGCGCAAATTGTGCTTGGCACGCGGCTGGCGGTGTTCGCGGAGTTGCCCCGGCTCGCGCTGATCGTCGTGGACGAGGAGCACGACAGTTCGTTCAAGCAGCAGGACGGCTTGCGCTATTCGGCGCGCGACGTGGCGATCTTTCGCGCAAATCAGCGCGGCGTGCCCATCGTGCTGGGTTCGGCGACGCCGTCGCTGGAGAGTTACCACAACGCGCAGAGCGGGCGCTACCGGATGCTCAAGCTGAGCGGACGTGCGCAGGCAGAGGCGCGCCTGCCTGCGGTGCGCTGCGTCAACATCAACCAGACCGTGATGCATCACGGCATCAGCGAGAACCTGTTGCGCGAGATTGGGCAGCGTATCGCGCGCTGTGAACAGAGCCTGCTGTTCATTAATCGGCGCGGTTACGCGCCGGTGCTGATGTGCACCGGCTGCGGCTGGCTGTCCGGCTGCAAGCATTGCGCGGGCAAGATGGTGCTGCACCTTAACGACAGGCGGCTGCGCTGCCATCATTGCGGCTACCAGATACGCGTGCCGTCCGCCTGCCCGGACTGCGGCAACGCGGACCTGCATCCGGTCGGCAGCGGCACACAGCGTGTGGAAAGCGTGCTGCAAGAGCGCTTCCCGGAGGCGCGTATTTTGCGGGTAGACCGCGACAGCACGCGCAACAAACGCGCCTGGCAGATTATGCGCGAGCAGATCCACGCCAACGAGGTGGACATCCTGGTCGGTACGCAGATGCTGGCCAAGGGGCACGATTTTCCCGCGCTGACGCTGGTCGGCGTACTCAATCCGGACAGCGCGCTGTACAGCAGCGACTTCCGCGCGGCGGAAAAGCTGTTCGCGCAACTGGTGCAGGTGGCGGGGCGCGCCGGGCGCGCCGACAGGCCCGGCGAAGTGCTGATTCAGACGGCCTTTCCGGATCATCCGCTGTTTCGTGCCCTGCAGGCGCACGACTTCGAGGGCTGGGCTGCGGAGCAGCTTGCCGAACGACAGATGGCAGGTTTCCCGCCGTTCGTGTATCAGGCCATGCTGCGTGCCGAGGGTAAGCGCGAGACCGAGGTTTATGCATTTCTCAACCATGCGCGTGCTGCGGCCATCGGGCTGAAGCAGAATGTGGAAATATTGGGTGTAGTGCCCGCCGCCCTGCCGCGCCGTGCCAGCCATATTCGTGCGCAGTTGCTGATACAAAGCGCGAAGCGTAAAGGCTTGCAGCAATTTCTGCGCGTCTGGCAACCCTTGTTGGACGGATTGCCCGCCCACAAGCTGCGCTGGTCGCTGGACATTGATCCGCTGGAGTTTTAAAGTGCGCAAAAACGGGTGGGCGCAAAAACCTGGGTCATATTGGAGCGGGATGCAGGTATCATGTTGCATCTGTTCCATTGTGTTAAAAAAAGACACTATTGTGAATAAGTGATATATCATTCGAAAAAAAGTGTCCCGGATGATTGGGAAGCACTAGGGGAAAAGTACAATCCTGCAGGAAAATCTTTTTGTGCCGAAGGGTATTTCGTTTAAACGGCGAGATGGGCAGCCGTAAGCGATCTCGTAGCCGCTTTGAGCGGCTCACAAAACTAAAGCCCCCTGGTTATGCTGGGGGTCTTAATTTTATGAGGAACGATAGTTATGACCAATAAGGTAGATCGTAGCAAGCGGCAACTATTGATCGCTGCTACCACGGCGGCGGGCGGCGTTGCCGCGGCGGGGGCAGGCGCACCATTTGTATTGAGCTTGATGCCGAGCGAGCGTGCCAAGGCCGCTGGCGCGCCGGTTGAGGTGGACATCAGCAAGCTCGAGCCTGGCATGATGATGAGCATCGAATGGCAGGGCAAGCCGGTATGGATCGTGCGACGCACCCAGGCAATGATTGATGCGCTACCCGGACACGATGAAGAACTGGCCGACCCAGGCTCTTCTGTTCCGCAACAGCCGGCATATGCCAATAATTTCCATCGTTCGATCAAACCGGAATATTTCGTGGTGCTTGGCATCTGCACCCACCTTGGCTGTTCGCCGACCTATCGCCCGGAAGTTGCGCCGGTTGACCTGGGCGCTGACTGGGATGGTGGCTGGTTCTGCCCTTGCCACGGTTCGCGCTTCGATATGGCAGCGCGTGTATACAAGGGGGCGCCGGCGCCAACCAACATGATTGTGCCGCCGCACAAATACCTCAGTGACGGCCGACTCCTGATCGGCGATGACAGCAAAGGAGCCGCATGATGAAACTGTTGCATAAACTGCTCGGCTGGATTGATGCCCGCTTTCCCCTCACTGCCACCTGGAAGGCGCATGTCTCCGAATATTACGCGCCGAAAAACTTCAACTTCTGGTATTTCTTCGGCTCCCTGGCACTGCTGGTGCTGGTGATCCAGATCGCCAGCGGCATTTTTCTGACCATGAACTACAAGCCGGATGCGCTGTTTGCCTTTGCTTCCGTCGAGTACATCATGCGCGACGTGCAATGGGGCTGGCTGCTGCGCTACATCCACTCCACCGGCGCTTCCATGTTTTTCGTGGTGGTTTATCTGCATATGTTCCGCGGGCTGATGTACGGCTCCTTCCGTAAACCGCGCGAACTGCTGTGGATCATCGGCATGGTCATTTACCTCATGCTGATGGCCGAAGCGTTCATGGGCTACCTGCTGCCGTGGGGGCAGATGTCATTCTGGGGCGCACAGGTGATCGTCAACCTGTTTTCCTCCGTCCCGTTCATCGGGCCGGACTTGGCGCTGTTGATCCGCGGCGACTTCGTGATTTCTGACGTTACCCTGAACCGCTTCTTTGCGCTGCACGTCATCGCTATCCCGCTGGTGCTGGTGTTTATTGTGATTTTCCACCTGGTGGCGCTGCATGAAGTCGGCTCGAACAATCCGGACGGCATCGAAATCAAGAAGCACAAGGATGCCGATGGCAAGCCGCTGGACGGTATTCCCTTCCACCCTTATTACACGGTAAAAGACGGCGTGGGCGTAGTCGGCTTCCTGATCATCTTCTGCGCGATAATTTTCTTTGCGCCTGACATGGGCGGTTATTTCCTGGAAGACAACAACTTCATACCGGCTAACCCGATGAAAACGCCCGAGCATATTGCGCCGGTATGGTATTTCACTCCGTATTACGCCATCTTGCGCGCCGTGCCGCCGATGTTTGGCTCGCAGTTTCCGGGTGTGGTGGCAATGGGCGTGGCTACCATGGCGTTCTTCTTCCTGCCTTGGCTGGACCGCGGCAAGGTCAAATCAATACGCTATCGCGGTCCGATCTACAAGATTTTCCTGACATTGTTCGTGATCAGTTTCATCGGTCTCGGCACGTTGGGCCTGTTGCCGGCTACTCCTGTATATACCTTGATTGCCCGGGTGCTGGCCGTGGTGTATTTCGCCTTCTTCCTGCTGATGCCCTGGTATACCCGGATCGACAAGTGCAAGCACGAACCGGATCGCGTGACATCCAGATAAGACCACGAACAGTTAAAGAATTGAGAAAGGTTCGTTGACATGAATGCAATCAAAAAACTATGGATGCTGGTGCTGCTGATAGCCGTGCCGGCGGTGGCCACCGCCGGCGGGGCGGAATTTCACCTGGACAAGGCGCCGGTTGACTTGGAGGATAAGGTTTCGCTGCAGCGCGGGGCGAAACTTTTTACCTCATATTGCCTGAGCTGCCACAGCGCTTCCTACATGCGCTACAACCGCCTGATGGATCTTGGCATGAGCGAGGAGCAGATCAAGAAAGATTTGCTGCTGCCGGAAGGAACGAAACTGGGCTCGACCATGCAGGCTGCGATGGACAAGGAGGCCGCCCAGCAGGTATATGGCGTCGCTCCCATGGATCTCAGCGTCATTGCACGTTCGCGCACACCGGACTGGCTCTATACTTACATGCGTGGCTTCTATGTGGACAGCAGCCGTCCGAGCGGCTGGAATAATGTAGTATTCCCGAGCGTGGCGATGCCGCACATTCTGGCCGAACTGCAAGGCGAGCAAACGCTGGAGGTCGAGCGTTACGAGGGGCATGAAATCAACAAGCTGGTGCTGGCCAAGCCCGGCTCGATGGGGGTGGCGGAATATGACGCCACCATCGCCGATCTGGTCAATTATCTGGTGTTCATGAGTGAACCCGCCAAACTAGTGCGCTACAAGCTCGGCTTCATTGTGCTGGGTTTCCTGTTCGTCCTTCTCATGCTGGTTTACGCGCTGAAAAAGGAAATCTGGAAAGACATACAGCATTGAAGTCAGGGGAGGTTTGAAAGTTCTGGCATTTCCGGGCAGGAGTGACGAACAGGCGGGGTGTTCCTCTCCGGTGGGTGTTTTGTGCCAACAAGCCAAACCGATGCCGTGAAGCATCAACCATTTACCGGATTCCTGATAACGGACTGTGAGGCAATGAAATGAAACCAGCATCCCCGGATATGGCCTGGATGAACCTGCCTAACCTGCCGTTATCTGTCAAAGTGCTTTTCTCCGGATATTTGCTCGCGATCGGGTTGGGCTTGTGCATGGCCGGATTACAGATCATGCTGACACATGGCATGGCGGACGGCAAACCCGGGCTATCCCTGGACGATATCGTGTACAGCTATTATGGCGACCGCAGCGGGAGCCAGATTGAAAGCAAGCTAAACGGGTCGATGAAGGAAATGGGGACGCCGGAAGCGCGCCTCGATATCGTCAGGTGGGTTCGCGCTGGAGCGCCCGAGGCCGACTGGGAGCCGCGCCTCAAGGATATCTTCGGACAGCATTGCGTGATGTGCCACAGCACTACTCCGAACCTGGCTGATTTTACCAAATATGAAGAAATCAAAAAGCTGGCCAAAACCGGTGAGGGGGCAAGCATTCAAACACTGACCAGGGTGTCACATATCCACTTGTTCGGGATCAGTTTCATTTTCTTTTTTGTCGGGTTTATTTTCAGCTTCGCGGTAGGCATACCAAAATGGCTGAAGGTTACGGTAATCGCGTTTCCCTTTGCATTTCTGATCGTGGACGTAATTTCCTGGTGGGCTACTAAATGGATCCCCGGTTTTGCCTGGCTCACCATCATTGGCGGCTTTGGCTACAGCGTGGCATCCACGATCATGTGGTTCGTCAGCATGTACCAGATGCTGATTCTGTCGCGCAACGGAAAAGTCTATGGCAATGTGTGGGAAGCCGATTCGAAATAAATGAGGCGCTGCATGCAGCAGGCCGGCGCGGCGAAAGTTTTTCCGGAAATGGTTTGAGGCGTTGAGAATGACCGCTGAATTATAACTCTGCCACTACCGGCGTATGATCAGAGGGTCTCTCCAGTTTGCGTGGGGCTTTGTCTATCACGCAGCTTTTGCATAATGCGACGAGCGGCTCGCTGATCAGAATGTGATCAATGCGCAGCCCCATGTTGCGGCGGAACGCCATCATGCGGTAATCCCACCAGGAATAGGACTTGTCGGGCTGCTCGAACAGGCGGAAGCTGTCGCGCAGCCCAAGCTGCAACAGGTTGCGGAATTTCTGCCGCTCCGGGTCGCTGACCAGCACGTTGCCCTCCCATGCCTTTGGGTCATAGACGTCGCGGTCTTCCGGCGCGATGTTGTAGTCGCCCAGCAACGCCAGCTTCGGGTAGCGGATCAGCTCTTGCTTCAGCCAGTCGTGCAACGCGGCGAGCCAGCCCAGCTTGTAGCGATACTTGTCGGAATCGACGCTCTGCCCGTTCGGCACATACACACACACCACACGGATATCGCTGATCGTAACCGCAATGACGCGCTTCTGTTCATCGGAAAAATCCGGGATGCCCATCTGGATATCGTTGACCGGCGTGCGGCTCAGAATTGCCACGCCGTTATAGGTCTTCTGCCCGCTGAATACGCTGTGGTAGCCCGCCGTCTGCAGCTCGGCTTGCGGGAAATCACGGTCCGGTTGCTTGGTTTCCTGCAGGCACAACACGTCAACCGGATTGGCCGCGAGCCAGTCCAGCACTTGCGGCAGGCGCACTTTCAGCGAGTTGACGTTCCAGGTCGCAAGTTTCATGGTCTGCTGTAAATAAGTGCCAACAAGGCTCTCTGCTCCCGCCCTCTTCTCTGGCTACGCGCTCATTTTATACGATTGACGGCAGATCGCTATTCAGAGGTGGAAATTTCCGGATTGAAGTCGGTTTGTGTACCAGCAGGGGATTGTCCTTCAACCGCAGGAGCAAGGACTGGCTCATTTCTGACTGGTTCCGGATGCCAGCCAAGCAACGCCAGCATGACCATAAAGCTGACCACATAGGCGGCAGCAACATGCCAGCCGTGGCGCAGCCAATTACCGACCGACTTGGCCTCGGGGTACATGTTGGATAACGCCACGCCGGCTGATGAGCCGAACCAAAGCATCGAGCCACCATAGCCTACAGCGAAAGCCAGCAACCCCCAGTCATAACCATCCTGGCGGATCGCCAGCGCCGTGAGTGGGATGTTGTCAAACACAGCCGAGATAAAGCCCAGGCCAAAAGTTGTTTGCCACGAGGCAGCGGGCAGTTTTTCCACGGGCATCATCGAAGCGGTGGTGACAAGGCACAACAGGAAGAGAGTTCCCTTCAGTGATTTACCCAGCACTTCCCAGTCATGCCGGCGCACCGGAATGGTCGCGAAAATAGCTGTCCAGACGGCGACACCGATGAACGGGAAGCTGCCGCTGATCGAAGTAAAACTCCGGTTCACCACAATGTTGGTGGTCATCGCAAAGACAAGGATCAGCGCGACGACAGAAATTCTTCCCCAGTCGACATGAGTGTGTTCGTGGGCATGCTTGATAATCGGGGAATAGGCATGCTGCTGCTTGGCTGCCACATAGCCAGAGATGATTAAGGCAATGGCTGACGCCAGGATGGCATGAGAGACAGATACAGGCGACACGCCGGCAATCCACATCATGGTCGTCGTGGTATCCCCGACAACGGAAAATGCGCCCCCTGCATTGGAAGCCGCAACAATAGCCGCCAAATATCCGATGTGCACCCTGGCCCTGAACAATTGGTGTGCCATGGCTCCGCCAATCAGCGCCGCGGCAATGTTGTCGAGAAAGCTGGAGACAAGCCAGACTATAACCAATACGCCGAAGGCTCCTTTCCAGTCATGCGGCAGGAAGCGCGGCAGGATTACCGGCACATGGCTTTTTTCGAAATGGCGCGCGAGGATGGCGAAGCCCATCAACAGGCAGAACAGGTTGGCAAGCGTTACCCACTCATGGCCGAGATGACCCGCGAAACCGGCCGACCCCGTCCCCGTCTTGAAACTGGTAAAAATCATCTTGTAAAAGGCCACTGAGATCAGGCCGGCAAGCGCGACATAAAACGTCTGGTTGTGAAACAGCGCTACCCCCAACAGCGTCAGGGCGAACAGTATGAATTCAATGGAAATCCCTGCTATCGCATAGCTATCATCCGCCAAGGCGAAGCTTGGCACTAGAGCAAATACCAGAATACTGCTGAGCTGGCGCAATGAAAAAAAAGTCATGTCACAAGTCCTTAATAAAAAAAGTTGAAGGGGAAACCAATAATGCAATAGGCAAACCGTACGTCAGGCACCTCGTGAATAACGAATTTGTGACCAGTCAGCGTCCATTGTAAACAATTGCGTAACATCGATTCAGCGCTGCCAGAAACGCGGATGGAACAAAACAAGTACGGTAAATATTTCGAGACGCCCGATCAGCATGGCGAAAGCGCATACCCAAGTATGAAAATCGTTTAACCCCTGGTAATTGGTGGCCGGCCCGACCGTCCCAATCCAGGTCCGCAATTGTTTATCGAGGCGACAGTTCCCCTTTGTAATGACGGGTCACCAGCCACATCAGAGAACCCAGCGTAGCGGTGCAAATCATTGCCAGCAGAAAATCGAAGAATAAGGGGCTGTCGGCATAAATCACCGACGTGATGACAGGCATGATGTAGGTGATGCTGAATACCACCAGCATCAGCCCAAGCGCGTGGATGACAGTGAAGGCGCGGTTCATTTGAAAGCTGGTTCTTGCATCTGTGCCATGCGCTCAGACAACCAGCAGCGCGTTGATAGCGGGCAAGGCTTTAATGCGAACTGTGAACCTGTTGATTGCCGCACACAAAACCAATCGTACCCAGTTCATATGTGGGTAAGCTTGTTTCGTGACCAGCTCATTTCGCACCTGTTTTCCTTAGCCGAGAAAGGATGGGGCGGCACTCTACTCTCAGTCTGATTTAAACACAATTGTGCTGTACAAATAACTGCCAATGGCATGGAAATGCCCGTTGATTCCTGCAACAGACATCCCGGAAGCGGGCATCGGACCTTTACGTTCAGGGACGAAAAAAGGGTAACGGGAGTTTGCCAAGGATCCGCTCGTGGCCAAACCGGAAGCGGTTTAATGCGCTTCTTTCTGTGTCAATTCATTGCCCGGCAGCGCTGTCCGGGACGGCCTCACCGGCTGATTCCGGGATGGCTGGAGCCGCTTGCTGGTCTGCAGCAGCGGGCGCGGGAGTGGGCGCGGGAGTGGGCGCGCGATATGGTGCAGTTTTCGGATAGTCGGCGATGTCGAGTTCGTTGTGCCATTGCTCGGCCAGGAAACCCTTCAGAAAGCTTCTTCCCACTCTCAGTGTGGGTACGCTGCTGCTGCCGGAAAGCGCCTTGAAGGCATCAAGTTCTTCCTGGGTTTGCAATGTCTTTTCGGCGAACGGAATGCCACGCTCGATCAACAGGTTGCGCGCCTTATCGCAATACTCGAAGCAGTTTTCTGCGACATACAGGGTGACTGGAAAATTCTGCTGTGCGCGGCGCGTCGCATAGGGCAGGTCTTCGCCGGGCGTGATGGCAGCAGGAAACTTCAGGGGCTCAATCTGTGTCGCGTCCGCCGGAGGCGCATCACCGTAATGCACCGTGCCCTTCGCATCTATCCAGCGGAACAGCTCCCCCGCTTGCGCAACTGATGGCATCACCGCCAAACAACCCAATAACAAAACAATGCGCTTCATATTGCCTCCCTAAGGTGTTTCCAGTAGCCCATTACGCCGCAACAATGCGTCGATGCCCGGCTCGCGCCCGCGGAACGCGCTGAACGAGTCCATCGCGCCGCGGCTGCCGCCCATTGCCAGTATCTCGCTGCGGAAGCGCGCGCCGACATCGGGGTTCAGCACGCCGCTTTCCTCGAATAGGCTGTACGCATCGGCGGACAGCACTTCCGCCCATTTGTAGCTGTAATAACCCGCTGCGTAACCGCCGGCGAAAATATGCGCGAAACTGTGCGGGAAGCGGTGGAACGCGGGCGGAATCAGCACCGCTACTTCGGCGCGCACTTCGTCGAGCAATTGCAGGATACTCTTGCCGCCGCCCGCCTCGAAGTTGCTGTGCATCAGCATGTCGAACAGCGCGAATTCGACCTGGCGCAAAGTTTGCAGGCCGCTCTGGAAGTTTTTCGCGGCGAGCATCTTGTTGAACAATGCGCGCGGCAACGGTTCACCGCTGTCAACGTGGCGTGTCATGCCGCGCAGCACATCCCACTCCCAGCAGAAATTTTCCATGAATTGGCTGGGCAGCTCCACCGCATCCCATTCCACGCCGTTGATGCCGGACACGGCGAGGTCTTCCACTTCGGTGAGCAGGTGGTGCAGGCCGTGGCCGAATTCGTGGAACAACGTGATCACTTCGTCGTGCGTAAATACAGCTGGTTTGTTACCCACTGGTGCAGAAAAATTGCAGTTGAGATAAGCGACCGGTGTCTGAATACCCGTTGCAAGACGGCGGCGCGTGATCACATCGTCCATCCAAGCTCCGCCACGCTTGCTGTTGCGCGCGTACGGGTCGAGATAGAACTGCCCGACCAACTGCCCTTGCTGATTGCGGATATCGAAAAAACGCACGTCGCCATGCCAGACTGGTGCGCTGGCCGCTTTGATCTGCAAGCCATACAGTGTCTCGACCAATTTGAACATGCCGGGCAGTACCGCATCTTCCGGGAAATACTGTTTGACTTCCTGATCGGAGAAAGCGTAGCGCCGCTCACGCAGCTTTTCACTGGCGTAGCCGATGTCCCAGGATTGCAGTTTGTCTATGCCCAGTTCAGTGCGGGCAAGTTCGCGAAGTTCGGCCAAATCTTTTTCTGCAAAGGGACGCGCACGCTGCGCCAGTTCGCGCATGAACCCGACCACCTGCTGCGGGCTGTCCGCCATCTTGCTGGCCAGTGACAGTTCGCCGTAGTTGGCGAAACCCAGCAGGCTTGCCTCCTTGCCGCGCAGTTGCACGATCTCGTCCATCAGCGGCGTGTTGTCCCACTCCGGCTTGCCGAACTCACTGGCGCGCGTGCCATAGGCGCGATACATTTTTTCGCGCAGCCCGCGGTTGTCGGCATATTGCATCGCCGGCAGGTAGGACGGGGCCTTCAGCGTGAACAGCCAGCCGGATTTGCCCAACGCCTGCGCAGCTTCCCGCGCCGCCTGCAGCACATCCTCCGGCAAGCCGCTCAACTCGTCCTTGTTCCCGATCACCAGTGTGTAATCGTTGGTCGCGTCGAGCAGGTTGTCAGAGAAGCGCGACGACAATTCGGACAAGCGTTCCTGGATTTCCAGATAGCGCGCCTTCTGCGCTTCCGGCAATTCAGCGCCGCCAAGCCGGAAATCGCGCAGTTCGTTCTCGATGATTTTCTTGCGCGCCGCGCTCAACTCGCCGAATTCAGGGCTGTTGCGCAACGCCTTGAACTTCTCGAACAGCGCGAGGTTCTGGCCGAGCTCGGCGTAATACTGGGTAATCTTCGGCAGCGTGGCGTTATACACCTCGCGCAGTTCCGGGCTGTTCATCACCGCATTCAAATGCCCGACCGGTCCCCAGGCACGCGACAGCCGTTCGTTGGCGTCTTCCATTGGCGCGATGAAATTCTGCCAGGTGGGGAGCGCGCTATCGCCCAGCAGCCGCGCAATCAGCGCGCGGTTTTCCGCCAGCAGTTGTTCGATCGCCGGAGCGACATGTTCGGGTTTGATCTCCGCGAAGCGCGGCAGGCCGGAGAAGTCGAGCAATGGGTTCATTAGGTGTTTTCCCGAAAAATCAATTCGCGGTGTTTACCAGCCATGCTGCGCTGGCTGCGCAACCGCACAACGCGCATTATCGCATCGCTCAGGCATGTGGTTGTTGATAAATATATTGCGGGAAACAGGCAAACATTGTTCCTGCGTCCTGGCGCAGTTCATCCAGTAAACCAAAAAAAAGGGTGTCCGAAGACACCCGCAGGGAGGTAAGGAACGGGGTTTTGTATGGCAGTTCTTTGCTACTGGTGCTTATATGTTTGGAGGGGTAAGCTCTCCCTATTTATTCACCCTTATGTGCTTCAACGAGGCCACTATCTCCTGTCCTTCCGGGCTCATGGCAAAATCAACAAAGGCCTTTGTATTATTGTTGGCATTATCTTTCGTGATTACGTTGTAGTCTTGATAAAACTGGTATTTGGAAGGGAATGATTTCTCATCGGGCAGATAGCCATCTACGGTTATCACCTTGACCTCGGGACTTTCGTAACCGTAGATCTGCAGTCCCATGGCACCCTCATTTGCTTCAACCAGATGGTTGGTTGCCGCCACGGGATTCCCTGCCTGCGTCAGCCTGTTTATATCCTTGCCGAATGGCGCCGACCTTTTGGCAAAAATGGTGGTTGTGCAGGGTTGCAGCAGGACATTCTTTATTTCCGAATCATTGCCCCCGACCTCCTTCCAGTTCTTAATCTTGCCGGCGAGGATATCCTTGAGTTGTTGCAGTTTGAGGTCATTGACCGGATTTGCCTTGTTGACCAGCACGACCGTGGGAGCCTTGGCAATAACGTTGTTGACGGTTCCATCCGGAAGATAGTTGAGCACAACTTCATGAGTGCTTACACCGATATCTACCAACCCGTTGCTGGCCTTGTAAATACCTGCGGCACAAGCCGCTGTCTCCACATTCACCACTGTTCCGGTCTTTTTCGTAAATGCGTCACCCAACTTTTTGGCTAAAGGCGCCGTGCAGGGATCGCCGAGAATGCTAATTGCCTCTGCAGCCATCCCGCTCTGCACAAATACAACCGAGAAAAACAATGTTGCAAGAAATATAAGTTTTTTCATGTCACGCCTTCTGTTTATTAATCCCCGCTGGTTGCGTTTTTATTGCCGTTTTCTGGTCTGGAAGCTGGGCGCCCCGATCAATGCGCCTTGAACATGACCTTGTATTTCAGATCGGTCTGGGCGGCCAGCCATTCGAGCGACTTTCCATTGACCTCGGCATAGGGATACATGAAGTAATTCAGCGGGCCGTCATTCTGGCGCGGGTTCAGGTAGTAACCTCTTCCGCCCCTGGCCAGCGCAATCCGGTATTGCTCAACGCCCCCAAAGTAATAGTCGATCGTATCTTGAGCACCCTTGATATCCAGTTTGTTCACCAGCATGATCTTTCTGACGTCAGCAGCATCCGCCGGCACCCAACCATAACCGGGCACATAGAATTCGGACCAGCAGTGATGCCCGCTGGTCATGTCTTCTTCAGCTGCATCCTTTTTGCCCAGCCTGAGACCGAAGACTTCTCGCGCCGGCACTCCGGCTGCCCTGGCGATTGAAACAAACACCGTACTGATATCGGCACACTTGCCGCCTCGCTTGGCGAGCACCTTATCGACTTCGCCGGTGCCGCACCCCTTGACGTCCGGGTCCCTTACCGTGTTTTCGACGACCCACTGGTAAACGGCCCGGGCCTTTTCGCTGATTTTCTGCTTGTCATTGGTTATGCTGAGGGCAATTTCCCTGACCTTGCCATCCGTCGGAATGAACTTGGTGCTCTTGAGGTATTCCTGTATTTCAACGGGAACAGGCGGCTCCACTGCGGGGAAATCCTTCCTGATCAATTCCCTGCCGGTGGCATCGAAGATCAGGGTAATGGCCCGGTCTTTGGTTGGCGTTGTCCACTCGGCATACAAAGCGAGGTTGCCGGTTTCTTTCTCACGATAAATGCCGCTATGTGAAAAATTGCCTTTTATTCGGACATTCGAAATATCCTGCACATTGTCCGAGGTTGGATAGGGAATCCAGACCTTCACATCCCTGCTGTCATCCGGTGCAGCGACGGTAACGGCCAGTTCGACCTCCCCGCTCCTTTCACCGGACAGCGCGGTGCCAGGGAACGCAAACAGCATGCCCAGCAGTACCCATGATATTTTTTTAAACATTTGTAGCTCCTTTCGGCTGATCACTAATAAACAGTATCGAGACGGCCAGAAATCGCGAAAGGAAAGACAGATATGAAATACGCACACAATTCCCGCAAGGGATTCGTGTGGCTAGAAGGCTCCGGCACTCGATTATGCTAGTGAGTTGCCGCGAAACGGCTGGAGCTTCGCACCTCAATGATCTGCTGACCTGCACACTGGCAGCGCTTTGATACGGTACATTCCGTCGCAGCAGAATCAGGTCAGCTTCACGCTGGCCGTCAGACCCGCTTGCTTTCCAAGAGAAAACAACACGGCGTTACGGCGAGCCAACCAGAAACAAATGCGACAGCAGGACGAATTCTAACAGAGCCGAAACCAATTTTGTTTAAATTCCAAATGGCTCTGCATGGCAAGTTTCGATTCGGGTAATAGTGCCCGGAAAATCTGTGAGTTATGCGAAATTCAATCGTTTAACACGAGGTGCACGGTTGTTTCACCACCGGCAGTTTGCCGTTGTTTTGCCAGTCGTACATGTCCCCATCCAGATGCAGCAATTTGCTGAAACCCGCAGATTGCAAAGTATCCGCCGCAATTGCTGCGCGCTTGCCGCTCCGGCAGTACAGCACCACTTCATTGTTCTTGTGCGAGATGATCTCAGACAGGTGCGAACCCACTTGATTGTGAGGAATATTGATCGCGCCGGGTATGTGGCCCTCATTATATTCTTCCGGGCTGCGCACATCCAGAATGAGTTGTGCGTGGCTGGCTTTGATGCGTTGCATCAGTTCGGCCTGCGAAATATCCGGCACTTCCGCGAAGCTGGCATTGCTCATCGCCAAAAAGAGCGCCAGCACAGGCACTCTGAAAAACAGACTGATAATACCGCGACATTCTTTCATTGGAACAGCCTTTCAGAAAACGGATTGATAATTGCCCGGTAGCCGCCGAACGCTGCGCACTGCGCTATAAATGCGCATTCGGCATATAGAAGCAGATAAAGTTCCTTCGAGCAGCAGGCGGCAAATTATATTCTGGTGGTGGATGAAAGGAAAATGCTGATAGAACCAGTATAAAATGGCCGGGCAAACGATTCAGGGCGCGGTTGCCTCGCTGGCTCGAAGAAGAAATTTGGCCACAAGGTGGCTTTCAATCCATTATATGAGAACGTTTATGCACGCCACTTTACCCTTGCTTCAATCCACCGTTTTTCCTGCACTGCATCGCGGCAAGCAGGAAACGCTGCAGGTCAACTTGGGCTATCGATGCAACCAGGCGTGTTTGCACTGCCACGTCAACGCCGGACCAAGACGCAAGGAGATGATGGTCGATGAGGTAATTGAACTCATTCCGCAAGTGCTGGCGGCACGTCAGATTGAGACGCTTGATCTGACCGGCGGTTCACCGGAGTTACATCATCATTTTCGTGATCTGGTGAGCAAGGCGACAGCCATGGGTGTGCACGTGGTTGATCGCTGCAACCTGACGATTCTGTTTGAGCCAGGACAGGAAGGCATTGGCGAATTTCTGGCCAGTCGCAAGGTGGAAGTGGTGGCATCGTTGCCGTGTTATTCCTCCGCCAATGTGGACAAACAACGCGGAAAGGGCGTGTTCGATAAAAGCGTCGCGGCACTTCAACAACTTAACGCGCTGGGTTATGGACACGAAGGCAGCGGACTCACTCTGAGTCTGGTCTATAACCCGCAAGGCCCCTCGCTGCCGCCTGATCAGGTTGTGTTGCAAGCGGATTACCAGCGCGAATTGTTCGAGCACTTTGGCATCGTCTTCAATCATTTGTTCGTTATTGCCAACATGCCTATTCAACGGTTTGGCAGTACGCTGATTTCCAGGGGGCAATTCAACGATTACATGCGCCTGCTCAAGGAAAATTTTTCCGCAGCCAATCTTGATAACGTGATGTGCCGCCATCTGGTGAGTGTGGATTGGCAGGGCTACCTTTATGACTGTGATTTCAACCAGCAGCTCGAACTGGCGCTGCCGGGCAAAGGACGCCCGCACCTGCGCGACCTTCTGCAATCCGGCTTGCAGGGAAATGTCATTCGTGTTGCCGATCACTGCTACGCCTGTACTGCGGGGCAGGGCAGCAGTTGCGGCGGCGCATTGAGCGCCTGAGCAAGGCATGAAAAAAGCGTTAATCGTCCTGCTGGTGGTTGCGGTCATTGCGCTTTTTTTTGGCATGGGTCTTGATCAGCACCTGACGCTGGATGCGCTCAAGGAAAGCCAGGCAAAATTTGCCGCCATGCAAGCGCGGTCTCCCTGGCTGACCACGCTTGCATTTTTTGGGGTGTATGTCGTGGTTGTGGCGTTATCGCTACCCGGTGCAACGATCATGACGCTGGCGATCGGCGGGTTGTTCGGCTTCTGGTATGGCGCGTTGCTGGTGTCTTTTGCGTCAACCATCGGCGCCACTCTGGCGTTCCTCGCTTCGCGCTACGTGCTGCGTGACATGGTTCAGCGCCGCTTTGGCGACAAACTGAAGGGGATCAACGAGGGTATGGCCAAGGATGGCGCCCTCTATCTTTTCCTGCTGCGCCTCATACCGATATTCCCGTTCTTTCTGATTAATCTGCTGATGGGATTGACGCATATCCGTACTGCCACTTTCTATTGGGTCAGTCAGCTGGGTATGCTGGCGGGTACGCTGGTGTACGTGAATGCAGGCACGCAACTGGCGCGCGTTGACAGCTTGTCCGGCATTCTCTCTCCGGCGGTGTTACTGTCCTTCGCTTTGCTGGGCGTATTTCCGTTAGTGGCCAAACGGATTGGACAGGCGATTCAACGGCGGCGAACCTAAGCCATGCAGCTCTCGATTATTATCCCCGTGCTCAATGAAGCCGGCGTGTTGCCGGGTTTGCTGGATCATCTCGCCCCGCTGCGTGCATGCGGCGCCGAAGTGATCGTGGTGGACGGCGGAAGCGGGGACGGCTCGCAGCAAATAGCCTCACGCGCCGGAGCGCAGGTAATTTGCGCCGAGCGCGGCAGGGCGCGGCAAATGAACGCTGGTGCGTCTGCCGCACACGGCGAGGTCCTGTTGTTTCTGCATGCCGACACCGCGTTGCCCTTGTGCGCGGGACAGGCAATCGAAACAGTCATCCGGCGTGGTGGAAGCGCCGATGAAATTGCATGGGGACATTTTGCTGTGCGCATCGACGGCTGCGCATTCATGCTGCGAGTGGTTGCCAGGCTGATGAATTGGCGCTCACGTCTCACCGGAATCGCAACCGGCGATCAGGCCATGTTTATGACCAAGCGTGCCTTCGAAGCGGTGGGCGGATTTCCGGATCAGCCATTGATGGAGGATATTGAGATGTCCAAACGTCTGTTGGCACGATCCAGACCGATTTACCTGATGGATCGGGTAGCCACCTCCGGACGCCGCTGGGAGGTGAATGGGGTGTGGAGAACGATATGGCTGATGTGGCGGTTGCGCTGGCATTACTGGCGTGGCGTGCCCGCCAGCGAACTGGCCAGGTCATACCGATGACCAGAATAATTGTATTTGCCAAGGCGCCACAGGCCGGTTTTGCCAAGACGCGGCTTATCCCGGTGCTTGGTTCAGCGGGTGCGGCGAGATTCGCGCGCCGGATGCTGCTCCGGACACTGGACAGCGCAATGGCTGCCGCGATCGGTCCGGTCGAGTTGTGTGTTACGCCTGAGATCGTTTCAACTGCTTGGCATGACGTGGATATTGCACAAGAGATCGAGATCAGTGCGCAAGGCGACGGCGATCTAGGCGCCCGGCTTGCTCGCGCCACGCAACGTGCGCTTGAACATGATGAATCAGCGCTGCTGATCGGTACCGATTGTGTCGAAATGAGTGCGCCGCTGTTGCGCGAGGCCGCCGTCGCGCTCAAGCGTAAAGACGCCGTCATTTATCCCGCAGCAGATGGTGGCTATGCCCTGCTGGGGCTCACTGAATTTCATTCGTCGCTGTTCAGCAATATTGCCTGGAGCACAGATAGCGTGGCTGCCGAGACCATCGCACGCATCGGGCAATTGGGCTGGTCGCTGGAGGTGGGTACGCCATTGCACGACGTTGACGAGCCGGACGACTTGGAGCGCATTCCGGCCAACTGGCTGCAGGCAGCATCATGCCCGGATTGATCTTTTTTTGCTGGATGCTGATGTTGCCGATTGCCTGCGCCGGCGAGGAGAATTGGGTTGGCCGCTTCGACGGAGCCGATACTGCCGTGCCGGCGCCGTGGCGTTTGTTGCAACTGGATAAACATGTTGCTGCGACACAGTACCGCATCAGGCTGTGGGATGGCGTCCCGGCCATCGAGGCGACGGCCGACAGCAGCATGACGCTGCTGGCGCGCCCGGTCGAAGTGGACCTTTCCCTGACCCCGGTCCTGTGCTGGAGCTGGCGTGTTGATGCGCCGCTGATCAACGCGGACATGGCAAAGAAAAGCGGCGACGATTATGCGGCACGCGTTTACGTGGCATTCAAATTGCCGCCTTCCATGATTGACTTCATTACGCGTGCCAAGTTAGGCTTGGCACGCACAATTTATGGTGATGCCGTGCCGGATGCGGCACTGAACTATGTCTGGGACAACCGCTATCCGATCGGCACATATCGTCCCAATGCTTATACCGACCGTACCCGGATGATTGTTGTGGAGTCGGGCGCGGCAAGGGCAGGTAGCTGGGTATCAGAACGCAGAGATCTGCTTTCCGACTTCAAGCTGGGCTTTGCAGCGGAGCAGGGTGAAGTGACACTATTGGCCGTGGCATCGGATACGGACAATACCGCGGAAAAGGCCAGGGCCGGTTTTGCTGATTTGCATTTTGTCTCGAGAGAGCAGCCTTGCGCCATTCGTTGAGGGACCTTGTGCGCAAATTGATCGTGAATAGGAAGGATTGAGAAGTCATGCATAGCCTTGTTAAAGATTACTATGGGCGCCAGTTGCAGCATTCCGACGACCTGAAGACTTCCGCTTGTTGTGATGCGTCGCAAGTGCCGGGCTGGCTCAAGCCGCTGCTGGCGCGTATCCATCCTGAGGTCATTTCCCGTTATTACGGTTGCGGCCTGGTTTGCCCGCCCCTGCTTGAAGGCTGCCGCGTGCTGGATTTGGGCAGCGGCTCCGGGCGGGATGTTTATGCGCTGGCGCAGCTCGTGGGCGAACGCGGTCATGTGGTCGGGATAGACATGACTGGGGAGCAACTGGCGGTTGCCGAAAAACATCGTGCCTACCACAGCGAATTGTTCGGCTTCGACAATGTAACTTTCAGGCAGGGTTACATTGAGCGTCTCGATGAACTCGGGCTGGAGTCAAACAGCTTCGATGTCATCGTGTCGAACTGTGTGGTCAACCTGTCGCCGGACAAGGATGCTGTATTGCACGAGGTGCATCGCCTGCTCAAGCCGGGTGGTGAATTTTACTTCTCTGATGTGTACGCCGACCGGCGCGTGCCGGACCAGGTTCGCAATGACCCGGTAATGTACGGCGAGTGTCTGGGCGGCGCGCTGTACTGGAACGATTTTCTGCGGATTGCACATCGGCAGGGCTTTGCCGATGCGCGGCTGGTTACTGACAGGCCGCTGGATATTACTGACCCGGAGCTTGCGCTGATCGCCGGCAATATCCGTTTTTATTCGGCGACCTATCGCCTGTTCAAGCTGGACAGCATGGAAACCGCCTGTGAGGACTATGGGCAGGCGGTCATTTATCGCGGCACCATACCCGATCATCCATACCGTCTGGTACTGGACAAGCATCACGATATCGAGGCGGGACGCGTCTTTCCGGTTTGCGGCAATACCTGGCGGATGCTGCACGAAACACGTTTCCGCGGGCACTTTGAGTTCATCGGTGACTTCAGCCGCCACTATGGCCTGTTTGCCGGCTGTGGCGGCGGGCTGCCCTTCGAGCATGAAGCTGCGAGTGGAAGTAACGCATGCTGCTGAAAGGCTTGATGAGCGGTAGGCCGCACACTGAAATGGCTTCATTCAGTGAGCGGGTGGATGTTGCCATTGAGATCCTGGAACGGTGCCAAATTGACCCGTACAAGTTGACCTAGATCAATAAAGGGGGGTTTTGTTATGCTATATTTCCGCACCAATGTGGTTGCTAGGGGTAATACAAAGCTAGGTTTGATAAGGCTTGGCGAGGAGTGGCCTCATAAATATTGGGTGTTTTAATAAAAATAATAGAAAATCAAAAAAAGGGAGCTTCGAGAAATCTGTCGTTCACGCACAGGTTGCCGGTTTGTTGGTTGAGCCGGCTCCATGCCTTCGCGCAAGCGAAGAAATGAGCGGTTTTCAGAGCCCAATAAAATCCAATCCGTAACAGTTTGTTTTTTTGAATCCATAGAAATAGAAAGGAATGCGATATGAAACTGCTAGCAGTTACCGTTTCCCTAGGAGCGGCTTTGCTGGTCACGATGACAGCGCCCAGTTATGCAGGTGGCGGGGACGCAATTTTCAAGAAGAACTGCGCCAGCTGTCATTACACCGATGGTCCGGCCAAGGAAAAGACCATTGCAGACCAGTTGGCAAAGAAGGGTCCAGAGCTGTTCTATGCTGGCAGCAAGTTTCAGAAGGGCTGGCTGGCGGCATGGTTGCAGGATCCCAAGCCGATTCGTCCGATGAAATACAACTCCCTCACCGAAAAGAACGCGGGTGACCATCCCAAATCGTCAGCAGGCGACGCTGCTGCGCTCACCGATTACCTGATGGGCCTGACTTCTGCCAAAGTTGCGGCGGGCAAGATTAAGGCAAAAAGCACTCCGCAGGCGCGCAACATCTTCGCCAAAAAAATGCCTTGCAGCGGATGTCATCAGACCGAGTCGAAGGGCGATGTGTCGGGCGGGCTGAGTGGACCCTCTCTGGTCGGCGCGGGCAAGAGGCTGAATCCTGACTGGGTTTATGCTTACTTGACAGACGTCAAGTCCTTCAAGCCGGTTCGGGATATGCCAGACTTTTCCAAGGCAATGAGCCCGAAGGATATGGAAGGCTTGGCGGCATACATTGCCACTTTTGAGTGATAGAAGCGAATTAACGGAGGGATAGACTCATGTCGAGATTTGTAATAATGATTACCATGGCGCTTGGTTTGGCTCTGAGCGCTGCTGGTTCAGCGCAGGCGGCGGACGACGCCAAGCAGGTATTCGATTTTTATTGTGCGCAGTGTCATGGTGAAAAGGGCGATGGCAAGGGCATCAATGTCACCAAGAGTTTTTCCACGGACCCGCGTAACTTCACCGTTACCGCGGACATGGAAAAGCGTTCCGATGACGACATCAGAACCGTTATCAAGGATGGCGGGCCGGCTATCAGCAAGTCCCCATTGATGCCGCCATGGGGTGCTACCTTGTCCGATGCGGAAGTGGACGGGTTGCTGGCGCATATCCGCAAGCTTTGCAAGTGCACCGCCAAGTAAGGCGATCTGAATGAGCTTGCTGAGCAAAAAATATCTTGCTGACGGCGTTATTTTTTCCGGACTGCTGGTGAATGTCGTCTTCATTTGCCTGATCCTGTATTTCTACGTCATATAGTTGAGCAAGGCAGAACTCGAAAAGGGGGTGATTTTCCCCCTTTTTGCGAGAGAGTATGCCGTAACGGGCAAATAAACCGCTGAGGGAGGGTTGGTATGAGTGCTGATAATTGTGAAACAGAAGAATGCGGAACATCGAAGTTTCCGTGGCTGGGGCCGGCCATTTTTAGCCTGACGCTGGCCGCAGTAACCGTTTTCTTTGTATGGTTCTTGAGGGCGTAACGACATGAAAGCTTATTTTTTACCGTTCATCGGTGCATTTATAGTGTTTTGCCTGGTATTTTTTGCCCTGGATTTCTCCATGATGAAGCTTCAGGGGTTGACGCTGGTATATGGTCATTAAGAATTTGTCATCACCATGCTTAAGGGTGTTTCCTCTTAAGGTAACGCACACGCGTGCATAAACAGGAGTAGATCTTGCTAACACGGAATATGAAAATAACCTTCGGGGCATTGATGCTGGTCATACTGGCCATGTTCATGCTGCCCGATTTCATGCCTGCAGTGCATGCTTCCGAGGCGGCGGCGGCCGAAGCAACATCGGCCGCCGCACCGGCGTCAGCCGCCGCATCGGACGCAGCTGCAGAGCCCGTCGCAAATGCGATAACCTTTCCGCCAGCGCCTAAGCTGACTGAGGCGGACTACCCCACCATCCCGGGCGTAAATGCCAGGGTGATGGTGTGGCTGGTGGCCCAGCTGCACCTCTGGTTCGGAGCCTTTGTGGTCGCGGTGCCGATGTTCGTGTTCATCATCGAGGTGATCGGCATGGTGACCCGGGATGAGCGCTATGACAACATGGCCTATGAATTCATCAAGGTCAGTATCACTGCCTATTCGCTGACCGCGATTCTGGGCGGTTTGTTGTCTTTCGGCCTGATCCTGTTCTATCCCGACTTGTTCAAGTATCTGGCCATGATCTTCAAGGAGAGCATGTTTGCCTACGCGCTGCTGTTCTTCGCCGAAAGCGCGGTCCTGTATATCTATTATTACGGCTGGCACTGGCTGCAGGGCGGCAACAAGAAATGGATTCACCTGACCTTCGGTTTGTTGCTTAACGCGGTGGGTTTGCAGCTGATGTTCCTGGCCAATGCATGGACGACCTTCATGATGAGCCCGGCGGCTGTGGATGCGGCGGGCGTGTTCAATGGCAACACTTGGGAGGCAATTCACAACTTCCTGTGGAACCCGATCAACATTCACCGGGTGGTCGCCAACGTGGCGTATGGCGGTTCGGTTGTCGGCGCCTATGCCGCATTCAAGTTTCTTAGTGCGCAGAAGAAGGAAGAGCGTGCCCATTATGACTGGGTAGGCTATAACGCCAACTTCATCGCCATTTCCGCGCTGCTGCCGCTGCCTTTCGCCGGTTATTACCTTACCGCAGAAATGTATGCCTACAGCCAGCAGATGGGTATCACCCTGATGGGTGGTGTGTTCGCCTGGATATTTATTATCCAGGCAGTGTTGATCGGCGCCCTGTTCCTGTCGGCCAACTATTATCTGTGGTGCGGCATGGGTCGCAGCGACGGCGCGTATCGTTACAACCCCAGGATCAAATACATCGCCGCTGTCTTGGTGCTGGCCTTCCTGGTGTGGTTTACGCCGCATACCTTGGTGCTCACCAATTCCGAGCTCAAGGACTTGGGCGGGCCCTATCACCAGATCCTGGGCGTGTTTGGCATCATGCCGGCTAAGAACACGGCCGTGAACTTCTTGCTTACCTTCACATTCCTGAGCTTTGTGTTTTACCGGCGTGCCAACAAGGTTGCTACCGTATCGTGGGCGGCAGCGGGTAATGCGGCGCAGATTGCGCTGTTTACCGTGGGACTGATCAATATCGTGATACTGGGTGTCTATTATGGTTACTTCACCAACACGGTGTACAAGGTGGCGGCCTCGATACCGCAGGTGCTGACCACGTTGACCATTATTATCACCAGCCTGGTCATCGATGCATTCATGTACAAGGGTGCGAAAGATGTGGCGCCGTTGCACTGGGGACGCATGCCGGCACGCTCGCAATATGCACTGTTCCTGCTGGCGGTATCCTTTACCTGGCTGATGGGCCTGATGGGTTATGTCCGTTCCGGCATTCGCCAGCACTGGCATGTATCCAATATCTTCCGTGACGGCTCTCCCGATGCCTTTACACCTGGTCTGGGCTACGCGGCCAGCGTGGTGTCAGTCGGGACGATCATATTCATGGCCATGGTCATCTTCGTCTTCTGGCTGAGCACGATTAGCGGCAAACATGTTGTTGCCAAGGGATACTGGAAGGAGCAGGCATGAAGAATTTTTTTAAAACAGCCTTTTTCAGCCTGCTGGTAATCAGTGGGTTCTGGGGCTTTTCCAACTTCGGCATCCCGCAGATCAAGCCGGCACCGCCGCCGGTGGAGGAAAAGCTGGATCTCGGCGCGATGACCATGGATCAATTCATCGCGCTGGGCGGCAAGATTTTTAACGGCAAGGGCACTTGTACCCTGTGCCACAACGCAATGGGCCGGGCGCCGATGCTGGACAAGGTGGGCGCCAATGCCGAAGAGCGCATGAAGGATGCTCGTTACAAGGGCGAAGCCAAGACGGTTCAGGAGTATATTCACGAGTCGCTGGTGAAACCCTCGGCCTATGTGGTGGCCGGTTTTGGCAAATCCGGCAGCAACGACACCGAGAGTCCGATGCCTGACGTTTCTGGCGGCGGTATCGGGTTGAACGAGGCTGAGCTTGCGGCGGTAATCGCCTATCTTCAGGATTCGAGTGGCAGTGAAGTGACGGTCGAGATTCCGCAGATGGATGCCGCTCCGGCCGAGGGTGCAGCTCCTGTTGAGGAAGCTGCGCTGAAAACGCCCGAGGAAGTTATTGTCAAATATGGTTGCGGTATGTGTCATAAAGTGGCTGACCAGGTCGGCGCGTTGGGGCCTGATCTTACCAAGGTTGGTAAGTCAAAAAGCAAAGACTATTTGCGGCAGGCGATTCTCGATCCTGAAGCGGTCATCGCCCAGGGATTTACAGGCGGCATGATGCCTCCGACATTCGGTGAGCAAATGAAAGCGAAGGAGCTTGAAATGCTGGTGAACTACATGGCGGGGTTGAAATAATGAATATGACAAAGAAAAGACTTATCCCACGCCTGTTGCAGATGGCGCTGGTTGTCGTTGCAGTCTATTTCACCTTTATCCTGGTGTTCGACGTGCTGCTGGGCCAGTTGATTCCCAAGAGCCTGCTGACCATGTATATGGTCTTCGTGATAGCCGGTGTGGTGATGGTGTTTACCTTCACCGAACAGGGCGCGCAGGAACTGGCAGGCCCGATCAAGGCGCTGGTTGAAGATCCGTCCAGGAAAATGGTGCGCAATGTGGTATTTGTCATCGTGCCCTTGCTGGCGGGCTACTACACCTATTCGAGCATGCTGCCCAGTTTCGAGGCGCCGGTGGAATTGCGTACCATCCACCCGGCACCGCCCAACAAGTTCAAGGCGTATGGCAAGAGCTTCAACCTGACCACCTTGGAGAATCCGTATCGCAAGTTCGAGAAGGAAGATCCGGTGAAGTTCAAGGAACTGGTCAAGGAGGGCGGCAATGTCTATATCCAGAATTGCCAGTACTGCCATGGCGACAGGCTGGATGGCAAGGGGCCATATGCTTCGGGCCTGAACCCTACCCCGCTCAACTTCCAGGACGTGGGCACCATCGCGCAACTGCAGGAGTCCTTCCTGTTCTGGCGTATTTCCACCGGCGGCCCGGGGCTGCCTGCTGAAGCCGCTCCGTGGATTTCGTCCATGCCCGTCTGGCAGAATTTCCTGACCGAAGACGAGATATGGAAGGTGATTCTGTTCTTGTATGACTATACCGGCAGACGGCCAAGGTCGTGGGCAAATGAATAATCGACGCTTAGGAATAACGATGACTCATAAAACTAAACTGACAGTCCTGACACTCTGTGCGGCATTATTCATGGCGGGGCCGGCAATGGCTAAGCCGGGTACCGCTGACAAGGGTAAGGAGATTTACAACAAGCGTTGTACCTGGTGTCACGGGGATGAGGGGGCTGGTGATGGGGCGGCCATGGACCGGCTCAACCCGCCGCCGCGGGACTTTACCTCCGGCAACTACAAAATCAAAACCTCAAGTTTTGATGAAATGACGCCGAGCGACGATGACGTCTTTCGCATGATTCGCGACGGCATGCCCGGAACCGCGATGCCAAGCTGGAAAGAATTGCTTTCCGAGCAGGACATGTGGGACCTGGTGGCTTATGTCAAATCCTTTGCCGGTTTCGACAAACCGCCTGCCAAGGCGGTTGATTACGGCACCCAGATCGCGAGTTCGGCCGAAAGCATCGAAAAGGGCAAGCAGTTGTTCGAGGATGGGGATCGTTGTGTGGAATGTCACGGCAAGACCGGCAAAGGCAGTGCGATCAAGCGGCTCAAGGGCGATGCCGGCGAGCGTACCTGGCCGCGTAACCTGACCAAGCCATGGACGTTCCGCGGCAGCAACGACCCGAAAGACATTTTTACGCGTATTTCCACCGGCATTCCAGGCACCGAGATGCCGTCCTTCGCCGATCCGAGCAGCAAAAAGAAACTTTCGGTCGAGGAGCGCTGGCATGTGGCCAACTATGTGGCGTCCCTGGCCAAGACCGACAAGGCGGTTAATGCGGAAAATACCGTTGTCAAGGCGGACATGGTGGAGGGCGAATTGCCCGCTACCCCGGATGATGAGCGCTGGGAAGCCTCTACGCCTACCACCTTTATCCTGGTTCCGCAGATTATCGGTGAGGAGCGCTTCTTCAGGCCGTCCAATGACACCATCACCGTGCGTGCCATGTACAACGACAAGAACGTGGCGATGCTGCTGGAGTGGGATGACCGCACCAAGAGCATTCCCGGGGATGGCGATGCGGAGAAACTGGCCGATGCGCCTATCGCGGAAGACGGTGTCGCGGTACAGTTGCCCGTCGTGATCCCGAGGGAAATGCAGAAGCCTTATTTCGGCATGGGTGATGCGGCAAATCCGGTGAATATCTGGCACTGGAAGAGCGGTTCGGCCGGCGCGCCGGAAACCACCAGTCTTCTTAGCAGCAAAGGCTTCAAGGAAATCGAGAAGCGCAATGCTGCAGATGTCGGGCTCATGTCCAAGGCAAGCTATGACAATGGAACCTGGAAAGTGGTGATGACCAGGCCGCTTACCACGTCGGCAGCAGACAAGGATATCCAGTTCGTCGAGGGCAAGTTTATTCCTGTTGCATTCGCTGCCTGGGATGGCAGCAACTTCAGCGAGAAGGGCTCGAAGCACACCATGACTACTTGGTACTGGATGTTGCTGAAGCCGGCAACCGGTTCCAGGCCGCTTGTTACGGCGTTGGTGATTGCGCTGTTGTTCCTGGGTGGCTTGCTCTGGTGGGCGCGCAGCGCCGGCCAGGCTACCGCCGCTGGCAACAAATACTGACAGAATGAGCATCGTGGTTGAAAAAGCGGAATTCAGCACCAGAGGCGTAAAGACCCGGTTGTTGGGCTTTGTCTTAATGCTGCTGGGCGTATTGGACAGCTTGCTGACCTTGCGCGGCGGGGTTCCCGCTTATGAGTTCCTTCTGCTCATAGTTCTGGGGGCGACGGTGTTTGCCATTGGCGCAGTTCGTGGCGGACAGAAATCCGGCAAGGCATAGCTCCAAAACGCTTCTGGTGCAGGGTATGGTAATTTGCGCTGTTTTCTGAATGGCCGTTCGTGGTGAGGATGTTTAATCCATGAACGGCCATTTCATCGTTTGCGTCTTTATTCCTGGATTGGACATTCCGGCACTATTGTTAGCAGCATCAAAGCGGACGACGACTACGGTGACCATGAATAGTTCCGGATAAGTGATATTCACCGCAAAATTTGTTGACACTTTTTGACCTATGTCAAATCTGCATCAAGCGGGTGGTGTAATTATTCGCATGAGGCTGCGTCAAAATGTCACATGTGTCAAAATGACGCATTGTTCGAAAGGTTTGTAATAAGTAGTGCAGGCAGGGGCGGGGTCGCGGCATCGACGGGATGAAAAATAATGCCCGGTTTGATGTGGTGATTCTGTTAAGAGTATTGAAGTAGTAGAGCAGTATGGCAGTCGCAGTACCTGAGTAAATTCTGGGTTGAAGGCCGGCGTCAATGTTGCGCTATCCTAATCTTTAAGCAGTTGCGTACAGGGAGGTAATAATGCAAGACAAATATAAGTTTCTTATGGTGAGCGCTCTATCGATGAGTTGCTTGATGGCGGGTGCGGCTCATGCTGCGAAGGACCCTTCTTTGGCCATCCCTGGATGGCAGATGGCGGTTCCGGATGGCAAGGATACGCCGACCATTGATCCGATGATTCTGTACTCGTCCGGCGGTGTGGACGGCAAGATGGCGGTTATCGGTATCCCGAGTTTCAAGACTTACCGTCACATCGATTGCGGTGTTGATACACACGAAATTTCTTTCGGCGGAAGCAACAAGGGTAACAAGAACGGTACGCCGGATGGCAAATACGTTTATCTGAACGACAAGGGCGCCAACACGGTCTGCGAATTCGATCTTCAGACAGGTTATTTGAACAGGATCATCGCGCTGCCGTTCCCGTTCGGGGTGCACCATATTGCGATGAGCACTGATGGCAAAAATCTGTTTGCCACGGGTGAGTATAGTGGCAAGATGGCCAAGATTGACATCAAGTCGGGCAAGACCGAGGTGATCGACTGGGGTCCGTCTCCGAGCGCTCCAGATTACATCGATGCGACCCGGAATGGTAAATACGTTATAGCGGGCAACTACTACCACTCTACCGTGGGTGTATTTTCCACCAGCCCTTTCAAGCTGATCAAGGAAATTCCGGTGGGCAAGAACCCGCATGGTACCGACATCAATCCGGAAAGCACTATGGCGGTCGTGAGCGACAAGCTTTCGGCAACTATGACGGTTATCGATATGGAGAAGCTGGCAGTCAAGAAAGTCATTCCGACCTGCGCCGGTCCTCTGCATTCGGTAATGGACGTATATAACAAGGATGGCGGCTCCTACCGTGCTGGCATTGATAGCCCGGATGGCCTGACTTCCAAGTACGTCTACGAGAGCTGCTTCGTGGCCGACGCGAACGTCAAGGTGTCCTACGCCAAGCTTGAAGTGGTTGACGAAATCCCGACTCACTACAGAACTGGTCATATTTCCATCAGCCCGGATAACTCCTACGTGATGTCATTGAACAAGTTCTCTACCGGTCTGTTCAGCCCGACGGGTATTGTTTTCCCAGTTAACTTCGAGATGTGGGATGCGCGTGAAAAGAGCCCGACCTACGGCAAGACCTTGAGGATCATGCCGGTGGACGGCGAACCGCATAACGCCAAGGGCTTGATGGCTTATCTGATCAAGGATTGGACCAAGGGCCAGGCAGAGCAAGGCGGTTTGATCACTGGCATGACCGAACTGCTTGATCCTCCTCACAGGGCACACTCGAGAAGGTGGTTTATTCCCAAGGAAACCACCGCTCCAGGCGTCAAGACAGTTGACGGCGTCAAGGAGGTTCACATGAAGGCCTTCAGCTACGGCTATATTCCTCGTCAGGTGCGCGTGAACAAGGGCGACAAGGTGCGTTTGTTCGGTACCAATATCGACAAGGCGTCCGGTATCACGAAGAACCCAGACGTCACAATGGGCTTGACGATCTACGGTCCGTACGGCCAGAGGTCCAATATGGATCTTCCACGCGGAGTAACTTCCGTGCACGAGTTCACAGCGGATATTGCAGGCGAATATGAAATCTTCTGCACGCACTTCTGCGGACCTCTGCACTTGGAAATGAGAGCTGCATTCTTTGTTGACGATCCCAAGAAAGGGCCATCCAATCTGGCTGTGGGTGAATATGACAAGGCGCAAACACTGCCGGGCTTGCTCGAAGGTGGTGCTCTGACGATAGCTGAACGTGTGAAGGGTCTGTAATTTACACTTCGTGCGCAGATATACGGATGAAATAACCGGCCGCCCTCCTTGCGGGGGTGGCCTAAAGAGGGAGAAATAGAAAATGAAGAATGCCAAGTTGAAAATAGGCCTGATCGCAATGACGAGTTTGGGCATGATGTGGGGGAGCGCAACCGCTTTTGCTGCCGAGAAGCGTTGCACCGCCGGCGGACAGAAGGTTGAGTGTCCTACTGTAAGCGCAGCAGAAGCTGCAGCAGCGTCTGCTGCTTTTTTGAAAGAAGGCGCTGATATGGAAGAGGGCCAGGGTGGTAGCACCTATGGCATCGCGCCGTTCGATTACCTGACCGGCGTGGGCAAGCGCGCTGACTCCGATACCAAGACTTTCAAAACGCATAGCGGTTATGGTTCAGATACCAAAGGCAGCTACAAGACTGAGTTGTGGGATCGCGTGAAGGCCCCGTCCTCCGATGGCGTGAAAGACAAGAGCGTATACGATCAGTGGACAAACAACTGGTCTCCAAAGTTCGGCGAGACGCTGGTGGCTGGCGCTGATCCAAATCATGGCAAAACCTATTACTACTCTTACTGCATTGCCTGTCATGGCTGGTTGATGCACGGTGACGGCCCCAGTGCCTCCGAGCTGGATCCGCGCCCAAGGACATTGACCCGTGGCGACTACATGCAGAAGAAAACCAACCTTGAATTGTTTACCGTAATCAAGGGTGGTGGTGAGGCTGTGTCGCTGTCTTCGTCCATGCCCAACTGGGGTAACGTTCTGCAGGATCAGGATATCTGGGACATTGTCGCTTTTATCCGGGCAATGCAGGATGTTCAGCCACCGAAGAGCGTAACCGAGTACCTGAACCCGAAGTCAACCTTCAAGCCGATCAAGGGCGATGTAACTGCGCTTAATGCGGCGAAAAGTGCAGACTTCCAGGAAGCGCAGGAGCTGATTGAATCGGAAATGACCGGGCGCGCTCCGGGCAGCGAGTTGGTCGGCGGTGGATTTGTTGCGGGCGGCAACAGGGCCGCACCTGAGCAAGTCCAGCTAAAGGCTGTCAAATAAAACCTGTCACATCAGAAGCTCACCTGAATGTTGGGGTGGGCAAGCAGGGCTGATATATTGAGCCTGTAGCAGTTAGATGGTTTGAGCGAGGTATATCCTACGGATGAAAATCCAGGGATATACCTCTCTCGTTTTGTGGAAGCAAAAAATATTTTTTCGTTTCAAAACCTCCGTCACTTGAATTTGCCATATAATTTCCCGCTATGCGTACCACATTGTCAAAGCTTAAGCAAAAGGGGTGCAACACATGACGCCACCACAGGCTTCTCTGGCCATTGCCGAAGATTCATACTTATCACTTGACGCCCATTTGCATCGACGCATTCTGGTTGCGCTTGATTCCTCCGACCATGCGAATGCCGCCATGGAGAATGCAGCGGAACTGGCGGCGCTGGCAGAGGAACCGGTGATTACCGGCGCCCACGTCTATGCCGCCAAACTGCACGACATGCGCTTCCGCCAGATGGAAGGAGGCTTGCCGGAACAGTTCAAGCAGGAGCATGAACTGGAGCGCCAACGGGATGTGCACGACGACCTGATTACCCGCGGCCTGTCGATTATCACCGACTCTTATCTCGATCAGGCCGCAGCCCAATGCGACCAGATCGGCATCAGCTTCAGGCGCTGCTCGCTGGAAGGTAAAAATTACCGGGAGCTTGTTAGGGAAGCCAATTCCGGCGCCTACGACTTGCTCGTCATGGGCGCCATGGGTCTGGGCGCCATTCAGGGAAGCCGGCTGGGCACGGTAAGCAAGCGTGTGGCACGGCGTTCAGCCATCGACACGCTTATCATCAAGGAAGCTGGCCATCCTGTCAGGGAAGGCCCGATTGTCGTCGCAGTGGATGGTTCACCCAAGGCCTATGGAGGATTGCTCACGGCGCTGGCGCTGGCCAAGCAGTGGCAGGTAGCCGTCAAGGTGATTGCCGCGTTTGACCCCTATTATCATTACGTGGCCTTCAACCGGATTGCCGGGGTGCTGTCGGAAGAGGCAGGCAAGGTATTCAAGTTCAAGGACCAGGAAAAGCTGCACGAAGAAATCATTGATTCCGGCTTGGCCAAGATTTATGAGGGCCATTTGATTGTCGCCCGTTCCATTGCCCGGGACTTTGATGTCGAAATAGAAACTGAGCTGCTGGCCGGCAAGCCCCACGACGCCATCGAGAAGTACGTCAAGAAAACCAGGCCATCGCTGCTGGTTGTCGGCAAGCTGGGAATTCATGCCGATGACGAACTCGATATCGGCGGCAACAGCGAACAACTGCTGGAAAATGTGGATTGCGCCATTTTGCTCAGCATGCGCGAACATCAGCCGAAAATAGACGTTGTCTCCGGGGTCACGACATCCTGGACCCATGAAGCCGAATCCAGGATGGAGCGGGTGCCCTCGTTTGTCCGCAACATGGCGCGCATGGCGATACTGCGTTATGCGCAGGAACACGGCCATACCGTCATTACCCAGAGAATTGTGGAAGAAGCCACCGCCCAGCTCATGCCGAGCCATGCGGAGCAGGCCATGGGAGAAATCGTCGCCGCCTATGATGCCGGCGAGCTGAAACATAAACCCACGGCAGAAGATGCGATGCGCTGGTCCAGCGAGGCAACCGCCCTTTTGCTCACCATCGAAGACCTTTCCGTGCGCGGCAATCTCAGCATGCGTGCCGAGAAAAAAGCCCGCCAGGAAAAAAGCGGCACGGTGGAAGCCGGGCACATTAAACCGTTCCTTGACGCGGAAGCGTCAGGGACTGAAGCTGTTCAGCATCAAATTTCCGAACTTCACTGGCAAGCCGCTGCGCTGGCCCGTCTGATGCGGGTACCAGAGGGTTTCATGCGTGACAATTGCAAGAAGACCATCGAGGATTATGCCCGGCAGAATAGTCACGCTGAAGTCACGCTGGAAGTGGCGGAAAATGGTCTCAAGCTGGCTCGTGGCGCAATGGAAAAAACCATGCAGGGGCAGGCTGAACCGGCTCCCAAACCAGCGCGCGGCGGTTGTCCCTTCGGCTTTGGTAGCAAGGCAACGACGACCGATGCGGTCTTGCCGTGGACCGGCGAGGCACAGGAACTGGTGCAGGGATTGCCGGCAGGCATGAGCCGCGATATGACCCGCAATGCCATAGTGGCCATCGCCGCCAAAAATGGCCTGACTGAAATCACTGCGGATTTGGTAAGGCAGGTGCTGGACACCTTCAAATCCGGATCAGCCAATGCCGGCGAAACCATGCTTTGGGACAAGGATGCGCGCGACAGCCTCAGCCGTGCGCCGGACATGGTGCGCGGCATGCTGATAAAAGAAGTGGAAAAATGGGCACAGCACAACAAGCTGCAGCATATTGATCTCGCCACGGTAAATACCGTCAAACAGCAATGGCAGTCCAAGGGTTATTTCCACCTGGATCCGCAGGACCCGCGCAGCGGCTTATAACAGGACAACGATGCAAGCGCCTTACACAGTTAACCCCGATACCAATGGCTTGTTCCTGCTTGCCATCAACCTGACCAAACGCTGCAATCTTGCCTGCGCGCATTGTTACATGGATGCGGAAACCCTGAAGCAGGGTGGCGAAGGCGAGCTTGCCACGCAAGAGGTGCGCGGCCTGCTGGAGGAGATCGCAGGCCGCAGCACCGAGACCATGGTGGTGCTGACCGGTGGCGAGCCGCTGATGCGCCCCGACCTGGAAGAACTGCTGGCTCATGGTACCGGACTCGGTCTTTCCATGGTGGTGGGAACAAACGGTGTTGCACTCACCGATAAACGCGTGCAATCGCTGAAGGCTGCAGGAGCAATGGGTGCAGGTATCAGTGTCGATTCCCTGGATCCGCAAAAGCATGATGTCTTTCGCGGGCTTCCCGGCGCGTGGGAGAAAACCCTGAATGGCATCGAGGCCTGCAAGCGTCACGACCTGTCTTTCCAGATACATTTCTCCGTCACCGAATCCAACGCCGACGAAATACCTGCCATGATCGACTTTGCACGCGCTTCGGGCGCGCGCGTGCTGAACGTGTTTTTCCTGATCTGCACCGGTCGCGGCGAATCCATGTCGGACATCAGTCCGGCCACCTACGAGCGGGTGCTTGAGCAGTTGGTGGAAGCGCAGGAGCAAAGCCAGGACTTGCTCATTCGCGCACGCTGCGCACCCCATTACAAGCGCATCGCCTATCAACGCAACCCGCAATCCACGCTCACCCGCGCCGCCGGGTATGAAGGCGGCGGTTGCCTGGCAGGTATCCATTATTGCCGCATTACGCCGGAAGGCGGCGTCACGGCCTGTCCCTACATTCCTGATGAGGAAGGCAGCATTCGCGACACGAAGTTCTGGGACATCTGGGATCAATCGCCGGTTTTCCAGTCCTTGCGTCATCCCGGGCTGCAGGGAAAATGCGGCAGCTGTGAATTCCAGAAGCTATGTGGCGGTTGCCGGGCACGGCCCCTCGCCATGGGTGACAGCCTGATGGACACGGATCCATGGTGCGTCCATATACCCGATGGGTCTGCGGTCATAGAGCCGTTGATTGAGCAGCCAAAGAAACTCATCTGGAACAAGGAGGCAGAGAAGCGTTTGTCGCGGGTTCCCTCCTTCCTGCGCAAGATGGTCAAGAGTCGCGCCGAAAGCTATGTGCATGAACTGGGTATGCACGTGGTGACCGAAGAGCACTTGGCTACCTTGTCCGCGAAACGTTTCGGAAGCGGTGGTCCGCCCCGGCCTGACAGCCAGCCCAAGGGGGCGCAGGAAGAAATTCAACAAGTCGCGCAGCCGTCCGTCGGCACGCTGCCATGGAGCGAACAGGCGCAGGAACGTCTGGCATCCATGCCGGCATTTCTGCGCGAGGGTGTGCGCGCGGTTGCCGAGGATGTCGCCCGCTCCGAAGGCAGGCTGGAAGTAAACATCAAGCTGCTGGACCGGCTGGAATCAGAATCACAACCCGGCCGCAGCTTGCCATGGACTGAAGAATCAGACTGCATACTTACGGAGTTTCTCGCTGACAAGACACCCCAGGCGCTCATGTTCGTGGCGCCGGCACTGGAAAATGCCGCAGAACATTTTGCCAGGAAGCGGCGCGCCATAACGGTGGAGCGGCGCGATGCCGAGGAGGCCATTGCCCAGCTGACCGGCGGAGTGGAATGGGATGAAGATGCGTTGGCGCGCGTGTTGTCTGCACCGGACTTCAACCGGGCAGGCATCAAGAAGGCCGCCGAATTCAATGCGCGCAAGGAAGGGCTTAAACGCATCACTTCCGGCGACCTGACGCGTTTCCGCAACGTGGCCATGATGCGCGCGGTGCAGCGCATGAAGGGTTTCGGCATGCAGGAATTGAGCTTCGATGCCTATGAGATTGCCCGTGAACGCGTGCCGCGACTCAAGGACAATCCGGAGGCGGACAAGCGTTTTGACACCATCCGCAATTTCGTTGCGACGAGGGAAAATCCAGGCGATTTGCTGGGGCATGATTTGCTCGAGAAAATGAAGGCGCAACTCAAGGCCAACAAGCAGGATCAAACAGAAGAAAAACCGGCGGTATGACAAGATGGATAAGCTCGACGTACTGATTGTCGGTGGTGGTATCACGGGGTTGGCTTCTGCCTGGTGGTTGGCGCGAAGCGGTATGTCCGTTGAAGTCTGGGAAGCAGACAAGCGGACGGGCGGCAAGATCATGAGCAACCGGCAGGATGGATACCTGACCGAACGCGCCGCCTCCATGGTGCTGAATTTCCGTCCAGAGGTTGTGGAAATGGTGCGCGAGGCCGGACTGGAATCGGCAAAGACCGGCCGTCTGCCTGCGGCAGAGGCGCGTCGGTATCTGTTGCATCAAAACTGCCTGAGGGCGCTGCCGATGCGCATGGGCGCCATGATGACTTCACCGTTATGGAGCATGCGCGGCAAGTTACGGCTGCTGGCAGAACCCTTCATTTTCTCCAGTGGGCGGGCTGACGAGTCGGTGAGCGAATTCATTACCCGCCGGCTTGGCCGTGAAGTATTGGAAAAAGCCATCGAGCCATTTGTTGCCGGGACGCTGGCAGCAGATCCGGACCAGACCTGTGCCGCCGCCGCACTGCCGCGCCTTACAGCATTGGAGCGGCGTTACGGCAGCCTGGCTGCCGGGGTTCTGGTTAACCGGGTATTGCGCCGCCGCACGGCCTGCACTACCGATACTTTTTCCTTCCATGGCGGCATGGGCGCGCTGGTGGAGAATCTGGCCAGAACACCCGGAATCAATGTGCGCACCGGCTACTCGGTGGATGAATTGGTTCGCGAGCGTGATGGTTGGCGGGTGACGGCAACGACACCGCATGGCCAGCAGACTTTGTCCGCGCGCCAAGTGATCGTGACAACGCCAGCTTCTGTCGCTGCTGCGCTGATTGACCGCGTGGATAATGAACTGGCCGAGCTGTTGCGTGGAATCGGCTATGCTGCGGTGAATGTTGTGCACGCTGGCATGGCACGCGACGCGGTGGGTCACCCGCTGGATGGCACCGGATTTCTGGCGCCGAGGGGAGCCAGCGCAGTCTTGACAGGCAACCTGTGGATGAGCACCTTGTTCCCGGACCGGGCGCCCCCGGGAAAGGTTCTGCTCACGTCGTACCTCGGTGGGGTGCGCGCTCCCCAAGTGGCGGACTGGGACGATAACAGGCTCGTGGACGAGACTCTCAGAACATTGCGCCCGCTGGTAAATCTGAAAGCCGATCCGGAGATGGTGCGCATCGACCGGCATCTGGAAGCCCTGCCGGTATACCATGGCGCCTATCAGCTGCGGATGCAGGCAATTGCGGCGCGCCTGAGACAAATCCACGGCCTGCATCTCGAAGCAAACTACCGTGGCGGTGTGTCGGTGCGCGACCGTCTTGTCCGTGGCCATGCGGTGGCGAACGCTATTCTGGCGGCGCATCCATCCGTTGAGCGGAAGAGCCGCGAAGGCTCGGGCAATTCGGCTGAGGTGGTTGCCTTGCAGCAGGCTACCTCCTGAACCTGTTTTTTTTGATTTTCACGGAAACCCATCGAGCGCCGGCGCATGAACATGACTGATTCCGAACTGCACTTTGCCAAGCGTGCGATCAGGCGTAAAAATCTTTTTTTGGTGCTGTCCGTTGCCAGCGTCATCGTGGCGTTGTGTTTGGCACTGTATTACACCTGGCAGTTTGCCACCCAGCCCGGATTCGCTGTTGGCATTCATTTTGTGCCGGTGCTTCTGATCCTGCTTATGGCCAGGCAGAATCTGCGCCAGTACTATTACGCAAAAATTCTCGAAAAATTGATTGTATAAAAACGATGCGCCCCGTGAATGCATTACGGGGCCGTGTTTGTATTACCGCTAACAAAATACCGCCCCCGGAACAATCAGGGGATGATTTTCCTGTCTTCTTTCATAGCGCCAGGCGCCTGCTTGGTCTTCAGTGCCCACTCTATTGGCCTTTCATTCACCGGGGTATTGGCCAAACGAATCAGTGCCTGATCGCCTTGCAACAGCTTATTGAGGTCCTTTGAGCCCCAATCAGGCTCCCAATTGCCGACCAGCCCGTTCCATGCCTGTGTAATCGCAACTGCCTCCGCATCAGAGAACGGCTTGAAGTTCCCGCCTTTCTGGTTCATCAATTCCGTATACTTTTTCATGGAATGGGTGACGACAACAAAGGGTGGCCCGCATCGAGAGCAGTATTTGAGCATCTTGTCAGCCGGGTGGCAGGTGGTGCATCGGGTATAGGCAAGGGTAACAGCCTCGTCAGTGGTATAGGCAAGATAGCCCCGGTATTTGACCTCCGCTAATATCTGCGCACCTAACGGGTTGGGAATGGCCACTGCGCCAATCGCCGCAATAATGACCAAAATAAGTATACTTGCCGCTAATTTATATTTTTTCATATTCTGTCCACCTTTGATGGCCAAGTGCTGAGCAACTCCCAGCGTTCTTAAGGCGTTACTTTAGCCGCAGTTTTTTCATTATGCTTGCATCCAGCCTGACCAATGCATTTTTTTCCTTATCGGCAAACCAGATATTTCCCTTCGAATCGGTGTCAATGCCAATGGGTTTGCTTTTGCCTATGCCTACTTCAAATTCCATAAACTTGCTGGTTTTTGGATCAAACATGGATATTTTGCCGCTTGTTTTGAGCGTACCAAATATTATTCCACTGCTCGCCACGGTCATGCTTTCAATGACGCTGTTATTCGGCAATACAAAGATCCTGAATTTTTTGGTAACGGGGTTAAATACCGTCAAATCACGACCGATGTTGCCGGCAATACAGAGTGCGCCCGATCCGTCTATCGCAATTTCTCTTGGGGTCTGGTGAGGTGTTGGCAGTGCAAATTCATGAATCACACCGTCCCGGGGATTTAACTTGGCCAGCTTGTTACCCTCGGTTTCCACGAACCACACTATGCCATTTTTATCCACGACAATACCGGATGGACGACTGCCAAGTGTAGGAACCGGATATTCCCGGAATACCTTTTTCCGAGGGTCGAACACGCCAATCTTGTTGCCATAAAATTCAGTAAACCAGATATTGCCGTGGATATCGGCAGCAATCCTGGAGGGCATGCTTTGTATCGTCGGAATATTGTATTCCTTGAATGTCAGCGAGGCGGGATCAAGAACGCCGAGTTGGTCTGAATCTGATTCGGTAAACCAGATTTTGCCGGTATTGCTGATGGTCAGGTCCGTGGGAGCACTAGAGGGAGTGGGAATAGTGTACTCGGAAAATACTCCCTTGGCAGGCTGAAACCTGCCGATCTTATTCAGGTTGGACTCAATAAACCAGATAGTATCCGTTTTATCGATGGCAATCCTAGTGGGTAAAGTATACGCAGTGGGTGTTTCGAACGACTTGGAAACATCCGCTCCCCACGATGAGGAGCACAGCAAACTACCGAGAACTATCCAAAAAACAGCTGCTATTTTCACTACATTATCCTTGTCAAAAATGTGTGCAGGGGACGATTGCATGTTTGCGAGAAGCGTTGCAAAGCCGGGAGCGGCTTGCCACTGGATCAGCACAAATAACCGGCAGAACACAGCTTATCGATACGCCAAAGTCCGAAAAGTTTCATGAAGTGGAATGCGGAACAAAATTTGTGTGGCAAAAAACCAGCAGGGTTTGGCTTATGAATGCCCACCTTTGCGAGATTTCCTGGTTAACCAGCCGCCCAGCGTTGCGACGCCGATAACCGCCACGAGAGAAGCCAGCCATTTGGACATGTTCCCATCGGAGGCCTTCTCAACAGAAGGACTTTGAGGGGCATTATCCTGCTTGTTGCTTTCTGCCAACACTTCGTTAATGGAAATCATTCCCAGCCGCTTTGCATCTGTGGAGCTTTGAGTGAACCAGAGCAGAGACCGTTTGCGATCTATTGCCATGTCTGACGGCAAACTGCCGAAGTTGGGAATGTCATATTCATGAAACAGCGCCGTCTCAGGATTAAAGACGCCAACCTTGTTCCCCTTGTATTCCAGAAACCAGATATTCCCGTTGTCATCGTTTACCAGCGTTACAGGTGAGCTGCCGGGGGTGGGGATAATGGCCTCGTCAAACCGGTTCTGTTCAGGTGAAAACATTCCCAACCTGTTTGCCGTTACTTCCACAAACCATATCCTCCCTTGTTTATCAATGGAGATTTTTCCCGGGTTGGCAAATTGGGTCAGCAAGTCATATTCACGGAATGTGCCTTGCTCCGGAATGAATTCGCCTATTTTATTGGCAGTGGCTTCGGCAAACCAGATATGCCCTTTTTGATCGGCGGCCAAACTTTTGGGATTGCCGTCGGCGGTAGGGATGGAATAGCCTTTAAGCGCAAAGGTCTTTGGGTCAACGCGATAGAGATAGTTTTTATTGGAGGCAATAAACCATATCGCGCCATTGGCATCTACGATCAATTCCTCTGGAATTGTATTATGGGGAACAACATACTTCGTGAAATACCCGTCCGCAGGCGAAAATCGCCCCAGTATGTTCGGCTCTTTCTCACCCTCAATCCATCGGGTCACGGTAAACCAGATTTCCCCGTCGGGACCCATGGTCATATTTGAAAATCCCATTTTCCCCCACGAGGGAGGAAGGGAATGTGTTTTAAACTCCTTTTTTTCCGGGTCATACACGGCCAGCTTTCTGCCGACTTTCTCGGTAAACCAGACATGTCCAGCCGAATCGATGGCCATCGACTGTGCCGAGCTGAGCCCATCGGGCAGCGCCACCTCCTTGATTGGGGTTGGGGTTGTCGACTTGACTTCGGTCTTGGTATGGCCATGGTCGTGACCGTGGCCGTGGGGATCAACCAGGTCTTTGGCACTAACCGGTACTTCGGTGTTGCCATGGTCATGTTCACCCTGTGCGGAAGCGGTCCCCCCGACCATAAGTATCCCGCACATGAAAAGCATCAGGCCATAATCGGTTTTATGGAGAGGAAAATTAAAGGCTGTTCTCATTGAAAATATCTTAAATGAATTTTTGGTATTACCAGACATCGGATCACCACGTCATCGTGGGCTCGTAGAAATGGCGCAGTTGCCAGTTTGCATCCTTATAAGATCCGCCTCCTGTGCCCGAATGCTCCTCAGCGCCTACGTTGTAACCACCCAGGTTGACCTGTCGTTGGCGCTCAACCCTGTAATATTTGCCCATTTCGGCTGGAGGCAGTGCCTGTCTCTCGCCCATCATGGGATTGTGGCAAGACGGACAGCCCAAGGTCTTGGCGGGAGAACCACTGGCTACCACGGCCCCGATGGGAACTGCCCATATGAGCCCGGCATAGATGGCAATTGCCACTATTGAGGTGGCCTTGAATCCGAAACGAGTCTTGCTTTTTTTCCGGAAAATAACGGGTACCAGAAACAGAAAAACCACTGCCAGCAGCGGGAGCCAGAATGTGCCAACCGATAACCATTTGGCATAGTCCCCCGTCAGATACCAGAATGGCTGAAATAGAAGGAACAGATACCATTCCGGGGCGGGTATGTGGAAACCTTCATCAGGCATGGGTGGCATGGCCGGATCCATGGGTACCCTTATGAAATAGGACAACAACAACAGTGCCAGAAATATGACCGATATCAGCACGCCGGCTTTTATCGCATGTTTCGGCCAGAAAGCATAAAACGACTGTGGATAGGGAGGAGCGTATTTGGGCTCCTTGATGATCTCTATTTTCTTTTGTGCCATGATTTGGGTACCTTTATGAAGCTTTATAGAGGCTTTGATATTCCGTACCGCCTTACCATTTTGAAGTGAAAAAACAGGAAAGCCGCAAGAATTAACGGAATCAACAGAATGTGAGTGTAATACGCAGCACTCAGGGTAAAAGTATCAAGTATTGCTGTCTTGATGGTTTCACCACCTACAGTCCATGTTCCAAGGTAATCCATCCATATCGCAAAAGACCAATAGGATCGCCAATCCCATGGAAGGATAATCCCGGTTACGACCAGGAGGAACACCAGGAGCAACTGCGAAACTCCGGTCAGCCAGGTAAACTGCCTGGGGCTCTGGTAGGCTTTCAAATAAAACACAATGACCATATGGGAAAACACGGTTGCCAGCAGAAGCGAGGATATCCACCGGTGCATGTTTCTGAACAGCCATCCCATGGTTACCTCATTGCTTAAATACGCAATACTTTGCAGCGCCTTGTCGGGTTCGGGCGTATAGAAAAAAAGCATGAACACACCCGAGACCAGCTGGATGAGAATGAGGAAAAGCGAAATGCCGCCAAAACAATAAAAGAAATTTACGTGTGAGGGTATCGGCTTCCCCATTTTTAGCCGAATCCTTTGCTTGACCCACTCTGCAACCTTGGAAGCGCTCATCGCTATTCTCCTTCTGGTGGAACTTCAGACTTAACTTGCGGAGGAGCTTCAGACTTGCTCGCCGCTACTGCCTCATCCTTCTGCATGCCATAGCTATCGCCGGTAAAATCGACCTTCCATGTGTTGGTAACGGGATCAACATTGAGAGGCAACACCTCCTGCACCGTATAGTCGCCACCAAAACTGGAGGGTAGCTTATAGCTTATCTGAACCAGGGCTTGGTTCCCTTTGATCTCGGCTTTACCTATATCCACCGCAAATTTCTCCGGATAACGCTTGATAATCTCCAGGAACTGGTTCACGGTCAAATTGGATACCCTAGTGTCGACCAGCTTATACGCTTCACTGGCGGTCGTGGTGCCACCTTCCATCTTCGCCGCTGAGATTAACTCATAGAATCGTTTTGTAACGACTTCAGGTCCATCTTCGGGCAGAGCACTGGTGTCCCCCAGATCACAACCCGTCAACGCAATGGCGAGAACCAGCAATATACGGCCATAAAACTCTTTTTTAAACTTCAGGATCAAAGCAACCCCCATTTTATCGATTAGAAATACTCTCATCTACGGTCCATTTCAATGCTTGCGACCGCTTACCGCCATAGCTTGCTGCCACGGCTCAAAATGTTTTTTCCTACCAGATCACCTGCGGATAAAACCAGTGCCCCACCATAAACGTATTGTCCTTGAGGGTGGGGTTTTTCACCCGGTCCTTGAAACTTGGCGGAGGCAACCCCAGCCGGTCTC
>JACOUM010000009.1 GCA_016177795.1 Nitrosomonadales bacterium | reverse complement strand
GCATCACGCACCACTGCGACATCATCGAAACCGGCAATGATTCGTTCCGCTTCAAGAAGCGAAAGAAGACTCTCTGAAAACCATGTTCTGCTGGTCAAATTTGGACGCTGACAGATGGTCAATATTGCGCGCTGATTGACAATTTCACGAAAACGCACCGGCAATGCGCGAACGTTGCACGGCGTAGCAATGTCGATACCGTATTTTTTGAGTTCACAGCGATGACGATAAAAGGTAGTTTTCTTCATCGTCTGCGCCAGCGGCACACCATCGCGCCAGTCTTTCGCAGTAGCGCGAAACGGCATCGGAATGTCATTAAAGTCATTCCAGGGCAGCGATTGTTTTAGAACGAGCTGCGAGCGTTCACGATAAATCTGTGTCAATGTGTCCATGTCCGTTGCTCCCATATAGCGCAAACCATTTTGCGTGAGGTATCTCGATTTGAGCGTGATCTCGTGCCGCCCAACTCCCAGCCGTTCCACAAAATCTTTCACGTCCTGCGGAATGTTTTTGCGCTTGCCGTGCGCCTGCATTTCCAAGAACTTGTCGTAAAACTTTTCGTACAAATATTTGGAGCCTTCACCCCAAGACACCGTGCCGCCATCGCCAGAAACACCAACCTTGAGCCGACCTTTTTGATGCGTGGAAAGCCACTGCATGAAAAATGCGAGATCATCGCGATTGAAAAACGTGTAGTTTTTTGTTACGTCGATGCGCGTATTGACTGCACCGGTAAAACCAAAATGTTTCTGGCCTTGAATGAAACAAAGCTCACCGGCAGAAAAAGGCGGCAGATTGAAATCGTTCAAGATGCTGTTCCACTTTTTGACGCACTGCTGGTAACTGAAACCAAAAAGGTTATCGGCGCGGTGAAACCGGCCAACGTTACCGGATACATGGACGCTAGAACCATCGCAGCGCAGCATCAGTTTCGAATTGTGAGAACCCTCAAGCACCATGTGGCGCTGTGTTGTCCATTCGATTGTGCCGTGCTCATCCAGGGAAAAAACCTGCCCTTGATTGACCACCGGCAGCTTTTCACCGTAATGCACCTGGTACATGGAAAGCCAATCGACGAAGACAGGGGCGTCCATCACTTTCCCCCCTTACCTATGCCAATTTTGGCACTCACTTTACGGGGTGCGAATCCGGCAAAAGTCCCATTTTTGGGACTCACTTTACGTGTTACTGGTACGTAAAGCCCTTTTCGGGTCGCGGAGGGCGCGTCGGCTGCGCCGCCGCATCCCTCCTTGGCGACCCGAAAATTCTGCCAGCCACATTGCGAAAGCAGCTTCTCGACCGGGAAAAGGTCGGACTGCTGGCGATCAATGGCGCGGGAGCCAGCTGGGCGCCCTTGCCGACGAAGTGAAAAACCTTTGAACCCGGGAAGAAGGGCTGTTTTCATAGGGAAAAGGCTTTGTCGAGCGCCATGCGGTTAAGCAGGGCGAGGTTAACGAGCGTATATTTCCCGATGGAATAGGTCGGAACATAACCTTTGCCAATCCAGCCACGAACTACGCCTTCCTCGATGCCGATCATTTCGGCGAAGCGCGAACAGGAAATGACCGGCAGGGCCAGAGTTGTTACCTGTTCCGGGATAAATTGACCTGGTTCATTAGGTGCGTTCATAATCAGGTTCCTTCGTCATACGACTATATAGCCTCGTTACAGCACTATGCGCATTAAATGCTATACACGCGAACAAATATAAACACGAAAGTAAATATTGTGTCAACTCCTATCGGGAAGAAAATTCGGAACGTTCGGGAAGCCCTGGGGATGGGAAGGGGAGAGTTCGCCGACAAAACAGGAATTATCAAAGGTTCGCTAATCAGAATAGAAGTTAGCGACAGCGAACCAAGAGCAGGCGTTCTCATAGCCATCGCGCAAGCGTGGCCGGAATACGCGACCTACCTGCTAACCGATGAAGTCGGAATCAAACAGAAAAATCCAGAGATGGAGAGCTTGGCTAAGGAATTGCCGAAAGCGAAGAAGGCGAGCTGATCGCACAGGAAGTTTTCAGGCGCTGGTTTAAAAGGGGGCAACGATGAAGGATGTAATGAAGATTGCATTAGGAGTTGCATCAGGACTGGTTATAGCTGGAATAGTCTGGTTGATTATTTCGGCATACATCGTAAAAACAGCGGCAGAGGAAATAACCAAAGCCTCGCAAACTGCCACAGCTCAAATACAAAAGAATGCCGAAGCGACCGCACAGAAACAGCGTGAACATCAGGCACGTATAGAGGCCGAGCAACGCAAGACGAAAGCGCAAGAGCTAAAAGCGCGGCAAGCGATCATAGAAGCAGAACAGGCCGCCATAAAACTGCGCGCTGCTAAAGCCGAGGCATGGAGGAATTTTTTTACAAAATCACCCGAATGCGAAAATCCACCAACCATGAACGTGATGAGCAATTGCGCAAATGTCGCGATCCGCGCCAAACACCAATTTGAGGAACAGTGGAACGCATCACATTCAACCAATACGCAAGTATTACCACCCTCACCAAAACCGATACCGTTACAAGCAGATGGTTCACTGCCGCCTGGATTCGAGCCCTACACACCGCCAGGCGGCATAAAACGATATGGCGCTCAATAAAACCTCCACCGGTTGGCTGGTAGACATTCAGCCAGGCGGATGCGGTGGCCGACGATACCGGAAAACGTTGCCGACAAAGGCCGAAGCGCTGGCATACGAGGCTTGGCTGAAAACCAAAATCACGCAATCACCAGAATGGCAACCGGCAAAACGAGACAGGCGGCGTTTGCTCGATCTGGTGGATCTATGGCACAAGCACCACGGTATGAATCTGCGGTCCGGTGAAAATACTCACCAGCGGTTAAAGAATTTATGTGTTGCCCTGGACAATCCAATAGCCGAGCAGCTCAAACCGGAAATGTTCGCGGATTACCGCGCAAAGCGTATGGCCGAGGGCATTTCGGCCAACAACCTGAACCGGGAACATGCCTACTTGCGCGCAGTATTCAACGAGCTAGAGCGGCTCGGTCAATGGAAAGTCGGTAATCCGCTGGCGAAAATGCGGCAGATGAAGGTTGCCGAGCGGGAACTGTCGTTTTTGAGCATCGAGCAGATCCGGCGATTGCTCGATGCGCTTTCCGGCGACGCGCTGCTGATCGCGAAGGTATGCCTGGCGACCGGCGCACGGTGGAGCGAGGCAGAAGGGTTGCGAGTGTCACAGGTGCGCGTCGGACAAATTCACTTCACCGGCACAAAGTCAGGCAAGAATCGTTCGGTACCGATGGACAATGTTTTAGTAGAGGCTCTGAATACACACCTCAAAAAACGCTACGGCACTGATAGAGTCCTTGCAGAGCGTTTTTTCATGTTCGGGTATGGTGCATTCAGGGAGGCGGTGGAGAAGGCCGGTCTAACGCTTCCCAGAGGCCAGCTAACGCATGTTCTCAGGCATACGTTTGCCAGTCATTTCATGATGAACGGTGGAAATATCCTGGTACTGCAAAAAATTCTCGGGCACAGCAGCCTGACGATGACGATGCGCTACGCACACCTGGCGCCGGAGCATTTGCAGGAAGCGAAGGCGTTGAATCCGCTGGCGCGGCTATAGTGCTGCAACAAGCTGACAACGAAAGGCTGTTGACAGTTCGTTGACAAAACGTGCTTGATGAAATGAGATGCGTCTCGCGCAACTCATTGATTTTATATGGTGGGTCGTGTTGGACTTGAACCAACGACCAAAGGATTATGAGTCCTCTGCTCTAACCAGCTGAGCTAACGACCCGTAAACGACTAACCTTCGCTGTCGAGGAAGCTCTTGAGTTTCTCGGAACGCGATGGATGACGGAGTTTGCGCAGCGCCTTGGCTTCGATCTGGCGTATGCGTTCACGGGTTACGTCAAACTGTTTGCCGACTTCTTCCAGTGTATGGTCGGTATTCATTTCGATGCCGAAGCGCATGCGCAATACTTTGGCTTCCCGCTGCGTCAGGCTGTCGAGAATGTCCGACGTCGCGCCGCGCAGGCTCTCGTAAACTGCCGCATCAACCGGCACGGTGGTGTTCGAGTCTTCGATAAAATCGCCCAGGTGCGAATCGTCGTCATCGCCCACCGGCGTTTCCATCGAGATCGGCTCTTTGGCGATCTTCAGAATCTTGTGGATTTTGTCTTCCGGCATTTCCATCTTGATGGCCAGCGTCGCCACATCCGGCTCCAGCCCGGTTTCCTGCATGATCTGCCGCGAGATGCGGTTCATCTTGTTGATGGTTTCGATCATGTGTACCGGGATGCGGATGGTGCGTGCCTGATCGGCAATGGAGCGCGTGATGGCCTGGCGGATCCACCAGGTTGCGTAGGTCGAAAACTTGTAGCCGCGCCGGTATTCGAATTTATCCACCGCTTTCATCAGGCCGATGTTGCCTTCCTGAATCAGGTCGAGAAATTGCAGGCCGCGATTGGTGTATTTTTTGGCAATGGAGATTACCAGGCGCAGGTTGGCCTCGATCATGTCGCGTTTGGCGCGGCGTGCCTTGGCCTCGCCGTTGGTCATCTGCTTGTTGATTTCCTTCAAATCACGGATCGGAATGCCCACACGCCGTTCCAGATCCAGCAAGCATTGCTGTTGCTCAACGATGGCATGCTGATAGCGTTCCAGCGCTTCGCTATAGGGTTTCTTTGATTTCAGCTCCTGCACAACCCATTGCAGATTGTCTTCATTGCCCGGGAACACCTTGATGAAATGCGCGCGCGGCATTCTGCTTTTGGTTACACATATATCCTGAATGTTGCGCTCGCAGCGGCGCACTTCTTCAACCAGATTGCGCATGGTGTCGCATAAGGCGTCCACTTGTTTTGCGGAAAAGCGGAAATTCATCAGCTCATCGGAAATGCTGGACTGGAATTTGTCGTACTGCTTGCTGCGGTAGCCGTATTTTTCGTAAGCCTTGCCCATCTTGGCAAAAGAATCGGCAATTACGGCAAAACGTGCCAGCGCATCGGCCTTCAGTTGCGCCAGGTTGGCGGCGGCGGCGGCGGCGGTCGCTTCTTCGTCTTCTTCTTCTTCGTCTTCTGCATCTTCCTCATCAGCTGAATTTGAAGCACCGTTTTCTTCTGATTCTTCGTTGCTTTCTGCGCCAATGGCTGCTTCATCCTCGGTATCCACGAAGCCGTCGATCAACTCATCAATGCGCATCTGATCGCTTTCAATCTTCGCGGCCAGCGTCAGAATTTCAGCGATTGTCGCCGGGCAGGCAGAAATTGCCTGAATCATGTGCTTCAGGCCTTCCTCGATACGCTTGGCGATTTCAATTTCTTTTTCGCGAGTGAGCAACTCGACCGTTCCCATTTCGCGCATGTACATGCGCACCGGGTCGGTGGTGCGGCCAAATTCGGAGTCCACTGTGGACAGCGCGGCTTCGGCCTCTTCGGCAGCATCCTCATCGGCTGCCGCAGGTGCGGTATCCGTCATGATCAGCGTTTCGACATCGGGGGCGACATCGCACACCGAAATGCCCATGTCGTTGATCATGCTTACCACGCCCTCAATCTGCTCGACTTCGAGCATATCCGGCAAGTGGTCGTTGATTTCCGCATAGGTCAGATAACCGCGCTCCTTGCCCAGCACAATCAAAGCCTTCAGGCGCGTGCGCCTCGCTTCGATATCCTGCTGCTGTTCAACGACCGGCTGTTCGATAACGACAGCCGGTTTTTTACCCTGTTTTTTCTTGTCTCTAGGCTTTGTCATATTCAGATTCCCAATTGCGTAATGCCGCAGAAAAGCGGCGGATTATACCCGATTTCATCAATCATTTCTTAACCTTGCCGGAAGCTAGCCGCGCTGCGGCGGTTTTGCCAGTTGCTTATATTGCTCGCGTTCAGAATCATTCAGGCCGGACAGGCCGCCTTGCGCCAATTTTGTCTGCAATGCCTGAAATTGCTGCCGGCGCTGCGCTTCACTGAATTTTTCCATCAGCCCGGCAAACTCCGCCGCCACATCGAAGTTATCGCCCCAATTCAATATATCCGCCCCTGCCGCCGCCAGGGTTTTTTCATGCGCCGTGCCTTGAAACAACTGTATGAGCGCGGCACCGTTCACCTCAAAATCGGCTTCGCGTAATACGTAGAGCACCGCTATCACCGCCTCGGCTTCAGCCCCTTCGCCATGCCAGTCGGCGTGAATTTGCGTACCCAGCGCAGGTTGCGAAATCAGGCATTGCAGCAATAACCGGTGTGTTGAAGGCGCTGCGCGCCCGGCTTTCTGGAAGACCCGCGGCGCCGCTCGGGCGACCGGTTTGATCTCATACAGCGCCTCCAGTTCCGCCTGGCTCACCCCGGCGAGCGCAGCGACTTCCTTGCGCAGCAGCAAGGCTGCGGCGGGTGCGGTAATTGCGGTCAGCAAGGGCTTGGCGCGCTGCAGCAATTGGTTGCGGCCTTCCTGGCTGCGCAAATCCAGTTCTGCGCTGATTTCGCGCAACAGATAGGCAGACAACGGCATGGCTTCCTGCACGCGCTGTTCAAAGGCATCCTTGCCGAATTCGCGGACGAAGCTGTCGGGGTCATGTTCCACCGGCAGGAACAGAAAGCTGATGCGCTTGCCGTCCTGCAAATAGGGCAGCGCATTTTCCAATGCGCGCCATGCCGCGCGCTGCCCCGCCTTGTCGCCATCGAAACAGAATACGATGTGTTCGGTAAGGCGCAGCAGTTTCTGCACGTGATACGGCGTGGTCGCCGTCCCCAGCGTCGCCACGGCGTATTCCACCCCATGTTGCGCCAGCGCCACCACGTCCATGTAGCCTTCCACCACCAGCACCCGCTGCACGCCACGAATCGCCTTTTGCGCCTGGAACAGTCCATACAGCTCGCGGCCTTTCTCGAATAGCGGCGTCTCCGGCGAGTTGAGGTATTTGGGCTCGCCCTTGTCCAGCACACGCCCGCCGAAGCCGATGACCTGGCCGCGCGCGTTGACGATGGGAAACATGATGCGGTCGCGGAAGCGGTCATAGCGTTTTCCCTCGTCGCCAGTGATCACCAGGCCGGTTTCGGCCAGTGTATCGCTCTGGTAATCCGGGAAGGCCGCCGCGAGGTTCTGCCACGCGTCCGGCGCATAGCCGAGGCCGAATTTTGCCGCGATTTCGCCGGACAGGCCGCGTTGCTTGAGGTAATCGATGGCGCGCGGCGACTGCTTGAGCTGCGCGCGGTAATAGCGTGTCGCGGTTTGCATCACCTCATATAAATCGGGCGCGATCTTTTGATGGGCATCGCCTGCGACGGAGCGTTCATGAGGCACTTCCAGGCCAGCGTTGCGTGCCAGTTCTTCAATCGCTTCAACATAACCGAGTCCGGCGTGTTCCATGACGAAGCCGATCGCCGTGCCATGTGCGCCGCAGCCGAAGCAATGGTAGAACTGCTTGGACTGGCTGACGGTAAAGGAGGGGGATTTTTCGTTGTGGAACGGACAGCAGGCGACAAAATTTGCCCCGGCCTTTTTCAGCGGGACATAGCGCTCAATCACGTCCACGATGTCGAGGCGGTTAAGCAGATCCTGAATAAAACTTTTTGGAATCAAGCCCGCACCTTTCATCGCTGCCGGCAAGGCGCCGGCGGAATGGTTAACCGGGTTTATTTGCTGAGCTGCGCTTTTATCAACGCGGAAACTTTGCCCATGTCGGCACGCCCTGCCAGCTTGGGTTTGAGCAGACCCATCACCTTGCCCATGTCTTGCGGGCCGGATGCGCCGGTTGCGGCAATCGCTTCGATCACTGCAGAAGCGATTTCGGTTTCGCTGAGCTGTTGCGGCATGTAAGCAGCCAGCACGCTCATTTCAAACTTTTCGACATCCGCCAGATCATGACGGCCCGCCGCTTCGTACTGGCTGATGGAATCGCGCCGCTGCTTGTTCATCTTTTCGATGATGGCGACCACATCCGCATCCGACAACTCGATACGCTCATCCACCTCGCGCTGCTTCATCGCGGCGAGCAGCAGGCGAATCGCCCCGAGACGCGCCGCATCCTTGGCGCGCATTGCGGTTTTCATGTCTTCGGTGATTTGCTGCTTGAGACTCATGTCGGAGCCGGCCACGACCCGCAGAGGGGCGCGGTCTAGTACAGCTTGGGGGGGAGAGTTTGGCTGCGCAGACGCTTGTAGTGACGCTTCACGGCGGCGGCCAGTTTGCGCTTACGCTCTGCGGTGGGCTTCTCGTAAAATTCGCGGGCGCGCAAATCGGTCAGCAGACCGGTCTTTTCCACGGAACGCTTGAAGCGGCGCATCGCCACTTCGAACGGCTCATTCTCTTTAACTCGTACAGTCGTCATGAACAAACTACCTTCTACCAAAAAATTGAGGGCGCGATTCTAGCAAAACGCCTTGCCCGCTACAACCGGAATTTAATTTACTGTTATTCGGGCGAATTTGCGCTTGCCGACCTGCGCCACAACCACCGCGCTTGCCTTGAGTTGCAGAGCCCGGTCGCTGACTTTCTCGCCGTCGAGCCTGACCCCGCCCTGATCGATCATGCGCAGCGCTTCGGAGGTGCTGGCGACCAGGCCGGCCTGTTTGAGCAATTGGGCGATGCCGATCTGCCCGTTCGTGCCGGCGACAGTGATTTCCGGCATGTCGTCCGGCAGCACGCCTTGCCTGAAGCGCGCTTCGAATTCCGCCAGCGCGGCTTCGGCGGCCTGCTGCGAATGAAAACGCGCGACGATTTCTTGCGCCAGCAGCACCTTGATGTCGCGCGGATTGCGTCCCTGTTCCACTTCTGCGCGCCAGCCGGCGATTTCGCCGATGCTGCGGAATGACAGCAGTTCCAGGTAACGCCACATCAGTTCGTCGGAAACCGACATCAGCTTGCCGAACATGTCCTGCGGCGTGTCGGTGATGCCGACATAATTGCCCAGCGACTTGGACATCTTGTTCACGCCGTCCAGCCCCTCCAGCAGCGGCATGGTGAGCACGCACTGTGCCGGCTGGCCGTAGTGCTTTTGCAGTTCGCGCCCCATCAGCAGGTTGAATTTCTGGTCGGTACCACCCAGCTCAATGTCCGCCTTGAGCGCCACCGAGTCGTAGCCCTGTACCAGCGGGTAGATGAATTCATGGATGGCGATCGGCTGGTTAGCTTTATAACGCTTGCCGAAATCGTCGCGCTCCAGCATGCGCGCCACGGTGTGCGTGGCCGCCAGCTTGATCAAGTCAACCGCGCTGAATTTGTCCATCCAGGCCGAGTTGAACACGATCTCGGTCCTGTCCGGATCGAGCACCTTGAACACCTGGTCGCGGTAGGACTGGGCATTTTCCAGTACCTGTTCGCGCGACAGCGGCGGGCGGGTGGTGTTTTTGCCGGTCGGGTCGCCGATCATGCCGGTGAAGTCGCCGATCAGGAACAGCGCGTGGTGCCCCAGATCCTGCAACTGGCGCATCTTGTTGAGCAGCACGGTATGGCCGATGTGCAAGTCCGGCGCGGTCGGGTCGAACCCCGCCTTGACGCGCAATGGGCGGCCGGATGCAAGCCTTTGTTTCAACTCGTCTTCAAGTAGCAGCTCATGGGCGCCGCGTTTGATCTGGGCCAGTGCATCCTGATGTGTCATTTCGGTCATATTCATTGTCAATTCAAGCCTGGGAAAAGCCGGGTTACCGTTCGTTTCCGTTTTTCAACCGCCCGTCGGTCATGTTTTACCATTCGATTTCCTCTCCCCCCACCGGTCAGCCTGGTTTTGAGGGAATGATCCTTTCTGGTAAAGTGCGCACCAGTCTAAAACGTAACACGTTGCTAAAGCAAAACAAGGCAACCCAAGGAGGCGCGAATGTTAACCCAAAACCTGCTCAGCCAAGAACGCAAAATAAAGTTGCGCTGGTTTGTCACCCTGTCCACCATGCCGTTGCTGGGTGTGGTAACCGCCTTTGGCCTGGTGCCGCAAAGCGATCTCGGCCTGGCATCAACCAGGATTGCCATCGAAGAAATCGCATTACCCAAAGCCGCGCCCAACGTAGGCGCCATCGCCAGTTTCTGGCGCAACGAGCGCGTGCAACGCGGCGACACCGTGGTTGAATTGCTGCGCCGCCTGAATGTTGAAGATGCCGCGGCCGGCGCCTATCTGCGAACTGCCGGCGAAGCCGAATCTTTTCGCAAGCTGGCAGTCGGTCGCGAAGTGCAGGCCGAAACCAGTGCTGCCGGCGGGCTCGTTGCATTACGCTATCTGGACGATGATGGCGCACAAGTCGTGATTGAAAGACAGGGCGATGGTTACACAATCCGCACCCTGCCGGCGCAACTGGAAAAACGCCTGTTTGTGCGCACCGGCGAAATCAGTACCAATTTGTATGCCGCAACCGACGCAGCCGAAATGCCGGAGGCCGCCGCCAACCAATTGACCGAGATATTCAGCGGCGACATCGATTTCCACCATGATTTGCGCAAGGGCGACAAGTTTACCGTCATGTATGAAATGATCTACAGCAACGGTACGCTGGTCAATACCGGCCGCATCCAGGCCGCCGAATTCATCAATCAGGGCCAGACCTACCGTGCCGTATATTTTCAGGGTGATTACTATACCGCGGAAGGAAAGAGTGTCCGCAAGGCTTTCCTGCGTTCACCCATCGCATTTTCGCGCGTGAGCTCGGGCTTCACCAAATCGCGCTTCCACCCGGTGCTGAACAAATGGCGTTCACATAAGGGCGTGGATTTTGCCGCTCCCATTGGCACAAAAGTTAAAGCAACCTCCGATGGTGTCATTTCATCATTTGGCAGACAAGGCGGTTATGGCAACGTCATCATGATCAATCATCAGGGGCGCTTCACTACGGTGTATGGTCATTTGTCGCGTTTTGCCAAGGGGTTGCGCCGCGGCCAGCGCGTGGCACAGGGGGAGGTGATCGGCTATGTCGGCATGACCGGCCTGACCAGCGGACCGCATCTGCACTATGAGTTCAAAATCGACGGCCAGCAACGCGACCCGTTGCGCGTCGCCTTGCCGGACGCAAAGCCAGTCGGCGATGCGGATAAAGCAGCATTTCAGTCTGTGGCAGACAGTTTTGTCGCGCGCCTGAATCTGTTGCGCAATACCAACCTCGCAAAACTCGACTAGCCATTTCGTGCAGCACCCGCCGGAACTGTATGTGGGTTTGATGTCCGGCACCAGCCTGGACGGCATTGATGCCGTCCTTGTTGATTTGAGCCGGGCGCAACCCGGGCTGCTCGCCAGGCATTACCTCCCCTTTGACGGCGCGCTGAAAAATGACCTGCTGGCGCTGCATCAACCCGATCACAATGAGCTGCACCGGATGCAATTGGCCGGCAATCAATTGGCGCGGCTCTACGCCGCAGCGGTCAACGCACTGCTGGACACGGCGAACTTGCCGAATGCGGCAATCAGGGCCATCGGCTGTCATGGCCAGACCATCCGCCACTGCCCCGAGTACGGCTACACCCTGCAAATCGGCAATGCCGCACTGCTTGCCGAACTGGCCGGCATTACCGTAGTCAGCGATTTCCGCAGTCGCGACATCGCCGCTGGAGGGCAGGGCGCACCGCTGGTCCCCGCGTTCCATGACCGAGTGCTGCGCCACCCTGACCGGCACCGTGTCATCGTCAATATCGGCGGCATCAGCAACCTGACCAACCTTCCCCCCCACGGCGACACGACCGGCTTCGACTGCGGCCCCGGCAATCTGCTGATGGATGCCTGGTGCGGGCAACATCTGCGCAAACCTTACGATGACGGCGGCGCATGGGCGGCATCCGGCCAGGTTTTGCCTGCGCTGCTGGAGCGCATGCTCAACGAGCCGTTTTTCGCCCTGCCGCCACCCAGGAGCAGCGGGCGCGATCTGTTCAACATGGCGTGGCTGCGCAGCAAACTGCAAGGCGGCGAACGAACCGAAGATGTGCAAGCCACCCTGCTGGAACTGACCTGCCGAACCATTGCGCAAGCCATCCGCCGGTATTGCGCCGGCGCAACAGAAATATATCTGTGCGGCGGCGGCGCGCATAACCTGACCCTGCACACCCGTCTTGCCGCATTGTTGCCTGACCATACCGTGCAGGCTACGGATGCCATCGGTGCGGAAGGAGACTATCTGGAGGCCATCGCCTTCGCCTGGATGGCGCAACAAACCTTGCATGGCAAATCCGCCAGCCTGCCGCTGGTTACCGGCGCCAGACATGCATGCGTACTGGGCGCGATTTATTACGGCCAGCCGTTGCATTTCAACTCCCCGCAAAGCAACTCTCCCGCAGGCGGGCGCGGGTGAGGGCCGCCAGAATCCAGCCTGTCATATAGCATCATGTTGTCCGCCAGTGCCCAGCGCCGCAAGGCGCGTCTTGAATCCCTCTCAGCCATCGAGTTTCCCGCCGACTTGCCTGTGGTGGGCAAGCGCGAGGATCTGGCGCGCGCCATTCTGGATAATCAGGCGGTCATCGTTTGCGGCGAAACCGGCTCGGGCAAGACCACACAGTTGCCGAAAATCTGTCTGACGCTGGGGCGCGGCATTCAGGGTTGCATCGGCCATACCCAGCCGCGTCGCGTGGCAGCGCGCTCGGTGGCATCGCGCATCGCCTTCGAGCTCAAGACCGAACTGGGCGGCGCGGTCGGATACAAGGTGCGCTTCCACGACAAGGTGTCGCCCGACACCAGCATCAAGCTGATGACCGACGGCATCCTGCTGGCGGAAATCCACAGTGACCCGCTGCTGAGAAAATACGACACGCTGATCGTCGACGAGGCACACGAACGCTCGCTCAATATCGACTTCCTGCTCGGCTATCTCAAACAGTTGCTGCCGCGCCGTCCCGACCTCAAGCTCATCATCACCTCGGCCACGCTGGATGCGGAGCGCTTCGCCAGACACTTCGATGCGCCGGTGGTCGAGGTGTCGGGACGCGGCTACCCGATCGAGACGCGCTATCGCCCCTTGCAGGTGAACGAGGAAGGCGAGGCGCAGGACGTGCCGCAGGCGGTGAGTTCCGCGCTGGATGAATTGGCCGCTGAAGGGTTAAAAGGAGACGTGCTGGTGTTCCTGCCGGGCGAGCGCGAGATCCGCGACACCGCCGAGGCGCTGCGCAAGCATCACCCAAGAGGGATCGAGGTGCTGCCGCTGTTCGCGCGGTTGTCGGCGGCGGAGCAGGACCGGGTGTTCAAGACCGGCGCGCAGCGCCGCGTGGTGCTGGCGACCAACGTCGCGGAGACCTCGCTGACCGTGCCCAACATCGGCTACGTGATCGACTGCGGTCTGGCGCGGGTAAACCGCTACAGCATTCGCCAGAAAGTCGAGCAACTGCACATCGAAAAAATTTCACGCGCCGCCGCGAACCAGCGCGCCGGGCGCTGCGGGCGGGTGATGAGCGGTGTGTGCATCCGTCTCTACGACGAGGCGGACTTTTTGCAGCGCGCCGAATTCACCGACCCGGAGATTTTCCGCGTGTCGCTCGCGACCGTGATCTTGCGCATGAGTTCGCTGGAACTCGGCGAGGTGAGCGAGTTCCCGTTCATCGAGCCGCCTACCCCACGCATGATTGCGGATGGCTACCAGTTGCTCGCCGAGCTAAACGCCATTGATGAAGCGCGGCAGCTCACTCCCCTTGGGCATGAACTGGCCAGGCTGCCGCTCGACCCGAAGATTGCGCGCCTGCTGCTGGCCGGAAGACAGTACCACTGCCTGACCGAAATTCTCGTCATCGCCAGCGCGCTGTCGGTGCAGGATCCGCGCGAGCGCCCGCTGGACCGGCAGGAGGCGGCGGATGCCGCGCACAAACGCTTTGTCGACGAACGCTCAGACTTTCTGGCTTACCTGAAACTGTGGGCGTGGTTCGAGCAGGCGGTGGCGCACAAGAAATCCAACCGCCTGCTCGCGGAGGAATGCCGGCAGAACTTCCTGTCGCCGCTGCGCCTGCGCGAATGGCGCGAGCTGCACCAGCAGTTGCATGCGCAGGTCGCCGAGATGGGCATGCGCGGCAACGAGCAGCCGGCGACCTATGAACAGATGCACAAGGCGCTGCTGTGCGGCCTGCTCGGCAACGTCGGCATGAAGAGCGTGGAAGGCAATGAATACCTCGGCGCGCGCGGGATCAAGTTTTTCATCGCGCCGAATTCGGTGCTGGCGAAAAAGGGCAGCAAATGGGTGATGGCGAGCGAACTGGTCGAGACGCACCGCCTGTATGCGCGCTGCGTGGCGCGCATCGAGCCGGAATGGCTGGAGGAGGTCGGCGCGCACCTGATCAAGCGGCATTATTACGATCCGCACTGGGAGAAGAAGGCGGCGCAGGTCGCCGCCTTCGAGCGCAGCTCGCTCTACGGGCTGGTCATCAACCCGAAGAAGCGCGTGCATTACGGGCCGATGGCTTCCGCCGAGTCGCGCGAGGTGTTCCTCCGCCAGGCGCTGGTCGGCGGCGAGTTCAATACTCAGGCGCCGTTCTTCGCGCACAACCAGAAATTGATCGGCGACATCGAGGCGCTGGAGCACAAGGCGCGCCGTCCCGACGTACTGGTGGACGATGAGCTGATCTTCGCGTTCTACGACAGCCGCATCCCGGCGCATATCCACAATGGCGCGGCGTTCGAACACTGGCGCAAGGAGGCGGAGCGCACCGATGCAAAATTGCTTTACCTTAAAAAAGACGACCTGATGCGCCATGAAGCGGCGGGCATCACCACCGACCAGTTTCCGCCGCAACTGAAGATCGACAATGTCAGCTTCGCCTTGAGTTACCACTTTTCGCCCGGCAAGAACGACGACGGCGTCACGCTCACTGTGCCGCTGGCGCTGATCAACCAGGTGAGCGCGGCGCGCTGCGAGTGGCTGGTGCCCGGCCTGCTGGCGGAGAAAGTCGTGCAACTGGTCAAGACGCTGCCGCAGCGGCTGCGCCGCCATCTGGTGCCGGTGCCGGAATTCGCGGCGGCGTTTTGCCGCGAGGTGCCGCCGTCAAACGCGCCGCTGCTGCAGGCGCTGGCGCGCTACATCCGCGAACAGAAGCAGCTCGACGTGCCGCTGGACGCGTTTCGCCCCGAACAATTGCCGCCGCACCTGCTGCTGAACTTTCGCGTGCTGGACGAGCATGGCCGGCAGCTCGGCATGTCGCGCAATTTCGCGCAACTGCACGGCGAGCTTGCGCTGCATGTCGCACCTGTCATCGTTGCGGCGATGGAGACGAAGGACGAGGCCGTGGCAGAGCAACGCTACACTGCGTGGAGCTTCGGTACGTTCGCCGAGACGCACGAGGTGCAGCGCGCCGGACAGAGCGTCACGCTATTCAACGCGCTGGTGGACGATGGCGACGCGGTAGTGCTGCGCGCCTTCGACACGCGCGAGGCGGCGCAAGCCGCGCATCGCGGCGGCTTGCGCCGCCTGTTCATGCTGCTGCTGAAAGAGCAGGTGAAATATCTGGAGAAAAATCTGCCCGATGCGCAGCGCCTCGGCATGCTGTTCATGGCGCCCAATTCCCCATTTGGCGGCACGCAGCAGGAACTGCAGCAGCAGATACTGGCAATAACCTTCGAGCGCTGCTGCCTGAACGAGCCGCTGCCGGCCAACGAGGCGGAATTCACCGCGCGCGGCAGGGAGGCAAAAAACCGCCTGCTGCTGATTGCGCAGGAGATCGCGCGGCTGGTCGGCAACGTGCTCGCCGAATACCAGGCGGTACAGAAAAATCTGCCGCAGCTCAAGGCGCATCCCCAGGCGGCACAGGATATACGCGCGCAACTGGAATGGCTGCTGCACAAACGCTTTATCGCCGACACCTCCTACGAGCGCCTGCAACATCTGCCGCGCTACCTCAGGGCGATCAACCTGCGCATCGAGAAGCTACGCGGCAATCCGGCGCGGGATGCGCAGTGCATGGTGCAGATGCAGCCGCTTTCGCAGGCGTGGCAGAAAATGCGCCAGGCGCAACAGGGCAAGCCAAATCCGCGCGCGGACGAATTTGCCTGGATGTTGCAGGAATTGCGCGTGTCGCTGTTCGCGCAGGAATTGAAGACACCGGTGATCGTGTCGGTGAAGCGGCTGGAGAAAATGCTGGCGGCTATGCGCTAAGGAGCCTCTGATCAAGTCCGCCATGAACCGCGTTGCTAACAAAAACTGGATGATCGCAAGGCGCGCGACGCAGGTCGTAGTCATTCTACGATGCCAAGGAGCGCAACACCGCGAGCGCCAGTTTTTGTTGCAACCCTTTAGGGCATTGGCTTTGCGGGCGATCTGCGGCATCAGGCTCCTGGCGAAGGGGATGGCCATTCGCTTCGTCGCCTTCCTTGCATCTCATCCCGCAAAGCCGAATGCGCGGCCATGTGGGGCTTAATCAGAGGCTCCTTAGGCACGCTATAATCCGCGCAAGAACCCATAAAGGAGAATGAATATGAATAAGCAAGAGGTTGAGTTGTTGAGCAGGGAAATCGAGATGCTGATGGCCGAGCGCGCGCGCCTGCTCAAGGTGGTAGGCGCGGCTGCCGTGCTGGTGGCGAATACCGATGCCGGAGCCTTGCCGGAAGCGGCGCTGGACGCGGCGGAGACGTTGTCCGAGGCACTGAATGCCTTGCGCGAGGAAACGCTGAAAGACGCGCTCGATTCGGTACGAGCCGGGGTTGAATAGAACGCGAATGGAAAAACGTGCAGGGTTGATACTCACCGGCGGCGGCGCACGCGCCGCTTATCAGGTCGGTGTGCTCAAGGCGATCGCCGAATTTCTGCCGCGCCGCGCGCATAATCCCTTTCCGGTGATCTGCGGAACGTCGGCAGGGGCGCTCAACGCTGCGACGCTTGCGATAAATGCGCAGAGTTTCCGCAAGGGGGTGCGCTATCTCGATAACATCTGGAAGAATTTCCATGCCAATCAGGTTTATCGCACCGATGTGGTCGGCGTGTTCAATAACACCATGTTATGGCTGGCCGGACTGATACTGAGCGGCCTGGGCATCAACAAGCTCAGGCAGGTATCTCTGCTGGATAATTCTCCGCTGGTCGAATTTCTCGAACAGGTGCTTACCTGCGAAAAAATCCAGGACAGCATCGATGCCGGACTGCTGCATGCGTTGAGCATCACCGCATCCGGCTACGGGTCGGGACAATCGGTCACGTTTTATCAAGGCGTGGAGCAATTGGTTCCGTGGCGGCGCACGCGGCGTATCGGCATCCCGGCGCAGATCGAGATCAAGCACTTGCTGGCCTCTGCGGCGCTGCCCTTTATTTTTCCGGCAGCCCTGATCAACCGCGAATATTTTGGCGACGGTTCGATGCGCCAGATTGCGCCGATCAGTTCGGCGTTGCATCTGGGGGCGACACACATACTGGTAATCGGCGTCACATCAAATGGCTATGCCGGCCAGATCAGGCGCGAGGAAATGAATGAGTATCCATCGCTGGCGCATATCGCCGGACACGCGCTGAACAGCATCTTCCTCGACAGCATGGAAGTCGATCTGGAACGGGTGCAGCGTATCAATAAACTGGTGGCCATGATGCCGGAATCGGCATGTGCGCAAGCCGATATAAAACATGTTGACGTGCTGGTGGTCTCGCCCAGCCAGCCGATCGAGAAAATTGCCGAGCGCTACGCAACGGAGCTGCCCTGGACGATACGTTTGCTGTTGCGCATGGTTGGCGCGGTGCCGCACAGCGGGGGCATTCTGCTGAGCTACCTGCTGTCCGAAGGAAAATTCTGCCGCGCGTTGATCGATCTTGGTTACCAGGATGCGCTGAAACGGCGCGAAGAAATTCTGCGTTTTCTCGATACGCAACCGTTTCGGGATGATGAGATGCCGCGATGACGAAAGATATTGTTCAAGCACGCACTTGGCAGTTGCTGAATTTCCTGGCGGACGGAGAGTTTCATTCCGGCGAGGTTCTGGCGGACCGGCTTGGTGTGTCGCGCGCCAGCGTGTTCAATGCGCTGGCCGGTGTTGCGGAATATGGCGTGGTGCTGCAACGGATTCGCGGTCGCGGTTATCGTCTGGCGCGCCCGTGGCAACGGCTGGAACGCGATGAAGTATTGCGCCGGCTGGGCAGGGATGCCGGGCAATTTGATGTGGAAATAACGCCACAAGCCACTTCCAGCAACAGCCTGTTGCTGCAGCGCGCCGGGCTGGGTGCCGCGAATGGGTGCGCGCGCAGCGGCAGCGTGCTGGCGGTGGAATTGCAGACCGCCGGGCGCGGGCGGATGGGGCGCGTCTGGCATTCCGGCCTGGGCAACACGCTGACGTTCTCGCTGCTGTGGCGCTTTGACTGCGGGCTGAACGCTCTGTCCGGCCTGAGTCTGGCGACCGGTGTGGCCATCATGCGCGCGCTGAACCGACTGGATGCGCAGGGCGTGCAACTGAAATGGCCGAATGACATCCTGACCGGGCAGGGCAAACTGGGCGGTGTGCTGATCGAGGCACAGGGCGATATGCTCGGGCCGAGCGCGGTGGTGATCGGCGTCGGCCTGAATTGCTTCCTGCCGGAGCATCTCGCGGGCCGGATTGACCAGCCCGCCGGTGCGCTGGACGAGGTGTGCCGGGACATGCCCACGCGCAACCAACTGCTGGCTGCAGTGTTGCAGGAGTTGGCGGGTGCGCTGCGGCAATTTGCGCAAGACGGTTTTGCCGCGTTCGGCGATGAGTGGGAGCGTTACCATATTCATCAGAATCAGCCGATTCATTTGCGCCTGGCGGACGGGTCGGTCGTGAGCGGGGTCGCGCGCGGGGTCAGCGATAACGGTGAGCTGCGTCTGGAAACCGCGCAGGGAATACGGCAGTTCAATTCCGGCGAGGTGGAGAGATTGCGATGAGGCTGCTGATTGATGTGGGTAATACTAATATCAAGTGGGCTTTGGTTGACAGGCATGCATGGCTGCGCACCGGCACTCTGGCAGTCGATCAGGCAGGCACGTTGCCGCAACTCTTTGCCGACGTTCAGGGGGTGCGGCAGATATGGATAAGCAATGTTGCCGGTGAAGGGGTCGCACGGCATATTCGCGATATCGGCGGCGGGCGACCGGCTGACCGCTTTCATTTTATCGTTGCGCAACAGGCGCAGTGCGGCGTGCGCAACGGTTATTCCGCTCCATCCCAGCTGGGCAGTGATCGATGGGCAGCGCTGATCGCAGCATGGCATCTGGTGCACGGGGCGTGTCTGGTAGTGAGCAGTGGCACGGCAACTACGGTTGACGCCCTGTCAGCCACGGGGGAATTTGCCGGCGGGCTGATTTTTCCCGGTATGGAACTGATGCAGCGCAGTCTGAATGACGCAACCGCCCAGTTGAGCCCGGCGCAGGGAACATACGCCGCATTCCCGCGCAATACCGCCGATGCGCTGTTCAGTGGCGCAATACAGGCCTGTTGCGGCGCAATAGAACGGCAACATGCGTTGCTCGGCGGCAGCGGCATACCCGTGGTGCTGAGCGGCGGAGGGGCGGCGATATTGAGTGACCGTCTTAACTTGCCATTGCATGTCGTGGATAATCTGGTGCTGCAAGGTTTGTTGTTGATCGCACAGGAAGCGGACATGCAATGAGAACTTTATTCTGGATTTTACTGCTGGGGAACATCATTTTTTTTGCGGCAATGCAATGGGGCGGCGGCCTGATTGCCGGTGAGCGGTTGATGCAAACGCAACCGTCGCTGCATGAGGAAAAAATCCGCTTGTTGACCGCCCCGGTTGCGGAGCCTGCAGAAGCTCCTGTTGCGGCGGCTGAATCAGCGCCGCTTGCAACCAAACCGGACACGCGGGTTTGCCTGGAGTGGGGCGACTTTTCGGGGGCAGATTTGACGCGGGTCACGGCGGCCCTGTCCGCGCTGCAACTCGGCGATAAATTGAGCCAATATCAGGTGGAGCACACCATAGGCTACTGGGTATACATCCCGCCGCAGAAGAGCAAGGCGGCGGTGGCCCGGAAAATTGAGCAACTCAAGGCGCGCGGCGTCGAGGAATATTTCATCGTGGCGGATGCCGGACCATGGCTGAACGCCATTTCGCTCGGCGTGTTCAAGACCCGGGAGGCGGCGCAAAGCTTCTACGACGACCTGCAGAAAACCAGGGATATTCGCACCGCGCAGATAGGCGAACGTGCCAGCAAGTTCAAGACCACCGTGTTTGTGCTGAACGGGCCGGATGCCGCTGCCATGGCCGAATTAACCAGGATGCAGCAGGATTTTCCCGGAAGCACCCTGAAAAATGTTCCCTGTGCGCACATTGACAACCCGGGGTGAAATCTGGAGAATGCCGCGCTCTCCGAGGTGATATAGCTCAGGTGGTTAGAGCGCAGCACTCATAACGCTGAGGTCGGTGGTTCAAATCCACCTATCACCACCAGAATTCAGTTTCAGGCAGTCTCAAAAAGTCTCGAAGCTAACGCAAAACCCGCATCGCTTATGGCTTTGCGGGTTTTTTTACGCTCAAGCGCGCTTAAGTGGTCTCATTGAATCTTGCTGCAATTGGGGGTACTATTTGCCAAATGTACCCCCAATCAAAAACAGATACCCCCAATGAGGTGGAGTGATGAGCAAACTAACCGAGATGGCAATAAAGAAAGCTAAGCCGGAAGCCAAGCCCTACAAGATGGCAGACGGTGGCGGTTTATATCTATTGGTGCAATCGAGTGGCTCAAAATATTGGCGGCTGAAGTATCGTTATTTGGGGGTAGAAAAATTACTCTCGTTGGGGGTATATCCAGACGTGTCACTTTCCCAAGCTCGCGAACGTCGCCAAGATGCACGCAAACTATTGGCGAATGACACCGACCCCGGCGCGGTGAAGCAGGCGCAAAAATCAGCATCTGTCGCGCAATCTGAAAACAGCTTTGAAGTAATTGCCCGTGAATGGTTTGCAAGACATTCACCAAATTGGAAAGAGAATCATTCCAGCAAGATTTTGGCCAGGCTGGAAAATGACGTTTTTCCGTGGATCGGGTCGCGGCCTATTGGCGAGATTGTCGCGCCTGCACTGTTGGCAGCGATGCGCCGGATAGAAGCTCGTGGCGCACTGGAAACGGCGCACCGTGTACTTGCAATATGTGGGCAGGTGTTTCGCTATGGTGTAGCAACCGGTCGCGCTGAACGTGACCCGACGGGCGACCTGAGGGGTGCTTTGCCACCTGTGAAGCGCGGCAATCACTTTGCTGCGATAACAGAACCTAAAAAAGTTGGCGAACTTCTGCGCGATATTGATGGCTATCAAGGCTCCTTCATTGTGCAATGTGCATTTAAGCTATCACCATTGCTATTTGTACGCCCCGGCGAGCTTCGCAAAATGGAGTGGGTTGAAGTTGACCTGGATAAAGCGGAATGGGTTATTCCTGCCGAAAAAATGAAAATGGGAGTTACACACATAGTCCCTCTTTCAGCTCAATCTATAAAAATCCTGCGCGAAATTCAACCGCTAACGGGGCATGGAAAATATGTTTTTCATGGTGAGCGCGACCACGACAGGCCAATGAGTGATAACGCTATACGTTCAGCATTGAGGCGCATGGGGTGGGCTAATGATGAAATGACACCGCACGGCTTCAGAGCGATGGCATCCACTATCTTGGACAACATGGGATATAAGCAGGAATGGCTTGAAAGGCAGCTTGCCCATGAGGAGCCGAACAAGATCAAGGCGGCATACAAGCGCGAAGCGTGGCGCATGTATCTACATGAGCGCACCGCCATGATGCAGGCATGGGCAGATTATCTGGATAAATTGAAGGCGGGTGCGGAAGTAATACCGCTGCGCGCATAAATCGATGAGCGTCTGGGGTAGCCCAAAAATCCGCACAGTCTTGCGCAGCAAGTCTGTGACAAGACCTTACACAAGAGCATCGCTGTTGTGTCAATTAAATAATTCTCAGTCTGGCATCGCCAGTCTGTAACAACGCCATCGCAAGTGCGTAGCATTTGTGGCTTTCGATAATATAAAAATACAGTAGTGTCCCAACGTTAAACAAATGATGCCCTATAACGAGTTGAACAAACGGAGTAATTCGGAGAATTGGTCTGGTCTCGATTTGAGACTGGCTCGTAGCATGTCGGCTTCATCCCAGCCGACTGCGAAGCCATCCAAT
>JACOUM010000007.1 GCA_016177795.1 Nitrosomonadales bacterium | reverse complement strand
CGAAATGCTACAAATCTTGAGCCTCACCATGTTCGAGAGAACTCCGCTGGATCAACTGCTTACCAAGACCGCCTTGTCGCCAGATATACAGGACGCCTCCAACCAGTTGGTTCTATTCGATTAACGTTGGGACACTACTGACCTCAAATCCAATCTAAACACATCGCTTCCCATGCTGGCCGCGTCCTTACTGCGAAGCGGTTTATACCGTATCCGCTCCGGTTTTGCACCCTCTTCGCCCCGGCGCCTGTTCTTGTCCGCCTCGCATTTCTGATAGTTGCCATCGAAGAACGTCCACCTGGAACCCCCTTCGCAGGGAAGGATGTGGGTGGCGATATGACCGAGGGACCGGCGGTCGCGGGAGATGGCCGTTCCCCGCTTATTCCACTGCAAGAGCAATCGTGGTGGCAGCGGTGGTTTTATCAATATCCAACTGTACTTCGCAGTACTCGTTGTTTTCGCTGGTCGGGGTGGGATCGTCCGCACAGCTGCAACCACCGAGCACGCTCTGGTAAAAAATCCCCGCCTTGACGCGGATGACATCCTTCGCCTCGGCAACGCTGTTGATCATCACGGTAATTGGAGCATTGGCCGCATAGTTGCCGGTCGATAAGCCCTGTTGCAGGGGCAGCTGGTCGGCTCCCAGTTGCGCGATTTCCTGTTTGAGGACGGCCTCGAAATCCGGCGTACCCCAGGCATTTAATGAATTGTTGAGTCGGATCATAAAACTGTTCAAAGAGCGGCCGACAGGGCCGGCTTCGGGTTAATTTTCATGGCCCCTTTGGCCAAGGGCTACCAGACTATCAGTATCGTAGCCAGCCCGAGTAGCATGCCCATGCTCACCACATCGGTGGCGGTGGTCAGGAAAATGCTCGAAGCCGTCGCGGGGTCGGTGCCGAAGCGTTTGAGCGTAAGCGGGACGATGGCTCCTGAAATGCCGCTGATGGTGCAGGCGCCAACCATCGCCAGAAACACCACCAGAGACAGCATCAGTGCATGCGTTGAGTGCTGCGCGCTGGCAATGACATACATCGCGATTCCCGAGACCACGCCGATCGGCGTCCCGTTCAGCGCACCGAGCAGGCCTTCCTTGGCAATCAGCTTGCGCGAATCGCCACTGGTTATTTCGCCCAGCGTGATACCCCGCAGCGTGACCGCCAGCGCCTGGCAACCGGTGTTTCCCGACTGGCCGGCCAGCACGGGCAGGAATACCGCGAGGATCACAAGCTGGTCTATCGTCCCCTGGAACATCGCCACCACGCCGCCCGCCAGAAATGCGGTCAACAGGTTGAGTTGCAGCCACGGATGGCGAAACATGAAGCTGCGCAGCATCGGCGTCGAGATGCGCTCCTCCTTGTCGACGCCGACCATGCTGCCGGCCTGTGCGGTGATTTCGAAGGCCCTCGCTTCGAAGATCGACTGTCCGCGCGCCAAACCCAGCAGCTTCCCCTGTTCGTCGCATACCGGATAGACCGGATAATGGCGGCTGATCGATAGCTTCATCGCTTCCGACACGTCCATGCCGGGCCGGAACACAAACACATTGCGCAGCATGATGTCGGCGAGCCGCGCCTCCCGCTCGGCAAACAACAGGTCGCGCATCGTGACGAGCCCCAACAGCTTGTGATCCGGATCGGTCACATAGCCATAAGTGATGAACACCGTTTTAACCAGTGTGCGCAGCTTCTCGATCGCCTCGCCCACCGTCATTTCCGGGCGGAACATCGCATACGTCGGTTCCATGAAATACCCGATGGTGCCAGCCTCAAACGACCGGTTGCGCTCCCATTGGCGCGCAAGCTCCGGCGCGGCGCTATCGATGATTGCCTGGCGCCGCTCGTCCGGCAATGCGCGCAGGATATCCTGGGTGAACGAGGGATTCAGCTCGGCGAGCGCCTCAAAGGCAAGCGGGGCATCCGTCGCCGCGAGCAACTCAGCAGCTTCTTTCGGAGGACATGCCTTGAGCCGGGCAGCCAACTGTTGCCGCGGGCCAAGGTTATTCGATTGGGGCACAGTCGGGTTCTGCATAATCGTCCTCCTCATTCAGGGCGCACGAAGTGTACCCTTAAGCCGGGATTATGATGAACCGATTTTGAATGTGGTATTTGCCGCGGTGCGGGATGGTAATCCCCTTGGTTTGATATACGAATCTGTGCGACTTGCCCTGACACGAGGTTACTTCACTCGCTGGTCAAAACAACTGTAATGGGTGCCCCCATTATCGATGCCGGCGCCTGCATTCATGTTCAATTACAAGATCGCATCGGTTCTGCGCAGGCGATCAACCATCACTCGCATGACATGCAGCGCAAATTCGGGTTTCCGCTGAACAAGAAAATTAAACCGCTCGCGCTCGATAGGTAAAAACTTGCAATCGCTTTTAGCTGTGACCGTTGCTGAACGGACGTTGTCATCGATGATTGCCATCTCGCCGACAATAGCGCCCGCCACCGCAGTCTCCATCACTCTGTTGCGAACAATGATCTCGGCGGTGCCGGACATAAGGACATACATAAAATTGCCCCGCTCACCCTCCTTGAACAAAACCTGTCCCGCAGGAACGGTCTGCAAATCGACCTGATGGCGAAACAACTCTACGAGATCCATTGGATTATTTTTCCTGGATGGTTTCATTTCGTGGTCTGCCTTGGGAAATCATTCGAAACTGACCCCCTTGATTGCCACCCTACTCGCGTTACGGCCTAATAACAATATGCCAAACTGCCTATGTAATTCGGCCTAGTCCTGGGCTGCCATGCGATAAATATGTTCGCGCCGATCGGTGCACTGCAGCGTGTCCGCACCCGCGATTCCAGCTCGATTCGACTCCAGTCCCCTTCATTTGTTCCGGTTGCCGGTGCTTGGATTGGATGCAATCCGCAATCAGGCAGTCTGGACTGCGGCTTGCATCGCAGGAAATGAACAGGGCTCTGTTCCCATGTCATCCTGGCGCGCTCCCTGTTCGGTGTTTTTCACTTTGAAAAACTATTGCGATGCCGGCCCCATTGATTTCTAATAGGCGGGGAATATCGCATTTCAATAGATGGTATAGGGGGGGGTATGCTTAATGAAAAACAGAAAATCAACCAGATCATCAGCCTGAGCCAGGAAATTGCCACGGTCAACGACCTTGACATGCTCCTTGAGCACATCCTCACTCTGTCATGTCAATTTGCCAACGCCGATGCCGGCTCCATATACATCATGGAGGGTAACTACCTGAGATTCAGCCACACCTTGAACAACACCCTGCAGAAGAGGCTGCAACCGGGACAGAAGCTTATCTATTCCACCTTTAAGACACCGGTCGATAACGAATCGATATGCGGTTGCGTGGCAGGCACAGGCGAGATGCTCAATATACCGGATGTCTATGAGCTCAAGGACGATGTCACTTACGCATTCAACAAAAGCTATGACGATATCTCCCAATACCGCACGAAGTCGATGCTGACATTCCCGATGAAGAACTTCCGCGGTGAAGTTATTGGCGTGCTCCAGCTGATAAATTCAATGGATGATGACGGCAACATCATCCCTTTCTCAAAGGATGATGAACAGTACATTGTTCACTTTGCCAACAACGCGGCCATTGCCATAGAAAGGGCCAAGCTTACCCGGGACATCATCCTCAGGATGATCAGCATGGCGGAGCTCAGGGATCCAAAAGAGACCGGCGCCCATGTAAACAGGGTGGCCGGATATGCCGTTGAGATATACGAGGTATGGGCAAGCCGCCGCGGTGTATCCAAGAGCGAGATCGCGAAGAACAAGGACATACTGAGGATCGCCGCCATGCTCCACGATGTTGGCAAGGTGGCCATCTCGGACATGATCCTTAAAAAACCGGCCCGCCTCGATATTGATGAATACGAAATCATGAAGAGCCACACCTATCTTGGTGCAAGGCTCTTTGCCGTATCCCACTCCGATTTTGACCAGGCCTCAGCCCAAGTGGCGCTCTGCCACCATGAACGCTGGGACGGAAACGGCTACCCGGGGTATATCAACGTCATAACCGGCCAGTGCCTGCCGGGTTATGAAACCGGCGAAGGCAAGGCCATGGGCCGCAAAGGTGAAGAGATACCGCCGTTTGGCAGACTGGTGGCCATAGCGGATGTATATGATGCCCTGTCATCCCAGCGTGTTTACAAGGAGCCATGGGATCATGAGCAGGTTCTGGATGAATTGAGAAAAGAGCGGGGCAAGCATTTTGACCCGGAAATGATAGACGCCTTCTTTATAGCCCTCGACTCGATCATTGCCGTGGGGAAAAGGTATGTTTGACGGCAGGTAAGGATACGCAAGTCACTGGTTGTCAAGGCATCCAGGAACTCTTGCGGGCGTGGCTCTTTTGTTTCTTTAATTGAAAATCAGCCGCCCCTGCCGCGATACATCGTGTTGCGGCAGGGGCGGCTGAAGTGGCTTGCCGGTGTGCTGGCACACCGCAAGTCCCGATGCTTATCTGATTTTGGACAGCAGCCTGGGATTGGTCACCAGCTTGCGCACGCCGTGGGCGTGGTCTTCTTCAAACGCATTGCTTTCACACCACTTGCCTACCGTGTTGATGTCCACCTTGGCACACTGCGGGCGAACGCTCCAGGTGACCTGCAGCGGAGAGCAAGCCTGCTCGGTGTATTTCGGACCGGTGGTCGAACCCGTGAACTCGACCGGCTTGCCGGTGTTGTCCGGCAGCGCCTTCGCCTGATGGAAGCCGTTGACCACATTGCCGTCGTAATCCAGTGTGTTGAAATCCAGCGCGCCCGGATCGTTGACCAGCGTAAACACCTGGGTTTCTACCCGCAGGTCCGGGTTGGCACAGGCCTCGGACAGACAAGAGCCCAGCCCTTTGCCCGGCTTGACGTCGCAGGAGGAATGCACCCAATGCACCTCGATGGTATCGCCCGGCTTGAGTTCACCGTGCTCGCTTTTGCAGACCGGTTTCGCGGTCGATGCCAGCTCCGCCTTGCTCAACTCCTTGCTGATATTGCACTGATAGCCGCTTTCATAACCATGCCCATCACCATCGCCGGCATAAATGGAAAAGGCCTTGGCCTTGTGTTCCGCATTCTTGTGAAAGTGGATGTTGCACAAATTCATTTCCCTGGAACTCGGCGCCATCGCAAAGGCGCGCTTGTTTTCACCCTGCAGGCTGTCAATATCGCGCGGAGTCTGCGGACCGAAACCCACGCATGCCGCGCCCGACATGCCATGCTCGGCACCGTGTCCTGCATGCCCGTGACCGGAATCACTCGCCACGGCGCCGGCAGAGAACAAGCACAGCGCCACTACCAAACCAGCATAACTTCCCTTGATCAATTTCATTTAAAGAGCCTCATGAATGTTGAAATAATTATTTAACCCTCACCTGACAAATACCAGGCAGGCCAGGATAAATCCTCCGTTGTCCAGCGTGATGCAGCGGCGATTCTACATGGCCAAGGCAAAAATGTGCGCGACCGGAAGCTCCGATAATCAAGACAGCGGAAATTAACCCGTTTTGCAATGGCGGCCAGATGAAACAAGCAGACCGATCCGGGCTCCGGACCAAGGGTGCATTGCTTCCTGATTGATTGGTGGTAAAGTGACCCGGCCCGCATATGCAGCCAAAGAGAAAGGGAGGCGGCACGAATGCTTCACTGGGTCGATTACGCGAAATTTTTCATGGCGCTCATGGTTATCGTTAACCCTGTCAGCGCCGTGCCGATCTTTGTCACCATGACAGCCGGCAACAGTGCTGCGGAGAGAAAGCATATCGCGCGCATAGCGAGTATTTCAGTTGCAGTGGTTCTGGTGCTGGCAGCAGTCATTGGTGAACCGATCCTTGCGCTGTTCGGAATCACCATAGCGTCATTCAAGGTGGGAGGTGCAATCCTGATTCTGTTGATGGCCATCTCAATGATGCATGCCATGCCCAGCAGGGAGAGCCAGACACCGGAAGAAGCCCGGGAAGCGGAGCTCAAGGAAAACATCGCCGTAGTGCCGCTGGCGATCCCGCTCCTTTCAGGTCCCGGCGCAATATCCACAACCATCATTTACGCCGCCGAACGTCCGTCGCTGGCTCATCTTGGAGCCATCGCCCTGTGCTGCCTGCTGGTTGCATCCGCCACATGGCTAACACTCAGGCTCGCAACACCTGTAAGCAAATGGCTCGGAGAAACCGGCGTGAATATCGCCATCCGGTTAATGGGGTTGTTGCTGGCGGCGGTTGCCGTGGAAATTTTTACCAGCGGCTTGGTGGTGTTGCTGCCGGGACTCAGGGGAACCTGAAACAGCAGCGTCCGCGGCCGTTCGGGTTCAGGGCTTGCGGAACAGCTCGTCGAGCGGGTTCTTGCCTGCGGGAGGACTGCCGGAGACGCGCTTCGCGGCAAACTCTTCCTCGATGTTGTCGCGATAGAAGCTCCACGCCGCCGCCGAGCCGCTGAAGCGGCGCCAGGTATCCTCGCCAACACCGCCGTACTGCAGCGTGCTGCCGTCGTCGAGCTGCACCTGCAGCAGTCGGGCGCGACTATCGTAGCCAATGGCGCGCAATTTCCCCGAATTGATCTTCTTCATTTCCATGGCGGCATCCTGAAGCTATTGCCATGCTGACTCTATTGGTTCTGTAATTTTTCGGGCTTGCATACGTATTTTTCTTTATTCACCTTTTTACCGCATTTGGCACAGACAAACTTCGGGTCGGCCTGTTTCCTGGCACGTTTTTCCGCATCCTTCGTTTTGCACATGGTTTTCGACATCAAGCTCTTTCCGTTTGGAAACGTACACCCCTTTAATTGTTCTAGATTTGCCGCCTTACCTTGAGAGCGATCGTGCCGACGCCCAGGAAAGCGACGCCCATGAGGACGAGCGTGACGGGCCAGCCCAAAGAATTCGCGAAATGTTTGGCGGTATAAAACGCGATGAAGCCGAGCATGGCAATGACCGTGGTGAACAACAGCGCCCGGCTTTGCAACACCACGCAGGCATAGAGCATCGACGCTGTTACTGCGAGATAGAGAAGTTCGACCGGCGTGTTATGCACGAGGCCGAACAAGCCGCTATAGGCCATGATCGACCCGATGAAATAGCCGAGCCCCGTCAGGCCAGAATGCCGCCCCGCCTTGTGCAGACCGTAAGCCGTGAACATCACGCACACGCCTGTGACCAGACTCGCCCAGTCGGCGGAGGAGGCAAGCGCGATGCGGTCGAACAGGCCGCCGTTCAGCCAGCAGGTCCCGATCAACAGGGCAGGCGCCGCGAGCACACGGTGAGTCGTGTCTTCAAGTGCGGTGGCGACCAGAAACAGCGAGGCGCCCAGGACAATGGCGATGTAAGCGATCGGCACGCCGAGCAGATCGAGGCCGACTTGCATGAATCCATAAACAAAAAACAGCGCCGTGAATGCCAGCACCGTGAGCCGGTATTTGCCGAGCAGCGCGCCCTGGTGTACGGCCATGACGCCGAATACGAAGAGCACTGCGGTACGCCAGTTGTCGCTGCGCGGAAACACCTCGTGGATGAGCACGAACCAGCCGCCGGTCATCATGAACACGGAGGCGAGCACAAGCGGCAGGATGAGTTTCGGATATTTTTTCTCATGCAGCGCGGACACCAGCACGATCAGCAGAATGTAGCCCACGCCCAGCGTCACGAAAACCCGCATCGCGCTGCCCATGCTCACCCAGAACGTACCGATATAGGTGCTGATGCCCGCGAAAATGAAGATTGCGCCGAGATAGGTAAAGAGCGTTTTGGCGACATCGCCTTTGCTGCGCCGGGCAGGCACAGGCCGGGAAGCGGCAGGCGTATGAAACGCGGCTTCCACTTCGGCGAGCGTGATGTCGTAGCTGTGCATCAACTGCGCGATGCGCTCCAGCGCGCCGGGCTTATCCGTTACGCTTGATGCTCCAAGGATTCCGGCCGCCAGCGGCCAGCCCCACCAGAAACCGCCGATCAGCACGAAAATAACGATGAGGAGCAACAGCCAGATCATGGCTGCACGACCCAGCCGACGAAGTGGGTGTAATTGCTGTAATACATATTGCCGGCATTCGGCAGGCGGATGCTGCGCCCTTTTTTCGTCAGTACCGCTTCATTGCGGTAGCGCGACGAATAAAACAGGCCGGTGAAGACATCACCCGAATAGCCATTCTGACCCGCACTGAATTCGTATCCATCCGGTGCAACGCTGGACGAATCGATCGTCAGCCCTGCCAGATCGGGAACCTCGATCGGCGTGATTTTTGCAGCCGCCTCGGGTGTGGCGGGACTTTGTCCGGGCGGCGCAAGGCCGGGTGGCAGCATGATGGCGATCTCCTTCACCGCCCCGCTTTTCGGGCTGTAACGCCACAGCCGCGGGTGCTGGTAGCCGGCCGAACTGCCCTGGTAGACGACCTGAACCTTCCGGTCTACGACGGAAATCTTCACGCCGTTCGGGTAATTGTAGTATCCGGTCGCGTAAAGCACATCGTATTGCGGGGGCTCTACCAGCAGCGCGGGAATCCCCGAAATCAGCAGAAAGGCCACAACCAGCAGCAGGGGCAACCCCAGGCCAAAGGCGATGGTGGGGTTCTCGCGGAGGAATGATTTCATGCTGACCTCTCCTTTGTGGCGGCGCTTTTGTACTATACCCACAGGCTAAAACAATTGCGATGCTGCCCCTTCAATTCCTGATTCGCGGCGCGATGATTAAACATCGCAAGCGCCTTCAGGCGCGGTCTTAAGGTTTACTGCTTGCTGCAGTCCCAGCCCCAGCCGCGTTGTTTCTCAACAAATGCCGCTGCATTGTCTTCACAATAACCAGCAACATTTTGTGCCTGCCACAGGCTTTGGGTGGTGCCGTCCTCTTTTGTGTAGGTGACTTCACAAGGCACGGCTGCGCCTGCATTGGCGTAGACGATATTGATTACTCTCTCTTGATTACCCTGCTTGCAGACATAGGCCTCATCCGCGAGTGCAGCGGATGATATAAATAATGCCGCCAATACTGCGAATGGCGTTACTTTTTTAATCGAGATCATGGTGCCTCCTGATGGTTGGGGTGTTGCAGTTAGTGACTGGCGCGATTGTAGACAACCGCTTTTCATAACACAAACCAGGACGGGCTTCATTAGCCATTAAAGGGCAAACGTGACCTGTTCCAATTTTTTGATCAGCCTGCCTGAGTGATTGGAAAGTAATGCGATGCTGCTCCCTTTGATTTCTCTTTGGAATCGCCCGCGCTGCTGACACCTCTGGTTCCTTAATTGGCTTTTTTCACGAATTCGGTCTTCAACTGCATCGCGCCGATGCCGTCGATTTTGCAGTCGATGTCATGATCGCCATCCACCAGGCGGATGTTTTTCACCTTGGTGCCCACCTTGACCACTGAGGACGAGCCCTTGACCTTCAGATCCTTGATAACCGTGACCGAATCGCCGTCAACCAGCACGTTGCCGTACGCATCCTTGTATACGCGCTGCTGCACCGCGCCCTCGGCGGAAGCCTCCCTTGACCACTCATGCGCGCACTCGGGGCAGATGTACAGGCTCCCGTCTTCGTAGGTGAGTTCAGAACTGCATTTCGGGCATTTTGGTAAACCGCTCATGGTGTCTCCGCTGATTGATTGTGTGATATTTGAATTGGGAAATGTGCGGGTAGGCTGGGCCCGCATTGTTCAACCAATTTTACGCGAGCGAACGATGCCCTGAAAAGATACACGAAAGGTACAGGAGTCGATTTCTTTATCACGACCTCATCAAAAACAATTCGACTCCGGTACTTTTTTGTTTGAATTGATCTTCTTCATTTTCATGGCGGCATCCTGGAACTATTTTGAGCGCCTAAGCATCAAGCCGCCAGTTGCTCGAAACGATGTATCTGTGCAAGCTCGCCTGACAATTCCTTTGCAGCCTCCTCAGTATCGTAATCCGCCTGCAAGCCCATCCAGAAGCCGCTCGTCGTGCCGAAGAACGCGGCCAGGCGCAGTGCCGTATCTGCCGTGATCGCGCGTTTGCCGGAGCAGATCGCCGAGATGCGCGCTTCGGTCACGCCGATTTCTTTTGCCAGCCGGTATTGCGAGATACCGAGTGGGATCAGGAATTCCTCGCGCAACACTTCGCCGGGATGGATGTTGCGCAGTTTTTGTTTGGTCGATTTAGTCATAATTTTATTCCTCAGTGATAGTCGCAGATTTCCACGCGACTGGCCTGTCCGTCTTTCCATATAAAGCACACGCGCCACTGGTCGTTGATGCGGACGCTCCATTGACCGGCGCGGTCGCCTTTCAAGGCTTCCAGCCGATTATTCGGCGGGATACGCAAATCCTCGATACGCTGTGCATTGTGCAGCATACGTAACTTGCGCCGCGCCACTTCCTGAATCTGGTTGGGCAAATGGCGCGAGAATTCACCGAGCCAGACCTTCAGGGTTGCTTCGTCGTGGAAGTCGATAATCATGAGGAGCGATACTCTCGCTGCGCGACAGTATTGTCAAGGGGATTCGCTATAAGCGAGCTCAAAGGAGGGAAATTGCTCAAGAAACCGTGGTCTGAGATACACCACGACATTGGTGTCGAGAAAAGTCTTACCGCTCATTTGCGGCATCGCGATCGAAGCGGTAGCCGCGCGTGGAAATGGTCGCGGCCTTGAACTGGGCTTTGCGTCTGGCTGTTTCGCTTACAGCCTCCAGCAAGATTACCCGCACGCTCTTGCCGTTCCAGCCTTGATATTCGCGAGGTAAGTCCACCACTCCGTCATGAGCTTTGCTGACAAATTCGATTGCTTGCATGGTCAATCTCCAATTTGAATGGGGGCATTCTAGTCCCAGCTTGGCATGTTCGCCAGCAACCCAGTAAACCCTTCGATACAGCCTGCGGCCTACTCAGGGCGAACGGCCCTCTCCCCCGGCCCCTCTGATGAAACTACTAGCCATTCGACTAAGCTGGCACAAAACGCCAGCCAAGTGCTGGTTATCCCGCCAGCGGGCGAGGGGAGGGGATTGTGAATTAAACGGGGACTTCGTCCCCATATCACTGCCCGCCGCAAGAATGCAAACGGCAAGCAGGATTTTACGCGCTTTCCATGCCGAAGCAGACCACCCTGTTGCGGCCGGCCTGCTTGGCGGCATAGAGCGCGGCGTCGGCTTCCGCCAGGATTTCCTTCAGTTCGCGCGTGACATTGGAGGGGCAGAGCGCGATGCCGATGCTCACCGAGAGGGCGGTTTCACTGCCTGCGGTGGCAAACGGCGTGGCATCGACGATTCCCCGCAGGGATTCGGCCAGCACCAGAGCGCCTTCGCGGCTCGTGTCCGGGGCGATCACGCAAAATTCTTCGCCGCCGTAACGGCCCAGGAAGTCGGGTCCGCGCAACCGTCCCGCCAGCAGCTCGGCAATTCTGCGCAATACCTCGTCTCCCGTCTGGTGCCCATAGGTGTCATTGACCCGCTTGAAGTGATCCACGTCTATCATCAGGATCGCCAGCGGCAGCCCGCTGCGCCTGCCCATGGCATGCTCGGCCCATTCCATCAGGGCGCGCCGGTTGGGGATGCGGGTGAGGCTGTCGGTCATCGCCAGGCGCATGATTTCGCGATCCGCACATTCCTTGACCATCAGCACGAAACCGATCGAACCCAGCAGCGCAGTCGCCATGACGGCAACATAGGCCAATATCTGGACGGGATGGATGGGAGCGGCATTCTGCGGCTGGGCTATCTCGCTTATGCCGGACAGCGCGAGAACTGCCCGCAGCACGAGCACCAGCATGATCATGACGACCCCCATGAACAGCAGCCGCCACGCCCGCCCGGCGCGGGCTTCCTGATCGGATAGCAGGGCGCGCGCGATCAGCACCATCTGGAAGCCATAGATCAAGCCGCCCCAGATGAAGCGTCCCTTTATATCGCCCACCAGAAGGGTGACCATCAACAGCGTCAGCGTGACCGGAAGCCAATACTGCCAGTGCGGCGCCTTGCGCCGCTGGAATTCATGGATGGCGGCCAGTATCAGCGCATGCGAAGTCGCCTTGAGGCCATTGGCGACTATGATCGAGAGGACATCCGGAAGAGCGCCGCGGGCTGCAATCATCGTCCAGACCAGCGTCTCCAGGAGCATCGCCGCCGCCCATTTGCCCATGCCGTCCTGCTTGCTGCTGCCGTTCCGGCCATAGGCTGCGACGAACAGGCTCAGCACCGACAAGCCGTAAGTCAGCATCAGCGAGAACAGCAGCGTGCGCGCATCCAGATTCATGACGTCACGCGAAACCCATGCAGATGAAGACCTTCAACGATGGCATTAGCGGCTGATCGGCTTGTACCGAATCCGCTTAGGCTTAGCCCCTTCTTCACCCAACCGCTTCCTCTTATCCGCCTCATACTCCTGATAATTCCCATCGAAGAACGTCCACTTGGAATCGCCTTCCGCCGCGAGGATGTGGGTGGCGATGCGGTCGAGGAACCAGCGGTCGTGGGAGATGACCATCACGCAGCCGGCGAATTCGAGCAGCGCGTCTTCGAGGGCGCGCAAGGTCTCCACATCGAGGTCGTTGGAGGGCTCGTCGAGCAGCAACACATTCCCGCCAGCAATCAGCGTCTGCGCCAGATGCAGGCGTCCGCGCTCGCCGCCGGAGAGCTGGCCGACGATCTTGCCCTGGTCGCCGCCCTTGAAGTTGAAGCGGCCGATGTAGGCGCGCGCCGGGGTCTCGTATTTGCCGACGGTCAGAATCTCGTTGCCGCCGGAGATCGCGTCGAACACGGTCTTGCCGTTGTCCAGCGAGTCGCGCGCCTGATCGACATGCGCGATTTTCACGGTGGAACCGATCTTCACTTCGCCGGAATCGGGTTGTTCCTTGCCGGTGATCATGCGGAACAGCGTTGATTTACCCGCGCCGTTCGGGCCGATGATGCCGACGATGGCGCCGGGCGGCACCTTGAAGCTGAAGTTGTCGATCAGCAGGCGGTCGCCGTAGGCCTTGGAAACATTGTTGAACTCGATGACTTCGTTGCCGAGGCGCTCACCGACCGGGATGAAGATTTCCTGCGTTTCGTTGCGCTTCTGGTATTCCTGCGAGTTAAGCTCCTCGAAGCGGTTCAGACGTGCCTTGGATTTGGCCTGGCGCGCCTTGGGGTTCTGCCGCACCCATTCCAGCTCCTGCTTCATCGCCTTCATGTGCGCGTCGATCTGCTTGTTCTCGGTCTCCAGTCGCGCTTCCTTCTGCTCCAGCCAGGAAGAGTAGTTACCCTTCCACGGAATGCCGTGGCCGCGGTCGAGTTCAAGAATCCATTCGGCGGCGTTGTCGAGGAAGTAGCGGTCGTGGGTGACGGCGACCACGGTGCCGGGGAAGCGCACCAGGAACTGCTCCAGCCATTCCACCGATTCGGCGTCGAGATGGTTGGTCGGCTCGTCGAGCAGCAGCATGTCGGGCTTTTCCAGCAGCAGCTTGCACAGCGCGACGCGGCGCTTCTCGCCGCCGGACAGATTCTTCACCACCGCGTCCCAATCCGGCAGGCGCAGCGCGTCGGCGGCGATCTCCATCTGGTGCGAGGCGTCGCTGCCGCCTGCGGCGATGATGTTTTCGAGGCGCGCCTGCTCGGCGGCGAGCGCGTCGAAGTCGGCGTCCGGCTCGGCATAGGCGGCATACACCTCGTCGAGCTTCGCCTGCGCCTGCATCACCTCTCCGAGCGCGGATTCCACTTCCTGCTTGACGGTAGCCTCGGGGTCGAGCTGCGGTTCCTGCGGCAGGTAGCCGATGCGGATGTTCGGCTCGCGCTGCACCTCGCCGTCGTATTCCTTGTCCACACCGGCCATGATGCGCAGCACGGTGGATTTGCCCGAGCCGTTCAGGCCGAGCAGGCCGATCTTCGCGCCGGGGAAAAAGCTGAGGGAGATGTCCTTGATGATCTGGCGCTTGGGCGGGACGATCTTGCTCACGCGGAGCATCGACATTACATATTGGGCCATGGTGTTCGTTCGATAAATTGAAAACGGGCGTAAGCTTAACCGATAGCGCGTCAGCCGGCTAATTGATAAGATGGGAACGCCATTTTCGTTAAACCACAGGAGACGTCAGATGAAGATCACCATGAAGAAGCTGCTGGCCGAACTCAACAAGGACCTGGAATGGGAATACTCTGCGGCCATCCAGTATACGCAGCACGCCTCCACGATCAGCGGCGCGGAATTCGATTCCATCCAGAAGGAACTGCTGATCCATGCGCAGCAGGAAATGCAGCATGCCGTGATGCTGTCCGACCAGATCGACTTCCTCGGCGGCGTGCCCACCGTGGACGTGGAGAAGCGCGCGACCTCCAAGAACAACGTGGAGATGCTCAAGCAGGACCTGGCGGGCGAGCAGAACGCCATCGATCGCTACAAGGAGCGCATCGGTCAGGCCGAGGCGCTCAAGGAATATGGATTGCGGCGCGTGCTGGAAGACATCCTGATCCAGGAAGAAGAGCACAAGCGCGATCTCGTCAACGCGCTGGCCAAATAATTGAAAAATTACTGCGCCACCGTTCCGGCACGGCCGGAATGGTGACGGTATTCACGCCTTGCGCCTGCGCACCATCGCCTTGCGCAACTCCTCCAGCAGCAGCATGCCGATCCCGAACGGGACGATGAACAGCCAGACCTCGATGCCCAGCGGCGCGGTGCCGAACAGCGCGTTGCCCCACGGCGTGTAATCGATCAACAACAGCAGCATCAGCTCGAAGCCGATCCCGTACCAGATCAGGGGGTTGCGGCGGTGGCCGCGGCTGAAGGCGGACATCGCCGGATGGCGGCACAGGAACACATTGACCACCTGCATCGCGATGATCGCCGACAGGCACGCCGTAGTGGCCTGCAGGTAGAGGCCGTCGTGGCGCCCCGGCATAACTCCGTATTGCCAGTCGCCGCCATGCAGCACGAAGAAGAACGCCGCCATGCCCGCGACCGCTTCCAGCGGCCCGAGGAACAGGTAGGCGCGCAGCAGCAGCCCCCAGTTGAGCAGCCGTTCGCTACGCGGCCGCGGCGGGCGGCGCATGGTATCGGGGTCAGGTTTTTCAGCGCCGAGCGCGAGTGCGGGCAGCATGTCGGTGCCGAGATCGACCGCGAGGATCTGGATGATGGTCAGCGGCAGCGGAATCCTGAACAGCACGAAGGCGAGATACGGCACAATTTCGGGAATGTTCGACGTGAGGATATAGGTGAGGAACTTGCGCAGGTTGCTGAATACCGCGCGCCCTTCCTCGATCGCGGCGACAATGGTGGCGAAGTGGTCGTCGAGCAGCACGATGTCGGCCGATTCCTTTGCGACATCGGTGCCGGAGACACCCATCGCGATGCCCACGTCGGCGCATTTCAGCGCCGGCGCGTCGTTCACGCCGTCGCCGGTCACCGCGACGATCTCGCCCTTGCGCTGCAGCGCCTGCACGATGCGCATCTTCTGGTCGGCGCCGGTGCGCGCAAACAGCAGCTCCGGTTCGTCAAGCAGCAGTTGCAGATCGGTGTCCGACAAGTGGCGCAGCCGGTCGCCGGTCACCGCGAGCGGGTTCTGCGCCAGCCCTATCTCGCGCGCCAGCGCGCTGGCAGTTTCGGGATGATCGCCGGTGATCATGATCACGCGGATGCCGGCGGTATGGCAGGTCGCGATGGCCTCCGCTACGCCCTCGCGCGGAGGGTCGACCAAGCCGATCAGCCCGGCAAAAATCAGTTGGGATTCGCTCTGCCCGTCATGGCGCTGCAAGTTGCGATAGGCCAGCGCGATTACCCGCAGTCCCTGTTCGGCCATCTGTTCCTGCATTGCCAGCAGGTTCGCGCGCCCGGCTTCATCCAGCGGCTGAGGTTGGCCTTGCAGCAGGATGGCGCTGCACAGCGGCAGTACGCTTTCCAGCGCGCCCTTGCAGTACAGCATGCGCCCCTGCGGGGTGTCGCAGATCACCGACATGCGCCTGCGTTCGGTGTCGAACGGGATTTCGTCGACGCGCGGGAACACCTTGCCGCCCGGCGGCACGCCTTGCAGCAGCGCGATTTCCATCGGGTCGCCCTGCCATGCTGTTTGGCCGTTCTGTTCGACGCGGCGCAGGTCATGGCAATGGCGCATGATCGAGAACAGCGGTTCGGCTGCGGTGAGTTCGCCGGAGGTTTGCAGTGCACCGGAATAGAACACCTGCCGGATGCTCATGCGGTTCTGCGTCAGCGTGCCGGTCTTGTCGCTGCAGATTACGCTGGCCGCGCCGAGCGTTTCCACGGCGGGCAGATGGCGCACCAGCGCATTCTTCTTCGCCATGCGCTGCGTCGCCATCGCCAGCGACAGCGTGACAGTGGGCAGCAATCCCTCGGGCACATTCGCGACGATGATGCCGATCGCGAACACCAGGTTTTCCCAGAACGACAGGCCGATCATCTGGCCGATCAGGAAGAACAGCACGCCGAGCAATGTGGCGAACAGTGCGACCAGCCGTGACAGGCGCGCGATCTCCTTTTGCAGCGGCGACAGCGGCTCGCGCGCGGCTTGCGTCAGGCGCGCGATGTTGCCGAATTCGGTATGCATGCCGGTGGCGTACACCATGGCCTTCGCCTCGCCCGAGATCAGCGAGGTGCCGGCATGCAGGATGTCGCGCCGAAGGACGGCCTGCTCCTCCGGTTCGGCGGCCGCATTGCGCGCCATCGGTTTCGATTCGCCGGTGAGGTTGGCGGTGTTGACGCGCACGCCGAATGCCTCGATCAGGCGGCAGTCGGCCGGCACGTCATCGCCCGCCGCGAGCAGCACCACATCGCCCGGCACCAGCTCCGCGACCGGCAATTGCACCGCGCGGCCATCGCGCAACGCGGTGGTATGGCGCGGCAGCAGATTGCGCAATGCGGCCAGCGCTTTTTCCGCGCGGTATTCCTGCCAGAACGAGAACAGCCCGTTGATCAGGATCACGCCGAGCACGGCATAGCCCAGCGTCGCCATCCCTTGGCCGGGGTCTTTCCACTCGGCGAAGAAAGCCAGCCCCGCCGCCAGCCACAGGATCAGCGCGAAGAGATGGGTGAATTCCCTGAGCAGCCTGCCGATGAAAGACTGTTCGGAGATTTTTTCGATCTGGTTGGCGCCGTACCTCGCCAGCCGCTGCGCGGCCTCGGCCTGTGTCAGGCCCTGCGCGCTGCTGTGCAGGTGCGCATAAAGTTTTTCAATGTCATGGCGGTGCGGGTTCACGATGCTGGTTCAGGGGGCGCTTGTCTTGTCCGGTCAGAGGCGCGATCACTTCCACAGCTTCGAGAAGCGCCCGGCCTGCTTGCCGCCGATGGCGCGCAGCTGTTCATATAATTCCCGCTCTTCGCGGGAAAGCTTTTCCGGGGCATGCACCTCGATGCGCAGATACAGTTCGCCATGGCGCCCGCTGCCAAACTCCGGCAGTCCTTTGCCTTTGAGGCGCAGCACCGCGCCGGGCTGGGTGCCTGGCGGGATGGTCACGCTGGCCGACCCGTCCAGGGTGGGCACTTCCAGCGTGGTGCCGAGCACGGCGTCGGTCAGCGGAATGGTTTCCTGGCGCAGCAGGTCGGCCCCGGCCCGATCGAAGCGCTGATCGCGCCGTGTGCGCACCACGACGAACAGATCCCCAGTCACGCCGCCCGCTTCGGGACTTGGCATCCCCTTGCCGGGAATGCGTAGCGCCATACCCTCCTCGACACCCTGCGGGATCTTCACCGTCAGCGTTTCCTCCTGTTCCACGTGGCCGCTGCCATGACACTTCGGGCAGGGGTGCTCGATGATACTGCCGCGTCCATGGCAGGCGGGGCAGGTGCTGATCTGCTGGATCAGCAGATGTTCTTTTTCCTTGCGGCTGCTGCGGGTGATGCGTCCGGTGCCCTTGCATGCCTCACAGGCCTTTGGCACGGCGCCGCCTTCGGCACCTGTGCCGTGACAGGCCGGGCAGGCGGACGGGCGGCTCAGGCGGACTTTTTCCTCGCCTCCGCTCGCCACCCGCTCCAGCGGGATGGACAGGTCAACCTCGATATTCGCGCCGCGCACCGGCCCCGCCCGGCGTCGATGAAAGAATCCCTCGAATGGGCCGCCGCCGAAATCGAAGTTGAGCCCGCCGAAGATGTCCTCGAAGTTGATGCCGCCGAACAGGTCCTCCTGGCTGAAACCCTCCACGCCGGCGAATCCGCGCGCATCATATTCGGCGCGCTTCTTCGGGTCGGACAGGATGGCGTAGGCTTCGGCGATTTCCTTGAAGCGTTCCTCGGCTCCCGGCTCCTTGTTGCGGTCGGGGTGATATTTCAGGGCGAGGTTGCGGAAGGCGTCCTTGATCGCCTTCTGGTCGGCGTCCCTGGCGACGCCAAGCACCTCGTAGTAATCGCGCTGGGCTGTAATGGCCGTTCTCCTTCAATCTGGAAAAACATGGTCCACGAAAAAGCACCAACCACGGCATAAGCTTTTCCCGGATAAAGCTTGCCGGACTTTTCGTGTCTTTCGTGGACTAATCGGTTTTTTTCTTTGCCGCCGATTTTCTCGTGGATCGTTTCGCGAACGACTGCCTGATCTCGTTCAGCTTGGCGAGCCGCGCCGCGATCCGGCGATTGACGCTGCCCTCCGGGTACTCGTCGCCGGCACTGGCCTCTCCGGCCGGCAAGCCGGTCAGCAGGGCGATGGCCTGATCGACGTTTTCCACGGCGTAGATACTGAACTGCCCGGCCGCCGCAGCCGCGACAACATCGTGGCGCAGCATCAGATGCTTGAGGTTGGCGGCGGGGATCAATACACCCTGTTCGCTGTTCAGTCCACGCGCCGCGCAAATGTCAAAAAACCCCTCGATCTTTTCGTTGACCGCGCCGATCGCCTGCACCTGGCCGAACTGATTTACCGAACCGGTCACCGCCAGGGATTGCCTGATCGGCGCATCCGCGAGGTTGGAAAGCAGCGCGCACAATTCGGCCAGCGACGCGCTGTCGCCTTCGACCTGGCCGTAGGATTGCTCGAATGCCAGGCTGGCGGAAAGCGCCAGCGGCTGGTTCTTCGCATAGCGCGCGGCGAGGAACGAGGAGAGGATCAGCACGCCCTTGGAATGGATCGCGCCGGAGAGCTTCACTTCGCGTTCGATATTGACCAGTTCGCCTTCGCCCAGTCTTGTGGTGGCGGTGATGCGGGTCGGCTGGGCAAATACGAAGTCGCCCAGCTCGATCACCGAAAGGCCGTTGACCTGGCCCGTCACCGCCCCCTCGGTGGCGATCACCAGCGTATCGCGCAGGATCGCCTCATACAGGCGGTCCCTTACCCGGTCCTGCCGCCGGATCTGCATGTCGATCGCCCGCTGCACATCGGCGGCTTCCACTGTTGCGTGTCCTGCCTCGCGCGCCCAGTAATCGGACTCGCGCAGCAGATCCGCCACGCTGCGCATGTGCGTGGAAAGCCGTTCCGCATCGCCGGCCCAGCGCGCACTGTGCTCGATCACCCGCGCCACCGCGCCGGGGTCGAACGGCAGCAACGTTTCCTTGCGGGTCAATGTAGCAATCAGGCGTGCGTAGAGCTGATCAGCCTCGGCATTGCGCTCGATGCGTTCCTCGAAATCCGCCGCCACCTTGAACAGCTCGCCGAAGTCCGGATCGTATTCCTGCAGCAGGTAATAGAACAGGCGGTCGCCGAACAGTACCACCTTGGTATCCAGCGGGATCGGCTCCGGTTCCAGCGACACGGTGCTGACCAGGCTGTACATCTGCCCCAGCGATTCGATGCGGATCTCGCGCGTTTGCAGCGCCCGCTTCAATGCCTCCCAGGCGAACGGCTGCACCAGCAGCTTGCGAATGTCCAGCAGCAGGTAGCCGCCGTTCGCTTGGTGCAACGCCCCCGGCTTGATCAGCGTGAAATCCGTGACCAGTGCACCGAGCTGGGCGATATGCTCGATCCGCCCGACCAGGTTGCTGTAGGTCGGGTTGTCTTCGCTGATGATTGGCGCGCCGGACTCCTCGCCATTGGTCACCAGCACATTCACCTGGTAGCGGTGGAAGCTCTGGTGAGTCACCATGGTCACGCCGCCGAAAGAGACGGACTCCTCCTGCTTGCGGAAATCATCCGCATTGTCGACTATGTCCTGCTGCACCGCATCGAGGTATTTCAACACCCCGGGGATATCGGCGTAGGCTTCCTTCAGTTCGCCCACCAGATGCCCGACCGCCGACAAGGTGGTTTCGCGGTCGAGCTGCTTGATGCGCTCGTGCCGCTCCTTGCGCCAGGGCGGGATCTGCCGCAGGATCTTTTCCAGCCGCTCCTGCAGTTCGGCGATGGCCGCCTCCACCCGCTTCTTTTCCTCTTCCGGCAGCTTTTCGTATTCGCCGGGCGGGATCACCTCATGATTGCGGGTCGGTGCGAAGGCGAATCCATCGGGGGTGCGCAGCAGAACGATCTCCTGCTTCCCGGCCTCTTCTCCCAATTCCTTGAACGCCTGCTCCTCGCGCTTGCTGAACTCCTCATTGATCGCTCCCGCCTTGGCGCGGTATTCGTCGCTCTCGAACAGCGCGGGAATGGCGGTACGCAGGTAATCCACCAGCTGCTCCATGCGGCGGCGCAGTTCCGCACCCCTGCCGGACGGCAGCCTGAGCGCCTGCGGCTTGTGCGGCTGGGCGAAGTTGTTGAGATAGCACCAGTCGGCGGGCTCGTGCTCGTCCTGCGCCTTTTTTTCGAGGAACTGCCGCACCATGCTGCTCTTGCCGATGCCGGAGGGGCCAAGCACGAAAAGGTTGTAGCCCTCGTGGCGGATGCCTGCGCCGAAACGCACCGCGTTCATCGCGCGCATCTGGCCGATGATCTCCGTTAGATCTTCCAGGTCTGCCGTGGTGCGGAAGCCGAATTGTGCGGTATCGCAAGGGTGGTAAAGCTGTTGCGGTTCCAGAGGGGCGGTCATTTTTTCTCCCGAACGGATTATTTGTTTTCCTTGTACTCCGCGTCCACCACCTTGCCGCGCGGACCCGAGCCGCTAGGGCGCGGTTCGCCCGACGCCGCGCCCACGTTGGGCGGCGGCTCCGGCCCTTCCCAGCGGGTCTCCGCGTAAGGCTGCCCCTTGCCAGCCTGGCCGGACTGCGAATAGATGACCGCGCCCGCTTCCTGCAGCACTTTCTTCAGCGCCTCCGCGCGCTCCGTCGCCAGCGGAACATCTTTCTTGAGCAGCGCCTCCTTGGTCTCGCGCAGCGCGGACTCGATGCGCTTCTTCAGGTCGTCGGTAAGCTTGTCGGCAAAGTTGGCGAGCATCTTCTCGGCTTCGTAGCAGCCCGCGTCCGCGGCATTGAGTTTTTCCGCATCCTCGCGTCGCTTCTTGTCCGCGTCGGCGTAGCGCTCCGCCTCTTCCACCATGCGCTTCTTGGTGTCTTCCAGCAGCCGCGTGGAGCCGGTGATGTTGATCGATTGCGTCTTGCCGCTGGCGGTGTCCTTCGCCGAGACGCTGAGGATACCGTTGGAGTCGATGTCGAAGCTCACCTCGATCTTGGGGATGCCGCGCGGCGCGGGCGGCAGGCCGTCGAGATTGAATTCGCCGAGGCTGGTATTGTCGGAAGACATCGGCCGCTCGCCCTGGAACACGTGGATGGTGACGCTGGTCTGCATGTCGGCGGCGGTGGTGAAAGTCTCGCTGCGCTTGACCGGGATCGGCGTGTTGCGCGCGATCAAGGGCGTCGCGATGCCGCCGAGCGTTTCGACGCCGAGGGTGAGCGGCGTCACGTCCACCAGCACGATGCCGCCGACCTCGCCCGCGAGCACCCCGGCCTGGATCGCGGCGCCCGCGGCGACGCATTCCATCGGGTCGACGCCCATCTCGGCCTTGCGCCCGAACAGTTCCTCGAAATAGGCGCGCACCACCGGCATGCGCGTCGGCCCGCCGACAAACACCACGCGGTCCACGTCCTTCGGCGTAATGCCCGCATCGTGCAGCGCCTGCTCAACCGGGCCCTTGCAGCGCTCGATCACCGGGCGCACCAGGCGCTCCAGCTCGGTGCGGTTGAGATCCAGTTCGAGGTGGCGCGGCTCACCGTTGACCGAGGCGAGATAGGGCAGGCTGAGGTGGGTATTGACGCTCGCGGAGAGCTCGATCTTGGCGGTCTCGGCCGCCTCGATGAGGCGGGCAGCGGCCTTGGGGTCGTTGCGCACGTCCACGCCGGTGGCCATCTGGAAGCGCTCGACGAGGTGCTCATAGACGCGTTGGTTCATGTCGGTGCCGCCGAGCTGGGTGTCGCCGCTGGTGGCCTTGACCTCGAACACGCCCTTGCCGAACTCCATGATAGTGACGTCCAGCGTGCCGCCGCCGAGGTCGATCACCGCGATGCGCAGCTCCTGCCCCGCGCGGTCGAGGCCGTAGGCCAGCGACGCGGCGGTGGGCTCGTTGACCAGGCGCACCACCTCGAGGCCGGCGATGCGGCAGGCATCCTTGGTCGCGGCGCGCTGGTTGTCGTCGAAGTAGGCGGGCACCGTCACCACGGCCTTCTCCACCGGCTCGCCGAGGAAGGCCTCGGCATCGCGCTTGATCTTCTGCAAGAGAAAGGCAGAGAGCTGCTCCGGCGAATAGTCCTTGTCCCTGAGGCGGACGTTCTCGCGCCGGCCCATCCTGCGCTTGAAGGCGCCGGCCGTGCCCTCGGGATTGGAGGCCGCCTGGCGGCGCGCGGGCTCGCCGACCAGCATCTGGCCGTCGGCGGTGAGCGCGACGTAACTCGGGAAGGCCTTGCCGCCGATGCTGATGCCTTCGGCGCTGGGAATGATGACGGGACGCCCGCCGCGCAGGACGGCGGCGGCGGAGTTGGAAGTGCCCAGATCAATCCCAATGATGGCCATATTATTCTCCCGAGCTTAATTAGCGTTATTAATGGACGACATAATAATCGTGTCGGCCAGAAATTTTTGTTCGAACTATACTCAAAATTGGTGGTGTCCGGTTAACTTGATTTCAGTGCCGGATGGGGTGTGAGCCATTTCCTGATAGCTGGGCATGGCAGGCAGGTTTTTCGTGCAATTTCGTGTATGGGAAGGTTGTCATGCAAATGCATCCGCCGAATCTTTGCCATGCGTTTTTTTGAGGTTTAACGTATCCGTTTTGCCAGCAGTCGATTCTGTCCTGAATTGCGGCCGCCCCTTGATTCCCGCAAACCCCGGCAATAGCCAGGGTTGCGGTTGTTGCGATTATTTATGACACAGACACATTAATCGCCTTGTTCTTGGCCTTTGCGGACTTGGGCAGCGTGATGTTGAGCATGCCGTCCTTGAAGTCAGCCTTTACCTTATTTTCATCTGCATCATCCGGTACCCGGAAGCTGCGCACAAAGCTGCCATATGAACACTCGACACGGTGAAACTTCTTTCCCTTCTCTTCTTTCTCCTGCTTGCGCTCACCCTGAATGGTGAGCATGCCGTCCTGAATGGTGACTTTGACATCCTCCTTTTTCACGCCGGGAATTTCACCTTTGATCAGATATGCAGCATCTGTTTCGCTGATGTCGACGGAAGGCGCCCAGTCCGCCACGGCCAGCATTTCGTTGTCTGCTTCGGTGCGGGCGGGCGCTCGCCCGAAGATGCGGTTCAGGCGGTTGGAAACTTCTTCCAGTTCGCTGAAGGGATCCCATTTAATCAAGTTCATGATAATTCTCCTCTGGTTGTGAGCTTGTGAGCGGCATCGAAACAGTCATCGCGCCAAAGGCAGTCCGCCTGATCACATTCGCCGTTGCGGGCGGTAGCAAAGCAGTCGAAATTGCCCTCATCCTTTTGAATGGCTTTAATCAGCCCGGTTTTTGAAAGGTGGTCGAGTTTGATGCTGTGCGACTTGGCGATGGTGCGTACATCTTCCAGTTTCATGACGTTCTCCATTAAAGTTGAACCACGAATACCAAAAAGCACCCCAGGAATTCATCGGGGAGGGGGAGTATTGCGCCACCAGCCCTGGATGGCAAGTTCATGTTGGCAATTGGCCAAGACCACCGGTTTGGGCTCCGGTTCGCCAGGTTCAGGGTGAATGAAAAAACTGCTCAGGCGAATCTCCTCAGGGCGGCACAGGCCAAGCCGTAGATCAGCACCGCCAGCAGGATCACTGCCGCAAAACCCAGATGAATGGCCAGCAATGTGGCGAGGACGGCTCCCACTACCGAGGCGAAACCGTTGATCGCCCACGCCCAGGGAATGGTCTCCTCAGCCGCGCTCGCCAGCCGTGTCATGGCGGTCGGGAAAGGCACGCCCATGCACATCGCCAGCGGCGCGATCAGCGCCACGGAAATAATTATCTTCGTCGCGTCGGACAAATGGATCAGCGCCTGGAACAGGCCTGGCAGGATGGCTAAATAGACCAGCGCCAAAACGCCCATCGCGATCACCGCCAGCGTGACTTTATCCGCGCCCTGCCAGCGCACATTTTGCCAATTTCCGGCCAGCCAGCTTCCCGCGGCGGCGAACACTAGAAAAGCGCACAACACGACTGCCACGGCGTATAGCGGGTACGCCAGGAACAGCACGAATTTCTGGATGAAGGCGATTTCCATGAACATGAAGGCGAAACCGATGGCGAGAAAATACAGTGCCACCGGCGCGCCGGGCAATATGCGCCGGCAACGCGACAGCGCCAGCGGCGCGAGGATCAACACAACGCTAGCCGCAAACGCCTGCACCAGCGTCGCCACCAGCAGCGGGTAGCTCCAGTCGAGCAGCGGCATGCCGCCGTGTTCGCGCAGGGCGAAGATTTCCGCGGCCGAATTCCATTTGAAGAAACGGAAAAAATGCGGCCGGTCATCGGTTGCCGGCTCGATGTAGAACTTGTACTGGTCGATGAAGTCCTGCCGCTGCGGGCCCAGCAGCGCAACGGCGCCCTCGAAGAAGGAGGGTTGCGCCAGCAGGTTATAGCGGTTCGCCTCATCGGCGCGCATGCCGGGATACCAGGCCAGATCGAAGGAACGCGCACGGCTGAATTCCCTGAGCGCAGCGATTTCCCGCGCGCTGAAGTCGCCGTTCTTCACCAGCAGCGTGACCGTTTTCCAGCCGCGGATCATCGCCAGCCGCGTCGCGGGGTTGGCTACGCCGCTGCGCTCCAGCGCGGCCACTGCCGTGGCAAACAGTTTCAGCGTATCGCGCGGCGGCAGCGTGAGCCAGCGGGTGACGGCCAGCATGCCGTCCGGCGCGAGGCGGCCCAGGTAGGTCTGCAGCGCCTCGACCGTGTACAGATAGTTTTCGCTCAGGCCATACAGTCCGGCCGAGGCGGTGCCGAATGAATCGAGCAGCGCCACCTGGATCAGGTCGTAGCGCTGATCGCTGGTGTTGACGAAGCCGCGCGCCTCGGCTGCGTATGCCTGCACGCCGGGCTGTGCGTAAAGGTTGCCGGCAAAGCCGCGAAAACGCTGGCTGACCAGACCGGTGACGTTGCGGTCCAGTTCCACCGCATCGATTGCGGCGCTGCCGTGGTACAACGCCTGCAACACATCGCTGCCGGAACCGGCGCCGAGTACCAGCACGCGCGGCCTGTCAAGTTCACGATGGGCAGGTTCATGCGTGGCCAGCACATGGTAGGGCAGCGCCGAGGTGAGCTGGTCGAGATAGGCCAGCGGCGCGAGTTTGCCATCGAATTTTGTCAGCGCCGATGGCCCGTTGCCGTCGACGAACACACCCAACTGCGGCGGCGGTTCGCTCGTGGCGTTGAGGCTCATTCCCGGCGCCTCACGCAACGGCACGCGGGTGTTTTCCACCACCGTGATCTGCCCCAGCGGGCTGAAGCGTTCCTCGGCCACCCGCGCCCCGGTGATGTTCAGGGTCTGGCTCAGGTCCTTGTAGGGCGAGGGATGCACCGGCATGCCGGGCAGTGCCACCGCCGCCAGCACAGCCAGTCCGGCAAACAATTCCATCAGCCATTTCGGCCGCACCTTCAATTCGGCGACGGCGATCGCGGCGGCGAGCAGCGCCAGTGCCGTGAGGGCGGTCAGCACCCGGTGCGGCGGCACGAGGAACAGCACGCCGATGACGCCCAAGCTGCCCACGCCCGCGCCAAGGATGTCGAAGGCATAGATGCGCGATGCCTGCTTGCCGAAGTGCGCAAAGACGAGGCCGATGCCCAGCCCCCCGCAAAAGAACGGCAGCATCATCAGCAGATAGACGGCGAACAGTCTGGCCGGCTGGCTGTTGTCCCACAGCAGTTCGAGCGGATTGAACGGCACCTGTTGCGCCAGCAGAAACGCCGCGGGCATCAGCAAGGCCAGCGCAACTGCGGCCGTGACGTACGCCGCGCCGAAGTGCGGGGTGATTTTTTCCTTGAGCAGGGTCAGCGCCGTGCCGCTCGCGCCGTAGCCCAGCATCGCCGCACTGATGATCATGTAGGCGAAGTGATGCCACAGCACGATGCTGAACAATCGCGTCAGCAGCACCTCGTAGGCCAGCACGCAGGCAGAGAGTAATCCGATCGCGATGAATGGGGGGCGTAACATTATGGGTACCTCTAAAAATTCAGAGTTCGCCCAAATGCAAGGCGCGGGAAAAATTTTGCAGCGCCACATATGCGGAATATGTAAGCAAGAAAACGAAGTTTCAGTGAAGGGTAACCTTTAGGTTGGCCGAAACTAAATTTTTTCTGCAACACAGCAGTTGGGATGAAGAGGTTTAAGCAGGCAATCCGCGTAGCGGATGCTCGCAAATCTGGATTTTGGGAGGCACCCATTAATGGCCGCCGGTAAGCGGGACAAACCGCACCGGCAAGATCTGACGGGTGGTCAGCGAGCCGTCCTGCCGTTTTTCCACCAGCATCAGGTACTGGGTCATGAATTGCGTGCCGAGCGGAATCACCATGCGGCCGCCCGGTTTCAGCTGCCTGATCAGGGGAGGCGGCACATGGCTTGCGGCGGCGGTCACCATGATTGCGTCGAACGGCGCCGCTTCCGGCCAGCCATAGTAGCCGTCGCCCACCCTCGTCTCCACGTTGCGGTAACCGAGCGATTCCAGCAGCTTGCCCGCCTGTTTCCCCAGCGGCTCGATGATCTCGATGCTGTAGACCGAGCCGGCCACTTCCGCCAGAACCGCCGCCTGGTAGCCGGAACCGGTGCCGATCTCAAGCACCCTGTCGCCCTCCTCGATCTTCATCAGATCGGTCATCAGTGCCACGATGAAAGGCTGCGAGATCGTCTGCCCGTGGCCGATGGGAAGGGGGCGGTTGAAGTAGGCAAACGCAGTCAGCGCGGTAGGCACGAAACGATGGCGCTCCACTTTCTCCATCGCCGCCACAACGCGCGGACTGAGCGCGGAACTGCCGCTATATGAAGAGGTGGCGGCAGTATCGGATAACACTGTCTCCACCATTTTGTGGCGCGCCGCATCGAACTCTCCGCCCTGCGATGGAAGCGCGCAACAGCAAAAAAGGAATATGCCCAAGGCGAAGTGGCGTTTCATGATTCTGGTACCGGTCCGGTCGTTGCAGTTGTTCATCTTAATTTAATTTCAGTCCAGATGCGCGACAGCACGCGGCGCTGATGGCGATCCAGATCGCGCAGCATTTCCAGCCGCGCCTGCTGTGCTTTACCGGGAAACACCGCGGGATTCTGCGCGACTTCCGGTCTGATGTATTGCAGCGCGTCGCGGTTGGGATTGCCCGAGCCGATCAGGTTGGTCAGTTCGGCGGAATTGCGCCCGTCGAGCATGAAGTCGATGAAGCGGTGCGCGAGGTCGGGACGCGGGCCGGATTTGTGCAGCACCATCGAATCCAGCGCCAGCACCGCGCCTTCTCCGGGGATGCTGGCGACGATGCGAAATCCGCGCCCGGCCTTCTGTGCATCGAGGTCGGCCTGGAAGATGTCGTTGGAATAGCCGTGCACCAGCCAGATGTTGCCGACGGTCAGCTCCTTGATGTAGCTTGATGCGTTGAATGCCGCCCAGTACGGCTTGGCGCGGATGATCAGGTCGCGCGCCTGTTTCCAGTGCGCTTCATCCGTATCGTTGACCGAGTAGCCGAGATACTTCAATGCCGCCGCCAGCAATTCGCGCTGGCTGTCGAGCACGGTGACGCGCCCTTTCAGTTTTTCCAGATAGCGCGGCTCGAAGACCACCGCCCAACTATCGACCGGCAGATCCAGCTCGCGGATTTTCTCGCTGTTGTAGCCGATCAGCGTGAGGGTGTAGGCGTACGGTACCGAATAGCGGTTGCCGCGATCGAACAGGGTGTTGAGGTAGGCCGGGTCGATGTTGTGCAGGTTGGGCAGCAGGCTCTTGTCGAGCGGGCGCAGGGCATTCTGCCGGATCAGCGCTTCCACCGCATTGCCGGTCGGCACGATCAGGTCGTAGCCGGCAGCACCCGCAGCCAGCTTGGCGAGCATCTCCTCGTTGTCGGAATAGTAGTCCTGCTCCACGCGGCAACCGCACTGCGCCTCGAAGCGCGCGATGGTCTCCCCGGAGATGTAGTTGTTCCAGTTGTACAGGTGCAGCATGTCTTCGGCATGGGCGCAGTTAAGCTGCACCAGGAAAACAAAAGCCATGAGTCCACGAAATACACGAAAAAGAAATCGATGATTCATGCATGAATGCGTGAAACGAATTTCGTGTATTTCGTGGACATTGTTTTTCTTCTTGAGCATCGCTATACCTTCCCCTTCAGCGCGTCCGGCGCGAAGCGCGCGGCCAGCACGATCATGGTCAGCGTGAGCAGCATCAGCAAGGTGGACACCGCATTCACTTCCGGCGTCACCGCGATCTTGATCATCGAGTAGATATGCAGCGGCAGGGTGGACACGCCGACCCCGGCGGTGAAGAAGGTGATCACGAAATCGTCGATCGACAGCGTGAACGCCATCAGCCACCCCGCGACCACGCCGGGCAGGATCAGCGGAAAAGTAATGTAACGGAATGTCTCCCACGGCGATGCGCCGAGGTCGCGCGCCGCCTCGAAGATGCTTTCGTCCATGCCGGCCAGCCGCGCGCGCACGATCACCGCGACGAAGCCGATGGAAAACGTGATGTGGGCGAGCACGATGGACAGCATGCCGAGCGTGAGATTCAGCACTTGGATGAAGAACAGCAGCAGTGACACGCCGAGCAGGATTTCCGGCATGGCCACCGGGGTCAGCACCATGAAGGTCAGCGACTTCAGGTTGTAGCGGTGTATCGCGATGCCGGCCATCGTGCCGAGCACCGTGGCAACCAGACTCGATATCAGCGCGATGAGCAGCGAATTGCCGGCGGCGGCAAGCATCGCCTCGTCATGCAGCAGCACGTCGTACCAGTGCCAGGTAAAGCCCACCCATTCGGCATTCAGGCGCGAATCGTTGAACGAATAGGCGACCACGATGGCGAGCGGCACATAGAGGAAGGCGTACACCGCCAGCGCCGCCGCCCACAGCCCCATTCCCCTACGCATAGCTGCCCCGCCTTCCCGCAAGCTTCGCGGCAAACCATGCGATCAGCAGCACTGCGATAGTCAGCATGATCGACAGCGTGGAACCGAACGGCCAGTCGCGCGTGCCGAGGAACTGTTCCTTGATCAGGTTGCCGATCAGCATGTCGCCGGTGCCGCCGAGAATGTCGGGGACGGCGAACATGCCGAGCACCGGGATGAATACCAGCGCGGAGCCGGAGAATATCCCCGGCAGCGACAGCGGGAAGGTCACGCGCCAGAAACGCTGCCAGGCGGAAGCTCCCAGATCCTGTGCGGCATCGAGCAGCGCCGGGTCGTGCTTCTCCAGGTTGGTGTACAGCGGCAGCACCATGAACGGCAGGTGCACGTACACCATCGCGACCAGCACGGCGAACGGCGAAAACAGCAGGCGCACCGGCTCCATGCCGAGCCCTTGCAGCAAGCCGTTGACCAGTTGGCTCAGCGCCGATTGCGGGCCGAGCACGATCATCCAGGCATAGACGCGGATCAGGAAATTGCTGGCGAACGGCAGAATCACCAGCAGCACCATCAGGTCGCGGCTTTTTTTCGGGCTGCGCGCGATCAGCAATGCCAGCGGATAAGCCATGGTCAGGCAGATCAGCGTGGTGGCGAGCGCCATGAAGATTGATTTGACGAACACCTGGCTGTAGATCGGGTCGCTGAAAAAGAACCGGTAGGTTTCCAGCGTCAAGCCCTGCAAGATGTTCGGGTCGGCAGCACTGAGCGGCGCCAGCCCGCCGAACTCGCCGGGATAACGGAACGAGGCAAGCACCATGATGAAGCCGGGGACAACGAAAAACAGCAGCAGGAACAGGAACGGCGGGCCGCCTACCAGATACCTGTTCAGGCGCGCGGCGGGGGTAGATTTGCGCAGGGACTCAGTCACGCAAAAACATCCCCGCATCGTGGCGCCAGCCCAGCTTGACCGCATCGCCGACCTTGAACAATTCGGCTTTGCCCGGCGCGGAATTGGGCAGCAGCGCTTCGATCAGCGCGCCGTTGGCCAGCTCGACCTTGTACACGCTGACCTCGCCGCGATACAGCAGGTTGCGCACCACGCCGGAAAAGTGATTCTTTAATTCGGCCAGTTCGCCATGCACGCCGATGCGCACCTGTTCGGGGCGTATCGCAAACACGCCCTTGGCGCCGACCGCGGCATCCTTCAGCGGCGGCGCGATGATCTCGCCCAGACCGGCGACCGCCAGGCGCAGATGGCCGTGGCTGGATTCCAACACCTGCGCTTCGAGCTGGTTGATATGGCCGATGAAGTCGGCGACAAAACGGGTTTGCGGAAAGCCGTAAAGCCTGGCCGGCTCGTCCACCTGCTCCACTCTGCCCTGATCCATCACCGCGATGCGGTGCGCCAGCGCCAGCGCCTCGACCTGGGCATGGGTAACGAAGACAAAAGTCACGCCGATCTCGCGTTGCAGGTTGATCAGTTCCACCTGCATTTCCTCGCGCAGCTTGGCGTCCAGCGCGCCGAGCGGTTCGTCGAGCAGCAGCAGGCGCGGCCGGTTGACCAGCCCGCGCGCCAGCGCAACGCGCTGCTTCTGCCCGCCGGACAGTTCATGCGGATAGGTGTCGGCTTTGTCGGTCAGGTGCACCTGCCGCAGGATGCCGCGCGTCATGCCGGCGATCTCGGCCGCCGGGCGGCGCGCCATCTTGAGCGGAAAGGCGACATTCTCGGCTACTGTCATGTGCGGGAACAGCGCATAGCTCTGGAACACGGTATGCACCGGGCGTTTTTCTGCGGGAGTGTCGGCGAGGTCCTTGCCATCGAGCAGTATCTGTCCGGCGTCGGGCAGATCGAAACCGGCGATCATGCGCAGGATGGTGGTCTTGCCGCAGCCGGAGGGGCCGAGCAGGGTGAAAAACTCGCCCGCCTCGATATTCAGGCTGACATTGTCCACCGCGACGAAATCGCCGAAGCGGCGCGTGACATTTCTGATTTCGAGTTGGGCCATATCGGACTGCACAAGATTGCCTGTGTGGACACTACCTCAATCGATATGGTCCTACAAGAGCAACCCAACGCGTCGAAATAAAATGACATTTTCCGCCGATGGCGGTTTTTAGGATTATTTCGGCAAACTTTCCTGAAGGGGCATTCAGCCAAGTTGCTGGCCGTGTTCGCGCGTGGCGTGGAACTGCACTTTCGGCCAGCGTTCCTGAGCAAGGCGCAGGTTCACGCCGGTGTCGGCGAGATAGGCGTAGTTGCCGTCCACATCTTTCGCCAGACGTCCCTGATTGGCCTTGATGAATTCGTTGAGATGATTCGCGTCAGGGCAGGTCACCCAGCGCGCGGTGTGGATGCCGGCGCGCTCGAATACCGCGTCCACGCCGTATTCGGATTTCAGGCGATGCTCGACCACCTCGAACTGCAACTGCCCGACCGCGCCGATCAGCGGCGTGTTGTCCACCAGCGGTTCGAATACCTGCACCGCGCCTTCTTCGCCGAGTTGGCGCAGGCCTTTCTGCAACTGCTTGGCTTTCATCGGATCGCGCAGGCGCGCGCGGCTGAACAGTTCCGGTGCGAAGTAGGGGATGCCCTTGAAGGTGAGCGCCTCGCCTTCGGTGAGCACGTCGCCGATCTGCAACTGGCCGTGGTTGTGCACGCCGATGATGTCGCCCGCATAGGCCTCGTCCATGCGCATGCGTTCGTTGGCCATGAAAGTGACGGCATTCGCCAGCTTCATTTCCTTGCCGGTGCGGCGATGCTTGACTTTCATGCCCGAGGTGTAGCGGCCGGAACACACGCGCAGGAAGGCGATGCGGTCGCGGTGGTTCGGATCCATGTTGGCCTGGATCTTGAACACGAAACCGGTGAAGGCCGGTTCGGTGGGTTGCACCATGCGCACATCGGTGGCGCGCGGCAGCGGCGCAGGCGCCCAGTTCACCAGCGCGCGCAGCACTTCGCGCACGCCGAAGTTGTTGATCCCGGAGCCGAAGAACACTGGGGTTTGCTGGCCGCGCAAAAACTCCTGCAGGTCGAATGACGCGCCTGCACCCGCGACTAATTCGGTTTCGTCGCGCATGGTCTGCATCTCGCTTGGGCATTGCTGTGCGAGCTGTTCGATTTGCGGGCCTTTCAGCACTTCGACTTCCTGGTTGGCTTTCGCTTCGCCAGGCAAAAAACGCAGCACTTCGTCATTCAGCAAGTGATACACGCCCTGAAAGCGTTTGCCCATGCCGATCGGCCAAGTCACCGGCGCGCATTTGATTTTAAGCACCGACTCGATTTCGTCCAGCACCTCCAGCGGTTCGCGCACCTCGCGGTCCATCTTGTTGATGAAGGTGATGATCGGCGTGTTGCGCAGACGGCACACTTCGAGCAGCTTGATGGTCTGCGCTTCCACGCCCTTGGCCGCGTCCACCACCATCACCGCCGCGTCCACCGCCGTCAGCACGCGGTAGGTGTCCTCGGAAAAATCTTGGTGGCCGGGCGTGTCGAGCAGGTTGATGACGCAATCGTCGTAGGTGAACTGCATCACCGAGCTGGCCACCGAGATGCCGCGCTGCTTCTCGATCTCCAGCCAGTCGGAGGTCGCATGGCGGCCACTCTTACGCGCCTTGACCGTGCCCGCCATCTGGATCGCGCCGCCGAACAGCAGCAGTTTTTCGGTGAGCGTGGTCTTGCCCGCGTCAGGATGGGAGATGATCGCGAAGGTGCGGCGGCGTTTGACCTCGCGCGCGATGATAGCGTCCGCTACGGGTGCGGGCGTGTCTGGCGCGACGCTGTCATTCACTTGATTGGACATAGGGTTTGACGGAAAAATAAAAGGGCTGCATCGCTGCAACCCTGATAATTTGGTGGCTCGGGGCGGAATCGAACCACCGACACAAGGATTTTCAGTCCTCTGCTCTACCGACTGAGCTACCGAGCCATTTTTTCTGCATCATCACACTGGCCGAATGAACCGGCCAGCTTTGGAAGCCGCGCATTATACCGGTAACATGCTAAATGACAAACATCGCCGCGAATTCGAATTGCTTCAGTCAAAGAAGACATATCAAAGTCATGACACATGTGCGCTTGGCTTCCAGGCCAGGTCAAGTTCGCGTGCTGCTTTGACGTCATCGAGCCGGCGTACCGGCATGGTGTGCGGCGCACCCTTCACCAGTTCCGGCGTTGCTTGTGCCTCGTCGCGGATCTCCTTCATCGCGCTGACGAAGGCGTCGAGCGTCTCTTTCGATTCGGTCTCGGTCGGCTCGATCAGCAGGCACTCCGGCACCAGCATCGGGAAGTAGGTGGTGGGCGGATGGAAGCCCTTGTCGAGCAGGCGCTTCGCCACGTCCATCGCGGAGATGCCGGTGGCGTCCTTGAGCGGCTTCATCGACACGATGAATTCGTGGCTCGCGCGGCGCTGCGGGAAGGCGACGGTGAAGCCGGCCTTGTGCAGCTCCGCCATCAGGTAGTTGGCGTTGAGCGTGGCGAATTCCGCGACGCGGTGCATGCCTTCCGCGCCGAGCATGCGCGCGTACACGTAGGCGCGCAGCAGGATGCCGATGTTGCCGCTGAAGGCGGACAGGTGGCCGATGGATTGCGGCAGGTCTTTTTCGGTGAGGCAGCGATAGGCGTCGCCTTCCTTCGCGACTACCGGCAGCGGCAGGAACGGCAGCAGGCGTTGCGCCACGCCCACCGCGCCCGCGCCCGGCCCGCCGCCGCCGTGCGGCGTGGAGAAGGTCTTGTGCAAATTCATGTGGATCACGTCGAAGCCCATGTCGCCGGGCTTGACCTTGCCGAGGATCGCGTTGAGGTTCGCACCGTCGTAATACAGCAGGCCGCCCGCGTCGTGGATGATCTTCTGGATGTCGGTGATACGTTTTTCGAATACGCCCAATGTGGACGGATTGGTCAGCATCAGCCCGGCGGTCTGCGGGCCGACGGCGGCGCGCAGCGCGTCGAGGTCGACGTCGCCGTTCGCGTCAGTCGGAATCTCCTTCACGGTGTAGCCGCACATCACGGCGGTCGCCGGGTTGGTGCCGTGCGCCGCGTCCGGCACGATGATTTCGCTGCGTGTCTTGTCGCCGCGCGCGTCGTGATAGGCGCGGATCATCGCGATGCCCGCGAATTCGCCCTGCGCGCCGGCCATCGGCATCAGCGAAACACCCGCCATGCCGGTGACGTCTTTCAATATTTCCTGCAGGTCATACAGGCAGGCCAGCACGCCCTGCCCGGTGGCTTCCGGTGCGAGCGGATGGCGCGCGAGGAAGTTCGGCAGCATGGCCAGCGTGTTGCAGGCGCGCGGGTTGTATTTCATGGTGCAGGAGCCGAGCGGATAGAAGTGCGTGTCGATGGAAAAATTCTTCTGCGATAGCCCCGTGTAGTGGCGCACCACGTCCATCTCCGAGGCTTCCGGCAGCAGCGGTTTATCCTGGCGCAGCAGCGCGGTCGGAATACCGCTGGCTGTGGCGGCGTGATGGGGAGTCTGTGCCGCGTTGCGGCGGCCGGGATGGGAGCGTTCAAAAATTAACATTAATACAACCTCGGTTTTGTAGGTTGGGTTAGCGGCTCTGCCGCGTAACCCAACGGTGTTTTAATCATGTGTTGGGTTACGCCCCTCGGCCTGATGCAATGACTAGCCATTCGACTAGGCTGCCAAAAGACGCCAGCCAAGTCGATGGTTATAACCCAACCTACGCAGTGATTTCTTTCAAATGGCCTTCAGTGCCGCCAGCGCCGCATCGTAATTCGGTTCGTTCTTGATCTCGCTGACCAGCTCCGTGTAGCGCACCACGTTGTTGCCATCCAGCACGATCACCGCGCGCGTGGCCAGTCCGACCAGCACGCCGCTGGCGATTTCCACGCCGTAGTTGCGCAGGAACTCGCGGCCGCGCATCAGCGACAGGTTGACCACGTTGCTCAGGCCTTCGCTGGCGCAGAAACGCGACTGGGCGAACGGCAGGTCGGCGGAGATGGTGATTACCACGGCATTGTCCAGCGTGCTTGCAACCTGGTTGAAGCGCCGTTCGGAGGCCGCGCAGGTTGCCGTGTCCAGGCTCGGCACGATGTTCAGCACCTTGCGCTTGTTGCCGAAGCTGGCCAGCGTGATGTCCTGCAGATCCTTGTTCACCAGCGAAAATTCCGCTGCAGTTTGTCCTGCCTTGGGGAAGTTGCCGTTCAGTTGCACGGGGTTGCCGCCGAGTGTCGTACTGTGTGCCATGTTGTTCTCCCTGGTGAAGTTAGTGAAACCTGGTGAAGTCAGTGAAACTTGGTGAAGTCAGTGAAACCTGGTGAAGTCAGTGAAGTGCGTGGCGTAACGCCGCCACATAGCGTTGAATATCCTCATTGGTCTTGGTTTCGGTGGCGCATACCAGGATCGCGTTGCCCAGTTGCGGGTAGTGCGGTTTCAGGTCGTAGCCGCCCGAAATGCCCTGATCGGCCATGCTCACCAGCACTTTGGCGGAAGATTTCGGCAAATGCAACACCATCTCATGGAAGTGCGGCGCACTGAACAGGCGCTTCACGCCGGGTACGCCGCTTGCCTGCACCGCAAGCGCCTGTGTGTTGGCGTGCGATGCCGCGGCGGCACGGCGCAATCCGTCGCTGCCTAACAGCGCCATGTGGATGGTCGCCGCAGCCACCATCAGCCCCTGATTGCTGCAGATATTGGAAGTCGCCTTGGCGCGGCGGATGTGCTGCTCGCGTGCCTGCAGCGTCAGCGTGAAACCCGGCTTGCCGTTCAGATCGACGGTGCGGCCGATGATGCGTCCCGGCATCTGGCGCACCAGCGCCTGCTTGCAGCACATGAAGCCGAAATACGGACCGCCGCTGGACAGCGGCGCGCCGAGCGGCTGGCCGTCGCCCACCGCGATGTCCGCCCCTTTTGCGCCCCAGTTGCCCGGCGCTTTCAATAGTGCCAGTGAGATCGGGTTGACCAGTCCGATGGCCAAGGCACCCTGCGCGTGCGCCCAGTCGGCCAGCGCATCGACATCTTCCAGCGCACCGAAAAAATTCGGCTGCGGGATGATCAGCGCGGCGATGTCGCTGCCGGCGTGCTGTTGCAAGGCGTTGAGGTCGGTGGTGCCGGTTGCGGTATCGAACGGAATTTCCACCAGCTCGATGTTCTGCAATCTGACGATACTGCGCGCCACGCTGCGGTACAGCGGACTGACGCTGGCGGGCAGCAGCACGCGGCGCGAGGATTTATGTGAACGGACCGCCATCAGAATCGCTTCGGCCAAACCGGATGCGCCGTCGTACAGGCTGGCGTTGGACGCATCCATGCCGGTCAGCGACGCGATCATGGTCTGATATTCGTAGAGCGTTTGCAATGTGCCTTGGCTGGCCTCGGCCTGGTAGGGCGTATAGGCGGTGTAATACTCGCCGCGCGTGGCGATCTCCCACACTGCGGCGGGGATATGGTGCTCGTAGGCGCCCGCGCCGATGAAGTTGAGCGGCTGGACGTCCTGCGCGGCGCGCTCGTGCATCAGGCGCGCGATCTGCATCTCGTTCAGCCCGTCGCCGATGGCGCTCAGTTTGCCGCTTTTCAGCGCGGCGGGGATTTCGTCGAACAGTTCATCGATATTTGTTGCGCCGATGCTGGTGAGCATGGCTTGAATATCCTGTTCGGTGTGGGGAATGAAGGGCATAAAATCTCCGGGATGTTAGACGTTAGTCGCTAGTCGTTAGTTAAAACCCGCGTAGCGGACAACGCCAACTAGCGACTAACGGCTACCAACTAACGACTGTTTCTAGTGGGCTTCGCTGTCCACGACGGCCTGATACGCCGTGGCATCCATCAGCGCAGCGACATCCGCCGCATTGTCCGGTTTCATCCTGAATATCCATGCGGCGTAAGGATCGGCGTTGATGGCTTCCGGGGCACTGTCCAGCTCGCTGTTCACCGCCGTCACTTCGCCATTCACCGGCGCATAGACGTCGGCGGCGGCCTTGACCGATTCCACCACCGCGCATTCTTCCTTGGCCTTGAGCTTGCGCCCGACTGCCGGATTTTCGACAAACACCATGTCGCCCAGCAGTTCCTGCGCGTGCTGGGTGATGCCGATGCTGATGGTGCCGTCGGCTTCGGTTCTGACCCATTCGTGGGAGGCGGTGTATTTCAGATTGCTCGGGTTGCTCATTTGAATCTCCTGGTTGTTAGACGTTAGTCGCTAGTCGTTAGTTGATGTTGTCGCTGCGCGGTTTTTAACTAACCGCTAACGGCTTAGAGACTAACTACTGCTTTGCCATTGCGCGCGAACGGATACTTCACCACCTTCGCCGCGAGCATTTTATCGCGAATTGCCACCTGCACCTGGTCGCCGACCTGCACGTCCTTGGGTACGCGCGCCAGCGCGATCGACTGGTTCAGGGTCGGCGAAAAACTGCCGCTGGTGATCTCGCCATCGCCGTGCGCGGTGTGCACCTTCTGGTGGCCGCGCAGCACGCCGCGGTCCAGCAGCACCAGCCCGACCAGCTTGCGCGTCGGTGGGTTGGCGAGCAGCGTCGCCTTGCCGATGAAATCGCGCTCGTTCTTCAGGTCCACCGTCCAGCCAAGGCCGGATTCCAGCGGGTCCACGCTCTCGTCCATATCCTGCCCGTAGAGGTTCATGCCGGCTTCGAGGCGCAAGGTGTCGCGCGCACCGAGGCCAATGGGCGGCACGCCCGCCCTGTTCAGTGCGTACCAGAATTCCTCCACTTTCTCTTTCGGCAGCATGACTTCGAAGCCATCCTCGCCGGTGTAGCCGGTGCGCGCGATGAAATAGTCGCCGCAATCGGCAGCCTGAAAATTCACCAGCCCCTCGGTCGCGGCCTTCGTTTGCGGAAGAACCTGCCACACCTTGGCGCGCGCGTTCGGCCCCTGCACCGCGACCATTGCCAGGTCGTCGCGCGAGGTGATCGTCAGACCCGGCGCATGCACGGCAGCTTGTTCCTTCATCCAGGCGATATCCTTGTCCGCCGTGCCCGCGTTCACCACGATGCGGAACCACCGTTCGTTCATGAAGTAGATGATGAGGTCGTCGATCACGCCGCCGTCCGGACGCAGCATGGCGGAATACAGCGCCTTGCCGGGGGTGGTCAGCTTGTCGGCGTTGTTCGCCAGCAGGTGGCGCAGGAAGGCGCGCACGCCGTCGCCTTTCGCGTCCACTACACGCATGTGGCACACGTCGAACATGCCGCAATCGTTGCGTACCTGGTGGTGCTCGTCGATCTGCGAACCGTAGTTTACCGGCATGTCCCAGCCGCCGAAGTCCACCATCTTCGCACCCATCGCGCGGTGTGCCGCATTCAAAGGAGTCGTCTTGAGAGTCATGTCTGCTTTCAGTGAATAAAAAAGGGCGAGGCCACATGGCCTCGCCCCCATCTGTCCTCGGTACCTGAGAGATTACAACTCGCGTTGTGTGCCCCTTCGGTGGCCGCTAGAAGCGGCGCTCTCCAGATTTGCCTGTCCCCATGGTTCCTTATGCCTGAGCGGTTACGGGTGTTGCGCCTTCGGCGGTGTCAGGGTCGCTGAAACGACTGACACGCTCTCCCATGGGTCTGAACGGCGGAGCGAATTATGCCGGAAAGGCCGGGGGCTGACAAACAATCTGTCAGGAGATCATCCCGCCGCTTACCCGTTCGATGCCAGACAGGTCGCATGCCGAAAATACTCCGGAGTACCCGTTTTGCCGCAGCAATTCGCGCGCCCGTTCAGCCTGGTCGTAGCCGTGCTCAAACAGCAGCCAGCCATCGGCATTGAGATGCTGCTTCGCGCCCGCGACGATGCGGCGGATGTCGTCCAGCCCGTCCGCGCCAGAAGCCAGCGCGGCGCGCGGCTCGAAGCGCAGGTCTCCCTGCGCCAGATGCGCGTCGCCTTCGGCGATGTAGGGCGGGTTGGAGACGATCAGATCGTAGCGTTCGCCACCCAGCGCGGAGAACCAGTCGCTCTGCAGCAGGCGCACGTTGGCGATGTTCAAGCGCTGTGCATTCTCCCGTGCCACGTCCAATGCTTCTGGAGACGCATCCACCGCCGTCACTTCCGCCTCCGGCCGCGCATGGGCGATTGACAGCGCAAGCGCGCCGCTGCCGGTGCCCAGGTCGAGCACGCGAAATGCGCTGCGAGGCGGGATGTGCTGCAACGCCAGCTCGACCAGCAATTCGGTGTCGGATCGCGGGATCAAAGTCGCGGGCGTCACCCTGAAATTCAGCCCGTAGAATTCGCGCTCACCCAGAATGTACGCAATGGGTTCGCCGCTTAAGCGCCGCTCGAACAGCGCTGTGAAATGCGCCTGCTGCTCGGCGTTGAGAATCTGTTCGGGGTGGGTGAGCAAATGGGCGCGGTTCACCTGCAATACAACTTGCAGCAGGCATTGCACCTCGATGCGCGCGCTGCCGGCATCCAGCCCGAGCGCGGCTTCCAGTCGCTTACTATCGTTGCGGAAAGTTTCTGCGAGGCTAGGTGGCATCTTCCGCCATCGCGGCAAGCTGCTCAGCCTGATGTTCGGCCATCAGCGCGCCGGTGAGTTCTCCGATGTCGCCGTCCATGATCGCGTCCATCTTGTACAGCGTGAGGTTGATGCGGTGGTCGGTGACGCGGCCTTGCGGGAAGTTGTAGGTGCGGATGCGCTCGGAGCGGTCGCCGCTGCCGACCAGCGACTTGCGTTCGGCAGCAATCTTGGCGTTTTGCTCGCGCACCTGGGTGTCCATGATGCGCGCCGCCAGCACGCGCATCGCCTGCGCCTTGTTCTGGTGCTGCGAGCGGCCATCCTGGCACTCGACCACGACGCCAGTCGGCAAGTGAGTGATGCGCACTGCCGAATCGGTCTTGTTGATATGCTGGCCGCCCGCGCCGCTGGCGCGAAACGTGTCGATGCGCAAATCGGCGGGGTTCAGCACGACTTCGTCAACCTCGTCCACCTCCGGCATCACCGCCACGGTGCAGGCCGAGGTATGCACGCGGCCCTGCGTCTCGGTGGCGGGGACGCGTTGCACGCGATGCGCGCCGGATTCGAACTTCAGCACCGAATACGCGCCCTGTCCGGCGATGCGCGCGATAATTTCCTTGTGGCCGCCCATTTCGCCGGGGCTCTCCGAGATGACCTCGACCTGCCAGCGTTTGCGCTCGGCGAAGCGCGCATACATGCGGAACAGGTCGCCGGCGAACAGCGCCGCCTCGTCACCGCCGGTGCCGGCGCGCACTTCGAGGAACACGCCGCGCTCGTCGTTGGGGTCCTTGGGCAGCAACTGCTTCTGCAGCTCGCCGTCAAGTTGCGCGAGGCGTGCCTCGCCTTGCTCGATCTCGGCCTGCGCGAATTCCTTCATCTCCGGGTCGGCGGCCATTTCCCGCGCGGTCTCGATGTCGGCTTCGCAGGTCTGGTAGGCATGGTACAGCGACACCACCGGCTCCAGCTCGGCGCGCTCGCGGCTGAGTTTGCGGAACGTATCCATGTCCTTGGTGGCTTCTTCGGTGCTCAGCAGCTGGTCGACTTCGTGCAAGCGCTCGCTCAGCTGAGCGAGTCTGGCGGCGATATTGGGTTTCATTCTTCCGGGTGGAGGTGGTAGAGGCGATGGATCACGTCGAGGAACGCCTCGCGGTCATCGCTATGCACCTGATTCAGCGCGTGGGTCGGCGCGTGCAGGAATTTGTTGGTCAGGCCGCTGCTCATCGCGTCCAGCACTTTTTCCGGGTTTTCGCCCCTGGCCAGCAGGCGCAGGGCTTTTTCCATTTCGTGGCGGCGGTTGCGCTCGGCATGGTCGCGCAACGCACGGATGGTCGGCACGACCTCGCGCGATTCCATCCAATGGACGAAATCCGCCACGCCGGAATCGATGATGACCTCGGCTTCCCGCACCGCGCTCTGCCGCGCATCGAGACCGTCCTTCACCACTTCGGCGATATCGTCCACGGTGTACAGGAACACGTCGTCCAGCTCGGCGACTTCCGCTTCCACGTCGCGCGGTACGGCCAGATCGACAATGAACAGCGGGCGATGCTTGCGCGCCTTGAGCGCGCGCTCCACCATGCCCTTGCCGAGGATCGGCAGCGGGCTGGCGGTACAGGTGATGATGATGTCGTGATGCGCAAGCTGCTCCGGCAATTCGTTCAGCGTAATCGCATGGCCGCTGATGCGCCGCGCCAGCACATGCGCGCGATCCAGCGTGCGGTTGGCGACGGTGATATGTTTGGGCGAGCGCGCCGCAAAATGCACCGCGTTGAGTTCGATCATCTCGCCCGCGCCGATAAACAGCACGCTTTGCTCGGAAATGCTCGGGAAAATCCGCTCGGCCAGGCGCACCGCCGCCGCGGCCATCGACACCAGGTTCGCGCCGATCTCGGTTTGCGTGCGCACGTCCTTGGCGACTGAAAAAGTGCGCTGGAACAATTTGTGCAGCAAAAATCCCAGTGTGCCGGCCTCTTCGGCCTGGCGCACCGCCAGTTTCATCTGTCCGAGAATCTGCGGCTCGCCCAGCACCATCGAATCCAGTCCGCTGGCGACACGGAACGAGTGCTTCACCGCCTGCTCGCGCGGCAGCGTGTAGAGATAGGGGTCGATGTCCTTGCGCGGCAGGTGATGATACTGCGCCAGCCAGTCGATGGCATGCTCGGGTTGCGCGGCATTGCAGTACATCTCGGTGCGGTTGCAGGTGGACAGGATCGCCGCCTCTTTGGCCGCGCCGTTGCCCACCAGATCGCGCAGCGCGCTCTCCAGCCCGTCCGCATTGAACGCGACTTGTTCGCGCACGGCAAGCGGCGCGGTTTGATGGTTAATGCCAAAGGCGAACAGCTGCATCCTGGTTCCCGACAGACGAACAGATTAAAAAGGTGGCGAATTATAGTATCAACGGCGGCGCAATACTATCCGGCGCGATTCGGACAAGTCGCATAGAATGTGCGCCTGCGCATTACATTGATCGGGGCATCGCGCGGAAGGCCATGAAGGCGGCGATGCGGGAGGGCAAACAATGAAATACCGTGACCTGCGCGATTTCATCGCGCAACTGGAAAAGCTCGGTGAACTCAGGCGTGTGACCGCGCCGGTTTCGCCGCATCTGGAAATGACCGAAATCTGCGACCGGGTGCTGCGCGCGCAGGGGCCGGCGCTGCTGTTTGAACATCCGGCCGGGCACAGCATTCCCGTACTCGCCAACCTGTTTGGCACGCCGCGCCGCGTGGCGCTGGGCATGGGCCAGGAGAGCACGCAGGCGTTGCGCGAAGTCGGCAGGCTGCTCGCCTTCCTGAAAGAACCGGAGCCGCCCAGGGGGCTGAAGGATGCTTGGGAAAAATGGCCGGTGCTCAAGCAGGTGCTCACCATGCCGCCCAGGCTGGTGTCCTCGGCGCCTTGCCAGGAAGTGGTATGGGAAGGTGCGGATGTCGATCTCTCTAAACTGCCGATACAACACTGCTGGCCGGGCGACATCGCGCCGCTCATCACCTGGGGACTGGTAGTGACCAGAGGCCCGAACAAGCCGCGCCAGAATCTCGGCATCTACCGTCAGCAGGTGATGGCGCCGAATAAGGTCATCATGCGCTGGCTGGCGCATCGCGGCGGCGCGCTGGATTTTCGCGACCATTGCGAGAAGCACCCGGGGCAGCCGTTTCCCGTCGCGGTGGTGATCGGCGCCGATCCGGCCACGATTCTGGCTGCGGTCACGCCGGTGCCTGATACCCTGTCCGAATACCAGTTCGCCGGGCTGCTGCGCGGCAGCAAGACCGAGCTGGTGAAGTGCATCGGCAGCGATCTGCAAGTGCCCGCCTCCGCCGAGATCGTGCTGGAGGGTGCGATCCATCCCGGCGAGACAGCGCTGGAAGGGCCGTATGGCGACCATACCGGATACTACAACGAGCAGGACAAATTTCCGGTGTTCACCATCGAGCGCATCACCATGCGCTCTGACCCGATCTACCACTCCACCTACACCGGCAAACCGCCCGACGAACCGGCGATGCTCGGCGTGGCGCTCAACGAGGTGTTCGTGCCGTTGCTGCAGAAGCAGTTCCCCGAGATCGTGGATTTCTATCTGCCGCCGGAAGGCTGCTCGTATCGCATGGCGGTGGTCAGTATCAGGAAACAATACGCCGGCCATGCCAAGCGCGTGATGTTCGGCATCTGGAGTTTTTTGCGCCAGTTCATGTACACCAAGTTCATTATCGTGGTGGACGACGACATCGACGTGCGCGACTGGAAAGAAGTCGTCTGGGCGATCACCACGCGCGTCGATCCGGTACGCGACACGCTGCTGGTGGAAAACACTCCGATCGACTACCTCGATTTCGCCAGCCCGGTGTCCGGCCTCGGCGGCAAGATGGGACTGGACGCCACCAACAAATGGCCGGGCGAGACGCAGCGCGAATGGGGCACGCCGATTGTGATGGATGCAGCGGTAAAGGCAAGGGTGGATGCGATGTGGAACGAGTTGGGGTTGTTAATTCATGCTTGATCTGAGGGATATTTTGGCCAATATCAGCCTTGTTGCATAAGCGACCCTGTACGGCGAAAGGATCAGGTTTATTGCATAACAACGAATGACGATGGCATTATGAACGGGGATATCGTCTGCATCACTACCAATGAAAGGATAAATGTTGAAGCCAAATTATCAGTTTGAAAAACGTAAACGGGAGCTGGAGAAGAAAAGACAGAAGGCAGAGAAGGCGCTAAAGAAAATGGCTCCCGCCGAAACTCCTCCGGTTACGGAAACTGCCGTCTTGCCGGAAAAAAGCTGAATGCCGGACAGCGCCGGATCAACAGTATCTGGCCGTATCGTTCGTCATGCGGCGGCCAGCCGGTAACCGGTGCGGCTTGAAGCCGGTGGTGCTCCAGGGGTGGTTCACTGATTGATGCTGCATACTGCCGCCGGCGTTTATTAAGGGTACAAAATAATCGTCGCAAGATGAATCGCACATGCTGTACATCTCCCACAACGTAAACATTCCCGACCACGAGATTGAGCTGACTGCGGTGCGCGCGCAGGGAGCCGGCGGGCAGAATGTCAACAAGGTTTCCAGCGCAATGCACCTGCGCTTTGACATTGCCGCGTCCTCCTTGCCTGATGAATTCAAGGCGCGGCTGCTCGAATTGCGCGATCAGCGCATCACCAAGGACGGTGTGATCATCATCAAGGCGCAGCAATTTCGCAGCCAGGAAATGAATCGCGGCGAGGCGTTGCGACGCCTGAAAGAATTGGTGCAGGGTATTGCGGTGCTGCCGGCCATGCGTCGCCCTACCAAACCAACGCGCAGTTCACAGAGAAAAAGAATGGACAGCAAAGCCAGGCGCGGCGCGATCAAGAGTTTGCGCGGCAGAGTGACCGAATAGGACTTAATGTACATGGCCATCAAGGCAACCATCTGCAAAGCCAGTCTGCAAATCGCGGACATGGAGCGGCACTATTACCGGGACCATGCGCTGACGCTCGCGCGCCATCCCTCGGAAACCGATGAGCGCATGATGGTGCGTCTGCTGGCTTTTGCCCTGCATGCCAGTGAATATCTGGAGTTCGGCCAGGGCATGACCGCAGATGATGAGGCGGATATCTGGCAGAAAGACCTGACCGGTGCCATCGAGTTGTGGATAGACGTCGGCCTGCCCGATGAGAAACTTGTTCGCAAGGCGTGCGGACGCGCCAATCAGGTTGTGGTGTACTGCTACGGCGGGCGCACAGCCGAGATGTGGTTCGCGCAAAACAGCAGCCAGTTTGCACGCCAGAAAAACCTCAGCGTGATCAATCTGCCGCAGCAAGGCACGCGTGCCATGGCCGCGCTGGCGCAGCGCAACATGCAGCTACAGTGCACTATTCAGGATGGGCAGGTGTGGCTGGGCGACGGCAGGGAAAGTGTGATGGTGGAACAGGTGGTGCTGAAGGAGTCTTTTGATACATCATCCTGAAAAACCTGGTCGGTCCACGAAATACACGAAAGGCACTAAACAAATCAATAATCTGAATGACTCGATTGCTCGTTCATTTGGTAGCGTTTTGTAACCAGTCAATTTTTGAAGAATTTCGTGTTTTTCGTGTATTTCGTGGACCAGCTTTTATTCCAGAATGATTCCGGGGTTGCCACCGTTATCGTGGCAGCTTACGGACGTAAGCGGCGCATCAGCGGCGTTGCTGAACCCACTGAATCAGCGCGTCCTGCGCGTCCTGTCCAAGCTTCGCATTCGGATGATTGATGAAGAACACCACGACCCATTCCTTGCGGTTTCTCGAGCGCACATAACCGGCGATGGTCTTGACGCCTTCCAGCGTGCCGGTTTTCAGATGGGCATGGCCGGCAGACGGGCTTTCCCTGAGGCGTTTTTTTGCCGAGCCGTCCACGCCGAGAATCGGCAGCGAAGCCCGTAATTCTGCGTTCAGCGGATGCGTTGCAGCGCGCTGCAACAGTTGCGCCAGATGTTGTGCACTGATGCGTTCGGTTCGCGACAGTCCCGCACCGTTCTCCAGCACCAGCTCGGGGAAATCGAGTCGCTGCCTGTGCAGCCAATCCTGCACAGCCTGTACGCTGCGCTCGATGCTGGCCTGCTCTGCCGCGCCCAGCGCCAGGAACAGTTGCCGTGCCATGACGTTGTTGCTGAACTTGTTGATGTCGCGGATGATCCCGCTCAGCGGGTCGGAATGGTGCGTGGAGAAAAGTTTCGCGCTGTCTCCTGCCGCGCCTTCGCGCAATTCTCCCTGCAACGTGCCACCCAACTCCTTCCACAATGCACGGAATACGGCTTCGACATAGCGTGTGTGCGGCATCACACTGAGATTATGCTCGCGCTCTCCGCAACCTCCGGGATAGCCGCCTTCCAGCACGACGCTGTCGCCGCCCGGTTGCACGAGAATGCCGTCATCCCAGCCGCTACATCCGCCTTCGGGCTCCGTTGTGAGTCGGTTGTCCAGCCAGATGCCATCCAGCGGCGGCTCGGTGATGACTTTTAATTTGTTGCCGTCGGGCAGGTAGCGCAAGCGCAGCGTGTTGAAGTTGAGCAGCAACGCGTCCGGCCCGACGTTGTAGGCGCGCACCGGATCGTTGTCGAAGGCAGCGGGGTCGTGCGGCGGCAGATCGAAGAAGCCGCGATCCAGCACCAGGTTGCCGCGTATCTCGTGCAGGCCGCGCGCGCGCAACTCGGCCAGCCACAGCCAGAATTGCTCGATGGTGAACTTCGGATCGCCGTAGCCTTTCAGCACCAGATCGCCGTGCAGCACGCCGTCTTTCAGCTCGCCATCGAGCCAGGCTTCGGTTTTCCAGGTGTAGGCCGGCCCGAGCAGGTCCAGTCCGGCATAGGTGGTAAGCAGCTTCATGGTGGAAGCAGGGTTCATCGCCTGCCTGGCGTTCAGGCTGATGAGCGCCTTGTGCCCGCCAGTCTGCTGCACCACGATGCCGACTGCGGACTGCGGGATGCCGGCCTGTTTCAGCGCCTGTTTGACCGCAGAGGGAAGCGAGGCGGCGTGGGCACTGAATGCGACGCATAGCGTGGCGACCATGGCGGAGATGAATTTCACGTCAGCGTTTCCACGATATTCAGGGTGCGGGTGACCAGCAATTGCATTTCCTCTTCGGCGATCACATACGGCGGCATGAAATAGATCGTATTGCCAATCGGGCGCAGCAACAGTTCATTTTGCAGGGCCAGCGCGAAACAGCGCCGCGCGAAATCCTTGTGCGGCGTGTCCACCTCGAATGCCCAGATCATGCCGGTGTTGCGGAAGTTGCGCACCTTGGGATGATCGCGCAAGGGTTGGGCGATCCCGTTGAGAAACGCTGCCTTGGTGCGATTGGCGTTGAGCACATCGTCCTGCGCGAAGATATCCAGTGTGGCCAGTGCGGCGCGGCAGGCCAGCGGGTTGCCGGTATAGGAATGCGAATGCAGAAAGCCGCGCGCGGTTTCGTCGGCATAGAACGCCCGGTAGATGTCGTTCGTTGCCATGACCAGCGACAGCGGCAGGTAGCCGCCGGTGATGCCTTTGGACAGCAGCAGGAAGTCCGGCGAGATATTCGCCTGTTCGCAGGCGAACAGCGTGCCGCTGCGCCCCATGCCCACCGCAATTTCGTCGGCGATCAGATGCACGCCATATTGCGAGCACAGCTCACGCGCGCGCTGCAGGTAAACCGGGTGATACATCGCCATGCCCGCCGCACCCTGCACCAGCGGCTCGACAATGAAGGCCGCGATGGTCTCGTGATGTTGCTGCAGATGCGCTTCGAGCGCCTCGGCGCAACGCAGCGCAAAATCCTGCGCGCTTTCGCCCGGCTCGGCAGCGCGCCAGTCCGGAGTCGGCACGGTGGCCTGCTGCGCGATCAGCGCGCCGTAGGCATCGCGGAACAGCGCGACATCGGTGACCGACAGCGCGCCCAGGGTTTCACCGTGGTAGCTGTTCTGCAGGCTGATGAAGTGTGTCTTGCCGGGCTTGCCGCTGTTGCGCCAGTAGTGCGCGCTCATCTTCAGCGCGATCTCCGTCGCCGAGGCGCCGTCCGAACCATAGAAGCAATGCCCCAGCCCGGCCGGCGCCAAGTCGCGCAACCGTTCGGAAAGCCGCACGACCGGCTCATGGGTGAAGCCCGCCAGCATCACATGCTCCAGTGTGTCGAGCTGGTCGCGCAATGCCGCGTTGATGCGCGGGTTGCCATGGCCGAACAGGTTCACCCACCAGGAACTGACTGCGTCCAGATAGCGGTTGCCATCGAAATCGTACAGCCATACGCCTGCGCCGCGCGCAATCGGCACCAGCGGTAAATTCTCGTAATGTTTCATCTGCGAGCATGGGTGCCAGACGGCGGAGAGGCTGCGCGCGAGAAGGCCGGCATTGGTTGGAGTATGATTCGGCATAAGCGAAATCATAACGGGTTTTGCGGCTGGTCAGCTGGGTAATATATGGATTGCCTGCAACCCGGCAAACTTCAGAGGGGGAGAAATGCAAATTCTCATCACTGGCGGTACCGGACTGATCGGCCGGCAGCTGTGCAAGGCATTGCTGGCGGAGGGGCATGAACTGACAGTGCTCAGCCGCAACCCGGCTTCTGTTCCGGTCAAATGCGGCGCGGCCGTTCATGCGCTGGGCTCGCTTGCCGAATGGCGCCCCGACATGACTTTCGATGCGGTCATCAACCTGGCGGGCGAGCCGATCATCGACAAAAGCTGGACGGCACAGCGCAAGCAGGCCTTGTGGGCCAGCCGCGTCACGCTGACCGAGGAACTGGTGCGGCGCATCGCCGCTGCCAACCACAAGCCGACCGTGTTGCTGAGCGGCTCGGCGGTGGGTTATTACGGCAATCGCGGCGATGTCATGCTGGATGAGGCGGCGGATGCCGGGAAAGATTTCGCCGCACAGTTGTGCAAGGCATGGGAAGACGCGGCGCGGGTTGCGGAGAGCGTCGGAGTGCGGGTGTGCCTGTTGCGCACCGCCCCGGTGTTGAGCAATGACGGCGGCCTGCTGGGGCGCATGCTGCCGCCGTTCAGGCTGGGGCTGGGGGCGCGGCTGGGCGACGGGAAACAATGGATGAGCTGGGTTCACATGCAGGACTATGTGGCGATGGTGCTCAGATTGCTGCACGATCCCGATGCCGCAGGCCCGTACAACATGGCCGCCCCGCAACCGGTCACCAATGCAGAATTCACCGCGACGCTGGCGGCGGCGCTGCATCGCCCCGCGTTGTTTGTTGCGCCGGCGCTATTGCTTGAATTGAGCATGGGCGAACGCGCCAGCCTGTTGCTGGAAGGGCAAAGAGCGCTGCCCGGGAAAATGGCGGCGGCGCAATATCGTTTTGCCTTCACAAATCTTGCGGACGCGCTGCGCGACTTGCTGGGCAAGTAGTTTTGCGGTTAACGCAGGCACCTGCAAAACCTGGGTAGCTTTCCGTCACCCCCCGATTTGTGGCATTCTTCGCCTCTCGCATGGATGCATGACGATTAATTTCCGACTCACTTGCAAAAAATAATCAAGAGGGCGGCCGGGGGATAGCAGCAATGAAACGTGTGGATGATTTTCGCCTGCGCTTTGGCGAGCGCGAGCTGGTGCCAATTATGATCGGCGGAATGGGGGTGGATATTTCCACAGCCGGACTGGCATTGGAAGCGGCGCGGCTGGGCGGGATCGGGCATATTTCGGATGCCATGCTGCCGACCGTGACCGATCGCCGCTACAAGACAAAATTCGTCAAGGAAAAGCAGAAGCAATACAAACTTAACGTCCACAAGGCTGACAAGTCGATCGTGCAATTCGATCTGGCACAGGTTGCCGAAGCGACCCGCCTGCACGTCGGCAAAACCATGGAAGCCAAGCGCGGTGACGGCATGATTTTCGTCAACTGCATGGAAAAACTCACCATGAATGCGCCGCGCGAAACGCTGTGCACGCGCCTGCGCGTCGCGCTGGATGCGGGTATCGACGGCATCACCCTGGCGGCCGGCCTGCATCTCGGCTCGTTCGCGCTGATGGAAGACCACCCGCGTTTTCGCGATGCCAGGCTGGGCATCATCGTCTCCTCGCTGCGCGCCTTGCAGTTATTCCTGCGCAAGAACGCCAGATTGAACCGCCTGCCCGATTTCATCGTGGTGGAGGGACCGCTGGCAGGCGGGCATCTGGGCTTCGGCATGGACTGGGCGAAATACGATTTGCGCACAATTTTTCTCGAAATCAGGCAATTCCTGCAGGCCGAGCATCTCGATATTCCGTTGATTCCCGCGGGCGGCATCTTTACCGGCAGCGACGCAGTGGATTTTCTGGAAAGCGGCGCGGCGGCGGTGCAGGTGGCGACACGCTTCACCGTTGCCGCAGAGTGCGGCATTCCGGAGAAAGTGCAGCAGGAATATTTCAGGGCCAGCGAAGCGGACATCGAAGTCAACATGCTGTCGCCGACCGGCTATCCGATGCGCATGCTGAAAAACTGCCCGGCGATCGGTTCCGGCATCCGCCCGAACTGCGAAGCATTCGGCTACCTGCTCGACGGCAACGGCAAATGCGCTTATATCGATGCGTATAACCGGGAAGTCGCGGCGCATCCCGATGCCAAAAAAATTTCCGTCAAGGATAAAACTTGCCTGTGCACCCACATGCGCAACTATGACTGCTGGACTTGCGGGCATTACACCTACCGGCTCAAGGATACGACCCATCGCAACGCCGATGGCACTTATCAGGCCCTGTCCGCAGAACATATCTTCCGTGATTACCAGTTCAGTACCGACAACAAAGTCGCGCTTCCCCCGCAAAATTAATTTGCGTCCGGCCCTTGAAATCGGGCAGTGCAACCCCTATCATTAGCAGCCGCTGACGGAGAGTGCTAACCGGTGGCCGGGCCGGCCTTCTGCCGGGCCTGTAAAGCCGGCAACCCGTCTTCGCATTTGATTAACTCACTGAATTTAGGAGAACTAAGCATGAAAATTCGTCCTTTGAACGATCGCGTCATCGTCAAGCGTATGGAAGAAGAGCGCAAGACCGCATCCGGTATCGTGATTCCCGATGCGGCTACCGAAAAGCCCGATCAAGGCGAAATCATCGCCGTAGGCAAGGGCAAGATCGGTGACGATGGCAAGCTGCAGGCGATGACCGTCAAGGTTGGCGACCGGGTGCTGTTCGGAAAGTATTCCGGTCAGTCTTTCAAGATGGATGGCCAGGAACTGCTGACCATGCGCGAAGATGACATCATCGGCGTGGTTGAAGCCTAATTCAAGCTCAAATCGTCGGTGATATTGCGTTGGCATCCTCACTCGTTCCTGGCCGTGCTTGATGCACTGTCTTCGTCACGGGTTCGTTGCCGCCTTGTCTCACCTTAGCTTTGAACTTGGTCATAAATATTGATTTCTAGGAGAAAAAAATGGCAGCTAAAGACGTAAAATTCCACGACGCGGCACGCAACAAGATGGTGACCGGCGTCAACATTCTGGCCGACGCAGTCAAGGTGACGCTGGGTCCGAAGGGCCGTAACGTGATACTGGACCGTTCTTACGGCTCTCCGACCATCACCAAGGACGGCGTTTCCGTCGCCAAGGAAATCGAGCTGAAAGACAAATTCGAGAACATGGGCGCGCAAATGGTCAAGGAAGTGGCTTCCAAGACCTCCGACGTTGCCGGTGACGGCACCACCACCGCAACCGTGCTGGCGCAATCCATCGTGCAGGAAGGCATGAAATTTGTCGCCGCCGGCATGAACCCGATGGATCTGAAGCGCGGCATCGACAAGGCAGTGATTACGGCAGTTGAAGAGTTGAAGAAAATCTCCAAGCCTTGCACCACCAGCAAGGAAATTGCCCAGGTCGGCAGTATTTCCGCAAACTCCGACACGGCGGTCGGCGAGAAAATCGCCGAGGCGATGGACAAGGTCGGCAAGGAAGGCGTGATCACCATCGAAGACGGCTCCGGCCTGCAGGATGAACTGGACGTGGTGGAGGGCATGCAGTTCGACCGCGGCTACCTGTCCCCGTACTTCATCAACAACCAGGATCGCCAACTGGCATTGATGGAAAACCCCTACATCCTGCTGCACGACAAAAAAATCTCCAACATCCGCGATCTGCTGCCGGTACTGGAGCAAGTCGCCAAGGCCGGGCGTCCGTTGCTGATCATCGCAGAAGACGTGGACGGCGAAGCGCTGGCCACGCTGGTGGTGAACAATATCCGCGGCATCCTGAAGACTGTCGCCGTCAAGGCTCCGGGCTTCGGCGACCGCCGCAAGGCCATGCTGGAAGACATCGCGATCCTGACCGGCGGCACCGTGATCGCCGAAGAAGTCGGCCTGACGCTGGAAAAAGCAACTCTGGAAGAATTGGGTCAGGCCAAGCGCATCGAAGTGGCCAAGGACACAACCACCATCATCGATGGCGCCGGAAAGGAGGACGCGATCAAGGGTCGCATCGTCCAGATCAACAAGCAGGTTGAAGAATCGACCAGCGATTACGACAAGGAAAAACTGCAGGAGCGCAAGGCCAAACTGGCTGGCGGTGTCGCGGTGATCAAGGTCGGCGCCGCGACCGAGGTCGAAATGAAGGAAAAGAAGGCACGCGTCGAAGACGCATTGCACGCAACCCGTGCCGCCGTGGAAGAGGGCATCGTCCCCGGCGGCGGTGTGGCATTGTTGCGCGCCAAGTCGGCTGTTGCGAGTCTGAAAGGCGACAATCACGACCAGGACGCGGGCATCACCATTGTCCTGCGCGCGATGGAATCCCCGCTGCGTGCCATCGTTGCCAACGCGGGCGACGAGCCGTCCGTGGTGGTGAACAAGGTGCTGGAAGGCAAGGGCAGCTACGGCTACAACGCCGCCAGCGGCGAATATGGCGATATGCTGGCGATGGGCGTGGTTGATCCGACCAAGGTTACCCGTACCGCGCTGCAGAATGCCTCCTCCATCGCCGGTTTGATGCTGACTACCGCCTGCATGGTGGCCGAACTGCCGGAAGACAAGCCGGCCGGTGGCATGGGCGGCGGCGATATGGGTGGCATGGGTGGTATGGGCGGCATGATGTAACTGCCGTTTGTTTCACCGCAGGGCTGCAATCCTGCTTTTAGTCCGTGTAAAACGCCTCGCCTCGCGCGAGGCGTTTTTATTGCGGGTTGAGCAGGCTTTCCGGATCGATTGCGCTGCCGGTTATCGCCACCACCTTGTGGCGCGATTGCCCGCCCTGTTTAAGTTCTACCTGGCGCAATGGCACACCGAATAACTTTGCAATGAATTTTAACAACGCCTCGTTGGCGCGCCCCTCGATGGGCGGTGCGGCCAGCCGTATCTTGAGCGCTGTGCCGTGCAACCCGGCAATTTCGCTGCGTTTCGCGCCGGGCTGCACATGCAGCGCAAGGGTAATGACATCGGCATTGCGGCGATACCAGTCGGCCATTTACAGCATTCCGGCCGCGATACGTTCCAGCGCGCCAATCGGCACGATCACGATAAGCTGGCAGATAATGAACAGCAGCAACGGCGATAAATCCACGTTGCCGAGCATCGGTACGATGCTGCGCAAGGGCTGGAGAAAGCGATAGGTGACAGCTGTCAGCAGCGATGCGACCGGGCTGTAGGGATTTATCCAGGACAGGATCGCCTGCACGAACACCGCCGCCATCAGCAAATACAGGCTGATTTTGAACAGTTTGACCATGGCCATCAGCAGCAGCCCCGGTAACGGGAAACCGTGAAACGCGTAGCCCTGCGCCCACAGCAATCCGGTCAGATAAAGCATTTCGGCCAGCAGCGCGAGCAGCAGCGTCGCACTGTCCAGTCCGCGCACGGCAGGAATGAAGCGGCGTGCGCGCAACACCAGAAAATCGGTAAGCACCATGATGAATTCGCCGATGGGATTGCGCAGTGGCGCACGCAGCCACTGCAGATGGAAGCGCAGCAGCAGAACCGCAGCGAACGGCTGCAGCAGGATGTCGAGCAGAAACAGCATGGCTTCATTCATCATGACTGCGCCCCCAGTTCGTCGCCCATCTCTTTGGCGCGCGCGGCGGCGGCATGGGCGGCCTGCACGATGTGGCTGGCGACCCGGTTGGCGGCCAGGCTCAGCAGGGCGCGCTCGGTCGTGCCATTTCTGGAAGTGACGCGCGCGCGCAGCACGCTGACATCCTCGTCGCTGCAGGCAGCCAATTTGCTGGCGCCCAGGAAGGTCGCCAGGCTCAGGCGGCGCGCGTCTTCCGCATTGAAACCCAGCTCGCAAGCCGCCTGCTGCAGCGCTTCAATAAAATAGAACACATAAGCCGGGCCGCTGCCGGAAATGGCCGTTACCGCATCCAGCATCGCTTCATCCTGCAGCCACAGGGTTTCGCCCGCTGCCGCCAGAATGCTTTGCGCCTGTTCGCGCTGTGCGGCAGTTACCGCAGGCATTGCATACAGGCCGGTCATGCCGCTCTGGATCAACGCCGGCGTGTTGGGCATGGCGCGCACCACGGCCTGGCTGCCCGACCAGCGCGCCAGATCGTCGGCACGGACTCCGGCGGCGATGGAGATCAGCAGTTGTTTGCCGAGCATCGGGGCAAGCTGCTGCGCGACTTCACGTAATTGTTGCGGCTTGACCGCGCAGACGACGACATCGCTGCCGGATAGGCCTTCGGCGGGATGCTCCACAGCATGCACGGCAAAATCGCGTTGCAGCCGCGCGCGGTTGTCTGCGCTGATTTCAACCACGCTGATTTGCCCGGCGGTGAATCCTTTGCCGAGCAAGCCGCCAATGAGTGCGGTAGCCATGTTGCCGCCGCCGATGAAGCAAATGTTCATGTTGTTTCCCTTCTCTTATTACTTAGTCTGCCAAGGCCTCTGCACAACGTAACGAGCGCAGATCAAACGAGGAGAAAAACGGCGAAAAACCGGAATGTATGTGTAATACATGAGGATTTTGAGCCGCTTTTCGACAAAGTATCATCAAGCGCATAACCAATGACTTGGTTGGTGTAGTTTACCAACCTAGTCAGATGGCTAGTTGTTTTATCAGTAGTTGTGCAGAGGTCTTTTGCCGAAAATCGCCGTGCCGACGCGCACCATGGTCGCGCCTTCGGTTATCGCTGCGGCAAAGTCATGCGACATGCCCATTGATAATGTGTCGAGCCGCAGGCCCTGCCGGCAAAGCTGGTCGCGCAACTCGCGCAGGCGCGCAAAAGCCGCGCGCTGTGCGGAGACGTCGTCGCTTGGCGCTGGAATGGCCATCAGTCCGCGCAGATCAAGATGCGGCAATCGCGCAACTTTCATTGCCAGCTGCGCCACCTCGCCGGATGGTACACCGCCTTTGCTGAGCTCTTCGCTGATGTTCACCTGCAAGCATATTTGCAGCGGCGGCAAATGCGCGGGGCGTTGCGCGGACAAGCGCTCGGCGATTTTCAGCCGGTCAACACTGTGCACCCAGGCAAAGTGTTCTGCAATGGCGCGCGTCTTGTTGCTCTGGATCGGCCCGATAAAGTGCCACTCGATCGGCAAGTCATGCAGCGCGGCAATCTTGCTCAGCGCCTCCTGCACATAGCTTTCGGCGAAATGGACCTGTCCGGCATGATAGGCCTCGCGTATCGCATCGGGCGCAAAGGTTTTGCTGACCGCCAATAAGGTCACCTCACCCGAGGTGCGTCCTGCCTCGGTGGCCGCTGCCATGATTGCGGCGCGCACAGCTTGCAAGTTGGAAGCGATTGTTGTCATAATCCCGTGCACCACATGTCTTTAACTTGTGCAGCTCCAAGTTGTCCCGGTCAAACCGGGCCATCTTAACCAAACTGGTGCGAAACCGGTCAAACAGGGAAGATTATAAATGGATATCACCGAATTGCTTGCCTTTGGTGTCAAGAATAAAGCCTCCGACCTGCATCTCTCCGCCGGCCTGCCACCGATGATCCGCGTGCATGGCGACATGCGCCGCATCAACCTGCCCGCGATGGAGCACAAGGAAGTGCATGCCCTGGTGTATGACATCATGAACGACCAGCAGCGCAAGTTTTACGAGGAGAACAAGGAGGTCGATTTTTCCTTCGAGGTTCCGGGGCTGGCACGTTTCCGGGTGAATGCGTTCATCCAGAACCGCGGCGCAGGCGCGGTGATGCGTACCATTCCCTCCAAGATTCTGTCGCTGGAAGACCTCAAGGCGCCGAAGAGTTTCGAGACCATTTCGGATTATCCGCGCGGCATGGTGCTGGTCACCGGACCGACCGGTTCCGGCAAGTCCACCACGCTCGCCGCGATGATCAACCACCGTAATGAACATGAGATGGGGCACATTCTGACGGTGGAAGACCCGATCGAATTCGTGCATGAAAGCAAGAAATGCCTGATCAACCAGCGCGAAGTCGGAAGGGATACGCTGTCTTTCCAGAACGCGTTGCGCTCGGCGCTGCGCGAAGACCCCGACATCATCCTGGTCGGCGAAATGCGCGACCTGGAGACCATCCGCCTGGCGATGTCCGCAGCGGAAACCGGCCACCTGGTGTTCGGCACGCTGCATACCAGTTCGGCGGCCAAGACCATCGACCGTATCATCGACGTGTTCCCCGCCGATGAAAAGGAGATGGTGCGCGCGATGCTGTCGGAATCGCTGCGCGCGGTAATTTCGCAGGCCCTGCTCAAGACCAAGGATGGTTCCGGGCGCGTGGCGGCACATGAAATCATGATTTGCACCCCGGCCATCCGCAACCTGATTCGCGAGGCCAAGGTGCCGCAGATGTATTCCGCCATCCAGACCGGCCAGAACCTCGGGATGCAGACGCTCGACCAGTGTTTGACCAGCTTGGTGAAGAGCGGGCAGGTTGCGCCGGCGGAAGCGCGCAGCAAGGCGATGAACAAGGATTTGTTCCCCGGCTGATGATTGCACAGGTTTAGGGAGGAGTATCCATATGGAAAGAGACCAGGCCACCGAGTTGATCCACAACTTGCTGCGCGGCATGATCAGCAAGAAAGCGTCCGATTTGTTTATCACAACCGGCTTCCCGCCGGCATTCAAGGTGAATGGGCAAATGAAGCCGGTGTCCAATCAGGCGCTGACTGCAGCGCACACTCAGGAGCTGGCACGCAGCATCATGAACGATCGCCAGGCCGCCGAATTTGAGGCGACGCACGAGTGCAATTTTGCGATCAGCCCGCATGGCATCGGACGGTTCCGCGTCAACGTGTTCATGCAGCAGCAGCACGTCGGCATGGTGCTGCGCACCATCACCACCCAGATTCCCGACCTCGATGCGATGGGTCTGCCGCCAGTGCTGAAAGACATCGTGATGACCAAGCGCGGCCTGGTGATTCTGGTCGGTGGCACCGGCTCGGGCAAATCCACCACGCTGGCGGCCATGATCGGCCATCGCAACAAGAACAGTTACGGCCACATCATCACCATCGAAGACCCGGTCGAATACGTGCATGATCACATCAACTGCATCATCACCCACCGCGAAGTCGGTGTGGACACCGAGAACTGGCATAACGCGCTGAAGAATACCCTGCGCCAGGCGCCGGACGTGATCCTGATCGGCGAAATACGCGACCGCGAAACCATGGAATACGCCGTGGCCTTCGCCGAAACCGGCCACCTGTGCATGGCCACGCTGCACGCCAACAGCGCCAACCAGGCGCTGGATCGCATCATCAATTTTTTCCCTGAGGAGCGGCGCGAACAGCTGCTGATGGACTTGTCGTTGAACATCAAGGCGCTCATCTCGCAGCGGCTGATTCCGAGGAAAGATGGCGCAGGACGCGCTGCCGCATTTGAAATTCTGCTTAACTCACCGCTGATTGCCGATCTGATCTTCAAGGGCGAGGTGAATGCAATCAAGGAAGTGATGGCCAAGTCACGCGAACTGGGCATGGAGACCTTCGACGGCGCGCTGTTCAACCTGTACGAATCCGGCATGATCTCCTACGAGGATGCCCTGAAAAACGCCGACTCGGTGAACGACTTGCGCCTGCGTATCAAGTTGCAAAGCAAGAGCTCCACGGATCGAGATGTGATGAGCGGTACGGAAAACCTCAAGATGACCTAGGGAACCTCTGATTAAGTCCCACATGGCCAATGCCCTGAAGGGTTACAACAAAACGGAGCGTAGCGCAGTTTCGAGGAACGGCCAAAACTGGCGCTCGCGGTGTTGCGCTCCTTGGCATCGTAGAATAACTGCTGCCATGACACGGTGCGCGAGGCTCACGGTACGCGAAGCGCAGGTGCGGAGACGATGCTACCTCGCCGCTCCCGCAATCGGCTGCTGCGCAGTAACGTGTCGCGGCGAGTCCCCAGTTTTTGTTAGCAACGCGGTTCATGGCGGACTTAATCAGAGGTTCCCTAACGATTGCTGCCAGACACGATCTTGTATTCCAGCAGGCGGCACTCAATCGCGCCGTTGAACAGCGGGGTGCGCCTGGACGGGGACAGGCGCATCAGTTTCAGAATTGCCTTGTCGGCGGTGAACAGATAGGCGGTCCAGCCGCCGAATTTCTTCTTCAGCGCATCGCCCAGTTTCGGGTACAGCTCCGCCAGTTCGTCCAGGTCGCCCATGCGTTCGCCGTAGGGCAGGTTTGCCACCAGCACGCCGTGTTCCGCCGGAGCGGAAATTTCCAATATGTTGGCCTGCTTGAGCTGCACGCATTCCGCCAGCCCGGCTTCGTGCAGATTGCGCCATGCGGCTTTCAGCGCATCGCCGTACAAGTCGCTGCCGTAAATTTCCAGCGGCCTGGCCGGCAACTGTGCGGCAATCGCCTGTTCGCGCATGGCCTGCCACTTCGCGGCATCGAAATTTTTCAGTTTTTCGAAGGCGAAGCTGCGCGCGATGCCGGGCTGGATATTCAGCGACATCTGCGCCGCCTCGATCAGGAACGTGCCGCTGCCGCACATCGGGTCGAGCAGCGGCGTGCCCGGCTGCCAGCCGCTCAGGCGCAGAATGCCCGCGGCCAGATTCTCGCGCAGCGGCGCGATGTTGGTGTGCTGGCGCACGCCGCGCTTGAACAGCGCGTCGCCGGAAGTGTCCAGATACAGCATCAACTTATTGTCTTCGATAAAGACATGGATGCGCACATCCGGTTGCAGCGTGTCTACGCTCGGGCGTTCGTTGCAGTGCGCGCGGAAACGATCGCATACCGCGTCCTTGACCAGCAGCGTGATGAACTCCAGGCTCTTCAGCGGGCAGCGTATCGCCGTGGTATTCACGCGGATGGTATGGGTGACGTCAAACCAGCGCTGCCATTGTAGATCGAACACCGCCCGGTAAATATCCTGCTCGTTGCGATATTGCGTTTCTTTCACACGCCACAGGATGCGGCTGGCGATGCGGCTCTCCAGGTTGGCGCGGTAACACAGCGCCCAGTCGCCGGAAAAATGCACGCCGCCTTCGGTGACGCGCACGTTCTGCGCGCCCCATGTTTCAACATCGCTGCGCAATAAGGGTTCGAGCCCGCGCGGGCAGGGGGCGAAAAAATCAGGCATAAATTAACCTAGAAAAAGCAGTTGTCCACGAAAGGCACGAAAAACACAAAAATTCAAGTAGATGTGGCGATTGGCAACAGCCCCGTAATAGGTGAGTTGTTGCATCAAAATAATCTATTGGTTTATTTCGAGGCTTTCGTGTTTTTCGTGGATAAAAGGTTATTAGTTAAAACGGTTTCACAGTAACGAGAATAACGATGGCGGTCAGAAGCAGCACGGGCGCTTCATTGAACCAGCGGTAAAAAACATGGCTGCGCGTGTTTTTATCGGCGGCAAATTGCTTGACCAGATGGCCGCAATACAGGTGATAGCCCGCCAGCAGGAATACCAGCGTAGTCTTGGCGTGCAGCCAGCCGCCGGAGAAGCCGTAGCCGAACCACAGCCAGAGACCGAAAATGATCGCCAGCGCGCCGATCGGCGTGACGAAGCGGTACAGCTTGCGCTCCATCAGCTTCAGCCGCGCGATTTCGGCTGGCTCGGTCGCCATCGCGTGATTGACGAAGATACGCGGCAAATAGAACAATCCGGCGAACCAGCTTACGACGAAAATGATGTGAAACGCTTTAACCCATAGCATCGAAAATCCTCATTGAGAAAGTCGCCGCCTTAACAACGCCAGCGACACATAAAATCCGGCCAGCGCGTAACCCAGCAACACGGCGGCATGCCACCAGGAATTTGCCGGAATCACGTCATTCAGCAGCGGCCGCGCCAGATCAATTGCATGCGTCAGCGGCAGGGTGGATGACACGGTTTGCAGCAGCGGCGGTAGCCGATCAACCGGAAAAAACACGCCGCATAATAGCACCATCGGCGTGATGATCAGGGTGAAGTAGTACATGAAGAAATCGTAGCCGGGGGCGATGGCGGTCATGATCATCCCGAGCGAAGCGAAGCACAGCCCGACCAGCAATGAAAGCGGGATGAGCCACAATGTCAGCGGCGAATGCGACAGCCCCAGCAGCCAGATGACCGCCAATACCGCCAGCCCAGACAACAGGCTCTTGCTCGCTGCCCAGACGATTTCCGAAAACACGATATCGTCCAGCGTGATGGGCGTGTTGAGTATCGCCTCCCAGGTGCGCTGCTCGTGCATGCGCGTGAAACCGGAATACAGCACCTCGAAACTGGCGCTGTTCATCGTGCTGTAGCACACCGTTCCGGCGGCGAGGAAGGTGATGTAGGGCATACCACCGATCTCCGGCAGCATGCCGCCCAGTCCGTAGCCCAGCCCCAGCATGTAGATGACCGGATCGGCGAGATGGCCGAGTATCGACGAACCCGCCATTTTTTTCCATACCATGAAATTGCGCCGCCAGATCGGGATGAAGCGCAGGCTCAGGCGCGGTAGGGCGAAAAAGGAAGGCTTCATTTCAACTGTGGAAAGGCTTGTCCACGAAAATCACGAAAGACACGAAATGAAGAAACGTTTGTGGGCTGCGCTTTTCGTGCCTTTCGTGGATAAATGGTTTTTGAATAAGCCTTGTCATTCGCGCATCTCCCGTCCGGTCAATTTGAGAAACACATCTTCCAGATTCGCCGGGCGATGCAGATAGCGCAGCTCCGGCTGCCGCTGTAACTCCAGCAACAATGGCTGAGCGTCGTCAACGTAACAGAACACCGTTTCCCCGCTGATTTCGAAGCGATGCGCATGGCGTGCAGCATGGCTGTGCGCCCATTCCGCCGCACCCTCGCCAAATACTTCGACCACCTGCGGCTCGATGTTTCGTCCGATCAGTTCGCGCGGTGTGCCTTCACTGATGATGCGTCCGTTATCCATCACCGCAAGACGATGGCACAGCCGCTCCGCCTCCTCCATGAAGTGCGTGGTGAGCAGCAGCGTCTTGCCGCGTGCGGTCAGTTCGCGCAGGCGCTGCCAGATCAGGTGGCGTGCCTGCGGGTCGAGGCCGATGGTCGGCTCATCGAGAAAAATGACTTCCGGATCATTCACCAGTGCGCGCGCCAGCGTCAGCCGCCGCTTCATGCCGCCGGACAGGGTCGGTATCCTGGCATCGCGCTTCTGGGCCAGGTTGGCAAACTCCAGCAGCTCCGGCAAACGCGCCTCAATGGCCGCATCGCTCATGCCGAAATAGCGGCCATACACCAGCAAGTTTTCCGCCACGCTGAAGTCCGGGTCGAGATTGTCCATCTGCGGCACCACGCCGACGCGCAGCCGTGCGGCGCGCGATTGTTCCGGCACGGCATGATCCAGCAAGCGCAATTCGCCCGCATCCGGTGAGATCAGGCCGAGCAGCAAACGCAGCGTGGTGGTCTTGCCCGCGCCATTCGGCCCCAGCAGACCGAAGCATTCGCCGCGCCGGATGGAGATGTCCAGCCCGTCCACCACTGCCTGCCCGTTGTAGTATTTGCGCAGGCCGTGTGCGCTCAGTACCGTGGTTACATTATCCATTTGACGTGAATCTCGCGTAGCGACCAGTGGCACCCGCAGGCTCCGCGTGGTGAGCGCATCAAATCTTCAGGCGCTCGACGATGCGGCCATGCCGGAGGTGTTCATCGATGATTTCGTCGAGGTCTTTTTCGTTCCTGTAGGTATACCAGGTGCCCTCGGGATACACCACGATAACCGGCCCCTCCTCGCAGCGTCCCAGGCAGCCGGCGGAATTGATGCGAATGCTGTTGCGGTGGGTGGAGAGGCCAAGTTCCTTGACCTTGTTCTTCACATAATCGCGCGCTTTTTGCGCGCCATGGTTGTTGCAGCAGTCACTGCCGTCTTCGTGCTGATTGGTGCAGAAAAAAACATGTTTGTCGAAAAAGCTCATGGTTAACCTCGGAAGAATGAAATGCTGGCGGGATTATACTTTTCGTGTGCGCCACAGGTGAAACAACAACAGCAACGGAAAGGTCAGCGCGATGGTCTGCGCCAGACCGTTGTAATTAAGCAAATGGCCGTAATGCCAGTGGTAGATGGACATTGCGGCAGCGGGCGTGTTGTCGTCAAACACGAAATTCACAATAATGAAATAACTCAGCGTCGCCGCGGCACCCGAGACAATGGCCGCGCCGCGCGGCAGCCACAGCAGCGCGAGCAGCAGCAACATCCCCAGCAGCATTCCCAGCACTGCCTCGCTGTTGATCCACAGCAACAACGCCCAGGATTTGAGCAACAGCGCGGCAGTGATGAACTTGGCCAGCGCCACCACGCTTAACACCAGCGGCAATGCCGTGATGGTATTGCGCGGTTCGCGCAGCAAAGTCAGCATCAGCGTGCCCAGCATCAACAGGTTCAATGCAACTGCACCGCTTTCCCACATCCCGAACGGCGCGGGCGGTAGCGTAGCAAACGGCTGGCGCGCCGCCTCGCTGATAAATACGTTGCCCAGCATCGGCAGGGACGGATTGATCTGGCCGAATATCCACAGCGCCAGCAGCGCCAGACCGAAGTCCATTTCCTTGCCATGCTGGAACAGGCTGCCGCGCCAGTGCGTCACGCGCGATAAAAGCCGGGGCTGCGAGGCCATGCTCACCGCCAGCAGCGCACCTGCCAGTGCGCCCATGCTGTTGGACAGCAAATCCATGTTGGAACTGATGCGCCCGGGCAGATACATTTGCAGGTACTCCATGCCCGCCGACAACATGACGCCCAGGCACAGGGCGAGCAGCGCGCTGACCGGCGCGCCGGAACACGCGCGCAACGTCAAGCCGGCCAGCAGGCCGAACGGCAGATAGGACAGCAGATTGACGACCGTATCGAACGCGGTATAGGTAAGCGATAAAGGCGCAGCCAGCACTTCGGCGAAATCCAGCCCCTGTTCACGCCATCCGCTAAAGGGCGACAGGCTCGCATACACGATGAACAGGGCGTAGCCGATGGCCAGCCAAGTGCGCAAGCGCGCGCGGGTTTCGGTGATGAATAACTCTTTCATGCCTTGCGCTCATCCCGGCCGGATGCCTGGCCTTTCATCTGCGCTTTACACCGCATGCCGGTCCCTGCCGTGGCTATGCGTTCAATCGGCCAAGCAGCTCGCGAATTCTGAGCGGGTCGTCGGCACGCAGGATTTTCTGTGTCAGTGCAGTAAGTTCCGGCAGGCTGGTGGTCAGCACGCGCTGTTTGATGCTGGGTACCTGTGCCGAAAACATCGAGAGCTGGCGCAGACCGAGACCCAGCAACAGGCGGGTGTAGGGCAGTTCACCGGCAATTTCGCCGCATACCGAAATCGGCACACCGAGCTTGTTGCAAGTGCCAATGGCATGTGCCAGCAAATGCAGGATGGCGGGATGCAGCGGGTCATAAAGATGCGCGACTTCTTCGTCGGTGCGATCGATCGCCAGCGTGTACTGAATCAGGTCATTGGTGCCGATTGAGAGAAAATCCAGTTTTCTGGCGAACACATTGATCGCCAGCGCGGCAGCCGGAATTTCGATCATGCCGCCGATTTTCACGTCGCTGCCGCACGGTATGCTTTCATCCTCCAGGCTCTGCCTGGTTGCGGCGATGAACTGCAGGGTCTGGTTGAGTTCCGATACGCTGGACAGCATCGGTATCAGTATTCTGATGTTGCCGTAATGCGAGGCGCGCAGCAGGGCGCGTAACTGTGGGCGGAACAGTTGCGGTTCGGCCAGGCACAGGCGGATGGCACGCAATCCCAGTGCAGGGTTGCTGGCGACGCGTTCCACGCCCTTGAGCTGCTTGTCCGCGCCCAGATCGAAAGTGCGAATGGTGACGGGCTGGCCTTCCATGCCCTCCGCTGCCGCACGATAGGCCTCAAACTGCTCCTCCTCGTCCGGCAGGTCATCGCGGTTGAGGAACAGGAATTCGCTGCGGAACAGGCCGATGCCGGTCGCGCCGTTTTCTTTCACCTCGGCGACATCTTCCGGCTTTTCGATATTGGCATACAGCTCGATGGCCGTGCCGTCCAGTGTGTTGGCGCGCGCGGTGCGCAGCCGCTTGAGTTTCTTGCGCTCCAGTTCCCATTCGCTCTGGCGCAGCTTGTATTCGGCAAGAATGGACTTGTCCGGATTGACGATCAGCACGCCCTGTTCGCCATCGAGAATCAGCAAGTCGTCTTCGCGGACCAGCTCGCGTGCATGGTGCAAACCGACCACACAGGGTGTATTCAGGCTGCGCGCGACAATCGCGGTATGCGAGGTCGCGCCGCCCACATCGGTAATGAATGCGGCATATTGTTGCGGCCTGAACTGGATCAGATCGGCGGGGCTCAGGTCGTGCGCCACCAGAATAGTCTCGACATCCAGGCGCATCGGCGTCGGCTGATGCCCGGGTTGCCCGAGCAATTGCTTGAGCAGCCGTTCTGCCACCTGTTTTACATCGGTTTGCCGCTCGCGCAGGTAGGCATCCTCGAATTCATCGAATTGTGCAACCAGTGTTTCCGTCTGCACTTTGAGCGCCCATTCGGCATTGCAATGCTCGCTGGCAATCATTTCGCGCGGCGCGACGCTCAACAGCGGATCGTCCAGGATCATCTGGTGCAGTTCGAGGAAGGCATCAAACTCGGCAGCGGCGTGGGTCGGGCGATTGCTGCGCAGACCGGAAAGCTCATTGCGCGTGATCTGCAATGCGGTATCGAAGCGCACAATCTCTTCATCGACGAACTTTTTGGGGAGCACGTAATGCGCCACCTCCAGCGAGGTGTGCGACACCAGATGGGCATGGCCGATGGCGATGCCGCTGGAAACCGCTATGCCGTGCAAGGTGAAGCTCATTCGCCTTCTCCGAACTGGTTGTTGATGAGGTTCAATATAACGCGCATCGCTTCGTCTTCGTCTTCGCCGTTGGTCTCGATGCTGATGGTCGTGCCCTTGGCGGCCGCCAGCATCATTACGCCCATGATGCTTTTTGCGTTCACGCGGCGGTGGTTGCGCGACAGCATCACTTCGCATTTGAAGCCGGAGGCAAGTTGGGTAAGCTTGGCCGAGGCACGCGCGTGCAGCCCGAGCTTATTGATGATTAGCACATCCTGTTGCAGCATCTGGATTATCCTGGTCCATGTAAACAATGCATTCGCGGCCGCCCTCGAGCGCGATGCGCGCCAGCTCGGGTAGGGCCTTGTCGGGATGGCATACCACGCGCAGCAGCATGGGCAGGTTGACCCCGGCCACGCCCATGACATGTTCGGCGTGGCACAGTTGCCGCGCGATATTGCTCGGCGTGGCGCCGAATATGTCCGCCAGGATCAGCACCCCGGCGCCGGTGTCGAGCTGCCGGATGAGTTCCCGGCCATCGGCCAGCTTCTGCTGCGGATCGTCGCCGGCATAAACGGACAACACCCTGAGATTGTGCGGCACTTCGTCCAGCACATGTTTGACGCAATCGACCAGGCTTTCGCCCAGTGCGTTGTGCGCGACTATCATGATTCCTGTCATTTGCATCACTCCCTTCAACACGCCAGTGCTGGCAAGACAACCGGCGCGTGGCGCACCTCCTGTTCGACGACTCCCTGCGCCGCAACACTCACGGCGCCGCTTCAGTCCGCGCGTCCTTGTCGGTGAATTCTAGCCGTTTCTGCAGCGCAGCTGTGAGATGAATGACGCCCTGCGCATCCACCAGCATCGCTTCGGATAAATCCATTTGCCGCGCGGCGGCGCGCCAGCCACTGGTTCCGGCAATGAACAGGGGCTTGGACGCAACATCGGACAGAACGCCGGCACGTGCGCCACGCGTCAGAACGGTAACCGCCTGCACGCCCTGCACGGGATAACCGCTGCGTGGGTCGATCAGGTGACAGTAGCGTTTGCCGCCCGATTCAAAGTAGCGCTGGTAGTCGCCGGAGGTGCCGATCGCTTCGCCGTCATGCAGTTCCAGCGTTGCCAGCGCGCCGGATTTGCGCGGATGCTGGATGCCGACGCGCCATGCGCGCTTGCCGTGCCGCCCCAGCGCGAGAATATTGCCGCCGATGTTGATCAGCGCATGGCGGACGCCGCGCTGTTTCAGCAAAACCGCCGCCCGGTCCAGCGCATAGCCCTTGGCATAGCCGCCCAGATCGAGCTGCACCGCCGGGTTCCGGCTTTGCACCCTGCCTTGCCCGAAAACAACGTCACTCATCTGCGGATTGTTCGCCACCAGTTGTGCGACTTGCGCCTCATCGGGCTGCACCGGCTTGAATTCGTCGGCGTGGAAGCCCCACAGCTCGATCAACTTGCCGATGGCCGGGTTGAAGGTCCCCCGCGATTGCTGCGCGAGTTGCGCGGCATCCTGCAGCATGGCTTCGAGTTCCGGCGAAATGTCCTTGTTTTCGCCCTTGGCGAATGCCGCGTTCAGCCCGCTCAATTCGCTCGGCCGCCAGGCGTGCAGCATGTCATGCAAGCGCTGGAACTCATGCAGCACATCGCTCGTCGCCTGCCGCGCGCGCGCCTCATCCTCGCCGTAAATGCTGACGTCGACCAGGGTGCCGAACACGTAGCCCTGCTCCTGATACAGCGGCTCCCTGCCGCAGGCAGTGAGCAGCAAAACGGCCGCAAGCGCGATGAGCCGAGCCAGCCTGCTCATTCAGTGATTCTCTGCTGCTTCGATTTCGAGAGCCGCCGCCAGCAGCGCCAGCCGCGCCACACCGCCATAGGCATAGAAACGATTGGGGATATCGTCCGGCGCGCAATCCGGGTTCGGCAGCGTGCAGGCAGCTTCGAACGCCAGCGGCTCAAAATGCATCCCCGGCGCATTGAGGTTCTCGTCCGTGCCGCGTTCGGTGTGCACGCGGTAGAAGCCGCCGACCACATAATGGTCGATCAGGTACACCACTGGTTCGGCGACTGCCTCGTTCACGTTCTCGAAGGTATAGACGCCTTCCTGCACCAGCACATCGGTGACATGCAGGCCCTCCTTGATCACCGACATCTTGTTGCGTTGCTTGCGGCTCAATCCGATGATCTCGCTGGCATCCTTGACGGTCATGATGCCCATGCCGTAGGTGCCCGCATCGGGTTTGACGATGACGAAGGGATCATGCTTCACGTCGTATTCGGCATACTTTGCGCGCATCTGTTGCAGGATGCCGTCCACCTGTGCGGCGAGGCATTCTTCGCCGACGCGCTCGCGGAAATTGACCTGATGGCACACGGCGAAATACGGATCGATCAGCCAGGGGTCGATGCCGATCAGTTCGGCGAACTGCTGCGCCACCTGATGGTAGGCGGCGAAATGCTGCGACTTGCGGCGCACATGCCAGCCCGCCGAGAGCGGCGGAAAAACCGCCTGTTCCAGATTTTTCAGGATGTCCGGCACGCCGGCGGAGAGATCGTTGTTGAGCAGTACCACACACGGATCAAAATCTGCCAGCCCGAGCCGGTTGCCGTGCCGCTTCAGCGGTTCCAGCATCAGCGTGGCGCCGTTCGGCAACTGAATCGGGGTGGCAGCAGTGATTTCCGGCAGCAGGCTGCCGACGCGCACAGCCATGCCTGCCTGCCTGAGAATGGTGACGAGCTGTGCGACATTCTGCAGGTAGAAGCGGTTGCGCGTGTGGTTCTCCGGGATCAGCAGCACGCCGCGCGCTTCCGGGCACACCTTTTCCACCGCGCTTTGCATTGCCTGCACACACAGCGGCAGTAAATCCGGATTGAGATTATTGAAACCGCCCGGAAACAGGTTGGTATCCACCGGCGCGAGCTTGAAACCGCTGTTGCGCAGGTCCACCGAGGCATAGAACGGCACGGCATGCTCATGCCACTGTGAACGGAACCAGTGTTCAATGGTCGGCATGGCGGCCAGAAAGCGCCGCTCCAGGTCGAGTAGCGGGCCGGTCAGGGCGGTAGTGAGATGAGGAACCATGATGTCGGGTGAAATGAGTTCGGTACATTTTAGCCGATAGTCCCGCCATTCTGACAAATGCGCCGTGGCTGGCGGCGCATGCGATGTTAGAATCGCGCTCCAAAAAATTTTGTACAGATTGAGTTTTACATGCTTTCCACCGCAAACATCACCATGCAGTTCGGCGCAAAGCCGCTATTCGAGAACGTCTCCGTCAAGTTCGGCGACGGCAACCGCTACGGCCTGATCGGCGCGAACGGCTGCGGCAAGACTACCTTCATGAAAATCCTCGGCGGCGATCTGGAGCAGAGCTCCGGCGAAGTGATGCTGGACCGGGGCGAGCGTCTTGGCAAGCTGCGCCAAGACCAGTTCGCCTTCGAGGATATGCGCGTGCTGGACGTGGTGATGATGGGGCATGCCGAGATGTGGGCGGCGATGTCAGAGCGCGATGCGATCTACGCCAATCCGGATGCCTCGGAAGAGGATTACATGCGCGCGGCCGATCTGGAAGCGGCCTTTGCCGAATTCGATGGCTACACCGCCGAGCCGCGTGCGGGCGAGCTGCTGCTCGGCGTCGGCATCGCCATCGAGCTGCACAACGGGCCGATGCGCGAAGTCGCGCCCGGCTTCAAGTTGCGCGTGCTGCTGGCGCAGGCGCTGTTTTCCAATCCGGACATCCTGCTGCTGGACGAGCCGACCAACAATCTCGATATCAATACCATTCGCTGGCTGGAAGATGTGCTCAACGCGCGCAACTCGACCATGGTGATCATCTCGCACGACCGCCATTTTTTGAACAGCGTGTGCACCCATATGGCTGATCTGGACTACGGCAAGATCACCGTTTACCCGGGTAATTACGACGACTACATGCTGGCCTCGACTCAGGCGCGCGAGCAGCAATCGGCGGACAACGCCAAGGCCAGGGAAAAGGTCGCCGAATTGAAAGCCTTCGTCGCACGCTTCTCTGCCAATGCATCCAAGGCCAAACAGGCCACTTCGCGCGCGAGGCAGATCGACAAGATCAAGATCGAAGACATCAAGCCGTCCAGCCGCCAGTACCCGTTTATCCGCTTCGAATACGACGAGCGCGACAAGCTGCATCGCGTCGCGGTGGAGGTGCAGAAGATGGCCAAGGGTTTCGATCGCATGCTGTTTTCCAATGTGAACTTCCGCATCGATGCAGGCGAGAAGGTCGCCATCATCGGCCCAAACGGCATCGGCAAGACCACGCTGCTGCGCATTCTGGCAGGCGAACTCGCGTCCGACACCGGCACTGTCAAATGGGCAGACAAGGCCAAAATCGGCTACTACGCGCAGGATCACGCCGCCGATTTCGCCAAAAACGAACTCATGATGGACTGGATGACCGATTGGCGCGGTCCCTCCGATGACGACCAAGTGGTGCGCGGCACACTGGGGCGGCTGCTGTTTTCCGGCGACGACGTGAAGAAAAAAGTGAAGGTGCTGTCCGGCGGCGAGCAGGGACGCATGTTGTTCGGCAAACTGATGCTGCAAAAACCCAACGTGCTGCTGATGGACGAGCCGACCAACCACATGGACATGGAGTCCATCGAGTCGCTCAATACCGCGCTTGACCTGTACAAAGGCACGCTGGTGTTCGTCAGCCACGACCGTGAATTTGTCTCGTCGCTGGCGACGCGTATCTTCGAGATTTCCGCCAAGGGTGTGACCGATTATCATGGCACCTATGAGGAATACCTGCGCGATCAGGGAGTGGCTTCATAGGATTTCATATCCGTTCCGCCGAGTCTGATGGAAAGCTGACATGAACAAACACCGCTATACGCTCACCATTTCCTGCCCCGATCGCGCCGGCATCATCGCCGCCGTCACCGGCTTCATCGCGCAGCATGGCGGATTCATCGTCGAGGCGAGTTACCACACCGACCTGGAGACGCAGCGCTTCTTCATGCGCCAGGAAATCCTGGCTGACTCGCTGCCGTTCGATGCGAACGAGTTCCGCCGCCGTTTCGCGCAGCTTTCCGGTGAGTTCGGAATGGTCTGGCAACTCTCCGATTCTGCGCGGAAGAAGCGGCTGGTGATTCTGGTGAGCAGACAGGATCATTGCCTGAATGACCTGCTGCATCGCTGGCGCAACGGCGAACTGCTGGTGGATATCCCCTGCGTGATCTCCAACCACGAAGACCTGCGCAGTTTCGTCGAATGGCACGGCATTCCGTTCATCCGTGTTGACATGGCAGACAAGGCAGCGGCATTCGCCACAATCGGCGCCCTGTTCGAGCAGCATCAGGGCGACACGCTGGTGCTGGCGCGTTTCATGCAGATACTGCCGGCGGATTTCTGCCAGCGTTATGCCGGGCGCGTCATCAACATTCACCACAGCTTCCTGCCGTCCTTTGCCGGCGCGAGACCCTATCATCAAGCCTATCACCGCGGCGTGAAACTGATCGGCGCGACCTGCCACTATGTTACCGACGAGCTGGATGCCGGGCCGATCATCGAGCAGGATACGGTGCGCGTGGATCACGGCGATACGGTGGACGACTTGGTGCGCTACGGGCGCGACATCGAGAAAACGGTGCTGGCGCGCGGGCTGCGCTATCACATTGAAGACCGCGTGCTGATCTGCGGCAACAAGACCATCGTGTTCCGCTAGCGCGCGTCCGGAGGTTTCCCCCGGCAGTTCCGGTTCAGCTGGTCGGTTCGGTCCGGCGCCGGAACAGCGCGGCCACAGGCTTGGCAGGCGCACCCGATGGCGGTTGCGCTTCTTTCTGCGGAGCCGGCGCCGAAGGCTCGTAAGGTTTGCTGAACCAGTCATCCGCCGCCGGTTTGCGGGCATGGCTGGCGACCGCCTTGAGCGGGCCATGGCCGGTATAGAGCCGCTTGTGTGCCGGTTCCGGCAGCTGTTCGCGCGGCAGGGTACGTTTCAGCAATTTTTCGATGTCGTCCAGCTTGCGCTCTTCCTGGCTGTCTATCAGCGACACCGCCTCTCCGGAGGCGCCGGCGCGCCCGGTGCGGCCGATGCGGTGCACATAATCCTCGGCGTGCATCGGCAATTCGTAATTCACCACCAAAGGCAGCTGGTCGATATCGAGACCGCGTGCCGCCACGTCGGTGGCCACCAGCGCAACGATACTGCCAGCCTTGAATGCTTCCAGTGCCTTGATGCGTTCCAGTTGGGTCTTGTCGCCGTGAATGGCGTCGGCGGAAATGCCGTCGCGCGCCAGCTTGCGCGCGACCAGCGCCGCGCTCAGCTTGGTGCGCGTGAATACCAGCACCTGCCTGACTTCGCGCGAACGGATGATCCCGGCCAGCGCGTGGAATTTATGGTCATGCTCGACCATATAGACCGATTGCTTGATGTTCTCGTTTTCAGTTTTGATGCGCGCCGTTTCTACGGTGACCGGCTGGCGCAGGAAGTCCTGCGCCAGTTTTTTGATGCTGTCGGAAAAAGTGGCCGAAAACAACAGGGTCTGCCGCTGCTTCGGCAGCAGCGCGAGGATGCGCAGCAAGTCCGGCATGAAGCCCATGTCCAGCATGCGATCAGCCTCATCCAGAATCAGGATCTGCACCTGGTTGAGCATCAGGTTGCGGCTCTCGACATGATCGAGCAGACGCCCGGGGGTGGCCACCAATATCTCCAGCCCCTTCATCAGCACCGGCTTCTGCGCCTTGATATCGGTGCCGCCATATACCACGGTGGAGCGCAGCGGCACATGCCTGGAATAGGTGGCGACGCTCTCGCCGACCTGAATCGCCAGCTCCCGCGTGGGAGTGAGGATCAACGCGCGAATCGGATGACGGGCGGGCGAGGCGCTGGTGCTGGCATAGGGCAGCAGGCGCTGCAACAACGGCAGGGTGAACGCCGCCGTCTTGCCGGTGCCGGTCTGCGCCATCGCCATCAAGTCACGGCCTGCCAGCACATGCGGAATGGCTTGCGCCTGTATCGGTGTCGGTTCGGAATAACCCGATTCTTCGATGGCGCGCAGTATCAGCGGGTCGAGATCGAGAGAGGAAAACAGGATTTTTTCGGCAATGGGATCGGTCATATAGGGGGCCATTGTACCGAATCAGGGTGTATCTGGCTTGGAGACATGTTGCCGGGCGCAAAAAAAAGGCACCTTGCGGTGCCTCTGGAAGGGAGCCCGGGAGGCTTCGGGAGGAGATGTTTTGCCGGCCGCTTTATCGTGCCGGTGCGGTTTCGGCTGCTGCTGCGGGCAGCACCGCCAGCGCCGGCTTCGAGGCGAACCAGTAACCGCTGGCCATGAACAGTGTGCCGGCGATGGTGTTGCCCAGCGTCACCCACAGCAGGTTGTGCGCCATGCCCGCGAGCGATACCGACTCGCCGTGCCCGGCCAGCAACGCGATGGAGAAAATCGTCATGTTGGCGATGCTGTGCTCGTAGCCGCTGGCGATGAAGGCGAACAGGCACCAGAAGATCACGCCGAGCTTCGCGGCGTCGCTGCTGGTGCGGGCGGACATCCACAGCGCCAGGCAGACCAGCCAGTTGCACAGGATGGCGCGCGCCACCAGTTCGCCGGCGGGCGCATTCATTTTCGCCGCCGCCACTTTCTGCAATAGCGCCGCGCCGTCACCGAGCAATACGCCGCCGCCGCCCGCGACGAAGACCAGCGCCAGCAGGACGGCACCGGCGAGATTTCCGGCCCAGCCCAGCGCCCACACGCGGCCGAGGTCGGCCATGCCGATGCGGCCGCGCAGCCGGCCAATCGGCATGACCATGGTGTGGCCGGTGTACAGCTCGGAGCCGGCGAACACGACCAGGGTCAGGGCGATGCCGAAGGAGCCGCCCATTACCAGCCGCCGCCATGCCGGGTCGATCGTGGCGCCGACGCTGAAGATCAGAATGATGCCCAAGCCCACGTAAGCGCCGGCCATCATCGCGGCGACGGCAAAGGCCGGCAGCGAAGTGCGCGCGGCAGCAGCCTTCTTGGCGGCGAGGGCGGCGAAATGGTCAATGGTGTCGAGGTACATGGCAAGTCTCCTGTTGAGTTGAATATGGTCAGCCGAGATTTGGGAACCTCTGATTAAGTCCTACATGGCCGCGCACTCGGTTTTGCGGGATGGGATGCAAGGCGGACGAGGCAGGGAATGGTTGACACCCTTCCCAACGAGTCCGACGCCGCAGACCGCCCGCAAAGCCGGTGCCCATGCGGGTTGCGGGCAAATCGCCCGCCCGCCGTGTTGCGCTCCTCGGCATCGTAGTCCCCGCTACGACCTTCGTCGCGCGCCTTGCGGCCATCACGATTTGCCCAGCAACGCGGTTCATGGCGGACCTAATCAGAGGTTCCATAGATATACATCGCCCTTGTCCACCCGCACGCGGTATTTGTGCGTGCAACCCTTGTCGGGCGCGGCGGCTTCGCCGCTGTCGAGATGGACAGTCGTGCCGTGCAGCGGGCAGGCGACGCGCCGGTCGAAGACGATGCCCTGCGACAGCGGCCCGCCCTTGTGCGGGCACTGGTCGCGCAGCGCAAAAACCTCGTCCGCACCATTGCGGAACACCGCGACATCGCCATCCCCGGTTTGCACTACCCGTGAACCCAGACGGGGAATTTCTTCAAGCGGGCATACCATTGTCCATTCGCTCATGGTCTTCTCCTGAATGTAATTGTTGCGATTGAAAACTGATCGGCACGAACTCCCGCGCCGCTACGCTGCGCTGCCATGTTGCGCACACAATCTCCTCCCATGGGTCTTTTTCGTCGCGCAACGCATCCTTGAGCCGCTGATAAAGCGCCTGGCGCCCCGCGGCATCCGCCACGATGCGTTTCTTCACGTAGTCCATGCCGACGCGCTGCACCCAGTGCACGGTGCGGTCGAGGTAGCGCGCCTCTTCGCGGTAGAGCTGGATGAAGGCGCCCGCATATTCCATCACCTCCTCCGCGCTCTTCACCTTGGCGAGAAACTGCGACACTTCCGCCTTGATGCCGCCGTTGCCGGCGACGTAGATTTCCCAGCCGGAATCGACGCCGACGATGCCGACATCCTTGATGGTGGCCTCGGCGCAGTTGCGCGGGCAGCCGGACACGGCAAGCTTGACCTTGTGCGGCGCCCACATGCGGTCGAGCGCCTGCTCCAGAACGATGCCAAGATTGGTCGAATCCTGCACGCCGAAACGGCACCATTCCGAGCCGACGCAGGTCTTCACCGTGCGAATCGACTTGCCGTAAGCAAAGCCGGAAGGCATGCCGAGATCGGCCCAGACTTTCGGCAGGTTTTCCTTCTTCACGCCGAGCAGGTCGATGCGCTGGCCGCCGGTGACCTTCACCGCCGGCACGGCATATTTCTCCGCCACTTCGGCGATGCGCTTCAGCTGCGCGGGTGTGGTCATCCCGCCGTAGATGCGCGGCATGACCGAATAGGTGCCGTCCTTCTGGATATTGGCGTGGGCGCGTTCGTTGATGAAGCGCGACTGCGGATCGTCCCGGTAGTCATGCGGCCAGGCGCACAACAGATAGTAGTTGAGCGCCGGGCGGCAGGAAGTGCAGCCGTTCACGTTGCGCCACTCGAAAAATCCCATCGCCTCCGGAATCGATTTCAGCTTGCGCTCGACGATCGCCTTGCGGATTTCTTCATGGGTGTAATCGGTGCAGCCGCACAGCGCTTTTCTGCTGACATCCGCAGGCTGGTAGGCGCCGCCCACGGTGGAGGCGAGGATCTGTTCCACCAGCCCGGTGCATGAGCCGCAGGAGGCGGACGCCTTGGTGTGCTTGCGCACATCATTCAGGGTGAACAGGCCTTTTTCCTTGATCGCCTTGACGATGCTGCCCTTGCACACGCCGTTGCAGCCGCATACCTCGAAATCGTCGGGCAGGTCGGCGGCATTGCTGCGGCCCTGGTAGCCGGCATTGCCGAGATGGTTCTGGCCGAACATCAGATGATTGCGCAACTCGCGGATATTCTGGCCGTCGCGCAATAGCTGGAAATACCAGGAGCCGTCCGCGGTGTCGCCGTACAGCACGCCGCCGACGATTTTGTCGTCCTTGAGCACCAGCTTCTTGTATACGCCGCCGGAAGGGTCGCTCAGCACGATTTCCTCGGTGCCTTCGCTTCCGGTGAAGTCACCGGCGGAAAACAGGTCGATGCCGGTCACCTTGAGCTTGGTCGACGTCACCGAGCCGGTATAGCGGCTGATGCCGAACTGTGCCAGATGATTGGCGCACACCTTGGCCTGCTCGAACAGCGGCGCCACCAGCCCGTAGGCAATGCCGCGGTGCGACACGCATTCGCCCACCGCGTAGATGCGCGGATCGTAGGTCTGCATCGTGTCGTTCACCACCACACCGCGCTCGCAATGCAGCCCGGCGGCCTCGGCCAGCCCGGTGTCGGGGCGGATGCCGACCGCCATCACCACCAGGTCGGCGGGCAGCGTTTCGCCATCTTTAAATTTGATTGCGGACACACGTCCCGATTCTCCGGCGATCAGTTCTGCCGTCTGCTTTTCCAGCGCGAATTTGAGTCCTTTGGCCTCCAGCGATTGCTGCAGCAGGCCGGCGGCGGTGCGGTCGAGCTGGCGCTCCATCAGCCACGGCATCAGGTGCACCACAGTCACGTCCATGCCGCGCAGCTTGAGGCCGTTGGCCGCTTCCAGCCCGAGCAGGCCGCCGCCGATCACCACCGCATGGCGGTAATGCGACGCGGCCTCGATCATCTCGTCGGTGTCCTTGATGTCGCGGTAGGCAATCACGCCGGGCAGATCGCTGCCCGGCACCGGCAGCATGACCGGATTGGAACCGGTAGCGAGCAGCAGGCGGTCGTAATCGGCTTCGGTGCCGTCTGCGGCGATCACCTTGCGCCGCATGCGGTCGATCTGCGTCACTCTCTTGTTCATGTGCAGGGTGATGCCGTTTTGCGCGTACCAGTCGACATCGTTGAGCATGATGTCCTTGATCGTCATTTCTCCGGCAAGCACCGGCGACAGCAGGATACGGTTGTAGTTGCCGTGCGGTTCGGCGCCGAACACGGTGATGTCGTACAGGTTCGGTGCCAGCTTGAGCAATTCTTCCAGCGTGCGCATCCCCGCCATGCCGTTGCCGGCCATTACCAGTTTCAGTTTTTTCATTGCATCACTCCCGCGTTACGATTCACATACACATATATGTCATCAGCAAAACCTGTGCCAGCATGCCGCAACGTTCCCAATAGATTGAATCAACTGGCTAATCTCATGGCGAGCAGCAGGCGAGTTCGCTTGCGGCGCGCACGAACCTGGTGCCGCGCAAATTGAATATGCCCTGTTCAGTGCGCGGAACAGGGCACAAAAAAAGGGCGTCCGCGCGGCGCCCTTTGGTTTACTGCCGGAACAACTTACAGGTTATAGGCGCGCTCGCCGTGGGTCGCGGTATCCAGCCCTTCGCGTTCCGCTTCTTCCGAAACACGCAGGCCCATCATCGCGTCAATCGCCTTGAACAGCACGAAGCTGACCACGCCGGACCATGCCACCGTTACCAGCACACCGGTCGCCTGCGTTATGACTTGCCCGATCATCGAGTAGTCGTCCACACCCACGCCGCCCAGAGCCGGCGAGACAAAGATGCCGGTGCCGATGGCGCCGATGATGCCGCCGACCGCATGAATGCCGAACACGTCCAGCGAGTCGTCATAGCCCAGCGCCATCTTCAGGCCGGACGCCGCCCACAGGCAGGCCGGGCCGGCGATTGCGCCGAGGATGATCGCGCCCATCGGGCCGACCAGTCCGGCTGCCGGTGTCACCGCAACCAGACCGGCGACCGCACCGGATGCGATGCCCAGCATCGACGGCTTGCCGCGCAACATCCATTCGGCAAACATCCAGGCCAGCGCCGCAGCCGCAGTGGCGACGATGGTGTTCAGCAACGCCAGCGCCGCGCCGCCGGTGGCTTCAAGGTTGGAACCGGCGTTGAAACCGAACCAGCCCACCCACAGCAGCGAGGCGCCGATCATGGTCATCGGCAGGTTATGCGGAGCCATCGGTTCCTTGCCGTAGCCGATGCGCTTGCCGATCACGATGGCGCCCACCAGCGCCGCGATACCGGCGTTGATGTGCACCACGGTACCGCCGGCGAAGTCCAGCGCACCCATCTCGAACAGGTAGCCGCCGCTTGCCCACACCATGTGCGCGATCGGCAGGTAGGAGAGGGTGAACCACAGTGCGGAAAACACCAGCAATGCGGAGAACTTGATGCGCTCGGCGAAGCCGCCGATGATCAGCGCGGTGGTGATCGCCGCAAAGGTGAGCTGGAAGGCGACGAAGATCAGTTCCGGAATCACCACGCCATCAGTAAAAGTGGCTGCCGTGCTGTCTGCTGTCACGCCGGCGAGGAACAGTTTGGACAGGTCGCCGATCATGCCATTGAGTGCGCCGCCGTCACCGAATGCCAAGGTGTAGCCGTAGACTACCCACAGCACGGACACCAGCGCGAAGATGGCGAATACCTGCGACAGCACCGACAGCATGTTCTTGGCGCGCACCAGTCCGCCGTAGAACAGCGACAGGCCCGGTACGATCATCAGGATCACCAGCAGCGTGGACAGCATCATCCAGGTGGTGTCGCCCTTGTCGGGCACCGCTGCGACGAGCGCAACGGCGTCCTCGGCATAGGCTGTTGCGGGCACGCTGCACAACGCTGCCAGCAGTGAAAAAAATACGGATAATTTCTTCATAATGAAGTTCTCCTTACAGCGCTTCTGCGCCGGCTTCGCCGGTGCGGATGCGGATCACGGATTCGAGTTCATGCACAAAAATCTTGCCGTCGCCGATTTTGCCGGTGCGCGCGGATTTTTCGATGGCTTCCAGCGCCTGATCCAGCAGACTGGCCTGTACGGCGGCTTCCAGCTTTATTTTCGGCAGGAAGTCCACCACATATTCCGCGCCGCGGTACAACTCGGTGTGGCCTTTTTGCCGGCCGAAGCCCTTGACCTCGGTGACGGTGATGCCCTGCACGCCGATGGCGGAAAGCGCCTCGCGCACTTCGTCGAGCTTGAACGGTTTGATGATGGCAGTAACCATTTTCATGACAATCTCCTTTGCAAAGGCGGGATAAATCCCGCCCAATGGTTGTTAAAACGCGTGTGTCACGGACAATACGACCGTGCTGCGCCCCAGATTCTTGCCTGCCGGGGTGGTATAGAATCCGCTTGCGTTGGTGTCGCTGGCTGCAAGACTGATCACATAGCCGTTAATGTCCTTGGCAATGCTCAACTTGTAGTCGCTATAAGTTGCGCTGGTTCCGGCCAGTGCCAATGCGTCGGCAGCGGTGCCCTTGTAGGTCTGTTTGCCCGCATGCGCACCGAGCGTGATACCGGTATCGCCCAAGGGCACGCTGGCATTGACTTCAATATAGTTGGTGCCCGCTGCGCCGGGCACGGTCAGGAATTTGCCGAGGCCGTAGGAATATTTGGCGGCAATCCATTTGTAGCCGAGCGCGCCATAGATTTCGTCGGTATCCGCCTTGGTCGCACCGGCCGGATAGTTGCTGGCCGGGTAGTTGTAGCGAATGAAACCGATGTCATAGCTGAAGTCCTCGGCAAAGCTGTTGCGGAAGCCGAAGTAGGTATCCAGTTCCAGACTGGAGCTGACACCCGCATTGAAATCACTGATCCAGCTCACATTCGAACCCCATATTCCGGCATACAGGCCACCGGCATGGGCGAAATCGATGCCGCCCTGCACCGCCGGGTTGTGCGAAGTCTGCGAAATGCCGCGGAAAATGTAGTCGGTGGTGAAGCCAATGTTTGCGCTAAGCGTGTGGTCAGATGCGGGAATGACATGTTCGCCTTCCTTGTGACGGGTGGTTTCGCTTTCCTCGGCCGGCGCGAGGCCCGGGGTTGCCAATGCAACCAACATCAACGAACTCAACAGCTTGCTTTTTGCTATACGGAAACCAGCCTTATTCGTATTCATCATGATTCCTTTCCTGGGTTGAGAACGGGATAACGGTATCCACATGCTTCCATTGAGCAGGATGCGTGCCAGATTGAATAATTCTTTCATTACAATGTGTTGTGATAATGTTTCCGCTGCCGCGCCGGATTGATGCATGATCCTGGTGCGCATTTGGCCTTCTCCGCACCCGACAGGTGCGGCGGGCAGGCGCGTAACTTGTTACACTCTGGGGACACCTTAACTACGGGAGACTCAACATCATGCTTAACGCAAAATTCTTTGATGAACTGTCCGCCAAATTAAGCGAGGTGATCAAAAACAGCCCCGCCAAGGACATTGAAAAAAACGCCCGCGCGCTGCTGATGCAAGGCTTCGCCAAACTTGATCTGATCACGCGCGAGGAATTCGACGTGCAGGCGCAACTGCTGACGCTTACCCGTGAACAACTTATCCTGCTGGAGATGCGCGTCGCGCAGCTGGAAGCGCAACGCACCGCGGCCGCAGAGTAATCATGGGCTTGGCTGTGCTGTACAGCCGCGCACTCTCCGGCATGGAGGCGGCTTTGGTGACCGTCGAGGTGCATCTCGCCAACGGCCTGCCCAATTTCACCATCGTCGGTTTGCCGGAAACTGAAGTCAAGGAAAGCAAGGATCGTGTGCGCGCCGCGTTGCAGAACTGCCGCTTCGATTTTCCCGCACGCCGTATCACCGTCAACCTTGCGCCCGCCGACCTGCCCAAGGAAAGCGGACGTTTCGATCTGCCCATCGCGCTCGGCATCCTCGCCGCGACCGGGCAGATTCCCTCCGATAAACTCGCCGAATACGAATACGCCGGCGAACTCGCGCTGACCGGCGAGTTGCGCCCGATACGCGGCGCATTGGCGATGACCTACCGCGCCGCCAGCAAGGGACGCGCCTTCATCCTGCCCCGGGCCAATGCCGCCGAAGCCGCGCTGGTGGAGGAGGCGACCGTGTATCCGGCGCAGTCGCTGCTGCAGGTCGCCGCGCATCTCGCCGGCCGTGAAGCGCTCGCGCCGTATGTCAGCCAGCCGCAAACCGTCGCGCCGCGTTACCCGGATATGCGCGAGGTGAAAGGCCAGGCGCAGGCCAAGCGCGCGCTGGAAATCGCCGCGGCCGGCGGACACAGCGTGCTGATGGTCGGCCCGCCCGGCACCGGCAAGTCGATGCTGGCGGCGCGCTTTCCCGGCATCCTGCCGCAGATGTCCGAAGCAGAAGCATTGCAGAGCGCCGCCGTGCAATCGCTGGATGGCAGTTTCGATGTGGCCAAATGGAAGACGCGCCCGTATCGCGCGCCGCATCATACCGCTTCCGGCGTGGCGCTGGTCGGCGGCGGCAGCAATCCGCGTCCCGGCGAAATCTCGATGGCGTTGCACGGCGTGCTGTTCCTCGACGAGCTGCCGGAATTCGAGCGCAACGTGCTGGAAGTGCTGCGCGAACCGCTGGAATCGGGGCATATCACCATCTCGCGCGCCGCGCGGCGCGCCGATTTTCCGGCGCAATTCCAGCTCATCGCGGCGATGAATCCGTGCCCGTGCGGCTACCTCGGCCATTACAACGGCAAATGCCGCTGCACACCGGATCAGGTGGCGCGTTACCGCAGCAAAATATCAGGCCCGTTTCTGGATCGCATCGACATCCAGATCGAAGTGCCAGCCGTGGCGCGGGACGACCTGCTCAACAAGGCGGATGGCGAAACCAGCGCAGATTTGCAGGCGCGCGTCGAGATGGCGCGGCAACGCCAGCTGGCGCGACAGGACAAAGCCAACGCACTACTCTCGGTGACCGAGATCGATGCACTATGCGCTCCCGATGCGCAGGGCGCCGCATTGCTGCAACAAGCCATCAGCCGCCTCAACCTTTCGGCGCGCGCCTACCACCGCGTGCTCAAAGTGGCGCGGACCATTGCCGATCTGGCCGGCAGCGGAAATATTCTGGCGTCACACATCGCCGAAGCCGTGCAGTACCGCAGGATGGACCGGCAGGGTTAACCGTTTCTGCAATCATCGCATCTGTCCGCATTGCATTCTCCTGTGGCGGCGCGTAGCATGAGCCGCGAAGGTTCGAAGGTTGATTTGTTTATGCATGTTTGCATGGTTCCGGAGGAATTGATGCACATGAAAGCAAACACACTGATCCCGTCCTCTCACCCCAATCCGGGTGCGGCGAAGTTGCATCTTGTCCGGTTCCTGCCGCTCCTGATTCTCGCCGTTTCCCTGATCATTACACATCAGTTATGGCAGGATGCGCGACAGAACGCCATGCAGTATCTGCAAGCCGATTTTGATTCACGCGTACACGAAGCAGCAATACGCACCGAGCGGCGTATGGCAGCTTACGAGCAGGTGCTGCGCGGGGCGAGAGGCTTGTTTGCCGCCTCCGTCAGTGTCGAACGCGACGAGTTCACGCCTATGCCAGTGCGTTGCGTCTCGAAGAAAACTATCCGGGTATTCGGGGTATTGGCTTTGCGCTGATCGTGCCGCCGCAGCAGAAACAGCAGCATATCGATGCGATCCGCAAGCAGGGCTTTCCCGACTACACCATTCATCCGGAAGGCGCGCGCGAAATCTACACCTCGGTCATTTATCTCGAGCCGTTTGACGAGCGTAACCGGCGCGCCTTCGGCTACGACATGTTCAGTGACATGGCGCATCCCCGGCCCGGAGATTCCGGGCTGGGAGTGCGGCGCGCCGCCATGGAGCGGGCGCGTGATTCCGGCAAGGCAGTTATCTCCGGCAAGGTCAGGCTGCTGATGGAAATGGAAACCGACAAGCGTGTGCAGGCCGGATTCCTGATGTATCTGCCGGTGTACAGAAACGGCGCACCGCTCGATACTCTCGACGAGCGCCGCGCCAACATTGTCGGCTGGGTCTATGCGCCATTCCGCATGGATGACCTGATGGACGGCATTCTCGGTGAACATGCTGCCGGGCTTGACATCGAAATCTACGATGGCGATGAGTTGCCCGACAGAACCATGATGTACGACTCCAGCCGTGATGGTGCCGGGATATCACCGCTTCTGCGCGCCGTACGGCATCTGGATATTGCCGGCCACAAGTGGACGATGGCAACCTACTCGCTGCCCGCTTTCGAGGCGCAACTGGACCGGGAAAAGCCGCAGATCGTCGTGAACGCAGCCACGGCCGTGAGCCTGTTGCTGACTCTGTTTGCCTGGCTGCTGGTGCGGGACTGGAAACGCGCCCTGCAGACGGCAGAGTACTTTGCAGAAAACGAGGCGCGCCTGAAGGAAATGTTCGAACACCTGAACAGCGGCGTTGCGATATATCGCGCGTCGCCGGACGGCCGGGAGTTCACAATTACCGCCTTCAACCCTGCGGCGGAACGCATCGAAAAGATCAGCAGCGAAGAGGTGATCGGCAGGAATGTGACGGAGGTCTTTCCGGGCGTTACAAAAATGGGCTTGCTTGAGGCATTTCGCCGCGTCTGGAAAAGCGGCGTGGCAGAACAATGTCCGGCTTTTTATCAGGACGAGCGCGTCAGCGGCTGGCGCGAGAATTATGTGATGAAGCTGCGCTGCGGGGAGATTGTGGCGGTCTACGACGATGTGACCGGGCGCAAGCTGAAAGAGGACCGGGCAGATTATCTGGCGCATTATGATGCGCTCACGCATTTGCCCAACCGGACGCTGATTGCCGACCGCATCCGCCAGGCGTTGGCCAAGGCCAGGCGTGACAGGACCCGTCTGGCGCTGATGTTTGTCGATCTGGACAGGTTCAAGCCGATCAATGATGAGCTCGGCCATGACATCGGCGACCTGTTGCTGCAGGAGGTGGCAAGACGCCTGCAGGATTGCATGCGCGAATCGGATACTGCGGCGCGGCTAGGCGGTGACGAATTCATCGTGCTGCTGCCGACCATTGACGCGGAGCCGGATGCAATGCTGGTTGCTGAAAAGATCCGCTATGCCCTTTGCCAGCCCTTTGAACTGGCCGGCCATCGCCTGGACATTTCCTGCAGCATCGGTGTGGCCGTCTATCCCGAACACGGCAGCAACGAGGAGCAACTGCTCAAACATGCCGACATTGCCATGTATCACGCCAAGCAGAGCGGGCGCAACAACGTGAAAATATTTCAGTCAGGGATGCAGGCCGAGCCGTGAATTTCATGCAACGCAATGCGCCCCGCCTGCCGTGATCGCATACAATTACGCGTTCATTGATTGCGGTGCCGACTGATGTATTTCAAGCTTGTTCTGGTTACCTGTGTTCTGGCTTTTTGCGCGGTGGTGCTGAGCGCCTATGCGCGCCTTGCCGATGCCGGCCTGGGTTGCGCCAACTGGCCCGCCTGCTACGAGGAAAATGCGCTGAAGGAAAGGCAGCCGCCGCAGGCGCATGCGGCAAGATCCGGTGCGGCGCGCGGGCATGACTCGTGGCAGTGGAAACTGCATGGCCAGCTGGTGCAACTGCTCGGCCTGCTGGCCATCGCCGTGTGCGGAGTCGCGTGGAAAAAGCGCAGGGAGCTGCGGCAATCGCCCCTGTTGCCGACCCTGCTGCTGGGGTTGATGATTTTTCTGGCGGCGTTCGGCGTGTGGGCTTTCGGGCATCTGCCGCGCCCGGTGACGGTCTCGGTGCATCTCGCCAGCGGGATGGTCATGCTGCTGCTGCTGACGTGGATCGCGTTGCGCCAGATGGCGCCGGCGGCTGTGGTTGATGCAGACGCGGCGCAGAAATTGCGCAGTCTCTGGTGGCTTGGCATTGCGCTGCTTATGGCCCAGATCATGCAGGGCGGCTGGGTAAGCGCCAATTTTGCCGCGCTGGCCTGCACGGATTTCCCGCTTTGCCGGGGCGCACTGCTGCCGCCGATGGATTTCTCATCCAGTCCGAACGATGCCGGTCTGCCGCTTTCCCCGGAAAAACTGACGGCAATACACTGGATGCACCGGGTCGGCGCGCTGCTTGCCGTTGCTTGCCTGGTTTGGTTGTCTTTCCGGGTCATGGCGGTGAAAGGTTTGCGCAACCTCGGCAAGGTCATGCTGGGGCTGGTTGTGCTTGAGGCGCTATTGGGCATTGCCAATGTGCTGCTCGGCCTGCCGCTGCTGGTCGCGGTGCTGCATAACGCGGTGGCGATGCTGCTGCTGATTGCGCTGGTGGTTCTGGGATTCAGGCTTCAGAGGAAGAAGGGAGGGTAGCGTAAAATAACTCGGTTTTTCCCACTCCCCACTCCCCACTCCCCACTCCCCACTCCCCACTCCCCACTCCCCACTCCCCACTCCCCACTCCCCACTCCCCACTCCCCGTTTTTAGTGCCTGAAATGCCGATAGCCGGTAAACACCATTGCCAGTCCATGCTCGTCGGCCGCCGCGATCACTTCATCGTCACGCATCGAGCCGCCGGGCTGGATCACCGCTTTCGCGCCGGCCTGCGCCAGCACATCCACGCCGTCGCGGAACGGGAAGAAGGCGTCGGATGCGACCACCGAACCCGCCAGAGTTAAACCTGCATTCTGTGCCTTGATCGAGGCGATGCGCGTGCTGTCCACGCGGCTCATCTGGCCGGCGCCGACGCCGAGGGTTTGCCCGCCCTTGCAGAACACGATGGCATTCGACTTTACATATTTCGCCACGCGCCAGGCGAACAGCAGGTCCTGCAGCTGTTCATGCGTCGGCTGCGCCTTGGTGGCTATCTTGAGTTGCGCGGCCTGCACGTTGAGCGCATCCGGCGATTGCACCAGCAGCCCGCCGCTGACGCGCTTGAAGTCGAACTGGTTATGCGCATTGGACAACGGTACGCTGAGCACGCGCACGTTCTGTTTCGCGGCGGTGACTTTCAATGCGGCTTCGGTGGCGCTCGGCGCGATGATGACTTCGACGAACTGGTTGGCGGTGATCTGCGACGCGGTTTCGGCGTCCAGTTCACGGTTGAAGGCGATAATGCCGCCGAACGCGGAAGTGGTGTCGGTGGCGTACGCGAGTTTGTAGGCATTGAGCGCGTTGTCGGCGATTGCCACGCCGCACGGGTTGGCGTGCTTGACGATGACACAGGCGGGTTGCTCGAAGGTTTTCACGCATTCCCACGCCGCATCGGCGTCGCCGATGTTGTTGTAGGACAGCTCCTTGCCTTGCAGTTGCGTGTAATCGGCGATGCCGCCCGCCACCGGATTCAGGTCGCGGTAGAACGCGGCGCTCTGGTGCGGATTCTCGCCATAGCGCATGTCCTGCACCTTGGCGAAGTTGAAATTGATCTGCGCGGGGAAGGCGCTTTTGGTGCCGTCGCTGCCGATCGCGGTGAGATAGTTGCTGATGGCGGAATCGTAGGCGGCAGTGTGCGAAAAGGCTTTTTTCGCCAGGTCAAAGCGCGTCGCGCCGGAAACCGCGCCGGCGTTGGTCTGCATCTCGGCCAGCACATCGGCGTAATCGGCCGGGTCGGTAACGATGGCGACGTGATGGTGGTTCTTCGCCGCCGCGCGCACCATGGTGGGCCCGCCGATGTCGATATTTTCGATGGCGTCTTCCAGTGAGCAGCCGGGCTTCGCCACCGTCGCCGCAAACGGATACAGGTTCACCACCACCAGATCGATGGTCGGGATGTCGTGTTTCTTGAGTGTGGCAACGTGTTCCGGCAGATCGCGCCGCGCCAGAATGCCGGCGTGAACTTTCGGTTGCAGCGTTTTGACGCGGCCGTCGAGCATTTCCGGGAAGCCGGTGTAGTCGGCCACTTCGGTGCAGGGCACACCATTGTCGGCGAGTAGTCTGGCGGTGCCGCCGGTGGAGAGTATCTTCACGCCGAGCTGTTGCAGGCCCTGGGCGAATTCGAGGACGCCGGATTTGTCCGACACGCTGATGAGCGCTTGTGTGATGGCAGTCATGATGGTTCCAGGCTGAATAAAATCTAGGCGATGCCGTGTTGCTGCATCTTCTTGCGCAGGGTGTTGCGGTTGATGCCGAGCATTTCTGCCGCGTGCGTCTGGTTGCCGCCGACATGTCCCAGCACCATTTCCAGCAGCGGTTTCTCGACGCAGTCCATTACCATGTCGTACATGCCGCAACAGGGTTTCTCGCCGTCGAGATCCCGGAAATACTCTTTGAGTGTTTTGCGCACGTGGCGCGCCATGTCATTCTCGTTCACCAGACAATCGCTCATGCTGCCAGCCTTTCGATGTAATGCAGTCGTGCTCCGTGCTGCGCTTGTTGTTCAAAAAAATCGTCCACTGCCGCCATCTGTCCGGCAGTGCTTTCCAGCTGATTCATCTGATAACGGAACTGTGCCGAGCCGGCCAGTCCTTTGGTGTACCAGGAGATATGTTTGCGCGCCACGCGCAGCCCGGTGTGTTCGCCGTAGAAGTTGTACAGTTCCTCAACGTGTCCGGCCAGTACCCGGCGGATTTCGGCGGTTTCCGGTGCGGGCTGGTGTTCGCCGGTGTTCAGGAAATGTTCGATCTCGCGGAACAGCCACGGGCGCCCCTGCGCCGCGCGGCCAATCATTAACGCATCCGCGCCGGTATGCTGCAATACGAAGCGCGCTTTCTCCGGCGTGGTGATATCGCCATTGGCGACGACCGGGATGGAGACACTGGCCTTCACCGCCGCGATGGTGTCGTATTCCGCTTCGCCGGTGTAGGCGCAGGCGCGGGTGCGTCCGTGGATCGCCAGCGCCTGGATGCCTGCCGCTTCGGCGATCCGCGCAATGCGCACGGCATTGCGGCTGGTCTTGTCCCAGCCGGTGCGGATTTTCAGCGTGACCGGCACGTCCACCGCGCCGACCACCGCTTCGATGATTTCCGCCACCAGCTTTTCGTTCTGCAACAGGGCGGAGCCCGCCATCACGTTGCAAATTTTCTTCGCCGGACAACCCATGTTGATATCGATGATCTGCGCGCCGTGATCGACATTGTGCCGCGCTGCCCGCGCCAGCATTCCGGGATCGGCACCGACGATCTGCACCGAGATGGGATCGGTTTCACCCTCGTGGTTGGCGCGCCGTCTGGTTTTTTCCGAACCGTATAGCAGTGAATTGGACGCCACCATCTCGCTTACCGCCATGCTCGCGCCCATGCGTTTGCACAGCTGGCGGAAAGGGCGATCGGTCACCCCGGCCATCGGGGCGACGATAAGATTATTTCTGAGTTTGTAGGGGCCGATGCGCATGATAATTTTCTGCGAGGGGCACGGATTATAAAACAACAGACAAGCGCCGGGGAAATACTGCGCGGAATTTTATCCTCGGGCGGCTTTTTTGCCCCTGAAATCTGGTATCGTTGTCCGCATGCCGTTTTGCGGCATGCCGGATTCTGTGACGAGGTGATGGAGTGATTGGTCGGTTAACGGGCGTACTGCTGGAGAAAAATCCGCCGCAGATTTTGCTGGATGTGCAAGGCGTGGCCTATGAACTGGACGTGCCGATGAGCACCTTCTATAACCTGCCGGTGCTGCATGAAAGGGTAGTGTTGCACACGCAGCTGATCGTGCGCGAGGATGCGCACCTGCTGTTCGGTTTCGGTTCGCCGGATGAGCGTGCGGTGTTCCGCCAGTTGCTCAAAATCAGCGGCGTGGGACCGAGGCTGGCGCTGTCGGTGCTGTCCGGCCTGAGCCTCGCCGATCTTGCCGATGCGGTGGCGCGCAGGGAAAGCGGGCGGCTCACCAAAATCCCCGGCGTGGGCAAGAAGACCGCCGAGCGCCTGCTGCTGGAATTGCAGGGCAAGTTTGCCGCGGGAGGCGCGAGCGCGACCCAGGACGCAGCAACCGTATCCTCCGGCAGCGACATCATCAATGCGCTGCTGGCGCTGGGCTACAATGAAAAAGAGGCAGACTGGGCAGTCAGGCAATTGGCCAAGGATACCGATGTTTCCGACGGCATCCGTCAGGCATTGAGACTGCTCTCTAAAACATGATCCACAACGACGACCTTTCCGCAGCACCGCGACTGATTTCCGCTGCCCCGGCTTCCGCGCAGGAGGAGGTGCTGGAGCGCGCGTTGCGCCCGAAACTGCTGGACGAATACGTCGGGCAGGAGAAGATACGCGGGCAACTGGAGATATTCATCCAGGCGGCAAAACAACGCAACGAGCCGCTCGACCATGTGCTGCTGTTTGGCCCGCCGGGCCTGGGCAAGACCACGCTGGCGCAGATCATTGCGCGCGAGATGGGCGTCAACTTGCGCCACACTTCCGGGCCGGTGCTGGAGCGCGCCGGTGACCTCGCCGCGCTGCTGACCAATCTCGAGCCGCACGATGTGCTGTTCATCGACGAAATCCATCGTCTATCGCCGGTGGTGGAAGAAATCCTCTATCCCGCGCTGGAGGACTACCAGATCGACATCATGATCGGCGAAGGCCCGGCGGCGCGCTCGGTGAAACTCGATTTGCCGCCGTTCACGCTGGTCGGCGCAACCACGCGCGCCGGCATGCTGACCAATCCGCTGCGCGACCGCTTCGGTATCGTCGCGCGGCTGGAGTTTTACACGCCGCAGGAGTTGCAGCGCATCGTGATGCGCTCGGCGGGGCTGCTGGAGATGAGTCTGTCGAACGAAGGCGCGCTGGAGATCGCCAACCGTTCGCGCGGCACACCGCGCATCGCCAACCGCCTGCTGCGCCGCGTGCGCGACTTCGCCGACGTGAAGGCGGGCGGTAACGCGACGCATGAAGTGGCGGATGCCGCGTTGACCATGCTCGATGTGGATGCGCGCGGGCTGGATGTGATGGACAGAAAATTGTTGCTGACCGTGATAGAAAAGTTTCTCGGCGGGCCGGTCGGCGTGGATAACCTCGCGGCAGCGATCGGCGAGGAGCGCGACACCATCGAGGATGTGCTGGAGCCATATTTGATCCAGCAGGGCTATCTGCAGCGCACCACGCGTGGGCGGGTGGCGACGGCGAATGCCTACAGTCATTTCGGATTGGCGGTGGCGCACAATGCCGCCAATGGGGATTTGCTGGATGTCTAAACACAAGGCTTTCTCGCTGCCGATCCGCGTGTATTTTCAGGATACCGATGCGGGCGGCGTGGTCTATCACGCCAGCTATGTGAACTTTATGGAGCGGGCGCGGACTGAATGGCTGCGCACGTTGGGCTACAGCAATGCCGGGTTGATGAGGGAATTCGGCGTGGTGTTCGTGGTGCGTTCGCTCAGGCTGGATTATTTCAAGCCCGCGCTGCTCGACGATTTGCTGGAGGTCACGGCGCAGATCAAGGACACCGGACGCAGCCGCCTCACGCTGCTGCAGAACGTGCGGCGCGGCGATGAAGTGCTGACCGAGGGGGAGGTGCACCTAGTGTGCGTTTCCGTGGAGAACTTCAAGCCGGTCAGTGTGCCGGAGGTGTTGCGCAAGCAGTGGAAAATTTGAAATGGAAAGGAATGCAATGGAGGTAACGCAGGATTTGTCATTCGTACATCTCATCAGCAATGCCAGCGTGCTGGTGCAACTGGTGATGGGGCTGTTGCTGGCGGTATCGCTATTGTCGTGGTGGTATATCTTTCTCAAGCTGTTCACCATTCGCACCGAAGTCAGGTTGACCGAGGAATTTGAAGAGGCGTTCTGGCATAACCAGAATCTGAATGAGCTATACAAGCACGCAATCAGCAGTCCGCGGCACGACCAGGGCGCACTGGAGCGCATCTTTGCCGCCGGTTTTGTCGAGTTCGTGAAACTGCGCAAACAGCATGGCGTGGATGCCGCTGCGGTGATGGATGGCACGCGCCGCGCGATGCGCGCGACCTACCAGCGCGAGATGGATCGCCTGGAAGCGCACCTTGCGTTCCTCGCTTCGGTCGGTTCGGTTAGCCCGTATGTGGGGTTGTTCGGTACGGTATGGGGTATCATGAATGCGTTCCGCGGCTTGGCGAATGTCGGGCAGGCGACGCTGGCGCATGTCGCGCCGGGCATTGCCGAAGCGCTGGTGGCGACCGCGATGGGCCTGTTTGCCGCGATTCCGGCGGTGGTCGCCTATAACCGCTATGCGCACGATATCAACCGTCTGGCCACGCGTTTCGAGAGTTTTACCGAAGAGTTTTCCAATGTGTTGCAGCGCCAGCCATGAAGAACGCAGTTCACCACGAAGGGCACGGAGGTCACGAAGATTCGTGGAGTTGCGTGATGGCGGACGTTCATCGGCAAGGCAACTCCACTTTTTGGGCAACACGCTGCTCTTCTCTGTGCGCTTCGTGTTCTTCGTGGTTCAAATCAGGAAATTAAGATGAATTCCGAACGCCGTTCCGCGCGCCGCCTGATGAACGAGATCAACGTCGTTCCCTACATCGATGTGATGCTGGTGCTGCTGGTGATTTTTATGGTCACCGCGCCATTGATGAATCCCGGACAGATTGATTTGCCCAGCGTGGGCAAGTCGCTGGCGCCGCCGGTCGCGCCGCTGGAGGTGATCATCAAAAAAGATAATTCGCTGGCGTTGCGCGACCACGCGCGAGGCGGCAAGGAAAGCAGGGTGTCGTACGACGAGTTGATCGCGATCCTGAAAACCAGGCAGGGCGCGCAGGCGGAGCAAACCGTGGTGATTTCCGCCGACAAGAACGTGCGTTACGAGGAAGTCATCAACGTGATGGATGCGCTGCAACAGCAACAAATCAGGAAAGTTGGCCTGTTGACGCAAGCCCGGAAATGAACGCGGCAGTTTATCCGGAACCTTACCAGTTGCCTGCGGGTATTCTAGCCGTTGCTGTGCACGGTGCATTTTTCGCGCTGCTGTATTTCGGTTTTACCTGGCAGGCGCTGTCGCCCGCGACGATGACCGTGGAGTTGTGGCAGAGCCTGCCGGATGATGCAGTGGCGGAGGTTGCTTCGCCACCGGTTGAACCGCCTCCGATCGAACCCAGGATTGAAGAAATCGTGCCGCCAACGCAACCGGAAGAAGTGGCCAAGCCGGAAATTGTATTGCCGGAAAAAGAAAAGCCGGATGTCCGCCTTGCAGAGCAGCGGGCCGCACGCGAGAAAGCGGAACGGGTTGCACGCGAGAAAGCGGAACGGATTGCGCGTGAGAAGGCGGAGCGGGTTGCACGCGAGAAAGTGGAGCAGGAGGCGCGCGAAAAAGCGGAACGGATTGCGCGCGAACAGGCTGAACAAGCCGAACGGGTTGCTCGTGAGAAAGCCGAGCAGGCCGCCGCAATCGGGCGCGTGGTGGACGAATACACCGGCAAGATTGTCAGCAAGATACGCCGCAACATCGTCATGCCGCCGGATGTGGCGGATGATGCGCGCGCCGAATTTCTGGTGACGCTGCTGCCGGGAGGCACGGTGCTGGGCGCGAGGCTGACCAGGTCGAGCGGCAATGCGGCGTACGATAGCGCGGTGGAACGTGCGATTCTGAAATCGCAGCCGTTGCCGCTGCCAACCGATGTGGCGATGTTCAACAGATTCCGTGAATTAGAGCTTGTGTTCAGGCCGATTGAGTAGGAGATATTTATGATGTTGCGAGTATTGCAGGGCATGGCTGGGTTGTTATTATTGATGCAGGCATCAATGGCCAGTGCGGTATTGACTATCGAAATCATCGGTGCGGGCGAGCATCAGATTCCGGTATCCATCGTACCGTTTGGCGGCGATGAGAAAATCGCGCAATCCATCAACGAAGTGGTAACGGGCGATTTACAGCGCAGCGGGCTGTTCCGTCTGGTTGATCCGACCGGGAAATCGCCGCATGTGCCCGCCGAAGTCAACTTTCCCGACTGGGAAGTGCGCGGCGCGGAAGCGCTGGCGATCGGCACGGTTGCGGCGCAGAACGGCCGTATCGAGGCGCGCTTTCGCTTGCTGGACGTGGTCAAGCAAACGGAGCTGATCGCCCAAGCGGTGTCGGCAAGCGAAATCCAGGTACGCGCCATCGGGCATCGCATCGCGGACATGATTTATGAAAAACTGACCGGCGACAAAGGCGTGTTCAGCACGCGCATCGCGTATGTGAACCGGCAGGAAAAGAAATTCAGCCTGATCGTGGCGGATAGCGACGGACATAACGAACAGACCGTGCTGGCACAGAATGATCCGATCATGTCGCCCGCGTGGTCTCCGGACGGCAGCCAGCTTGCTTATGTCAGTTTCGAAACCGGGCATGCCGTGGTGTACGTGCAATCGCTGTACAGCAACCAGCGCAGGGTGCTGGCCAATTTCCGCGGCAGTAACAGCGCGCCGGTCTGGTCATCGGACGGAAAGCAGATGGCGCTGGTGCTGACGCGCGATGGCAGTTCACAGATTTATTTGGCTCGTCCGGACGGCAGCGACATCCGGCGCATCACTTTCAGCGGTGCGATTGATACCGAGCCGCATTTTTCGCCGGACGGTGAATATCTGCTGTTCACCTCGGATCGCGGCGGCAGCCCGCAAATTTATCGTATGCCGGTGAAGGGCGGACCGACGGAGCGCCTGACGTTCGGGGATGGCTCCAATTTTTCACCGCGACACAGCCCGGACGGCAAGAATTTTGTATTCGCCCATCTCAACAATGGCAGATTCTATATCGCCATGCAGGACTTGCAGACTGGGCAGATGACGCTTCTCACCGAAGGCGGCTGGGAGAAAAAACCCAGCTTTGCGCCCAACGGCAAGCTCATCCTGTTTGCCAGCGAGGGACGCGGTCGTGGTATACTTGCGACCGTTTCCAGTGACGGCCGTGTCAAGCAGCATATGTTTACGCAAAGCGGCGATGCACGCGAACCAGTGTGGGGACCGTATCCTTAACTTAAACCTAGCGAAAGGAAACATCATGAGAAAACTCGTTATCAGCATTGTGTTGGTCAATTTGCTTGCCGCCTGCGCCAGCGAACCAAAGAAAGAGCCTGTGGCTGAGGCGCCTGCGCCTGCACCCGTTACCAAGAAGGCCGAAGAGCCCAAGATGGCTCCTGCCGTCCCCGCCAAGGCTGCCGTCGATCCGCTGGATGATCCGGCTAGTATCCTGGCCAACCGCAGTACTTACTACCCGTTTGACGTGGCCGTTGTGCAGGAAGAAGACAAGCCGCTCGTGCAGGCGCACGCCAAATATCTGAGCGAAAATTCCAACCGCAACGTGCGCCTGGAAGGCAATTGCGATGAGCGCGGTAGCAATGAATACAACCTCGGCCTCGGTCAGCGCCGTGCAGATGGCGTGAAGAAGATGCTGGAACTGGGTGGTGCGAGTGCAGGCCAACTGGAAAGTGTCAGCTACGGCGAAGAAAAACCGCGCTGCATCGACCATAATGAGTCATGCTGGAAGCAGAATCGCCGCACCGACCTGAATTACGCAAGATAAAGCGATGCTGAAGCAACGAGTTCTCTTGTTGCTGGCTTTGTGTGTTGCCGCGCCCGCGCAAGCGGGGCTGTTTTCGGACGACGATGCGCGCAAGCAAATCCAGCAACTTGAGGAGCGCGTGCTCAAGCTGGAGGAATCGGCGCTCAAACTGGAAGGCGATACCGTCCGGCAAAACAACTCCCTGATGGATTTGCAGGGGCAGATTGAAGCCCTGAACCGTGAAATCCGCAATCTGCGCGGACAAAACGAAGAGTTGGCGCGTGGCTTGCAGGATGCCGAGAAGCGCGAGAAAGATTTTTATGTAGATCTGGATACACGCCTGCGTCATTTTGAAGCCAAGGAAGCTGCTGCTGCAGCTACCGATTTGTCTGCAGCAGGCACACCCGCTGATCCATTCGACCCGACTCTGGAGAATCGCGCCATTGAGGCTGCTTACGGCTTGTTCAGGGAGGCGAAATTTGCCGATGCGGTGGCAGCATTTCAGGAGTTCGTCAGCAAATATCCCCAATCGGTGCATGCTCCCAACGCGAATTACTGGATGGGGGGCGCACAGTTCGCGTTGAATGATTACCAAGGCGCGCTGGATACATACCAGGGGTTGATCAAGGCTTTTCCGGGCACACCCAAAGCGGCGGATGTGTTGTTCAGTATCGCCGAATGCCAGCGGGAATTGAAGCAGGGCGCAGCCGCGCAGAAAACACTCAAGCAGCTTGTCGCCAAATATCCTGACAGCGAAGCCGCCGCCAAGGCCAAAGAACTCATAGCCGCTCCCAGGTAGGCGCCATGCCTTGCCAAGATTCAGACAAGCAGCTGCGCGTCAGCGAAGTTTTCTACTCCCTGCAGGGTGAAACCAGTCGCATCGGATTGCCGACAGTGTTTATTCGCCTGACCGGCTGTCCGTTGCGTTGCACCTATTGCGATACCACTTATGCTTTCAGCGGCGGGCAGGACTGCAGCATCGCCGATATTCTCAAGCAGGTGGCAGCATATGCACCGCATTATGTGACTGTCACCGGTGGCGAACCGCTGGCGCAAAAGAATTGCCGGCCCTTGCTTGCCGCGCTATGTGATGCGGGTTATGAGGTATCGCTGGAAACCAGCGGTGCGCTGGAGATCGGCGAAGTGGATCCCCGTGTGATGCGCGTGGTGGATATCAAAACGCCGGCGTCCGGGGAAGCCGGGAAAAATTGCTGGGAAAATCTTCCATTGCTGACCAGGCATGACGAAATCAAATTCGTGCTGTGCGACGAAAACGATTACCGATGGGCAAAGCAAATCCTGCGGCAACATCATCTGGACGAAAAATGCGCAGTGCTGTTTTCGCCGGCGCACGGCACGCTGGATGCTACATGTCTGGCCGAATGGATATTGCGTGACCGTTTGCCGGTCAGGATGTTGCTGCAATTGCACAAGCTGCTGTGGAACAACGCGCCCGGACACTGATGATGAAAAACGCCGTGGTGCTTTTATCAGGTGGGCTGGATTCGGCGACGGTGCTGGCGATGGCGCGGGCGCAGGATTTTGACTGCTATGCGTTGAGCGTGAATTATGGGCAGCGGCATTATTCCGAACTGGCTGCCGCGCGTCGCGTCGCGCAAATGCTCGGCGCGCACGAACATCGCGTGGTGAATATCGACCTGACCGGGTTCGGCGGCTCCGCGCTGACCGATAGCAGCATTGCCGTGCCGCAACAGCCCACCGAGGGCATCCCGCCGACCTACGTTCCTGCACGCAACACCATCATGCTGTCGCTGGCCCTGGCATGGGCTGAAGTGTTGCAGGCACAGGATATTTTTATCGGCGTGAATGCGGTGGATTATTCCGGTTACCCCGATTGCCGTCCCGCCTATATCGAGGCGTTCGAGCGCATGGCCAACCTCGCCACCCGGGCTGCCGTCGAAGGCCATCCGCTCACCCTGCATGCGCCCCTGCTGAATTTGTCCAAGGCGGAAATCATCCGGCAGGGCAGTGCGCTCGGTGTGAATTATGCCCAGACCGTTTCCTGCTATCAGGCCGATGAAGCGGGGCGCGCCTGCGGCGTATGCGATTCATGCCGGTTGCGCCGGGCCGGATTTGCCGCTGCAGGCGTGGAAGATCCGACGGCATATTGTGCGGCATAGCCGTGCAAGCCTTGTCGCAAGCGGCATTTCGCGTTGACAGCAGATGCCAAATCCGTATAATTCGCGCTCCTTTGCGAAAGGGGTCGTTAGCTCAGCCGGTAGAGCAGCGGACTTTTAATCCGTTGGTCGGCAGTTCGAATCTGCCACGACCTACCAAACCTTCCTGAAGCGAAATCCTTGTGTCATCTTGCCGCTTTAGCTCAGTTGGTAGAGCAACCGCCTTGTAAGCGGTAGGTCGTCAGTTCGAATCCGACAAGCGGCACCAATTATATTTTTACCTGGAATTGAATCCGCCAGTTGAAGCGGCAGGTGAATCAAGGGATAATCTGCGCCTGATTGCGAAGGTGTGTAAATGACTGAATATCTGCTCATCCTGATTGGCGCGGTGTTTGTGAACAACATCGTGATGGTCAAGATTCTCGGGCTCTGCCCGTTCATGGGAGTTTCCAAGAAACTGGAAGCGTCTATAGGCATGGGGGCGGCCACCACCTTTGTGCTGACCGTAGCCTCGGGTGCCAGTTATCTCGTCAATCATTATCTGCTGGGACCGGAACTTTCCTACCTGACCACATTGTCATTCATTGTGGTGATTGCCGGCATCGTGCAGTTCACCGAAATGGTGATCCGGAAAACCAGCCCGGTGCTGTATCAGGTGCTGGGCATTTATTTGCCGCTGATTACCACCAATTGCGCGGTGCTGGGCATTCCGCTGCTCAATGTGCAGGCGAAATACAATTTCATGGAGTCTATTTTCGCCGGTTTTGGCGGCGCGGTTGGCTTCACGCTGGTGATGGTGCTGTTCGCCGGAATGCGCGAACGCATGGAAGGTGCGGATGTGCCGGCAATCTTCAAGGGATCGGCGATAGCCATGATCACGGCAGGGTTGATGAGTCTGTCGTTCATGGGTTTTTCCGGGTTCATCAAATAATGCTCAGCGCATTGCTTGTGATGGCGATCATCGCCATCGTGCTCGGCGCGGTGCTGGGTTATTCCGCGATCAAGTTCCGCGTCGAAGGCAATCCGCTGGTAGAGAAGATCGACGCCATCCTGCCGCAGACGCAGTGCGGGCAATGCGGCTATCCCGGCTGCCGCCCTTACGCCGAGGCGATTGCAAGCGGCGAGGCTGACATCAATCTGTGCCCGCCCGGCGGCGAAGAGGGCATACACAAGCTCGCTGATTTGCTCGGTATGGAGTTCAAGACATTCGGCGGCAATACTGTCATCAAACCGAAAGCGGTTGCCTTTATCGATGAAAACATCTGCATCGGCTGCACGTTGTGCTTCCAAGCCTGCCCGGTGGATGCCATCGCAGGTGCGGCGAAACAGATGCACACCATTATCGCTTACGAGTGCACTGGCTGCGAGTTGTGCGTCGCGCCTTGCCCGGTGGACTGCATCAGCATGGTGCCCATCGAGGAAAAGATTACCACCTGGAAGCGCAAATATCCCGAGCAAACTTTGGTTTTGGCGCAATGAGAACGCTCTATCAATTTCACGGCGGCATCCACCCGACCGGCAACAAGACGCAGTCCACGCAATGCCCCATTGCGCGCATGCCGCTGCCTTCCAGACTGGTCATTCCGTTCCGCCAGCACGCCGGGGAGTCGGCCAAGCCTCTGGTGCGCGCCGGCGATCGGGTGCTGAAGGGCCAGCTTATCGGCATGCCGGATGGTTTTGTTTCGAGCGCGGTGCATGCTTCCACGTCGGGCACCATTGCCGCCATCGACATGCAGCCCATTGCCCATCCATCCGGCATGCCGGATTTGTGTGCCACGCTGATCCCGGACGGCAGGGAGGAATGGGTCCCCCATGCGGCGGTTGATTATCTCGGCAGCGACCCTGCCGAATTGCGCCAGTATCTGCGCCTGTCCGGCGTGGTGGGACTGGGCGGTGCGGTGTTTCCCTGCGATCTCAAGTTGCGCCCGCTCAGGGGTCACCCGAACAGAAGCATCTGCACGCTGATCCTGAACGGCGCTGAATGCGAGCCCTATATCACCTGCGACGACATGCTGATGCGCGAGCGCGCCGCCGAAATCGTGCAGGGCGCGGAAATGCTGCGCTTCATGCTGGAAGCCGGGGAAGTGCTGATCGGCATCGAGGACAACAAACCGGAGGCGATCGCCGCGATGCGGCAGGCGGTAACCGACAGCGGCCTGCCGTTTGAGGTGATCGTCGTACCGACGATTTATCCGAGCGGTAGCGCGAAACAGTTGATCCGCATACTCACCGGGCTGGAGGTGCCGTCCGGCAAGCTGCCTACCGACATCGGCGTGCAATGCTTCAATATCGCTACCAGCTACAGTGTTTATCGCGCCCTGGCTCATGGCGAACCGTTGCTGTCACGCATCGTCACCGTTACCGGCAACGTGCGCCAGGCGCAAAATCTGGAAGTGCTGCTCGGTACGCCGGTGCAGGAACTGATCGCTTTGGGCGAAGCGCTGCCGGATACCAACCGTTACATCATGGGCGGCCCGATGATGGGAATGGAGTTGGCCTCGACGGATGTTCCGCTGGTCAAAGCCGGCAACTGCATCATTGCCGCCTCGGACAAGCTGTTCCCGCCTGCGCCGCCGGCATTACCCTGTATTCGTTGCACGCGTTGCGCACAGGCATGCCCGGCGGATTTGCAGCCGATGGATTTATACTGGTTCGCCCAATCTAGGGATTTCGGCAAGGCGCAGGCATTCAGCCTGTTCGACTGCATCGAATGCGGTTCATGCAGCTATGTCTGCCCCAGCCATATTCCGCTGGTGCAGTATTTCCAGTTCGCCAAGAGTGAAATCCGTGCGCGTGAACAGGAAAAGAAAGCCGCCGACCATGCGCGCGAACGCCATGAGTTCCGCGAATACCGCTTCGAACGCGAGAAGCAGGAAAAGGCCGAGAAGCTGGCCGCCAAGGAGCGGGCCGTCAGGGAGGCTGTTGCTGCCTCGGCTGCAACGTCGCCGCAGCCGGAAATCCAGGCGGCGATCGATCGTGCCAAAGAGCAGGCTGCTACCGTTGAGCCGAAGAACACGGATAATCCTACCCCGCAGCAACAGTCGGAAATTGCCGGAATCGAGGCGCAACGCGAGCATATCCGGGAACTGGCGAAATCGTCAGTCGAGCATACGAAGGATTAACATGGCACTCTTTTCCCCTTTTGTCAGCAAGCCGGATACCGTTTCCCGGATCATGTTCAAGGTGCTGCTGGCGCTGGTTCCGGGCATTGCACTGTATGTCTGGTATTACGGGCCGGCGATTCTGGTTTCGCTCACGCTGGCCAGTCTAACCGCGCTCGGCACCGAAGCGCTGATGCTCAAGTTGCGCAACCGCCCCATTGCGCCGTTCCTCAAGGACAACAGCGCGCTGGTCACAGGCTGGCTGCTCGCCTTGTCCATCCCGTCGCTGGCGCCGTGGTGGCTGATCGTGGTCGGCACGGCATTCAGCATCGCCATCGTCAAACACCTGTATGGCGGGCTGGGCAACAACCCGTTCAGCCCGGCGATGGCCGGTTTTGCAGTGCTGATCATCTCGTTCCCGGTGCAGATGACGCAATGGATCAGCCCGCACGGTCTGGGAGCGGTCGAACTCGGGTTTCTTGAGCAATTGGAATATATATTTCTTGGCGTGCTGCCACCCAATGTGTCACTGGATGCCATCACCATGGCAACGCCGCTCGATACGCTGAAAACCCGCCTGCATCTCGAGGAGCCGATCAAGCAGATTTTCGCTATGCCGATCTATGGCCGTCTGGCCGGACAGGGCAGCGAAATGGTATCGCTGGGATTCGTGCTCGGCGGATTTTACCTGCTTGCCACGCGCGTTATCACCTGGCATATCCCGGTCGTCTTTCTCGGCACGCTGTTCGCCGTCGCCGGCATTTTTCACCTGGCCGACCCGTTACACTACGCTGCACCGCTGTTCCACTGGTTTTCCGGCGCGGCGTTACTGGGCGCATTCTTCATTCTTACCGATCCGGTGACCAGTCCGACTACGTATAAAGGCAAGCTGATCTATGCCGCAGGCGCGGGCTTGCTCACCTATCTGATTCGCGTCTTCGGCAACTTCCCGGATGGCGTGGCGTTCGCCACGCTGCTGATGAACCTGTGTGTGCCGCTGATTGTGCTGTACACGCAACCCCGCGTATTTGGCAAAAAGGGGGAGCGGCCATGAGGCGCACCATGGCGAAGGCCTCCTTTTATACCGCATTAAATCTGCTGCTTTTTGCATTGGCCAGTACCGCGCTGCTGGCATGGACCTACGAGCTGACGCGCGAGACCATCGCGCGCAGCATGGAAAATGAAAAACTGAAGCTGATCGCACAAATCGTACCACCCGCGACCTACGATAACGACATCATGAAAGACACCGCGCAACTAGCTGCGGATGAGTTGCTGGGCAGCAAGGATGTAACCCTCGTTTATCGCGGTCGCCTGAACAACCAGCCATCGATCGCGGTGCTGCAAGCCATCGCGCCGGACGGTTACGGTGGCAGGATCGACCTGATTGTTGCCATCCATCATGACGGCAGGATTAGCGGGGTGCGCGTGGTGTCGCACAAGGAAACGCCGGGGCTGGGCGACTACATCGAAATCGCCAGGAGTAACTGGATTGCCGGCTTTAACGGCGCCTCGCTGGAAAACCGCAAGTCGGGTGAATGGAAAGTCAAGAAGGACGGCGGTACCTTCGATTACCGGGCCGGCGCCACCATCACGCCGCGTGCGATCGTGAAGGCAGTGCACAAGGCGTTGCAGTATTACGCGCAGCATCGCGATGAGCTGTTTGCAGCCGGTTTGTCCGAGCCCGCCTTGAGCGAGGCTGCAGGGGAAGAGGCCAAGGAGAAGATGCAATGACCGCTCAGGAATTCAGGGACATTTTTTACAACGGTCTGTGGAAACAGAACCCCGGCATCGCGCAGCTGCTCGGCCTGTGCCCGCTGCTGGCGATCAGCAGCTCGGTGGTGAACGCGCTCAGCCTGGGTCTGGCTACCACGCTGGTGATGGCCTTGTCCGGCAGCGCAGTGGCCGCGATACGCGAATTCATTTCCAATGAAGCGCGCATCCCGGTGTATGTGCTGCTGATCGCCGTGCTGGTCACTATCGTGCAATTGCTGATCAATGCCTATGCCTATCCGCTGTATGTGGTACTGGGGGTCTTCCTGCCACTGATTACCACCAACTGCATCATACTGGCGCGTGCCGAATCGTTCGCCTCCAAGAACGGCGTGCTCGCTTCCGCGTTCGACGGCATTGCGATGGGGCTGGGGCTGACGGCGGTGCTGGTTGTGCTGGGTGGTATTCGCGAGATTTTCGGGCATGGCACACTGCTGTCCGGCATCGACTTGGCGTTCGGCGAAGCGGCAAAACCTCTGGTCATCACCGTGATCCCTGATTATCACGGCTTCCTGCTTGCGGTCCTGCCGCCCGGCGCGTTCATCACGCTCGGCCTGTTGATTGCAATGAGAAACTGGCTGAGCCTGCGCGCCGAGCGCAAGGCGCATGGCGCGGATGCCACCGTCATTCCCGTAGAAGGCGGCTATTCAACCACTCATTAGCGGCTCTTCGCAAATGAACGCAAACAAGCGGCGCGCCATTTTCCTGCGCCTGCAGGCAGCCAATCCGCAACCGGCGACCGAACTGGAATATCGCACACCGTTTGAATTGCTGGTCGCAGTGCTGCTTTCGGCGCAGGCCACCGATATCAGCGTCAATGCCGCTACGCGGCAATTGTTTCCGGTCGCCAATACCCCGCAGGCGATGCTCGCGCTGGGCGAAGAAAAACTGCACGAATATATCCAGCGCATCGGCCTGTATCAGACCAAGGCCAGACACCTGATGCAAACCTGCCGCTTGCTGGTGGAGCGGCATGGCGGCACCGTGCCGCAAACCCGCGAAGCGCTGGAAGCCTTGCCCGGCGTGGGGCGCAAGACCGCCAACGTCATTCTCAATACTGCCTTTGGACAGCCCGTCATCGCCGTGGACACACATGTATTCCGCGTCGCCAACCGCACCGGCCTGGCGTCCGGCACGACCGTGCTGGAGGTGGAAAACAAGTTGCTCGAAGTCGTGCCGGATGAATTCAAGCACAATGCGCACCATTGGCTGATCCTGCATGGCCGTTACGTTTGTCAGGCGCGCAAGCCGAAATGCGGCATATGCATCATCAACGACCTGTGCGAATACAAGGAGAAAGAACTCTGATGCTGTTCAATCCGTCGCGCGACGAAGCACGGAATTTTTTATTTGAATCCTGGCGCAAACGCAGAGCCGGGGAATTGCTCACGCCGCTGGAAGACCTCGCCGCGCAACTCATTGCCAGGCATCCGGAGTTCCATGATGTGCTTGAAAACCAGGAAGCGCACAGTGACAGGGATTATTCGCCGGAACACGGCGCGACCAACCCTTTCTTGCATCTGATGATGCACCTCACCATCGAGGAGCAGATTTCCATCAACCAGCCGGCGGGCATCCGCGCGCACTTCACGCGCCTCACGCGACAACTCGAATCGGAGCACGAGGCGCAGCATCGCATGATGGAATGCCTCGGCGAAATGATCTGGCAGGCGCAGCGCAACCGCACCCAGCCGGATGCGGCGATCTACTTCGCTTGCCTGGAAAAACAGTGAGTGGCAAAAACGGTCTTGCCGATGGCCTGCACATCCCGGCAAGTACCGCGCGGCGCAAGCCGCGCAGTTTTTTGACAGTCGGATCTATTGGCCCAGCCTGCTTGCGATCTCAAACTCGGCAGCCGCCCAATACTCGGTCGGGCAGCCGCAAAACCCGTCACGCTCCGCAATAAAATAAGCGGCGGTTTGCACCATGCGATAGCGCTCTTCGAAAGTGGGCTTCGCCACGGTTTTCCTTGCGGCCGGTTTGGCTTTGGTTGCGACGGCCTTTTGCGCTGGAGCTTCCTTTGCAGCGGCAGGCGCAACTGTTTTTTTCACTGCCGGGGTTTTGGAGCCTTTCGGTTTTGCGGCTGCGGTCGCCGTTTTTTTCACTGCCGTCTTTCTGGGCGCCGCGACTGCGGCACTGGCGGGTTTCGGTTTGGCGGCGGCCTTGCCCGCCGTCCTGGTCACAGCCGCCTTTTTTGCGGCGGGTTTTGCTTTCCGTTCTGCCATGATGCAACCTCCCTGATGATGAAGTTAACAACCAAAAGCTTACCGAACGGCCATAGTAGTAACGATAACCCTGTCAGTCAACAGGTTCCGTTATATATTCCGCAAGCAGTCTATGTTGTTGCGCAGGTTGACGCCCCGTCCCCGACCGGCTAGGGTGCGCAACATCGTCTTGTTGCACAAAAAACCATGAAATATTTCAGACCCGAATTCCAGATTGCCGTTGCGCTGGCCGTGCTGCTGCTGGGCATCTCGCTCGAGCACAGCGCCGTGGAACACGGCGGGGCAATGCTGTGGGGTCTGTTGCTGGTGATCCTCGCCGCAGTCATCGGCGTGGCGTTCCGCATTGCCCATCACGCCGAGGTGCTGGCGATACGCTTCGGCGAACCGTACGGCACGCTGATCCTCACGCTCGCCGCCGTGTCGGTCGAGGTGGTGATCCTGGTCGTGCTGCTGCAGGGCGCACCCAACCCGACGCTGGCGCGCGACACGGTGTTCGCCGCCGTGATGTTCGACATCAACGGCATCCTCGGCCTCGCGGCCATCGTCGGCGGGCTGAAGCACGGCAGCACCAGGTACAACATCTCGTCGGCCAATTCCTTCATCGCCATGCTGCTGGTTGCCATCGGCGTCGGCATGTTCATCCCGGATTTCGTGCCGGAGCATCAATGGCAGATCTACTCGGTCTTCTCCATTGGCATCATGGCGATCATGTATCTGGCCTTCCTGCGCCTGCAGACGGTGGAGCACCGCAACTTTTTCGAATATAGCGCCGGTGAGGAAGAAGAAGCCCACGACCTCGCGCACAGCCCAAATGCGCTGCATGTCGCGGTGATGCTCGGCGCGATCGTGCTGGTCGGCGTGCTCTCGGAAGTATTGTCGGTACTGCTGGATGCCGGGCTGGCCGGCAGCAGCCTGCCGAAGGCGATCCCGGCGGTGCTGGTGGCGCTGATTTCCGCCAGTCCGGAAATCCTCACCGCACTCAAGGCGGCGCAGAACAACCGCATGCAGACCACCGTCAACATCGCGCTGGGCGCCTCGCTCGCCACGGTGCTGCTGACCCTGCCGGTGATCGAGGGCATCGCGCTGTTCACCGGCGAGCGCATCGAGATGGCGCTCACGCCGGTTCAGGCCGGCATGCTGCTGCTGACCTTCCTCACAGTGATGAACAACCTGCACGACGGCGAGACCAATGCCATTGAGGGTATCAGCCACTTTGCGCTGTTTGCGGCGTTCATCGCGCTGGTGATGATGGGACTGGTCTGAGGGTTTGGTTAAACTGGAAAAACGTTTGTCCACAGATTACACGGATTTGCACAGATTTTAAGTCGTCACAGGCAAACCATGCTGTCCGCGATAGCCACTGGTTTAATCTCGCGTAATCTGTGTAATCTGTGGACTGAACTTCTTATTTGTCGAACAGCCCCTTGAGCGCTGCTCCCGCGCCGACTACCACGCCGCCCACGCTGCCGATCACTGCCGCCTTGGCGAGCGCAATCGCCAATTGGGTATTCAGTTCCGCAATGATGGCCTTGACCACCTGCGCGGAAGTTGCGCCGCCGGTCTTCTTGCCGACGTTGCGCAGTTCGATGTCTGGCAGCTTGAGCTCCAGCATGTCGTTGTAATTGACCCTGGCGTTGCGGATGACGAAGGAGTCGATGATCATCCTCTTGCCGCTCTCCTGTTTGGGTTTCTCGCCCTTGCCGCCCTTTGCGCCGAGATACGCCTCGACATTGCGCTGAATGGCGTCGAAATTGGTGATGTTGCCGGCCTTTTCGTAGCCGATTTGCGGCGCGTCGATCAATATCCTGCGAATCACCACCACGTCCTTCGCAAGGCTGGCCGGTTCGAGCTCGATTTTGACGGTACCCGCCTTCAACGCATAATCGGACTTGAACCCCTTGGGATTGCCGAGAAACAGCCCGGATAATGCGCCGCGCCCGTCCGTCGCCGAAATATTGACGCTGCTTACCCGTACGGCCGCCTGCGTCATCTCCGGCCCGAATTCCTCGACGGCCAGCTTGACCAGCCTGCCGAGCGGATTCTGCAGCACGAAGTAGGCCGCAATGGCAGCGGCCGCCAGCACGGCGACAATGACGAGTATCTTTTTCATGGCTGCTCCGGTCTATACTCGACACATGGAAAACTACGTGTCCTGGTAACGCTGCCGTAGCGCGACGCGCTTGAGATAGGCCTCGCGCGCGATCTGCACATCTTCGAGGAAATATGGCAGCTCCTTGAGCAGCAACGCCTGCGGGCCATCCACCAGCGCCTTGGGCGGGGCGGGATGGAAATCCACCAGCACCATGTTGGCGCCGGCCAGCACGCCCTGCGCGGTGACATGCAGCGTATCGAGAATGCCGTCCGGCGAGGCCTGCCGCGAGCCGACCGAGTGCGACGGGTCGACGCACACCGGCATGCGCGTCAGCCGCTTCACCACCGGCACATGCGCGAAGTCCACCAGGTTTCGGTGCGGGTCGCCCATGTTGGTCTTCATGCCGCGCAGGCCGAACACCACGTTGCGGTTCCCTTCGGAGGCCAGGTATTCCGCCGCATTCAGCGATTCGTCCAGCGTGATGCCGAAACCGCGCTTGAGCAGCACCGGCATCTCGGTCTGCCGTCCGACGATTTTCAGCAGCTCGAAATTCTGCGTGTTGCGCGTGCCGATCTGCAGCATCACGCCGGTCGGGTTGCCGGTCTGGCGCAACGCCTCGCGTATCTCGTCGAGGTGCGATTCGTGGGTGATTTCCATCGCGATCACTCTGATGCCGTACTTTCCCGCCAGCTCAAACACGTAAGGCAGGCAGTTTTTGCCGTGCCCCTGAAACGCATAGGGGCTGGTGCGCGGCTTGTACGCGCCCATGCGCGTGCACACTTGGCCGTTGTCATGCACCGCCTTCATCATCATTTCGACATGCTCGCGGTTGTCCACCGCGCATAACCCGGCAAACACGTGCAACGTGTCTTGTCCGAAGCGTACGCCGTTGTAGTCGAAATGCGTGGGGCGCTGGTCGTCCTTGTGCCGCCCGAGGATGCGGTATTCCTCGGACACGCGCACTACGCGCTCGACGCACGGCAGACTCTGCATATCCTCTATATCCAGAGCCTTGGTGTTGCCGATCAGGTAAATTTCGGTCAAGGCCTGCTCGCTGCCGCGCTCGACATGCACGCGGGTCTGGATGCCTTGCAGCGTTGCCAGATGCGCCAGCAACTGCTGGTATTCCTGCGTCCGTTCGCCGGCGTTGGAACTGAGAATCAGAATCATTTTTATCCCTTGAAATTATTTACCCAGCAGAATCGCCGACTGTGCCGGCCACTGCGCCAACGGGTCACGCATGAAGCCACTCTTGGCAAATTGCTGCCAGCGGCCGGTCACATAACACACCAGCAGATTGGCATGTGCGCCCACTTCTGCCGTTGCATCCGTCTCTCCTTGCGTGGCAGCCATGCGCAATGATTGCTTGAGCGTCGTCTCGATACGGTCCAGCATCTGGTTGATGCGCCGCTGCAGCCGCTCGTCCTCATTCACCAGTGCGTCGCCGGTCAGCACGCGTGTCATGCCGCGATTCTTCTGCGCAAAACCGAGCAGCATCGACACGATAGCCTCGGTTTGCTGCAAACCGCTTTTCTCCTCCTGGGTGATCTTGTTGATCAGTCCGAACACCGTCTGCTCGATAAATTCGATCAGCCCCTCGAACATCTGCGCCTTGCTGGCGAAATGGCGGTACAGCGCCGCTTCGGAAAGTTCCAGCTTGGCCGCCAGAGCGGCCGTGGTGATCTTCTCGCCCTTGGGCTGCTCCAGCATTTGTGCCACGGTTTGCAGAATCTGCAATTTTCTTTCGCCCGGTTTGCTTGCCATGTTTCCCTCTTTAATTCAACCGATGCAGCACCCGCGGCAACTGCATCACATCACGAATTTTCACGTCCACGCATGGCGCATTTTTGTTGCTGGCATTCACCCATACCGTGCGCATCCCCAGCCGTTTTGCCGCATGCAGATTTTCCAGGCTGTCTTCGACCATGATGCATTGCGCCGCAGCAATGCGATGCCGCCGCAGCAGGCGCATAAAGCCGAAGCTGTCCGGTTTGGGACGGAAGCGCGTCTGCTCCACCGCCATCACATCGTCGAACAAGTCCGACACGCGCAGCAGTTCCAGCACCGCCTGCGCGTAACGCTGCGGCGCATTGGAAAACACCGCCTTCCTGCCCGGCAACTTTTTCAGCACATGGCGCAGGCGCGGTTCGCGCAGCACCATCCGTTCCAGTTCCGGGAACTGATGGGTGTGCCACAGGAAGTGCTCCGGCTTGGTGCCGTGGTGGCGCATCAGGCCACTCAACGTCGCGCCATAGCGTTGCCAGTAATGCGTGCGCAGTGCGCTCGCCGCCGCCTCGTCAAGCTGCAGGTGTTCCTGCAAATAGGCCGTCATGCTGCGGTTGATGTGCGGAAAAATGTGCGGCGTCGCGTCATGCAGCGTGTTGTCAAGATCAAAAATCCAAAATTTCGTCGTCATGCGTTGTTGTGCTTAAAAAATCTTGCTTGCATATACTCCATATGCGGCGCGGCGATTTTTTGCGCACGCCTAGCCTGACTTGGAAATTTTGAATTTTCCGTGCTCCGAAATACATGCGGCGTTTATTTGCTTTTAATCAGCGTGCCGACACCCTCATCCGTCAGGATTTCCAGCAACAGCGCATGCTCCACCCGTCCGTCGATGATATGCACCGAGCGCACGCCGCTGCGCGCGGCATCCAGCGCCGAGCCGATCTTGGGTAACATGCCGCCGGACAATGTGCCGTCCGCCACCAGGCTATCAATATCCCTGGGCGTCAAACCGGAGAGCAGGTTATCTTCCTTGTCCAGCACGCCCGGCGTATTGGTCAGCAGCACCAGTTTCTCGGCGCGCAGCACCTCGGCCAGCTTGCCCGCCACCAGATCAGCATTGATGTTCAGCGTCTCGCCGTCGGGTGCGACACCGATCGGTGCGATCACCGGGATGAAATCGCCGGAATCGAGAAAGGAAATGATGTGCGGGTCGATCGAAGCGATCTCGCCGACCAGCCCGATGTCCAGCATCCTCCCCGGCTCGTCCTTGCTCTCCAGCATCATCTTCTCGGCGCGGATGAACGCGCCGTCCTGCCCGGTCAGCCCCACCGCCTTGCCGCCGTGCTTGTTGATCAGGTTGACGATATCCTTGTTGATCTTGCCCAGCACCATCTCGACCACGTCCATGGTTTCCTCGTCGGTGACGCGCATGCCCTGAATGAATTCGCCCTGCTTGCCGACGCGTTTGAGCAGGTCGTTGATCTGCGGGCCGCCACCATGCACGATCACCGGATTCATTCCCACCAGCTTGAGCAGCACCACATCGCGCGCGAAGCTTTCCTGCAACTGCGGATCGGTCATGGCGTTGCCACCATATTTCACCACGATGGTCTTGTCGAAAAAGCGCTGGATGTAGGGCATCGCCTCGGACAGCGTGCGTGCTTTCTTGTCGGCGGCGGAAGGGGTGAGGGACATGGTTTTTCCTTAAACAAAACCTGGAGTGCGAAGCTGGCACGCATTTTACACTACAACAACCGGCGAGAGACCCCCGCATTCTTCCGCTCCATGCATAAATATTTATGCCAAAGTGTTTTTTTATAATATCCTGCTGGTCAAGGCTTCAGCATACAAGCTAAAAAGATCAAGAATGACCTACTGGAGAAACTGCATTGGTTAATGGGAACTCCGCTCAGTCCAGTCTGGGAGAACGGGAATCTCTTCAAAAGGGCTTTGCCCAATCGCCGATACGATTGCTATCTATAGTGGCTATTTCGATTTTCGCTGCCGAAATAGCGGTCATGTTTGCCCTTGAGTGGTTGCCGCCACTTCCTTCAGTAGCGGGGCACATACTCGATGGGGCGTTGTTGACTATTCTGGTTTCGCCCATTCTGTACCTGTTTTTGTTTCGCCCATTGACTGCGCATATCGCAGCACTCCGGCAGGCGCAGGATTTGCTCCGGCAGCAGCGCGACCATCTGGAAGAGGAGGTGCGGCATCGTACCGCCGAACTGGTCGAACGCAACCGTGAAATTGTGGATCGGGAGGTTCATTACCGGGCAGTGGTAGAGGGTGCTTCGGAAGGCATTCTTACACTGGACGAGCAGGGGCTGGTGGTGCGGAACAATATGGCTGCGGAAAAAATATTCGGTTTTGCACCAGGAAAGATGGCAGGCATGCCCCTTGCCCAGATGTTAACCCCGGATAGCGCAAAACGCTGCCTCGGGTCGGACGGGCTGTTTTACCCTGTTTCCGGCCTGTCGCTGGAGGCGCAGAACAAGAATGGCGGAATCATTCCCATTCTGCTGTCGGTCAGCGCATTCCGGCATGAAAATATCCGCTACCACACAGCAATCATCCAGGACGTCAGTGAGCGAGTGATGTTCGAGAAGCGCCTGGCGCGACTGGCATACTACGATTCACTGACCGGCCTGCCGAACCGGCGCCTGTTCCATGATCGCCTCGGACAGGCCATAGAGCGCGCCCGCAGGGACGGGGAGTTGGTGGGGATTTTATTTCTCGACCTTGACCACTTCAAGGACATCAATGACACACTCGGCCACCTCTTCGGCGACCTGCTGCTGCAGGAAACCGCAAAACGCCTGTCGAACCTGTTGCGCAAGGAAGATACCGTGGCACGTCTCGGGGGCGACGAGTTTACAGTCATACTGGAAGGCATCAGCGATGTGGCTGATGCGGAAGACGTCGCCAAAAAAATCCTGCATTCGATCGGGCAGCCCTTCAAGCTGGGTGAGCACGAAAGATATGTCACCAGCAGCATCGGCATCACCCTCTACCCGCTTGACGACAGCAATATAGAGCGTTTGATCATGAACGCGGACGGGGCCATGTATCAGGCGAAACTGAATGGCAGGAATGCCTATGCGCTGTACACGCCCAAGATACTTTCCAAAACAATGGAGCGGGTCGCTCTCGAAGCCTCGTTCCGCAAGGCCGTGAAAGCGGCAGACTTTCTGTTGCAATACCAGCCTGAATTCGTGTTGCATTACCAGCCCGAGGTCGACCGTTATTCGGGAGAGGTCGTGGGGGCCGAGGCGTTGATCCGCTGGCAGCACCCGGAATTCGGGTTGCTTGGCCCCATTCAGTTCATTCCGCTGGCGGAAGCCACCGGCCTGATTGTCCAGCTCGGGGAGTGGGTGCTCCGCACGGCATGCAAGCAAGCCGTTGCCTGGCGCAAGGCCGGCCTCCCGCCTTTTCATGTCGCGGTTAACATATCGGCGCTACAACTGAAGAACCACGAAATCGTCGCGCAGGTTGCCAGAATATTGGAAGAAACCGGCATGGAGGGACGCTACCTGGAGCTGGAGCTGACGGAAAGCATGGTGCTGGACAAGAACGAAGGCCTGATCGCTATCCTGCGCGACTTCAAGGAGATGGGCATTACCATATCCATAGATGATTTCGGGACGGGACATTCGTCGCTTGCGAATCTGCAACTGCTACCGGTTGACAAGGTCAAGATCGACATATCGTTTGTCCGCAATGTCACCAGGAACGAGCATGATGCGGCGATCGTGGATGGGATCATCGAAATGGCACACAAGCTCGGGTTGAAGGTCGTCGCCGAAGGGGTGGAAACGGAGGAGCAGCAGGCGTATCTGCTGGAACATCACTGCGACATCCTGCAGGGATACCATCTCAGCAGGCCGATGGCCGCCGGGGATTTTGAGGCGCTGCTCGTAAATCTTGTCGAAACAACACCACTCAAATCATCGTCCTGAAATTGTATGCAACGGGCGGCTGAGCCGCCCGTTTGCCGCGAAGTCAGCGCTTACTGAATGGTCAGCTTCTTGGATGCCGCTACCGCCTTCTTGGGCAGCGTCAATTCCAGCACGCCATCTTTGTATTTTGCCTGTGCAGTCGCTTCGTCCACATCCTGGCCCAGTGTGAAAGCGCGCGATACCTTGCCGTAATAACGCTCGCTGCGCAGTATTTTTCCGCCTTCCTTAACCTCTTTTTCATTCTTTACTTCCGCGCTGACGGCAACCTGGTTGCCATCGATGGTGACATGAATATCCTCCTTTTTCACGCCGGGAATCTCGGCATGAACGGTATAAGCCTTGTCGTCCTCGCTCACGTCCATCTTGATCTGCACTTCCTGCTGGCCTTCAAGCCGCACCGGACGCATGAAAAAGCCGCGAAACAGATCGTCGAACGCATCATCGGCCGGGTTATAGCGCAAAATGTTAGCCATCCTATTCTCCTTCTCTTGCAATCCGGGACATCCCCGTGACCCGAAAGATGAGGGCTGTAAGTGTGATTTCAAGCGCAAAAACCAGCCGCGCCGGCCGTGCGCCGTTTATTGTTATTTTTTTGGTGGTTTGATTTCCGCGCGCACTTCGATCTTGATATTTTTCTTGTCGGCGGTTTCAATGTCCAGCGTCAACGGCACGGCCGCGCCGGCCTTGAGCGGCGCATTCAGGCCCGTCAACGTCAGGTGATAGCCATGAATGCTGGTCATGTCCACCCGCTTGTTTGCCGGCAGTACGATTTTTTCGAGAACCAGCGTTTTCATCATGCTGCCCTTGTGCGACATGGTGCGCAATTCCACGGCCCTGGAGGCCGGGCTGGATGCGCCGATCAGGGTTGCCTCCTGTTTGCTGGTAATGAACATGAACACGCTGGCCGAATCGCGTCCGGCGGCGGTGGCGCGCGTCCATGCGCCTTCAACCTGAATGTCCTGCGCATAAACAGCGGCGCCCAGCAGCAGGGCGGTTAACAGCCCTGTAAACCGATACAAGAAATGAGTCATGACAAGTTCCTCCTGAAAGTGAAGTTGCTGCGGTGAAACAAAGGCAGCCGGATTGTTCATCCGGATCATGGTAAACGGATGCTGACAAACTACACCATATTGAGCCGGATGAACAATCCGGGTTCAATCTTATGCACCGCATTCCTGCGGGTGAATTGTTGGCCGGCAGGAACGATTTGGGAATGCGACATAATGCCGCACCCCTCCGTACACCTCTGCGCTTACAATAGCCGCATGAACAGCACGATACTTTCCTCCCTGCCCGGGCACGGGCAGTTGCGCCGCCTGGTTGCCCTGCGCAGCCTGGCGGTTGCGGCGCAACTGCTGACCCTTGCGGCGGTCAGGGAGATTCTGGAGCTGGAGCTGGACTGGCCGCCGATGCTGTTGACCATCGCCGCGCTTGCCACAGTCAACTTGTTCACCCTGTTGCGCTTACGCAGCAGCAAGCCAATTTCCAACCTGGAGTTATTCGCCCAATTGTGCGTCGATGTGCTGGCGCTCAGCATCCTGCTTTACTATGGCGGCGGTTCGACCAACCCCTTCGTTTCGCTCTATCTGTTGCCGCTGGTGATTGCCGCCGCGACGCTGCCGGGGCGCTATACATGGGGCATGGCGGCGATTACCGCCGCATGTTACAGCGTGCTGATGTTCTATTACGTTCCGCTGCCGCACAATCACCAGCAAGATGGCGACAGCGCATTCAATGCGCATGTGGTAGGCATGTGGCTCGGTTTCGTCATCAGTGCGGTGGTGGTGGCCTATTTCGTGGTGAAAATGGCGCAGGCGGTACGGCAGCGCGACGAGATGCTGGTGCGCGTGCGCGAGGAAATCCTGCGCAATGAACGCATCGTGGCGCTCGGCACGCAGGCTGCCGGTGCAGCGCACGAACTGGGCACGCCGTTGTCCACCATGGCGGTGGTCATTGGCGAGTTGCGGCACGATGCCGAAGCACGCCCCGCCTGGCGCGACGCGTTGACCATCCTCGATGAGCAGGTACGCGGCTGCAAGCGCATACTCGACAAAATTCTGGCCAATGCCCAGGGCGGCGTGGCCTCTTCATTGCAACCGGTCGACCGGCTGGTAACCGAGGTGCTGAACGAGTGGCAGCTGCTGCGCCCCACCGCGCAATACCAATACCACCAAGACGACACCCTGTCCGCACCGCTTATCAGCGTGGACGCCACGTTACGCGCCGCGCTGATGAACTTGCTCAACAACGCGGCGGATGCCGCACCACAAGCCATTGAGATTCGCACACACCGGGATGCAGCCAACTTCATTCTGGAAATTCACGACCAGGGCGGCGGACTGAGTGAGGAGGTAGAGCTCAAGGCCGGTTCGGCCTTCTTTACCACCAAAACGGAAGGGCGCGGGCTGGGGCTATTCCTCGCCAATGCCACTGTCGAGCGCATGGGCGGTTCGGTGCGGCTGTTCAACCGCGATAGCGGCGGGGCGACCACCGAACTCATCCTGCCGATAGCCGGGGAGCAAGCATGACACAATCCTGCGAAGAAACGGCCTCGTTGCTGCTGGTGGATGATGACGAAACCTTCTGCAAGGTGTTGAGCGCCGCCTTGGAAAATCGTGGCTTCTGCGTCTGCGTGGCGCACAGCGTCGAGCTGGCCATCCCGCTGGCTAGGGCAAACCCGCCGGAGTTTGCCGTGATCGACCTGAAAATGGGCGGGGCGCCCGGCTTGGTTCTGGTCAAGGCACTGCACGAACTCGACCCGAATACGCGCATCGTGGTGCTGACCGGCTATGCCAGCATCGCCACTGCAGTCGAGGCCATCAAGCTGGGCGCGACACAATATCTCGCCAAGCCGGCCAATGCGGACGAAATCGTGGCGGCATTCGGCCATGTCGCCGACAGCGATGCGCCGATCAAGGCGCAGCCGACGCAAATCGAAAACCTGGAATGGGAGCACATCCAGCGCGTGCTGCATGAACATGGCGACAATATCTCGGCCACCGCCCGCGCACTCAACATGCATCGCCGTACGTTGCAGCGCAAGCTTGCCAAACCCCCTGTACGAGGAGAATAATCTCCCCGCGAGGCAGGCGATCCACGCCATGCACCGCAAGCTCGACGCCATACCAGGCTACCCAGATCATCGCAGGAGGAACCGGCATGTCAGACACTCCGGAAGGAAGGCAGCCCTCTGCGTTACCGCATGGTGAGCCGTGTGTCGTCGTCATTTTCGGCGCATCGGGCGACCTGACCAAACGCAAGCTGATTCCGGCCCTGTTTCATCTGGCCTGCACCGGTTGCCTCACCGACAATTTTTTGCCATCGGCGTTGCGCACAATGGCCACAAATGGAGCGCCATCAGCGAGTCCCGGAGCCACTGCGATGCCTGAAGGGGGTAATGCTCCGGGTAATTGATGCAATCTTTCCTAAACTTTAATGACATCCGCGGTGTCGCAGGCTATGTGGTACACACTACTAAGGAGTCCATCATGAACCGTCGTCAACTGTTAATGGGTGCTTCGGGGTTGCTTGTCAGCGGCCTGTTGCCTGCGTTTGCCAAAGGTAACGCCACGGTCACTCCGTTGGTAAAATCCAAATCCGAGTGGAAGGCATTGCTGCCGGCAGATCGCTACGCCATTCTGTTCGAGGCGGGTACCGAGCCTGCGGGGTCAAGCCCGCTTGACCGCGAGAAGCGGGCCGGCACTTTTATCTGCGCTGCATGCTATCTGCCATTGTTCGATAGTGCGACCAAGTATGACAGCGGGACCGGCTGGCCCAGTTTTTATGATTACCTTCCCGGCGCGTTGCTGACCGAAACCGATTTCAAACTGATCTGGCCGCGCACGGAATACCATTGTGCCCGTTGTGGCGGGCATCAGGGCCATGTTTTCGACGACGGCCCGAAGCCGACCGGGCTGCGCTATTGCAACAACGGCTTAGCCCTGCAGTTCGTCCCTCGCACCGAAAAATTGCCGGAGCTGCGAACATGAATACGAAACTGGAGTTGGCCATGGCTGTTGCCTGCATGCTGGGTGTGATGAGCGTCACCGCCTCTGCGGCTGAACCCGTTGCGGGGGCATCGTCGGGGCGCACCTCAACCGCGATTTTTGCGGGGGGGTGTTTCTGGTGCCTGGAGGCGGATTATGAAAAAATGCCGGGGGTGCTCGGTGCCGAGTCCGGCTATACCGGCGGCAAAACCGTCAATCCGACCTACAAACAGGTCAGCGCCGGCGGCACCGGGCATGCCGAAGCAGTGCGCATCACTTACGATCCGGCAAAGGTGAGTTACCCGCAACTGGTCGAGTATTTCTGGCGACATATTGATCCGACCGTCAAGGACAGGCAATTCTGCGATGTCGGGACACAATACCGAAGCGGCATCTATTGGCAGAACGAGGACGAACGCAAGGTTGCGGAAGCCAGCCGCGATGAACTCCTGAAAAGCGGCAAGTTCCGGGAAATTCATACCGAAATTGTCGCTGCCAGCGCCTTTTATCCGGCCGAGGAATACCACCAAGGTTACTACAAGAAGAACCCGATCCGCTATTCTTTTTACCGCAAGGGCTGCGGCAGAGATGCCAGGGTGCAGGCACTCTGGGGCGGCAAGTAGGGGTGATTGCTTTATTTCGTGTTTTTATCCGGGAGCGATGCCATTGATGCGCGCACTTTCAATCCGCGATTGGCTTAGCCAAAAATGCGGCATTGCCGCATGGAAAAAACGCGGTATCTATGCGCGCTGGCAGCGCCCGCTACGCTTTGACCGTAACCTCATCGTGATCGGCGCGGGCGCGGCGGGACTGGTTTCAGCGTATATCGCGGCAGCGGTGAAAGCCAGGGTTACCCTGATCGAGGGGCATAAAATGGGGGGCGATTGCCTCAACTACGGTTGCGTGCCGAGCAAGGCGCTGATCAGGAGCGCCAGGCTCGCCCACCAGATGCGTCACGCCGATCATTATGGTCTCGATGTAACCAATGTGCGCTTTTCGTTCAAGCAGGTGATGGCGCGAGTGCATGACGTGATTCGAAAAATCGCCCCGCACGACAGCGTCGAGCGCTATAGCGGACTCGGTGTCGAAGTGCTGCAGGGTTACGCCCGTATCGTTGACCCGTGGACAGTAGAAGTGACGCTCGGCGATGGCGCTATCCGGCGCCTGACCACCCGCAGCATCATCATTGCTACGGGCGCAAAACCCTTCGTTCCCCCCCTGCCTGGCATTGATGATGTCGGCTATGTCACGAGCGATAACTTGTGGGATGAATTCGCCAAGCTTGATTCGCCGCCCGCGCGTCTGGTTGTGCTGGGTGGCGGTCCCATCGGGTCGGAGCTGGCACAGGCGCTGGCCCGGCTGGGGTCGAATGTGATTCAGGTGGAGATGGCTCCCCGTATTCTGATTCGCGAGGATGAAGAGGTTTCCGCGCTGGCACGCGCCGCACTTGAGGCGGATGGTATCAGCGTGCTGACGAACCACAAGGCATTGCGCTGCGAACGCGAGAACGGCGAGAAGTATCTGGTCGTCGAACATGAGGGGCAGACTCGGCGGATCGCCTTCGATACGCTGATCTGCGCCGTTGGCCGTTCAGCGCGACTCAAGGGCTACGGTCTCGAAGAACTGGGTATCCCGACCCAGCGCACGGTGACCACCAACGAGTATCTGGAAACTCTGTACCCGAACATCTTTGCTGCCGGGGATGTGGCCGGCCCGTATCAATTTACTCATACCGCAGCGCATCAGGCATGGTATGCGGCGGTCAACGCATTGTTCGGTGACTTCAAGAAATTCAAGGCCGATTACCGCGTCATACCATGGGCGACTTTCATCGACCCTGAAATCGCGCGCGTCGGCCTGAACGAGCAGGAGGCGAGGGAACGCGGCATTGCCTACGAGGTAACCCGCTACGGCATCGACGACCTGGATCGGGCCATTGCAGATAGCGTAGCGCAGGGTTTCGTGAAGGTGCTGACGGTGCCCGGCAAGGATCGCATCCTCGGCGTTACCATCGTCGGCGAACATGCCGGCGACCTGCTGGCGGAATTTGTGCTGGCCATGAAATGGGGATTGGGCCTGAACAGGATGCTGTCTACCATATACATCTATCCAACACTTTCCGAGGCTAACAAATACGCCGCTGGCGAATGGAAGCGCGCGCATGCATCCCGGCGTATATTGGACTGGCTGGAACGATTCCATACCTGGCGCAGGGGGTGACGGTGTCGCGGCGCCTATTGCCGGGCCGCGGTGTTTTACGGGGGTGGTTGCTCAGGTGCGGGTAGCGGCATCTGATTCCATACGCCGGGATCAGATGCACAAGCCGGCAGCCTAATCTTCTCGAAGGATTTTGTTGATGTCTATCAGCGATTGGATGGTATGGCGCAACGCCTGGCTGTATTCATTCAAGAATGTCTTCTCCGCGCCGTTGCGGTCGCCTGCTTTCAGTTTTTCAATGATGAGTGCGCCCATCTGGTGAAACTGCTGGTGCGCATCGCTTAATTGCTGATATACGTCGCTCCCGCGCAACGGCTCGAATACCGAGCCGTTGATCCAGCTTCCCAACTGGCAGATGCCATCCTGGCCAAGCGGAGCGGATTCCAGGGGTTCACGAATGCTTCCGTGAACATGGTGCCCCAAGCGCGTCTTCCATAATATATGCGCCTCGGCCGCGGCAACGAGGTTGAGCCTGCTGCGCATCTCGCGTTTTGGCTGGACGCCGAGTTCAAAAAAATTTTGCATGCCAACTGACACTGCCATCATATCTCTCCAGCAATTCTCCTGATGACTGCTTTATATTCTGTCGGGGATGAAAGAACAATATGCCGAAATGCCTATATATTTCGGCCTAGCCATACTGAAGGTTATTGACACCGTCCGCTGCAGCCCGTGCGCCGTCGCCGTAACTAAAGTCAGTGCTCCCGGGCTTGCGCAATGTTCCCGTGATAGACTTCGCATCGAAGCTGGCCAGACAGTCGCCGCGTCCGCAAGGGCGGGGAGGAAAGTCCGGGCTCCGCAGAGCAGGATGCCGGTTAACGGCCGGACGCCGCGAGGCGATGGAAAGTGCCACAGAAAATACACCGCCGATGGCCGCGCGAGCGGATCAGGCAAGGTTGAAATGGCGAGGTAAGAGCTCACCGCGCTGGTGGCAACATCAGCGGCAGGGTAAACCCCATCCGGAGCAAGACCAAATAGGCAGGCCATGACGTTGCTCGCGTCGCCTGCGGGTAGGTTGCTTGAGCGTCAGGTAACGAAACGCCTAGAGGAATGACTGTCCACGACAGAACCCGGCTTACCGGCCAGCTTCACTTTCCTCGTCAAGGCGCAGTCTGTGTGTAGCCAGGAAATAATTCGAAGAGTAGGTACCTTTTTACTTCCCTTTTTACTCGTACCTATTGCTTCCTGACGGTTACCCGGCATCCTTGCCGGGGCAATACACCGGAATATCTAGCCCGTCCATTACAAACAACTTTAGATTATTTGCGCAATTCGTTGCTTTTTAAGCATATTTGCTTTTCTTTAACTTTCTGCGCTAACTCCTTGTCCTGTAAAGAAAAATCCCGTTTTTCCGCTTGACCTGCTGGTTTTTTTTCAATATAGTGGGCTTAAGTGGTAAAAAGTGGGTAAAAGTGGGGGTAAAGGGGATGTTTCAGGGGGCGGCGCAACTCAATCTGGATAGCAAGGGCAGGCTCGCGATACCGGCGCGGCATCGCGACATGCTGCTGGCGCATTGCGCAGGTCAGTTGGTGCTGACTGCCGACGCCGACGGTTGTCTGTTGCTCTATCCGCAGCCTGAGTGGCAGCCGATCCGCGAGAAGCTGCTCAAGCTTTCCGCGCTCAATCCGAAGATCCGCGCGTTGCAACGTCGCCTGATCGGTTATGCCGAGGATGTGGTGATGGACGGCGCCGGGCGCGTGCTGATATCTCCAGCCTTGCGCAGCTACGCCGCGCTGGACAAGCGCGTGATGCTGGTCGGCCAAGGTAATAAATTCGAATTGTGGGACGAGGCGAAATGGCAGGCGCAGCAGGAAGCCGGCTTGTCGTTCATGGAAGGTGACCTGCCGCCGGAACTGGAAGGTTTTTCTTTGTGAGTGAGGGCTTGGCCCACACCACCGTTCTGTTGCATGAAGCTGTCGAAGCGCTGGCCATCAAGCCGGACGGCATCTATGTGGATGGCACATTCGGGCGCGGCGGGCACAGCGCACGAATACTGGAGCAGTTGGGCGGCAACGGCAGATTGATTGCGCTGGATAAGGATCCGGCAGCGGTGGCAGCAGGCAGGGAGTGGCGCGATGCGCGTTTTCGGATAGTACATCGCGGTTTTGCGCAGTTGGCGGAAGTGTTGCGCGAACAGGACGTGGCAAGTGTAGATGGCATTCTGCTGGATCTGGGTGTGTCGTCGCCGCAACTGGATGATGCCAGACGCGGGTTCAGTTTCCGCTTCGATGCACCGCTGGATATGCGCATGGACACCAGCAGCGGGATGACGGCGGCCGAGTGGCTGGCGACGGTGGAGGAAGGCTTACTTGCGGAGGTGATACGTGATTACGGCGAAGAACGGTTTGCTAAGCAGATTGCAAGGGCGGTTGTTGCGGCGCGCGCAACGGAACCCATCCTCACCACGCGGCAGCTCGTCGAGCTGGCTGGCAAAGCGGTACGTACCCGCGAAGCCGGGCAGAATCCGGCGACACGCACCTTTCAGGCTATACGGATTTATCTCAACCGGGAACTCGAAGAGCTTGCGCGGGTGCTGCCAGAGTGTGTGACGCTGCTCAGGGCCGGGGGACGTTTGGTGGTGATCAGTTTTCATTCGCTGGAAGACCGCATGGTCAAGCACTTCATGCGCGACATTGCGGAGGGCGACAAGCTACCGCGCAATGTGCCGATCCGCGCCAGCGAAGTGCCGCACGGGCGGTTGCGTTTGATCGGCAAGGCAGTGCGCGCGACTGAGGCGGAGGTGCGGGCCAATCCGCGCGCGCGCAGCGCGGTAATGCGCGTGGCGGAGCGCAGTGATGTTGCCTAGCAGCAACGGGCTGAACGTGTTGCTGCTGGTGGCGGTGGTGTTGTGTGCATTGAGCGTGGTCACTTCGCAGCACAAGGCGCGCAAGCTTTACATCGAGTTGCAGAAACAGAAAGAACGCGCGCAGCAGATGGAGGTGGAATGGGGGCAGTTGCAACTGGAGCAAAGCACCTGGGCCGCACTGACGCGGGTGGAAAAAATTGCCGTACAGCGGTTGCAGATGCAGTTTCCCAAGAGCGGGCAAATTCAATTTATACGGGTAGAGCCTGACGGCCATATAAATAAACAACCATGAATTACGCGGCTAGCGCACTTCCTGACATCACGGCGAAACTGCCCGGATGGCGCGCCACCGCGTTATTCGTGGTGTTGCTGTTCGGGCTGGCCGGGCTGTTCGGGCGCGGTGCGTATTTGCAGGTGGTGCACAATGACTTCCTGCAGGAAAAGGGTAACGCACGCTACAGCCGCGTGATCGAGGTCAGCGCGCATCGCGGCATGATCACTGACCGCAACGGCATTCCCCTCGCCGTCAGCACACCGGTCGAATCAGTGTGGGCCAGCCCTGCGGATGTGGAGATTGACGGCCAGCAAGTAAGGCAGCTGGCGCGGATACTCGGTATGGGTGTGGGAGAGTTGAAAAATCGCCTGTTCGATACCTCGCGCGATTTCGTCTACCTCAAGCGGCAACTGCCCCCAGATCAAGCCGAAAAAGTGGTGAGCCTGAACCTCCCCGGCATTTCCCTGCAGCGCGAATATCGCCGCTATTACCCCGTTGGCGAGGTGGCTGCGCAGACGCTGGGCTTTACCGGGCAGGATGACAACGGCCAGGAAGGGCTAGAGTTTGCACTGCAGGAGCAACTGGTCGGCAAGCATGGCAGTCAGCGCGTCATCAAGGATCGCCATGGACGTATTGTGGAAGATGCCGGCAGCCTGCGCGCGCCCAAGCCGGGCAGCGATATCGCGCTGAGTCTGGACAGCAATGTGCAACATCTTGCCTATCGTGAGCTGGAAAGCGCTGTTAAACAGCATCGTGCCAAGTCCGGCGCCGTGGTGGTTCTCGACGCGCGCAGCGGCGAAGTGCTGGCACTTGCCAACTACCCTGCGTACAACCCCAACAATCGCGGCAGGATCAGCAGTCAGGCGATGCGCAATCGCGCCGTCATCGACCTGTTCGAACCGGGTTCGACGATGAAGCCGTTCACCGTGGCGACCGCCATCGAACAGGGCAAGGTGCGGCCGGAAACCGTCATCAACACCGAGCGCGGTGTGTACATGGTGAGCAACAGGAAAATCCACGACTCGCATCCGGAATCGATGTTGACCGTGGCACAAGTCATTCAAAAATCAAGCAATATCGGCGCGGCCAAAATGGCGCTGGCACTGGAACCGCAGGCACTGTGGCAGCGCCTGTCGGACAGCGGCTTCGGCGCCCAGACCGGCAGCAATTTTCCGGGCGAGGCGCCAGGCAGGTTGCGCGATCCCGGGACCTGGCGGCCCATCGAGCAGGCCACCCTGTCGTATGGCCATGGCTTGTCGGTGAATTTGCTGCAACTGGCCCGCGCTTATACCGTATTTACCAATGATGGCGAGCTGAAGCCGGTGTCGTTGCTCAGGCTTGACGCGCCGATAACGGGCAGGAAGGTGTTCTCCGTCAACACTGCACATGCGCTGCGCGACATGCTGGAACTGGTCACACAGCCCGGCGGTACGGCTCCGCTGGCGCAGGTGGCCGGTTATCGAGTGGCGGGCAAGACCGGCACGGCACACAAACTGGCGGGCGGCCGTTACATTGACCGCTATGTCGCATCGTTCGTCGGATTCGCGCCGGCATCGAATCCGCGTCTGGTCGTGGCGGTGATGATCGATGAGCCGAACAACGGCCAGTATTACGGCGGGCTGGTCGCCGCGCCGGTATTCAGCAGAGTGACGGGTGCCGCGTTGCGCGCGCTCAACGTGCCGAACGATGCGCCGCTGGACAACGTCATTGCGCCGCCGGCTGATATCGTCAGGGAGGAGGTGTAATGGACGCCTCCAAAGGATTCTCCGTCGAACAATTAAATAAGCTGAAAGTGCCCATCACGCGTTTGGTGAGCGACAGCCGCGCGGTGCAGCACGGCGATACCTTCGTCGCCTATCCCGGCGAAAAGACGGACGGCCGGCAATTCATCGCCCAGGCAATTGCGCAGGGCGCGAATGCGGTGATCTGGGAGAAACAGCATTTCGTCTGGGACGACGCGTGGCAGATACCTAATCTCGCGGTGAGCGACCTGCGTCACAAGGCGGGCTGGCTGGCGGATGCGGTGTATGGCGCGCCTTCCGAAAAATTGCAGATGATCGGCGTTACCGGCACCAACGGCAAGACCACTACCAGCCACTGGATCGCGCATGCGCTGAACGATGCCGGAAAGAAATGCGCGCTGATCGGCACGCTGGGCAACGGTCTGGTTGGCGCGCTGCAGGCCAGCGCCAATACCACGCCGGACACGATTCGCGTGCACAGCCTGCTCGCGGATTATCTGCGTGCCGAGGTGCAGGCCGTAGCGATGGAAGTGTCATCGCATGCGCTGGCGCAGGGGCGGGTGAACGGCGTGCGTTTCGATGTGGCGCTGCTGACTAACCTGAGCCGCGACCATCTCGATTATCACGGCGACATGGAAAGCTATGCGGCGAGCAAACGCAAGCTGTTCGACTGGCAGGAACTGAAATTCGCCGTGCTCAATCTTGATGATGCATTCGGCGCGGAACTGGCCGAGGAGCTATGCGGCGGTGTTGTCGAGGTCATTGGCTACGGCATGAGCGATGCCGCATTGCAACTGGCCGAACGCCTCGGGCTGCGCATGGCGTATGGCCACTTGGCGGAGATGAGCGGGCAGGGGTTGCGGCTGGATGTCTATTCGAGCTGGGGCGGGGGGCAAATAAACAGCATGCTGGTTGGCCGTTTCAACGCGGCGAATTTGCTGGGCGCATTGGCGGTATTGCTGGCGAGCGGCATCGAGTTGAATGAGATGGTGCAGTCATTGAGCAAAGTACAGGCGGTCGCCGGGCGGATGCAGCGCCTCGGCAGCACGGGGCAGCCGACGGTCATCGTGGACTACGCGCACACGCCGGACGCGCTGGAGAAAGTGATGCTGGCGTTGCGCGAGGTCAATGCGCCTTCGGATGGTAAATTGATTTGCGTCTTCGGCTGCGGCGGTGACCGTGACCGTGGCAAGCGCGCCATGATGGGCATGGTCGCCGAGAAATTTTCCGACCATTGCATCGTCACCAGCGACAACCCGCGCAGCGAAGATCCGCAGCGCATCATTGCCGAAATTGTCGGCGGCATGACCGCAAAAAATCACGAAATCATTGTCGAACGCGCCGCAGCCATCGAGCGCGCCATCGGACTGGCGCGGCCATGCGATACCGTGCTGGTCGCGGGCAAGGGGCACGAGGATTATCAGGAAATCAACGGGGTGAAGCACCCGTTCAGCGATGTGGCGGTTGCCGAGCGCGCATTGCAGGCATGGAGGGCGACGGCATGATGCTGCTCTCGCAAGCCGCGCAAGTACTGAGTGGCCGGCTGGCCGGACCTGACGCGCGCTTCGATGCGGTGTCGACCGACAGCCGGAAAATCAGAAGCGGAGACCTGTTCATCGCGCTGCGCGGTGAGCATTTCGACGGCTATGAATTCGCCGCGGACGCCCTGCAGTCCGGCGCCGTCGCATCGTTAGTAAATGCCGATAGTTATGAATCGCATCCCTCAGTCCTCAGTCCTCAGTCCTCAATCCTGCTGGTGGAAGACACCCGCCTCGCGCTGGGGCAACTGGCCGCTTACTGGCGCACGCAGTTCGATATTCCGCTGGTGGCGATCACCGGCAGCAACGGCAAGACCACGGTGAAGGAAATGCTGGCCGGCATTTTGCGCGCAGCTTCGGGCAGTGATGATGCGGTGCTGGCGACCGGGGGCAATCTCAACAACGACATCGGCATGCCGCTGACCCTGCTGAAATTGAACGCGCAGCATTGTTATGCCGTGATCGAAATGGGCATGAACCATCCCGGCGAAGTCGATTACCTGACGCATGTCGCCAACCCTGACGTGGCGCTGATCACCAACGCCAGCAGCGCGCATCTGGAGGGGCTGGGTTCGGTGGAGGCGGTGGCACGCGCCAAGGGGGAAATCTTCGCCGGGTTGAAGCCGCATGGCACGGCGGTTATTAACGCAGATGACGAGCACGCGCCGTTGTGGCGCGGCCTGGCCGGCACGCATCCGTTGCTCGAGTTTGGTCTGGAACAGCCAGCCGACATATCCGGGCAATGGCAGCCACAAGCCAGCGGATTGCGCCTGAGCGCGCAAACCCCATCGGGAAATTTCAGCGCAGATTTGCAGGTGCCCGGTGCGCATAACGCACGCAATGCATTGGCGGCAAGCGCTGCGGCTGTCGCATTGAACGTGCCGCTGGAAACCATTGCCGCGGCTCTGGAGAAATTCAGCGGTGTGGCTGGACGCCTGCAGCGCAAGGCCGCACGGCATGGCGCGGCATTGATCGACGACACTTACAACGCCAACCCCGCCTCGGTGCGCGCCGCGATCGGCGTATTAGCACAGGTCGGCGGCAAGCGCGTGCTGGTGCTGGGGGACATGGGCGAATTGGGCGAAAACGCCGCCGCGTTTCATGCCGGGATCGGCAGCGAAGCGCGCCGCGCCGGGATTGAAAAGCTTTATGCGCTGGGTGAGCTGAGCCGCAACGCGGTAGACGCATTCGGCAGCGGCGCGCAGCATTTCGAGCGCATCGAGGATTTGCAGAAGGCATTGGAAGGTGAACTGGACGCGGGCACCACCGTGCTGGTGAAGGGCTCGCGCTTCATGAAAATGGAGCGCGTGGTGGAATTTTGCGTATCGACACGGGAGGCGCAATGCTGCTCGCATTAACCCAGTGGCTGGCCGAAGACATCCGGTTTTTCAGCGTATTCAACTACATTACGCTGCGCGCCGTGCTGGCGGCGATGACCGCGCTGATCATTTCTTTCATGGTCGGCCCGGCGATGATCCGCAAGCTGACCGCCTACAAGATCGGCCAATCGGTGCGCAGCGACGGGCCGCAGACGCATCTGGTCAAGGCCGGCACCCCGACGATGGGCGGCGCGCTGATCCTGGTTTCCATCGCCATCACCACTCTGCTGTGGGGCGATTTGCACAATCATTATGTGTGGGTGGTGCTGTTTACCACGCTTGGTTTTGGCGTGATCGGCTGGGTGGACGATTACCGCAAGGTGGTGCATCGCAATCCCAATGGGCTGTCGGCCAGGGCCAAGATGTCATGGCAATCCATCATTGCGCTGATTGCCGGTTTCTACTTATGGAATACCGCGACATTGCCTGCGCATACCGAACTCATTGTGCCGTTCCTGAAGTTCCTGGTGTTCCCGCTCCCTGCATTCATGTTCATCGTGCTGGCCTATTTCGTCATCGTCGGCACCAGCAACGCGGTGAATCTGACCGATGGCCTGGACGGGCTGGCGATCCTGCCCACGGTGATGGTGAGCGGCGCGCTGGCGATTTTTGCTTACGTGGCGGGCAATGCGGTGTTCTCCAAATATCTCGGCATCCCCTATATCCCGGGTGCGGGTGAGCTGGCGGTGTTTTGCAGCGCGCTTACCGGCGCCGGGCTGGCCTTTCTGTGGTTCAACGCCTATCCCGCCGAGGTGTTCATGGGCGATGTCGGCGCGCTGGCGCTCGGTGCGGCGCTCGGCATCGTGGCGGTGATCGTGCGCCAGGAATTGGTGCTGTTCATCATGGGCGGCGTGTTCGTGGTCGAGGCGGTGTCGGTGATGATCCAGGTGGCCTCGTTCAAGCTCACCGGCAAGCGCGTGTTCAGGATGGCGCCGCTGCACCACCACTACGAGTTGAAGGGCTGGAAAGAAACGCAAGTGGTAGTGCGCTTCTGGATTATCACGATGTTGCTGGTGCTAGTGGGATTGGCGACGCTGAAGTTGAGGTAGTGGGAAGTGGGAAGTGGGAAGGCGGTTTTCCCACTGAGGTGCGCAGCGCCGATCCACTCCCCACTGAGGCACGAAGTGCCGTCCCACTCACCAGTTAGAGGAGAAACATTGAACCAATGGGCTGACAAAAAAGTGCTGGTGCTCGGTCTCGGTGAGACTGGGCTGTCCATGCTGCGCTGGTTGGGCGCGCAGGGCGCGCGCCTGCGCGTTGCCGACAGTCGCAGTAAGCCGCCCGGCCTGGCGGAGGCGGCGCGTTACGTCGATGCCGCGCAGATCCTGTGCGGCCCCTTCAATACGGCCATGTTCGACGGCATCGACCTGATCGCCATCAGTCCCGGAGTCCCGTTGCGCGACCCGGCGGTGGCCAGCGGCGTGGCACGCGGTATCCCGGTGGTGGGCGATGTCGAACTGTTTGCGCAGAATCTGCCCGAGTCGAATCGTCCGAAGGTGCTGGCGATCACCGGGGCAAACGGCAAGAGCACCGTCACCAGTATGGTGGAACATCTGTGCAGGGCGGCGGGCAAGGATGCCGTCGCGGCGGGCAATATTTCGCCGGCGGTGCTGGATGTCGTCGCGGCCCGTGGCGCGAAACAGCCCGAGGTGTGGGTGCTGGAACTGTCCAGCTTCCAGCTGGAGACCACCTTCAGCCTGAATGCCGATGTGGCGACGGTGCTGAACGTCAGCGCAGATCATCTGGACCGCTATGGCAGCGTGGATGAGTATGCGGCGGCGAAGACGCGCGTCTTCCGGGGTAATGGGGTGCAGGTGCTGAACCGCGATGATGCGCGCAGCATCGCGATGATGCTGCCCGGGCGCGGGATCGTGACCTTCGGGCTGGACGCGCCGCGCAATGAACAGGATTGGGGCGTCGAACGCGATGGCGGCAACATCTGGCTCATGCATGGCGTCCAGCGTCTGCTCAGGGCGAGCGAACTGCAAGTGACAGGGCTGCACAACGTCGCCAATGCGCTGGCCGCGCTGGCATTGTGCCGTGCGATCGGCCTGCAGCTGCCCGTGCTGCTGGATGCGTTGCGCAGTTTCGCTGGTCTGCCGCATCGCGTCCAGCGCGTGGCGGAGGTCGATGGTGTCGTTTACTTCGACGATTCCAAGGGCACCAATGTCGGCGCAACCGTGGCTGCACTGCAGGGCCTTGGGGGCAAGGCGGTGCTGATCGCGGGCGGCGAGGGTAAGGGGCAGGATTTCGCACCGCTCAATCCGGCGGTGGTACAGCATGCGCGCGCAGTGGTGCTGATCGGGCGCGACGCTCCGCTGATCGAGGCCGCGCTGCACGGTTGCGGCGTGCCGCTGGTGCATGCCATGGACATGAATGATGCCGTGTACCAGGCGGCGCGGCTGGTGCAGCGCGGCGACGCGGTGTTGCTGTCTCCAGCCTGTGCCAGCTTCGACATGTTCCGCAATTACGCGCACCGCGCCGAAGTGTTCATCGCGGCGGTGCACGGTTTGCACAAGGAGACCGCGTGATGGTATCGCTGATCAGGACACGCACCCGTCCGCCACAGGCGCAATTCGACGAACTGCTGCTCTGGGTGCTGGCCGGGTTGCTCGCGCTCGGGCTGGTGATGGTGTATTCCGCTTCGATCGCGACGGCGGAAGGAAGCAAGTTTGCCGGTTACCAGCCGACCCATTACCTGCTGCGCCACGGCATCTTCATCGCCGTGGGTGTGGCGGCTGGAGTGTTCGCCTTCACCGTGCCGGTGCAGGTATGGCAGAACTATGCACCCTACCTGTTCATGGTTGGCACCCTGTTGCTGCTGTTGGTGCTGATCCCCGGCATCGGGCGCGAGGTCAACGGCAGCCGCCGCTGGCTGTCGCTGTTAGTCGTCAATTTGCAGCCTTCGGAGCTGATGAAGCTGTTCGCCGTGCTCTATGCCGCAAGCTATGTGGTGCGCAAAGACAAGGTGGGTCATCTGTTCATCAAGGCGTTCATGCCGATGTTCGTGGTGATGGCGCTGATCGGCAGCCTGTTGCTGCTCGAGCCGGACATGGGCGCATTCGTGGTGATCTGCGCTATCGCCATGGCCACGTTGTGGCTGGGCGGTTTCAACGGCAAGGTGTTCGCCGCACTGTTGTTGGCGCTGCCGCTGGCGTTCGCCGCGCTCATCTATTCCTCGCCCTATCGCATGGAGCGTGTCATCGGATTCATGGACCCGTGGTCCGATCCGTTCGGCAAGGGCTACCAGTTAAGCCATGCGCTGATTGCCTTCGGGCGGGGCGAATGGCTCGGCGTCGGTTTGGGCGGTAGCGTGGAAAAGCTGTTCTACCTGCCGGAGGCGCATACCGACTTCCTGATGGCGGTGATTGCCGAGGAGCTGGGACTGGCCGGTGTGGCAGCGGTGATCCTGCTGTTCACCTTGCTGGTCATCCGCGCGTTCCAGATCGGCCGCCATGCCGCCTTTCTCGAGCGCTACTACTCCGCGCTGGTCGCGCAGGGCATCGGCGTGTGGCTGGGCGTGCAGGCGACGATCAACATCGGCGTGAACATGGGCGTGCTGCCGACCAAGGGGCTGACCCTGCCGTTCCTCAGTTTCGGCGGCAGCGGCCTGGTGGTGAACTGCATCGCCGCTGCGGTACTGCTACGGGTGGACTACGAGAATAGGCGTGTCGCCAGAGGACTACCGGTATGAATATGGAAAATCAATTCAGTCCACGAAAGGCACGAACAACACGAAAGGAATCGCTCGGTTGTCAGGGTTTTGTTCGTGTCCTTTCGTGTCTTTGCGAGCTTTCACCTTGCGGCGAAATGCCTGCTTACCCCGCTTCGTGGACAAATGAGGTTTGGTTCGGAGTAAACGAATGAGCCGTTCGATCCTCATCATGGCAGGCGGTACCGGCGGGCACATCATGCCGGGGCTGGCGGTCGCCGATGTTCTGCGCGCGCAGGGCTGGCAGGTGACTTGGCTCGGCGCGCCGGGCAGCATGGAGGCGGAACTGGTGCCCAGACAGGGTTACCCAATGGCATGGGTGAATTTTTCCGGTCTGCGCGGCAAGGGTTTGCTGCGCCTGCTGCTGCTGCCGTTCACGCTGCTGCGCGCATTGGGACAGAGCGCGGCGGCGATCTTCCGCCACCGTCCCGATGTAGTGCTGGGCATGGGCGGTTACATCACTTTTCCGGGCGGTCTGATGGCGGCTTTGCTGCGCCGCCCGCTGGTGATCCACGAGCAGAATTCCATCGCCGGATTGAGCAACAAGGTGCTGGCGCGCATCGCGCAAAAAGTGCTGAGCGGTTTCCCCGGCGTGTTGCCGCAGGCGATCTGGTGCGGCAACCCGGTGCGCAGCAGCATTGCCGCGCTGCCTGAGCCGCAGCAGCGCTATGGGGTCCGCGGCGGCAAGCTGAACGTGCTGGTGGTCGGCGGCAGCCTCGGCGCGAAGGCGCTTAACGAAGCGCTGCCGCAGGCGCTTGCGCTGTTGCCGCAGGATGAACGCCCCAACGTGCTGCATCAAACCGGCAAGCAGCATTTTGCGGCAGTGCAACAACTGTACCGGCAAGTCGGGGTGCAGGCGGACGGCATGACACGGTGCGCGCAAGCGGCGGGTGCGGGAATGCCGTCCCCCCACCTCCTCCCGCAAACGGCTGGCTGCGCCAGTAACGTGTCGGAGGTGGACATCCAGCCGTTTCTCGGCGACATGGCCGCCTGCTATGCGAATGCCGATGTAGTGATCTGCCGCGCCGGCGCGCTGACCATCGCAGAGCTGGCGGCGGCTGGCGTGGCGAGCATTCTGATCCCGTTCCCGTTTGCGGTGGACGATCACCAGACGCACAACGCGCGCTTCCTGAGCGAGCGCAGCGCGGCGCTGTTGCTGCCGCAAAAAGAACTGAATGCGGAAAGGCTGGCGCAGTTGTTGCGCGAGTTGACACGCGAAAAACTGCTGGCGATGGCGCAACAGGCGCGCAGCGTGGCGAAGGCGGATGCGGCACAACGAGTTGCACAGGTTTGCGCGGAGCTGGCTGAAATATGAAACTGAAAAACCAATTCTGTCCACGAAAAACACGAAAGGCACGAAATAAAACCGTGGCCTGTCTTGTTCGTGTTTTTCGTGGCCAAATGGGGTTAAGAGATGAAGCATAAAGTCAAACATCTCCATTTTGTCGGCATCGGCGGTTCGGGCATGAACGGCATCGCCGAGGTGCTGCTCAACCTCGGTTTCCAGGTGAGCGGTTCCGATCTCAGCGAGAACACAGTCACGCAACGCCTCAGGCAACTCGGCGCGACGGTGTATCTCGGCCATGCCGAGCAGCATCTCACCAATGCCGACGCGGTGGTGGTGTCCACCGCAGTCGGCCAGGACAACCCGGAAGTGCTGGCGGCGCGTGCGCGCCGCATCCCGGTGGTGCCGCGCGCGATGATGCTGGCGGAATTGATGCGCCTGCGTCAGGGCATCGCAGTGGCCGGCACACACGGCAAGACCACCACCACCTCGCTGGCCGCCAGCGTGCTGGCCAAGGGCGGTTTTGATCCCACTTTCGTGATCGGCGGCAGGCTCAACAGCAGCGGTGGCAATGCCAGGCTCGGCACGGGAGAATTCATCGTCGCCGAGGCCGATGAATCGGACGCTTCGTTCTTGCACCTGCAACCCATCATTGCGGTGATCACCAACATCGACGCCGACCACATGGAGACCTACGGCCATGATTTCGGCCGGCTCAAGCAGGCGTTTGTGGACTTCGTCGAGCACCTGCCGTTTTACGGCATGGCGATGCTGTGCATCGACGACGCCAACGTGCGCGAGATACTGCCGCGCATCACCAAGCCGGTATGCACTTACGGCTTCAGCGAAGACGCGCAAATCCGCGCGGTGAACGTGCGCCACCAGGGCGGGCAGATGTGCTTCACCGCGCAATGCCGCCAGAACGGCACGCCGAAGGATCTGGACATTACGCTGAATCTGGCGGGGATGCACAACGTGCTGAACGCGCTCGCCGCGATCGCGATTGCGCTGGAAATCGGTGTGGCGGATGACGCCATCATTGCCGCGCTGGCGGAGTTCGAGGGGGTGGGCAGGCGCTTCCAGCGCTACGGCGAGATTGCCTTGCCGGGCGGCGGCAGCTTCACGCTAATCGATGACTACGGCCACCATCCGGCGGAAATGGCCGCCACGCTGGCGGCGGTGCGCGGCGCGTTTCCCGGCAGGCGGCTGGTGCTGGCGTTTCAGCCGCACCGCTACACGCGCACGCGCGATTTGTTCGAGGATTTCGTCAGGGTGCTGTGCAGTGTGGATGCGCTGGCGCTGACGGAAGTGTATGCGGCGGGCGAGCCGCCCATTGTCGCGGCGGACGGGCGCGCGCTGATGCACGCGCTGCGCGTGGCGGGCCAGAACGAGGCGGTATTCGTCGAGCAGGTTGCCGAAATGCCGCAGGCCATCATGCAAATGGCGCGCGACGGCGATGTGGTGATCACGATGGGCGCGGGCTCGATCGGCGGCGTGCCGGGCATGCTGACGCAACTGAATAACAAACCATGAACATGAGCGAACCGGAACAATTTATTGCGGAGGAGTTGCGCGGAGAGATGCGCTACGACGTGCCGATGTGCAAGCACACCAGCTGGCGCGCCGGCGGCACGGTGCAGCGCATGTATCAGCCCGCCGACCTGGACGACCTGCTGGCGTTCATGCGCCAGTTGCCGGCCGATGAGCCGCTGGTCGCCGTCGGTCTGGGCAGTAACCTGCTGGTGCGCGATGGCGGCCTGCGCGGCACGGTGCTGCTGCTGCACGGCGCGCTAAGTGGACTGTGCATGGAAGAGGATGGCCGTGTCTATGCCGAGGCCGGCGTGCCGGGCGCGAAGCTGGCACGTTTCGCCGCTTTGCACAACCTGCGCGGCGCGGAATTTTTTGCCGGGATCCCCGGCACGGTGGGCGGCATGCTGGCGATGAACGCCGGCTGCTACGGCAGCGAGATCTGGCAGAAGGTGTTGCGTGTGCAGACGGTGAACCGGCGCGGCGAACTGCACCTGCGCACGCCGGACCAATATGAGATCGGCTATCGGTCGGTGAAGAGGATTTGGGATTTGGGATTTAGGAGCTTGGAGGGGACTTCGCAAGCAGATTCTGCCAAATCCAAAATCCAAGATCCTAAATCCTCGGAAGAGTTTTTCGTCGCCGCATGGCTGAAGTTCGAGCAAGGCGACGGCGCAGCCGCGCGGCAGGAGATCAGGGAGTTGCTGTCGAAGCGCAGCGCCAGCCAGCCGCTGAACCTGCCCAATGCCGGATCGGTATTCCGCAACCCGCCGGGCGAGCATGCGGCGCGGCTGATTCAGCAGTGCGGCCTGAAAGGCAGATGCATCGGCGGCGCGCAGGTGTCGGAGAAGCACGCCAACTTCATCGTGAACACGGGCGGGGCGACGGCGGCGGATATCGAGAACCTGATCAACGAAGTGCGGGAAACAGTGTTGCGACAAACCGGCATCGAGCTGCATCCCGAAGTAAGGATTGTCGGGGAGTTGGAAGTGGGGAGTGGGAAGTCGGAAGTCGGAGAAGTTTCTCCCACTGAGGCACGAAGTGCCGTTCCATTTTCCACTGAGGCGCGCAGCGCCGATCCACTTGCCAGCCAGGACAAGACAAGATGAACAATTTCGGAAAAGTGGCGGTGCTGTTCGGCGGCAAATCCGCCGAGCGCGAGGTGTCGCTGAAAAGCGGCGCGGCGGTGCTGGCGGCGTTGCAGCGCAGCGGCGTGGACGCACATGCATTCGATCCCGCCGTGCAGAACCTGCAGGCGTTGCGCGATGATGGCTATGAGCGCGCGTTCATAGCCCTGCACGGGCGCTTCGGCGAAGACGGCACGGTGCAGGGCGCGCTGGAATTGCTGGGCATTCCCTATACCGGCAGCGGCGTGCTCGCCTCGGCGCTGGGCATGGACAAGTGGCGCAGCAAGCTGGTGTGGCAGGCGGCGAACCTGCCGATTCCCGCATACACCTTGCTGGACAAGAACAGCGACTGGGATGCAGTGGTGCGGCAACTGGGGCTGCCGCTGTTCGTCAAGCCGGCCAACGAGGGTTCCAGCGTCGGCATCAGCAAGGTGAAAGCAGCCGGTGAATTGCACAAGGCCTACCGGGAAGCGGCCAGGCACGACTCGCTGGTGATCGCGGAAAGCTTTATCGGCGGCGGTGAATACACCGTGGCGATCCTCGGCGACCAGGCCTTGCCGGTGATCAAGATCGAGCCGGCCAACGAGTTTTACGACTACGAGGCGAAATACCTGCGTGACGACACGCGCTACCTGTGCCCGTCCGGACTCGGCGCAGAGCGGGAAGCAGAGATGCAGCGTCTGGCGAAGCAGGCGTTCGCACTGATCGGGGGCTGCGGGTGGGGGCGCGTGGATTTCCTGATGAGCGAGAGCGGCCAGCCTTATCTGCTGGAAGCGAACACCGCGCCGGGGATGACCGACCATAGCCTGGTGCCGATGGCGGCGCGGCAGGCGGGCATCAGTTTCGAGCAGCTGGTGGTGAGGGTATTGGAGCTTGCGCATGTGGGATAACGTGCCACTGCTGCGCAGTATCACCGGCGCGCTGGTCGCCTTCAGCGCATTGGCGGTACTGTATGGCGCAGCCTATTACGCCGTGCATCTGCCGGGGTCGTTCCCGCTGCACAGTGTGCAGCTGAATGCGGCGCCGCAACGGGTGGCTGCCGAAGACGTGCTGCAGGTGGTGCGCGGTGAAGTGAGCGGCAACTTCTTCACCGTGGACATCGAACGCCTGCGGCAGTCGCTGGAGAAGCTGCCGTGGGTGCGCAGCGTCAGTATCCGGCGCGAATTTCCGGACCGGCTGGTGCTGGCGCTGGAAGAGCATCGGGCACTGGCGCGCTGGAATGACGTAGCACTGGTGAATACCTACGGCGAGGTGTTTGTCGCACCCAGCGAGGAGCCGCTGCCGGAGTTCATCGGCCAGGACGGCGATTCATTCGAGGTCGCGCAGCGCTACGGCGAATTTCGCCAGCAGTTGGCCGCGCTGAATCTGTCGGTTGCGCAGCTCGCGCTGTCGCCGCGCCACGCCTGGCGGGTGATCCTGAACAACGGCATGACGCTGGAATTGGGGCGCGAAGAGATGCAGCAGCGCTTGGCGCGCTTTGTGGTGGCGTATCCGTACAGCCTCGCAGAGCGGGCAGAGTCGGTGCGGTATGTGGACCTGCGCTACCGCAACGGCTTCGCGCTGGGTAGTGCGGACATCAAGTCTGGTTGAATGGCAGTGGAGAACGAGCGATGAGCAGAAACAAGGAAACCAAAAACCTGGTGGTCGGACTGGATATCGGCACATCCAAGATCGTGGCCATCGTCGGCGAGGTCAAGCCGGACGGCATGCTGGAAGTGATCGGCATGGGCATGCACGAATCCGACGGCATGAAGAAGGGCATGGTGGTCAACATCGAAGCCACGGTGGGCGCGATCCAGCGCGCACTGGAGGAAGCCGAGCTGATGGCCGATTGCAAAATCCACGAGGTCCATACCGGCATCGCCGGCAGCCATATCCGCGGCATCAATTCGCGCGGCATGGTGAAGATCAAGGAGAAAGAGGTCGTGTCGACCGACATCGAGCGAGTGGTCGAAACGGCCAGCTCGATCAGCCTGCCGGGCGACCAGCAGATTCTGCACATCCTCGAACAGGAGTTCAGTATCGACGGCCAGGACGGCATCAAGAAGCCGCTCGGCATGAGCGGCATGCGCCTCGACGTCGAGGTGCACATCGTCAGCGGCGCGGTGGCGGCGGTGCAGAACATCATGAAGTGCATCCACCGCTGCGGGCTGGAAGTCAACGAGCTGATTTTGCAGCCGCTGGCTTCGAGCAAGGCGGTGCTCGAGGAAGATGAAAAAGAACTGGGCGTGTGCCTCGTCGATATCGGCGGCGGCACCACCGACATCGCGGTATTTACCGGCGGTGCGATCCGCCATACCGCCGTGATCCCGATTGCCGGCGACCAGATTACCAACGATATCGCGATGGCGCTGCGCACCCCGACGCAGGATGCCGAAGATATCAAGATCAAGCACGGCTGTGCGCTGCGCCAGATGGCCGATGACGGCGTGATCGAAGTGCCCGGCGTGGGCGAGCGCGGGCCGCGCATGTTGTCGCGCCAGACGCTGGCCGAGGTAATCGAACCGCGCGTCGAGGAATTGTATTCGCTGGTGCAGCAGGAATTGCGCCGCAGCGGATTCGAGGATTTGCTGTCATCCGGCATCGTCATTACCGGCGGCAGCAGCGCCATGCAGGGCATGGTCGAGCTGGGCGAGGAGATTTTCCACATGCCGGTGCGCCTGGGCATCCCGAAATATGTCGGCGGGTTGTCCGACGTAGTGAAGACGCCGCGTATGGCGACCGGTGTCGGGTTGTTGCTGTACGGTCTCGAGCATTATCAGGGCAATGAGGAGAAGCGAATGCAATCAGGTTCGTTTGGCGATGTGCTGGCAAGGATGAAGGCCTGGTTTCAGGGTAACTTTTAGCAAATCGTGGTTGGCAGGTTCAGGGTTGGTTGGTAATTACTAATAGGAGGAAATGATGCCGTTCGAACTAATGGAAGCAGAAACACAGGACGCAGTGATCAAGGTGATCGGGGTGGGCGGCTGCGGGAGCAATGCCGTAGACCACATGATTGAGCAAGGCGTGCAGGGAGTCGAGTTCATCGTCATCAACACCGACTCGCAAGCGCTCAGACGCAGCAAGGCGCGCACCCAGTTGCAGATCGGTTCGACGATCACCAAGGGGTTGGGCGCAGGCGCCAAGCCGTCGATTGGTCAGGCGGCGGCCGAGGAAGACCGCGAGCGCATCAAGGAAATGGTCAGCGGTGCGCATATGGTGTTCATTACCGCCGGCATGGGTGGCGGCACCGGGACGGGCGCTGCGCCGATCATCGCGCAAATCGCCCGCGAACTGGACATCCTGACCGTGGCGGTGGTCACCAAGCCGTTTGCTTACGAAGGCAACCGGATGCGCTTTGCCAAGGCCGGCATCGAGGCCTTGCACGAGCATGTCGATTCGCTGATCATCGTGCCGAATTCCAAGCTGATGGAGGTGCTGGGCAGTGATGTCACCGTGCCGGAAGCGTTCCGGGCCGCCAACGGCGTGCTGCAGGGCGCGGTCGCGGGCATCGCCGAGGTGATCAACGTGCCGGGTCTGATCAACGTGGACTTTGCCGATGTGCGCACCGTGATGTCGGAGAATGGCATGGCGATGATGGGTTCCGCTGTCGCCAACGGCCCGGATCGTGCACGTTCCGCGGCAGAGAGCGCCATCGCCAGCCCGCTGCTGGAGGATGTGGATATGTCCGGTGCGCGCGGTGTGCTGGTAAACATTACCTCGTCCAGCCAGTTGAAACTGAAGGAACTGGAAGACGTGATGGAATGCGTCAAGTTCGCCGCAGAAGAGGCGACGGTCATTGTCGGCTCGGTATTTGACGAGGCAATGGGTGACGACCTGCGCGTGACGGTCGTGGCGACCGGACTGGGCACGCAGCAGATGCGCAAGCAAAAGCCGGTAGTGGTTCATCGGGGCGAAGAAAGCTGCCTGCGCACGGGTACGGATAACGAGCCGGTGGCCAATTCCGGCGTTGATTACGCCAAACTGGATACGCCTACCGTGATACGGACCGGCCGCAGGGAGCAAATCGAAGCAATGGAAAAGTCCGGGGCCGATACCTACGATATCCCGACGTTCCTGCGCAAACAGGCTGATTAGAAGCGGGATCGAGGATCGGGGCATGGTAAAATCACGCCATGATTTCAGTACTCAGGACTCCGATGGTTAAGCAGCGCACCTTGAAAAGCTCCGTCAGCGTGACGGGTGTCGGCCTGCACAGCGGCGAGAAGGTTACGCTTGGCTTGCGCCCTGCCCCGGCCAATACCGGCATCGTATTTCGCCGAGTGGACGTGAAGCCGGTCGAGGAAATTCGTGCGCAGGCAGAGCTGGTGCATGACACACGTCTGTCCACCTGCATGGAGCAGAACGGCGTGCGTGTGGCAACCATCGAACACCTGATGTCGGCATTGGCGGGATTGGGCGTCGATAATGCCTATGTTGACCTGAACAGCGCGGAAGTGCCGATCATGGACGGCAGCGCCGGCACATTCATTTTTCTGCTGCAATCGGCGGGTATTGTCGAGCAGTCCGCCGCCAAGAAATTCATCCGCATCAAAAAACCGGTGGAGATCAGGCAGGGCGACAAATGGGTGCGCTTTGAACCCTTCCACGGTTACAAATTGACTTTCACCATTCATTTTGCCCATCCGGTATTTGCCAATGCCAAACAGCATGTAACGGTCGATCTGGGTGAGGAATCCTATGTGCGCGACATCAGCCGCGCGCGCACTTTCGGCTTCATGCAGGATGTCGAGAACATGCGCGCGCAGGGGCTGGCCCTGGGCGGCAGCCTGGACAATGCCATCGTCATGGACGAGTACCGCGTGCTGAACGCCGACGGGTTGCGTTTCGAGGATGAGTTCGTCAAGCACAAGGTGCTCGATGCGATCGGCGATCTTTACCTGCTTGGCCATCCGCTGATCGGCGCGTTCTCCGGCCACAAGTCCGGCCATGCCTTGAATAATGCCCTGTTGCGCGAACTGCTCGCCGATGAACAGGCGTGGGAATTTGTCACGTTCGACAGCGTGGAAGATGCCCCGGCGTTCCTGCGCCTGCAATTGCAGACGGCCTGACCGCCATTCCGGAATGGCGGGCAAATGATCATCCTGCGTTTATTCCTGGTATTGGTTGTACTGCTGCTGGTCTTGAGCGGCGGCATGTATATCTTCACGCGCGACCGCCGTTATCTCCGCCTTGCATGGCAAATAATACGCTTCAGTGTATTCCTGCTGCTGGTGCTGGCATTGTTGTTTGTGCTGGAGCGTTATGTGCTGATGGGCTGGCGGGTGATATTCTGATCTTTCTCTCCTATTTTGTTTCAGGATGATTGAAGCTATCAACGTGATTCCGATTGCCTCCGCAACGACGGCAGACGCGCAGGGCCGTAGTCAACCGGTTAGCGACACCCTGCACCGGCCAATGCGCGACTTGCGTATTTCAATTACCGACCGCTGCAATTTGCGCTGCACCTACTGTATGCCGCGCAGAATCTTTGATGAAAATCACGGTTTTCTGCCGCGCGCCGAGCTGCTCGGTTTTGAAGAGATCGAGCGGTTGGCCAGGCTGTTTATTCAGCTGGGCGTGCAGAAAATCCGCCTGACCGGCGGCGAGCCGCTACTGCGCCGCGGTGTCGAGCATCTGATCGAATCACTCGCCAGACTGCACACCCGGGAGGGCGATCCTGTTGAGGTCGCGCTGACCACCAATGCGGTGCTGCTTGCCAAAAAAGCGCAATCGCTGAAGGATGCCGGCTTGACACGCATTACCGTCAGCCTGGACGGGCTGACCGAGAAAACCTTCCGGCGCATGAGCGATTCCTGGGTGTCGGTCAAAACCGTGCTGGACGGCATTGCCGCCGCGCAGCACATCGGCCTTGCCCCGGTCAAGGTCAACATGGTGGTCAGGCGCGGCGCGAACGACCACGAGATCATTCCGATGGCGGAGCATTTCCGCAACAGCGGCATTGTGCTGCGCTTCATCGAGTTCATGGATGCGGGCTGCACCAATGGTTGGCGCATGGACGAGGTGGTTCCGGCCCGCGAGATACTGGAACGGATCAACAGCCGTTATCCAGTCCGGCAGATCGGCCCGAATTATGCGGGCGAAGTGGCGCAACGCTGGCGCTATGCGGATGGCGGCGGTGAAATCGGCGTGGTTGCCTCGGTCACCCAGGCGTTCTGCCACGAATGCACCCGCGCCCGGCTTTCTACCGACGGCAAGCTTTATACCTGCCTGTTCGCCTCACGCGGCGCAAACTTGCGTGACCCGTTGCGTTTGGGTGCAACCGACCAAATGCTGACCAGCCTGATGGCAAACTGCTGGGAGCGGCGCAACGACCGCTATTCGCAGTTGCGCCATGCCGCGACAGTGAGCACTGCAGGGAAAATAGAAATGTCCTACATCGGCGGTTGATGGCAACGGCGAAGGGAAGTTTTCTCCCGCGTAGTTGTCCGCTGATTTTTGAAAAGTTGTAGACTGCCCGCATGGACGACCAACAACTGCTGCGCTATAGCCGGCATATTCTGCTGCCGGAGATTGGCATCGAGGGGCAGCAATGCCTGCTCGATGCCAGAGTGCTGATCATCGGCCTGGGCGGGCTCGGCTCGCCTGCCGCGCTGTATCTCGCCGCCAGCGGCGTCGGGCAGTTGACCCTGTGCGACCACGACACGGTGGATTTCAGCAATCTGCAACGCCAGATCATCCATCGCACCTCGACGGTCGGCCAACCCAAGGTCGCCTCCGCGCAGGCTGCACTGCGCGAGATCAATCCCGAAGTCGAATGCGTTGTCGTGCCGGTGCGCGTCGGCGGAGCACAGTTGCTCGATCTGGTCGCGCAGGCCGACGTGGTGCTGGATTGCAGCGACAATTTTGACACGCGCTATGCGGTCAATCGCGCCTGTCTGGCGCAGCGCAAGCCGCTGGTGTCGGGCGCGGCGATCCAGTTTGACGGGCAGGTTTCGGTATTCGACTTTCGCCGCCCGGATGCATCCGGGCAAACAAGTGCGCCCTGCTACAACTGCCTGTTCCCCGAGGACAGCGTAGCCGCCGAGCTGCGCTGCGCGACTACCGGCGTGTTTGCACCGCTGGTCGGCATCATCGGCACGTTGCAGGCGGCGGAAGCGCTCAAGCTGCTGATCGGGATGGAGCGCGGCCTGAGTGGCAAGCTGCTGACGGTTAACGCGCTGGACATGCACATCATGCGCAGCAACTTGAGCAAAGATCCCGCCTGCCGCGCTTGCGGCGGCTCGCTGGTCGAGACAACTTCCCGGATCGGGCAGGAGCTCACATGAACAAATTGACGCATTTCTCTGACGCAGGCCGGACGCGCATGGTGGATGTTTCGGCAAAACCGGACAGTCGGCGCACCGCGATCGCTAGCGGCATCCTGCGCATGCAGCCCGCGACGCTGGAGCGGATCAGGGCCGGACGGATCGCCAAGGGCGACGTGCTGACGGTGGCCGATGTCGGCGCGGTCATGGCGGCGAAGCGCACCTCCGACCTGATTCCGATGTGCCATCCCGTCGCGCTGACCGGCGTGGAGACTGAGTTCAGCGAAATAATCGAACCGGACGCAAGCGGTTGCGTGGGCATCAAGGTCGTCACCACGGCAAGCTGCACCGGCCAGACCGGCGTCGAGATGGAGGCGTTATGCGCCGCCGGCGCTGCGCTGCTGACCATTTATGATATGTGCAAGGCAATCGACCGGGGCATGCGCATCGAATGCGTGCAACTGGAGGAAAAGCGCGGCGGCAAGAGCGGAACCTGGCGTCGGGAAGAAATGGGGAAGCGCGGAGAGACGGCATGATAAAGGTATTATTTTTCGGCCCCATCGCGGCTGCGACCGGCGAACGGGAAGTCTCGGTGGCGCATGTGCCGGGGATGACGCTGGGCAGCCTGAAGGAAACGCTGACGGCGCAGTACCCGGAAGCTATGCATCTGGCGACGATGATGGCGGTCAACGGCGAGCATGCGCGCGACCTTGCGCTGCCGCTTGCGGACAACAGCGAAATGGCGTTCATGGCCAAGTTCTCCGGAGGTTAGGCAAACCATCGTCCACGAAAGACACGAAAGACACGAACAAACCATTGAATCCGATTTTTCGTGCTTTTCGTATATTTCGTGGACCATCAGGGGTTATCGAATATGAAAGAAGCAGTCAGAATCCAGCAGGAAGATTTCTCCCAGGACAAGGAGGTTGCGGCGCTCAAGGGCAGCTCGAAACGCATCGGCGGCATCGCCACGTTTCTCGGCTGCGCGCGCGATTTTTCGGAAGGCCGCGAGGTCTCGGCAATCAGCTTCGATGCCTACGGCAGCATGGCGCTGTCGGAGCTGAACCGGTTGCGCAGCGACGCCATCGAAAAGTTCGGCCTGCTGGATGCGCGCATCGTGCATCGCATCGGCACGGTCAGGGGCGGCGATAACATCGTGTTTATCGCGGCAGGTGCAGAGCATCGCGTCGCCGCACTGGAAGCCTGCCGCTGGATGATCGACGAGCTGAAGCAGCGCGTGCCGATTTGGAAAAAGGAAATTACGCCGCAGGGTGAGTCATGGGTAACCCCCCATCCATGACAACCGTATTTACCGTCGTCGGGCATTCTGGTTCCGGCAAGACCACGCTGATCGAAAAGCTGCTGCGCGAACTGACGGCTAAGGGGCTGCGCGTGGCGACCATCAAGCATGCGCATCACAAGGTGGTGCTGGACACCCCCGGCAAGGACAGCTACCGCTACAAACAGGCCGGCGCGGTGATGAGCATGCTGGTGACCACCAATGAACTGCAGCTGGTCGCTGATGCGGTCGACCGGCGCGAGCCGGAACAACTGGCGCAACGCTTCCTCGGCGAGGCCGACCTGGTGCTGGCGGAAGGATTCTCGCAAAGCGCCACGCCCAAGATCGAGGTGCTGCGCCGCGAATGCGCCAAACCGCCGCGCTGCACGATTGAAGACGGACTGATCGCCATCGTCACCGACATGGACGAGGTCTATCCGCAGTTGCCGCATTTCGGGCTGGAAGACATCGCCGCGATTGCGCAGTTCATGCTCGACCGCGCGCCAGAATGATCGGAAATTGCACGGCGATCATCATGGCGGGCGGCGACTCGCAGCGCATGGGCACGGATAAGGCGAGCCTGCTGCTTGACGGACAAACGCTGCTGCAAAGCGTGATAACAACCATGCGGCAGTTATTCCCCGAGGTGATCGTCAGCGTGCGCCAGCCGCGCACCGGAATCGAACTGCCGCAGGTTTGCGACGAACAGCCAGATGGCGGCCCGCTGGCCGGGCTGGCCGCATCGCTGGGGAAGGTCACCACGCCGTGGGCGTTCGTGGTGGCCTGCGACATGCCTTTCGTCGTGCCTGAGTTAATCGAACTGCTGGCCAAGTATCGTTTGCAGCATCAGGCGGTCGTCCCCGTGGTGCATTGGCACACGCAGCCGCTGGCGGCATTCTATGCGGCCAGTTGCCTTGAGCCGCTGCGCGCGAGCCTGGCGGCGCAGCAGAAAAGTCTGCGCGGCGTCTTGCAACAGCTGGATGTGCGCTATGTGGACGAGGCCGAGATGCTGGAAGCCGATCCGCTGCTGCGCAGTTTCTTCGATCTGGATACGCCGCAGGATGTTGCGGCGGCAAGAGGTGGAGTCAAGTAATGGAACATTTGTCGGTAAGCGAGGCGCAGCGCGTTGTACTTGAATCAGTCGCGACATTTAGCGCGGAGCAAGTGAAGCTCGAACAAGCGCTGGGGCGCGTGCTGGCCGAGGAAGTGCGCGCCAACCGCGACCAGCCGCCGTATGACATCTCGGCGATGGACGGCTACTCGCTGCGCAGCGCCGACTTGGGCACTATCCCCGCGACGCTGGAAATCATCGAAGACATCAAGGCCGGTGACCTGCCGGGCAAGACGCTGGCATCCGGCCAGTGCGCGCGCATCATGACCGGCGCGCCGCTGCCGCCGGGCGCCGATGCGGTGATACGGGTCGAGGACACGAATGCGCTGCCTGACAACCGCGTGCAGATCAACCAGTCAGTCAAGCGGGGCAACGACATTCGCCGTCTCGGCGAAAACATGCGCAACGGCGAGGTGGTGCTGACGCCGGGTACCGAAATCACGCCCGGCGTAATCGGCGTGCTCGCGACGGTGAAACGCGCGCAGGTGCAGGTGCACCGGCGGCCGCGCGTGGCGATCCTGTCCACCGGCGACGAACTGGAAGGGCTGGATGAGCCCATCGACCTAAACAAGATACCCGATGCCAACAGCTATGCACTGATGGCGCAGACGCAGGCGCTCGGCATCGAGCCGGTGCTGCTCGGCATCGCGCGCGACGACCCCGACGAACTGGCGCGCTACCTGCAGCGCGGGCTGGAATATGACGTGCTGCTGGTCTCTGGCGGCACCTCGGTCGGCGTGCACGACTACGTCCGCCCGACCATCGAGGCCTTGGGCGTGCAGATGCTTTTCTGGCGCGTGGCGATGAAGCCGGGGCATCCGGTCGCGTTCGGCAAGGCCGGCGAAAAAATAATCTTCGGACTACCGGGAAATCCGGTGTCGAGCATGGTGTGTTTTGGAGAGTTCGTCGCGCCGGCGCTACGCCGCATGATGGGTCATGCGCGCATCCACCGCCGCACCGTTGAAGCGCGGCTGACGCATAACGTGAAGCACCAGCCGGGGCGCACCGAGTTCATCCGCGTGATGCTGGCGCAGGAGGATGAAGGCTACGCGGCGACCTCCACCGGTGCGCAGGGCAGCGGCATGTTGCTTTCGATGGCGCGCGCGGACGGCCTTGCGGTCTTGCCGGCGGACTGCAACGGTTTGACTGCGGGCAGCATGGTGACGGTGCAGTTGCTCGACGGCACGGTTTTTCAAGATGATGCGGGTTTCAGGGAGTAGTGTATGGGTGCCTCTAAAAATTCAGAGTTCGCTCAAATGCAAGGCGTGGAAAAAATTTTGCCGCGCCGCATATGGATAATATGTAAGCAAGAAATTTTTTCCGCAACGCAGCAGTTGAGATGAAATTTGGATTTTGAGAGGCACCCATATGAGCATCGCACGCATCGGTATTTTGACCATTTCCGACCGCGCCAGCTGCGGCGAATACGAAGATAAGGGCGGCCCGGCGATCCACGCGTGGTTCACGCGCGTGCTGACCTCCCCGTGGCAGGCGGTCGCGAAAGTGATCCCCGACGAACAGCCGCTGATCGAGGCGACGCTCATCGAGCTGAGCGACAGGGAGAACTGCTGCCTGATCGTCACCACCGGCGGCACCGGCCCGGCGCTGCGCGACGTCACGCCGGAGGCCACCGAGGCGGTCTGCGAGAAGATGATGCCGGGCTTCGGCGAGCTGATGCGCAGCGCGTCGCTGAAATTCGTGCCCACCGCAATTCTGTCAAGGCAAACCGCCGGCATCCGCGGCAAGAGCCTGATCGTCAACCTGCCCGGCAAACCCTCCGCGATCGACGACTGCCTGAACGCCGTGTTCCCCGCCATCCCGTACTGCATCGACCTGATCGAGGGCGCGTACCTGGAATCCGACCCGGAGCAGTGCAAGGCGTTCCGCCCGGCGCATGCCAAGCCAAGGTAAATACCATTCCATTGTGTCGATTGGCGCCAGTGCGCAGCCACATTGATAACTCGGCATGCCAGAATGGGACCTAAATATACCCATATTGGGTAGTAAGATGCCTATTATGGGTATGAACGTCAAAACTTCCGCCGTCGCGCCACACGCCAGTTTGTCAGCCGCGTTGGATAAGTTGCCGCCTCTGCGAAGACGATAAAGGTGGGGCAACTTCCGTACTGCAGCGACCCGGTCGAAGGCGCACACTTGGGAACCGACTCGGAGCAATGCAAGGCATTCTGCCCAGTGCACGCCAAACCAAGATAAAAGATACCTATAACGCTATTTATTTAGGCTGTTCGGCTTGTTGATTAAGAATGCCAGACTGTGTAGTGTGCATTCTTCGTACCATTCCGTACCATAAAAACAAATCGAAGTGAGAGCTCTTTGGGCACATTTTCAGCGATACTTCTAATGGGCTTGCTGAACAACTGATAAGTATTGGAGGCCACATATTTTATGGATAAAACAATTCGGAAAAATGAGATTTGTGTGATTGGCCTTCCTCGGTGCGATTTTGTTTTTTCATCAACCCGAACATGTTTTATCGCATATGGCTTTAAAGAAAGCCCATTAGAAATGTCTCTCCTTCGCAAATTACTGGAAGGGCGTGGGATTCAGGCGGTAGAAGCAGGTGGAATGTTGGCTCCTGGGCAGAGTGCATTTTGCGCCAAGATATGTTCAAAAATTATCACTGCGCAGTTTTGTATTGTCATATTGAACAACGAAGAAAGCGAAGGCAGAGAAATACCGAATGCCAACGTCAATATGGAATATGGTCTGATGTTGGGTTTTAACAAGTATGTGATCCCTTTCCAGCGTAGCACCCAGAAGCTACCTTTCAATGTCGCAGGACTCGATACCATTAAATATGAGGATAGAGAGTTTGAAAGGCTGGCTGCCGATGCAATCGATCAAGCTATTGCTGCTACAAATCAGGAAGCAATACATGGCGTGATGCCAATGGATCAATTGCTCGGAACATTCCTTCTGCTTCGGCGCGCAGTCTTTTCATCCGTATCAGAACAAGGTGAGAAAGCCCTTTTTGAAATTGGCCAACATTTAGGATTCAACCTTCTGAATGATTTTACCGGTATGAAATATATTTATTTTGGCAACTTCACAACGCTGCGACCAGAGATTGTGCTTTGGCGTATTCATATGTTGGAAGAATTTCTTGCCGATCGTGCATCTTCGCTTCCGATTAAAGCAGAAGTTGGTGCAGTTTCTATTGCTCAACTTGACTTGGCTACAAGGATATTGAATCAAGTTGAGATTTGGATACTTGTTACGAGCGATGAAGATAAGCGGAAGATTTCAGAAGAACTTCAAACTGCGACTATCAGCCACACTTTTGAGTTGTTCTCAACGTCAGATGTATCGACTCAACTTATCCATTCTGGATTTTAGGTACTTATCTCTGCTTTCTATGCACAGCATGACCACCTAATTTGTACTGGAAACTGACCTTATCAGATGTGCTTAATTAGCCGATTTGCAGCAAGGCTGCTGATTTTTGTTTACCTGTTAGTGGTGGGGCAAACGGCACACGCGGGCGAAAAAATTACCATCGCCGCCGCTACCGATCTCAAGTTCGCGCTGGATGAGATTGTCGTGCTGTTCAGCAAGGCGCATCCGGCCGACCGGGTGGAAACCATCTACGGCTCGTCCGGCAAATTTCAGGCGCAGATCCGGCAGGGCGCGCCGTTCGACCTGTATTTTTCCGCCGACATCGCCTATTCGCGCGCCTTGAAGGATGAGGGCTTTGCCGCCTCGGAGGTGCAACCCTACGCGGTGGGACGCATCGTGCTGTGGAGTCCGAAACTCGATACCGGCAAGATGAGCCTAACCGACCTTGTCGATCCATCAATCAGAAAAATCGCCATCGCCAACCCGAAACATGCGCCCTACGGCAAGCGTGCGGAAGAGGCACTGAAGGCAGCGGGCATGTGGGAAAAAGTGGAAGCCAAGCTGGTGTATGGCGAAAACGTCGCGCAGGCGGCGCAATTTGTGCAGAGCGGCAATGCGCAGGTCGGCATCATCGCGTTGTCGCTGGTGGTCAGCCCGGAACTGGCGAGGCAGGGGAGTTATGCGCTGGTCCTCGACACGCTGCACCAGCCGCTGGAGCAGGGCTTCATCGTCACCAAACGCGCTGCCGGCAACATGCTGGCGCAGGCCTTCGCGCGCTTCATGGCGGGGCAGGAGGCGCGCGCGGTCATGAGCCGTTACGGGTTCCTGTTGCCTGCCGAAGTAAAATAGCAAAATGGAATCTGCCTTCTCCGCCGCCGACCTGTCCGCGATCTGGCTCACCTTCAAGCTGGCTGCGGTGGTGACCGTCATCCTGCTGCTGGTCGGCACGCCGATCGCGTGGTGGCTGGCGCGCACGCGTTCCTTCTGGAAGGGGCCGGTCGGCGCGGTGGTCGCGCTGCCCATCGTGCTGCCGCCGACGGTGATCGGTTTCTACCTGCTGGTGGCGATGGGGCCGAACGGGCCGCTCGGCCAGCTCACGCAGGCATTGGGAGTCGGCCTGCTGCCTTTCACCTTCGCCGGGCTGGTGGTCGGCTCGGTGTTCTATTCGCTGCCGTTCGTGGTGCAGCCGCTGCAGAACGCCTTCGAGGCGATTCCCGAGCGCGCACTGGAAACCGCCGCGACGCTGCGCGCTTCCGCGTGGGATGCTTTCTTCAGCGTGGCGCTGCCGCTCGCCAGGCCCGGCTTGCTCACTGCATCGGTGCTCGGCTTCGCGCATACCGTCGGCGAATTCGGCGTGGTGCTGATGATCGGCGGCAACATCCCGGACAGGACGCGCGTGGTGTCGGTACAAATCTACGACCATGTCGAGGCGATGGAATATGCCGCGGCGCACTGGCTGTCGGCGGGGATGGTGGTGTTCGCCTTTCTGGTGCTGCTGGCCCTGTACACACTCAACCCGACGGGGAAACGCAAATGATTCTTAAAAATGCAATGGGCGATAAAAGTTTTGTTGGTTCATGGCATTGCATCGCCTCCGTAGGTGCGGATTTATCCGCACATAACCTGCTATTCGTGCGAATAAATTCGCACTTACAAACGTCTCCACTGCGTTCTTCAAGATGATCCACGCGCGTTTCGACCTTGCTTATCCCGGCTTCGCGCTGCACGCGGAGGTGCGGTTGCCTGCGCGCGGCATCATCGCGCTGTTCGGCCCGTCCGGCTCGGGCAAGACCACCTTGCTGCGCTGCATCGCCGGGCTGGAACGCACCGCCAACGGGATGCTGCAGGTGAGGGACGAGGTGTGGCAGGATGGCGCGAATTTTCTGCCGGTGCATCGGCGTCCGCTGGGTTACGTGTTTCAGGAGGCCAGTCTGTTCCCGCACCTGTCGGTGCGGCAGAATCTGGAATACGGCCTGAAGCGCATCCCGCCGGAGCAGCGCAGGGTGCAACTGGAGCAGGCGGTGGAGTGGCTCGGCCTGGACAGGCTGATCGAGCGCGACAGCCCGGCCGGGCTGTCCGGCGGCGAACGGCAGCGCGTCGCCATTGCGCGTGCGCTGCTCACCAGTCCGCGTCTGCTGCTGATGGACGAGCCGCTCTCGGCGCTGGATACCGCGAGCAAGCGCGACATCCTGCCGTATCTGGAAATCTTGCACGGCGCGCTGGACATCCCGGTGATCTACGTCAGCCATGCGCTGGACGAAGTGGCACGGCTGGCCGACCAACTGGTGCTGATGGAGCAGGGGCGCGTCATCGCCAGCGGCGCGCTCGGCGAAGTTCTCGGGCGGCTGGATCTGCCCACCGCACATCTGGACGATGCGGGTGCGGTGATCGAGGCCGGCGTGGTCGTGCAAGATGAGGCCTATCATCTCACCCGGCTGGATTTTTCCGGCGGCAGCCTGTGGGTGAGCAGGGTGGAACGCGCCATCGGCAGCGTGGTGCGCGCCCGTGTGCTGGCGCGCGACGTGAGCATCGCCACCGCCGCACCGCACGGTTCCAGCATCAGCAACATCCTGGAGGCGCGTATCGCCGAGATTCGCGACGAGGGGGCGGATCGTGTGAATCTGCGCCTGACGATTGGCGAATCGCAGGTGCTGCTGTCGCGCATCACCCGCCGCTCGCGCGACCAGCTCGGGCTGATGCCGGGCATGGAGGTGTTCGCGCAGGTGAAGAGCGTGGCGTTGATTGCGTAGTACAATTCCCTCCCCGATCCCGTTACGTGGAGTCAATCCAAAATGAGCCGTCTGTTATTGATCATCGCCATCGCGGTAGTGGTTTACCTGTTGATCAGGGCTTACCGCAAGCAAGTGCCGCGGCAGGATAAGCCGGTTGCCGAGGACATGGTGCGCTGCGCCCATTGCGGCGTGCATTTGCCCAAGGGCGAAAGCATTCAGGCCGACGGGCAATTTTTTTGCGGCACGGAACATCGCGATGCCTATCGCAAGTAAACAGCGAGAGGCAGCCGAGCGCCGTAAAATCTGCGCTGGATACAATGACTGACAAGTCTGTTGCAGAGTTTCCTTCCGCCGATTTCTGGCGTTCCCTGAGTTATTTCAATCTGTACCGGCTGGCGCTGTCCAGCCTCTTTGTGTTCCTTGCGTGGGTATTTGGCTCCTCGCTATCGCTGGGCGCGCGCAATTGGACAATATTCTTTGCCGCAAGCCTGATATATGTGGTGGCGGTGGTGCTGTCATATGTGCTGCTGCGGCTGCGCTGGCCGCGTTTTGAGGTGCAGTTGGCTGCGCAAATTGGCACTGATATTGTGGCGTTGTCGGTGATTTCTCATGCCAGCGGCGGGATACAGAGCAATATCGGCCTGTTGCTGCTGATCTCGCTGGCAGCGGCCGGGATGATCAGCCGTGGCAGGATTACCCTGTTTTTTGCTGCACTGGCCAGCATCGCTGCATTGCTGGAGCATTCATACGGGGTGCTGTATGACGACGCCGTGGCGGCGCAGTATGTGCAGGTGGGGTTGCTGTGCGTGTCCTATTTTGCGGTGGCTTGGCTGGCGCACACGCTGGCAAAATATGCCGTGGAAAGCCAGCAACTGGCACAGCGTCGTGGCCATGATCTGGCCAGCCTGTCCGAGGCGAACAGCCTGGTGATGCGCGATATGCAGGATGGTGTGCTGGTGGTGGATGACCAGGGGGCGATTATGCAAATGAATCCGGGCGCCGAGCGGTTGCTGCGCAGAAGCGTCAGTCCCGGAAGTTTGCTGTCTGAAACATTCCCGTTGCTGTTCGGGCAATATGCGATGTGGAAACAAACCGGTAGTGTGAGCCAAGGTACGCTGCAACTGGGTGCGGGCGCGCAGGCCAGATTGCGTTTTGTTTCGATTGAGCGTGGCGCAGCGCATGGTGTGGTAATTTTTCTGGAAGATATGCAGCGTGTGCAGGCCGAGGCGCAACAAATCAAGCTGGCCGCGCTGGGGCGGCTGACCGCCAACATCGCGCATGAAGTGCGCAACCCCCTGTCGGCGATCAGCTATGCAACGGAATTGTTGCAGGAAGAGCAGCCCGATGCCAGGCAGCAGCGGATGTTGCAAATCGTGCTGGATAATACGCAGCGCATCAATCAAATTGTGCAGGACGTGATGCAACTGAATCGGCGCGACCGTGTGCAGGCTGAAGTGTTTGAACTGGGTGTCATGTTGCGGGCTTTCGTGGAAGAGTTTAGCCTGGCAGAGCGGGTCGAACCGGGGGTAATGGTGTTGGCGGGAATGCCGGACGCTGAGGTTTCTTTTGACAGGGGACATTTGCGCCAGGTGATATGGAATTTGTGCCGGAACGCATTGCGTTATAGCCGCAAGTTGCCAGGCAGCCTGAAATTGACGGTGAACGCAGAAGGGGAGCGGATGAGGCTGAGTGTGCAAGACGACGGTCCCGGTATATCCGCTGAACACCGGGGCAAACTGTTCGAGCCGTTCTTTACCACTTCGGCTGATGGTACCGGTTTGGGTTTGTATGTCGCCAAGGAATTGTGCGAGGCGAATGGGGCATCGCTGGAATGCTGTGCGAGTGAAGACCTGCCGGGCGCCTGTTTTTGTATACTGTTTGGGAATCTGCAGGGTGAAAAGAAAGGCGCATGAGTATGGCGGATAATCATCGGGCAAACCCTCCGGCTGTGCTGCTGGTGGATGATGAGCAGGACATTCTTGAACTGCTGGAACTGGCGCTGCTCAAGATGGGGTTGAAGGTGGACAGTGCCGGCAACGTGCGCGAGGCACGGGCTAAATTGACAGCGTGCCGCTATGACCTGTGCCTGACCGACATGCGCATGCCGGACGGCGATGGCTTGCAAGTGGTGCAGCACATCATGCAAAACAATCTCGATGTGCCAGTGGCGGTGATTACCGCGCACGGCAACATGGAAAATGCCGTTACCGCGCTCAAGGCGGGCGCATTCGATTATCTGGCCAAACCGGTTTCTCTGGACCAGCTGCGCGCCTTGGTCAAATCCGCATTGAAGCTGCCACAGACGGTTGTGCCGGATGGAAAGGCGCTGCTTGGCCATTCGCCCGCGATGCAGAGAGTACGTGATCTCATCAAGCGCGTTGCGCGCAGCCAGGCGCCGGTGCATATCAGCGGCGAATCGGGCAGCGGCAAGGAGTTGGCGGCACGGCTCATCGTGCAAAGCGGTGCGCGGCATGATCAACCCTTCGTCGCGGTGAACTGCGGAGCCATTCCGGCTAATTTGATGGAGAGCGAATTTTTCGGCTACAAGAAGGGCGCGTTCACCGGGGCGGACAGGGATAGGGGCGGGTTTTTTCAGGCCGCGCATGGCGGGACGCTATTCCTCGATGAGGTGGCCGATCTGCCGCTGGATATGCAGGTCAAGCTGTTGCGTGCCATACAGGAAAAACGTGTGCGCAAAATAGGAGCCGTCGGTGAAGAGGATGTGGATGTGCGGATTATCAGCGCAACGCACCATGATCTGGCCGAGTGGGTGAGACAAGGCAAGTTCCGCCAGGATCTTTATTACCGCCTGAATGTGATTCCGATCGAGATGCCTGCACTGCGCGAAATGCATGAGGATATACCGGAAATCGCACAGCGGATTCTGGAGCGATTGCGCGGGAATGTGAAGGTGCATTTTTCCGAAAGCGCATTGCATGAGCTGCAGAACTACAGCTTTCCGGGCAATGTGCGCGAACTGGAAAACATCATCGAGCGAGCGCTGGCGTTGTGCATCGGGGGCTTGATCGAAAAGCAGGACTTGTTGCTGGTGCCGGTGGAGCATAACCCGTCTGCAGGTGCAGCACTCAGCAGCAAATATCCGTTGCCGGAATATCTGGACCGTGTCGAAAAACAGGCCTTGCTGGAGGCGCTGGAGCAGACCGGGTTTAACCGCACGGCGGCCGCCAAGTTGCTGGGGTTGACTTTTCGCACCATGCGCTACCGGATGGAGCGGCTGTGCATCAAGAATCCGGGTGGCACGGACGATGCGGATTGATGCACAAGGGTTGCTGGTTGGCGGCGAATATATCCCGTCGCCGAACTGTGACGACCGACCGGCAGGCGCAATCGAGCTGTTGGTGATACATAACATCAGCCTGCCACCGGGCGAATTTGGCGGTGATGGTGTGCAGCGATTGTTTACCGATACACTGGACATCGATGCCCATCCTTATTATCAAACTATTGCCGGACTGAAAGTGTCGGCACACTTTTTTGTGCGTCGCGATGGGCGCATCATTCAGTTTGTTTCCTGTTTGAAGCGGGCGTGGCATGCGGGCGAGTCTTGCTGGCAGGCCAGGCCCCGCTGCAACGACTTTTCACTCGGTATTGAACTGGAAGGCAGCGACACCGTGCCATTTACCGATGCGCAATATGACGCGCTTCACCGTTTGACCATGGCGTTGCGCGCCGCTTACCCGATATGCGGCATTGCCGGGCACAGCGACATTGCCCCGCAGCGCAAGACCGATCCCGGTTGCTGTTTTGAGTGGGCGCGCTATCTTGCAGCATTGTGCAGCCCATGAAAATTTACCCAAGAACCGAAAAATATATAGGCCATCTTTTTGCTTGCAATATTTTTGTTAACCACTACAATTAGCGCCGTCATCGGTAAAATATACTATATCTAGTGGTTATTGACTTTAGCAACTTTAAGAGCCGACAGAATTTTCAGGGAGTGCGTACATGCCGCATGTCGCTACTGATAACGCCTCAGCCCCTCCAGCATTTACCTGCAGCCCTTTCTTTCCCCCTTTTTTTTCTTCAATTTATTCGATTCACGCAATGCTGTCTGCCGCAATGGTTCGGCGGTGGCATTCGAATTTGTCGCAATTTCAGCCGCGCCGGGTTGATGTGCCGTCGGGTGCGCGGCGAGCGGCGTGCCGAGAAAAACCGTCGCTCCGCAAGTGCCGGGGTAATGTTTTCGAATTTTTTAGGTGCTGGCGAAGAGATGCTTTGGCATCGCTCTATATATGGCGCCAGTTTTCAGCAGACTTTGGGCTGTGCCTGAATCCGGGCGCAGGCTGGGGGTGTAGTGGCAGTAAGTGTTGTTTTCGTTAATTTTTATCATTACTTAAGGAGATTAAAATGGTAGCAGCGAAAAAACCGGCAGCTAAAAAGCCAGCAGCCAAGAAAGCAGTGGCGAAAAAGCCAGCAGCCAAGAAAGCAGTGGCGAAAAAACCGGCAGCGAAGAAAGCTGTAGCGAAGAAACCGGCAGCCAAAAAAGCTGTAGCGAAGAAACCGGCAGTCAAGAAGGTTGCAGCGAAGAAGCCCGCAGCGAAAAAAGCTGTAGCGAAAAAACCGGCAGTCAAGAAAGTTGTAGCGAAAAAACCGGCTCCTGTAGCAGCCAAACCGGTAATTCCAGCACCGGCGCCTTCAGCACCGGCACCTGTGCGCCCGGCTGCAACATGGCCTTTTCCTACTCAGGGGATCGGCAAGCCGAACTGATTGGTTTTGCGGCGGTGGTGGCAAACCACGAACGGTGGATTGGGGTATGCCGAACAAGGGGTGCTGGTAGTTCCTTGGGGTGTCTCTGAAACTCCACTGCGTTACAGTATTCGGCTGTTGCGGGGCGAGCGGATTGGTTGTTCCTGTAGTTGGCCGGTTTTGCCGGTAACGCGTTAAGCTGGACGATCTGTCACCAGGCAGGCTTGGTGCAGGTGGTGACGCCATGGTTCTGGCAGCCTTGGCGGAAAGGGTTTGCCACAGCGCTTGGGTTTGTGGCGCACTAATCGGTGCGTGCGCCTTTTTGTTTCGTCAATGCAATGTTGGCGCGTTTTTTTATTCCCGTTGCAAACCGGATGGTTTGCGATTGTTTTTCTGCCCCCTGAACTTTTGCGGTATCGGCCAATTGTCTGCAACGATTATGGCAATGCCGTTTTCCCGTGTGCGACAATGCGCTGCATGTTTTTGCCGCGGCCACTTGGAGTGAGTCAGGCGCGTCTCTTGGGATTAAGCAATGAGTTTCTATTGCGCTGAACTGCCATATCAATCTGATGCTTCGCGCTATTACGCCGCGCTGGCCGATTTGCCTTGGGCAGTATGGCTGGATAGCGGCGGAATGGCGCGCTATGACATTCTGGCTGCCGCACCGCGTCGCACATTGGTGCTGGATGAAGCGGGTGCGCAAGGCGATCCGTTTGCCATGCTGCGCAACGAACTGGGGGAGCGCTGCGCACCCATAACTGACGTGCCCTTTGCCGGTGGCGCACTGGGCTATTGGGGCTATGATCTGGCACGCCGGATGATGGCATTGCCGGACATTGCGCAGACCGTCGGGCAGTTGCCCGAGATGGCCGTCGGCATTTACGACTGGGCGGTAGTGCTGGATCATTGGCAACATACCGCGCGTTTGGTATCGCATCAGCGGTTTGCCGAAACGGCCAAATTGTTACCGCAAATATTGCTCCGTTTGCAAAGTAGTCCGCCGCTTCCTCCCGATACTTTCCGCGTGTATGGGAAAGTTGTTTCCAACTTTACCCCCGATAGTTACGCTGCCGCATTTGCGGCGGTGCAGGATTATTTGCGGGCAGGCGATTGTTATCAGGTCAATCTTGCACAACGTTTCAGCGTGAAGGCCGGCGGCGACGCGTTCGGCGCATATCTGGCGCTGCGCTGTTTGAGTCCCGCGCCATATTCGGCCTTTCTGAACTTTCCGCAGGCGCAGATTCTGTGCGTCTCGCCGGAACGCTTCGTCAGCGTGCAAAACGGCAAGGTGGAAACCAGACCCATCAAAGGCACGCGTCCGCGTAGCAGCAATGCGCAGCAAGACCGCCTGCTTGCCGAAGAATTGCACAAACACCCCAAAGACCGCGCAGAAAACCTGATGATTGTTGATCTGTTGCGCAACGACTTGGGCAAGAGCTGTGTGGCCGGTTCAGTGCGTGTGCCGAAATTGTTTGAGGTGGAAAGCTTTGCCAATGTGCATCATCTGGTCAGCACGGTGGAAGGCCGCCTCGCAGCAGGGCGTGATGCGCTGGATGTGCTGCGTGACTGCTTTCCGGGCGGCTCCGTTACCGGTGCGCCCAAACTGCGCGCCATGCAAATCATCGAGCAGCTGGAACCGGACAGGCGCGGGATATATTGCGGAGCCATCGGCTATGTCGGCTTTGACGGCAATATGGACAGCAATATCGCCATTCGCACACTGGTGTATGGCGATGGCAAAATTTATTGCTGGGCAGGTGGCGGTATCGTGGCAGATTCAAGCATGGAGGAGGAATATCAGGAGACGCTGTACAAGGCATCCGTCATGCTCAGGCTGTTGCGGCAATATGGAGGCGAGTGCGCTTACGAGATATAACAAAATTGGTTGTTTCAGCAGCTGCATGGTTGAGCAGGATTGTCTGATGACGACTATAATTCATGTTGCACGAGGAAAAGATGCAGCATGAGGGATCCGCTGTTGCAATGGGTCTGCGCACCTGTAAATTGGTATCTTGATCCGTTGCGGCTCAATGCAGCCTGTCCTGCGCTGAAGTCTCAAGATTCTGCGCAAAAAAACATAATTTACGATCGGACGAATACGTCATGGCGCTTCAAGCGGTACAAAAGAAGCCAGAGTGTGATGCGATAGCCTGCCAGGATTGCGGCCTCTATCAGCTTTGTTTGCCAATGGGGCTGAATAGCGCCGATACGATGCTGCTCGACCGCTATGTAAAAAGGAAGCGCATCGTTAAGCGTGGCCAGATCCTTTACCGCCTTGGCGAGGAATTTACCTGTGTTTATGCGATTCGCAGCGGATCGGTAAAAACCTATATCTCAACCGCTGACGGCCGTCTGCAAATTACCGGTTTTCATATTCCGGGCGAGTTGCTCGGGCTGAGCGCCATCGACGAAAAACGCTACAACTGTGAGGCAATGGCACTGGAAACCACCTCGGTGTGTGAAATTTCGCTGAATTGTTTCGAGGAGTTGGCGCGGCAAATTCCCTCCGTCCATTATCAAATGCTCAGGATGATGAGCAAAGAGATCAAGCACAATCAGAATTTGATGCTGTTGCTGGGAAAGAAGAATGCCGAAGAGCGGCTGGCGACTTTTCTGTTGACCCTGTCGAAGCGTTTTGCCATGCGCAATTACTCTGCCACCCAGTTCAATTTGAGCATGTCGCGTGGGGATATCGGCAATTATCTGGGCCTCGCCGAGGAAACCGTCTGCCGCATCCTTACCCGTTTTCAGGAAGAAGGACTGATTGCCAGCGAGCGCAGGCGTATTGCCCTGAATGATCTCGAGCGCTTGGGCTCCATCGCTCATGAGCCTTATTCCGGCGTTACGCGGGCATTGCCGCGGGTGCGGGTTTCGCATTCCCGCTGACTTTCTTTGAAATGTTGTTCCGCAGGTTTTGTCGCGGGCATCCACGGCGTACCCCGCGCTTTCCCAAAATCCACGATTCCTGCAAGTTGCCGAACAAACCATAAGGTTGACACGCATCAGGGTTTCTTCTGATTCCTGGATGGAAAATGCAAAAGTCGGACTGAAAATCTGAAAGAGCCAACTTTATTGCGCATGATGACAATGTGGTCAGTTATTGGCGCATAATCTGTGGGGCGGATATCCGCAACGGTGGATTGTGTGGCAATTGCTCTGTGCCAAACCGGTTTGCACGAACCGCGCCTGTGACAGATTGATTCAGGACTTTGACTGAAGAGGAGAAGGTACTATGAATGCAGCCCAAGCAACACCCGTGAAGTACGACATGGAAGTGGTCAGATGGTTTTCCATCGCGGCCGTGATTTACCTGGTGGTGGGCACGCTGCTCGGTGTATGGATTGCAGCAGAATTGGCGTGGCCATCATTAAACTTTATCCCTGAAATTGCCTTTGGGCGTTTGCGCCCGTTGCATACCAACGCGGTAATTTTTGCATTTGGCGGCTGTACCCTGATGGCTACCGGCTACTACATGGTGCAGCGCACCGGTGCAACCAGGCTGTGGAGTAATGGTTTGGCCTGGTTTACCTTTTGGGGCTGGAATCTGGTCATCGTGCTGGCGGTGATTACCCTGCCGCTGGGAATTACCCAAGGCAAGGAATATGCCGAACTGGAATGGCCGATCGATATCCTGATTGCCATTGTCTGGCTGGCGTTCGGGTTGAACCATATCATGACAGTGGCGATTCGCAAGACCTCCCATATCTATGTGTCCAACTGGTTCATCATGAGCATGATCGTGATGATTACCTATCTGCACGTAGTCAACAGTCTCGCTATTCCCGTCAGCCTCGCCACCTCTTATTCCATCTACTCCGGCGTGCAGGATGCGATGGTGCAATGGTGGTGGGGTCATAATGCGGTGGGGTTCTATCTGACGGCCGGCTTTCTGGGCATCATGTATTACTTCGTGCCCAAGCAGGCAGGGCGTCCGATTTTCTCCTATCGCCTGTCGGTGTTGCACTTCTGGGCGCTGACTTTCGGTTATGTATGGCTCGGTTCGCACCACCTGCAATACACTGCCTTGCCCGACTGGACCGGCTCGCTGGGAGCGGCAGTTTCCCTGGCAATGATTATCCCGTCCTGGGGTGGCGCGATTAACGGCATGATGACCCTGTCCGGCGCTTGGGATCGCCTGCGTACCGATTACATCCTGCGCTTCCTGGTGGTTGCGCTGGCGTTTTACGCCATGTCCACTTTTGAAGGGCCGGTGATGTCCCTCAAGACCGTGAATGCGCTGTCGCACTACACTGACTGGACGATAGGACATGTGCACTCCGGCGCGCTGGGCTGGGTGGCGATGGTGGCTATCGGCGCGCTTTATCACATGGTGAAAAAGCTGTGGAACACCGAAATGTATTCCGACAGCCTGGTCAATGTGCACTTCTGGCTGAGCACCATCGGTACTGTCGTTTACATCGTGGCGATGTGGGTATCCGGCATCATGCAGGGTTTGATGTGGCGCGATTACGATGAATACGGCACATTGACCTATACCTTCGTTGAGTCGGTTTTCGCGATGCATCCATATTATGCGATGCGCGCCATCGGCGGGCTGATCTTCCACTTGGGTACATTGGTGATGCTATATAACGTGGTGATGACTGTGCGCCAGGCAAGTGCTGCGCGCGGTGCCGCCGCTGTTCCTGCTCAAGCATAAGGAGTGAGACATGTCTGATCACGACAAAATTTATTCGACTAAATTTCAGGACAAGATTGAGCGCAGCACCGTCCTGATGTTTGTGTTGGTCGCTATCGCCGTGGCGATAGGCGGTATCGTGGAAATCGTTCCGCTGTTCTATCTGGATCGCACCATGACCCACTTGTCGCCTGACGTCAGGGGCAAGGTGGACAGCAAGGAGATTTCTCCCGTTGTCTGGCAGCGCGAGACGGGACAGTCATTGGATGACTGGAAGCCGGGAGACGGCGTGCGCCCCTACAAGCCGCTGGAACTGGCGGGGCGCGAAGTTTATATTCGCGAAGGCTGCTATCTGTGCCACTCGCAGATGATCCGGCCGTTCCGCGACGAGAAGGATCGTTATGGCCACTACTCGGTATCTTCAGAATCCATGTACGACCACCCGTTCCAATGGGGTTCCAAGCGCACCGGCCCGGATTTGGCGCGCGTCGGCGGCAAGTATTCGGATGAGTGGCACCGCCGGCATCTGAAGTATCCGCGCGAGGTGGTGCCCGAATCCGTCATGCCAAATTATTTCTTCCTGGATGACAGGAAGGTGGATGTGGCCAGGGTGAAGAAGACCATGGAGGTGATGAATGCGATGCCGTTCTATCCGGCCAACTATACCGAGGCCGATATCCAGAGTGCGGCCAATGCCGGGGGTAAAACCGAGATGGATGCCGTGATTGCCTACCTGCAAAGCCTGGGCAACCACATCAAATTTACCGAGGGCGTGAATTATCGTGACTAAACTGCTGGGCTACCTGGGCATGGACGTTTCTGCCATGACTGCGAATGATTGGCTCGGTGTGTTTTTTACTCTGGGAGCCTTCATCGGCATGGTGGTAGTTTATTTCATGGTATTTCGTCCGGCTAATAAAGACGCGTTTGAGTCTCAGCGCGGCATGGCACTGGATGATGAAGACCCTATCGATATGGGAGAAAAAAATGACTGACAAGCACGATGTATCGGATATGCCGACCACCGGCCACGTATGGGATGATGATTTGGCAGACCTGACCAACCAGCCCCCAAGATGGTGGATGCTGGGGCTGACTGCCAGCGCGTTGTTTTGCGTGGTGTACTTTCTGTACTACCCATCTTTCCCGATTTCCACGCTGGGCGACCATTTCAGGGGGCTGGGCGGATGGACTGCAATCAAGGAAATGGAGGCCGACAAGGATGAGGTGGATGCACTACGCGGCAAGTTTGAAGCCAGGCTCAAGGACATGACGCCGGCGGCCATTCTGGCCGATGACGAACTGAGCGAGTATGTGAGACGCTCCGGCAAGGTGCTGTTCGGCGATAACTGCGCGGCCTGCCACGGCCAGAACGGCATTGGCACGCACGACAAGCAGGGCCTGTTTGCGCCTATCCTGAATGATGATGACTGGCTGTTCGGTGGCAGAATTGACGACATTCACACATCCATCGTAGGCGGACGCCAAGGCATGATGACGGCGCACAAAGAAATACTGTCCGCTGCCGAAATTGATACGTTGGCGAATGCTATAGCGAGCAGTCAGCCCAATTCCACCCCATTATTTGTGGAGAAGGGATGCTCGGTTTGTCACGGCGAGGATGGCAAGGGTATGCATGTGATGGGTTCGGCTAACCTGACCGACAAGATATGGCGCTTTGACGGCTCCGTCAAAGGTATCGCGGATACGATTAGGTACGGCGTAAATTCCGGTGATCCGCAAGCACATGTGGCAGTGATGCCCAATTTCAAGGAGGCCGGCAAGTTGAGCGATGCCGAAATCAAGAAACTGGCAGTGTACGTATATGAGTTTGGCGGTGGGGAGGCTGACGCGCCGGCAGAAGCTGCTACCATGGCGCCGGCTCCCGAAGCGGAAAATTAGCCAATCCTTACCGGGCATATTTAAGCCAGGGTGGAATTTGCCGGATCGCAATCAAAGGCGACAACGTCAGGTAAATTCCGTACCCACGCAAACAAGGAGGAGAGTCAAATCTCCTCCTTTTTTTATCCTGAAAGGCGACTTTCTGTTTATGCGCCGGAGCGTTCTCAATAGTAGCTACAATATCCGTATGTTGATTTTGCAATGAAGTAACCCCATATATCCAACCGGGCCAGTCAGGAGCGGAAACGTGAACGAAGAATCAGAGCAGAAAGAAACCGGCTCGATTACCGGAATTTACCGGGAGTTCGAGCATTGGAATGTGAACAAAGGCGACAAGACCATACACGCCAAACGCATGCCCGGTTTCTTCCGCACCATAAAGAACTACACACAGTCGCTCTGGCTGCTGTTCTTCCTTGTTCCCTATCTGCGCTGGAACGGCAAGCAGGCCATTCTGTTTGATATCGAGCATCGCCAGTTTCACTTTTTCAATTTGACGGTGCTGCCGCAGGATATCTGGATGTTGTCGCTGCTGCTGCTATTGCTGGCGATGACTCTGTTTGCGGTGACTTCGGTGGCGTCGCGGGTATGGTGCGGCTATTTCTGTTTCCAGACCGCATGGACCGACTGGTTCGTCTGGATAGAGGACAAAATCGAAGGAAATCCCCCAGCCCGGCGCAGACTGGATGCTGCCCCGTGGGGCATGGAAAAGATTGGCAAGAAGGCCGTCAAGCATTTCATCTGGATGGCAATTTCACTGCTCACCGGCATCAGTTTTTCCATCTGGTTTGTGGACGCATACGATTACTGGGGCAAATTGTTGCAGCTTCAATTGCCGCTGGTCGGCTGGGTAACGCTGATCGCGTTTTTTTTAGGCACTTATATTCTGGCCGGGCTGTTGCGCGAACAGGTATGCATGTGGATGTGTCCCTATGCGCGTATTCAGGGCGTCATGACCGATTCGCAAACGATATTGCCAGCCTATGATTACCGGCGCGGCGAGCCGCGCGGCAAGCTGCACCGCAAAGTGGACGAAGGGGGGGGGGCGCAAGGCGATTGCATCGATTGCTTCCAGTGCGTGCAGGTATGCCCGACTGGCGTGGATATCCGCGATGGGCAGCAATTGGGATGCATTACCTGCGGCCTGTGCCTGGATGCCTGCGATTCCATCATGGACAAGGTAGGGAAGCCGCGCGGGTTGATACGCTACGCTTCTCTGGACGAACTGGAGGGAAAACCCGTCAAGAAAATGTACCAGCATCCGCGTACGCTGGTGTACATCGGTATTATTCTGCTCGCCCTGGGTGGAATCATTTATGGCCTGACGCATCTCGGTTCCGTGACGCTGAAAGTCATACCGGAGCGCCAGCCCCTGTTTGTCAGGTTGAGCGATGGCTCGATTCGCAATAAGTATGAATTCAAAGTGGTGAACAAGACCGATAAGGATTTCTATGTGGCGGTCACCGCCGAAGGAGGGGTGAAAGACCAGGTCATCATCGGCGCTGAGAAGCCGTTGCTGGCACGTCACAGCCGCGGCACTTCGTTTACTGTTTTCGTCAAGGCACCGGGCGAGAACATCAGGCAGGAAGTGACACCGATCGAGTTCCGCATTCAGAGTACCGATGACCCGCTTGTCGCTGCCGAATACAAGACCAGATTCAACGGGCCAAAGCCCTGATGAGCAAGCGGCAGAGCAATTTGGCAATGGAGCATGAAAATGATTTCACAGGATAATAAAAGTGGCTTACGCAACCCGTGGTTCCTCGGAATGCTGGCGGCGATCGTTGTGGTGCTGGGCGTTAATGGCGCATTCATCTGGCTTGCCACGCACCAGCGCTCATCTCTGGTGGACCGGGAATACAGCACCAGGGATCGCAAATCCGACGCGGCCGTGCTGGGTGACCTCAGGTCACATAAGGCGCTTGCCTGGAGAATAACCATCAGACAGCCCAGAGGCATCACGATGAATTCACCGGCTACCTATGAAATCAGCGTGGCAGATCGTGAGGGTGAGCCGGTTAGTGGAGCAATGGAAGTGGAGGCCTATCGCCCATCCGATGCGGGCAAGGACTTCGCCACCGCTTTCAGGGAAGTGTCGCCGGGAAATTATCAGGGCTATATCAGCTTTCCGCTCAAGGGATACTGGGAGCTGCGCATCCGCATCAAGCGCGGAGAAGACGTGTTTGAGGTCAATACCGACAGGTTTTCGGTTGCGCTGCCCACTTGAATTCACCGGTATTGATGACTCAGCATCGCGATCACACTCCCGGCCATTGTTTTCACTGCGGTTTGCCTGTCGCTCCCGGGGCGGATTATCGCGCGTGGCTTGACGGTGCGGAGCGGCGGTTCTGCTGTTTCGGCTGCCAGTCGGTATGCAGCGCCATCTTTGAAGCCGGATTGCAGGGCTATTACCAGCGTACCCCGGAAGGCACTCTGCTCGGCCCGCCGCCGGAGCCGCCCAGGGACATCGAAATCTACGATCTTGACGAAGTGCAGCAGGAATTCGTGACCTGCTCCGGCGACGTGCGCGACATTCATCTGCTCGTCGAAGGTATCCATTGCGCCGCTTGCGTATGGCTGATCGAGCGCGGCCTGCAGCGCGTTCCCGGCGTGCAGTCGGCCAACGTCAATCTGGCCGCCAAACGGCTGCACCTGCGCTGGGACAATCGGCGCGCCAGACTCTCCGATGTGATTCGCGCGCTGGCCAGAATCGGCTATGCCGCCGTGCCCTACGATCCGGAAAGCGCCGAAGGCGTGATCAAGCAAGCCAATCGCGCCATGCTCTACCGGCTGTTCTTCGCCGGTTTCGCCATGATGAACATGCTGTGGATTTCCATCGCGCTGTATAGCGGAGCGAGCCGGGACGAGTTCCGCGATTTCTTTCACTGGGCCGGTCTGGTATTGGCCACGCCAACCCTGCTTTATGCGGGCTACCCTTTCTATCGCGGTGCATTCGGCGGCCTGCGCGGCGGACAGTTAACCATGGATTTGCCGATCGCCATCGGCTTGAGCGTGACCTACGCCTACTCCGCGTATATCACGGTGACTGCCGGCAGAATTGGTGAAGTGTATTTCGACACCGTCACCAACCTGATCTTCGTGATCCTGATCGGCCGTTACCTGGAAGGCATGTTCCGCCATCAGGCAATTTCGGCGACCAAGCGGCTCATGGAGCTGCAGCCGCGCGTCGCAATCGTGATGCGCGACGGCCAGGAACAGATGACACCGATCCGCGGCGTCAAACTAGGCGACCAAGTGCTGATCAAGCCGGGCTACAAGGTGCCGGTGGACGGCGTCGTGATCGAGGGGCGCAGCGCGGTGGATGAATCCATGCTGAGCGGCGAATCCGCGCCGGTGAGCAAATCGGCCGGCGCACAGGTCTTTGCGGGCACGGTCAACACCAGCGGCGCGCTGCTGGTGGAGGTGCGCACCCTGCTGCAGGACACGACGCTGGCGAAGATCATCCGCCTGGTCGAGGAGGCGCAGTCCTCCAAGGCGCCGATCCAGCGCCTTGCCGATACCATCGTGCCGTGGTTTGTGCTGGTCACGCTGGTCTGCGCGACGCTGACTTTCCTGATCTGGAACAGCAAGGATTTCGAGATCGCGCTGATGGCGGCCACCTCAGTGCTGATCATCACTTGCCCATGCGCGCTGGGCATGGCAACGCCTATGTCGATTGCGGTGGCCTCCGGCTTGGGGGCGAAACACGGCATCCTGATCAAGAACGGATTGGTGCTGGAAACCCTGTCAAGGGTGACGCATTTCGTGCTTGACAAGACCGGCACGCTGACAGAAGGCAAGATGAGCGTCGCGCAAATGCATGTCGCGCCTGGCGCGGCGAAGGAGGACATATTGCGCAATGCGGCGGCGGTGGAGCGGTACGCTGAACACAGCGTGGCGAAAGCCATTGTCGCGGAAGCGGACCGGCAGCAGTTGAATTATCGTGACATTGGCGCGTCGGGATTTCACGCAACAGCCGGCCTGGGTGTGGAAGCAAGCGTAGACGGAAAAACCGTGTTGCTGGGCAGTGCGGAGTGGCTGATGCGGCGCGGCATCGCGCTCAATGCGGAATTGCAGGCACAGGCGCATGAACTGGAAGCGCAGGCGATGAGTTGCGTGCATGTTGCCATGGGCAATGCGCATCTGGGCGTATTTGCGCTGGCGGATAAATTGCGCGGTGACGCGCGGCAACTGGTGGACGAATTGCGCGCGGCGGGCATCGCGATGACGCTGCTGAGCGGAGACCGCAAGCCGGTTGCCGAGGCGATCGCACGGCAACTGGGCGGCATGGAAGTCATCGCCGAAGTGTTGCCGCAGGACAAGGATCAGATGATCCGGCAGTTGCAGCGGCACGGTGCGGTGGTCGCCATGGTGGGCGACGGCATCAACGACGCGCCCGCCCTGATCCGCGCCGATGTCGGCATCGCGCTCGGCTCGGGCACCGACGTCTCGGTGGAGAGCGCCGACATCGTGCTGATGCACAATGAACTGGACAAGGTGCGCCAGGCCACCCTGTTGTCGCGCCGCACTTTGCGTACCATCAAGCAGAATATCGGGCTGTCATTTGTTTATAACGCTATCATGGTACCGTTGGCGATGCTGGCGCTGGTGACGCCGCTGGTAGCGGCAATCACCATGCCGCTCAGCTCGCTGGCGGTAATCGGCAATGCGGCGCGCATACATACTTTATTCAAGAAGCAATAAGGGGGTGCCATGGATGTAATTTACAGTCTGATACCCGGCATGATGTTCTTCGGCTTGATATTTTTCGTGGTGTTGATTTGGGCGGTGAAAAAGGGGCAGTACGAGGACATGGAAGGCAGTGCCAACCGGATTCTGCTGGACGATGATGATGACATGGTTCATCAGCCGGAAGGCAAGCAGGATAGCGAGCCGGATAAATCTAGTTGAGCGCTTCTCCGTTCAGGAGCAATGGTTGCAGCAGTTTATCGAAGTCCCTGGGAGGGACATATTGCAACACGGGCTTTTCTTTGCCGCCCAAAGCGATGTCCAGGCCGTTTTGCGGATACAGCCAGTGGACTGAGCCGCTTTTCTTTTCCCTGATGCGCCGGCTTGGCTGGCCGAAGCGTTTCAGGAAAATTTCCTCGTCCAGACGGATTGATGGCATGTAGGTCAGGCTGCTGATGGGTAACTCGCGCAGTCTGGCTGCATCATCCGGCGCCGGCGTGATTTTTTTGCCGCTGCCCATCGTGCTGATGCGCAGGCCGCGTTCATACATGGCCTGCAGCTCCGCTGCGGGAACGGCGATATTGATGACGATTCTGGATCTTAATTCCGCCAGTGTGACCTGTTCGAAGAACATCTCGGCGACCAGTTGCCCGTCCGGCGACTTGAACAGGCTGGGCTTGGCTTCTTCGCGGAAACGCTGTTCCGCTTCACCGGCGGTGCTTGACCCGAGCGTCAGGCCGAAGATGCGCGTTGTGTCCGGTGTGGGATGTTCGATATGCCATGGCAGGTCATTTTTCCCGCTGGATTTCCCCGGCATGAAAAACGAACCTGCAAAGATCAGGATCGAAAGGATGCCGATGCCCCAGTATAGTTTGCGTTCCATGGTCATTTTTGAGCGGGATTTAGGGCATCTCTAAAAATCCACATTTCATCCCAATTGCTGCGTTGCGTAAAAAATTTCTTGCTTACATATCAAACATATGCGGCGCTGCGAAATTTTTCCCGCACCTTGCATTTGGGCAAACCCTGAATTTTTAGAGACGCCCTTTATTTTATTCGACGCGGACCAACCAGATATTCCGGATCGCCGTGAAACGCTGCCGAAAATCGGGAAGTACGGCGAATCGTTGCGCGTTAATGCTGTTTGCCGATAAAGGCGCGCAAACCGGGCAGGTCAATCAGTTCCACCGAACGGGTATGGACGCTTATCAGGCCGCTATTCTGAAAGTGTGAGAATGCGCGGCTGACGGTTTCCAGCTTTAACCCCAGATAGCTGCCAATTTCCTGGCGTGACATGCGCAACTGGAATTGGGTCGGCGACAAGCCGCGCGCCGCAAAACGTTGCGACAGGCTGAGCAGAAATACGGCCAGCCGTTCTTCGGCGCGCATCGATCCGAGCAGCAGCATGATGCCTTGGTCGCGCACGATCTCGCGGCTCATGATTTTGTGCAGGTGGCGTTGCAGGCTGGGTAATTCACGGCTCAACGCTTCCAGCTTGTTAAACGGCAACTCGCATACCTCGCTGTTTTCCAGGGCGACCGCGTCGCAGGCATGGTGTTCAGTGCAAATCGCATCCAGACCGATAATTTCACCGATCATCTGAAAGCCGGTCACTTGCTCGCGTCCGTCCTCGTGCAGCACCTGGGTTTTGAATGAGCCGCGGTAAATGGCATACAGCGACTGGAATTTGCCGCCACTGCGGTAAAGATAATCGCCGCGCACATAGCTGCGCTTAAGATGGCTGATCGCATCCAGTTGCCGTATTTCGCCCATGCTGAGATTGACAGGCAAACACAGTTCCCGCAGGTTGCAGTTGGAGCAGGCGATTTTGAGACGAGAGTTTGAAACGGGTTGTTGCACGTTGCCTGCCTTTGGTAATGGGGAAGCGGAAATTCCGCCTTTATTCGTCATTTGTGACTTTAATATTAAATAAGTTTGACATGAATCTTGACATATATCAAACCATTGCAGGTGGACGATAAGCATAATGTACGACATGTTGCGGGGGGTATTTATGAATGAGCCAGCCAATCAACTGGTAGTGGACTTGGAGTTGATACGCAGGCTGGATAAGAACGGCCCGCGCTATACCTCCTATCCGACCGCAGACCGCTTCATTGAAGCATTCAACGCCGAAAGCTACAAGCAATGGGTGTCCAAACGCGAGATCGGCGGCATCGCCCGCCCGCTGTCGCTGTATATCCACATCCCGTTCTGCAACACGCTGTGTTTCTACTGCGCCTGCAACAAGGTGATCACCAAGGATCGCAGCCAGTCCGCCGAGTACGTGCGCTACCTGATCAAGGAAATGGCGATGCAGGCGAAACTGCTCGGGCCGGGGCAGGTCGTCGAGCAGCTGCACTTCGGCGGCGGCACCCCGACCTTCATGAGCGACGACGAAATCCGCGAGCTGATGGCGGCGATCCGCCAGCACTTCAAGCTGGTGGACGACGGCGAATACTCCATCGAGATCGACCCGCGCAAGGTCAGCGACGCGACCATCGCGCTGCTCGGCAAGGAAGGCTTCAACCGCATCAGCATCGGCGTGCAGGATTTCGACGCCGAAGTGCAGCGCGCGGTGAACCGCATCCAGAGCGAGGAAGAGACCTTGGGCATCATCCGCGCCGCGCGCGCCAACGGCTTCAAGTCGGTCAGCATCGACCTGATCTACGGTTTGCCCAAGCAGACGCTGGAGGGCTTCGGCACGACGCTGGACAAGATCATCGCCGCAAACCCGGATCGCCTGTCGATCTACAACTACGCGCACATGCCGTCCATCTTCAAGCCGCAGCGGCGCATTCACGAAGAGGATTTGCCGGCGCCGCAGGTGAAGCTGGACATTCTCAGCATGGCGGTGGACAAACTGACCAAGGCGGGCTATGTGTATATCGGCATGGATCACTTTGCCAAACCGGAGGACGAGCTCGCCGTGGCGCAGCGCCAGGGCCGGCTGCATCGAAATTTCCAGGGCTATTCCACCCATTCCGATTGCGATCTGGTCGCGCTTGGCGTCAGCGCCATTGGAAAAATCGGTCCGACCTACAGCCAGAACTATCGCGAACTGGAGGACTATTACGACGCGCTGGACAGGGGCGAACTGCCCATCATGCGCGGTCTGGAATTGAATGCCGACGACCTGGTGCGCCGCGCCATCATCCAGGCATTGATGTGCCATTTCGAACTTTCCAAGGAATCGTTCAACATCGCCTACCTGATCGATTTTGATCAGTATTTCGCTACCGAAATGGAAGAGTTGCGCGAATATGAAGGCGAAGGGCTGCTGGAAATTTCTCCGCAATGGATCAGCGTTACGCCGAAGGGACGCATGCTGATACGCAACATCTGCATGGTATTTGACAAGTACTTGCGCACCCGCACCGAACACGCGCGTTATTCGAAGGTGATTTAGCACAGCGGCGGAACCGCGTGCGTTCCGCCCTGCGCGCGCTATAATTCCTCCAAGCGCTCATCGTGGAGGCGATCATGAATAAAACCCTTAAATACGTCCTGATAGGTGCGGGTGCTGCAGTTGGCATCGCCGCGGCGGGTGCGATATATCTGGCGGCAACCTTCGATCCGAATGATTACAAAGAACAGATCATCAGGGCCGTGAAGGAGAGCAAGCAGCGCAACCTGCGCCTCGACGGCAACATCACACTGTCGTTTTTCCCCAATATCGGCGCGAATGTCGGCAAGGTATCGCTTTCCGAATTCAACAGTGAAAAGCAATTCGCCGCGATTGACTCGGCGCGCGTCTCGCTGGCGCTGCTGCCGCTGCTCTCCGGTCAGGCGGTGGTGAATGAGGTGGCGGTGAGCGGCCTGCAGGCCGTGCTGGTCAAGCGCAAGGACGGCACGACCAACATCGACGATCTGCTCGGCGTGGAAGACAAGAAAGCCGGCACACCAGAAACAGATGGAGAAAAGACTGACAGCAAACAGCCGGTCTTGCTCGATATCGCTGCGGTGTCCATCGAAAAAACCAGCCTGACTTATCGCGACGAAGGCGCGGGCGCGCAATACACCATCAAGGACTTGAGCCTGCATACCGGACGCATCGCCAACGGCGTGCCGAGCAAGATCAACCTGTCGGCTGGCGTGCAGGCCAATCAGCCCAGGCTGGACATCAGCACCCAGCTGAAAACCACGCTGATTTTCGATCTGGACAAGCAGCTCTATCACCTGGAAGGGCTGGATTTGCAGGCTGGCGGCACGGCACTCGACATCAGCAACCTCAGGCTGAAGGTCAACGGCGACGTAAACGCCGATTTGTCCGCGCAGGCGTTCGGCGCAAAGAAATTCACCCTGAGTGCAAACGGCGTGAAGGGTAAGGACAACTTCGAAGTCATCCTGGATGCACCTGTATTGAGTCTCGCCAAAGACAAGTATTCCGGTGACAAACTCACGCTGAATGCCAAACTGGATGGCGCTTCCGGCAATATCACCGCAGCCATGTCGCTGCCCGGCGTGGAGGGCGACGCAAAGTCGTTCAAGGTTGGCGCGCTGACGCTCGATCTGGACATGAAACAGCCGGAGCAGGCGTTCAAGGTGAGACTCACCTCACCGTTATCCGGCAATGTCGAAGCGCAGCAATTCAAGCTTTCCAATCTTGTGCTGGCTCTGAATGCCACCGGCGACAGGCTGCCGGGCAAGTCAGTGAACAGCGAGATGAAGGGCGATGTGCAGGTGGATGCGAAGAAGCAGACGGTGCAGGCCAATTTGGCGGGCGGCCTGCTGCAAAGCCAGGTCAAGGCCAGGGTCGGCGTGAAAGGGTTTGCCGAACCGGCAATCAGCTTCGACGTGGATATCGACCAGTTTGATGCCGATTTGTACCTGCCGGAAAAATCATCAGGTGAAGCAAAAGCCGCTTCGTCAAAATCTGCCGAGGCGGAGCAACCGCTCGATCTGTCCGCATTGCGCAAGCTCAATCTGGACGGCAGCCTGCGCATTGGTTCGCTCAAGGCGGCGAATGTCAAATCCAGCAACGTGCGTCTGGACATCAAGGCGCGCAATGGTCAAGTGAACGTCGCGCCGCTGTCCGCCAATCTGTATCAGGGCAGCATGAACGGCAACCTGAGCGTGAATGCCGCGCCGGCCACGCCCGTTATCGCCATCAACCAGAATCTGAGCGGCGTGAATATCGCCGCGCTGACCAGGGATGCGGCGAATTTCGACACGCTCGAAGGCAGGGGCAATATCGGCATGAACCTCACCATGCAGGGCAACACCGTCGGTGCGATGAAGAAGGCACTCAACGGCTCAATGTCGCTGAACCTTGCCGATGGGGCGATCAAGGGCATCAACATCGCCAAGAGCCTGCGTGAATTCGGCAAGGGCGGCGTGTCCAGAACACAGGGCGCAAACAGGGAAGAAAAAACCGATTTCAGCGAACTCAAGGCGACTTTCAAGGTGAACAACGGCGTCGCGCACAACGACGACCTGTCGCTGAAATCGCCGCTGTTGCGCCTGACCGGCAACGGCGACATCAACATCGGCAACGACAGCATGAATTATGTCGCCAAGGCCACGCTGGCGAAAACGCTTGAGGGGCAGGGCGGCAAGAATGCGGTCGGCGGCATCACCGTGCCGGTGCGCGTCAGCGGCCCGTTTGCCGACCTGAAATACACGCTGGATTTCGGCGCAATGGTCAGCGAAGTCGCCAAGGAAAAAGTCAAAACCAAGCTGCAGGATCAGCTCAAGGAAGGCCTCAAGGGCTTGTTCCGTTAGTGAGCGGTTTTGCTGTCCACCTGACCCGCTGGCAACGCAAGCATGGCCGCCACGACCTGCCGTGGCAAGGAAAGGACGCCTACCGCGTATGGCTGTCCGAGATCATGCTGCAACAGACGCAGGTCGCCACGGTCATTCCCTATTACCAGCGCTTCGTCGCCGCCTTCCCGACCGTCGCCGCGCTCGCCGCCGCCAGCGAGGACGAGGTGCTCGCACACTGGAGCGGTCTCGGCTACTACGCCAGAGGACGTAACCTGCATAAAGCCGCGCAGATCATCCTCGAAAAGCATCACGGCGAATTTCCGCGGGTGTTCGAGCAGATGCTCGAGCTCCCAGGCATCGGCCGCTCCACCGCCGCTGCCATCTGTGCGCTGGCCTTTCACGAGCGCCGCGCGATACTGGATGGCAATGTCAGGCGCGTGCTGGCGCGCTATAGCGGCATCGCAGGATGGACCGGAAATAAAGTTGTGGAGGAGAAACTTTGGCGACAGGCCGAAGCGCTGCTGCCGCAGCGCGATGTCGCCAGCTACACGCAGGCGCTGATGGACCTCGGCGCGACCGTCTGCACCCGCAGCCAGCCGAAATGCAACGAGTGCCCGGCGCAGGCCGGCTGTATCGCATTCAACACCGGTCGTACCAACGAACTGCCCACGCCACGCCCGAAGAAGGCCGTGCCGGAAAGACATGCCACCTTCCTGCTGCTAATGCACGGCAACGATATCCTGCTGGAGAAACGCCCCGGTAGCGGCATCTGGGGAGGGCTGTGGTGCCCGCCGCAGTTCGACGATGAGGCAGCGGCCAGGGAATGGTTCATGCGCAGCGGGATGGCCGCGAGCGAAGGCGAGAGGCTGGAGGCGTTCATCCATACCTTCACCCATTTCAAGCTGCATATCATGCCGCTGAAGATTCGGCTGTCGCGTAAACCTGCGCATGCTGCGCAACCCGGCAGTTTGTGGCTGGATGTGGAGGAGGCGTTAAGGGCGGCGATACCGACGCCGGTGCGCAGCTTGCTGAAAGAACTCAATCGTAGGATGGGTTGAGCGTAGCGATACCCATCGTTATCATGCCCACATGACCAACTATCGCCGCAGCGACATTGCTGGAGCCAGTTACTTCTTCACGGTGAATCTGGCCGACCGTTCGCAATCTTTGTTGATCGATCACATCGCATCATTGCGTAGCGCTTTTGCATACACTCGTGATCGGCATCCTTTCGTCATCGATGCCATCGTGGTGTTGCCGGAGCACATGCATGCCATCTGGACTTTGCCTGACGGAGATAGTGATTTTGCTCTACGCTGGAGATTGATCAAAACGGTGTTCTCGCGTGGCTTACCGCTTGGCGAGCATTGTTCCAGCAGTCGTCGAAGCAAGGCCGAGCGAGGAATTTGGCAGCGGCGATATTGGGAACATCTGATCCGCGACGAGGCGGATTTTTCGCGGCACGTTGATTACATCCACATCAACCCGGTTTGCCGCCGCTTCGCGGTACCCTGCGTTGCTCGACTGGTCAGGCGGCTGCGGAACGCGCGCTACGCGCTCAGACAGTCCTCGCCGAAATCCCCTGACCAGCCTGCGCTACTCGGCGGCGCACAGGGGGAGCGGGAGGTGCGCAAAGGGCGCATCAAGATCAACGGCCGCTATTGGGAAACGCGAACTTCCGCTAACGAAGCAGACATCGCAAAGAATTATGCGAAGCCGTCCCCTTTAGCTCTGATAACCATGATGCCGATGACGAATCGTGTCTATAATCGGTCTCTTGTATTTATAGCCCCGAGTTATTTGGACGGGTTATTCGGCGAAAGCGCTGCATAGGTATAGGAGAATTTTAGATGGGTATACGATGGCAGTTTTTGTTTGCGAAGTTCAAGAATAGGCTCAGCCTATCTGACCTTCACGAAGCTACTGAATTTGCATTCGAGTCATGTGCAAAAGCCTTGCCGGATATATTTCAGGCGCTGAGGCAATCCAATCCAGAAATTGACCATGGGCGTCTGTGGCGAAATAATTTCGCTAAGAAGTTAGAAATAATTGCTGCTGAACAAACGCGACAAAGCCAAGCAGCAGAGTGTAGAAGAATGCTCCTCAAAGCCTGGGAGGAACAAGCTCTAGCCAACGAGTTGCTGGATGGAGAAGCGGTGGTATGTAGAATGTTTTTCAAAGAAGAAGTTACGGCAGAAATGTCGGACGAAATGGTTAAAGCTCTGGTAGCCAAACGCATTTTTCTTGGCTGCGCAGACGTAGTAGCTCTTGAGGTGTTGTATAGGCAACAATTCAATTCCACACTTAACTTTGGTGGTTTTAGTGATACTTATCACGCGATGTGTAAGTTGGATGCAGATTATGCGTGGAGAGAAGCTGCTCACTTACTGCTGTCGTCGGATGATATAAAAAGAGAAGATGGTTGGGATAAGTTTTTTGTAGAGGTGATACGTCCAGCTGATGCTGAACTTGCCAAAATTAAATATCTATTTAAAGAAAACCTCTGTTTGCTTTCACCAGAAAGGCCTGATCCAACAGCCTTCAATGAATTCAAGGATAGGGCGCGAAAGGCGGTGGAACCGTATTTGTAGCCACAACTTGCATGAGGTTTGCCTGCTTGTGGCACGATCTAGCACTCCGCTCATGCTAATACTTCCTGGAAGCGGGCGTTGGAAATTTGAGCCAGCAGCAATTTATTCAGAGTGCCTGATAGCGGTCGCTCATTCAATTTAGCTAGCCTCCGAGAGGTACTTAGCTAATATCATTCTGCCAGCCTCTAAGCGTTTGTTCCTCGGCACACCGCGGAGATCTCCAAACAACGCAAGTGCCTCCTTGTAAAGAGAAGAGCTGTCCTCAATCTGTGGATCGTGACATACGAGATACCAGAGCTGAAGAACAGATTCTTCCATTGAAAGCGGCCCAAGTTCTCCTGCATTAAGCACCGCCCAGAACGCAAGCGATTCAGTGTCTTTTGAGTTGAAATTGAATGTAGCCTCTGGATCGTCTTTGGCGTGCTTTAGGAAGTTTTGGGCTTCGCGCATGACGCGAAAATAATCTGTGGCAGAAATGTTGTTTGCCTGTTGTGCCAAACGATCCCATGACTTCTCAGGAACTTTCATTTCTACAATGTCAGAAAGAATGATTGATGATGCACCGATAAGCGTATGCACTGGAACAGGGTCGGCACCATCGAATAGGAGCCTGATTGCCATACGCAGTTGTCGCGTTGCGGCTTCAAGCTTCGTTAGTTTGATCAGTTCGCTCATTTGAGGCCGACTAACGACGATGTAGGAAAAGTATCATCGGTGCATCCTGCCGTGAATGAAATGAAATATCAAGTTGAAGTTCCGGCCTTGGCACATAGCGGAGAGTCGCGAACGGTTTCGGCTTTTGCTTTTCTTCCCCTGTGCGCCGCCGAGTAGCGCAGGCTGATCAGGGGATTTCGGCGAGGACTGTTTGAGCACGTAGTGCGAGTTCCGCAGCCGCCTGACCAGTCGAGCAACGCAGGGTACCCCGCAGGGGCGGCAAACCGGGGGCGACTTCTTTTGGTTACTTTTCTTGGCAAGACAAGAAAAGTAGCTTGCTGCCGGGCAACCCCCGGCGAAGTTGACTTGTTTTCGGCCATTTATGTTTCGACAGGCTCAGCACGAACGGCCTTAACCGTCGGACTATTCCCGGCTAATCATTTCCCCACTTCTTCATCAGCTTCTGCTCCACCCCCAGATGATCCAGTATGCGCGCCACGACGAAATCCACGAGACCCTGCACGCTTTGCGGATGATGATAAAAGCCGGGGTTGGGCGGCATGATGACCGCGCCGGCATGCGAGAGCTTGAGCATGTTCTCCAGATGGATCGCGGAGAACGGCATCTCGCGCGGCACTAAAATCAAGGTGCGCCTTTCCTTGAGCATCACGTCGGCGGCGCGGGCGATCAGGTCGTCGCCGATGCCGTTGGCGATCTTGCCGAGCGTGCCCATGGTGCAGGGGCAGACCACCATCGCGTCGCCGGGGCTGGAGCCGGAGGCCATCGGCGCGTACCAGTCCTGGATGCCGAACACTTTCAGCTCGCCGCTGAATTTTCCAAAACGTTCGGCGAACAATTGTTCCGCATCCTGCGGGCGGTTTGGCAGCGTGAAATCCAGCTCCTGTTTGGCGACGATCTGCGCAGCCTGAGAGTACACCAGATGCACGCGCTGTCCGCTGGCGAGCAGGCATTCCAGCAGGCGCATGCCGTAGGGCAGGCCGGAGGCCCCGGTAAAAGCTAATGTGATGGTCTTTTTCATGTGCTCTTCTCGTCCGCGAGATCGTTAGCTGTTTCTGCATTATCCATGAAACGCGCCGCGATGAGGCCGTTCACCGCGCCGAATACCAGGGCGGCGCTGGCGAAAACGGGTATGAGCCAGGCGATGCCGGCGTGCGGAATCAACCATACATATACCACCAGCATCTGCCCGGTGATGTGCGCGAAGGCGGCGTAGATGCTGTGGCTGACCGGGCCGAACCAGCGTGATGGCAGGTGCTGTGCAAAGGCCAGCACCAGCAGGCTGCATATCGCACCGGACAGGCTGAGGAAGAAACCCGGCGCGAGGAAGTTGCCGAATAGCAGGCTGCCCGCCACCACGCGCAGCAGCGATACCCAGGCTGCCGTGCGCCAGCCGTAGCGCGCCAGCACGATGAGCGTAACAATGTTGGCCAGCCCCGGCTTTACCCCGGGCAGCGGCGAGGGAATGGCATTTTCCAGCACGGTAAGGCCGAGCGCTACCGCTGCCATGCGCGCGATGTGGTGGTCTTCTGCAGTGGTGTCGAGTTTAATAATTGAGGCTGTCATATTTTTTCCGGCTGCCTGCCAATTCCACGCTGACCTGATTGGGCAGGCATAGCGCGATTTCGCCGGCCTGCTGCAACCAGCCCTGGCGCACGCAGTATTGACGCGGGCTGGGGTCGGAAGCGATGCGCGCCTTGCGCCCCTGTATGGCGATAACGCTGATGCCAAGCGGGCCAAGCACTTCGATTTGCTGGTCATGCGACAGCGGCACTTCACGGAAAATTTTGCCGCCGCTGCGGATGATTGCCTTGTCGGCGAGGCCGCCATTCCATAAATTGAGGGCGAGCAGCACGACACAGGCGCCGCCGAGTAATAGCGTCAGCCAGTCGCCGGGTCTGAGGTGCGGCAGGATGGCCGCGCGGAAGAGCTCATGCGAGTTCACGGTGGCGCACCAATACCTGCTGCTGCCCTTCGAAATACCGCGCGAGCTTTTCGGCGAAATACACCGAGCGATGCTGTCCGCCGGTGCAGCCGATGGCCACGGTGAGATAGCTGCGATTGTCGGCGATATAGCAGGGAAGCCAGCGCTCCAGAAAATTGCGGATATCTTCAAACATATCCTGCGTAGCAGGCGTATTTTCCAGAAATTCGATGACCGCGGCATCATTTCCGGTAAGCGGGCGCAGCGCCGGATTGTAGTACGGGTTGGGCAGGCAGCGCACATCGAATACCAGGTCCGCGTCCAGCGGAATGCCATGCTTGAAGCCGAATGATTCGAACAGCAGCGCCAAGCGCGCGCGATCCACCTGGATGAACTGCTTGATCCAGGCGCGCAGCGCGTTGGCATCGAGATCGCTGGTGTCGATGTGGTGGCCGATGCTGCTGATTTCGGCGAGCAACTCGCGTTCGTAGGCGACGCACTCGGGCAGGGTGCGCACCCCGTTGCTGAGCGGGTGCAGACGGCGCGTTTCGGAAAAACGCTTCACCAGTGTGTCGGTCTGCGCATCCAGATACAACACATGCACCGCCAGGTCTCTCTGCATGAGTTGCAGCAGCAGGGAAGGGAGCACCTGTACGCTATGAGCGTTGCGTACGTCCACGCTTACTGCAATGTTCTGATAGCCGGCCGGCATGAGCTGTTCGACCAGGCCGGGAAGCAGCTCGGCAGGCAGGTTGTCCACGCAATAAAAGCCCGCGTCTTCCAGCGTTTTGAGCGCGACGCTCTTGCCGGAACCGGACAAACCGCTGATCAGGAAAAGTTGCATTCGGTCTTCCGCTAGTCGCCGAGCAGCAGTTGATCATGCCGCGTGATGAATTCCTGCATGCTGTCGATGCCGCGCTGTTGCATGACGAAATTGCGCGCGGCAGCTTCCACCAATACCGCGAGGTTGCGCCCTGCAACCACCGGGATATTTACGGTGCTGATGTTCACACCGAGGATTTCCTGGTGCGTGGCGTTGAGCGGCAGGCGTTCCATTTGTGAGAGATCGCTGCCCTGCGGGCGATGCAGATGCACGATAAGTTTCAGGCTCTTTTTGCGCCGCACCGCCGTTTCGCCGAACATGGTGCGGATGTTCAGCACTCCCAGACCGCGCACTTCGAGAAAGTCGCGCAACAGCTCGGGACAGCGTCCCTCCAGCGTATCCGGTGCGATGCGGTGCAATTCGACGATGTCGTCGGCAACCAGGCCGTTGCCGCGCGTGATCAGTTCCAGTCCCAGTTCGCTTTTGCCAACCGCGCTTTCGCCGGTAATGATCACGCCGACTCCCAGCACATCAAGAAACACGCCGTGGCGCGTGGTCGATTCGGCCAGTTCCTTGGCAAGATAGTGGCGCACCAGCCACATCAGGTGCACGCTGGGTTTGGGCGAACGGAATAACGGAATATGTGACCGGTCGGCAAAGGCGACCAGTTCAGCCGGGATGTCATCGGTGCCGGCTACAACCAAACAGGTTGTGACGCTTTGTTCGATTTGCCGGAACGCGCCGGCGCGCGCTTCATCGCTCAAATTGCGCAGATAATCGAGTTCGGTTTCGCTCAACACCTGCACCCAGTTCGGGTGTATCAGGTTGAGATGGCCGATGAGCCCGTTGTTGGAGGCATTGACCTTGTCGCTGTCGAGGATGCGATCGCTGCCGTCCGCGCCGGCAATATGGCTGAGCTGCAGCCGTTGCTGCTTATCCTCGAATAGTTGCCGGACGTTAACCTGGCTCATGGAAGTCTCACGCCGTGCTGTTCCAGTCGTAGAACAGCTGATGAATGCTGGCACCGTCTTCGCAGGCGAGCAGGCGATTGCGGAATTGCGCGTCGCTGAACATTTGCGCCAGTTCCCCAAGGATTTGCAGATGCAGATCGGTGGCGCGCTCGGGTACCAGCAGCACGAAAATCAGATTTACCGGCTGGCCGTCCGGCGCATCAAAGGGAATCGGGTGGGTGGTTTTTACGAATGCGGCAGTGGCATCGCGTAGCTTGGCGATGCGCCCGTGCGGGATCGCCACACCCTGTCCCAGACCGGTCGAGCCGAGTTTTTCGCGGGCAAACAGGCTGTCGAACACCTGGCTGCGGGCAATTTGCTGATTGTTCTCAAACAGCAGCCCGACACGTTCAAATACACGCTTCTTGCTGGTGGACTCTGCGTCCAGCAGGATATTGTCGGGTAACAGGATTTTGCTGATCAGGTTCATGGTGAGGTCGGGTAGGATAAAAAGGGCGGCATGTTGCCGCCCGTGGTTAATTACTCCGCTGCGGCATGTTTTCCGGAATCGTCATGGCGGCGTGCCGACAACTTTTCCTTGTGTTTTTTTACTTGGCGGTCCAGTTTGTCCACCAGCGCGTCAATCGCGGCGTACAGATTCTCGTCGTCACATTCCACAAACACATCCTTGCCGCTGATGTGTACGGTTGCCTCGGCTTTCTGCCGCAGTTTTTCCACCGAGAGGATGATGTTAACGTCGATCACATTGTCGAAATGACGTTTAATCTTGCCGAACTTGCCGGTCGCATAGTCGCGGATAGCAGGGGTGATTTCCAGGTGGCGCCCGGTTAGATGGATGTTCATGTCTTGCTCCTTCTTTTAGAGTGATTTACGGAGATTAACCGGGAGTATATGCAATGCTTCCCGGTATTTTGCTATGGTACGCCGGGCGATTACAATGCCCTGCTGTGCCAGGATTTCCGACATGCGGCTGTCGGTAAGCGGTTTGCGCCGGTCCTCCGCGCTGACCAGCTGCTTGATCAGTTCGCGTATTGCGGTGGAAGAGCAGGTGCCGCCGCTTTCAGTGGTCAGGCCGCTGCCAAAGAAATGCTTGAATTCATAAATGCCGCGCGGGGTCAGCATGAATTTCTGGGTGGTGCTGCGCGATACCGTTGATTCATGCAGGTCGAGCGCCTCGGCGATTTCGCGCAGTACCAGCGGGCGCATGCCGATCTCGCCATGCTCGAAAAAATTGCCTTGCCGTTCCACGATGGCCTGCGCGACGCGCAATATGGTTTCAAAACGCTGCTGCAAATTCTTGATTAGCCATTTTGCTTCCTGGAGCTGCGTGGCGAGTTGCGATGAATTCTTGTCGTTGCGCTGTTGCAGGATATTGGCGTAAATCTGGTTTATGCGCAACCTGGGCATGGCTTCTGCATTGAGCCGGGCGCGCCATTTGTTCCCGTGTTTCTCCACAATGACGTCCGGCACCACGTAATCGGCAACGTTCCTGTCGAATGTGTCGCCCGGCTTTGGATTCAGGCCGACGATCAAATGTTGCGCGGCGCGCAATGCATCATCAGAGCAGCGCAGCAGTTTTTTGATTCTGGCGAAATCGTGGGCGGCGAGCAGGTCCAGATGATCGCTTGTCAACCGGATCGCCAGATCGCGTTGCGGGGTGTCTTCCGGCAGTGCCTTGAGCTGCAAGGTCAGACACTCGGACAGATTGCGCGCGCCGAGGCCAGGTTGATCCAGATGCTGCAGTTGCACCAGCGCCGTTTCCAGATCATCCAGTGTGATGCCAAGTTCTGCAGGCAACAGGTCTGCCAGTTCCGGCAGATCCTGCGTCAGATAGCCGTTCCCATCCAGCGCATCGATCAGCAGGCCAACTACTTTCCGATCCCGATCATCCAGTGAACTGGTGGTTAACTGGCCATGCAGATATTCGCGCAGGCTGGCCTGTTCTGCAGCCTGTTCAGGATAGGTTTCATCCTCATCTTCTGTGCCGTGCGCCGTGCCGCCGCCGGCATTCCAGTCGGTCTGCTCATTGCCGAAATCGTCCGCGCCGCGGTCATCGGTCCGGGTTGGTTCTTCCGTGGCCGTGTCGTTGTGCGATGCAGAAGGAGTAAATTCAGGAGAGAAAGCGCCTGGCGCGGATTCTTCGGCCAGTTCCAGCATGGGGTTCTCATCCAGCATTTGGGCAACTTCCTGATGAATATCCTGGGTGGAGAGCTGCAGCAAACGAATAGCCTGCTGCAACTGCGGGGTGAGCGTTAGCTGCTGCGACAATCTTAATTGGAGAGCGGGTTTCATTGCCTGGTGTCGTGCCCGGGATACCTTCGCGTCATAGCTTGAAGTGTTCACCCAGATATACTTTCCTCACGCTTTCATTATAAATGATTTCATCCGGCTTGCCTTCCGCCATGACCGAGCCCGCATTGATGATATAGGCGCGATCGCAGATGCCCAGTGTTTCACGCACATTGTGGTCGGTGATCAATACGCCGATATTGCGTTCCTTGAGGAAGCGGATAATTTTTTGAATATCCAGCACGGCGATGGGGTCGACACCGGCGAACGGCTCGTCGAGCAGGATGAAGCGCGGATCGGTTGCCAGTGCGCGCGCGATTTCGACGCGTCGCCGTTCCCCGCCGGACAGGCTGATGGCCGGATTGTCGCGGATATGTGTGATATGCAAATCTTCCAGCAACTCTTCCTGGCGATTCTGTATGTCACCGTTGGCAAGCCCCTGCAATTCCAGCACGGCCTGAATGTTTTGCGCCACAGTCAGACGGCGGAAAATCGACGCTTCCTGCGGCAGATAGCCTAATCCCAGGCGCGCGCGGCGGTGGATCGGCAGATGAGTGATGTTCTGCCCGTCAATGGAGATTTCTCCGCCGTCGGCCGCGATCAGTCCTACGATCATGTAAAACGAAGTGGTTTTGCCCGCGCCATTCGGGCCGAGCAGGCCGACGACCTCGCCGCTTTTCAGCGCCAGCGAGGCATCGTGTACCACGGTGCGCGAACCGTATTTCTTATTGAGGCAGACTGCACGCAATTCACTCATGGTTTTGGGGTGAGTATTTCACTGGGGGTAATGGGCAGCCCGCCTGAATCGGGCGGTACTGCCGCTTCTTCTCTTGGGTTGGGTTGCAGTACGGCGCGCACCCGTTTGGGCGGCGAGCTTTCCGTGCTTGCGCTGCCGTTCACCTGGAATATTTCGGTTTTTGCGCTGTAGGTGATGTGTTCGCCGAGCACTTCATCCATATCCCGCTTGAGGCGCGCCCGCACGTAAAAATCCACTGTCTCGGCGCGGGTGTCATATTCGATGCGCTCGCCATAGCCTTCCACGTATTCATCCAGCCCCTCGCGTTTCTGCCGGAAGCTGGCGGTATTGCCATAGGCCGTGCCGTGTTTGAAACCGTCCTGGTCCTGCGTCACAACGATTTTGTCGCCGCGTATCAGCAGCGTACCCTGGGAAAGTTTTACATTGCCGGTGAAGGTGCTGATTTGCTTTGCGTCATCTATCCGCACCTGATCGGCTTCCAGGTGTATCGGTTTGTCGCTGTCGGCGCGTTCGGCGAAGCAGGGCGGGATGCAGAGCAGCATAAAAGCTGCCAATAACAGTTTATTTGTGGGCTGGAGCATGTTCGCTTGTTACCTTGGAAAGCAGTTTCAGGGTGCGCGCCTTGTTGTCCATTTCAAGGCCTGTCGCATGTGTGGTGCTGCGCGCATCGACAATGGTGACAGCGCGGTCTGTGTTGGCGAGATCGCGGTCCGGGACAATGCGCAGATATTCCGTTTGCAGGGTCAGTTGACTTTGTTGCCCGCTGGCCTCGCGCAGCACTTCGACATCGCCGTGCAGGAATATTTCATCGCCCCTGCTGGAAACAATACCGAGTTTGGCGATGGTGTGTATCGTCGGGTGCTCGGCAGATAGCGTGGCCAGGCGCGGCAATTCCAGTGTGGTGCTGTCGTCATCCGGATAATGCTGCATTTTTTTTGCCGCCATGATGAAGTGTGGCACACCCTGTTCATTCAGTTTGACGGCGGAAAAATTTTCCATGATGGCGTCCGGGTCGTGATGTTTGCCATTGTCCGGTTTTGCGGGTTCCGGCATTACCTGCAGGTTCAGCCAATAGGTGATTCCCAGCAGGCCAAGCAATGGTAACAGCGGCAGCCAGTAGCGGATGCGGGAAGCGAAGGTCATTGCAGGTAGGGAGCCAGTTGCGCGTCCAGCGTGCCTTGCGCCGACATGAGCAGCTCGCAGGCTTCGCGCACCGCGCCATGTCCGCCGCCACGTTGTGTGACATAGTCGGAATGTTCGCGCACCAGTTGCGGAGATTCCGGTACGCTGATGGCCAGCCCGACGTGGCGCATCACCGATAAATCCACCACGTCATCGCCCATATATGCAGCGGCATCACGGGGTAATTTAAGTTTGTTGAGCAGGCCAATCATTGCTTCAAGCTTGTTTTCCACACCCTGCAGGACATGCGTGATGCCCAAGTTCTGCGCGCGCGCTGCGACACAATGCGAAGTGCGTCCGGTGATAATGGCGATCTCAACCCCGCTGGCGCGCAGCATTTTCAGGCCATGCCCGTCCAGTGAATTGAATCGTTTGAATTCCTCGCCGGAGTCGGACAGGTAAAGTCCGCCATCGGTCATCACGCCGTCCACGTCAAAGGCCATCAGACGGATAAGTTTGGCGCGGCTCGATAGCATGCTTTTCTCCTAGATAACCTTGGCGTGTAACAGGTCGTGCATGTTCAGCGCGCCGACCAATTTGTGCTGTTCATCCACCACCAGCATCTGACTGATGTTGTATTGCTCCATAACCTGCACCGCCTCGGCGGCCAGCGCATCCGGGCCGATGCAGCGCGGGTCGGCAGACATCACGCTGCGCACCGGTGTGGCGTTGAAGTCGAATTTTTTCGCCAGCGTGCGGCGCAAATCGCCATCGGTGTAAATGCCCAGCACGTGCTGCCCGGCATCCACGATGGCAGTCATGCCCACGCCTTTTCTGGAAATTTCCATAATTGCGTCACTCAACAGCGCATCTTCGTGAACCATCGGCAAACGTTCGCCGCTGCGCATGATGTCGCGCACACGGGTCAGCAAGCGCCGTCCCAGGCTACCGCCCGGATGCGAGCGGGCGAAATCTTCCGCGCCGAAACCCTTGGCATCCAGCAGCGCCACCGCCAGCGCATCGCCCAGCGCCAACGCCGCTGTGGTGCTGGCGGTGGGCGCCAGACCCATCGGGCAGGCTTCCTTGTCTACCGCTGCATTAAGATGCACGTCAGCGGCTATGGCCAGGCTGGACAAGGGGTTGCCGGTCATGCTGACAAGCCTGGCGCCCTGGCGCTTGATGACCGGCACGATGGTCATCAGCTCCTGGCTTTCCCCGGAGTAGGACAGCGCGATAATTACATCTTCGCTGGTGATCATGCCAAGATCGCCATGGCTGGCCTCGCCAGGATGCACGAAGTAGGCAGGGGTGCCGGTGCTGGACATGGTCGCGGCGATTTTGCGCGCGATATGCCCGGACTTGCCCATGCCGCTGACGATGACCCGGCCTTTGCAGCACAGGATTACATCCAGCGCGCGCAGGAAATTCTCGTCGAGGCGAGCGGCGAGCATTTGAACGGCATCGGCTTCGATGCGCAATACTTCGCGGGCCAAGTCGAGCGCGCGCGGCGCGGCAGAGGCGTGTTTATTCATGCGCAGCATTATAGCCCGTAGGCTGTAGCGATGGAATCAAGCACTGACGAAGCCGGAAAAAATACGCCGCTGGTTCCGCCGGATGCCGGACTTGATCCGGCATGACGGTCTCTCTTATCTCTTTTTGTTTTCGATCATCTCGTGCAGGATCGGGGTCAGGATGATTTCCATCGCATAGCTCATCTTGCCGCCGGGCACCACCAGTGTATTGGCGCGCGACATGAAGGAGTCGTGAATCATGCTGAGGAAATAGGGAAAATCCACACCTCTGGGTTTGCTGAAACGAATCACCACAAAGCTTTCATCCAGCGTGGGAATATCGCGTGCAATGAACGGATTGGACGTGTCCACCGTCGCCACGCGCTGGAAGTTGATATGGGTGCGCGAAAACTGCGGGGTGATGAACTTGACGTAGTCCGGCATGCGACGCAGGATGGTATCCACCGTCGCTTCCGCCGAGTAACCGCGCTCGGCCTTGTCGCGGTGAATTTTCTGGATCCACTCCAGATTGACCACCGGCACGACACCGATACCCAAGTCCACATATTTGGCCACATCGATGTCGCCGTCGGTTACCATGCCATGCAGCCCCTCGTAGAACAGCAGGTCAGTATTGGCTTCGATATCTTCCCACGGAGTGAATATGCCGGGCTTCAGGTCGGTCAGGCCAAGGTGTTTGTTGTGCAGCGCGGCCTCGTCCTCGCTGTGCACGTAATAGCGGCGCCTGCACATGCCGGTCGCGCCATATTGCTTGAACATTTCTTCAATCTTGTCGAAGTGATTGGACCCTGGGCCAAAGTGGCTGAAGGTGTTGTTGCCGGCCTTGGCAGCTTCGGCGGCAGCTGCGCGGAATGCCATGCGGTCCAGGCTGTGCAGGCTGTCGCCCTCAATGACCGCCGCAGTGATTTTTTCGCGGCGGAAAATATTTTCGAAGGCTTGTTTTACCGTGGTGGTGCCCGCACCGGAAGATCCGGTGACAGCGATAACGGGGTGCTTGTGCGACATGGTGATTTCTCCTGGAACAATATGAATGAAAACTTTGTATTAGGCGGCGATTCTATAACAAAGGCCCCCGCTCAACTACAGGTAAACGACTGGCTGTCGCGGGTTCCTGACCTTTCCGCTGCATCGCTGGTGGTGTTTTTCCGGGGCCTTCAACAGAATCGCCTTTGAGCACGGCAAAGGCGATATCGCTATAATGCCGCATTCAAAAATCCAGACTGCAACCCGCAAAATCATGCAACCCAGCTACCATCCGGCATCCCTCGAACAGCAAATGCAACAACACTGGGAAGACCGCCTGGCCTTCCGCGCCGCCGGGGCTGGCGGCAAGCCCAAGTATTACTGTTTGTCGATGTTTCCCTACCCGTCCGGCAAACTGCACATGGGGCACGTGCGCAACTACACCATCGGCGATGTGTTGAGCCGCTATCACCGCATGAAGGGTTTTGACGTGATGCAGCCGATGGGCTGGGACGCCTTCGGCCTGCCCGCCGAGAACGCCGCGCTGGCCAACAACGTGCCGCCCGCCGCGTGGACCTATTCCAACATCGACTACATGAAGCAGCAGCTCAAGTCGCTCGGGCTGGGCATCGACTGGTCGCGCGAGATCGCAACCTGCAAGCCGGACTATTACCGCTGGGAGCAGTGGTTGTTCACCAGGCTGTTCAACAAGGGCGTCATTTACAAGAAGCTGGCCACGGTGAACTGGGATCCGGTGGATCACACCGTGCTGGCCAACGAACAGGTCATCGACGGGCGCGGCTGGCGCTCCGGCGCGCTGGTGGGAAAACGCGAGATCCCGATGTACTTTTTCCGCATCACCCAATATGCCGAAGAACTGCTTGCCGGCCTCGACACGCTCGACGGCTGGCCGGAGCAGGTCAAGACCATGCAGCGCAACTGGATCGGCAAGAGCCACGGGGTGCGCTTCGCCTTTCCGTATGAGCTGGATGGCAAAGAGGACAAGCTGTGGGTGTATACCACGCGCGCCGACACCATCATGGGCGTTACTTTTGTCGCCGTGGCCGCCGAACATCCGCTGGCAGCCCGTGCTGCACAGGATAACCCGGAGCTGGCCGCGTTCATCGAGGAATGCAAGCAGGGCGGTGTGGCCGAGGCCGACATCGCGACAATGGAAAAGAAGGGCATGCCGACGGGCATCTCGGTCACTCACCCGTTGACCGGCGAGCAGGTGCCGGTATGGGTCGGCAATTATGTGCTGATGAGCTACGGTGAAGGCGCGGTGATGGCGGTACCGGCGCATGACGAGCGGGATTGGGACTTCGCCATCAGAAATAAACTGCCAATAAAGCGAGTTGTAGCAAGTGAGCAACTGCTCAAGGATTGGGTGCGGGCAATTAAGGCGTTGAGTCGAGTTGGTATTCACGTAGACGAAACTGATGTTGCCCCATTTGCCTTTACCGAATACATCGAAAAGGAAGTATTCACGAAACAGCTGCCTGATGATGTTAGAGATGCAGTGCAGATGCTGTACACGCAATTACAGCACGAGTCTCCATACACCGACTCAGATGTGGTTTTAATAAATTCAAAGAAATTCGATGGCTTGAATTTTGCTCAAGCCGTAGATGCCATCGCCGCCGATCTCGCCGCAAAGGGCCTGGGTGGCAAGCAGGTGCAGTTCCGTCTGCGCGACTGGGGTATTTCGCGCCAGCGTTACTGGGGCTGCCCGATCCCGATCATTCATTGCCGGAACTGCGGCGACGTGCCGGTGCCGGACGAGCAATTGCCCGTAGTATTGCCGGAAAACGTGGTGCCGGACGGCGCTGGTTCGCCGCTGGCGAAGATGCCGGAATTCTACGAATGCACCTGCCCGCAATGCGGTGGCAAGGCCAGGCGCGAGACCGACACCATGGACACCTTCGTCGAGTCTTCCTGGTATTACGCACGTTACACCAGCCCGGATTGCACCAGCGGGATGGTGGACAAGGATGCCGCGCGGCACTGGCTGCCGGTGGATCAGTACATCGGCGGCATCGAGCATGCGATCCTGCACCTGTTGTACGCGCGCTTCTTTCACAAGCTGATGCGCGACGAGGGGTTGGTGCAAGGCGATGAGCCGTTCAAAAACCTGTTGACGCAGGGCATGGTGGTCGCGCCGACTTTCTATCGCGAAGGCAACGGCGGCAAGAAACTGTGGATCAACCCTGCCGAGGTCGAGGTGGAAACCGATGAGAAGGGGCGCCCGATGGGGGCGAAGCTGAAAGCGGACGGGCAACCTGTCGCCATCGGCGGCACCGAGAAGATGGCCAAGTCGAAGAACAACGGCGTCGATCCGCAGGCCATCATCGACCAGTACGGCGCCGATACCGCGCGCCTGTTCATCATGTTCGCCGCGCCGCCGGAGCAGTCGCTGGAATGGTCGGACGCCGGCGTGGAAGGCGCGTTCCGCTTTCTCAAGCGCGTATGGAAGGCTGCCCATGATCACGTCGAGCGGGGCGTCGTGGCCGCCTACCGCAGCGGTGAGTTGAGCGCGGCAGCAAAAGCCTTGCGCCTGCAATTGCACCAGACCATCAGGAAAGTGGATGACGACATGGGGCGGCGCAGAACCTTCAACACCGCCATTGCGGCGAACATGGAACTGCTCAATGCACTGGCCAGGTTTGACGAGCAGACGCCCGTCGCGCGCAGCGTAACGCAGGAGGCGCTGGAAGCCATTGCGCTGATGCTCAGCCCGATCGTGCCGCATATGTGTCAGGCGCTGTGGGCCGGGTTGCGCCCCGGCACTGACCTGCTGGATCAGGGTTTTCCGGAAGCCGACCCGGGCGCACTGGTGCAGGATGAAATCGAGATCGTGATTCAGGTGAACGGCAAGCTGCGCGGCAACCTGACCGTTGCCAAGGCCGCCGATAGAACGACGCTGGAACAGTTGGCACTCGCTCACCCTGCCGTCGAAAAGCAGCTGGCGGGCGCTGCCCCGAAGAAGATCGTGGTCGTGCCGGGGCGTTTGATCAATATTGTTGCTTAGGTAAAGAGGCCATGCGTATATCCCCGCAACTGTTTGCCATGATGACGATCCTGCTGCTGAGCGCCTGCGGCTTCCATCTGCGCGGCCAGGCAGGCATGCCGTTCGACACGCTGTATCTGGACGCGGCCAATCCCCGGACCGCTTTTATTGCCGACCTGCGCCGCAACCTGGAAGCCAACAACGTGAAACTGGTGAACAGCGCCGAGCAGGCAGATGTGGTGCTCAACATCGTCAGCGAGATTCCGGAAAAGCAGATTCTCACGCTGGGCGGCAGCGGGCGCGTGAACGAGTTCCAGTTGCTTTACCGCGTTTCGCTGCGCGCCTATGACCAAAGGCAAGACTGGATACCCGCCGAGGAAATCGTGCTGCGCCGGGATTACCTGTATGACGACACCAAGATTCTCGCCAAGGAAGCCGAGGAAGCGCTGCTCTACCAGAGCATGCGTTCGGATATGGTGCGGCAGATCGTGCGCCGCCTGAGCCGCGCCAGGCCGCAGCCGCAATAAGCCATGCAAATCGCCAGCGAAGACCTGCCGCGCCAATTCGCCTCCGGCCTCAAGCCGCTGTATGTGGTGTATGGCGACGCGCTGCTGCTGGCGGTCGAGGCGGCGGACAGTATCCGCGCGGCGGCGCGCGCGGCCGGCTACAGCGAGCGCGAGACCTTTATCGCCGAGCAGCATTTCAAATGGGGCGAGCTGCGCAACAGCGCGCAGAGCCTGTCGCTGTTTGCCGAGCGCAAAATCATCGACCTGCGCATTCCGTCCGGCAAGCCCGGCACGGAAGGCGGGCAGGCATTGCAGGACTACGTTGCCGACCTGAATCCGGACGTGCTGACGCTGATTTCGCTGCCTAGGCTGGACTGGAGCGCGCAGAAAAGCCAGTGGTTCACCGCATTGCAGCGGCACGGTGTGATGATTTCCGCCGACGATATTCCGCGCAATGCGCTGCCGCGCTGGATTGCTGCACGCCTGAAGCGGCAGGAGCAGAGCGCCGACGAGGCCACGCTGGAATTTCTCGCCGACCGTTGCGAGGGTAACCTGCTTGCGGCATTTCAGGAAATCCAGAAACTCGCGCTGCTGTTTCCGGCGGGCGCGTTGTCTTTCGAGCAGGTCAGGGATGCCGTGATGGACGTGGCGCGCTACGATATCTTCAAGCTCTCCGAAGCCATGCTGAACGGCGACGCGGCTCGTTTCGCGCGCATCCTCGACGGGCTGCGCGCCGAGGGAACCGCCACCGTGCTGGTGCTGTGGGCGGTCAGCGAAGACATCCGCACGCTGGGCAAGGTGCTGCAGGCGGTGCAGCGCGGCGCCAATCCCGGCAACGCCTTGCGTGACCTGCGGGTGCGCAAAGACCGGCAGGGGCTGATCGAGAGTGCGGCGCGGCGGCTGAAATTGCCCTATATCGAGCGCGCCATTCAGCAGGCCGCGCGGCTGGACAAGACCATCAAGGGGCTGCGCCAGGGCGACGTGTGGGACGAGTTTCTGCAACTGGGATCGCGCTTCGCAAAATGAACGACATATTATTGGTCATTACCAACCTGCCGGATGCGCAGGCTGCCGCGCGACTGGCGCAACGGCTGATCGAAGAACGCGCCGCAGCCTGCGTAAACCAGCTTGCGCCCTGCACCTCGACTTACCGCTGGCAGGGTAAAATCGAGACCGCCACCGAAGTGCCGCTGTTGATCAAGACCACGCGTACCGCCTATCCGCGCCTTGAACAATTGATCCGCACGGTGCATCCTTACGAACTTCCGGAAATCATCGCTGTCCCCGTAATAGCGGGTTTGCCCGCTTATCTGGGGTGGGTAGGCCAGGAAACAGACACATTCAAGGACTGAATTCATGCGTTTTGTACTGCTGCTGTTATGTTTGATGACGCCTGCCTCGCATGCAGGGGGGTTACTGGATCGCCTGCCCGGCCTCGGCGGCAAACAGGCCAGTTTTCTGCCGCCAGACCAGGCTTTCGCCCTGCAAGTCACGGTGCGCGACGCCCATAAGTTGCAAGCCAGCTTCAACGTAACGCCGGGATACTATTTATACCGCGACAAAATCAGGTTTGAGGTCAAAGACGGCGCGGTCAAAATTCTGGCGCTGAATTTGCCGCGAGGCGAAATGAAGCAGGATCCCGCTTTCGGCAACATCGAGGTGTTTCACAACTCGTTCCAGGCCGAAATCACCCTGGATCGTTTGAGTGATGCCGCCAGCGGCATGACATTAAACGCCGTTTATATGGGCTGCAGCGAGGAGGGATTATGCTACCCGCCGATTAACAAAACCATACAGCTTGATTTGCCGGATGCCAAAACCGGTCTGCGCGCGACACCTGCGCCGGCAATGACCGAAGCACCGCCGCCTTCGGCCATCGCCCCCCTGCCAGCCGAACCAGCCACTGAAAATACCCGGATCGCCCGGCTTTTCAAAGGAGGCAGCTTCTGGCTGATTGTCTCTTCCTTCTTCGGCGCAGGACTGTTGCTCGCCTTGACCCCCTGTGTTTTTCCGATGATTCCCATCTTGTCCGGCATCATCGTCGGGCGCGGCCACAAAATCACCCGGATGCATGCCTTCATTCTGTCGCTGGCTTATGTGCTGGGCATGGCGATTACCTACGCCGCGGCAGGCGTGGCGGCGGGATTTTCCGGCAGCCTGATCTCCAACGCGCTGCAAACGCCTTGGGTGCTGGGCAGCTTTGCCGCCATGTTCGTGGTGCTGTCATTGTCCATGTTCGGTTTATATGAACTGCAACTCCCGAATTCCTGGCAAAGCAAGCTGACCGGCGCCAGCAACCGCCTGCACGGCGGGCATCTGTCCGGCGTGTTCGCCATGGGCGCGCTGTCCGCCATCATCATGGGGCCTTGTGTGGCTGCGCCGCTGGCCGGGGCGCTGCTGTATATCGGCCAGACACATGACGCCGTGCTGGGCGGAGCTGCCCTGTTCGCGCTGGCGCTGGGCATGGGCGCGCCGCTGCTGCTGATCGGCACCTCGGCGGGCGTATTGCTGCCCAAGGCCGGTGCGTGGATGGAGTCGGTAAAGAGCTTCTTCGGCGTGATGCTGCTGGCGCTGGCGATCTGGATCATCCAGCCGCTGCTGCCGATCGGCGTGCAAATGCTGCTGTGGGCGGCGCTGCTGATTTTTTCGGGGATTTACCTGCGCGCGCTGGATACCCTGCCGCACAATGCCAGCGGCTGGCACAGGCTGTTCAAGAGCATCGGCCTGCTTGCCCTGCTGCTCGGCGTGGCTTATCTGATCGGCGCGCTGTCCGGCGCACGCGACATTCTGCGCCCGCTCGGCAACGCCGGCCGCGTCGAAGCGCAGGCTCCCGCCACGCTGCAATTTTCCCGCGTCATCGATGTCGCGGAGCTTGATCGGCGTATTGCCCAGGCGAGTGGGCGGGTTGTCATGCTGGATTTCTACGCCGACTGGTGTGTCTCCTGCAAGGAGATGGAGCGATTTACCTTCCATGATCCCGCCGTGCAGGCAAAACTCAAACCGGTACTATTGTTGCAGGCGGACGTAACGGCAAACAGCGAAGCCGACAGTGCCCTGCTCAAACGTTTTGGCCTGTACGGTCCTCCCGGCATCCTGTTCTTCGATGCGCAGGGTAATGAAATGGGTGATTTTCGCGTGATAGGCTATCAGGATGCCGCGCAGTTTCTGAAAACACTGGAAAAAGTCGGCCTTTAATGTTCTTTGTCTATCTTCATAAAAAAGATGGACAAATCTCACTAATTTGCGGCAAACTGCGTATATGAAGAGTATCCTTGTATTGCATGGACCCAACCTGAACCTGCTCGGTACGCGCGAGCCGGAGGTTTATGGACGCGTCACGTTAAACGAAATTAATGAACGTTTAATGATATTAGCCGAAACAAATGGCGCAAACCTGTTTTGCTTCCAGAGCAATTCGGAGGCTGCGCTGGTGGAGCGGGTGCAGCAGGCGCGCACCGACGGCACGCTGTTCATCGTCATCAACCCGGCCGCGTTCACCCACACCAGCGTAGCCTTGCGCGACGCACTGGCGGCGGTGGCTATCCCGTTCATCGAGGTGCACCTTTCCAATGTATTCGCGCGCGAAGCATTCCGCAAGGAATCGTTCTTTTCCGACCTCGCCGTCGGCGTGATCAGCGGTCTGGGTGCGGCGGGTTATGAATATGCGGTGCAATATGCGCTGCACAATAAAAACTAGACTTTTTCAAGGAGGGCGTTATGGATTTACGCAAGCTCAAGACGTTGATTGAGTTGGTAGAAGGCTCCGGTATTGCCGAACTGGAAATCAGCGAGGGCGAAGAACGCGTGCGCATTACGCGTACCGTGGCCGCCGCCCATCAGGTATATGCCCCTGCCGCGCAACCCGTTGCTGTAGCTGCTGCGCCGCAACCCGCCGCTCCGGCGGCAGAACCTGCCAAACCCGCCGCACCCGAGGGGCATGTAGTGAAGTCGCCGATGGTCGGTACTTTCTACCGATCCGCCTCACCCGGTTCCAAGCCATTTGTCGATGTTGGTCAAAACGTCAATAGCGGCGATACCCTGTGCATTATCGAGGCAATGAAGCTGCTCAATGAGATCGACGCGGATCAGGCTGGCATCATCAAGGCCATTCTGGTAGAGAATGGCCAACCAGTAGAGTTTGGTCAACCTTTGTTCGTCATCGGCTAATCCAGTCCCCTGGCGCGGTTACGCGCCAAGGCCAAAGCCCGGAGCATCCAAATGTTCGAGAATATCCTGATTGCCAATCGCGGCGACCAGCTGTCGGCAGGCAGCGCAGCGGCGCAGCCAAATCGCTCTGCGGTTGAAAGCCGTAAACGCTATTTCATCGTGGAGACAACGCATGTTTGAAAAGATATTGATCGCAAACCGCGGTGAAATAGCGTTGCGCATCCAGCGCGCCTGCCGCGAACTCGGCATCAAAACCGTGGTTGTGCACTCCGAGGCGGATGCCGATGCCAAGTATGTAAAGCTGGCTGACGAATCGGTGTGTATCGGCCCGGCATCTTCGACCCAGAGTTATCTGAACATCCCCGCCATCATCAGCGCAGCGGAAGTCACCGATGCGCAGGCCATTCATCCCGGCTACGGATTTCTGTCGGAGAATGCCGATTTTTCCGAGCGCGTCGAAAAATGCGGCTTCGTATTCATCGGCCCGCGTGCGGACACCATCCGCCTGATGGGCGACAAGGTTTCCGCCAAGAACGCGATGAAAAAAGCCGGGGTGCCCTGCGTGCCGGGCGTGGACGGCGCGTTGCCAGATAATCCTGCCGAGATCATCAAGATTGCGCGCAGCATCGGCTACCCGGTCATCATCAAGGCGGCGGGTGGCGGCGGCGGGCGCGGCATGCGGGTGGTGCATACCGAAGCGGCATTGCTCAACGCGGTCACCATGACCAAGACCGAAGCACAGGCCGCCTTCAACAACCCCATGGTGTACATGGAAAAATTTCTGGAGAATCCGCGCCACATCGAATTCCAGGTGCTGGCCGACCAGCATGGCAACGCGGTGCACCTGGGCGAGCGCGATTGCTCAATGCAACGCCGCCACCAGAAGGTCATCGAAGAAGCTCCTGCGCCGCTGCTGAACTCGCGCCTGCGCAACAAGGTCGGTGAACGTTGCGCCGAAGCCTGCCGCAAAATCGGCTATCGCGGCGCGGGGACGTTCGAATTTCTGTACGAGAACGGCGAATTTTTCTTCATCGAAATGAATACCCGCGTGCAGGTGGAGCACCCCGTCACCGAGATGATCACCTGCATCGATATTGTGCAGCAGCAAATCCGCATCGCCGCCGGAGAAAAACTGTCGTTCCGGCAGCGCGATATCCAGTTCAAGGGGCATGCTATCGAATGCCGCATCAACGCCGAGCACCCCTACAAATTTACACCCTCGCCCGGACGCATCACTTCCTGGCACGCTCCGGGCGGCCCCGGCATCCGCGTCGATTCGCATGCCTATAACAATTATTTTGTGCCGCCGCATTATGACTCGATGATCGGGAAACTTATTGCCTATGGCGACACGCGCGAACAGGCCATGGCAAGGATGCGCACCGCCCTGTCCGAGATGTGGGTGGACGGCATCGACACCAATATCGCGCTGCATCGCGAATTGCTGCAGGATGCAGCCTTCATGCGCGGCGGCACCAGCATTCATTATTTAGAGGAACGGTTGGCCGAACGCACCAAGACTAAATAATGCCTTGGCTGACCCTCACCGTTGACACCGACGCGCAACACGCCGAGGCGTTGAGCGAAGCGTTGCTGGAACTTGGCGCGCTGTCGGTGGATTTGCTGGATGCCGATGCCGACACGCCGGACGAACAGGCGATTTTCGGCGAACCCGGCGAGCCGCCGCCCGGGGTGTGGCAACATAACCGGGTCAGTGCGCTGTTCGACGACGACCGGGACGCCGCCGCGATCCTGCGCGAAGCCGCAATTCGCATCGGTCTCAAGGAAATACCGGAATACCGCATCGAAACGCTGGCCGACAGCGACTGGGTGCGTCTCACCCAGTCCCAGTTTGACCCGATCCCGATTTCACCCCGGCTGTGGATCGTACCGACCTGGCACACGCCCAGTGACCCGGATGCCATCAACATCGTACTCGATCCCGGTCTGGCGTTTGGCACCGGCAGCCACCCCACCACCCGCCTTTGCCTGCGCTGGCTGGACAACAACATCAAAGGCGGCGAGACGGTGCTGGATTATGGCTGCGGTTCCGGCATCCTCGCCATCGCCGCGCTCAAACTGGGGGCTGCACGCGCCGTCGGGATTGATGTAGACTCGCAGGCCGTGATCGCCAGCCGCGACAATGCCGTTGCCAATCGGGTCGGGAACGTACAGTTCTGCCTGCCTGATGAAGCACCGCAGGACGCCTACGATCTGGTAGTGGCAAATATTCTGACCAACCCGCTGCGACTGCTCGCGCCCCTGCTGGCGAATGCAACGCGGCAGGGCGGGCAGATCGTATTGTCCGGCATCCTTGAGGAGCAGGCGCAAGAAGTAATGAATATCTACCGGCAATGGTTCGATCTGAATGCCCCGGTTTTTGAGGAGGGCTGGTCATGCCTGTCGGGAACGAAACGCTAACCATAATGGACGGAACGACACTCTGCCCGCATTGCGATACGCGCTTCAAAATCGCCGAAACACAACTGGAGGCGCATCGGGGCATGGTGCGTTGCGGGCATTGCCTGCAGGCCTTTGATGCGCGTCCCGGCTTTATCCCCGATCAACCCAGCCCGCAGCTTGAATTGCCGATACTGAACGAGCCGGCGCCTCCCCCCAAACTTGCCGATAAACCAGCGGTAGCCCCGGCCGCACTGGAGGAAGCTGCCGCCAGTTCCATTGCGACAGCGCCAGATGCTGATGCATTCGCGCATGAAGCAATCAATATGGACGAAGTTGCCTCAAACGAGGGCGAGCTGGACGCTGCGCGCTATGGAACGCTGGATTACGTTGAGATGGCCACTGCGGCGCGAAATGAAATGCCGCCGGACGTGCCGTTGCCACCGGAAACAGAATCATCGCAACCGATGACGCTGGCCGAGCAAGTCGCCATCGTGCAGGATGAGGATGACAGCGAATACCGCCCGGAACGGCGCACCTGGCCCTGGGCGATTGCCGCTCTTTTGCTGCTGCTGGTATTGATCGCACAGGCTGCCTACTTCTTCCGCGTCGACCTCGCTGCGCGCCTGCCCGTCCTGAAACCCGCGCTGGTCAGCTATTGTCAGTTGCTCAAATGCACTGTGCCGCTGCCGCAAAATACCGATCTGATGAGCATCGAATCATCCAATCTCGAAGCCGACCCGGCACACGAAAACCAGATTGTCCTGAACGTACTGCTGCGCAACCGTGCATCATATGCGCAGGCCTTTCCCAATCTGGAGCTTACGCTCAACGATACGCAGGATAATGCCCTGGCGCGCCGCGTGTTTCGCCCGGCAGATTATTTGCCGCCGCTTGAGAGCGAAACACTCGGCCTGCTGCCCCAGCATGAAATCAGCGTCAGGTTATACCTTGAAACTGCCGATCTCAGGCCGACCGGATATCGCCTGGCATTGCTTTATCCTAAGCCGTAGAGAACGGTTATTGAGCCGCACCGCGCTTGCCGATCCGCGTTTCCTTGCCCGCCAGCAGATTCTGGATGTTGCCTTTATGCCGCCAGATCAGCAGTAGTGACATGAGCGCGGATGCCAGCGCCCATTCATGCGGCAAACCCAGCAGCAGCGCATAGATCGGCGCACCGGCGGCAGCAGTCAGTGCCGCCAGTGACGACAGGCGGAACAACGCCGCCACCAGCAGCCAGGTTGCCAGTGCGCCCAATCCCAGCCAGACATTCAATGCCAGCAACACGCCAAGCGCAGTCGCCACACCCTTGCCACCCCTGAAGCGCAGGAACACCGGGAACAGGTGGCCAAGAAACACCGCCAGTGAAACCAGCGCGACCAGCGTCAGGAAAGTTTCATCGTGTGGCGCGAAGCGTATCGCCAGCCACACCGCCAGCCAGCCTTTCGTTGCATCGCCCAGCAATGTCAGTGCCGCGGCCGCTTTCTTGCCGCTGCGCAGCACGTTGGTTGCGCCCGGATTATGCGAGCCGTAACTGCGTGGATCCGGCAGGCGGAATAACTTGCTCATCAGCACCGCGAACGAAACCGAGCCGAGCAGATAGGCGCACACAACAAGAAACAGTGTCAACATTCCGAATACCTTAAGAAGCGAGCGGTCGATTTTACGTCATTCTTGATTGACCCAAGCGCATGAAACACGCAAAAATCTGCTGATCGCGCGCCCCATTGGCTGCTGTGCTATTCGAGAAGGCGGGCGCGCACGGCGAGGCCGAAAAGGCCGGACGGCGCAAAGACAAGGCGATGCTCAGGGAATTGGCGTCCTCGACTGGAATCGAACCAGTAATTGACCCTTAGGAGGGGCCGGTTATATCCATTTAACTACGAGGACAGCGGTGCGCATTCTAGCGGAAATGTGCCGCAATCAAAACCTCGCTGCTGGTATCATGCGCGCCCGCAAGGAAATTGCCGAAGGCGCTTTCGAAAAAATAGCTACCAGATCATGCCATTTATTACACTAGACAAGGCCTGCCTTGCATTCGGACATGTCGCACTGCTCGATCACGCCGATTTTCAGCTAGACGAGGGTGAGCGCGTCGGGCTGATCGGGCGCAACGGCGGCGGCAAGTCGAGCATGATGCGCGTGCTGGCTGGTCAGGGAAATCTGGATGACGGGCTGGTATGGCGCGCGCCGACCGCGCGCATCTGCCATGTCAGCCAGGAGCCGGTGCTGAATGCCGATGACACGGTGTTCGACGCGGTGGCGCAAGGCTTGGGCGATTTGCATACGCTGCTCAGCGATTACCACCATGTCTCGCATCAATTATCCGAACCGGATGCGGACGTGGACATGTTGCTGGAAAAAATGCAGCTATTGCAGACCCAGCTCGAATCCCAGGGCGGCTGGTCGGTGCAGGCGCGTATCGAGACCGCGATTACCAAGCTGGAGCTGGATGCCGACAAGCGCGTCGGCGAACTGTCCGGCGGGCAGCGCAAGCGCGTGGCGCTGGCGCAGGCTTTGGTGGCCGAGCCGGATGTGCTGATCCTCGACGAGCCGACCAACCATCTGGATTTCGAGTCCATCGAATGGCTGGAAGGGCTGCTGAACAATTTTTCCGGCGCGGTGCTGTTCGTCACGCACGACCGGCGTTTTCTCGATAACGTCGCGACGCGCATCATCGAGCTGGATCGCGGCAAATTGGCGAGCTTCCCCGGCAACTTCTCCGCCTATCAGGCAATCAAGGAGCGCATGCTGGCGGACGAGGCGGTGGTGAACGCCAAGTTCGACAAGGTGCTGGCGCAGGAGGAGGTGTGGATACGCCAAGGGGTCAAGGCGCGCCGCACGCGCAACGAAGGCCGCGTGCTGCGCCTCGAGCAGTTGCGCCGCGAACGCGCGGCACGGCGCGAGAAGCTCGGCAAGGTCGAGATGAGCGTGGATGCCGGCGAGCGTTCCGGCAAGCTGGTTGCGGAGCTCGTCGATGTCTGCAAATCGTATGGCGCGCGCAGGATCATCGACAACTTCTCCTGCCGCATTCAGCGCGGCGACAAGATCGGCCTGCTTGGCCCGAACGGCGCGGGCAAGAGCACGCTGCTCAAGATCATCCTCGGTGAATTGCAGCCGGACAGCGGGCAGGTCAAGCTCGGCACGAAAATTTCGGTGGCGTATTTCGACCAGTTGCGCGAACAACTCAATGACGAGGCGACGCTGGCCGACACCATCAGCCAGGGCTCGGACTTCGTCGAAATCGGCGGGCAGAAGAAGCACGTCATCAGCTATCTCGGCGACTTTCTTTTTGCGCCGGAACGCGCCCGTTCGCCGGTGAAGAGCTGCTCCGGCGGCGAGCGTAACCGCCTGCTGCTGGCGCGCCTGTTTACCCAGCCTGCCAATGTGCTGGTGCTCGACGAACCGACCAACGACCTCGATATCGAGACGCTGGAGCTGCTCGAAGAATTGCTGGCGAACTATGACGGCACGCTGTTCCTCGTCAGCCATGACCGGGCGTTTCTCGACAACGTGGTGACGCAGGTGATCGCCTTCGAGGGTGACGGTAAACTGGTCGAATACGTCGGCGGTTATGAGGACTGGGTGCGAGTGAAGAAATATCAGGCCAGCGTTGCGGCCGCCAAACCCGCTGTTCCTGCGCCACCGCGCGCGGCTGTTGCCGCCGTCGAAAAAGCGAAACCCGCCGCCAGGCTCAGTTTCAAGGAAACGCGCGAACTGGAAGACCTGCCCAGGCGCATCGAGGCGTTGGAGCGCGAGCAGATCGATATCGCCGCGCATCTGGCCGACGGTACGGTTTATCGCAGCGACCCCAAACGCGCCAGGCAGCTGCAAGTGCGCGGTGAGGAAATCGAGGCGGAAACAGCGGCGGTGCTGGAGCGCTGGGAAATGCTGGAGAAAAAAGGTAGTGGGCAGTGATTGTTTTCGGGTTAATTACGCATTCGTTTTTGCCGGAAACTTGCGCTGTTTACGGCCATTGTTAGGAATTCCAAAAAATTTTTCAGGAGAAATTCATGACGCAATACAGCAAACGCATGGTGATCGTACATTGGCTGACCTTGGCATTATTGATTGCCGCCTGGTTCCTCGGTGATGCGGTGAATGAGGCGCGCAAGGAGGATGGCGCAACGCTTCTGGGCTATGCGGTGCACGGGTTGGTGGGTGGCGCGGTGCTGCTGTTCACTCTGGCGCGGTTTTATTTTCGCAACCAGGACGATGTTCCGCCTCCGCTGGGCGACACGCTGCTGGATAAGGTGGCCAAGGGGATTCATTACGCCCTGTATGCCGTGCTGATTCTGGTGCCGTTGAGCGGGATGATGCAGATTCTGACCAGCGATGTGTACGCGGCCTTTACGGCATGGGATGTGTCCCTGCTACCGAAGAAATTTACCGGCGTGACCGCGCACGAGGTGCATGAAATCCTGGTGAATGTGCTGATTGTGCTGGTTGTGGTGCATGTGCTGGGTGCGCTGAAGCATCAATTCATTTCCAAGGACGGCATCATGGAGCGGATGAGCCTGCGCAGGAAGTGATCTTGTTTTCAGGCTGAGGCCGACGATTTTTCAAACTGCGTGAGACGTGCCCTACGGATGATCACCTGATGTGGAATCTGAATGGCCTGTCATCAGCGCGGCGACACCCGCCGCCGCAATTTGCCCGTCCTGAAACGAGCGCACGCCGCTGATTCCCAGGCCGCCCACGATAAATCCGCTGATCTCCAGCGGCATGCCGCCTTCGGCAGGGATCACGCCGGGCAGGGCGAGATGGATCAGCCGCCCGCTCAGCACAGCGTCTTCGGAAGCCTTGGTCGGGCGTCGAAACGCGACAGCGGCATGGGCTTTCTGTATGGCCGTCTCGACGCTGCCGAACTGGGTGTCGTGGCTGCGTTCCAGGTAGAGCAGATGGCCGCCGTCGTCCACCACGGCGATGGCTACACGCCAGCCGTTGCGCTGTGCTTCGGCTTCAGCGGCTGCCGCGACGCGCTTGGCGTCCCCAACGGTGAGCAGGGGTTTTAGCGACACAATCAGTTGCCGCCCAGCGCGGCGAATATCTGGTCGCGGATATGTTCAACGCCGCCTGTACCGGGGATATTCACATATTTCGGCGCGTTTACGTCGCCGGAATTTGCCCAGGCAGTGTAGTAATCAACCAGCGGCTTGGTTTGCTCACGGTAGATATCGAGACGTTTGATGACGGTATTTTCGACATCGTCCGGGCGCTGCACCAGATCCTCGCCGGTGATGTCGTCCTTGCCCTCCACTTTGGGCGGGTTGAACACCACATGATAGGTACGGCCGGAAGCCAGATGCACGCGTCGTCCGCTCATGCGCTTGATGATCTCGCTGTCGTCCACTTCGATTTCCACCACATAGTCGATGTGGATGCCCGCATCTTTCATCGCCTGGGCCTGGGGAATGGTGCGCGGAAAGCCGTCAAACAGAAAGCCGTTGGCACAGTCTTTTGCCTTGATGCGTTCCTTCACCAGATTAATGATGATGTCGTCGGAGATCAGATTGCCCGCATCCATCACCTTTTTTGCCGCGACACCCAGCGGCGTGCCCGCCTTGATTGCTGCGCGCAGCATATCGCCGGTGGAGATTTGCGGGATGTTGAATTTTTCCTTGATGTAATTGGCTTGGGTGCCCTTGCCTGCACCCGGTGCGCCTAGCAGTATCAGTTTCATTATCGTTCCTCCGTATTGGTTACTTCCGTGAAAAGGGAAGGGGTAAAGCCGGTTTTCCGCTCCATCGAATGGGGAGGGTTTTTACCCTTATCCCTGTATCCCTTGCCCTTCCCGCTCCTCAAATAATTCTCTCGCCACGTGCAGGTCTTGCTCCGTATCCACGCCGGCTGGCGGAGCCCGGTCAGCGACAACCACGCCGATTTTGTACCCATAATACAGCGCGCGCAATTGTTCCAGTGCTTCAAAGTGTTCTATCGCTGTCGGTGCAAGTTGCCCATAAGCGCGCAGGAAGCCGGCGCGGTAAGCGTAAATGCCGATGTGGCGCAGCACCGGCAAACCGGCTGGCAAACCTTCACCCCTCAATCCTCTTCCGCCGGCGGGCGAGGGGAGCGCAAATGCGTCGCGCGGCCAGGGAATCGGCGCGCGGCTGAAATACAGCGCGTTGCCGTGCTGATCGAGCACCGTCTTGACGATGTTCGGGTTGCGCAGCGACGCTTCATCGTGAAGTGCATGGCAGGCAGTGGCAATCGCGCATTCCGGGTGGCCGTGCAGGTGTTCGGCGACGGCGCGAATCAGTTCGGGCGGCATCAGCGGCTCGTCGCCCTGCACATTAACCACGATGGTGCCGTCCGGCCAGCCATGCTGTTCTACCACCTCGGCGATGCGGTCCGTGCCGCTGGCGTGGCTGCCCTTGGTCAGGCAGGCCTTGAAGCCGTGCTCATGCACGGCGTTGGCGATGGCGTGATGGTCGGTGGCGATCCAGATCTGCTGTGCGCCGCTTTTCGCCGCCTGTTCGGCGACCCGTACCACCATCGGTTTTCCGGCAATCGGCAACAGGGGTTTGCCATGCAAGCGGGTGGAGGCATGGCGGGCAGGGATCACCACATGAAAATCTGTCATCGAAGCGCTTCGGCTTCTTCGGCAGTGAGTTTGCGTGCCTCGTCGGCCAGCATCACCGGAATATCGTCTTCGATGCGGAAGGCCAGCCGGTCTGCCTTGCAGATCAGCTCTTTTTCGGCTTTATGGTAGACCAGCGGAGATTTGCACAACGGGCAAACGAGGATATCAAGCAGTTTCGGATCCATGATGGGCAATCTTTCGCAGAATGTGATCGGTCAGGGCTGGGTCGATCTGGGCTTCCACACGCAACACCCAATATCGTTCATCAGCGAATGCGCTGCATTTTACCGCATCTTTTTCGGTGAGGAGTATCGCATCGCAATCCGCGAAGGACAGGTCGGCTGCACGGTAAGGATGATGGTCGGGAAAAGCGTGTTCCACGATATCCAATCCGAGCGCTGCGAGATGGCGGAAATAGCGCTGCGGATGTCCGATGCCGGCAACGGCATGGCAACGCAGCTTGCGCAGCTCTGCGGCGGTGGCGGTCTTGCCGGGGTCAAGCAGGTTGTGGAAGATATCTCCCGACAGGCGCATCGTGTATTGACCGGTCGATACCTCGCCGTCGTCAAATATAAACTCGCGCAACGGTTCGTTTGCTCCCTCTCCCTCTGGGAGAGGGTTGGGGAGAGGGAAACGGGCTTGCACGTTCACCACCACGGCATCTACCGCCTGCAGGCGCGATACCGGTTCGCGCAGCGGCCCGGCGGGGAGCATGAAACCGTTGCCGAAGCCGCGCGCCCCGTCGATGACCGCAATTTCCGCATCGCGCTGCAGCCGGTAATGCTGCAAGCCGTCGTCGCACAGCACCACGTCGCATTGCGGGTTGGCCTGTAGCGCGGCTTGCGCGGCGGCGGCACGGTTTTTTCCTATCCAGACCGGACAGAGGCGGCGCCGCGCCATCAGCAACGGTTCGTCGCCCACTTGCCGAACGTCGCTGTCCGGGGTGACGCGTTGCGGCTGTTGCGCGCTGCCGCCGTGGCCGCGGCTGACGATGAGCGGATGCCGGCCGTGCCGGATCAGCTGCTGCGCCAAGGCAAGCGTAAGCGGGGTCTTGCCGGTTCCGCCGGCGCTGATGTTGCCGATCACGATAACCGGCACGGCCAGTTGCTTACTGGTCAGGATGCGGCTGCGGTACAGCACGCGGCGCAGCGCCGCCAGTGCGCGGAACAGCAGGCTGAGCGGAAGCAGGAGCAGGTGCAGCGGGGTGATGCGATACCAGTGGTATTGCAGGTCGAACATCCTTATCTGGAGGCGTTCTGTGTGGTGAAAGTGATGCGCCCATACCCCGCCCGTCGTGCCGCTTCCATCACATTGATGACGGCCTGGTGCGGCGCCTTGGCGTCGGCATTGATGACGATGGTGGGGTCGGTCTGGTCGCCCGCAGCATTTTTCAGCGAGGCTGCCAGCGCATCCACACCGGAGTAAGAGACTCCCTGACCGTTTATGGCGTAGCGCTCTGCGGCATCCACCGCGACGCTGATTGGCTGAGCCTGTTCCACGCCTGCCTCGCCACCGGCCTGCGGCAGGTTGATCTGCAATTCGGAAAATTTGGCGTAGCTGGTCGTCACCATCAGGAAAATCAGGATCACCAGCAGTACGTCGATCATCGGAATCAGGTTGATTTCCGGTTCCTCGCGAGGGCGTCCGCGGCGGAAATTCATTACTTCGCCCGGGTGCCGTGCACGATCTCGACCAGCTTGATGGCGCGCTGCTCCATATCAATGGTCAGGCTGTCAATCTGGGCGCGGAAATGGCGGTAGGCGATCATGCTGGGTATCGCCACAATCAGGCCAAAGGCGGTGTTGTACAGCGCCACGGAAATGCCGTGGGCAAGCACTGCCGGACTATTGCCGGCTGACGTTTGCGCGCCGAAAATTTCGATCATGCCCACCAGTGTGCCGAACAGTCCCAGCAGCGGGCTGATCGAGGCAATGGTGCCCAGCGTGGTGAGGAAGCGTTCCAGGTTGTGGGCGACCGCGCGCCCGGCTTCCTCGATGGATTCTTTCATCACCTCCGGCGGGCTCTTGATGTTCTTCAACCCGGCGGCGAAGATGCAACCCAGCGGCGAACTAGCGGCAAGCCGTGCCAACATGCTGTCGCTGACACCGCGTTGTTTCAGTTCCTTGATAACCTCATCCAGCAGGTCGGGGGGGGATACGCGATTGGCGCGCAGGAAAATCGAACGTTCAATAATCAACCCGAGAGCGATAACCGAAGCCAGAATCAGAAACCAGATCGGCCAGCCAGCCGCTTCTATAATTGCAAACACGCGGATTCTCCAGATGTGCTTAAATTGAAAAGAGCCCCCGGAAAAGTCTCTATGAACGCCGCGACCATGTATGATTTACCCAGGGATTCCGAGGGCGCAACTGTAGCGTGTCACACTCAGTTGAGCAACATTTCTCAGGGTTTGCTTCAGCAGAATTTTGCTAACCTGCCATTTGAAAAGAGTATTTCCGTTTACCCACAAAATCTGTGGATAACTTTGTGAGTGATTGCCGACAGTCACCCTTTAACTTGGCGTTGCATAAGGGTTTTTCTTACTTTGCCTATTTTTTATATAATGAAAATACCGATTGAAAACAATCTGTTACCGTAAGTTAGCAGTTTTGTTGCGGGTGTTATGGCGAAAAACGGCGAATTCTCTTGATTTGTGAATTGTTTCGAGTTGTCAATATGTCTTTCGGCCTATTTTTTGAAGAAAAAAACCGCGTCTTGCGCGTCGCGGAACTCAACTTTGCAATCAAGCAGTTGCTGGAAAGCGCTGTCCCGTTGCTGTGGGTGCGCGGGGAAATTTCCAATCTGGTGAAGGCAGCTTCCGGCCATTTCTATTTTTCACTGAAAGATGATCAGGCGCAGGTGCGCTGCGTCATGTTCCGGCACAAGAATCAGTTGTTGGGCGCTTCGGTCGCCAATGGCCAGCAGGTGGAAGTGCTGGCTGTCGTTACGCTGTATGAGCAGCGCGGCGACTTTCAGCTCACTGTCGAGCAGATACGGCCGGCCGGGCTGGGCGTGTTGTACGAACGCTTCGCGCAACTCAAATTGAAGCTGGAGAGCGAGGGTCTGTTTGATGCGGCGAGTAAACGCCCGCTACCGTCCTATCCCAAGCGAATCGGCATTGTCACTTCTTTACAGGCCGCCGCGCTGCGCGACGTGCTTACCACCTTGCGGTTGCGCCTGCCGGGCGTGCCGGTGGTGCTGTATCCGACCCCGGTGCAGGGTGCCGGCAGCGCGGAACAGATCGCGGCCGCGATCCGCACCGCCGGCCAGCGTGCGGAATGTGACGTGCTGATAGTCTGCCGCGGCGGCGGCAGCATCGAAGACCTGTGGGCGTTCAACGAGGAAGTCGTGGCGCGCGCCATTGCCGCCAGCACCATTCCCGTTGTCAGCGGTGTGGGACACGAAACCGACTTCACCATCGCCGATTTCGTCGCCGACGAGCGCGCCCCGACGCCGACCGCGGCGGCGCAGCGCGTCGTGCCGGACCGCCAGGCACTGCTGCGCACCCTGCGTGACCTTGCCCAACACCTGCGGCGCGCGCAGCGCAACCGCTTGCAAAATGCCATACAAACGCAGGACTATCTGCAACGCCGTCTGGTGCACCCCGCGCAGCAGATGCAACGTCAGGCACAACGGCTGGAGCAATTGCGCCAACGCATGCGGCGCGCCTACGCCTACCGCAAACAGCACCACAATTGGCAGTGGCAATCGCTGGCGCAGCGACTGCATGCCGCGAGCGGTGATTTCGCCCGGCTGCAAGACAGGCAAACCGTCCTCGCGGCGCGTCTGGCCAACGCGATGCGCACACTGCATGCGCAGCGCGCAGCACAGGCGGAAAACATCGCGCAGCACCTTGCCCTGCTTGATCCCAGGCAAGTGCTGGCGCGCGGCTACAGCATGGTGCAGGATGCCAGTGGGCGCGTGGTGTCTGATGCAAGCGGTCTGGTTGCCGGTGCGGAACTGCGCATCACCTTTGCGCAAGGCTGGGCGCGCACCGAAGTGAAAGAGGCGGGAGGGGAGTAAAGGCAGTACGGGGTATCGCTGCGAGTCCCGGCATCTTTTCCGCTGTTGAACCTGCCACAGCCTAATCTGCGGACAAATGTCTCATTCGTTCACGTTCAGCAACGCCAGAAACTGTTGTTCATCCAGCACCGCCACACCCAGATCCTGCGCCTTGTCCAGTTTGCTGCCCGCTTCCGCTCCCGCCACCACATAGTCGGTCTTTTTCGATACGCTGCCGCTGACCTTGGCGCCCAGCGCCTCCAGTTTTTCCTTGGCCTCGTCGCGCGTCATGCTGACCAGCGTGCCGGTCAGCACGAAAGTTTTGCCGCTGAACGGCAACTCCGTCATTTGGCGCTGTTCGTGTTCCGGCCAATGCACCCCGCCGGCGCGCAGCTGCGCAATGACTTCGCGGTTGTGCGCTTCCGCCAGAAAGTCCACGATGCTCTGCGCCACCACCGGGCCGACATCGCGCACCTGCTGCAGGCTCTCCGCATCGGCGGCGAGCAGATTATCCAGCGAGCCGAAGTGCTGTGCCAGATCCTTTGCGGTGGCCTCGCCGACATTGAGGATGCCGAGCGCATAGATGAAGCGCGCCAGCGTGGTGCGCTTGCTGTGCTCGATCGCATCGAGCAGATTCTGCGCGGACTTTTCGCCCATCCGGTCGAGCGCCGCCAGCGTCTGCAAATCCAGCTTCCGATTGTCATACAGGTCAGCAGGTGTCTCGACAAGATGCGCATCCACCAGTTGCTCGACCAGCTTGTCGCCCAGCCCTTCGATGTCCAGCGCGCGGCGCCCGGCGAAATGCAGCAGGGCCCGCCTGCGCTGCGCCGGGCAGAACAGCCCGCCGGTGCAATGCCAATCGGCCTCGTCCTCCTCGCGCGCGATGCGGCTGCCGCATACCGGGCATTTTCCGTGCAGCCGCTTGAACAGATCGAACGGTTTGCCCGCATCGGCGGGGCGCCGGTCGAGCACCACGCCCACCACCTCGGGGATCACATCGCCCGCGCGGCGCACGATCACCGTGTCGCCGATGCGCACGTCCTTGCGCCGCGTCTCGTCCTCGTTGTGCAGCGTGGCGTTGGAAACCGTGGTGCCGCCGACGAACACCGGCGCAAGTTTGGCCACCGGCGTGAGCTTGCCGGTGCGCCCGACCTGGATGTCGATGTCGCGCACCACGGTGAGCTGCTCTTCCGCCGGGTATTTGTGCGCGACCGCCCAGCGCGGCTCGCGCGAGACGAAGCCGAGTTCGGTCTGCAACGCGAGGCGGTTAACCTTGTACACCACGCCGTCGATGTCGAACGGCAGGCTGTCGCGTTTTGCCGCGATGCGGCGGTGGAACTCCACCAGCCCCTGTGCGCCGTGCACCACCGCGCGCTCGTCGCTCACCGGCACAGCCATCTTCGCCAGCGCGGCCAGCACTTCACCGTGCGTCGCCGGTGATGCCCAGCCGCGCGTCTCTCCCAGGCCATAGGCGAAGAACGACAGCGGACGGCGCGCGGCCAGCGCCGGGTCGAGTTGGCGGATACTGCCCGCCGCGCCATTGCGCGGGTTCACCAGCGTCGGCAAACCCTGGGCGCGCTGCTTCTCGTTGTAGCGCTGAAAATCCTTGCGCGACATGTACACCTCGCCACGCACTTCCAGCACCTCGGCAGCGCAGCCTTTCAGGTGCAACGGGATGCAATGGATGGTGCGCACGTTCTGCGTCACGTCCTCGCCGGTCTCGCCGTCGCCGCGCGTCGCGGCCTGTGCCAGCACGCCGCGCTCGTAGCGCAAGTTGATCGCCAGGCCGTCGAACTTCAGCTCGCAGGAGTACTCAACCGGGGCCTCGCTCTCGCCCAGGCCCAGCTCCTTGCGTACCCGCGCATCGAAGGCGATCGCACCCGCGTCGCTGATGTCGGTCTCGGTGCGGATCGACAGCATCGGCACAGCATGGCGTACCGGCACGAACGCATCCAGCGGCTTGCCGCCGACGCGGCGAGTGGGGGAATCCGGGGTGGCAAGTTCGGGGTGCTGCGCTTCCAGCGTTTGCAGTTCGCGGAACAGCCTGTCGTATTCCGCGTCGGGTATGACCGGCGCATCCAGCACATAGTAGGCATGGTTGTGCTGTTCGATTTCGGCGCGCAGTCGCGCGATGCGTGCTTTTGCGTCAAATGTCATCGCGTAGCGATTCCTCGTCCCTCTCTCCCTCCGGGAGAGAGCAGGAGAGAGGGAAGGGCGGCAATAAAATTTGCCATTAACAAAGCCCTGCCCATCAATCGAACAAGCGCCGCGCCTGCGCGCTGCCCGGTACGATGCCGTTGGCGCACATCTTGGTTTCGACCCGGATAATCTGCTCGCGGATAACCGCCAGCGCAGGATCGGTCAATGCGACACGATGGTCATCCACCAGGTTGGCCTGCAGTTCCCTGGCCAGTTCCCGGGCGATTCGCGCCATCCGGAAAAACTGCTTGGCAGGATTTTCCGTGCGCGGCACATCCAGCAACAACGTGATGCCGGCCGTACCCGTGGTCTCCGGTGTGTGATGCTGAAACGGGCTGGCGTCCTGGTTAGCCAGGCTGAACAGGCTATACCCCTGTGCATCCAGCAAATGAAAGGCGCCGTCCGCTTCCAGTGTCATGCCGCGCAAGGCGGCAGCCTGTGCAATCTTGCCGCAGAGCAGCAAACGCTCGCCGGGCGGCACCAGATTGATCCCGATCATTTGGTCCACTTCGGCGCAGAATGTGTCCAGTTCCACCGCACGCCGGTGCGCTTCATGGACATCCGGAGCGGCGGTACCGGCCTTGATGTGCCCGGCGACGCCCAGCACCAGATCACGAAAATCCGCCAGCTTCGCCGCACTGATCGCGCCGCTTCGGTCCACCAGTTGCAGCGCAACCCGGAAGCGCGAATACAAGGACTGACTCTCGGCGATGGCGCGCTCCCATTGCAGGGAATTCAACGCCATCCCGCATACCTGCACCGGCTTGCCGAAATCGAACTTGCGCTGCCACAGGCCGTCCAGCATGGCGGCGGGGCCGGCCTCGGCCGGATGCAATTCGATGATGAAATCGCTGCGCACATCCAGCAGGGCGCAGGAATCACCCGGCAGGTCTCTGCCCGGTCGCTCCACGGCAGCCGGCTCGACAGTCTTGTCAAACGCCGCAATTGTCTCGTCTGCGGCATCTTCGGTTGCCTCGACCGGCGCCGATTGCTGGGTTTGCTCCACCGCAGCGGCGGCATTTTCCCGATACAGCGCATCCGCATGGTCCGCCTTGAATGCCGCGCCAAATCTACGCCCGTACTTCCGTTGCTGCCACCAGCCAAAGGCATACACTGCGACGACCACGCCGAAACCGATTGCCAGCAAAGCTGCCTGTAATTCACTCATGCTCTACACCCAAATGCGCGCGGCGCGAAAATCCCATGCGGGGATTATCTCAAGGGGGGTGGCAAATAGCAAAGTCAGGCCAGCGGCAATTCCGCATTGCCGATGCCGATGGCGGCAACTTCGCCCAGTGCCTTGAGGAAGTGATGCTGCTCATGCAGATGAGTCAGCGATTCGGGATGCGCCCTGCCGCGCATCTGCGCGAGACGCGCCTTGCTGGTAGCGGGCATTTCCCAATGCAGCCCTTGCAGCAATTCGTCCGCCGATTCCGGTTTGTTGCATACCAGCACCATGTCGCAGCCCGCATTCAGCGCGGCCTCGGCACGCTGCACGATATCGCCCGCAACCGTCGCGCCTTCCATGCTCAGGTCGTCGCTGAAAATGCAGCCCTCGAAGCCAAGCTGGCCGCGCAGGATATGCTTCAGCCAGACCGGTGAGAATCCCGCCGGGCGGCTGTCCACCTTCGGATAGATGATATGCGCTGGCATCACCGCGGTCAGGCCGTAATCCACCATCTGCCGGAACGGCACCAAGTCGCACAGCTCGATATCGACGAACTCGCGCTCGTCCACCGGAATATCCAGATGCGAATCGGCGCTCACGAAACCATGGCCGGGGAAATGCTTGCCGACCGTATGCATGCCGCCCTGCCTCAAGCCCAGCAACAGGCTGTGCGCCAGTTCGGCGATCGCCTGCGGGTCGCTGTGAAACGCGCGGTCGCCGATCACGCTGCTCTGCCCGTAGTCCACATCCAGCACCGGCGTAAAACTGAAATCCACGCCGCAGGCGCGCAATTCCGCCGCCAGCACATAACCGGCCTGCTGCGCCAGATGGCGCGCGCGCTGCGGATGGTCATCCCAGATTTTGCCGAGCTCGCGCATCGCGGGAATCTTGGTGAAGCCTTCGCGGAAACGCTGCACCCGCCCGCCCTCATGATCCACCGCAATCAGCAGTGGCGGCGCGCGCAGCGCGTGGATCGCGGCAGTCAGTTCGGTCAACTGCCCCGGAGACTCATAGTTGCGCGCGAACAGGATCACCCCGCCGACCAGCGGATGGCGCAGCCGCGCCTCGTCCTCCGGTGTGAGTTGCGTACCCAGCACATCCAGCATCACCGGCCCCAAGCCCATAAACACTCCCCGATTGGTTAATGTACAACGACGCGGCGGATTATAAGGCCTTTACCGGAAAATCCGCGCTGATGGCCTCGATGAAGAATAGGCCGAACGGCATATTGTTTTTTGGCAGGAATGCTGGAACACTGCGGGCTGGGATGGGAGATAGTCTGACATAAACCGTGGTCTGAGCTAACCCGGCTTTTCAGGACACATTTGAAGGTATGCAGATCCATTTAAGGTGCAGATCAACGGATCAATAGGGGACCACGGTTTTCTGCTCACCCCAACCCACGAAGTACCCGTTTCCCCTGTGCGCCGCCGAGTAGCGGCGGCAAACCGGGGCGGCGTTTCTTTGAGCGGGTAAAGGTGTCAGGCCCGGGTTATTTTTGATAACATGAGCCATGCCCAGCTGCCGCGCTCATTCTGAATAACTGGAGCCCGACATCTTTTTGCATGCATCGGAAGCTGTGACAGTGGTGTAACTTATTGCAGGAGGCTTACCCATGAAAAACAGAATCGTGGTTGTTGTGGTTGTCATCGTGGTCGGCATTATTGCGGCTTATTTCTATTGGCAGCAGCAACAGCAGCAACCCGAGCCGGTTCAAGTGCAGGCCATTTTGCCCCCTCCGCCACCACCCGAGCCGGTGGTACAGCAGGTCATCGAGACCGCCCCGGCGCAACCCCCGCTGCCGGAATTGTCCGAGAGCGACAAGTTCATGCTGGATACCATTGCGGGTCTGGTCGGCAACAAGTCGCTGATGAAACTGTTTCATGCCGAGCGGATCATCCGCAAAATTGTTGCCACTGTCGACAACCTGCCGCGAGCGCGCGTGCCGCTCAATGTGTCGCCGGTCAGCCCGGCGCCCGGTGCATTTCTGACTGAAGGTTCCGAAGACGACAAAACCATCAGTCCGAAGAATGCCGCACGTTATGCGCTTCATGTAAAAGTCGCCGAGGCGATAGATGCGCAGAAGCTGGTTGAAATCTATGTCCGGCTCTATCCGCTGTTCCAGCAGGCCTACGAGGAACTCGGCTACCCAAAAAAATATTTCAACGACCGCCTGCTGGTGGCAATCGACAATATGCTGGCGGCGCCTGACCTCAAAAAGCCGGTCAAGCTGGTTCAGCCTCATGTGCTGTATAACTTTGCCGACCCTGAGCTTGAGGCGCGTTCGGCCGGCCAGAAAATTCTCATGCGGATGGGCAGCGGGAATGCAGCGAAAATCAAGGCCAGGCTGCGCGAGATAAAACAGCAAATAATGCTCCACATGCGCGACAAGAAGCTGGACAGTACCGAGTAGGTTAATCTGCGTACCGGGTGCCGCAGCATGTCAGCCAACACCCGCACAGTGTCAATGTTGACCATGCCGCGTTAGCGGACTACAGTGAGCCACGTAGCGTTCATCGGAGCGATACATGAAAAGATCCGTGGGTTATTTCAGCTTGCTGGCCTTGCTGGTGATTCTGCCGCTGGCCGCCTCTGCCAGGACAGTCGTGGTGGCCGAAATCGACGGCGCCATCAGCCCGGCCAGCGCCGCCTATTTCCTGCGTGCCCAGGATGAGGCGAAGCGGGCGCAGGTGGAGTTGCTGGTGCTCAGGCTCAATACGCCGGGCGGGCTCGACTCTTCCATGCGCGAGATGATTCAGGGCATCCTCGCCTCACCCGTGCCGGTGGCCACTTATGTCGCGCCATCCGGTGCACGCGCCGCCAGCGCCGGCACCTATCTCCTTTACGCCAGCCACATTGCCGCGATGACGCCGGGCACCAATCTGGGCGCCGCGACGCCGGTGGCTATCGGCATCGGCGGAGATTCCGGCAAGCCGCCAGCGGGCGACTCTGCCGACGGAAAAGAACGTGCCCCGGCCGCCAGCAGCATGGAGAAAAAAGCCATGCAGGATGCCGCTGCCTATTTGCGCAGCCTCGCCCAGCTGCGCGGTCGTAACGCCGAATGGGCAGAGAAGGCAGTGCGCGAAGCCGAGAGTCTGTCAGCCGATGAGGCGCTGAAATTGAAGGTGGTGGACTTCGTCGCCACCGATCTGCCCGACCTGCTGCGTCAGGCCGACGGGCGCAGCGTGAAGGTGGCGCAGGGCGAACAACGGCTGGAACTGGAGGGCGCCGCCATCGTCACCATCGAGCATAACTGGAAAGAGCGCGTACTGGCTGCGGTGGCAGATCCAAACATCGCGCTGATCCTGATGATGCTCGGGATCTATGGATTGCTGTTCGAGTTTTACACGCCGGGTTTCGGGGTAGCCGGCGTCATCGGCGCCATCAGCCTGCTGCTGGCGCTCTACAGTTTTGCCATGCTGCCGATCAACGCTGCCGGCGCGTTGCTCCTGCTGGTGGGCATCGCGATGATGGCGGCGGAAGCCTTCACGCCCAGTTTCGGCGTACTGGGGTTCGGTGGTGTTGTCGCCTTCGTCGCCGGCGCGCTGATGCTGATTGACGCAGAGATTCCCGGCCTGGAAATTTCACTCGCCTTTGTCCTGCCGCTGGCAGCGGCCAGTGCCCTGATACTGGCCGGCATCGGCGCCTTTGCGTTGCGCGCAAGGCAGCGGCCGGCAGTCAGCGGCACTGAGGCGATGATTGGCGGCACGGCGGTAGCACTGGATGATTTCGAGCGCGAAGGCTGGGTGCAGGCATTCGGCGAACGCTGGCATGCGCGCAGCGAGACTGCCCTGACACGCGGCGAGCGCGCCAGGATAGTGGCAGTGGACGGGCTTACCCTGGTAATTCAACCGGAACGGAAAGGAGAACAATCATGATCTGGGATTTCGGCTGGAGCAGCGCCCTGCTGCTCATCGTCGCACTGGCGATATCGAGTTTACGCATCCTGCGCGAATATGAACGCGGCGTAATTTTCATGCTCGGGCGTTTCTGGAAAGTGAAAGGGCCGGGACTCATCATCGTCGTGCCGGGGGTCCAGCAGATGGTGCGGGTAGACCTGCGCGTGATCGTGATGGACGTGCCCAGCCAGGACGTGATTTCGCGCGACAACGTGTCGGTGAAGGTGAACGCGGTGGTGTACTTCCGCGTCGTCGACCCGCAGAAAGCCATCATCCAGGTGGAGAACTTCATCGAGGCGATCTCGCAGCTGGCGCAGACCACGCTGCGCTCGGTGTTGGGCAAGCACGAGCTGGACGACATGCTGGCCGAACGCGAGCGTCTGAACATCGATATCCAGCAGATACTCGACGCTCAGACCGACGCCTGGGGGGTCAAGGTGGCCAATGTGGAGATCAAGCACGTGGACATCGACGAATCGATGGTGCGTGCCATTGCCCGCCAGGCCGAGGCAGAACGCGAGCGGCGCGCCAAGGTGATCCATGCAGAAGGCGAGTTGCAGGCTTCCGAAAAACTGCTGCAGGCCGCGCAGGTGCTGGCGCAATCGCCACAGGCCATGCAACTGCGCTATCTGCAGACCCTTAACGCGATCGCCGGCGACAAGAGCAACACCATCGTTTTTCCGCTGCCGACGGAATGGATCGAATCACTGGGCAAATTCAGCCGCGGATAGAGGTAGTCTCCAGCACCACGAAGGCGACGACCAAGCCGCGTTCGTCGCTGATGGAAAGGTGGTGCCCGGTGATTCCGAGTTGGGCAAGATAGCCGCGTAGCACGTCGTCAAACAGCAACACCGGTTTGCCGAGGCCGTCATGGGTAATGCCAATGCGCTGGAAATTGACCGGGTGGCGCATGCCGCTGCCGGCCGCCTTGGCGAACGCTTCCTTGGCGGCGAAACGCTTGGCGAGCAGGCGCGGGATGTTCGGGCTGGCCTGGTATTCCGCCAACTCGCGTTCGCTCAGCACGCGCGCCGCGAAACGTTCGCCGTATCGTGCCCACAGCGCTTCGATGCGGGGGACCTCGACGATGTCGGTGCCGATTCCGAATATCATGTTTGGGTGAGCAGCGCCTTCATTTTTCGCACCGCCGCATCCAGTCCGATGAATAACGATTCCGCGATGATGGCATGGCCGATGTTCAGTTCGACGATATTGGGAATCGCGACGATGGGCTGCACGTTGTGGTAGTGCAGGCCGTGTCCGGCATTCACTTGCAGACCTTGCGCATGGGCGTGTTCTGTCGCAAATCGGATGCGCTCCAGTTCATGTGCGCGCGCTGGCACGCTGTCTGCATCGGCGTATTTGCCGGTATGCAGTTCAACCACCGGCGCGCCGGTGCGCCGCGCCGCATCAACCTGCTTCGGATCGGGATCGATGAACAGCGACACGCGGATGCCCGCCGCGGCGCAGCGTTCGCTGACCGCCTTGACGGCATCGAAATAGCGCACCACGTCCAGCCCGCCTTCGGTGGTCAGTTCCTCGCGCCGCTCCGGCACCAGGCATAAATCATGCGGCTTGATGCGCAGGGCATTCGCGATCATCTCATCAGTCACGGCGCATTCGAGGTTCATGCGCGTCTGCAGCATGCCGCGCAGAATCTCAACATCCGCATCCTGGATATGGCGGCGATCTTCGCGCAGGTGCAGGGTGATGACGTCGGCGCCCGCTTCTTCGCAGATCAGCGCGGCGCGCACCACGTTGGGATAGCGCGCCCCGCGCGCCTGGCGCAAAGTGGCGACGTGGTCGATATTCAGTCCGAGCTTAATCATTTCTTGAGTCCAATAGCTGTCCAAACAAGGGCGCAACGTAACAGAGGCTTAATCGGGATGCAACACGCTGCAGCGGCAGTTTGATTATCTCGGCAAACACGATTAAGATGGATTCGACCTTACGGGGTAGGAATGGGTCATTGTCCCGCTTATCGGGAATATGGGTGGTGAATAATCCGTCTCCCTTTTTTCGATATGCGGCAATGGCAGTAAAAGTGTGACAAAACTTGATGCCGGGTATTTTCTGATTTTTAATTCCAAGCAAGGGGGTGTGACATGAATCCAGTTTATTTGCGTCAGTTAACGGTTGCGGCTGCATTGCTTTTTTTTGCTTGCGGCACGGCTGTTGCGTGGGATGAGAACATAAAACAGGTTGCTATACCGGGGGGCTTGACGGCGGATACGCTGCCCGATGCCAAGAGTAAAGGCGCCAAGCTCTTTGCCTCGTATTGCAGCAGGTGCCACAGTCTTCCGAGCCCCAGAATGCATTCAACAAGCGACTGGGCTATGCGGTTTGAAAAGATGATGGATCACGTCAAACTTCTGGCAGGAACTGTCCCTGGCATCAAAATGCCGGCCGAGAATGAAAAACGGGAGATTGTTTCCTACCTGCAGAAGATGGGATTTATCGGTCTTGCTGAATATGCGCCATTGCTTACAGAGCCAGAAGGATTCAAGGTTGCCTGGTTCTGCTCGGCATGCCACGCCGTACCTGACCCCATCCAGTTCCCCGCAAAAGGAGCTACCCAGCTTTCTGCAAAAGAATGGCACCTGATTGTCGACCGCATGAATGCTTACAGAAAGAAACAGGGCAGGGAAGTGATGAGCGATGCCGACAACAAAACGATAGTGGATTTCCTTGTAAAGAAACGGTAGTAGCCGTGTTGCCAGGGATGGCGAACGCCTTACGGCTTTTGTAATTCCCTGATCAGTTCGCGCGTATGCAGTGCCTTGCCGCCGAGATGGTGGTTCAGCAACATGCGCATCAGATGTTTGCTCTGCTGCGCGGTGACCGGGTCGGCATAGTCGTCCGCCGCCATGTCGAGCAGGGTTTTGCCCAGTACCGGCAAACCCGTCTGGATGCTGCCGTCATCCGGCAACGCCCCGCGCTCAACGGCATAACGATAGCAGGCTCCGGCACGGACCGGTTTGTCCGTGCCGGCCTCGCGTTCCAGCGCCAGCGCGTAGCCCAGTTCCTGCAACAGGCGTTTCTCGAAGCAGCGCAAGGTGGCGGCGTGATCGATCTCATGTGCCAGGCGATGCAGGGTCGCGCGGTAGTAGTCGAACAGTTGTTCATGTGGATCGTCACGCGCCAGCAGGTTGAGCATCAGTTCGTTCAGATAAAAACCGCACATCAGCGCCGTGCCCTGCAGGTAAGGCTGGCCACCCTGCCATTCCGCACTGTGCAGCGTGCGCACCTCGCCTTTGCCGAACCAGGAGAGCAGCAGCGGCTGGAAATTCATCAGCACGCCGCGCAAGGCCGATCTCGGGCGCCGTGCGCCGCGCGCCATGATCGCCAGTCGGCCATGCCGGCGGCTGAACACGTCGAGGATCAGGCTGGTTTCGCGAAACGGGTAACTGTGCAGCACGAAGGCCGGTTCGTCCTGCTGTCTGTTCCGGCTCGCTGCGGTCATTCGTAGCCCAGCGAGCGCAGCACGCGTTCGTCGTCGGCCCAGCCGCTGCGCACCTTGACGAATACTTCGAGGAACACCTTGCCGTCGAACAGCTTTTCCATGTCGAGGCGCGCCTGCGTGGCGATCTCTTTCAGCTTCTCACCCTTCTTGCCGATCAGCATCGCCTTGTGCGCTTCCTTGTCCACCAGAATCGCGGCGTGGATGCGGCGCAGCTTGCCTTCCAGCTTGAATTGTTCGATCACCACGCTGACCGAATACGGCAGCTCTTCACCGGTAAAGCGGAACACTTTCTCACGCAGCATCTCCGCCGCCAGAAAACGTTCGCTGCGGTCGGTGATGTCGTCCTCACCGTAGATCAGCTCGCCCGGCGGCAGGTGGCGGCGCAACGCCTCGCGCAATTCATCCAGCTTGCTGTCCTGCTTGGCGCTGACCGGGATGATCTCGGTAAACTTGAAATCTGCCGCAACACGCTCGGCGAACGAGAACAATTGACCCTTGTCGGCCACTTCGTCGATCTTGTTGATCACCAGCAACACCGGGCGATTGTCCGGCAACAGCTTGAGCACCTCGCGGTCGCGCTCGTCATAGCGCAGTGCCTCGATCACGAATACCACTACCTGCACGTCGCGCAGGCTGCTGGTGACGACGCGGTTCATGCCGCGGTTCAGCGCATTCAGGTGTTTGGTCTGGAAGCCCGGCGTGTCGACGAAGACATATTGCGCATGCTCGTCGGTGAGAATGCCGTGGATGCGATGGCGCGTGGTCTGCGCCTTGCGCGAGGTGATGCTGACCTTCTGGCCGATCAGGTGGTTGAGCAAAGTGGACTTGCCCACGTTGGGGCGCCCGACGATGGCGATGTAGCCGCTGCGAAATATTTTTTCTGTCATAGGGGTAATTGTTGATAGGCGGCCTGCGCCGCCTGTTGTTCGGCATTGCGGCGGCTGCTGCCTTCGCCGCGTGTACAGATCTTCAGCGCCGGAATGGCACACTCCACCTGAAAGGATTGCGCGTGAGCCTGACCTTGCGTGGCGATCACGCTGTAGGTTGGCAGGGGAATGCGTCTGCCTTGCAGATATTCCTGCAGCAGGGTCTTGGCATCCTTGCCCAGTGTTTGCACGTCAACTTGCGCCAGATAAGGCACGAACAATCCCAGCACGACCTTTTCAGCAGCAGCAAAACCGCCATCCAGCAGCACCGCGCCGAACAATGCCTCCAATGCATCAGCCAGGATGGACGGGCGGCGAAAACCGCCGCTCTTGCGTTCGCCCTCGCCGAGCCGCAGGTGGTTGCCGAGACCGAGCTGCTGCGCCAGTTGCGCCAGCGTGTCTTCCCTGACCAAACTGGAACGCAGCCGCGAAAGTTCGCCTTCGCTCAGCTGCGGATAGCTGTGGTAAAGGTATTTTGCGATGACGCAGCCCAGCACGCTGTCGCCCAGGAATTCCAGGCGTTCGTTGTGCTCCGGCGCATAGCTGCGATGGGTCAGCGCGCGTTGCAGCAATTGGGGCTGCGCGAAAACATGCCCCAGCTGTTCGCTTAGCGCTAAGTTTTCCCTGTTATACATAGCGACAGAAATTGTAGCGAGCGGCTCTGGGGTGGGGGAGGCCGGAGCGTAGCGCCCGGAGCATACACCGCAGTATGTGAGGAGCGCGAGCACCGCCCGACTCCGCCACGGAGTCGCGCAGTAGATTTATGTCGTTATGTTCAGTCACTACTCGGATTGAATTCCAGATACAGGCTGATGTTGGCTACCAGCGGTATCTTGACAGGGTAGCTCGCGCTCAACACCAGGCGATCGCCATCCTTCGCAATATCGATATCTTCTGCGGTGATCGCCCTGATGTCATCAATCGATGCGCGCTTGATAAAGGCCATGCGAATATCACGCGGGCTGGCTTTCTGCATTTCCGGGTCATTGGCGATGGAGATGAAGACGTTCTTGATCGTCGAATCCTGTATATAGGCTGGGATAAGTTTCAATCCGATAATGCTGGCGAAAATCAGAGTCACAGCTCCAAACAGGAACCCGGAAAAAGTTAATCCACGCTGCTTTGACGGCATTGCTGTGTTCATTCTGCTCTCCCCTTGGCTCAGTTAATAGGCAGGCCGATCCGCTTCAGATCGGAAAAGTTCATCCAGATAAAAAATGCCTTGCCGACAATCTGGTTGTCCGGCACAAACCCCCAATAGCGGCTGTCGCGGCTGTTGTCGCGGTTGTCGCCGAGCATGAAGTAGTGCCCCTCCGGCACCTTGCAGCGCACCATTTCATCGTCATAGACGCAATTCTCCCGCCCCCTGAATTCGGCCACCGCATCCAGGCGCAGCGTCGGCCGCTCTGGATTCACCAGCACCGTATGCTCGCGCCCGTCCAGTGTCTCAAGGCGCCTTTCGGTATGCACGAAGTTTAGCCCGGCCTCGACGTAATTGTAATCGCCATCCGCTTGTTGCGGTTGCTCAACGCCATTGATCCGCAAACGCTTGTTATGGTACTCGACGGTGTCGCCGGGAAGCGCAATCACGCGCTTGATGTAATCCAGCGAGGGATTTTCAGGATAGCGGAACACCATGACGTCGCCGCGCTGCGGGTCATTGATCTGCACCAGTTTCCGGTTGACGACGGGCAGGCGGATGCCATAGGTGAATTTGTTCACCAGAATGAAGTCGCCGACCTGCAAGGTGGGGATCATCGAACCGGACGGAATCTTGAACGGCTCAGCCAGGAACGAGCGGATGAAAAATACGACCAGAATCACCGGAAAGAAGCTCTTGGCGTATTCCACCCACCATGGCTCGGCTACGCCTTCGCCGCGCTTGCCCGCCAGCATGGAGCGGTCCAGCAGCCAGGTCCCGCCGGTGACCAGCAGCAATATAAACAGAATCAGCGCAAAATCCATTGTTCTTCCTATTCATCCACGCGCAGAATCGCCAGAAACGCTTCCTGCGGAATTTCCACGTTACCCACCTGCTTCATGCGCTTCTTGCCGGCCTTCTGTTTCTCCAGCAGTTTCTTCTTGCGCGTGATATCGCCACCATAGCATTTGGCCAGCACGTTCTTGCGCATCGCCTTGACGTTCTCGCGCGCAATGATGTTCGAGCCGATGGTTGCCTGGATCGCCACGTCGTACATCTGGCGCGGGATCAGTTCGCGCATCTTGGCCGCCACCTCGCGCCCGCGATGCTGGCTGTTGGCACGGTGCACGATGATGGATAGCGCATCCACCCTGTCGCCGTTAATCAGCATATCCACCTTCACCACATCGGCAGCGCGATATTCCTTGAACTCGTAGTCCATCGAGGCATAGCCGCGCGATACCGACTTCAGCCGGTCGAAGAAGTCCAGCACGATCTCCCCCATCGGCATCTCGTATTTGAGCAATACCTGCTTGCCGTGATAGCTCATATCGATCTGCATCCCGCGCTTCTGCGTACACAGCGTGATGACCGCACCGACATATTCCTGCGGCATGTACAGGTTCACTGTCACGATGGGTTCGCGAATTTCCTCGATTTTCGCGGGGTCGGGCATCTTGGCCGGGTTATCCACCATCAGCACCGTGCCGTCGCGCAGCACCACCTGGTAGATCACCGTCGGTGCGGTGGTAATCAAGTCCATGTCGAACTCGCGCTCCAGCCGCTCCTGCACGATCTCCATGTGCAACAGGCCGAGGAAGCCGCAACGGAAGCCAAAACCCAGCGCCTGTGATACTTCCGGCTCGTATTGCAGCGCGGCATCGTTCAGCTTGAGCTTTTCCAGCGAGTCGCGCAGTGCCTCGTACTGGTTGGATTCCACCGGAAACAGACCGGCGAACACCTGCGGCTGCACCTCCTTGAAACCGGGCAAGGCTGCTGCGGCAGGCTTGGCCTGATGGGTGATGGTATCGCCCACCTTGGCGGCCTTCAGTTCCTTGATGCCGGCGATGATGAAACCCACCTGACCGGCGGACAGCGTCTCGCGGTTCTGCGACTTGGGGGTGAACACGCCGATGTGCTCGGTCAGGTGCTGCGCGCCGGTGGCCATCAGCAGAATTTTTTCCTTGGGCTTAAGCGTACCGTTGACGATGCGCACCAACATCACCACGCCGACGTAGTTGTCGAACCACGAGTCGATGATCAGTGCCTGCAACGGCGCATTCGGGTCACCCTTGGGCGGCGGTACCCTGACGATCAGCGCCTCCAGCACATCCTGCACGCCTTCGCCGGTCTTGGCCGAGCAGCGCACCGCATCGTGCGCGGCAATGCCGATCACTTCCTCGATTTCCGCGATGGCGTTATCCGGATTGGCGGACGGCAGATCGATCTTGTTCAGCACCGGCACCACTTCCACACCCAGATCCAGCGCGGTGTAGCAGTTCGCCACGGTCTGCGCTTCCACGCCCTGCGAGGCGTCTACCACCAGCAGCGCGCCTTCGCAGGCGGACAGCGAGCGCGACACCTCGTAGGAAAAGTCTACGTGCCCCGGCGTGTCGATCAGGTTGAGGTTGTACATCTGCCCGTCACGTGCCCGGTATTGCAGCGCGGCGGTCTGCGCCTTGATGGTAATGCCGCGCTCGCGCTCTAGAGCCATCGAGTCGAGCACCTGTGCCTCCATTTCGCGGTCGGACAGCCCGCCGCACAATTGAATGATGCGGTCCGCCAGCGTGGACTTGCCGTGGTCGATATGCGCGATGATGGAAAAGTTACGGATGTGTTGCATGAGAGCCTAAATAAAATCCCGCCGCAACCGGCGTTTTCGCGAGGCGCGAATTCTAGCCGATTTGGGCGGGATACGCAGGACCGTGATTACTTTTCGTCGAGCCTGATCGCTACGTATGTGGCAGCGTTACCGCGCCGCACCAGCAGCGCGACATTCTTCCCCTTCGGGACCTGCTTGAGGATCTCATTGAACTGGTTCAACGAGCGGATCGGTATATTGCCGATTGCCAGCAGCACATCCCCCTGCTGCAATCCGGCGGCACGTGCGGCCGAGCCCTTGACCTCTTCCACCAGCAGTCCGCCCTGGATTTGCAGCTCCTGCAACTGCTCGCGAGTCAATTCAATAACGGCAATACCCAGGCGTAAGACCATTTCGGCCACATCATCGGCTAGTTTTTTGGCGGAACGCGCCAGTTTACCCTCTTCCGGCATCTCCGCGATCTCCACGACAACTTGCCTGGATGCGCCTTTGTGCCACAAGTCGATCGTCACCTTGCTGCCGGGTTTGGTCGCCGCCACGATGCGCGGCAGATCGCTGGAGCTGTTCACCGGCTTGCCGTCGAACTTGAGGATCACGTCGCTCGCCTCAATCCCCGCCTTGTCTGCCGGGCCGTTCTTCTCCACGCTGCTGATCAGCGCGCCGACCGGCTTGCTCAGGCCGAACGATTCAGCCAGCTCGCTGGTCAGCTCCTGGATCATTACGCCGATGCGTCCGCGCGTCACCTTGCCGCTGGTGCGCAACTGGTCGGTCACCTGCGTCGCCACATCGATCGGGATGGCGAAAGACAGCCCCATCGACCCGCCGGAACGGGTATAGATTTGCGAATTGATGCCAACCACTTCGCCGTTCATGTTGAACAGCGGTCCGCCGGAATTGCCGGGATTGACCGCCACATCGGTCTGGATGAACGGCACAAAATTTTCCTGCGGCAGAGAGCGTCCCTTGGCGCTGACAATACCCGCCGTGACACTGCTGTCGAAACCGAAGGGCGAGCCGATGGCGACAACCCATTCGCCAACCTTGAGCTTGTCCGGATCACCCACGGTAACTTTCGGCAGGCCGGTGGCTTCGATTTTCAGCAAGGCCACATCGGTGCGCTTGTCCGCACCGATGACTTTGGCACTGAACTCGCGCTTGTCGGTCAGGCGCACGGTAATTTTGTCGGCGCTGTCCACTACATGCGCGTTGGTCATGATGTAGCCGTCTGCGCTGATAATGAAGCCCGACCCCAATGATTGTGATTCCTGCTCGCGCGGCATCTGTGGCGCGAAGCGTCGGAAGAATTCATAGAACGGATCGTTCTCCGGTATATTGGGAAAGCCTTGTGCATTGCGAATGATTTGCGTGGTGCTGACATTGACCACCGCAGGCCCCTGTTTTTCTACCAGCCCGGTAAAGTCAGGCAGGCCATTGGCCTGAGCCAGCGAGATAAAAAACATCCCTGTCAGCAGGACAGCCAGATCAAAAAATTTTCTCAACACGTGCATTTCTCCTGAAAAAAATTTGGTAACCGAACCGCATGAACGGGTTATGCATCGCCCCTGCCGCATTGCCGCGCAATGTAAGGCAGATTTTGGCGGCTATGGCGCTGCGATGAAGACCATTTGGCAAAAATGAAACCGGCCGCCAAACCGGAAAACGCGCCGGCCGCCGCATAGAGGTCGCGTTGCTCTGCTTGCGCAGCCAGCAGGCTGCCGAGCGTTGCGCCTGCCAACAGCAGCAGCAGCGGTAACAGGTAGACCAATCCTATCCCGCGCAATACTGCGCCCTCGGCAACCGATACGATAACTTCATCACCGACGCGGGCATTGACTGGATTGTCCACCTGGAACTGGCGTGGCTTGCTGCAAAACAACTGGGATAACTTGCCGGTCCCGCAACCCTTGCCGCTGCACTGCCCGCAGCCATTACCCTGATTGGCTTGGACAAAAGCATGTTTGCCATCAACCTGCACGACAACGGCGCGTGTTTCCAGCATGGTCACTTGCCTTTATGGCGTATCGAATCCAGCACCTGTATCACCGTGCGTGCCGGAACTTCGCCAACTACAGTGAACAATTGCCCGGCCACGGCCTTGTGATACAGATTGACCGCGCCGCGGCTGGACAAGCCGCCCATATTGTCTTCGCCCCCGTCGTCGGGTTCGATAAACACGGAGATCGCACTCAGTCCGTCGGAAAATACAATTTGTGTCACGGGAGTGTGCTTGCCGCGCATGGGGCGCTGGATTTCCATGGTTTTTTTGAATCCCGCCGGTAAGGTGCCGACCGTCCAGCCGCTGTTTACCGGCGTGCCGCCCTTGGCCAGTTCCTGCGACACCGGCAAACTATCGTCCGGTGCGGTGGTGCCAATCCAGGAGCGGTCGATGTTTCCGCCAATTTGTAATTGGGTAAAGGTGTACTGCTCGATTATTTGATCTTTGTCGCCCAGCACAGCTGCCTTCAACAGCAGGCCAGAGCCGGTATCCGCCCAAATCTTGTGAGCGTAGCGGAGATTGTCCTTGGGTTCGAACAGGATCACTTGCGAGTTGTATCCTGCCACGCGTGCCACGCCTATCTGTTCTGCGTGGTAATTCGCGCTCAGTGTGGATATTTGCTCGGGCAAAAATGCCGGGAAGCGGATGCGTACCTGCTGGCTGTCCACTTGCACCATCTTGTGATTGATGTAGCACCAAACCTGTCCATGATGCCGGATGATTTTGCGCTTGGGGCCATCCAGGCTTTCCAGTTTTTCATATTCCCCGTCCGCCTCGACTACGTGGATAATGCGCGAAGTCTCGATGCGATTGTCATACTGGTAAACGAACACCCCGCTGTAATCGGTTTGATGGGCGGCAAAGGCGACGATCTTGAGCCAGTCAAGGCTTTCCGCATTTGCATTGGCAGCAACAGCCAGCAACAGGCCGCAGAACGCGGCACGCATTCTCATTGCTACTTTTCCTCCGTATTATTCTTTGGTTGCGTCATTTTCCGTCAGTGCCGTAGGCGACGGTACGGATGTACGCCGCTCCGCCGCTCATGTCCATGCTGGGCGAGAATTCTTGATGCGCCATCAAATATTCGCTGGACTGGGGCTTGATCTGTATGCTGGCTGGGCGCAAGGCGGCTTGTTGCATAGCCGTTTGCGGGAAAGTTTCAGGAGCGATCTGCGCTGACATCCAGGCCACTACGCCGACTGCCACCAGCGAAGCCGCCGCCGATAACGCGAAGGTACGCATTTTTTGCTTTACTTCGCGGCCGCGTGGCGCCAGTACGACAGGCTCATCCTGCATGCGCTCACGCACTTTCGCGCTTAAATCACAGTGGATATGTTCGGGTTGTCGCAGTACATCTCCAATCAGGTGGTAAATTTCCCAATCCTTGTGCGCATCGGAATTCCGTTTGATTTGGTTAAGCAAGCCTTCCGCTTCATCCTCGAACAACTCGCCGTCCATCAACGTGGAAATTTCTTTTTTCATATTTACCACCTGTTGCCTTTCCTGGTTTCCAACAGCGGGCGCAGATTTTCCGCTACCGCCTCACGCGCCCTGAAGATTCTTGACCTCACCGTGCCGATCGGGCAATTCATCACACTGGCAATTTCCTCATAACTCAACCCCTCAATCTCACGCAAGGTCAGCGCGCTGCGCAAGTCTTCCGGCAACTGCTGCAAGGAAGCCTGCACGACATCGACAACCTGTTTGCTCATGAGTTCATTTTCCGGCGTGCTGACTTCATGCAGCAGACCGCCGTCTTCAAATGATTCTGCCTCCTCCGCGTCGAACGGTGTGCTGGTCGGTGCGCGGCGCTTGTTTGCCAGCAGATGGTTTTTTGCCGTATTGATGCCGATGCGGTACAGCCAGGTGTAAAATGCACTCTCCCCGCGAAAACCCGGCAGTGCGCGGTAGGCCTTGATAAAAGCATCCTGCGTGACATCCTCAGCCTCTGCCGGATTCCGTACGAAACGGGAAATAAGCCGCCCCAGTTTGCGCTGATATTTGGATACCAGCAAATCAAAGGCGTGCTTGTCGCCGCGCTGGACGCGTTCAACCAATTGCTGATCGACTTCCTTGTCTGCCATCCCTGACCATTTCAATTATTGTTATGTGCGCCGCGTCCTTCGCGAAGCGCAAGTATAACCGCTCATTCCAGCCGAGTCAGCATGGCCTCTAATTACCGGAGTATGACCTCAAGGAGAGAAATTGGTTCCCGGTGATAAATCCGGCCATCATGAAGGGGTACTTTTGCTATAGTCCTGACCTCAATCAATGCACCGGGAATCGAATTGCTGCAATTTGACACGCTGATCATCGGCAGCGGCCTGGCCGGCCTGACATTGGCCATCAAGCTGGCCGATCATAAAAAAGTCGGGCTGATCACCAAAAAATCCCTGCTGGACAGCGCGAGCGGCAGGGCGCAGGGCGGCATTGCCGCGGTACTGTCCGAAGACGACTCGCTCGATGCGCACATCCAGGACACCCTGACTGCCGGCGCCGGCCTGTGCGATGAGATTGTTACGCGTTATGTTGTCGAGCATGGCAAAGCCGCTATCGATTGGCTGATCGATCAAGGTGTGCCGTTCACCCGGGACAGTTCCAGCGGCATGGGCTACCACCTCACCCGTGAAGGCGGACACAGCCGCCGGCGCATCATTCATGCGGCGGATGCGACCGGCCACGCGGTTCAGGAAGCGCTCGTCACGCGCGTACTGCGCCACCCGAATATCACGGTGCTGGAAAACCATTCATCTGTTGACCTGATTACCGGCAGGAAGCTCGGCCTGCCGGACAACTGCTGCTATGGCGCATATGCCTTGAACAGCTTGAGCGACGAGGTCATCACCATTGCCGCACAAAATACCATCATCGCTACCGGGGGTGCCGGCAAGGTTTATCTCTATACCACCAATCCCGACACGGCGACCGGTGACGGCATCGCGATGGCTTGGCGCGCCGGTTGCCGCGTGGCCAACATGGAGTTCATCCAGTTCCACCCGACTTGCCTGTTCCACCCGCACGCCAAGTCTTTTCTTATCAGCGAGGCGGTGCGCGGCGAAGGCGGCATCCTGAAACTGCCCGATGGCACGCGCTTCATGCCGTATCACGATGAGCGCGCTGAACTCGCGCCGCGCGATGTGGTGGCCAGGGCAATGGATTTTGAAATGAAAAAGCACGGGCTGGATTGCGTCTATCTGGACATCTCGCATCAATCGGTCGAGTTTTTGCAGGAACATTTTCCGACCATTTATGCACGCTGCCTGTCGCTGGGCATCAATATCAGCAAGGAACCGATTCCGGTGGTTCCCGCCGCGCACTATACCTGCGGCGGGGTCGTTGCCGATTTTCATGCACGCACCGATGTGGAGAACCTGTATGCAGTCGGTGAGACCGCCTATAGCGGGCTGCACGGTGCCAATCGGCTGGCCAGCAATTCCTTGTTGGAATGCCTGGTATTCGCGGATGCCGCCGTTAGCGATATTCTGGGCAAACCCTATCGGGCGCTACCGCCGTTACCCGCATGGGACGAAAGCCGCGTGACCGACGCAGACGAGCAAATCGTCATCTCGCACAACTGGGCGGAGTTGCGCCATTTCATGTGGGACTACGTGGGCATCGTGCGTACCAACAAACGTCTGCAACGCGCGCAACACCGCATCCAGTTGCTGCAGGATGAAATCAACGAGTACTACACCAATTTCCATATCAGCCCAGACTTGCTGGAGCTGCGTAACCTGGTGATGAACGCGGAACTGATCGTGCAGAGTGCCTTGTTGCGCCATGAAAGCCGTGGGCTGCATTTCAGCAAGGACTATCCGGAAACACTGCCGCAGGCCAGGCATACCGTGCTCACGCCGCCCACCTATGCGGCGGCGGTATGAGTAAATCCGCTGGGGTACTTCCAGTACCGGACCATTCATAAGACTGTTTATCCAGTGGCAATGGTAAAATCCGCCGCGATTCCAACAGGGCCCCGCCCTATACCGGCCACATGATTTATTACGCTCCCATCACCGCTGCTTTAGTTACGCTGTCGTTGATCGCCGCCATCCTGTCCAGCAAGTTCGGCAAGAAAATCCAGGACATTCCCAACGACCGCTCGTTGCATTCTGCGCCCACCCCGCGCATCGGCGGGGTGGGGCTGATGGCGGGAATATTATCCGGCTGGATATTGATGCCGGGCGCGCGGATCTGGTGGGTGCTGCTGCCGATGCTGATCCTGTTCGGCGTTTCCCTGCTCGATGACATGCGTGGTTTAACCGTGCGCCGGCGCTTGCTGGCGCATCTTGTCGCTGCCGTACTGCTGGTCGCCGGCTCCGGGCTGTTTACGGAGCACGGTGTCTGGGCTGTCGTGCTCGTGCTACTGTTCACAATGTGGATGACCAATCTCTATAACTTCATGGATGGCTCGGACGGACTGGCGGGTGGCATGGCACTGTTCGGGTTTGCTTGCTACGGCGCTGCGGCACTGATTGCGCAAGACGATATGCTGGCGATGTTGAACTTCGCCATCGCTGCGGCGGCGCTGGGGTTCCTTTACCATAACTTCCCTCCGGCTAGGGTGTTCATGGGTGACGCGGGTTCCATCCCGCTCGGTTTCCTTGCCGCCGCGATGGGGCTGTGGGGCTGGCAGCAAGGTTGCTGGGCAGCATGGTTCCCGTTGCTGGTGTTTTCGCCCTTCATCGCCGATGCCAGTGTCACGCTGGTGAAGCGCACGCTGCGCGGCGCAAAAATCACCGAAGCGCACCGCGAGCACTATTATCAGCGCGCGATACAACTGGGTTGGGGGCATCGCAACGTGGCGCTGGCCGAGTATGCCTTAATGGCGTGTGCCGCGCTTAGCGCGCTGTGGGCGTTGCAGCAGGAAAACAGGCTGCCGTTCATTGCCTTGGCCTGGATCGTGATTTATACCGCGCTGATGTGCTGGCTGGATAAGCGTTGGGCAGATCATGTGGCCGTCCGGGCATGATAAATATCAACTGCCGGAATATTTAATTTAACAACCTGAGTTCTGATGAAATTAATCAACAAGACTGCGAACAATTTGCGTATGGCCTTGGCCATGCTGCACGATTTCGTCGCCGCTGGCGTGGCGTGGACGCTCGCTTACTTGTTGCGCTTCAATTTTGACCTCCCGGCGAATTTTGCCGCCGAGCTGGAGTTGACCCTAATCTGGGTTGTGCCGCTGCAAATGGCGATCTTCTGGCAGTTTGGTCTGTACCGCGGCATCTGGCGTTACGCCAGCACGGCTGATCTGCGCCGTATTTTCCTGGCGGTTCTGTTGTCTGCGGCGGCGATCCCGCTACTGTTCTGGATGTTGCGCCTCGGACTGGTCATCCCGCGTTCGGTGCTGGTGATCAATCCGTTGCTGTTGATTCTGCTGATGGGCGGCAGCCGCTTCGTCTATCGCATGTGGAAAGAGCAGGGGCTGTACGGCGCAATCAAGCTGCACGGCGAACCGGTATTGGTGCTCGGCGCCGGCGATGCGGCGGCGAGCCTGGCCAAGGAACTGTCGAGGAGCAGCGATTGGCGGCTGGTCGGATTTCTCGACGACAACACCGAACGCCACGGGCGCACGCTGAACGGCATCCGCGTGCTGGGCGGGTTGGATGGCCTGAAAGAATGGGCCAAGCGGCTAAGTGTGTCGCAAGTCATCATCGCGATGCCGTCCAGCTCACACCAGCAGCGCAAGCGTGCGATCCAGTTGTGCAACGCCGCAAAAGTCAAGGCGCTTACCGTGCCATCGTTCGATGACCTGATGAGCGGCAAGGTGGCAGTGTCACAATTGCGCGCCATCGAGCTGGACGATCTGCTCGGGCGCGATCCGGTAGTGCTGGACGATGCCGGGCTGCACGGCCTGCTGACGGAAAAGGTGATCATGGTGACCGGTGCGGGCGGTTCAATCGGTTCGGAGCTGTGCCGCCAGGTTGCGCGCTTTGCGCCGGCCCGGCTGGTGCTGTTCGAGCAGGGCGAATTCGCGCTGTACACCATCGAGCAGGAACTGAAGCAGGCGTTTCCGGCGCTCGACTTCGTGTGCCTGGTCGGCGACGTGCGCGATGCGGCACGGGTCGACGAGGCCATGCGCGAGCATCGCCCCGAAGTGCTGTTTCATGCGGCGGCCTACAAGCATGTGCCATTGATGGAGCAGCACAATGCCTGGCAGGCGATCCGCAATAACGTGCTGGGCACCTGGACGGTGGCACGCGCGGCGCAGCAACACGGCGTCGGCAAGTTCGTGATGATCTCCACCGACAAGGCGGTCAACCCGACCAACGTGATGGGCGCTTCCAAGCGGCTTGCGGAAATGGTGTGCCAGGCCCTGCAGCCTTCCGGCGATACGCGCTTCGTGATGGTGCGCTTCGGCAATGTGCTGGGCAGCACCGGCAGCGTGATCCCGAAGTTCCGCGAACAGATCGCGCGCGGCGGGCCGGTCACCGTCACTCATCCCGAGATCACCCGCTATTTCATGTCCATACCCGAGGCGGCGCAACTGGTGCTGCAGGCAGGGTTGATGGGGCAGGGCGGCGAGATCTTCGTGCTGGACATGGGAGAGCCGGTGAAAATCGCCGATCTGGCGAAAGACCTGATCCGCCTGTCCGGCTTTAGCGAAGAAGAGGTCAGGATCGAATTCACCGGCCTGCGCCCCGGCGAGAAGCTCTACGAGGAACTGTTGGCGGACAGCGAGCACACTCTGCCGACACCGCATCCCAAGCTGCGCATTGCGCAGGCGCGGCAGGCCGATTTGGCATGGCTGGAAAAATTGCTGGAGTGGACTTCTGCCACGGCCATGCCCGATGAACAGGTGCGCGCTGCGCTGCGGGATTGGGTGCCGGAGTATCAGCCGAATTCGCAACAAGGCAACCCGCCGTGAATTGGTGAACTTCGCGCGGTGACTTGATGCATCTGTTCGGATACACTGACGATGAATGCGGGAACGTGTTTATTGGTCTGTTTTTTTTTTGAAAATACCCTATGGGAAATATTGTTAAATAGCGAGCATGATGACTGGCATGGTGCATTCCCTTACGAGGCGCGAAATCTTTCAACGTATGCTGGCCTTGCGCCAGGAAGGCAAGCTGTATGACTTGGCGAACCCGGTCCAGGATGAGGTATTCACCGGCTGCGTCGACCGCTTTGCCGACATCGCCTTCCGGTTGCGCGGCTGCCGCAGGGTGCTGGACGTGGGCGCCGGCCACGGCTTGCTGCTGGCCGTCCTCGACGAGCTGGGACACGAGTGCTACGGCGTGGATTTTACCGACCAGACGCAACGCTATCCGGAGATATACCGCAACCGGCCTGTCCATTTCCAGGTCAGCAACGCGGAAGTGGATCCGCTGCCCTTCGCCGACGACACCTTCGATGCGGTGACCTGTTGCCAGGTGCTGGAGCATTTCACCCATTCGCATTTGCCGCTGATGCGGGAGATCAGGCGGGTGCTGCGCCCGGGCGGCATCGCCGAGGTGGACGTGCCCAACGCAGTGAGCTTCCGCAACCGCAGCCGCATGCTGCGCGGCAAGCATATCACCAACGATTATGAAACCCATTTCCTGCGCGCCGAACCGATCCTGTACAAGGGCATGTCGTTTTACCCGGTGCGGCACAACCGCGAGTTTACCGCCGCAGAGCTGCGCCTGCTGTTCGAGGCGGCCGGGTTCAGGAATATCCAGGTGTCATTCCTGAAGGGGCGCCGTTACCGCGAGGGCGCACGCCGCTTCCTGTCCGTGGGGACGATGCTGCGCGATGCGGTGCCTTCGCTGCGCAAATTCCTCATTGCATTCGCCGAGAAGTGACGGGTTCCATCGCTTATGGCGCGGTAAGCCGCGGGGCTGAGAAAACCGCCCGCTGGGCGGCAGTCGCCTTGGGGTTTTCGATTCCGATATCGGTGGCGCTGGACAGCGTATTGGCGCTGGTTATCCTGCTGGTGTGGCTGTTGTCTGCAGGCTATTCGGGCAAGTCGGGTGTCATTCGCGCCAATCCGGTGGCGTGGCTGGCAATCGCCCTGTTTTTCTTTTATCTGATCGGTTGCACCTACAGCATTGGCAACCATGAGGATATGCTCGATGGTTTGGGCAAGGCCGCCAGGCTGATGTTTATTCCGCTGCTGATCATCGTGTTTCAGGATGCCGGCACGCGCCGCCGCGCGTGGTACGGATTTATAGGTGCGATGTTGATTACCATGCTCTTGTCTTATCTGCTGTGGCTGGGTCTGCTGCCCCAATGGGGGGTCATCAGGGGCGACACCGCCAACCCCTTCATCTTCAAAATGCATATCACCCACAACCTGTTCATGGCATTCATTGCCTTTGTCTGCGTGGTTCAGGCGCGCTATGCCACCATGCCGCGCCGGCGCGGCATCTGGCTGGCATTGGCATTGCTGGCCGCCTTCAATGTGCTGTTCATGGTGCAAGGGCGCACCGGGCAGTTGGTGCTGCTGGCGCTGCTGGTTTACCTAGGCGTTGCCTGGCTGCGCTGGAGGGGGCTTGCCATCGCGCTGATTGCCATCGGGGTGCTGGCCGCATTGGCCTATGCGCTGCCCTCCAGTTCCCTGCATCAGCGCGCGGCCTTGGCATATCATGAATTTGCCGCTGCGCAATCCAGTGCGGCAGCAACCATGAGTTCCTCAGTCGGCCTGCGCATGGAGTTTTACCGCAACACGCTGGAAATCGTGCGGCAGCGTCCGCTGCTCGGTGCGGGAACCGGCGGTTTCCGGCAGGCCTATGCCGAGCAGGTGAGCGGTTCCGGCCGGGTCGCCACCCACAATCCCCACAACGAGTACCTGATGGTGGCTGCGCAGCTCGGACTGGCAGGGTTGGCTCTGCTGCTGGCATTGTTTGCGGTGCAATGGCGCGTGGCGGCACAACTCCCCTCAATGCGCGAGCAGATGCTCGCGCGCGGCATGCTGTTGTCGATCATGATGGCCAGTGCCGTTTCCTCGACCCTGATCGACCACGCGGAAGGCTGGTTTTACGTCTGGATGAGCGGCCTGCTGTTTGCGGCGCTAAAATCGGCCGCGCCGGCACGCGGGACGCATTAACGATGAAGCTTTCCGTCATCCTCATCACCAGGAACGAAGCGGAGGATATCCGCACCTGCCTCGAATCGGTCGCATGGGCGGACGAAATCATCGTGGTGGATTCCGGCAGCAGCGACGCTACCGTCGCCATCGCGCGCGAATTCACGGCGCGGGTCTATGTGCATGACTGGCCGGGGTTCGGCGCGCAGAAAAACCGCGCCCTGGATTATGCAACCCATGAGTGGGTGTTCTCCATCGATGCCGACGAGCGCGTCACTCCCGAACTGCGCGCCGCCATCGAAGCGGTGTTGCGCAAGGACAAGGATGACTGCGCGGCCTATCGCCTCTCGCGCCTGTCCAGCTACTGCGGGCGCTTCATGCGCCACTCCGGCTGGCATCCCGACCGCATCGTGCGGCTGTTCAGGCGCGATGCGGCGCGCTTTTCCGACGACCTGGTGCATGAGCGCCTGCTGGTGGAAGGGCAAACCGGCGAGCTCGACGGCGAGTTGCTGCACTACGCTTTCGACAATCTCGAAGAAGTGCTGCACAAAGTGAACCAATATTCGTCGGCGGGTGCGGCCATGCTGCACCGGCGCGGGCGCAGCGCCTCGCTGGGCGGCGCGGTGCTGCGCGGCCTGTGGAGCTTTTTGCGCACCTATGTCCTGCGCGGCGGCTTCCTCGACGGGCGCGAAGGCTTCATGCTGGCGGTGTCCAACGCGGAAGGCACGTATTACCGCTACCTGAAGCTGATGCTGCTGAACCGGAAAAAATGATGCGCATCAGCCTGATCGTTACCACCTACAACCGCCCCGATGCGCTGTCCGCCGTGCTGGAGGGCTGCCTCGCGCAGGCCGATGCGAATTTCGAGGTGATCGTCGCGGACGATGGCTCGACGCCGGAGACCGCCGAACGGGTGGCCGGCTACGCGGCGCGTGCGCCATTCGCCATCCGGCATGTATGGCAGGAAGACCTGGGTTTCCGCGCCGCCGCGATCCGCAACCGCGCGCTGGCCGCGACACAGGCCGACTACATCGTCTTCATCGATGGCGACTGCGTGCCGCTGCCGGATTTTGTCGCCGCCCACCGCAGGCTCGCGGAGCGAGGCTGGTTCCTGTCCGGCAACCGCCTGATGCTCACGCAGGCGTTCAGCGCCCAGGTCTTGCGCGACAAGCTGCCGATCCACCGGTGGATCATGCGCGACTGGCTGCGGGCGCGCCGGCGCGGGCAGATTGAGCGCCTGCTGCCCTTGTTGCGGCTGCCCGTGCCGGGCTGGCTGCGCAAACAGTTGCCGCGGCGCTGGCAGGGAGCGAAGACCTGTAACCTGTCGGCTTGGCGCGAGGACCTGCTGCGGGTGAACGGTCTGGACGAAAGCTATACCGGCTGGGGGCTGGAAGATTCAGACCTGGTGATACGCCTGCTGCGCGCCGGGATTTTCAACAAGTCGGCGCGTTTTGCGGCGCCGGTGTTCCATCTCTGGCACCGCGAAAACGACCGCTCGCAATTGGCGGAAAACCGCCGACGCCTTCAGGAGGTGTTGCGGGCGACCCATATCCGTGCGGTCAAGGGCGTGGATCAATATTCATGAAAATATTGCATGTGGTGCGCCGCTACGGCCCGGTCGGCGGCATGGAACGTTATGTCTGGGAGCTGACGCGCGAGCTGCGCAGCTTGGGGCACGAGGTCGAGGTGTTGTGCGAAGTCTGTCTGGCCGGGAAACCCGAAGGCATTGCGGTCCATGAGTTGGGCCAGATTGCATGGCGGCCGCGCTGGCTGTCGCTGTTGCGCTTCGGCTGGCGCGTTGCGCGCTGGCTCAAACGGCATCCGCATCCGGGCTGGCTGATCCACAGTCACGAGCGCATCAGCGTGCATCATGTCACGACCTTTCACGGTCCGCCGTTTGCCGGTGTGTTTGAAAAACCGTTCTGGCGGTTGCTGTCGATTCGCGTGCTGATGCAGTTGTATCTGGAGCGGCGCGAATTGACCAGGCCGCATTGCATCGTTCCCAACTCGCAGGTGATCAGCAAGCAGCTGGCACATTACTATCCGCAGTTGGCCGGCAAGCTGGCTGTTCCAATTGTGCCCGGCGTGCAGCCCGGGACGATGCGTGCATGGCGCGCCGTTCCAACAAGCGGCGGGGTAATCGGTTTTGTCGGCAAGGAATGGCAGCGCAAGGGGCTGCCGCTTGCCATCGAGATCGTCGCACGGCTGCGCCGCACCCGCCCCGAACTCGAACTGTGGGCGGCCGGACCGCAGCCGGAGGAAATCCGGCACCTGTTCGCCGGCTGGCAGGGCGGCTATCGCCTGCTGGGCTGGAGCGAGCAATCCCGCTACGCCGAATTCGACGTACTGCTGCATCCGGCCAAGGCGGAGCCGTATGGCATGGTCATCAGCGAGGCGATGGCCGCGCGCGTGCCGGTGGTGGTTTCCGACGTATGCGGAGCGGCCGCGCAGGTGACGCCGGATGCCGGCGCGGTCGTGCCGCTTGACGCATCCGCCGAACGCTGGGCGGATGAAATCGAAAAACAACTGCGCCGCGGCGATGCGCCGCCGCAATTTGTGCGCGGCTGGAATGAGGTGGCGCGCGAATATGAGACAATTTACCGCAACATTTTCGAGGCCGATTTGAAATGAGCAATCCTGAACCACGTTTTTTGAATGTCTGCCCGGTAGGCTGCGATGCGCCGCTGGAAATAACCGGCTATGCCCTGCCGGAAGGCGCGCTGTTGCGCTGCAGCGCATGCGGCCAGCTGCTCAGCCAGTGCAGCGAGGCGCGCTACTGGGAATCGATGCGGGAATTCGACGACCCGCAGGGCACCTTGCCCAAGGCGGGTTCGGAGGGCGGGCGTTTGCGGCGCAGCAAAAAATTTCTCGACCGGATCGCAGCATTGCTCGGCCAGCCTCCCGGCGAAATCCGCCTGCTCGACGTGGGCTGCTCCAGCGGGGCGTTTCTGCATGCGGCGGTCAAGCTGGGATTCCGCGCGGAAGGCGTCGAGCCCGCTCCCAAGGCCGCCGCCACGGCGCAGGCCGCGGGACTGAAGGTGCATCAGGGGCTGTTGCAGGAGGCGGGCTATGCCGACGGGCAATTCGACGCCATCACCCTGTTTGAAGTGATCGAGCATCTGCAGCATCCGCAGGACCTGCTGAAGGAGTGCCGGCGCATCCTGCGGCCGGGCGGCATCCTGCTGGTCGGCACGGGCAATGCCGCGAGCTGGAGCATGGCGGCGCTGGGCGCACGCTGGGAATATTTGCACATCGCCAAGCATGGCGGGCATGTCAGCTTCTTCAACCCTGGTTCAATTGCGTCGCTGGCACAGCAGAGCGGATTTTCTGTGGCGGCTGTGCACACCCGTGGTGTGCGTTTTTGCGAGAAAGGTGACTGTGCCAAACCTGTTTATCGCATTGCAAAAATTGCTGGGGAACTGCTGAATGCCTTTGCGGCATTATTGGACAAGGGTCATGACATGGCTGTATACCTGAGGCGAAACTGATCAGCCCACTTCACTCCAATCAGAGCCTTTGTTTTTCATATTGAGGACAATTTATGCTACAAATAACGTTTGACAGCGCCGGTTGAGCTGCAATAGAATGCGCGCCCTTCGAGGTTTACTTAATTATTGAATTTTTAGGAATAATGGCTATGAAAACATTTTCCGCTAAGCCCCATGAAGTCCAGCACGATTGGCTTCTGGTTGACGCAGCAGATCAGGTGTTGGGTCGTTTGGCCGCCCAAATCGCTGCGCGTTTGCGTGGCAAGCATAAGGCGATCTATACGCCACACGTGGATACCGGCGACTTCGTCGTCGTGGTCAATGCCGACAAGCTGCGCGTGACCGGCAACAAGGCTGAAGCCAAGCAGTACCATCGCCACACCACTTATCCGGGTGGCCTGTACACCACCAATTTTGCCAAGCTGCAGGCGCGTCATCCGAGCCGTGTGCTGGAAAAAGCGGTCAAGGGTATGTTGCCGAAAGGCCCATTGGGTTATGCAATGCTGCGCAAGATGAAGGTGTATGCCGGTGCGGCTCATCCGCATGAGGCGCAGCAACCGAAACCCGTTAACCTGTTGAAGGCTTAATCATGAGCGTGAATTACAACTATGGAACCGGTCGCCGCAAAAGTGCGGTGGCTCGCGTGTTTATCAAGCCAGGCAAGGGTGACATCGTCGTAAACGACAAACCGGTCGATGTGTTTTTCTCCCGCGAAACCGGCCGCATGATCGTGCGCCAGCCGCTGGCGCTGACCGAGACCCTGACAAAATTCGACATTATGGTCAACGTAACCGGTGGTGGCGAAGCAGGCCAGGCTGGTGCGGTGCGTCACGGTATCACGCGGGCGCTGCTTGATTATGACGCTTCGCTCAAGCCCGTATTGAAGGATGCCGGTCTGGTGACTCGTGATGCGCGTGAAGTGGAGCGCAAGAAGGTCGGTCTGCGCAAGGCGCGTCGCCGCAAGCAGTTCTCCAAGCGTTAATCGCCGGATGTATTCCTCGCAAAGCCGCCTCCGGGCGGCTTTTGCATTGGGGTTTTGTTGTATGATGCAGGGTGTTTTGAGGAAGGCAAAGATGATTAAAGTTGGCATAGTGGGTGGCACGGGCTACACCGGCGTGGAACTGCTGCGCTTGCTGGCGGCGCATCCGCAGGTTGCGTTGCAGGTGATTACCTCGCGCGCCGATGCGGGTATCCCGGTCAGCCAAATGTTTCCCAGCCTGCGCGGTTTTGTGGATTTGCCGTTTATCCATCCGGATGAGGCGCATCTGGAACAATGCGACCTGGTGTTTTTTGCTACCCCGAACGGTATCGCCATGCAGCAGGCGCGCGCGCTGCTGGATGCGGGGGTAAGGGTGATCGATCTGGCCGCCGACTTCCGTTTGCAGGATATCGCCGCATGGGAAAAATGGTATGGCATGAGCCATGCCTGCCCGGATCTGGTTGCAGAGGCGGTGTATGGCTTGCCGGAAGTGAATCGCGCACAGATCAGGTTAGCGCGGCTGGTTGCCAATCCCGGTTGTTATCCGACGGCGGTGCAACTGGGGTTCATCCCGCTACTGGAAGCAGGTGTGATCGAGCCGAACAATTTGATTGCCGATGCCAAGTCGGGAGTTTCCGGTGCCGGACGCAAGGCGGAGATTGCGACTTTGTTCTCCGAAGCGGCGGATAACTTCAAGGCCTATGGGGTCGCAGGTCATCGTCATTTGCCCGAAATCAAACAGGGTTTGGCGTGCGTGTCCGGCAATCCAGTCGGCCTGACCTTCGTGCCGCACCTGACTCCGATGATTCGCGGTATTCATGCCACGCTGTATGGCAGATTGGCGCGCGAGGTGGATTTGCAGGCGTTGTTCGAGCAGCGTTATGCCAACGAACCGTTCGTGGATGTGATGGCTGCGGGCAGTCATCCGGAAACGCGTTCGGTGCGCGGCGCGAACCGTTGCCGCATTGCGGTACACCGGCCACAGGACGGCGATACCGTGGTGGTATTGTCGGTGATCGACAATTTGGTCAAGGGCGCAGCGGGACAGGCGGTGCAGAACATGAATATCATGTTCGGGCTGCCGGAAAGCTCGGCTCTGGACAACGTTCCGTTGCTTCCCTGAAATGTGGCGGCGCGTTAAACGCAGCTTCAGCATTTCCGCGCCGAAACTATCGGTGCGGCCGCATATTCCGTGGTATTTGCGCTGGAGCTTGACGGTGCCGTTTGTACTGGCGGCGCTGGGGTTGGCTTGGTGGGCGTACGGCAGCGGGCTGGAACTGGCGGGATTCCATCGTGGAGAAACCCAGAAGGAATTGACCAGATTACGCGAACAGGTTGCCAAGCTGGGAATAGAGAATACGCAACTGAGCAGCCAGGTAGCGCAGCATGAACGGCAAATTCAAATCGAGCAGGCCAGCAACCAGGAGACGTCCCGGCAGTTGAAAAATCTGTCGGATGAAAATGTCCGCCTTCAGGAGGATTTGGCGTTTTTCCAGAATCTTACCGCGACGCATGGCAAGGCGGGCGAGCTGGGGGTGCATCGCCTGAAGCTGGAGCGCGACAGAATGCCCGGCGAATATCATTTGCGCATGCTGTTGGTGCAAAGCGGCCAACGTGTCAAGGAGTTCAATGGCAGTTATCAGCTGGTGGCCACGGTGCTGAAAGACGGGCAGCGAACCACGCATTTGTTCCCGCAAGACGCGTCAGAAAATGCCCAATTCCAGCTCAGTTTCAAGTATTATCGGCGCATTGAACAAAGCATCCAGCTGCCCCAAGACGCCCAGCTGGAGGGCATTCAGGTGCGGATATTTGAACAGGGCGCGAGCGAGCCAAGAGTGCGGCAGAGCGTTGACCTGTCTTAAAGGGAATTGGGGGAGGGGATTCATGTTTGGCAAAAAACACAGCAAGCCGCAGAACCGCATCGATTCCCTGATCGGTGCGGGTACGACTATCGAAGGGAATCTGAATTTCAGCGGCGGGATGCGTATTGACGGGCAGGTGAACGGCAATGTCATCGCCGCACAAGATAAGCAGAGTACGCTGGTGTTGAGCGAGCATGCGCGGGTAAACGGTGAGGTGAATGTTACTCATCTGGTAGTCAACGGCACGATCTGCGGTCCGGTATCCGCCAGCGAATATCTGGAACTACAAGGCAAAGCCAAGGTCAATGGTGATGTGCATTACAACACACTGGAAATCCAGTTGGGCGCAATCGTCGAAGGCCGCCTGATACACAGTGATGCTGCGGCGCAAGATAAAGTGGTGGCATTCAAGCTGAACAGCGGCGAATAATCTATTTATTGTAAGGAGAGCAACATGAATGCAGTGACCGAACAGCCAGTGGCCGAAACGCAAGATCTGCTGATTTTTACCGATAACGCGGCCAACAAAGTAAAGCAATTAATTGAGGAAGAGGGCAACGCCGATCTCAAACTGCGCGTGTTCGTCAGCGGCGGCGGCTGTTCCGGCTTCCAGTACGGCTTTACCTTCGATGAGGAAACCAACGAAGACGACACCGTGCTGAGCAAGAATGGGGTGCAATTGCTGATTGATCCGATGAGTTTCCAGTATCTGGCCGGTGCGGAAATCGATTATCAGGAAGGGCTGGAAGGCTCGCAGTTTGTTATCAAAAATCCCCAGGCCGCGTCCACTTGCGGTTGCGGGTCATCGTTTTCGGTTTAGTGCCGGGCTGGATGGAAAGTCGCGGGGCGTGCTGCGCCCCGTGTATATGCGGCCGCAGGAAGTCGCGCTAATCCGGGTGATCCGCACCAAGGTTACTTGCTGCCGCGCGGATCCACCATCTCACGCAACTCCCGCAAGTCGCTTTCGATTGTGGAGAGCTGGTAAAAGCTCCCGCCGCTCTGTTTAGCCAATTCGAGCTGTTCAATCGATGCGTACAGGTTGCCTTGCCAGGCATAGCTGTAAGCCAGCGCCTGGTGTTGCTCGAAACGTTTACCCAGCAAGTTGTAGCCGCGCGCTTGCAGGTCGTAAAGTGTAGTGTCGCTGGGATGGCGGATGAGTTGCTCGGTGAGCAGTTTGATGGCGATTTCCGCCTGGTTACTGCGCAGCAGAAGGTCGGCGTAATCGTAAATCAGGGCGCGATGCTGTGGATGATTCTGTACGGCGGCGCGATAAAACGTCAGTGCACCGGTGTCGTTCTTGGCGGCACGTTTAACCTGCCCGGTGAGGGTTTCTATCATCGGATTATTTCTGGCTATCGGGTCGTCCTGTGCTTGCCCGCGTAACGTCGCCAGTTCCTGCATGGCGCGTTCGGTTTCGTTGTTGCGCAATAGGGCGCTGACCAGTCCGTAGCGTTGCACAATCGGGTTGCCGTGTTTTTGCGCGCCCAGCGCATCGCTGAAATAGGCAATGGCATCCGCCGCAGTTTTCTGCCCTCCGATCAGTTTGGTACGCACTAGCTGGAAATCCAGACTGTCGGCAATCAGGCGATAGGATTGTTTCTGCACGCGGTTTTCGATATCGGCGATACGTTCGCTGGTGATCGGGTGAGTGCGCAGGTAGCCCGGCATGTTTCCTTCCAGCAAGCGGGTGGCTTTTTGCAACCGGTCCAGAAATTCTGGCATGGCGTGGATATTGAAATTTGACTTCTGCAAAATATCCAGCCCGATGCGATCCGCTTCCTGCTCGTGGGTGCGGGTGAAATCAAGCTGCTTCTGCATGGCGCGCGCCTGCATGCTGGTTATTGCCGCCTGCGAAGCCTGCGGGTTGTTGCGCGCGGCAAGGATGGCGATGGCAATGGCGGCCATTGAGGCCAGGCTGTCGCCCTGTTGTCCGGCGATCATGCGCGCCAGATGGTGTTGTGTGACGTGGGCGATTTCATGGCTTAGCACGGCGGCCAGCTCCGACTCGCTCTGCGCCGTCAACAGCAACCCGCTGTTCACGCCGATAAAACCGCCCGGCATGGCAAAGGCATTGACGTTGTAATCATTGAGCACAAAGAACTCGAAGCCCAAACCGGGTTCCGCGCTGTTTTCAACCAGTTTATAGCCGAGCCGATTGAGGTAATCATTGATTTCGGCATCGTCCAGATATTGTTTGCTGGCGCGAATCTGCATCATGCTTTGCTGGCCGATCTGGCGTTCTTGCAGCGGAGTGAGCACGGTTTGCGAAGTATCGCCCAAGTCAGGCAAACCATCGCTCATGGCACAGGGCGAAAGGCACAGCAACAGCACTATGGAAAGTTTTTTCATGGTCGTTATGATAGTTGCTTTCGCCTGTGGTTCAAACCTTTCGGGATGGCGGGCTTTGTTGCAAAGTATTTCAATGCCTGCATGCCCGTGGCATGACCGTGCGTGAGATACAGGGAAATCTGGAAAAAATGTATGGCGCCGAGGTGTCGCCCGGACCGAAGGAGCCAGATTCATGCTGCAGGCGGTGACAGAACTCAGAAACCGTGGTGTGTCGGGCATCTTTATCGCCTGCGTAGATGGCCTAAAGGGCTTCACGGAAGCCATTGATACCGTGTTTCCCAAGACTGCCGTGCAGCATGGTGCGCCACAGCCAGAACTTCGTTAGCTGGAAATTGCGCAAAGCCGGCGGCGCAACTGGGCCCGCATTGCGCCGTTTTTTGAATATCCGCCGGGGATTAGCAAGTGATTTACGCCACCAATGCGATTGAGGCGCTGAGCATGAGCTTGCGGATGACTACCAAGAGCCGGAACTCGTTTCTGTCTGATGAGGCGCTGTTAAAACTGTTCTACCTGGCACAGCAAAACATCAGCAAAAAATGGACGATGGAGATAAGGGACTGGAAAACGGCGCTGAACCGTTCTACTATCCGGCTCGGGGACAGGATGCCGCAACATTAACGAATCCCGTTTACCTGAAATTCAGGATACTCCCGGCCCATCACGGAACAGTGAACAAAAATACAGGCCCTCGTGCTCCGACTGGCCGACATGCAATACCGATTCAATCGCCGTTTCAACTAGGACCCATCCTCAGCCGCCTGCTCCGTGACTCCGTCCTTACCGGAAGTCGTACAGGGTTGCGGCTGAGGCTGGCTTAAAATCAGCGCTGAATCACAGTTTACATTTTGGGCCCGCTCCCGCCGACAAAAGTACGCTGATCGATAGCTTTCATAACCGTTTCAACCAGTTTCTCCTTCTCCACCGGTTTGACGAGATATTCAACAACGCCCTCTTTCATGAATTCCACTGCAAGCTTGACATCAGGATAACCGGTCAACACGATGACAGGGATATGCGGATACTCGCGACGGAAGTATGCAATGGCCTCAACGCCGTTTATATTGGGCATCCGTACATCGCAGAGGATCGCATCCACAAGGGTAACATTCTCGGCGTCCAGTACTTCGATCCCTTTCTTTCCGTCCTCTGCCTCCACGACCTCCAGGCCAGTGCCTTTGAGTTGGAGCCGGATCGTTTTGCGAACTTCCTCTTCATCATCCACCACTAATATCTTGTGCGACATTTGCAATCCTCCTAGATAGATTTCACGCCGGGTAGCCGAATGGTTACCGTTGTCCCTTTGCCTACTTCACTTGCCAAAGTGATAGTTCCATTGTACTTATTTACAATCTTCCGCACAATATACATACCCAAGCCTTCGCCTTCGTCCGGCCCCTTGGTGGTGAAAAATGGGTCAAATATCTTGCCAAGGTGCTCTGTCCTGATCCCCGTCCCCATATCCTGGATGCGTATGCAAACTTGGCCGTCCTCAAGGGTGGTCGTCACCTCCAGGATGCCCTTCTTTCCCTTCATGGCCTGGATGCCATTGCGAATAACATTGAAAAAGACCTGCTGGATCTCTTCCGGCTTGGCAGCTATTTCGGGTACCGGCGCGAAGTTTTGACGGATTTCAATTCGATCGTCCAGCTGTGAAAGTTTCGCCATTGCAAGTGCCTCGGCGAGTTTCTCATGCACGTCGACTTTCTCCAATTCATGCTGGCCGGCAGGGCGGATGTACCCGGAAAGGTTCTTTACGATGGCCGAAATGTGTTTGCCGTGCTTGATGATATCCCGGGCATACTCGTTACACGCTGAAATATCCTTTTCATCCCGTATCGCCTCAGCCCTGCCCATGATGACATAAAGAGGGTTGTTGATTTCATGTCCGATGCCACTGACCATCGTGCCGATTGCCGTCATCTTTTCCGCCTGAATGAGTTGCTCCATAACACGATCTTTTTCGGCCTGATTCTCTCTTAGCTCCCGGGTCCGTTCCTCAACTCTATCTTCCAGGGTATCTATGTGCTGGCGCAGTTGAATTCTCATCCCGTCGAATTCGTCGGCAAGTTCCTCGATTTCATCGCCCGTGTGAACAGCTAATGGCTGGCTCAGATCACCGCCGGCGATGCGACTCGCCTCATGGCGCAGCCTCTGGACCGGTTTTACGATGCGGCGGCTTGCATAGTAGCTCAGGGCGCCAAGCAATCCCAGGGAAAGCAGGCCGGCAAGCAGTACGCCAATAAGGAGGCTTTTTGCCGGGGCAAAAATTTCCCGGGAATCCTGCCAGACGAACATGTGCCATGACTCACCTGATGGCAGAAGAGAATTTACTCCGGCCAGAGGCGCATAACCTATGATGGAAAACTCATGACTGCCGTGCCCGCTGTTTTCCGCAGTAGTCCAACCCGCATGATCAATCGTGACAAGGGCGAGAAGAGTCCGATCTTCGATGCGGCTTCCTGTTGCCAGCAAAGGACAACTGACGATCATTCCGGCGTTATTAATAAGCATCACGTGACCGGTGCTACCGAACCGGACCGGGTAGACGAGAGGGTCGAACAATTTTTTGACATCATAATCGCGGTGCAACCAACCAATAGCTGATGTTTCTTTTCTGTCGTAAATCGGCACCGCTATATGAAGCAGGGTGTCTTGAGTCGCACTGTTCAGGTATAGCCCGGTCACCCTGGCTGCCGCATTCCCGGTGGACGAGGTTGCGGCTTTCGCTCCGTTAAGCCCTGCTTCTGGCCCCGTCACCCAAGATGCTTCAAGGGCGCCTGAAACAGACTCGGTTTCCGTGATTGGGGGCCAATCGAACTGAACCGCAGATAAATTCTTGCTCCGGGGTTGATTGCCAATGAGTTCTGTGCGTACCTCGGAATTATCCGCCGCCTGCTGTGCCAGCGTGCGATCAACTGTGAGGATTCGCTGGAGCTCCGCATCCACCTTCGCAGCGCTGACCTCGGCCAGTGCCTGGAAGTTTGCGCCGATTACATCTTGAAGTTCGCTGCTGCCCCTGTAGTAGGCCACTGAAAGACTTGTTACCAGGGGGATCGCACCCACGGCCAAAATGGCCAGCACCAGCTTTCCCGACAAACCAAGGCGATATTTTTTAGATTGCATTATCATGCCCCTGCTGTGCCTTGTTGAGTTACGCATTGACGCCATTGTCGCTCATCTTTATGGCGAACGCATCTAATCGTTCATCGTTATCCCACCTTGCCTCCCGTTCAGATGCTTCGGGCAGGACATTTCACTCAAATTTCTTACGTGAGACAGCGAGTGAGTTTCACTCGGATTTTAGATGAGGCAATTCGCAATCTGGACTTTGCAGCGCAAAGTGCGCAGAATTGCGTCGTTTCGAACAAGATGACCCAGATGGATAGAATCGGCAAATACGAAATCGTGCGCGAACTAGGCACCGGGGCAACCAGTACCGTGTACCTGGCTACCGACGCGTTCAGCAAACAGCAGGTTGCGATCAAGCTATTCGATTTGAAAAGCTTACGCGATGTCAATACTGCCAGGATTTATCGCAAATTGTTGATGACGGAGGCCTCTCTGGCCGGCAAGTTATCTCATCCGCACATTGTAAAAATCCTGGATGCCGTGATGGACGGCGACATGAATTATATGGTGATGGAATACGTCGAGGGCAGCACCCTTGAGCAGTACGCCGAGGTGGACAGTTTGCTGCCGATCAGCACGATTGCGGAAATCACCTACAAGTGTTGCAAAGCGCTTGAGTATGCGCAGTATCAGGGGGTGATTCATCGTGACATCAAACCCGCCAATATCCTGCTACAGGGAAAGACGAATATCAAGATTTCGGATTTTGGATCGGCCGCGATTCTGAACCAGCAAACCACCCAGGTCAGCGGAGTGGGTTCGCCGGCCTATATGTCGCCCGAGCAGGTCAAAGAGTTGCCGCTGACGCACCAGACCGACATTTATTCGCTGGGGGTGGTGATATACAAGCTGCTCACCGGCAAACTGCCGTTCGATGCGAGCAACAACTTCAGCATGATCTATCACATTCTCAACATCGAACCGCCGCCACCCAGCATGTTTCGCCCTGAAACGCCGTCAGAACTGGATGCGATTGTGCGGCGTGCGATGGAAAAGGATATGGCAAAACGCTATCAGACCTGGGATGAGTTTGCGCGTGATCTGGTCGGGTTCTTCGGCCATGTCACGCCGTCCCCGGGGGAAATTTTCGACACCGAAAAATTCGATACCCTGCGCAGCCTCGCGTTCTTCAAGAATTTCAGCGATGTGGAACTTTGGGAGGTGTTGCGCATCAGCGAGTGGCGCAAGGTGTCGGAATCGGAATATGTTTTGCGTGACGGCGAAAGCGGGCGCACTTTTTATATTCTGGCGCAAGGCATGGTGCGCGTGGTCAAGCATGGCAGGCTGTTAAGTCTGTTGCGCCACGGCGATTGTTTTGGTGAAATGGCGCACCTTTCCGAGCGTGATTTCAAACGCAGCACTGATGTGATCGCCAAGAATGATGTGGTGCTGATCGAAATAAAACCGGATGCGCTGGTGCATGCCACAGCCGGGTGCCGTTTTCAGTTCAGCGATGCATTCCTGCGCATGCTGGTGAAGCGGCTGTCGATGGCGAATACCCGCATCTCCCGTTTGCTGGCGGACCAGAATCAACCAAAAGAGGAATAAGGAGATTTCAGGCTTCATGAATAACAACAGTAATGTTGAACTGGACGTGCGGCGGCTGGCCTGCCCATTGCCGATCTTGCGCGCAAAAAAATCATTGTCCACCATGAGCAGCGGACAGGTGTTGAAGGTCGTGGCAACAGATGGCGGAGCGCCCAAGGATTTTGTCGATTTCTGCAGCAAGACCGGCAATGAATTACTGTCCTCGACCGAAGAGAACGGCGAGTTTGTTTTTCTGATCCGCCGCCGTTGACAGCTGTTATGCCTGTCAACGGGAATGACACGGCGTGTCAGTTCAGTTTGCTGCGCTGGATTTGCAACTGCGCCAGTGTTGCGCCGAAGCCTTCCAGTCGCTTGCGCTCCTGTTCCACCACCGCAGCCGGGGCGCGGGCGACGAAGCTTTCGTTGGTCAGCTTGGCTTGTGCCTTGGCGATCTCGCTGGCCAAACGCGCGATCTCCTTGTCCAGCCGTTCGCGTTCGGCGGCGATGTCGATCTCGATCTTGAGCATGAGGCGGAAGTCACCGACGATCTGCACCGGGGCGTCGGAGCCGGGCAGGGTATCTCCCGTGGCGGATACTTCGGATAGCCTCGCCAATGCGGCGAGATAGGACGCGTAGGCTTCGATCGCACCCTTGTCGCCGGCGGCTGCCAGCGGTACCTTCTGCGCCGGCGAAAGATTCATCTCGCCGCGCAGGCTGCGGCAGGCGTTGACCATGGCCTTCAGCGTCGCCACCCACGCCTCGGCGTTCTCGTCGCAGCGCGCCAGGTCGGCGCGCGGATAGGCCTGCAGCATGACGCTCTCGCCGCTGCGCCCGGCGACCGGCGCGACCTTCTGCCAGAGCTCTTCGGTGATGAACGGGATCAGCGGGTGGGCGAGGCGCAGCACGGTTTCCAGCACGCGCACCAGCGTGCGGCGCGTGGCGCGCTGCTGCGCCTCGCTGCCGTTCTGCATCTGCACCTTGGCGAGTTCCACGTACCAGTCGCAGTATTCGTCCCAGACGAACTCGTAGATTGCCTTGGCCAGCAAGTCGAAGCGGTAGTCGGCGTAATGCTTTGCCACCTCGCTCTCGACGCGTTGCAGCAGGCTGACGATCCAGCGGTCGGCTGAGGAAAAATCCAGATAGTCGCTGTTGCAGGCATCCTTGCCGTGATCTTTCAGGCCACAATCCTTGCCTTCGCAATTCATCAGCACGAAGCGCGTGGCATTCCACAGCTTGTTGCAGAAGTTGCGGTAGCCCTCACAGCGCTGCATGTCGAACTTGATGTCGCGCCCCGGCGAGGCGAGTGAGGCGAAGGTGAAGCGCAGCGCGTCGGTGCCAAAGCCGGGAATGCCACGGGGGAATTCCTTGCGCGTGCGTTTCTCGATTTGCTCCGCCTGCTTCGGGTTCATCAGCCCGCTGGTGCGCTTCTTCACCAGTTCATCGAGGGCTATGCCGTCGATCAGGTCGATCGGATCGAGCACGTTGCCTTTGGACTTGGACATCTTCTGCCCTTCCGCATCGCGGATCAGGCCGTGCACGTACACGTCCCTGAACGGTATCCTGCCGGTGATATGCCGGGTCATCATCACCATGCGCGCCACCCAGAAGAAGATGATGTCGAAGCCGGTCACCAGCACCGAGGAGGGCAGGTAGAGATCGAGCGCAGGGTTGGATTTCGCCGGATACTCCGGTGTCCAGTCCAGTGTGGAGAAGGGCCACAGCGCGGAAGAAAACCAGGTGTCCAGCACGTCGTTGTCGCGGTCGAGTTGCCCGGCGTAGCCGGCGTTGTCGGCCAGATGGCGCGCCTCGGCCTCGTCGTGCGCGACAAATACCTCGCCGTTCACGCCGTACCACGCGGGAATCTGGTGCCCCCACCACAGTTGGCGCGAGATGCACCAGTCCTGGATGTTGTTCAGCCACTGGTTGTAGGTGTTCACCCAGTTCTCCGGGTGGAACCTGATCTCGCCGGAGGCGACGCATTCCAGCGCCTGTTCGGTGATGCTCTTGCCTTTGTCTCCCGGCTTGCTCATCGCGACAAACCACTGGTCGGTGAGCATCGGCTCGATCACCACATGGGTGCGGTCGCCGCGCGGCACCTTTAGTTTGTGCTTGTCGATTTTCTCCAGCAGCCCGGCGGCTTCGAGATCGGCGACGATCTGCTTGCGCGCGTCGAAGCGATCTAGGCCGCGATATTTTTCCGGCGCATGGTCGTTGATCTTCGCATCCAGCGTGAGGATGGAGATCAGCTCCAGTTTGTGGCGCTGCCCCACTGCATAATCGTTGAAGTCATGCGCGGGGGTGACTTTCACCACGCCGGTGCCGAATTCCCTGTCCACGTATTCGTCGGCGATGATCGGGATGTCGCGGTCGCACAGCGGTAGTTTTACTTTCCTGCCGATCAGGTGTTGATAGCGTTCGTCCTCGGGATGCACCATCACCGCGACGTCGCCGAGCATGGTCTCGGGGCGGGTGGTCGCGACGGTCAGATGCGTCAGGCCATGCACGGCATCCGGCTCGGCCAGCGGATAGCGGATATGCCACATGAAGCCGTCTTCCTCTTCCTGCACCACTTCCAGATCGGACACGGCGGTGTGCAGCTTCGGGTCCCAGTTCACCAGCCGCTTGCCGCGGTAGATCAGGCCTTCGTTGTAGAGGCGCACGAAGGTCTCGGTAACGATCTTGTTCAAACCGGGATCCATGGTGAAGCGTTCGCGCGACCAGTCGGGCGAGGTGCCGAGGCGGCGCATCTGTTTGGTGATGGTGCCACCGGAATATTCCTTCCATTCCCACACTTTTTCGATGAATTTCTCGCGACCCAGGTCGTGGCGTGAGATGCCTTGTGCATCGAGCTGGCGTTCCACCACGATCTGCGTGGCGATGCCCGCGTGGTCGGTGCCGGGCTGCCACAGCGTGTTGTCGCCGCGCATGCGGTGGTACCGCGTCAGCGCATCCATCAGCGTCTGGTTGAAGCCATGGCCCATGTGCAGTGTGCCGGTGACGTTGGGCGGCGGCAGCAGGATGCAGAAATTTTCCTGCTTGCTCATGTCAAGCCCGGCCTTGAAATAGCCGGATTGTTCCCACTTGGGGTACCAGCGGGATTCGATGTCTTTCGGTTCAAAACTTTTGGCGAGTTCCATGTTGGTGATTTTGCTGTTCGATGGTGGTGCTGCGGAAAGGCGCGATTATAAGGGAGCCGCCAGTTGTGAGTTGGTATTGTCTGTTATGCGGATTATTTCTTCGCTTGGCGATGGTTTTCTGCCGTGTTCAGCGCATCGCGCAGCAGTTCAGGCAACTCGGCTTTGAGTTCGTTGACCGCCTGCTCGACAGCATGGCGTTGCAGTTGTTCAAGAAGGAAGCTGAGCTTGTGCGTGAACACGGTTTCGAGATGCGCTTCGAGTCGTTTCAGCGACTGCTGCAGGTCCGCTTCGCCCAATGAGGGTGAGGGGGCGACATGTTGCATCTCCTCGACGATTTCAGTGAGTGTCGGCAGCTCGTCAGGCGCGTCTTCATCCGCCACCTGAGTCAGCAAGGGCAGGTTATCCGGCAAGTCGCCGCCGGGCTGTTTGATGGGATTCATGGTGTTTTCGACAGGTCGATATGGTGTAGCTCATAGCCGCGATCGCGATAGAACTTGAAGCGCTCACGTCCCGCGCGGCTGTCTTCCTCATCGTTGCTGATGATTTCTATGACGCGCTCGAAGCGGCTGAAAAAAGACACACATTCGTCATGCAGGCTGATCAGCAGATCGTGATGCGGAAATTTCTCGCTGCCGTTGTTCAGTACCACTGGCATCTGACCGGCTTCTGCTGCATCGCTGCGGCAATGCGGGATGAAAGAGGTGGCCGGAAAGTTCCACAGCAGTCTATCCAGCGCGTCGGTGAGCGCTGCGCTCGGTGCGCTGAGCACCACACGCACGCCGTTCTGCATGGCCTTGTGGCTCAATTGGCAGGCGGTGCGCAGCTTGTCGGTGCTGCCGGTATAAAAATCGACTTTAGTCACAGGCACCCCTGTAAATCTATTGCGCAGTCCAATTGCTGCGTCGCGTGCTCGTTCAATCCTCGCCTACCTCTCATGGTATGTCTCGTCTTTCACTGCGCGGCTCCTTGCACTTGGACTTGCTCGTAACGATTTCCAAGGGTGTCTGCCGCAACTTATTTCTTTTCTGTTCTGTTGATTAAATACTGTACGAGCAGCGGCACCGGCCGGCCGGTCGCACCTTTTTCCTTGCCGGATTTCCATGCGGTGCCGGCGATATCCAGGTGCGCCCAGCGGTAGTCCTTGGTGAAGCGCGACAGGAAGCAGGCGGCGGTGATGGTGCCGCCCGCCCGCCCGCCGATGTTCTGCATGTCGGCGAAGTTGCTGTCGAGCAGCGGCTGGTAGTCGTCCCACAGCGGCAGTTGCCAGGCGCGGTCGTGCGTTTGTTCGCCGGCTGCGAGCAGTTCCCTGGCGAGCTTGTCTTCATTGCTGAACAGGCCGCTGGCGACATGGCCCAGCGCGATGACGCAGGCGCCGGTGAGCGTGGCGATGTCAATCACGGTGTCGGGATTGAATTTCGCCGAATAAGTGAGCGCGTCGCACAGGATGAGACGGCCTTCGGCGTCGGTGTTGAGTATCTCGATGGTCTGGCCGGACATGGAGGTGACGATGTCGCCGGGTTTGGTGGCATGGCCGGAGGGCAGGTTTTCGCAGCTGGGGATGACACCGACCACGTTCAGCTTCAGACCCATCTCGGCGATTGCCTGCAGGGTGCCAAGCACGCTGGCCGCACCGCACATGTCGTATTTCATCTCGTCCATTTCGGCGCCCGGCTTGAGCGAGATGCCGCCGGAATCGAAAGTGATGCCCTTGCCGACCAGCACGATGGGTTTCTGTTTTTTGTCGCCGCCGTGATATTCCAGTGTGATGAGTTTGGCAGGCTGCTCGCTGCCACGTGTGACAGAAAGAAAAGAGCCCATGCCGAGCTTTCGCATATCCTTCTCTTCCAGCACGGTGGTCTTGATGCTCTTGTGTGCTTTGCCCAGTGCCCGCGCCTTGGTGGCGAGATAAGTGGGGGTGCAGACGTTGCCCGGCAGGTTGCCGAGCGTCTTGGCAAGTTCCATGCCGCGTGCGGTCGCGGCGGCCTGATCGAGCACACTCCTCAAGGCGGCGGCCGGTTTTTCCCGCGTGGCGAAAGTAACGTGTTTCAAGACGGGCGCTGTTGAGGGTTTGCTCTTCAGTCCGTCTGCGCGGAAAGCCTGCTCCGCGGCAGCGAATACGGCCTGTCTGATGGCCCATGCCTGCCCTGAGTCCAGAGCTTGTCGATGGGTCGAGGCGGCGGCATCATTGCCGATGCCTTCATCGGCGATATACAGCACCGCATCTTTGGTGGCTGTGGCATCCAGGGCAGCGAAGGTCGCGCGCAGAATCTCCACGCTGGTTTTGCTGTTCAGTTCACTGGCCTTGCCCAGACCGACCAGCAGCACGCGCTCGGCGGCGACACCGGGGAGCTTGTGCAGCAGCAGGGTGGATGAAGACTTGCCGCTCATGTCGCCGCGTGCGATGAGGTCGCTAAGCGCATGTTTCGCGGCTTTGTCGATTACCTGTGCGGCAGTGGACAACTTGCCGCCTTCAAACACGCCAACCACCACGCAGCCGCCCTTCAGCTTCTCCGGACTGCCTTGTTTTATGCTAAATTCCACGCGCTGCTCCTTATTAAAAAATTGTTCCTCAATGCCCAATTATCCGCAAACTCATCGCATAAAGTCAAAGCCGCTGCGCTTCGGGCTTTTTCATCGCGCCCTGGTGGGCGAATTTGTCAGCAATGGCTTGCTGGTATTCGCGGTGCTGCTTGGTATTGTGGTGGTCAGTCAGCTGATACGCTTATTGGGTGATGCGGTCAGCGGCAGGCTGGCGGTGGACGGGGTGCTGGCGCTGCTGGGTTTCAGTGCGATGAATTACCTGCCGGTGCTGCTTTCCATCAGTCTGTTCATCTCCATTCTGCTTACCCTGTCACGCTGTTATCGAGACAGCGAGATGGTGGTGTGGTTCTGTTCCGGGACTGGGTTGATGCGCTGGATACGCCCGGTGATGTGGTATGCGCTGCCCGTGGTAATGTTGATTGCGTTGCTCAGCCTGGTGCTGTCGCCGTGGGCATTGCAGAAAGCCGACGAATTCAGGAACAAACTGGAAAGCCGCGACGATGTCGCCGCCGCCACGCCGGGCACGTTCCGCGAGTCGAAGCAGGCCGATCGGGTGTATTTCATCGAAAATGTTGACGCGGGCTCCAATCGTGTCGGCAGCATTTTTGTGCGATCGGAGCAGAACGGCAAGCTGGGCACGATGGTGGCGCGGCAGGGTTTGCAGGAAACGCTGCCGAACGGGGATCGTTTTCTGGTGTTGCTCAACGGAACGCGCTATGAAGGGATACCCGGACAGCGTGATTACAATATTGTGGAATTCGAGCGTTATGCGATACGTATCGACAGCGCGCCGGTCAAGCAGGCGCAGCCGGGTGTGCGCACCGTGCCGACACTCGAATTGTGGCGCAACCGCACACTGTGGAACATCTCGGAACTGGAATGGAGGGTGGGATTGCCGATCAGTGCGGCAATCCTTGCGCTGCTGGCGATCCCGTTGAGTTATGTCAATCCGCGTGCCGGCCGCTCGCTCAACCTGATCCTGGCGATTGTGCTGTATATGCTCTACAGCAACATGATCAGCGTAACCAATGCCTGGGTCGGCCAGGGCAAGCTGTCGCCCGGCACCGGGCTGTGGGGACTTCACGCAGCGATGCTGGCAATAACGCTGCTGATGTTTTATCGCCGCATGACCCTGTTCTCGTTGCGCAGGCTGTTGGGGGGCCGCTCCGCCATGCAGGCCGGGGGAGGTGAGGTGAACCCATGAATCTGCTGACGCGCTATCTCGGCCGTGAGATTTATCTCAGCGTCGCGTTGGTGTTTGCCGCGCTGCTCATGCTGTTTGCTTTCCTGGATCTGATTCACGAACTGAATGTGATGGGGCAGGGGCAATATCATCTGGGTTATGTGCTGCTGTTTGTGGTGTTGACTGTTCCGGCGCACGTTTACGAGTTGTTTCCGGTCGCGGTGCTGGTAGGCACCATCTTCGCGCTGGTGCAGATGGCGGCCAGTTCGGAATTGATCATTTTTCGGGTTTCCGGCGCATCGCTGTGGCAAATGGTGGGTGCATTGTTCAGGATCGCGCTGCCGCTGGTGATATTGAGCTTTGTTTTCAGCGAATTCATTGCCCCGCCCAGTGAGCGGATGGCGCAGCAGTTGCGCCTGAAGGCGCAGAACACACAGGTCACACTCAAGGAGTTCCGCTCCGGCGTGTGGGTCAAGGATGAAAACAGTTTCGTGAACGTGAAGAACGTGATGCTGGATACCAGTTTGTCGAATATCGACATTTACCGGTTTGATGAAACCCATCATTTGCAGGCGATCACCAATGCCAAGCGGGCAAATTTCATCGAACAGGGACGTTGGCAGCTTGAAGATGTGCTGGAGACACGTTTTGACAGGCGGGGGGTTAGCATCCACGCCGCGCCGGGTCAGGAGTGGCGTTCGGCCCTGAACCCGGGCATTCTGAGCGTGTTATTAGTGGTGCCGGAGCAAATGTCCGCTTATGACTTGTATCAATATGCCAGCCATTTGAGAGATAACCGCCAAAAAAGCGCGCGCTATGAAATTGCCATGTGGAACAAACTGGTCTATCCGTTGGCGTTGGCGGTGATGATGTTGTTGGCTTTGCCATTTGCGTCTTACCATCGGCGCGCGGGAGGGGTGGGCGCAATGATATTCATGGGCATCGCGCTGGGCCTGGTGTTTCACTTTGTCGGACGGTTGTTTGCCAGTCTCGGCGCGCTCAATGACTGGCAGCCCCTCATCAGCGCCACAGCAATGACGGGTTTGTTCTTGTTACTGGCGCTGGCAATGCTGTGGTGGACAGAAAGGCGCTAGAGAGGCCTTAAACATTCGAACCAAATCCGTCGTTTTGACGATTCGGTATGCGGGCTGTGCCGGAGTTACGCACAATTATTCACGTTGTTGCTGCCTAGAGCGGCTTGCGCACGCTGATTGCGCCGCGAATCTGGCCTACAGAGTAGCCGGTGGCGCGATCATTGGGGTAGTGCTCGCCGAGAACGGACTTGACGGCGGGGCTGAGCTGGTCAACCGGGCCATGGCAATTGAGGCAGAGCGGTTGCACCGGCAATGCTTTGACGTAGCGGTATTCACTGCCAACCGTTTCGCCCTTTTCCAGTTGTGCAGGCGGTTCGCCGGCAGCGGCGCGCCTGTCGAAATCCTCGAGGGCAGCCTTCTCCCAATCATCGGGAATAGCGCGTGCCTCGTTGCGCGGCTTGAGGCTGACGCGCTTGACCTTCCAGCCGGTCTCCTGGAATAACTTGCCAGCCATCTTGGGCGCCATGTCCTTGCAGACGGGAATCGCGCCTTCCGGCCCGGATTTTTTGATTTCTTCCTGCAAGGAAGCGAGCAGCTTGGGCGGCAACGACATCGCCACATTACGCGCTTCGCTCAACATGGCGTCGTCGCCGGCATGGGCAAGTGTTGCAACAAACGGGATGACTAGTGCAGCAACGATTGACTGTGTTTTCATGAAATACTCCTTAGCCGTGTTAGAGGAAAAAATTTTAAAATCCCGAAGCTGGTTAATGCTGGTCGGACAGGCGCTGGTAATAAACGGGGCAGACTGTGCTTATTGGCGATAAGTTGCATGACATTCCACACAATACTGCATTGTTTTGTTCAGCGCGCGCAATGACTTGTTGACATCCCCAGTTTGCAATGCATCGCCGAGATCGTCGCCGCTTTTGTGGAAAGCAATTCCCAACGTCATAAATTTCTCTCCGCCCATCATGCTGCACATCTTCCGCATTTCCGGGGTTAAACCGAGTTTGCTGCGGGCTATTTTGGCAGCCTCTTCAAGATTGTTTTCTGACATTAAACCGATAATGGAATGAATTGCTTCCGTATGTTCCCGCATGTTTGACAGCTGGTGTTGCTTCATTTCCGCTGACAATCCCAGGGAAATTCGTGTATCCATCATGCTCATGCCGTGATGATGGTCATGATGTTGCATTTGGTCACCGGCAGCAAATACCAGGTTTGATCCGCCCATTCCGGCCAAGGTGAAAACGACCAACAAGATTTTTCTCATGCTTCATGTCCCCAGTGTGTTGACCAAACGACAAACTTTATTTCCAATGGATGCTTGCTTATCGAGAATATGCAAGATTAGGTAAAAGCCTCCCCGCAGTCTGTGACAATAGTTACACAGTCAGTTCAAATTCGGAATAACAGGCTTGTGCGGTATATTGAATGCAATCGGGAGCGCGCGGTTTATGACCTGCTTTGCGTAGCGGCACGAAAGGTACTGAAAAATCTGCTACTTAGCCTGTTCTTCCCTGACCATTTGCCGCACCTGTTCGCGCTTGTCTTCGGGAACCTGGCTAAAGGCGCGATATTTGTCGCGTGCAGCCTGACGCTGTTCCGGGGTGAGCTTGCTCCATGCACCCAGGCGGCTCAGGAAACGCTGTTTTTCCTCTGTGCTCAATTCCGGGAAGTGCTTGGCGACATTCAGCATGCTCTGCTGTTGCGCTTCCGGCAGGCTGTTCCATTGCTTGGATAATGGAGCGAGCGCCTCCTGCTGGGAGGGCGTGAGCGAATGCCAAGGCTGTGGTGATGCGGCGGCGGAAGAGATGCTCAAGGCACAAAGTAGCGTCAGGCAAGCGACAGAAATGGCCAAGCCGCGACAAGCAGCGCCGGGAGGAGTGAGCCGGGTTGAGGTAGATTGTTTCATGCGGTTACCGATCTATGAAAATCTCCATAGGCAAGTCATCAGTCAGGATGGCGATATCCAAATGACTCATTTCATGTTCATGCGCATGATGCCAGTAGCTTATTCCACCCGCAAGCAGGGCGATCAGCAGGGCGGCCATCGCCATCCATTGGTGGGGAGTGTGTGGTACCGGCCAGTGTATGCCGTGCCCTGTGTTTAGCGTAAAAGCAGGCTGGTTCAATATCTGCTTTTCCAGGGCAAGGTTGCGTGCCCGGCGCAATGCTGCGACGGTGTCGTCATCAAGCCGCTCGGTGGCGCGGGTAAGCAATCCGGCAATCGCCTCGGGAGTAATGTCATGCGGATTGGTGGGTTTCATATTCCTGTCACCTGTCTTCGGTCATTTGTCTAAGAGATGCAGCGAGCGCACGTGTTGCACGCGAACAGTGAGTTTTAACGCTTCCTTCGGTGCATCCCATTGCCATGGCGGTTTCAGCCTGATCCAGACCCTCCCAATAACGCAGCAGGAAGGCTTCGCGTTGACGCGCCGGAAGCCGGGTGAGCGCTTGTTCAATCAGCGCGATCACCTGGCGCTGTTGCAGGGATTCGTCGGGGCCGGCCGGCGCGCTCTGATTCCCGTCACCCTGCAGGGTTTCGAGCGGGTCATATTCCTCGCCGTCATTTTTCGGAATCAATGAGGAAAATGCAGTCATGCAGGCATTCTTGACCTTTTGCCTGCGGTAATAATCGCGAATGGTGTTTTGCAGAATGCGCTGGAATAGCGGCGGTAATTCCGCGGCTGGCTTGCCCCCGTATTTTTCGGCGAGCTTGATCATCGCGTCCTGCACGATATCCAGTGCGGCATGCTCGTTCTGCACGGCATACAGCGCCTGCTTGTAAGCGCGGCGTTCCACGCTGCTGAGAAACTGTGATAGTTCGGCTGGGCTGGACAGGTTGGTTGCTCCTTCTAAGTGGCTGAATGGTAGCAAATTACTGTTTGGAATTGCATCTGTGTGAATATTTCCTTGGGCCAGATATTTCAATTTTTACAACAAACTTGACAAACTTTATCGACAATGATACATAGGCAATGCGCCGTGGTACAACCGCAGTTGAGTTGTGCAGTTTGGTGCAACCGTTTGATCGAAAACACTTTTATGTGATTTTTGTTCATGCGGCAGGGAGCAGGAAGTGGAGTAGTTCAACAACCTCAACATTCTGGGAGAATAATTATTATGAACAAGAGCTACAAAAAGGCGCTTGCGGTATTGGCCGCTTTGCCGCTGGCTATCGGCAGTGCTTATGGTGAACATGTCAGTGCTCCGGCAATGACTGCAGATGAAATGTATCAGGGAAGCAAGATCTTTTTCGAGCGCTGTGCAGGTTGCCATGGTGTGCTGCGTAAGGGTGCGACCGGCAAGCCGCTGACGCCTGACCTTACCGTCGCCAAAGGCACGGATTACCTGAAGGCATTTATCGGTTACGGCTCACCGGGCGGTATGCCGGGCTTTCAATCCGGTGGCGAGCTGACCGAAAAAGAAGTCGATCTGATGGCGCGTTACGTACAACAGACACCGGTGGCCCCGCCTGAAATGGGTTTGGCCGACATCGAAGCCACATGGAAGGTTTTGGTTGCGGTGAAAGACCGCCCAAAGAAGAAGATGAACAACATCAACCTGGATAACATCTTCTCCACCACGTTGCGCGATAACGGCAAAGTAGCTCTGATCGACGGTGATACCAAACAAATCATCACCACGCTCAACACTGGCTACGCAGTGCACATCTCGCGCTACTCCGCATCCGGCCGCTACCTGTATGTGACCGGCCGCGACGCCAAGCTCAGCCTGATCGATCTGTGGGCGAAGGTGCCCAATGTCGTGGCCGAAGTGAAGACCGGCGCCGAAGCTCGCTCGATTGAAACCTCGAAATTCAAGGGCTACGAAGACAAGTACGCGATCTCCGGCACTTACTGGCCGCCGCAATACGTGATCCACGAAGGCGACACGCTGAAGCCGCTGAAGGTTGTTTCGACCAGCGGCATCGCTTCCGAAACCAACCAGTTCGTCCGCGAAGCGCGCGTTGCGGCCATCGTATCTTCCCACTATAAGCCGGAATTCATGGTCAACGTCAAGGAAACCGGCAAGGTACTGATGGTCGATTACTCCGACCTGAACAACCTGAAGACCACCACGATCGACACGCCACGCTTCCTGCATGATGGCGGCCTGACTTCCGATCACCGCTACTTCATGGATGCCGCCAACGCCTCCAACAAGATCGCGGTCATCGATCTCAAGACCAGCAAGCTGGCTGCTGTGGTTGACGTAGACAAGGTTCCCCATCCGGGCCGTGGCGCAAACTTCATCGACCCGAAATTCGGACCGGTTTGGGCGACCAGCCACCTGGGTGCGGATACCATCGCTGTAATCGGTACCGACCCGGCCAAGCATAAGAAAAATGCATGGAAAGTGGTGCGCTCCATCAAGGGGCATGGCGCCGGATCGCTGTTCATCAAGACTCATCCGAAGTCCAAGAACCTGTGGGTCGATGCTCCGCTCAATCCGGACGCTGCGGTCAACCAGTCGGTCGGTGTGCTTGACATCAACAACCTCGAGGCGGGCGTGACCGTGTTGCCGATCGCCGAATGGGCCAATCTCGGTGAAGGCTCCAAGCGCGTCGTTCAGCCGGAATACAACAAGGCGGGCGACGAAGTCTGGTTTTCGGTTTGGAGCGGCACGAAGGACAAGTCTGCCATCGTGATCGTTGATGACAAGACCCGCAAACTGAAGAAGGTCATCACTGATCCGCAGCTGATTACGCCTACCGGGCACTTCAACCTCTACAATACGATGCATGACATTTACTGATGTTTTTCAGTAAATTTCAATCTCGTCACTCCGGCGATTCTTGCCGGTGTGACGGATTTTGAGGGGGCATACTAAAAATGCGCAATTGACGGGCGGGGCAACCCGCCCTTTTTATGGGTGCGCCCGGCAAGAGGCGTGTTAACTTGCGGCTTCGCAAAAAGGGAGAAAAATAATGAAAATACAGTCAAACAACGGACGGTTGTTATTGGCGTTGGGTTGTATTTGTAGTCTGGTTAATGTGGCGGGCGCAGCGGAGATCGGTGAGATCGTGGAACTGGACGAGGTGGTGGTGACGGCAACCCGGACCAGCGCTACGCTGTCCGATGCCCCTGCTGCAGTGACGGTAGTCAGGGCTGAAAGTATTGAAACAAAAAATGCCTCGCGCCTTGGCGACGTGCTGGATCAGGTGCCCAGCCTCTATTTGCGCGGCGGCGCGCTCGGCCAGTCGCAGGGCACCATCGGAACGAGCGGCATGTCACTGCGCGGCATCGATCAGACCAGAACGCTTATCCTGCTCGATGGCCAACCCATTCAGGATGCCAGTTCCGGAAAGGTGAACTGGCGTATTCCATTCGTCGAGGATATCGCCCGGATCGAAGTCGTGCCCGGCGCGTTCTCTTCGTTGTATGGCAGCAATGCCATCGGCGGTGTGGTCAATATCATCACCAAACAACCGGACCAGCGTGAATTTACTGTCAAGATTAAAAAGGGCTGGAGTGATGCCAGCGGCGAGGATGCCAGCATTTATTTCCGCGACAAAATGGATAACGGCCTCGGCCTGGTTGCCGGGCTTGGCCATCAGAACCGCGACAGCTATGTGAACGATTTTGTCGTCAAGACTATAGGATGCGCGGCTCCTTGCGTACCTGTATCTGTCACAGGTGCACAGGCAATTACTACCAGAGAGGGTGTTCCCGCCTATTTAGTAGGAGACTTGGGAGCCACGCCGTGGAAATCAACCAATGCAACTGCGAAATTATTTTATGATTTGAATGCCCGTGACAAGATTTATGCAGGCGTCAATCATCAGGAAACCAGACAGAATTACACTCAGTTCAATACTTATCTCAGGAATGCCGTGACCGGTGCACCCGTTTCAAGCGGTGCGACCAGTATCAACGGTGACCTTGTTAAACTTTCAAATTACGATTTCACCCTTTTCTCATTTTTGCCGTTGCATGAGGCCACCATACGGTATTTTGTCGGTTATGACGGAACAGTTGGCAATGACTATCTGTTGAAAGCCGACCTCGGGAAAATCGAGCGAAAGTATAACTTCACGCTGGCAAGCCCCACTGCTAACTGGAACAGCGGCGCTGGCACATTATCGGACACGCCGAATGACGGTCTTGACGGCACTGTTCAGTTGAGTTTTCCGGCAGGTGCCAATCATTTTCTGGTAACCGGACTGGCGCTGCATAAGGATTCGGTGAACCAGCAAATTTACGCACTTTCCAACTGGCGTGATCCGGGTTCCAAAACTAAAGTGAACAGCGGTTATCACGGTAATTCGACCACGACTTCCATTTTTGCGCAGGATGAGTACAGTGCAACGGATGCGCTCAAGGTTTATCTGGGCGGACGCTGGGATGACTGGGAAACCAGCGGCGATAACTTTTCTGTTGTTGCGCCGGTCGGTTCCACACTTTATTCGACGCGCAGCGTCTCCGCTTTCAGTCCCAAACTGTCTGTGGTTTACAAGCCAACGGAAGCGGCAATACTGCGTGCCTCTTTTGGGAAATCTTTCCGCGCGCCGACCAATCAGGATCTGTACACATCATCAACCAGCAGAGGCCGGACGACTACAGGCGATCCTAATCTGCAGCCTGAGCGCGGCACGACCTGGGAGGTCGGCGGCGAATTCCGCTTCACGGAAAATACCAAGGTTACCGCCACTTATTACGATACGCGGCTAAGCAATTTGATCTATATAAAACAAATCCTCCCCGATCCTGTTCCACCAGCACTGAAACAATCGGTCCGCATCAATGCCGGCAAGGCCAAGGTGCGGGGAATCGAACTGGGCATCACGACAAAGTTGGCAAAATGGCTGGAGCTGGATGCCAACTATGCGTATAACGACTCAATAATGTTGGAAAACGCAACCGATCCCTTGAGCGTTGGCAGGCGATTGACCGACTCCCCCAGAAACATTGCCGGTATCGGGTTGACTGCGCAACAGGGAGCATGGTCCGGCACGCTGAATGCGCGCTATGTAAGCCATATATTCTGGACCGCTCAAAACACCGATACAATCAACGGGGTGCCGGGCAGTTATGATGCGCATACCATGGTGAATACCAAGCTCGGCTATGAATTCTCCAAAATGGTAAAAGGAGCACTTGCGATCAATAACTTGCTGGATAAGAAGGCCTATTCATATTTTCTGCTGCCGGGGCGCAATGCGACGGCGGAACTGGATTTTTCTTTCTAGGGCTCGCCGAACATGAGCCATCCTGACTTTTTTGATGAAGTTCCCAAGATCAGCCTGCATGACCCGCTGGCCGAGTTTCTCGGCGCGGCGCAAGGCGGGATCCTGCAATACGGCTATTTTGATGCGGTGCGGCTGGCCGGGCATTCCTGTCCGACGGTCGCATCGGCCTACTGGTTGACCTATAAGGCATTGGCTGTTCTTTATCCTGACACCATGCCGGTGCGCGGCGCCATACGCGTGGAGTTCAGGCAGGACAGCGCCAGCGGCGTGACGGGCGTCATCGCCAATGTCGTGAGCATGCTGACCGGCGCGACGCAGGAAACCGGCTTCAAGGGTCTGGCTGGACAGTTCGACCGGCGGCGCCTGCTGTTCTTTGGCGTGGATATGCCGGGCGAGTTGCGCTTTACCCGGCTTGATACGGGGCGCGCGGTTTATGTCGCGACCAACTTGCAGCATGTGCCGGGTTCCCCGCGTGTATCCGAGCTGATGGCAAATTGTCTGGAAAATACGGCGACACCGGACGAAGTTGCCGAGTTTCGGCAGTTGTGGCAGGAACGGGTGCGCCGCATCCTGCTGGAGTATGGCGATGACCCGCGGGTTTTTGTGGTGACGCCGGTTTGATGGGTGCATGACGTGAAAAGAAGCACGGTCTTGCAGCCTTTATCGCGGGAGCATCATACCGCGCTCACTCTGGCCAAGGTATGTGAGCGGGCTACGCAATCGTGCGACGAGAATTTGGTCGCGGAAACCTGCCAGCGTGTAATCCGGGCGTTCTCGGATGAGCTGGAACCGCACTTTCAGGTTGAGGAGCAGTCGTTGCTGCCGCTGCTGCGCAGCGCGGAAAACCGGTCGCTGGTGCAACGCACCCTGGCGGATCACCAACAGTTGCGGGCGCTGCTTGATGACTTGCGGCGGAATGACAGCGAAGCGTTGGGCAGCTTCGGCAAGAGCCTCTCGGCTCATGTCAGGTTCGAGGAAAGGGAGCTTTTTCCGGTGATTGAGAGCCTGCTTTAGGTCATCGTCGTCGGCTTTGTCATTGCATGAACGATGTGGTTTAATCGCGCCCATGAAATTCCCTTTCCAGAACGTCGCGTTGATCGGCAAACACAAGGCTCCGGAAATCGCCGGGCCGTTGTTGAGTCTGGCCGCGTTTCTGTCGTCCAGGGGGTTGAACGTGGTGGTGGACAGTCTGACCGCCGAGCAGATCAAGGACAGCCCCTATCCGGCGATGGGCCTGAACGAAATGGCCAGTGTCATGGATCTGGCTATCGTGATCGGCGGCGACGGCACCATGCTGAATATCGCGCGTACCCTGTCGCCATATCAGGTGCCGCTGGTTGGCGTGAATCAGGGCCGGCTGGGATTTCTTACCGACCTCACATTGGAGAACATGCAGGACAGCATGGAGGCGATGCTGGACGGCAAATTCGTCACCGAGCAGCGTCTGTTGTTGTCGGCGCGTGTGTTGCGCAATGACGTTGAAATATCCAGCGGGTTGGCCTTTAATGAAGTGGTCGTGCATCGCAGCAATATCAGCAGCATGATCGAATTCGAGGTACGCATCGACGGTGAGTACCTGTACAACCAGCGTGCAGATGGGCTGATCGTTTCCTCGCCCACCGGCTCGACGGCTTATGCGCTGTCGGCGGGCGGGCCGATATTGCACCCCAGCCTGGATGTGCTGGAACTGGTGCCGGTGTGTCCGCACACGCTGAGCAACCGCCCGATCGTCGTGAAAGGTTCGTCGGTGCTGGAAATCCTGATGCACCGCACCGGCGATATCCGCGTGCGCTATGACAGCCACACCAGTTGTGACTTGCAGTTGCACGACAAGATCATCGTCACGCGCCATCCCGAAGCGGCCTGTCTGCTGCATCCGGTGGGACACAGCTACTATCATACGTTGCGCGAGAAGCTGCTCTGGAACCAGACACTGTAAATGCTGAAATTCCTGAGTGTCCGCGATTTCGTCATCGTTTCCTCGCTTGAGCTGGATTTTTCCTCAGGTTTTACCGCGCTGACCGGCGAGACCGGCGCGGGTAAATCCATTTTAATCGGCGCGCTGTCGCTGGCGCTTGGCGAGCGCGGTGACGCCGCGATGGTGCGCAACGGTTGCGAGCGCGCCGAGATCGCCGCTGAATTCGACATCACGACGTTGCCGCATTTGCAAACATGGCTGGCCGGGCAGGATCTGGCAGGCGATGAAAATGTGTGCCTGTTGCGCCGCGTACTAGATGCTGGCGGACGTTCGCGCGGTTTCATCAACGGGCGCAGTGCCACCCTGCAGCAGCTGCGCGAGGCGGGCGATCAGTTGCTGGATATTCACGGCCAGCACGCGCATCAATCGCTGCTTTGCCCTGATATGCAGCGCATGCTGCTGGACGGCCATGCGGGCATGATAAAAGAGGCGGGAAACGTCGCTGCGCTGTACCGCGACTGGCAGGCATTACATCGCCGCCGTATCGGCCTGAGCGAGAATGTCGAGGCGGTGGCGGCCGAGCGCGAGCTGTTGCAGTTTCAACGCGACGAGTTGCACGGCCTGAGCTTCAATGCGGCGGAATGGGACGAGACGCAGGCAGACCATGCGCGACTCGCGCATGCCGCAAGCCTGCTGGAGACCGCCGCGTTCGGCATCGAGATTCTGGGCGAATCGGACACCGCCTGTCTGGCGCAACTCAACGCGCTGGCGGCGCGGCTGCGCGACGGTATGGCGCATGACGCAAGTCTGGGCGATACCTTGCAGATGCTGCAAAGCGCGCAGGCCGAGTTGCAGGAGGCGGTGTACGCGCTGCGTCATTATCAGCAGCGTCTGGACAATGACCCGCAGCGTCTGCACGAACTGGAGCAGCGTATCCGGAACGTGATGGATGCCGCGCGCAAATACCGTGTCGCCCCCGAACATCTGGACGAGGCGTTACAGCGTATCGAGACGCGTCTGGCGGAACTGGGCGGTGATGCCGATCTTGCCGAACTGGCGCGGCAGGAACAGGCCGCGCAGCAGAGCTACCTGGCGGCGGCGCAGAAGCTGAGTGCCGGGCGTAAACGGGCGGCCAGCAAGCTCGCGCGCGAAATTACCGCCGCGATGCAGACGCTGGCGATGCAGGGCGGCAGCTTTGCGGTGGCATTGTCGCCGTTGGCTGAAGGCAATGCTTGCGGCCTGGAAGCCGTCGAGTTCCAGGTTGCCGCGAACCCGGGTGTGCCGGCGCGCAGCCTGGCCAAGGTCGCTTCCGGCGGCGAGCTGTCGCGCATCAGTCTGGCGATACAGGTCGCCACCAGCCAGATTGCCAGCGTACCGACGCTGATCTTCGACGAGGTGGACAGCGGCATCGGCGGGCGTGTGGCGGAAATCGTCGGGCGTTTGCTCAAGCAATTGGGCAGGGGCTATCAGGTTCTATGTGTCACGCATTTGCCGCAAGTTGCCGCTGCGGCTGATCATCAGTGGCAAGTAAACAAGGTAGTGGAAAACGGCGTTACGTTGAGCCGTATTGCCGTGTTGGACAGCGAGCAACGCATTGAGGAAATCGCCCGTATGCTGGGCGGCGTAAAGCTTACTGAAACTACGCGCAAGCATGCGGCAGAGATGTTGGGCATGGCCGCTTAAGGTATCATGCGGCGTTAATTGAAGATTGAAGTGACGAGATGATTATGCGTATCAAACTGATTCTGCTTTCCATGCTGCTGGCTTCATGCAGCTACCTTTCCTCGCCGGTGCTGTCGCCTTACAAGATGGACATCCGCCAGGGCAATTATGTTACGCCGGAGATGCGCGACAAGCTCAAGATCGGCATGTCCAGGCAGCAGGTGCGTTATGTGCTGGGCACTCCGATGGTCAGTGATGCCTTCCACGGCGATCGCTGGGACTATGTGTATCGCCTGGAGCAGCATGGCGAAGTGGTCGAGAAGCAACGGCTGACAGTTTATTTCGAAGGCGACAAGCTGATACGCATGGATTATGGCGAACAGCCCGGGCAAGCCGCAGAATAAAGGGTTCAATATGAAAAAAATCAAGATTGCCATTGCCGGCAGCAGCGGACGCATGGGGCGTGCGTTGCTGGAATGTGTGATGCAGGCCGATGATCTGGTGTTGCATGCCGCGCTGGAGCATGGCGGCAGCGCACTGCTTGGTAAGGATGCCGGAGAATTGTGCGGCGCGGCTTGCGGCGTAAAAATCAGCGCGGATGTGACTGCCGCCTTGCAGGACGCGGATGTGCTGATTGATTTCACCCGTCCCGAAGGCACGCTGCTTCACCTCAATGCCTGCCGCAAACTGGGCGTGAATATGGTCGTTGGCACCACCGGCCTGAGTGCGCAACAAAAGGCGCAGCTTGGCGCAGCAGCGCAGGATATCGGTATTGTGTTCGCGCCCAACATGAGCGTCGGCGTGAACCTTGTTTTCAAGTTGCTGGAAACCGCTTCGCGCGTGCTGGCGCATGGCTATGACATCGAGATAATTGAGGCGCACCATCGCCACAAAGTGGATGCGCCGTCCGGCACTGCATTGGGCATGGGCGAAGTGGTGGCGCGCACGCTGGGACGCGATCTGGCGCAATGCGCTGTGTATGGGCGAGAAGGCGTAACCGGAGAGCGTGATCCTTCCACCATCGGCTTTGCCACTGTGCGTGGCGGTGACATCGTCGGCGACCATACCGTGCTTTATGCGGGACTCGGCGAGCGGATTGAAATTACCCATAAGGCCAGCAGTCGCGCGACTTTTGCGCTGGGCGCGCTGCGCGCCGCGCGCTTCCTGAGAGAACAGCCGGCGGGTATGTATGACATGCAGGATGTGCTGGGTCTGAAATAGCCGAAGTTGTTGCGCACAGCGTCATTTCGTGTCAGTCAAGAAGCGCAACGGGCTGGAAAACTGCATCTGTATTTCCGGAAAATACAGCTATCGACGCTCACTGCACAATGAATTTATTGGGTTTTTGATTGGTTAACTATGGGTGAAGGTGGCCAAGCGAGAGCGCGTCCAAAAATACCCGATTAAAATACTTGCAATTTATACTTGACAGGTTTTGTCAGTCGGAACAGAATTCCGGAACGCGTCAAATTGTCGCAGGGGACAATTGCATTAAATGCAAACAAATAATAACGCATCGGGAGGCTATCCAATGGAATCATCCAAGACTGGGAATACGCCAGTTTCTTTCGTGCAGCAAATACTGCACAACAATATGTTGCTATTGACCGTCCTGATAGGTATCAGTGCTGCGGCCTATTTTGGTATCGGTCTTTTCATGCTGCTCCGGCATTAAACACTTTCCGAAGTTCTGCAGGCTGCCTTGGAATGGCAGTTTGAGCGGCAGTGTGTGGAAAAAAGAAAAACGAGGTCTCAAGGTTGTATTGTTTTCGTGTCAACTGTCTGTGGCGTTAGCCATCAATTGTTAAGGGAGGAATGAACGATGTCAGAGTCGAACCCAAATGGTGTAAACCCTCATTTCATGCAAAAAGCATTGGATAACCAGTGGCTGATGTTGGCGTTGGCTGTGTTGGTACCCCTGGTGCTTTATACGTTATGGGGCTTGTGGGACATAATTAACGTGCCGCCGGCTCCGTAATGCTGCCGCATTTAACCAATTAACAGGGAGAAATAAAGCTATGGGAACTTCTTATACCCCCCCGACAAATCCGGACTGGTGGCGTGAACCCATCGAACGTAGCGAGCTGGTGTGGATTGTGCTCGCATTTTCATGGTGTATTTTCATGTTTGTCTGGATGATCGGCTGGCACTTCGCCGGGCCGCAAAACATGAGTAACGAAACTTACAGAACCACTATAGAAGAGTATGCCAAAAAAGTGGATGATTTTTCGGCCAAATACGCTATCCGCAAGGATGATGCGACTGGCGAAGATGTGGTGGCTCCACCGCCCGGCAGCGATGTCTATCTGGCTGCGATGCAATGGCAATATCGCCCCATCCTCGAGTTGAAAAAAGGGGAAAAATATCGCTTGCATATCTCTTCCTATGACGTGGGGCATGGGTTTTCGTTATTGCCGGAAAACATCAATTTTCAGGTTTACCCCGGCTATGAACAGGTTACGACCATAACACCCAATAAAAGCGGCACTTTTGCCATCGCATGTGGCGAATACTGCGGTGGCGCCGGCGGCATCGGGCATCATTCGATGCTGGGCAGAATTTACGTAAAGGAGTAGGAAATAATGGCGACGACAATGTCTGATTTTCGTGTTGACCCGGTTTCCGGCCTCAAGATTCACAGAACGGCTAACACACTGGTTAAGTGGAACGCGTTCGCTGCAGTAGTATTTTTGCTGGTTGGCGGATTGTTTGGTCTCGGCGTGGCGCTAACGCGGATGCCGAGTGTGCAATTGCTTAGCCCGGAATTATTTTACATGGCGCTGACCGCGCATGGTCTGGTCAACCTGGCGGTGTGGATCATTTTCTTTGAGATGGCCGCATTGTATTTTCTTGGTGCGCATATACTGGGTAGCCGCCTAGCGACACCGCGCTTTGCATGGGCGCAGTTCTGGCTCATGCTGATCGGTGCCGCCATGGTTGCAGTGGCCGTGTTGCAAGGCAATTCCAGCGTGATGATGACCTCCTATCCGCCGTTGCAGGCAGCCCCGCATTTTTACCTGGGTTTGATCCTGTTTGCCGTCGGTGCCCTGATCGGCTGTTTTGTGTTTCTCGGCACGCTGGTGGTGGCCAAGCGGGAAAAAACCTATACCGGGTCGCTCCCGCTGGTGGTGTTTGGCGGCGTTGTGGCAACCGTGATTGCCGTTTTCACCATCGTTTCCGGCGCGCTGATCCTGATCCCTACTTTCTTATGGTCGATCGGGCTGATCAGCCATATAGATCCGATGATGTACCGGGTTATCTGGTGGGGTTTCGGTCACTCTTCGCAGCAAATCAACGTGGCGACCCACATCACCATCTGGTATCTCATCGCTTCGCTGGTATTTGGCGCCAAACCGATGTCCGAGAAGGTGAGCCGTGGCGCATTCCTGCTGTATATCCTGTTCCTGCAACTGGGTTCTGCGCATCACCTGTTGTCCGATCCGGGTCTGACTTCTTCATGGAAGATCCTCAACACCAGCTACATGATCTACCTTGCCGTATTGGCCAGCATGATTCACGGCTTGACTGTTCCCGGCTCGATTGAGGTTGCTCAACGCAGGAAGGGGCTGGATACCGGCTTGTTTACCTGGCTGCGCAAGGCGCCCTGGGGGAATCCGGTTTTCTCCGGTATGTTTCTGTCGCTGGTCGGTTTCGGCTTCATCGGCGGTATTTCCGGCGTGGTAATGAGTGTGGAACAAATCAACATGATTATCCACAATACCGCATATCTGCCGGGCCATTTCCATGGCACGCTGGTGGCTGGTACCACGATGGCATTCATGGCGGTGACTTATTATCTGATTCCGGTGGTATTCCAGCGCAAGATCGTGCTGACCGGAGTGGCGAAATTGCAACCGTACATCTTCAGTCTCGGCGCCTGGGTTTTCTCGATTGCCCTGATGGGTGCAGGCACCTTGGGTGTGCAACGTCGTCACGCGGACATTACCTTCGCCGGTCAACCATTGGCTTATGAATATCCGGAAATTGCCAAGGGTTTGATGGATATCGGTGAAATATTCGGTGTGGTCATGGCGGTCGGTGCGATCATGTTCATTGCGGTCGTGCTGGCATCCATTTTTACCGGTGAGCGTATTGCGGAGGATTCCGCACCCTGGCCGAAAGTGGAAGATGCCGATGTTGTGGCCGAGAGGACAGGGAAGAAGCACATCGGTGTGTGGGGCATGGAAGCGCCGGGTACCTTTGTGTTGGCTATGATCCTGTTCGTGACGCTCGTGCTGTACTACTTCGTGAACTTCAAGTACCTGTCTACGGTATGGGGCTTATCTTAAAGCAATAAGATGACGGGGGGATGCTGCGGCATCCTTCCCCTGATTCCTTGCAGGAAACTGAAATTCAGTTGCTAGGGGGGAGACCTCTAACCTAAGCTTGGCAGTGCGGCTGATTGTGGCGGGTGGCAATACCGGCACGGCTCAGGTTAGAAGTATTCGGCAGCAAGAAATCCAGAAAAACTAACCAGTCCTTTCTCGATGACGAAAAAGGAATAACTACGGATACCGGGACTATGGTCAGTCAATTTATTAATCTCTTCAAGTTACGCATAGGGGTGGTGATTACGCTGGCTGCGCTGGGTGGCATGGCAATTACTCCGGGGCAGGCATTGACGAGCCTGCAAATTCTGGTGCTGTCGCTGAGCGTTATGGTGGCCTCGGCGGCCGCAGGGGCCTTTAACCAGTATTTCGAACGCGACATCGACGCAAAAATGGCGCGTACCCAGAATCGGCCTTTTGTAAACGGTTTTTTCCAGCACAGCCGCAAGTGGCTGGTGATAATCGGGCTAATGCTCGCGCTTGCAGTCATATCTGCCGCGTTCGCATTCAATGCGATGACGGCGTTGAACATTTTCCTCGGCGCGTTTACCTATGCGATTGTGTATACGGCTTGGCTGAAACGGCGTACTTGGCTGAATATCGTATTTGGCGGACTGGCGGGAAGTTTTGCGGTGCTGGCGGGTGCGGCGGCAGTCGATCCTGCATTTGGTCCGCTCCCGGGCTTGCTGGCATTGGTGTTGTTCTTGTGGACGCCCCCGCATTTCTGGAGCCTGGCAATTGTCATTCGCGATCAATATGCGGCGGCGGGAGTGCCCATGCTGCCTGTGGTGAAAGGCGACAAGAAAGCAGCACGCATTATTCTGGGGCACACCATTCTTCTGGTGCTGGTTTCCCTGTTGCCGGTATTTTACGGTTTAGGCTGGATTTATCTTACCGGAGCCATGCTGGGAGGAGCTTACTTCCTGGTTAAAAGCGTACAACTGCTGTGCAATCCGACAAAACAGACGGCAATGGCCAATTTTGTCGCATCGCTGGTGCAGTTCAGCGTGTTAATGATTGCGTTGATGCTGGAAGTGAATTTCGGCGCCTGATTTTCTTTTTCTGGAATGAAAAACCCGTCCGGCCGTTGTGCAGACGGGTTTTTATTTTGCCCCCTCAAAAAAGTATATTAGCTAAGTATAATTTAGCTTGCGTTTTCGATATGTCATATTAAAATAGTCGGGTATTTTTAAGGGAAGTGCGAATCATGCGTCATTATTTGTTACCGCTGAGTTTTGCAGCCTTGGTTTTCACTGCATTGCCTTCCTTGGCGCAGCCGGAGGTGCCAGCACCTCAAGTTTTTGATGAAAGGGAGGTGCTGAGAATAAGCCAGGCTGCGGTGGGCAACAGGCTTGGTGACTACACATTCCTTGACAGAAGCGGCCGCACGGTGCGCCTTTCCGATTACCGGGGGAAGCCGCTGGTTATCAGCATGATTTATACGCATTGCCCCTTCATCTGCGCTACCACAACCCGCAGCTTGAGCGCGCTCAAGTTTTCCCAGGACGCGCTGGGGGCGGACAGTTTTGGTGTGTTGACGGTTGGTTTCGATACGGAAAATGACACGCCGGACGCGATGGATGATTTTGCCAAACGCATGGGCATCGACCTGCCAAACTGGGAATTTGTCAGTTCTGACCCTGAAACAATCAGGAAGCTGAGCAGTGACTTGGGGTTTGTCTTTTATCCAACCGACGAGGGCGGCTTTAACCATATAACGCAAACAACCTTTGTTGACGCGGAAGGCAAGGTTTACCGCCAGATTTATGGGGATGAATTTGGCAACAAGACGCTGCTCGAGCCGCTGAAGGATATGATTTACAACGTTCAGGCGGCGGCGCCGGGGCTTGAAGGGCTTTCGAACAGGGTGCGGCTATTTTGCACGGATTACGACCCAACCACAGGAAAGTACGAAGTAAATTACAGTATATTCTACGCAATCGGTTGGGGTATTTTTATCTCATTGCTCATTACCTGGTGGATTGTGCATGAGTACCGTCGCAGTCCGAAGCGGACTTATCCGAAACATAATGGCATAAACAGCACTGACACTCTTTAGCGGTTTGGTATCAGTCCGTTGACTGAAGTTATTTCCAAAGGGACCCATGATTAAGCTCTCACAACGGCTTGGCCAAGCCATTTTTTTGCGTCTGGAAAGCGCCCTCAATCGTATTTTCGGAACAGTACTGAACCCGTTTTATTCTCTGGGGGCGATTGCCTATTTGATGTTCTGGATTGTCGTTGTCAGCGGCTTTTACATCTACATTTTTTACGATACCGGGGTGGAAGATGCGTTCGGCTCGGTGGAATACATCACTAACGAACAATGGTACCTGGCCGGCATCATGCGCAGCCTGCACCGTTACGCTTCTGACGGGATGATTCTGTTTGGCGTATTGCACATGGTGCGCAACTTTGTCTTTGACCGATACCGGAACTTCCGGTGGTTTTCATGGGCTACGGGTGTCGCGTTGTTGTGGCTGATCTACATCGCCGGCATAAACGGTTACTGGCTGGTCTGGGATAGCCTGGCACAATTCCTGGCCGTGGCAAGCGCGGAATGGCTGGATTTCCTGCCGGTTTTCAGCGCTCCGCTGGCACGCAATTTTCTGGAGTCCGGCAGTGTCAGCGATCGCTTTTTCTCGCTGCTTTCATTGGTCCACATCGGCGTTCCGCTGGGCATTTTCGGATTGATCTGGATTCATACCCAGCGCGTTCCCGAGGCCAGGACATCTCCACCAAGGGCGCTTTCAATTGGACTGGTGCTGGCTATGATCATGCTTGCACTGATTCATCCGGCATTGAGCCAGGGGCATTCCGACCTGAATTCCGTCCCGTTTGTTCTGAACCTGGACTGGTTCTATTTGTGGACATTTCCCTTGCTCTATTCCTGGGGGGCGGGCAAGTTATGGGCACTATCGGGTGGTTTTACTGCTTTCGTTTTGTTGTTGCCGTTTCTGGGACGGAGCAGAAAGGGCAAGGGGGAATATGAAATCAACACCGTGCCCTGCGGGCACAGGTTGATTGCCAGAGAGGGTGAAACCGTACTCGAAGCCGGGTTGCGCCAGGGATTGAATCTGCCCTATGTATGCCGTGACGGCGCCTGCGGCGTTTGCAAAGGCAGGATACTGAAAGGCACGGTTGATTACGGCACTTACCAGGAAGGGGTGCTTACCGAAGCAGAAAAAGCGGAGGGCAAGGCGCTGTTCTGTTGTGCCAAACCGTTATCCGATCTGGACATAGAATGTCACGAGGTCGACAAGTCGAGGCAATTCCCGATCAAGATTATGCAGTTCCGCGTGCAAAAAATGGAACAGGCGGCGCCCGATGTGATGTTGCTTGAATTGCTGCCGGAGGGTGGCGAACGCATGAATTTTGTGGCCGGCCAATATGTCGCCGTGCAACTGGATGATGGCACCAAACGCAGTTATTCTATTGCCAATCCACCACATGAAACGGAACATTTGCAGCTGCACATTCGTCTGGTGGGAGGCGGCAAATTCACCGGCCATGTATTTAACGGAATGAAAGAGGGCGACGTGCTGCAAGTGGAAGGGCCTTACGGCAGTTTTTCCCTGCGCGAAGAAGATGACAAGCCGATTATTTTTATGTCGGGAGGGTGTGGTTTCGGTGCCATCAAGGGCATGGTGGAGCATGCCTTCGAGGTTGGGTTGAATCGTTCCATGACGCTGTACTGGGGCGCCAAGTCACCCGTCGACCTGTACTCGGATTTGCCTGGAAAATGGCAGCGGGAACATGACAATTTCAAATTCATCCCGGTGCTGTCAGAGCCGAAGCCGGAGTATGGCTGGCAGGGCAGAACCGGGCTGGTTCATGAGGCCATCCTGCAGGATTATGAAAGGCTGGACGGTTATCAGGTATATGCCTGCGGTTCACCGGGCATGGTCGAGGCGAGTCGTGCGCCATTCATGGCCAGAGGATTGCCGGAAAACCAGTATTTTTCTGACGCATTTACGGTTGCTCGCTACAACCCTCCGGTTGCGCAAGCATCAGTATCCTCCGAGGGGATGAAACATGATTAAGCCACTGCAATATATGGGCCAAGGGTTGTTTTACGCGCTGTTCTTCGGGGTGATCGGCTATTTCTCTACCTGGCCGACCTACACCTATCTGCAACCTGATGAAACCCTGATCAAGCTGAGTTTTGGGCATGCCGGCCAGCTTAAGGAGGCGTGCCGGGAGCGCACACCGGAAGAACTTGCCAAGCTGCCGATGTACCAGCGCAAGGTGACGACAATTTGCCCGAGCCGCGAGCGTGCCGATGTGGTGGTCGAACTGGAAATGGATGGCAAGCAACTCTACCACGTGGTGTTGCCACCAACCGGATTTGCACACAGCGGCACTTCCAATATTTACCGGCGTATCCCGGTGAAGGCGGGTGTTCATACCTTGAAGGCGCGCCTGAAAGATCACATTGGCGAAGAATTCAACTTCATGCATGAAGAAACAGTTCATCTGGTTCCGGGGCGTATCATGGTGATTGATTTCAAGTCAGCGACCGGCGGGTTTATTTTCAAAAACAAGAATACAACCCAGGGATAACGGGTGAGTCTGATACATCAACAAGCAGATATTGGGGAGGGCAGGGACGTGGCTGCAGAAGATAAACAAAAGAATGAATTTGTGCTTTCCATGCCAGCGGAAGATGGCCGCAGGCTGGCTTCCGGCTGGTTGTGGTTGGGTATTGCATCGCTGGTGGGCGCCGGGTTGTTTGCCATTCTCCTGGTGCTGTCGCGCACCCCTTATGTCCAGGATATTTTCCCCTGGGTAGATTTTTTCCATACCGCGCTGGTCGTGCATGTGGACCTGTCGGTGCTGCTGTGGTTCATGGCATTTGCCGGTGTATTGTGGAGTCTGAATTCATCCTCCAGATTCATCGGGGTCGGCTGGCTGGCACTGGTGCTGGCTGCCGTGGGTGCCACCATGATTGCCTTGTCTCCCTTCATCGCTGCCGGCAAACCATTGATGAGCAATTATGTGCCGGTTATCCAAAGCACCTTCTTTTTTACCGGCCTGATTGTTTTTTCCACTGGCGTGGCCGTGCTGGTATTGCGCAGCCTGGTCGCGGTACCTTCCGCCGACCTGTGGCGGGGTGGCGAAGGTTCGATACGCATCGGTTTTTATGCCGCTTCCATTTCTGCGGTGTTTGCCCTGATGGCCTTCGGCTGGTCGTATGACATCATCCCGGACGTCTTTGACAGCACGCAATACTACGACCTGCTGTTCTGGGGGGGCGGCCATGTGCTGCAATTCACCTATGCGCTGCTGATGCTGGCCGGCTGGCTGTGGCTGGCCAGTGGTTGCGGCGCAACTGTTCCGCTGACGCCGCGGGTAGCCTCTGCCATCCTCATGCTGGGATTGCTGCCGGTATTCGTTACCCCGGTTATTTATCTGTACTTTGCCGGCGATATGGGCGCCTACATGGAGCAATTTACCCAGCTGATGAAGGCTGGCGGGGCATTCGCACCGGTGCCATTGGGGCTGGCGGTTCTTTATGGATGCCTGACGACCACAGGAACTGCACAGACGAACCCGCAGCGCGCGGCGCTGGTTTCGTCAATCGTTCTGTTCGCCATCGGTGGCGGGATAAGTTTGATGATTGGCGACAGCAACACGATCATTACCGCGCATTATCACGGAACCGGCGGGGCGATCAGTCTGGCCTTCATGGGACTGACCCTGCATCTGCTGCCACAACTCGGTTATCGCCAGCCTGATCTGAAATGGGCCGCGCCGATGCCCTATGTCTATGCTGCGGGACAACTGATGCATATCTTCGGCCTGATGTGGTCCGGCGGGTATGGCGTGCAGCGCAAGGTTGCCGGAGCCGCGCAGGAACTGCACGGTTTTGCTCAGACTGCCGGCATGGGACTGATGGGGCTGGGCGGGTTGATCGCCGTTATTGGCGGGATCATGTTCCTGGTCGTGGTGTTCAAGGCCATGCGTCGCCCGGCGTAGCGTCTGTTTCCGGGATTCCGGCTTCGAATCAAACCTGTCAAACCAATGGTTTTCCAGTTTAGCCGGGGGCGAGCAGAAGAAATTTGGTGAGGCTGAATGAAAGAAATGCCAGCGTCAGAATGATCAAAAAGAAAATGATATTGCGGTTTTTAAAACGCTCTCCGCGTGAAACTTCTATGCGGTCGAGTATCCAGTCGGACACGAAATAAAGGCCGATACCCATCAGCGTGTAAACAATGATTTCCAATCTCATTCCCCATTCAATGTGTTATCGCCCAATTATTATATTATGCCGTCGCACCTTGGGTGCGATGAAATTAACCGGTTATTTCCGGGCGGTTTGCGGGCGGCATGAGGATTCGAATTGACTACTTCCAGTTCCACCGAATCACTCGCACGCAGGACGCTGCTCAGGTTTGAGGGGGCGCTGAACAAGATATTTGGCAATGACCTCAACCCCTTCTATCATCTGGGCGCGCTGGGGTTCTTTTTCTTCTGGGTCGTTACCGTCAGCGGCCTTTATATTTACGTCTTCTATGATACCGGGGTGGAGGATGCCTTCGCCTCGGTGGAATACCTCACTCACGAACAACGGTACCTGGGCGGCATCATGCGCAGCCTGCACCGCTATGCTTCCGATGCGCTGGTGGTGGTGATGCTGCTGCACCTGTTGCGCGAATTCATTCTGGGACGCTATCGCGGCGCGCGCTGGTTTGCGTGGTTTACCGGCGTACCGCTGATCTGGCTGTTACTCGCCGCCGGCATCAACGGCTACTGGATGGTGTGGGACAAGCTGGCTCAATATTCTGCGGTAACCATCATCGAATGGTTTGACTGGCTGCCGATATTCAGCGTGCCGATGGCGGGTTATTTTATTTCCGCCGAGACGCTGGATAATCGTTTCTTCACATTGATGTCGTTCTTTCATGTGACCGTTCCATTATTCATCCTGTTTTTGTTCTGGGTGCACATCATGCGCATCAGCTATCCCGTGGTTAATCCGAAGCGCGGGCTCGCGCTGGGGATGCTGCTGGCAATGCTGGTCCTGTCACTGGTCAGCCCGGCGCTGAGCCAGGGACCGGCAGACTTGGGCATTGAACCCGGCAGCGTCGGGGTCGACTGGTTTTATCTGTTTGTCAGCCCGCTGCTGGATAAATGGTCGGCTGGCCAGGTATGGGCACTGGTCGGCGGAATTACCCTGCTGCTCGGTGTATTGCCGTGGCTGCCACACCGGTTCAGGCAGATACCCATTGCCGAAGTCAGCCTCAAAAACTGCAACGGCTGCCGGCGTTGCGTCGCCGACTGCCCCTACGAGGCGGTGGTGATGCGGCCGCGCAGCGACGGCCTGCACTTTGCGGAAGAAGCAGTGGTCACCCCGGATCGCTGTGTCAGTTGCGGCATCTGTGCGGGGGCGTGTCCCTCCTCGACCCCGTTCAGGAGCGAAGCCGATTACGTAAGCGGAATCGAAATGCCCTCGCTGCCGATGCACGGGCTGCGCGCCGCAATGACAGCCGATCTGGCAAAGCTGCAGGGCGATGTGCGGGTCATGGTTTTCGGCTGCGATAACGCGGCAGATATCGGGAAATTGCGCAGTGCAGGCGTGGCCGTCATGAGCCTGCCCTGCACCGCCATGTTGCCGCCCTCCTTTATCGAATATGCGCTGCATGAGCGTCAGGTCGATGGCGTATTCATTACCGGCTGCCGCGAGAGCGACTGTTACCATCGCATGGGGGGAGTATGGACAGCACAGCGTCTGGCAAGAGAGCGGGAGCCGCGCCTGCGCGGCCGTGTCGAACTGGGACGGATCCGGCAATACTGGGCGTCGTCCGCCGACTTCAGCGGATTGGCTTCCGAGCTGGAATCGTTCCGCGCCAGCCTGCGTAACGGCAGGTTAACTTAACTCCTTGAAAAACTGCACGACCGCCAACACCCGCTGCTTCAAATCTCCGTATTTCAACTCAATCCGCAGCTTGTCCTGTCCGGCCATTTTGATATGCCGTTTGCTCTGAATGAGCGTGATGATTTTCATCGGATCGATCGGCGGGTTCGGCACAAACTGAATCATGATAGCTTCGCCGGACGCATCCAGTTTGCTGATGCCGAGCGGCTTGGCGAGGATGCGCAGGTGGTGACAGTCGAATAGCGCCTGCGCCGGCCCGGGCAACAGGCCGAAGCGGTCGATGAGTTCCTGCTGCATTTCTTCAAGTTCTTCCAGCGAGGCGCAGTTGGCGAGGCGCTTATAGATCACCAGGCGCTGGTGGATGTCGCCGCAGTAGTCGTCCGGCAGCAGTGCCGGCGTATGCAGGTTGATTTCGGTGGTCACCCCCAGCGGATGCGCCATGTCCGGTTCCTTGCCCTGGCGCAGCGAGGTGATGGCGGCGGAGAGCATGTCGTTGTACAGGCTGAAACCGATCTCCTGCATCTCGCCGCTCTGCGATTCGCCGAGCACTTCGCCCGCCCCGCGTATCTCCAGATCGTGCATCGCGAGGTAGAAGCCGCTGCCGAGCTGTTCCATCGCCTGGATCGCTTCCAGGCGTTTCTTCGCCTGTGCGGCGAGCCCATCCATGCTGTCCACCAGCAGGTAGGCATAGGCCTGGTGGTGCGAACGCCCGACACGGCCGCGCAACTGGTGCAGCTGCGCGAGGCCGAAGCGGTCGGCGCGGTTGATGATGATGGTATTGGCGCTGGACACGTCGATGCCGGTCTCGATGATGGTGGAGCACAGCAGCACGTTGAAACGCTGATGGGTGAAGTCGCGCATCACCGCTTCCAGATCGCGTTCGTTCATCTGGCCGTGCGCCACGCGGATGCGCGCTTCCGGCAGCAGCGCGGTGAGCTTCTCCGCCATGTTGGCAATGGTGGCTACCTCGTTGTGCAGAAAATATACCTGCCCGCCGCGCTTGAGTTCGCGCAGCACGGCTTCGCGGATCACGCCCTGGCTGTAGTTGCTGACGAAGGTCTTGATCGACAGGCGGCGCTGCGGCGCGGTGGCGATCACCGAAAAATCGCGCAGGCCTTCCAGCGACATCGCCAGCGTGCGCGGGATCGGCGTCGCGGTCAGCGTCAGCACATCCACTTCGGCGCGCAGCGCTTTCAGTCTTTCTTTCTGCTGCACGCCGAAGCGGTGCTCTTCGTCGATGATGACCAGGCCGAGGTTGTGGAACTTTACGTCTTTCTGGATCAGCTTGTGCGTGCCGATGATGATGTCGAGCCTGCCTTCCGCCATGTCCTTCAGCGCCTGGCTGCTTTCCTTCGCAGACCTGAAACGAGAAAGTTCGGCAATCTTCACCGGAAAGTCGGCGAAACGGGTGGAGAAGTTCTGAAAGTGCTGTTCGGTGAGCAGGGTGGTCGGCACCAGCACCGCGACCTGCTTGCCGTCCATTACCGCGACGAAGGCGGCGCGCAGCGCGACCTCGGTCTTGCCGAAACCGACATCGCCGCAGATGAGCCGGTCCATCGGCTTGCCGGATTGCAGGTCGAGGATGACGGCCTCGATGGCACCGGCCTGATCGGGCGTCTCCTCGAAATCGAAGCCTGCCGCGAACGCCTCATAATCGTGGTGGTTCAATTTGAACGCATGCCCCTTGCGCGTGGCGCGCTGCGCGTACAGGTTGAGCAGTTCGGCGGCGGTGTCGCGCACCTGCTGCATGGCGCGGCGCTTGGCCTTGTCCCATGCGCCGCTGCCAAGTTTGTGCAACGGCGCCGTTTCCGGCGCGCCGCCGCTGTAGCGGCTGATAACGTGCAGTTGCGAGACGGGCACATAGAGTTTGTCGTTGCCCGCGTATTCCAGCAGCAGGAATTCGTTCTCGCCCTCGCCGAGATCGAGGTTCATCAGGCCCTGATAGCGCGCGATGCCATGCTGCTCGTGCACAACCGGGTCGCCCGGCTTGAGCTCGGACAGGTCGCGCAACATGCCTTCCACGTTGCTCTTCCTGGCGGCGCGCGAGGCACGGCTGCGTGGTTGTTGCGCATAGAGTTCGCTCTCGGTGACGACAGCAAGATTTTCTTCCGTCAGGATGAAGCCGTTGCCGACAGCCGCGACAGAGAGCATGAATTTCTCTTTGGCCGCGAGAAATCCGGCATAGTCGTCGCACAGCGCGGGATTGAGGCCGTAGCCTTGCAGGTACTCCGCCATGATCTCGCGCCGCCCGAGGCTGTCGGCGAGCAGCAGCACGCGGCCCCGGTAGTCATGCAGGAAATGCTGGAAGGCTTGCGTGGGGATATCGGCGCGGCGGTTCACGGCAATGTCGGGCAGCGGCGCGGTGGGGCAGAGGGTGAGATTCCTTGAGTTGTCCTCACCCTCATTTCCGGCCCCTCCCCCGCCTGTGGCAGAGGGGAGTATGTCGAGCCGCGCAAAATTCTTCACGCGAATAAAAAACTGCTCCGCACCCAGAAACAGCTCGTGCGGCTCCAGCAGCGGCCGCTGCGGATCGCCGCGTAACAGGTTGTAGCGCGACGCGGCGTCCTGCGTAAATTGCCGGATCGCGCTATCGACATCGTGATGCAGGCACAGCGTGGCGTTATCCGGCAGGTAGTCGAACAGCGTTGCGGTCTGTTCAAAGAACAGCGGCAGGTAATATTCGATTCCGTTCGGGGCGATGCCTTTGCTCACGTCCTTGTAGATGCGCGACCTGGACGGGTCGCCTTCGAAGCGCTCGCGGAAACGCTGGCGGAAATTCGCCTGGCCTTTTTCGTCCAGCGGGAATTCGCGCGCGGGCAGCAGGCGAATCTCCGGCACCGGATACAGCGTGCGCTGCGTGTCCACATCAAAGGTGGCGATGGTCTCGATCTCATCATCGAACAGGTCGATGCGATAAGGCAGCGTGCTGCCCATCGCAAACAGGTCGATCAACCCGCCGCGCACGCAGTATTCGCCCGGGGTGAGCACCTGCTGCACATGAGTGTAGCCCGCCAGAGTCATCTGTTCGCGCAGCCCGTTCAGGTCGAGTTTGTCCCCACGCTTCAGGAAAAAGGTATAGGCAGCGAGGTAACTCAACGGTGGCAGCGGATACAGCGCGGTGGTGATGGGCACCACGACCACATCGCAGGCATGCGTGCGGATGTGGTGCAGGGTGGCCAAACGTTCGGAAATCAAGTCCTGGTGCGGTGAGAAATGGTCGTAGGGCAGCGTCTCCCAGTCGGGCAGCAGGTGTACGCGCAGGCTCGGGTTGAAGAACGGAATTTCTTCCAGCAGCCGCTGCGCTTCCAGCGCGTTGGCAGCGATCACCACCAGCGGGGTATGCGATGCGGCGAATTGCGCCAGCGCCAGGGCATCGGATGAGCCGTGCAGTTGGGTGTAGCGCGGGCGGGACTGTTTTGACGAGAAAAGCACGATGGACTGCCTGGAACAGAGGCGCGCATTATAAGCCAAGCGCGCCGACAGCCTTTTAATTTACAATTCCGCCATGTCCGATTTCTACGCCCTCGTTCCTGCCGCCGGTTCCGGTTCACGCATGGGCAATGATTTGCCAAAACAATACCTGCCGCTGGCCGGGCGGCCGCTGATTTTTCACGCGCTGAACACGCTGTGCGCCTGTCCGGACATTGCCACGGTGTTTGTGGTGCTGGCCCCCGGCGACACGCTGTTCCATAGCTATGACTGGTCGCGTTTCGGCGACAAGTTACAGCCTTTGTATTGCGGCGGGGCGACGCGCGCCGAGAGCGTGACGAACGGTCTGCTGGCCTCCGAGCTGGAGCCGGACGACTGGGTGCTGGTGCATGACGCGGCGCGTCCCTGCCTGACGCAGGCGCATCTGGCCAAATTGATTCTGGAGCTGCGCGACGATGCGGTGGGCGGCATCCTCGCCGTGCCGGTGGCGGATACGCTGAAGCGCGCCGACGACCAGCAGCGCATCGCCTGCACCGAAGAACGGGAAGGTTTGTGGCAGGCGCAGACGCCGCAGATGTTCCGCGCCGGGTTGCTGGCGCAGGCGTTGGGTAACGCGAAGAAATTTACCGACGAGGCTGCGGCGGTCGAGGCGCTGGGCTTGAAGCCCAAGCTGGTATTAAGCGAATCGGGCAATTTCAAGGTGACTTATCCGCAGGATTTGCTGCTGGCAGAATTATTGCTTCAACAAGGAAAAGAAATATGAGAATCGGACAGGGTTTCGATGTTCACCGGCTGGTGGCAGGGCGCAAGCTGATCATCGGCGGCGTGGAAATTCCCCACGACAAGGGGCTGCTCGGCCATTCCGATGCGGACGTGCTGCTGCATGCGGTCTGCGACGCGCTGCTCGGCGCGGCGGCGCTGGGCGACATCGGCAGGCATTTTTCCGACAGCGAGGCGAAATTCAAGGACATCGACAGCCGCATCCTGTTGCGCGAGGCACTGCACCTGGTGCGCGAGCAGGGCTATCGCGTCGGCAATGTCGATGCGACCATCATCGCACAGGCACCGAAAATGGCGCCGCATATTTTCCGGATGGTCGAGAACATCGCCGCCGACCTGCGCGTGGAAAAAAGCGCCGTCAACGTGAAGGCAACCACCACCGAGCAACTCGGATTCAGCGGGCGCGGCGAAGGGATTGCGGCACAGGCGGTGGTGTTGCTGCTGGCGGATAACTGATGCGCGTACTGGCGCTGGAAACCTCCACCGAATACTGTTCGGTCGCGCTGTGGCAGGATGGCATGGTCACCAGCCGCTGCGAGTTGGCCGTACAGAAGCACTCCGAAATGGCGATAGCGATGCTGGATGCGCTACTTCAGGATTCAGGATTCAGGATTCAGGATATGGATGGCATCGCCTTCGGCAAAGGGCCGGGCTCGTTCACCGGGGTGCGCATCGCCTGCGGTGTGGCACAGGGCCTGGCGCTCGGTGCAAATTTGCCGGTGGCCGGCGTGTGCACGCTGCAGGCGCTGGCAGAGGCTTCCGGCAAGCCGCGCATCATTGCAGCGCTGGATGCGCGCATGGGCGAGATTTATCACGCGGCCTACGAAAAGCAGGGCGACGACTGGATTGTGCTGAGCGAACCGCGCTTGTGCAAACCGCAAGATGCTCCAACGGTGCCGGGCGATGGCTGGTTCGGCGCGGGCAGCGGTTTTGCCGCCCACGGCATCGCATTGACTGAACGCTATGCCGCACAGTTGCAGGGCGTGGATGGCGCCGCCGTGCCGCAGGCTGCCGCGATTGCTGCGCTCGGTGCGGCACAGTTTGCGCAGGGGGGCGGTGTGGATGCGGCGGAAGCGTTGCCGCTGTATTTGCGCGACAAGGTGGCGCTGAAGACATCTGAGCGTGAAGGGCATTGATGCGCGCGATGACGCAGGCCGATGTGGATGCGGTGCTCGCCATCGAACAGGCGGTGCAGCGTTTTCCGTGGACGCGCGGCAATTTCATCGATGTGCTGAACAGCGGCTATGTATGCCGCGTGGATGAAGCGGACAGCGGCGAGATTCGCGGCTATGCGATATTGATGCCGGCGGCGGATGAAGCGGAACTGCTTAACATCGGCGTGGCGGCGGCAAAGCAACGCAAGGGATTGGGGCGCGCGATGCTGGGCGAGATGCTGGAGGCTGCATGCGGCATGAATATGAAGCGTGTGTTTCTCGAAGTGCGCCCGTCCAATGCCGCCGCAATTGCGTTGTATCGCAGCGCGGGTTTCAGCGAAATCGGCACGCGGCGGGATTATTACCGGAATGCGGATGGCTGCGAGGATGCGCTGGTGATGGCGTACGGGCTGAAGGATGAAGGCAATGGATAGAAATGAAGCAGTGCTGCGTGAACTGAACCTGTATCCGCTGTGGCAGCGGCGCGGCGCGCCTGCCCCGATTGAATCGGCTGCTGCAGCGTTTCATTCCGTCTCATCTGTTCCCCTCGGCAAGCCTTCCGGCCAGCCGGTCGAACCATCGAAGGCTGCAAGCCCGGTCGCTGGCGATTCAGTTGCCGGAGAGCAGAGGGCGGTGGTTGTTCCGATGGGGGTGGCCGACAAGAGCCGTGAGCAACTCATCGGCGAACTCGACTGGCCGCAACTCAAGGCGATGGTGCGCGACTGCACCGCCTGCAGGCTGCGCGCCGGTTGCACGCAGACGGTGTTCGGCGTCGGCGACGAACAGGCCGAGTGGCTGTTCGTCGGTGAAGGACCGGGGGCGGATGAAGATGCGCAGGGCGAGCCGTTCGTCGGGCAGGCGGGCAAGCTGCTCGACAACATGCTGCTGGCGATCAAACTCAGGCGCGGGAAGAATGTGTATATCGCCAACATCGTCAAATGCCGTCCGCCCAACAACCGCGCGCCGGAGCGAGATGAAATCGCAACCTGCCTGCCCTATCTGCAACGCCAGATCGCCTTGATCAAACCCAAACTCATCGTTGCGCTGGGCAAAACCGCCGCCACCGCGCTGCTGGGGCACGATGCGGCGCTGGGTTCGTTGCGCGGCAGGCTGCATGATTTCAGCGGCATCCCGCTTATCATCACCTACCATCCGGCTTACCTGTTGCGCAGTCCGATGGAAAAGGCCAAGGCATGGCAGGACCTGTGCCTGGCAGCGGATGCGATGCAGAAGGTGCAGGAATAATCACAGCGCGCCGTGCTGCTACCTGTACGCATCATGCCCGTGTCTTTTGTATAGCGCGGCCATGATGCCGGACAGCAGCAGGCCGAACACCAGAATGATGACGTAGATATGCAGCTCCATTCCTTCCATCACGGCATACAGCCCGAGCATGACGAAGATGCTCAGATTCTCGTTGAAATTCTGCACCGCGATGGAGCGCCCCGCGCCCATCAGCAGGTGGCCGCGATGTTGCAGCAGCGCGTTCATCGGCACCACGAAAAAGCCGCCCATTGCGCCGATGGCGATCAGCAGAAAAATGGCCAGCGTGCTGTTGGCCACCGGGATCATCATTAGCACGACGACGCCCATCGCGATGCCGACCGGCAGTACCCTTACCGAATGTTCCAGCTTGATGTATTTCGCCGCCAGTACCGAGCCGATGGCGATGCCGATGGCTACCCACGCGGTAAGCTTGGCGGCGGCGCCGATGTCGTAGTGCAAGGCGACCGCAGCCCACGCCAATACCACCAGGCGCAGCGTGGCGCCCGCACCCCAGAACAAAGTGGTGACCGCCAGCGAAACTTGGCCGAGCGGGTCTTTCCACAGCAGCCTGAAGCAGTGCCAGAAATCCCTGGCCAGGAATACCGGATTGCGGCTGAGCGGTTTATGGTCAATGGCTACATACGGGATGTACAGGTTGAAAATTGCAGCGGCGATGTAGATCAGCACGATGACGGCGATGGCCAGTTTGGCCACACTGTCGATCAGCGGAATGCCCAGCGTTTGCACCAGCGGGGCGAAAAGGGCGGGGTTGATCAGGATGCCGCCGATGATCGCGCCAAGTACGATGGCCGCGACAGTCAATCCCTCCATCCAGCCGTTCGCCTTGACCAACTGGTCGGGCGGCAGGTATTCGGCGAGGATGCCGTATTTGGCGGGAGAATAGGCCGCGGCCCCCAGCCCGACCAGGCCGTAAGCAAGCAGCGGGTGGACGCCGATCAGCATGACCACGCAACCCGCCAGCTTGATGATGTTGCTGATGAACATCACGCGCCCCTTGGGCAGCGAGTCGGCGAACGCGCCGACGAAGGGCGCCAGCACGATATAGGAAACAATGAAACTCTGCTGCAATACCGGCGTGTGCCAGGCCGGTGAGCTTAAATCCATGAGCAGGGCAATCGCGGCAAACAGCAAGGCGTTGTCGGCGAGCGCCGACAGGAATTGCGCCGCGAGGATGATGTAGAAACCGAGATTCATTAAACGGGGGATTATTTTTCGCAGGCCGTTTTATATCACGAAAGCATTGCCCCTGCTATCATTCGCACATCATGGAAAGTGGGGAGTGGATCGCTGCGCTCAGCAGGTAGTGGAAACCTGGGACCCCGAACACGAAACTCAATACCCTGAACCAGAAACTCGAAAATCATGCCTCGCCCGATACAAGCCCATATCAACCTGAGCGCGCTGGAAAACAATCTCCGGATGGCGCGCCGCGCCGCGCCGTCCGCGCGCATCATGGCGGTCATCAAGGCGGACGGCTATGGCCACGGCCTGATGCGAACCGCCGGAGCGTTATCTGCGGCAGACGGTTTTGCGCTGCTGAATATGCAGGACGCGGTGCAATTGCGCGAGGCGGGCTTCCGCCAGACAATCTTGCTGCTGGAAGGGGCTTTCAATGCCGAAGACTTGGCCCTTGCCGCCCGTTACGACCTGGCTTGCGTGGTGCACAGTGCATGGCAGCTCGCGATGCTCGACGCTTATCCGGAGCGCGAAAAACTGGACGTCTGGCTCAAGGTCAACAGCGGCATGAACCGCTTGGGCTTCGCGCCGCAGCAGGCGGCGCAGGCGCTGGAACAATTGCGCCGCCACCGCGCCGTGCGCGACATCACGCTGATGACGCATTTCGCCAACGCCGACGAGCCGCGCGGCATCGCCGAGCCGCTTGCGCTGTTCAACAATTTTGCAACATCTTATCGGGTGCCGCGTTCGCTGGCCAATTCCGCCGCATTGCTGCGCTACCCGGAAGCGCACGGCGACTGGGTGCGTCCCGGCCTCATGCTGTACGGCGCGTCGCCGTTTATCGATGTCAGCGCACAGCAACTCGGGTTGCAACCGGCGATGACCTTGCGCAGCCGCATCATTGCCGTGCAGGAATTGCGCGCCGGCGACGAGATCGGCTATGGTGCGCTGTTCCGCGCCGAGCATGCGATGCGCGTCGGCATCGTCGCCTGCGGCTATGCCGACGGTTACCCGCGCCACGCGCTGAACGGCACGCCGCTGCTGGCGGACGGACAAATGACACAGACGCTGGGGCGCGTCTCGATGGACATGCTGTATGCGGACCTGAGCAGGTTGCCGCAGGTTGACGTCGGCAGTGCAGTCACGTTGTGGGGTGAAGGCTTGCCGGTAGAGGAAGTGGCGCGCGCGGCGGGAACCGTCAGTTATGAGTTGATGTGCGCATTGACCGCGCGCGTGCCGGTTGTCTGTTAAAACCTGTCCACGAAAGGCACGAAAAACACGAAAAACACGAAATGGGGTAAGCAGGCATTTCGCCATAAGGCGGAAGCTCGCAAAAAATGCAAAGAACTTCATGCTGAAAATAGATGCTCGATGAATGCAATCGTTAGCTAATTCGGTCTTTTGTTTTATTTCGTGTCTTTCGTGGATGAATTGTTTTTAGATGTTGATAGAGGGAGAAAAGAACATGTTGGGTATTATCGGTGGCAGCGGCGTTTACAACATTGATGGATTGGAAAACACCCGCTGGGTGAAAGCGGAATCGGCATTTGGCGAGCCGTCGGACGAAATTCTGATCGGCGAACTGGCGGGGCAATCCATCGCTTTCCTGCCGCGCCACGGGCGCGGGCACAAAATACCCCCTTCCGCAATCAATTTCCGCGCCAACATCGACGCACTCAAGCGCCTCGGCGTGACGGACATCATTTCGGTGAGCGCGGTCGGATCGCTGCGCGAGCATCTGATGCCGGGCCTGTTCGTTATCGTCGACCAGTTCATCGACCGCACTTTCGCGCGGGAAAAGAGTTTCTTCGGCAGCGGGCTGGTCGCGCATGTCTCGATGGCGCATCCGGTATGCCATCGTCTGGGCGATCATCTTTATGCGGCGGCGCAGCAGGCCGGCATCCCGGTAGCGCGCGGCGGCACTTATCTGGTGATGGAAGGGCCGCAATTCTCCAGCTTGGCGGAATCGGAACTGTACCGCTCGTGGAATTGCGACGTAATCGGCATGACCAACATGCCGGAAGCCAAGCTCGCGCGCGAAGCCGAGATCTGTTACGCCACCGTCGCGATGGTGACCGACTACGACTGCTGGCATCCCAACCATGACGACGTCACCGTCGAGGCCATCGTCAAGGTGCTGCTGGAGAATGCCGACAAGGCGCGCGCGCTGGTGAAGAACGTCGCGCCGCGCGTGCAGGGCGACGCGAAAGCCTGCGAATGCGGCTGCCGCAGCGTGTTGCAGTACGCCATAATCACCGCGCCGGAAGCGCGCGATCCGGCGATGGTCGAAAAGCTGTCCGCCGTAGCGGGGCGATTGCTGAAAAAATAAAAACAGATGGTCCACGAAAAACACGAAACACACGAAAAAACTGTGGAATTTGCGTCTTATTTCGTGCCTTTCGTGTCTTTCGTGGATGAGAATGGTTTTTTAATGTGAGGTACTAATCCTATGCCAATCAAGTCACGCATCCGCACCATCCCGCATTACCCACACCAGGGAATCATGTTCCGCGACATCACCACCCTGCTGAAAGACCCGGTCGGGCTGCGCGCCACGATTCATGAAATCGTCAGCCGCTACAAGAACATGAAAATCGACAAGGTCGCCGGCATCGAATCGCGCGGCTTCATCGTCGGCACGCCGGTCGCCTATGAGCTTGGCCTCGGCTTCGTGCCGGTGCGCAAGAAAGGCAAGCTGCCCGCCGCAACGATCGGGCGCGACTATCAGCTCGAATACGGCACCGATCGCATCGAGATCCACACCGATGCGATCCAGAAGGGCGACCGCGTGCTGCTGGTAGATGACCTGATCGCCACCGGCGGCACCGCGGAAGCCGCCGCCGGGCTGATTCAGGACATGGGCGGGCATGTGGTGGAATGCTGTTTCGTGATCGACCTGCCGGATATCGGCGGCAAGGCGCGGCTGGAGAAGCAGGGGCACAAAGTTTTTGCTTTGTGTGAGTTCGAAGGCGATTGATCCTCAGAATCCGGGCGATTTGCATCCGTACGTCAAAGACGTATAATGCCCGACATGCACACCGTCATTGAAACCGAGGATTTCGAGAAACTCTGGCCATTGTATTGGACAGAAAAGGAGCATGATGCCTTTGCGTCGTTCATCGCAGAAAACCCCGGTGCGGGAGATGTAATCAGGGGTTCCGGCGGAGTGCGTAAAGTGCGCTGGTCACGTTCCGGCTCGGGCAAGTCGGGCGGTGTGCGAGTCATCTATTTCAACCGCAAAGCGAATGGCGAAATCTGGCTAATTTTTATCTACGCTAAAAGCAAACGGGACTCGATAGACGGAAACGTATTGAAGGAGCTGAAGCATGAAATCGAAAAAACCATTGACTGACAAAGAGCTGGAAGCCTTTGAGGCTTCGCGCGACATGGGCAAGGCGTTGCTAAAATCGGCGCGCCAGATGGTCGCCAAGAAAGGGCGCGTGGTGCTGTCACCTGTCATTTCTGCACGGACAAAATCCGGCCTGTCGCAAGCCGAGTTCGCCAAATTGCTGGGCGTATCCGTGCGCACCCTGCAAGAGTGGGAACAAGGCCGCAGGCAACCTAGTGGTGCAGCCAAGACGCTGATCAGCATCGCGGAACGCAGGCCGGACGTATTGAAGGAAGCGGCTGCTTGATGGATGATCGGAAGGTGTTTGCTCTCTGCGAATTTGAGGGGGATTAAATCGCTTCTAGGCGATAAGGTTTGATTATGAATCTGTACAAATACCTGCCGCCTTCCAGAATTGATGTCATTCGGGACTGTTCGATCAGATTTACACAGTATGGAGATTTCAACGACCCATTTGAACTGAATCCCAATATTGACAAGATCGCAGAAGAAGGCGAGATAAGAAAAATAGTAGATCGCGATCTTGTGCAAATTATCGAAGAAGAATATGACAAAAATCCAATAATCAGTGCCTTCATCTCCAAAGAATCTTTTATTCAGTTGGCAGCCGGAAATGAGGAGCATTTAAAAAATGCAGTCCTAGGAATGGAGAAGCAAATCGTAGGTTTGTTGCCGGGAATGCTACAAAAAACAGCCAACTCCCTATTGGGCGCCTTGTCTCTTTCTGAAATTCATAACCATGAGTTAATGTGGTCGCATTATGCGAATGAACATAGAGGTTATGTAATTGGCTTTAATAGTGAGCATCAATTTTTTAACCAGCAAAAAAGTGATACTGATGAATTGCGGCATTTAAGGAAAATCGACTACAGAGAAAGACCTCCAGTAATAAATTTAATGAACACGAGTGGAGCGGAATTGTTTTTTGTAAAAAGTGTGAAGTGGAAAGAAGAGTCTGAGTGGAGAATGCTTATGCCATTAGCCGATTCATCAAGGGTTGTTGAAAGGCAACATTACCCTGTTCACCTGTTCGATTTTCCAATTGAGGCAGTAGTTGAAGTAATTCTTGGAGAAAGAATGTCTGCGCAAGACAAGGATGCAATTAAAGCGCTTAGAAATGACAGGAAGTATAAGCATATCAATTGGTACCAATCAGAGCTTGATAATACTTCGTTTGAAATTGTAACTAGGCCAGTTTAGCTAAGCTCAACCCTATCATTGAACATTTATGAAAATCAACGGCACACCCTATCGCGCCATCTGGCCGACCTCTGACGCGGTAGAAATCATCGACCAGACGCAGCTGCCGCACGAATTTGTCACGTTGCGGCTGAACACGATGCGCGATGCCGAGCGCGCGATCAAGGACATGCAGGTGCGCGGCGCGCCGCTGATCGGCGTAACGGGGGCCTACGGCGTGGCGCTGGCGATGCGCGCCGATGTCTCGGATGCCGCATTGGCCGAGGCTTGCAGCGTGCTGCTCGCGGCGCGTCCCACGGCGGTGAATCTGCGCTGGGGCGTGGAGAAGATGCGCGAGTTGCTGGCGTCGCTGCCGCAGGACGAACGTGAGGCTGCGGCCTGGGCAGAGGCGGCGCGCATCGCCGACGAAGACGTGGCGATCAACGAGACCATCGGCCGGCACGGCTACGAGATCATCGACGAGATTCATCAGCGGAAGAATGCCGCGGTCAACATCCTGACGCATTGCAATGCGGGCTGGCTGGCGACGGTGGACTGGGGCACGGCGTTAGCTCCAATTTATACTGCGTTCGATGCGGGGATTCCGCTGCACGTGTGGGTGGACGAGACGCGCCCGCGCAACCAGGGCGCCAGCCTCACCGCGTGGGAGCTCGGCCAGCACGGCGTGCCGCATACGGTGATTGTGGACAATGCCGGCGGGCACCTGATGCAGCACGGCATGGTGGACATGGCGATCGTCGGCTGCGACCGCGTCACCGCACGCGGCGACGTGTGCAACAAGATCGGCACCTATCTGAAAGCATTGGCAGCGCACGACAACGGCGTGCCGTTCTACGTCGCGCTGCCCACCCCGACGATCGACTGGACGCTGCAGGATGGCGTCAAGGAAATCCCCATCGAGGAACGCGCCGAGGAAGAGGTGACGCATATCGCCGGGCTGTGCGGCGACGGGCAGGTGCGCCGCGTGCAGGTGACGCCCAAGGGCTCGCATGCGGCCAACTACGGCTTCGACGTGACCCCGGCGCGGCTGGTGACCGGCTTGATCACCGAGCGCGGCGTGGTAAAGGCGGATGCGCAGGCGATGCAGGTGTTGAAGTAAAAGCAGGGTCCACGAAAAACACGAAAGTCACGAAAACAAAACCGCTTGAACTGTAGGCCAGATTCCGGCCCGGCATGACGGGATAAACCCAGCCACGCGGTTCTGCAATCAAGTTTTCCCTGTCTTTTTTCGTGCCTTTCGTGTTTTTCGTGGACGGATTTTTTGTGAATATCAGGGTAAAGGCAACAGGAACAGCAATGAAGAATCTCTGGAACGACACGGAAGCGGCCCAACATAAAGACACCCTCGCGCAGCGCGTCTATTCGTCGCGCCTGCTCGGCGCGAATCCTAACCTGGTGCTGCACGGCGGCGGCAACACCTCGGTGAAGGGTGTCAGTACAAATATCTTCGGCGAGGACGAGGCGACGCTGTTTGTGAAAGGCAGCGGCTCGGACCTTGCCACGATAGAGCCCAAGGACTTCGTCGCGGTGCGCATGGACGCAATGCTGAAGCTGTCGCGCCTGGAAAAACTGTCGGATATCGACATGGCGCGCGAACTCAAGCTGGCTTCGCTCGACCCGAATGCGCCCGCGCCATCGGTCGAGGCCATCCTGCATGCGCTGATCCCGCACCGTTTCGTCGACCATACCCATGCCGATGCGATCGTCACGCTCACCAATACGCCCGACGGCGAGGCGCGCATCCGCGAGCTGTTCGGCGACGAGGTCATCGTGCTGCCTTACGTGATGCCCGGTTTCGATCTGGCGAAACTGTGCGCCGAGGTGTTTCCCGCGCAGGCCACGCCGCGCACCATAGGCATGGTGCTGATGAACCACGGCATCTTCAGCTTCGGCGACAGCGCGCAGCAGTCCTACGAGCGCATGATCGAACTGGTCGGCCGCGCCGAGGATTACCTGGAGCGGAACGCGCCGCTGGTCCCGGCAGCCGATATTGAACCGGCCGCAGATTGGTCAGCCGTGCCGGAATTGAGAAAGCAGGTTTCCGCTGCCGCCGGTTTTCCGCTATTGCTGCGCAGTAATGCCGGCAGTGCCGCGCTGGCCTTTGCGCGCCATCCGGACATCGCGACGATATCGCAGCGCGGCCCGGCCACACCGGATCACGTGATCCGCACCAAGCGCCTGCCGCTGTTCGGGCGGGATGTCGAGGCCTATGCGCAGGCATACAGGAAATATTTCGAGAAGAATTCCAGATCGGCCAAGGCTCCGCTGACCATGCTCGATCCCGCGCCGCGCGTGATTCTCGATCCCGAGTTCGGCCTGGTCAACGCCGGCCGCTCGGCGCGCGACACGCAGATCATCGAGGATCTTTATCTGCATACGCAGGACATCATCCTGCGCGGCGAAAAGCTCGGCGGCTATCGGGCATTGGGCGAGGCGGAGCTGTTCAGGGTGGAATATTGGGATCTCGAGCAGGCCAAGCTGAAGAAGGCCGGCGCGCCGAAAGCCTTTGCCGGCGAGGTCGCGCTGGTGACCGGCGCGGCATCCGGCATCGGCAAGGCCTGCGTGCAGTCGTTCCTGAACCGCGGCGCTGCCGTGGTGGGGGTGGACATCAATCCGGCGGTGGCATCCCTGCACGGCGGGCGCGCAGATTTTCTGGGCATCACGGCAGATATGACTGCGGCGAGCGCGATCAGGGAAATCATCGAAAAAACCATTCGCCATTACGGCGGGCTCGACATGCTGATTCTGAATGCCGGCATCTTTCCCGGCGGCAGGAAAATCGGCGCGCTAGGCGACGACGAGTGGCGCAAGGTGATGGCGATCAACCTGGACGCCAATCTGTCCATCATGCGCGAGGCGCACCCGCTGCTGAAGGCGGCGCCGAGGTACGGCCGCGTCGTGGTGATCGGCTCGAAGAATGTCCCGGCGCCGGGGCCGGGTGCGGCGGCCTATTCCGCGTCGAAAGCGGCGCTGACGCAACTTGCCCGCGTCGCCGCGCTGGAGTGGGGTGCGGACGCGATCCGCATCAATCTGGTACATCCGAACGCGGTGTTCGACACCGGCATCTGGACGCCGGAGGTGCTGGCGCAGCGCGCCGCCCATTACGGCATGACGGTCGACGACTACAAGCGCAACAACGTGCTGCGCGAGGAAGTCACCAGCAAGGATGTGGCGGAACTCACCGCGGAAATGTGCGGCGCACTGTTTGCGAAAATCACCGGCGCGCAAATCCCGATCGACGGCGGCAACGAGCGGGTAATCTGAGACTGGCCTTCTGCGGCTCGCCCCATACCTGCCCAGCCGGCGGCTGAAAAAAAGCCGCTGCGTTGCGGCAGCGGCTTGGTTCCGGTTTTCCTGCGGTTAACTTTTCAGTTTATCAATGCCCAGCATCTTCATGATGCTGCTTTCGTAGAAGGGCTCCGAAGTGCCCTTCTTCATCTTGCGGATGAAGTATTTCTCGAAGGCGATTTTGGCAAGATGCACCCATTTGCCTTCGGAAAACCAGTTCACATTGCGCGGCGGGATCTGCGGTATTGCCACGAAGGCTACGCCGGTCTCGCCGAAGTCGGCCAGACAGACCGCGTTCCAGGTGGCTTCCTTGTCAGCGGGCATGTCAGTGAGATCGGCATTGATGTTGTATACGGTGGCGGCCACCATGGATTCGATCATGTAGCCGGTCTTTGGTGTGCCGGTCGGTATCGGGGTTGCCTCTACCGGCGGGATTGCCACGCATACACCGACCGCGAAAATATTCTTGTATTTGGGGTTGCGCTGGTGTTTGTCCACCAGGATGAAACCGCGTGCCTGGGTCAGGCCTTCGATGCCGAATACCGCGTCGATACCCTTGAAAGCAGGCAGCATCATGCTGTAGTTGAAGGGCAGTTCATGTTGTTTCTTTTCCGCGCCCATGTCGTCGTGTTCGGTGACGTACATCTTGCCCGCTTCAACCTTGGTGACCTTGGCATTGCAGATCCACTTGATGTGTTTGTCGCGCATGGCGGATTCGATAATGCCCTTGGAATCGCCCACGCCGCCCAGACCAAGGTGGCCGATGTACGGTTCGGAGGTGACGAAGGTCATCGGTACCTTGTTGCGTATTTTGCGTTTGCGCAGGTCGGTATCCATGATGAAGGCATATTCGTAGGCGGGGCCGAAACAGGAGGCGCCCTGCACCGCACCGACCACGATGGGGCCGGGGTTCTCGCAAAAATGCTCCCACTCATCATGCGACTTCATCGCGTGATCGACATGGCAGACAGAATAGGTATGACCGCCGTGCGGGCCAAGCCCCTCTATTTCCTCGAAGGCGAGTTTCGGGCCGGTGGCGATTACCAGATAATCATAGGCGACGGTCTGGCCATCGTTGAGTTCGAGCTGGTTCCGGTCGGGATGGACGCGTTTCACGCCGGTGGAGATAAAGTCGATACCCTTGCGCTCCAGATAGGTGCGTGCCGGGAACTCGATCTGCTTGCGCTCGCGCCATTTCACGCCCACCCAGGGATTGGATGGCGTGAAATGAAAATTCTCGCTGTCCGAGATGACGGTGACCCTGTGGCTTTTGTCCAGTTTGTCCCGCATTTCATAAGCCGCCGGCAAGCCGCCGATTCCCGCTCCCATGATGACTACATGTGCCATGTGTGCCCTCCTAATATTTGGTGGTATCGTTTTCCGAATTTCAGCCTGCGAAGAATCCGGGTGCGTAATTAGGCAGAAAAACGCCTGCTGGTGTCTATAACCCCATGGGGTGATGGGGATAACCCCTATGAGTTGTGTTTCCGTTACTGGTCGTTACTGGAACTGCCCGGTTCTTTGGCGAACAGCACGGCGGCTTTCACGCGGGAAGACAGATTGAGCTTGTTCAGGATGTGGCGTACGTGCTGTTTCACCGTGTCATAGCTGATCGACAATGTCTGCGCGATGGCCTTGTTGCTGTCGCCGCGCGCCAGTAATTGCAGTATTTCGCGCTCGCGCTCAGTCAGCAGCTTGAGTGAATTCTTTGGTTCCTGTTCGGGCTGATCACCGCGCAGCATGTAGATCATTTTGACAGTCATGGCGGGGGCGACCACCAGTTCGCCGGCAGCGACGCGGCGTATCGCATCGACCACTTCCTCCGGGGCCATGTCCTTGAGCAGATAGCCGCGCACGCCGGCGCGGATCGCATTTCCCAGATCCGTCTCCGAATCGCTCATGGTCAGCATCACGGCGGGGACGGTGCAGCCCTCCTTGCGCAGTTGCTCCAGCATCGCCAGACCATCCATCGGTTTCATGCGCAGGTCGAGAATCAGTAGATCGGGCTGTTCGTCCAGCAGGGGACGCAATTCCTCGATGGTGCCCACTGCGCCCAGCACGTTGAACCCGTAGCCGCGGGAGAGCAGTTCGCACAGTCCGCGCCGGCACAGATTCTGGTCATCCACCAGGGCGATTCTCAATTCCTTAGTCATGCACGGTTCTCCAGTTCGCTCCCGGTTCCGGGAACAACAATTGTACGCTGGTTCCCAACCCTTTGGCGCTTTCAGCCCTGATTTCGCCGCCGATGCGTTGTGCACGCTCGCGCATGATGACGATCCCGTAATGCCCCTCCACCGGGGTCAGGTCGTCGCCGCCGGTCCCGTTGTCCTCGACGGTGAAGATGTAATAGCCGGCGCGGTGATCCACGATCAGGCGCGCGTGGCTCGCGTTGGAATGCTTGGCGATATTGGAGAGCGCTTCGTGCACGATGTAGTAGGCCTGTATTTCATGCTCCAGGGGCAGATCGAGATCGGCGACGCGGATGACGCAATCGAGCACGATGCTGTTCTGCTGGCGGAAACGTTCGACCAGCGTTTGCAGCGCATGCAACAGGCCGGCGGGATCCATCTCGCTGCGGAAATCGGTAATCAGGGCGCGCACCGCTTTCTGGCTGATTTCCAGCGCCTCATCAAGGTCGCGCGCATATTCGGTTGCCATTGCCTCCTTGTTGTTGCGCACCGCATCGGTCAGCAGGGTGGTGTTCATCCGTGCGTAGTTCAGCGTTTGCGCCAGCGAATCGTGTATCTCGTTGGCAATGGATTGACGTTCCATCAGCATTTCGGCGCGCCTGGTTTCGCGGTTTGATCTGATATGTTCGATGAGAGCGCCCAGCAGATCTGCGAAAGTGACCGCCGTGCTTGCGGCGTGACCGGAGGAAGATTGCGGGGTATCGAAAAGCAGTGTGAAGACGCCAAGCAGTGCGTCGGGAGTATTTCGGCTTTCGAGCGGAACCGAAATGACTGAGCGGAACTGTCGATGCGTGTTCCCATTGTGCCTGACCTCGCAATCCTCGATATTGGCGGAGCACAGGCCGCGCCTGAATGCGTCCTTGCCGCATTCCTCGCAGACCAGTTCGGCGATGCGCTCGGCTTCCAGCTGTTCGCCGGACAAGCCGATGGAACTGATGATCTGCAAAGTCTGTTCGTCGGGCAGGGTGATCCGGATCACGCCTGCACCGGCGTGAACCATGCTGATCGCGGTTTCCAGAAATCTGTTCAGCAGCGTTTTGAGATCGCCTGCACGGGGAGATGCGAACTCCTGTTCGACACACGCAGCAACGCCGCCGTCTTTGGCGGGGGGAGTGAAGTTGGGAATGCGCGTCCAGAAAAAACCGGTCCGGTCTGGTTCCTTTGCGGACTCCACTTTTTTATTCGTAGCGCTCAAGAAAAACATTCCTGAATCTTGTTAGACGAAAGGGGAGGTAAATCCGAGCCCTCAGCGAGCCGAGCCGCGTCAGGCTATTGCACTTCCGTGTGCATACTAACATGACAGATATGAATTTTCTGCCCCTTCAACCCTTCGGGGTTATACCGCGACTCACCCGATATGGCTATAGACACTTGAGGTGTGAATTATGCTTAATGCAGTGAAGTAAAAATGACCAGTGACATGAAAATTTGCATCGTTTCCGACAGCCACGACCGTTCCGATTCACTGGCGGCGGCGATTCTGGCGGCACAGACTTGCGGCGCGCAGGCTGTCATCCATTGTGGCGATCTGATCGGCGTTAATACCCTGCGCGCTTCGCTGGAGCTTGGCATGCCCATCCATGCAGTCCATGGCAACAACGTCGGCGATGTCGCCGCGCTGTATCGCATGATGGAAAAAACCGGCGGGTTGTTCACCTACCACGGACAGGAAGCCATGCTTGAACTGGGCGGGCGCAGGATATTCGTGACCCACATGCCGCATCACGGACAGGCTTTCGCCTGCACCGGAGACTACGATCTGGTCTGCCACGGGCACAGCCACAGCGCGCATGTCGGCGAACAGGCGGATGTCAGGGGCGGGCGCTGCTGGCTGGTCAATCCCGGCTCGGTCGCCGGTCTTGATGCGCCCGGCGTGGACGCTGTTCCCACCTGGATACTCGGCGATCTCGCGCAGATGACTTTTGAAATCCGCAAACTACCGGAGGCTTGAGTGACCGCTCCAATATCGACCAACCAGACCATCCTCGTCGTCGGCGGCGGCATCAGCGGCATGACGGCGGCGCTGGAAGCCGCCGAATGCGGCAAGCAGGTCATTCTCGCCGAGCGCAACACCAGCCTGGGCGGGCGCACCGCGCTGTTGTACCGCTACTTTCCCAAGATGTGCCATCCCACCTGCGGGCTGGAGATCAACTTGCGCCGGCTCAAGAACAACCGCAACCTGCGCGTATTGACCCAGACCGAGGTCGTCTCGGTGACCGGCCAGCGCGGCGATTACACGGTGGCGCTGAAAATTTCCCCGCGCTATGTCAATGCCAACTGCACCGCCTGCGGCGAATGCGCCAAAGCGGTCGAAACGGAGATATCCAACCCCTACGAATACGGGCTTGCCAAAACGCGCGCCGCTTACCTGCCGCACGCGATGGCCTATCCGCAGCGCTACGTGCTCGACCCCTCCATCGTCAGCACGGCAGACGGCGAGAAGGCCAGGGCCGCGTGCAAATACGATGCCATCGAACTCGGCATGCAGCCGGAGACGGTTGAACTGAAGGTCGGCACGGTGGTGTGGGCGACTGGCTGGAAACCGTACGACGCGGCAAAAATCCAGCCCTACGGCTACGACCGCTTCGACAATGTCGTCACCAGCCTCGAATTCGAGCGCCTGGCCGACCCGCACGGCCCGACCGGCGGCAAACTGCTGCGCCCGTCCGACGGCAAGGAAGCCAGAAACATCGCCTTCATCCAGTGCGCCGGGTCGCGCGACGAGAACCACCTGCGGCACTGTTCGCGCATCTGCTGCATGGCATCGCTCAAGCAGACGCAATATGCGCGCGAGGCGTACGGCGAGGAGGGAAAATCCACGGTGTATTACATCGACATCCGCTCCATCGACCGCCTGGAGGATTTCTATCTGAGGGTGCAGCAGGACCCGACCGTCAAATTCATCAAATCCAAGGTCGCCAGCATCAAGCTGGACGAGGCCAGCGGCGACCTCATCCTGCACGGCGTGGACACCGAAGGCTATCACCGCTATGCCGCGCAACATGACCTCGTGGTGCTGGCGGTGGGCATGGAGCCGGAAAGCAACGGCATCGCATTGCCGGCGGATATTGTCACCGACTCGTCCGGCTTCATCGAAGGGGCGGCGGACGGCGGACAATTCGCTGCCGGTGCGGCGAGCAGCCCGCTCGACGTCAACCGTTCCGTACAGAGCGCCACGGCGGCGGCGTTGCACGCGATACAAGTGGTGCACCAGACCGCCGCAGCAGAAGGGGCGTAATGATGGATACCTCCAGAAATTCAGGTTTTCGGAGTGCAGCGCACGGCGCACGGCGCGCAGCACGCAAGACATATCAAATAGATAGGCGCAGTGGGCGAGCACCGTGCAACGCCGCGATGTGCCCGGAAAATGGATTTATTGAGGTATCCGATGAGTGAGATGAAGACCGCCGCGTATATCTGCTCCGGTTGCGGACTGGGCGACAAACTCGATGTCGCGCAACTTTCCAGAATCGCGCAAAAGGAAGGCAAGATGGCGCTGGTGCGCGAGCATGCATTCCTGTGCAGCGAGGAAGGCGTGCAGATGATCCGCGACGACATCGACAGGGAAGCCGTCACGCATATCTGCATCGCCGCCTGTTCGCGCCGCGCCAAGACCGAAGCATTTCATTTCCCGACCGTTGCCATGTCGCGCGCCAATCTGCGCGAAGGCGTGATCTGGGTGGTGGCGGAAGGTGACCAGCACGACGAAGTGCGCCAGGAAATGGCGGACGATTATCTGCGCATGGGCTGCGCCGAAGTGAAGAAGATGAAGCTGCCGCAGGGCAACCCCGCGCACGCCGACAACCGGCGCATCCTGGTGGTCGGCGGCGGCATATCGGGATTGACTGCCGCGCTGGAGTCGGCCGAGGCCGGCTATGAGGCGGTTATCGTCGAGCGGGAAGCGCAGCTCGGCGGCTGGGCGGCAAGGCTGTGGAAGCGCGTGCCGTTCAGGCAGCCTTATGCCGAACCGCAGGACACCGGGCTGTCCGAACTGGCAGCAAGAGTTTCGTCGCACCCGCGCATTCGCGTCCATCTCAATTCCACCATCGCCGAGACTTCCGGCGCGCCGGGCCGTTTCAGCGTGCAGGTGGCTGGCCCCTCCGGCACGATAACGGAGCAAGTGGGCGCGATCATCCAGGCTACCGGATTCGACACATATGACCTCGGCAAATTGCCCGAACTGGGCGGCGGAAAATTACCCAATGTGACAGACCAGGCCGGACTGGAAGCGCTGGCACGCACTGCAAATGGAACGCCAATCAAACGCGCCGACGGCAAGTCGGTGCAGAACGTGGTGTTTGTCCAGTGCGCCGGGCAGCGCGACGCGAGCGGCATGCATCTGCCTTACTGCTCCGGCCATTGCTGCGCCACCAGCGTCAAGCAGGCGATGTATTTCAAGGATGCCAATCCGCAGGTGGATACGGTGGTGATGTACACCGACTTGCGCTTGCCGGGCATGGGCGAGGATTTTTACCGCAGTGCGCAGCGCAAGGGGGTGACCTTTACCAAGGGCAAGGTTGCCTCAGTGGAAGCCGAAGGCGACGGTTGCGCGGTCAGCTTCCGCGACCTGATTCTCGATGAGGACGCGGTCATCGCCGCCGACCTCGTGGTACTCGCCACCGGCCAAGTGCCGAGCGCGGGCGTCGATCTCGACGCGTGGAACCCCATCGTGACCGCTGCCGAAGGCGGTTCCGAGGAAGCCAGACAAAAAAAGGCGGAGATGCAGAAGATCTCCGTGCTCAATCTCAACTATCGCCAAGGGCCGGACATCCCGCAGTTGAAGCATGGCTTCAGCGATTCGCATTTCATCTGTTTCCCTTACGAGACGCGCCGCACCGGCATCTATGCCGCGGGCCCGGTACGCCGCCCGATGGACATGCTGCAGGCGACCGAAGATGCGACCGGCGCCGCACTGAAGGCCATCCAGGCGGCGGAAAATGCCAGCCTCGGGCGTGCCGCGCACCCGCGTTCGGGCGACCTGTCCTATCCGGTTGCGCGACTGGAGGGCTGCACCCAGTGCAAGCGCTGCACGGTGGAGTGCCCGTTCGGCGCCATCGACGAAGACGAGAAGCGCTTCCCGGTGTTCAACGAAAGCCGCTGCCGGCGCTGCGGCACCTGCATGGGCGCATGTCCGGTGCGGGTGATCTCGTTCGAGAACTACTCGGTCGATACCGTCGGCATGCAGATCAAGGCAGTCGACATGCCGGACGAGTTTTCCGAAAAGCCGCGCATCCTCATTCTCGCCTGCGAGAATGATGCCTATCCCGCGCTCGACATGGCAGGATTGCAGCGGCACCTCTACTCCGCTTTCGTGCGCGCCATCCCGGTGCGTTGTCTGGGATCGGTGAACACCATCTGGATTACCGACGCGCTCAATTCCGGCTACGACGGCGTGATGATGATGGGCTGCAAGCATGGCGATGACTACCAGTGCCATTTCGTGAAAGGCTCGGAACTGGCCAACTACCGCATGAGCAAGATCGACGATACCTTGAAACAACTGGGGCTGGAGCCGGAACGCGTCACCACCTGCGAGGTCGCCATCACCGATAACGCCCGTGTCGCCAGGCTGATCAACGAATATGTCGAGAAGATCACGGAAATAGGCATGTCGCCGATGAAGGGTTTTGGTTAGTGTGATCACCGAAGGGGTTGCGGTGGTTGCTGTCGCAAATCAGGACAACCCATTCTGACAAGGAGAACAATGATGAAACGACAATTTATAGCGCCCGTTCTGGTTATTGCCCTATCCATGTCCACCGGGTTCGCGTTTGCGGCTGAGCAGGAGCCAGCCCGGGAAAAGGCACAAGAGCAAGAACAAATCTACGGCAGCCAACTCATGACCAAGCAAGAGCGCATTGTGTATCGCGCCAGAATGCGCGCTGCCGAAACTGACGAGGAGCGGGAGCAAATTCGCAAGGAACATCACGAGCAAATGAAAGCGCGGGCCAAGGCGCGTGGTGAGACCCTTCCCGACGAGCCGCCCGCCAGAGGAAGCGGCATGATGGGACCCGGCGGCGGCATGGGCCCCGGCGGTGGCGGCATGGGGGGCGGCGGCATGGGTCCCGGTGGCCGCGGTCGCTGATCCGGGAATGCCAACCCTGCCTTCGAGAGGGGCTGTGCAATGGCGTATAGCCTCTCAATTCGAGCGTTAAGGAGCAGGATTTAATGAGCGAACATAATCAGCAAGCCGTCACACGCTACCGCAACAACTTCCTGCAGGAAGTCGAGGAGCGTGTCGAAGATGGCGAGTGGGTCAAGATGTGCATGCAATGCGGCGTGTGCGCCGGTTCCTGTCCGCTCGGGAATGCGTGGCAACACACGCCGCAGAAACTTTTCATGATGATCCGCGCCGGCAAGCGCGAGGAAGTGCTGACTTCCGATTCGATGTGGATGTGCACCTCCTGCTACAACTGCATCGTGCGCTGCCCGCGCAAGCTGCCCATCACCCACATCATGCACGGGCTGGCGAACTACGCGCATCGCCTGAATCTGGTGCCGAAAGGCCAGCCGACCCGCGAGGTCGCCCGACTGTTCTGGAACAGCCTCGCCAAAACCGGGCGCGTGAACGAACTGAAATTCTCGCTGGCGCTGTATTTCAAGGACGGCTTCGTGCAGGGCATCAGGAACGCGCTGGCGATGCAGGGGGTCGGTTTCGGTCTGATGAAGGCCAGGCGCCTCAATCCGATGGAGCTTTTCGGCGGGCATAAATGCAAAGACCCCGGCAGTCTGCACAAGATGATCGCCAAGGCGCGCGAGATCGAGGACCGCAAGAAGGGTTTCGCTTCCTGATTTTTATTTCCCCCCCTTGAGGGGGAGGAATAGGGAGGGGTAAATGTTGTGAGAAAACTGCCCCTCTCCTCAGCCCTCTCCCACGAAGGGAGAGGGGTAATGAGGTGAAATCGCTTCAAGCTTGGAGATGCAAATGGCAAAAAAACAATACGCGTTCTACCCCGGTTGCTCCTCGCAGAAAGGCGCATCGGCTTCCAATTTTCTGACTTCCATCGGCGTGATGTGCGACAAGCTGGGCATCCAGCTCAACGAGATACCGGACTGGAACTGCTGCGGCGCTTCCATCGGTTATGCCGAAGGCGGCGAACTGCCGCGGCTGGCCATCAGCGCGCGCAACCTCGCGCTGGCCGAACAGCATCTGCCCGGGCAGGATATGGTGTCCGGCTGCCCGGCCTGCTGGCTCTCCTCGCGCGAGACGGCGGAACGGCTCAACCAGTTCGACGGGCTCATGGCCGAGACCAACGAAGCGCTCAAGGAAGTCGGCCTGAATCTGCAGGGCACGGTCAAGCCGCGCCATATCGTCGAAGTGCTGATTGAGGATATCGGCTTCGCCGGCATGAAAGAAGCGGTGGTCAAACCGCTGCAGGGATTGAAGGTCGCAGGCTATGTCGGCTGCCAGACCAACCGTCCGTTCGGCATCGCCGGCGAATCATTCGAGAATCCGCAATATCTCGACATGATGGTCGATGCCGTCGGCGCGGAAGCCATCGCCGGCTACGACCAGAAAGTCACCTGTTGTGGCGGTGCGCTGGCCTTCTCCGAACCGGACAAGGCGCAGAAACAGATACGCTGCATCGTCGAATCCGCCTATGATCACGGCGCGGAAATGATCGTCACTCCCTGCCAGTTATGCCAAGCCAACGTCGAGATCTACCAGTCGGAGATCAACAAAAAACATGGCACCAAATTCGCCATGCCGGTGGTGTATTACTCGCAACTACTGAGCGTGGCCTACGGCGGCAGCGTGAAGCAAACCGGGCTGGATGGATATATCATTCAGCCGAAAAAATTGCAGGACATTGCCGGGAAGTGATGGCGATATAATTCACGCATCCGGAACAGATCAAGAAGGAGAAACAACCATGCAACACCTCAACCCCAAAGAAGCCTACGACTTCCTGCAAGCCAACCCGGAAGCGGTGTTCATCGACGTGCGCAGCGAAATGGAATACATGTTCGTCGGCCACCCGCGCGGCTCCATTCTTATCCCCTGGGTGGATGGCCCGGACTGGGAGATCAATCCGCATTTTGTCGCGCATGTGCGCAAAGCCTCCAGCGTCAACCGTCCGATCGTGCTCATCTGCCGTTCCGGGCGCCGCTCCGCCGATGCCGGGCTGGCACTGGAACAAGCCGGGATGCAGGATATTTACAACGTCGAGCATGGTTTCGAAGGCGACCTCGACGAAAATCATCATCGCAATTCGCACAGCGGCTGGCGCTTTGATGGGCTGCCTTGGGCGCAGACCTGATAAGCACCCCGCCTTTTATTCCCCTCCCCATTTCAGGGGGATAACCAGCGACTTGGCTAGCGTTGTTTGCCAGCCTAGTCGAATGGCTAGTAGTTCCATCAGGGTGCAGGGTGGGGGTGAATCCATGCGAATCACCGAAGAAATTTGAGCCATGACCACCATTCCCGATTTCACCGAGGCCGAATACAAACGCGCCGCCGCCTTGCTGTTCGAGCGTTACGGAAAACTCGTGCCGATCCAGCTCGCCGATAGCGAACTGCAGCTCGGCGCCGACCCCGCGCAGCTTACCCTCTGTCCTGCGTTCTACTGGAACGAACGCGGTGCGCACTTCATTCTCTGCAAGGTCGCGGCAGACCGCTATCGTTGTCAGTTCTTCTATTCCGAGGCCGAGCAGTACGGCACCGGCTGCGACGAATACGACGACATCGGAAGCTGTGTGCTGACGCTGCTGCAAGTCCAGTCAGACCACGAACGTCAACTCGCCAGCATCTCCTCCGGCGCCACCGCCGCCAACCTCAGCGACGGCGATTATCACGGGCCGCTGGTGGTGTAGTAATAGAAGGCAGCCCATAAGAATTTGGATGGTCTTCCAGGATCGTCCCACAGATGCCAAGCAACCCTGTTATCGCCATACCCAAAACCGGACGCTCGTGATCTTCCGGTTTCGACACGCTGCGGCCCGTCAGGAGATTCGCCATGAACGCCCGCTGCTCGGCCATAGCAGTCTATTAAGGCGCGATTCAGAGCTTCCGCTATTTGCAAATTTCTGCCCTTCGCGAGTGTCCGCTGTAGAGCAACGCAATAACAAGGTACTATTGCTGTTGGCGTGCCAGCTACATTATTCGATGATTTTCCAACATCCAAATAGCTTCTATTTAACGTTGGGCCAATTTAACTGGGTTGCTTGAAGGATTTTCCCATGACAGGGAATAGAATTGCTGCGGTCACTACCAGTCGTAACTGATGTATATCAATCCGTCGGCATCTTTCCAAGGATAGTTGCTATGCAAACGGCCACAGAAAAAACCGAATCAGGATCTCCTCGATTGAGGCCAACAACTGTCAAAACGTCTGACCTTGTATCTGCCACGGCGCCCGATACGCTCGCGATGCTCCATGCGAATTTCGATACAGGACTCACCCATACGGAGGTGGGCGCCCGTCGTAAGGAGTACGGCTACAACGAAGTGGCCGAAAAGAAAGCACATCCGGTTCTACTGTTTCTCGGCAAGTTCTGGGGCGTGTCGGCGTGGATGCTCGAAATGATTATGATTCTGTCGGCATTCCTCGGAAAGTATGCCGATCTAGCTGTAGTCAGCGCGCTGCTGGTGGTAAATGCAGTGTTGAGCTTTATGCAGGAGCGCCGAGCCGCGGGTGTCGTAGAGACTTTGCGTCAACGCTTGCAGGTCAGCGCACGTGTGCTGCGCGAGGCCGCCTGGCAAGTCATTCCCGCGCGTGAGCTGGTTCCGGGCGACATCCTCCGCGTGCGCTCGGGCGACATCATTCCGGCGGATATTAAACTTCTCAGCGGTGCATTGAGTATTGACCAATCTGCCCTCACTGGTGAATCGATGAACGCAAACAAGAAGACCTCCGATGTGGTCTCGGCAGGTTCGGTTGTCCGTCGCGGAGAAGGCAATGGTGTGGTTATGCTGACTGGGGCGAACACCTACTTTGGCCGCACCACTCAACTCGTGCAGGAAGCGCGTCCGAAGCTCCATATCGAAGCTGTGGTGGCGAAGGTGGTGCGTTGGTTGTTCCTCATCGTCGGCGTGTTGCTCGGCGTGGTGTTCGTTTTGTCGCTGATGAGACACGTGCCGCTACTCGAAATGATCCCGCTCATGTTGGTGCTGTTGATGAGTGCAGTGCCGGTCGCTCTGCCCGTGATGTTCACGGTCAGCATGGCAGCCGGGGCGAAAGAACTGGCCAAGCGCGGCGTGTTGGTCACGCGTCTCAGCGCCACGGAAGATGCCGCGACGATGGATGTGCTATGCGTGGATAAAACGGGCACGATTACCATGAACCAATTGGCCGTTACTGGCGTGATTCCACTGGAGCAAGCGACGGAAACCGACGTGTTGCTGGCCGCTGCACTCGCTTCGCAGGAGCCCAATCAGGACCCGATAGATTTGGCCTTTCTTGCCGCAGCAAAAGAGCGCCATGTCCTAGATAACTCAGATACGGCCATACCCATATCCTTTACGCCGTTTGATGCGACAAACCGACGGACTGAAGCCGTAGTTGAGAAGAACGGCCAGCGCCTGCGCGTGATGAAAGGTGCCGTGCGGACAGTCGCCGAAGCTTGCGGGCTTCAGTCTGCGGCGATCGAAGCGCTGGAAGCGCGGGGCAGCGAATCGGCATTGAAAGGGTACCGCACACTAGCGGTGGCGCGCGGTTCGGAGACGGGCACACCCATATTGCTTGGATTGGTGACCTTGTTTGACCCGCCGCGACCGGATGCCAAGCAGCTCATTGCCACACTCCACGATCTCGGCGTTTCGGTAAAGATGCTCACCGGCGATGCGCTGGCAATTGCCAGAGAAATCGCGCAAGGCGTAGGGCTGACCAACATGCAGCGCGCGTCAGATCTGAAGGCGGCGAACGCACAGGCTGGCAATGAGGCAGTTGACTTGCTGGCGGATGCCGATGGTTTCGCCGAGGTATATCCCGAGGATAAATTCATTGTGGTAAAGCGCCTGCAAGCTGCGGGGCATGTGACCGGCATGACGGGCGATGGAGTCAACGATGCGCCCGCGCTGCGCCAAGCCGAAGTGGGCATTGCGGTCAGCAACGCGACCGATGTCGCCAAGGGTGCAGCGAGCGTTGTCCTGACAGAACCGGGGCTGACGAACATCGTGGCACTGGTCGAGCAGGGGCGGACGATCTACCAGCGCATTCTGACGTGGGTCATCAACAAGATCAGCCGCACGATTCTGAAAGCCGGTTTTGTATCGGTCGCGTTTGTGCTAACCGGAAAATTTGTAGTTTCCGCTTTTGCCATGCTGCTGCTAGTGTTCATGACGGACTTCGCGAAAATCGCTCTTGCCTCCGACCACGTTCGCCCCTCCAACAAACCGGAGACTTGGAACATCGGCGGCTTCATCACGGTATCCGTGGTTCTTGGCATTGCGATGGTCGCCGAGGCTTTGCTGCTGTTGTGGATAGGCTGGTCGCGTTTTGGTTTGTCAACCAACGATAACGCTCTCTACACTTTCAGCTTCCTGACGCTGCTTTACATGGCGGTATTTTCTATCGTGTCCGCGCGTGAGCGCCGCCGCTTCTGTGCGACGATGCCGAGCAGAACCCTGATGATGGCCGTGGCTGCGGTTGCGCTCGTCGGCACGGTGCTGACGAGCGTGGGCATTCCGGGTCTCATGCCCTTACCCGGCATGCAAACGCTGGAGATTTTTATATTTGCGATGGTGGCGTGCCTGATCGTAAACGACTCGGTAAAGGTCGCTATGATCAAAAGGTGTGTTCCTTCGGCGGTGGCCTAGAAGCACATGCCGCGCTTCCCATCAACTTAAATGAGACTATTAAGACAACATGCGTCTGCTTTAGGGAGGCGAAATGACCATGCAATCAGTCCGCTTGGGGTCGATTGTGTGAGTTCGCTAATGTCCGCTGTCGGGCTGTTTAGTTTTTAGCGCACAAGAAAATTTTCATTGCTCTGAAGCAGGCGTTCGCCAAGCGCCACTTCCGACACATAGCGGAAGTTCTGGCTGGGAGCACAGACCGTCTCTCGGCCATACCGGTCTGTCGCTCCAGGCAGGACTGAATTGACTATGAATGTCCGCTTTGTGGCATGCTGTTAGCAAGGCACTACAGCCGCTGTGTGCCAATTGCCGAACATCAGCACAGCCTAAAAATCGAGACTAGGCATAATTGCCTATATATTTCGGTATATGGTTTTTCAGGGATTTTGCTGCTAGGGTTCGGGTTGATGTATTTGGAGCCCCCCGTGTTACTTGGACGGGGGAAAGACCGAACGAGTAGCGGGTAATTAAGTCGCTAGAAAGCAGAACTTCGCGAACTACGACAAAGCCAATAGCAGTCATTGGATGTTCGTTTATATTTATTGTTTATTTTGTAATGCCATCAGATTGAAGTGGCCGCCGCCGGGGGTTATGAATATAGACCAAATGCTTCAGCACGATCTTTCTTACCGTCTTCGACTCCTGGATGTGTTGGATCGGATTACGCAAGTCAGCCTTGCCAGTGAGAGCATGGAAGATGTTATGCGTGGCGCGCTGGATCTGGTGCTTGAGGTTTTCAATGCGGATCGTGCCTGGTTCCTGTATCCCTGCGACCCCGATGCCCAGTCCTGGAGCGTTCCCATGGAGCGCTTTCGTCCGGAATGGCCGGGGCTATTCGCGCTGAATACAGACTGTCAATCAGCGCGCAATATTGACCATCTGTCAGCGTCCAAATTTGACCAGCAGAACATGGTTTTCAGAGAGTCTTCTTTCGCTTCTTGAAGCGGAACGAATCATTGCCGGTTTCGATGATGTCGCAGTGGTGCGTGATG
>JACOUM010000002.1 GCA_016177795.1 Nitrosomonadales bacterium | reverse complement strand
CTGTGCATCAGCAGGTCCAGCGTGCGCCCCACCGCGCCCTCGGTGGAATTCTCCACCGGGATCACGCCGTAATGCGCCGCGCCGCTCTCTGCAGCATGGAAGACATCGTCGATGGTCGCGCAGGGTAATTTCTGTATGGCGCTACCGAAACGTTTCAGCGCCGCGACCTCGGTAAACGTCCCTTCCGGCCCGAGGTAGGCCACCGTCAGCGGCGCTTCCAGCGCGCGGCACTGCGACATCACTTCGGTGAACAGCTGCGCCACGGCGTCATTGCTCAACGGCCCATGATTGTTGCCTTGCAGGCGCTGCAAGACCTGCGCCTCGCGCTCCGGGCGCAGCACCACGCCATCCGGCTTGAGATGGCCGATTTGCTGCGCCAGCGCTGCACGCCGATTGACGAGCGTCAGCAGCTCGTCATCCAGGCGATCGATCTGCTCGCGGAGCTGTTTCAGTTTCTCGCTCATGCTTGTCCCTGTCTAAGGCCTAACCGCGTTGTCTGGCGAAGTCGTTCATGAAATCCACCAGCGCCTGCACCCCCGCCAGCGGCATGGCGTTGTAGATCGAGGCGCGCATCCCGCCCACCGAGCGGTGCCCCTTGAGTTGCAGCAGCCCGCGCGCCTCGGCCTGCTTGAGGAATTCGCCGTCGAGGCTCGTGTCCTTCAGCGTGAACGGTACGTTCATGCGCGACCGGTCGCTCTTCGCCACCGGGCAGTTGTAGAAACCGCCGCTCGCGTCGATCGCGGCATACAGCAGCTTCGCCTTGGCGATGTTGACCTGCTCCATCGCGGCGACGCCGCCGTTCTTCTTCAGCCACTGGAACACCAGCCCGGCGATGTAGATGCCGTAGGTCGGCGGCGTGTTGTACATCGAGTCGGCATCGGCGTGGATCTTGTAGTCCAGCATGGTCGGCGTACCGGCCTGTGCCTGCCCGATCAGGTCGTCGCGCACGATCACCACGGCAAGGCCGGCAGGGCCGATGTTCTTCTGCGCGCCGGCATAGATCAGGCCGAACTTCGACACGTCACAGGGGCGCGACAGGATGTTGGACGACATGTCCGCCACCAGCGGCACGTCGCCGGTGTCGGGTATCCAGCCGAATTCCACGCCGCCGCTGGTCTCGTTCGGCGTGTAGTGCAGATAGGCCGCGTTGGGGTCGCGCTGCCAGGTGTCGAAGGCGGGTACATAGGTGCAGTTTTTGTCCGCGTTGCTCGCCGCCTCGTTCACCCTGCCGAATTTCTGCGCCTCGCCGATGGCCTTCTTCGACCATTCGCCGGTGTTGACGTAATCGGCGGAAGCTTTGCCGCGCAACAGGTTCAGCGGGATCATCGAGAACTGCAGATGCCCGCCGCCCTGCAGGAACAGCACCTTGTAGTTCGCGGGGATGCACATCAACTCGCGCAGATCGGCCACGGCCTGCGCATGGATACCCATGAACTCCTTGCCGCGGTGCGACATCTCCATCACCGACATGCCGCTGCCGCGCCAGTCGAGCATTTCCGCCTGCGCCTGCTGCAACACCTCTTTCGGCAATACGGCCGGGCCTGCGCTGAAATTGTAGATCGTCATTTGAAAATCCTTTTAGGATTTGGGATTTGGGATTCAGGATTTGGGAAAACCCGGTATCCCGCTTCTAACTCAATCCTAGCTCCGAAATCCTAATTCCTATTCCTCTTCCGGCTCGGCAATGCGGCTCAGGCCGGCCAGCTTCTCGCCCTCTTCCACGTTCATCAGGGTGACGCCCTGCGTGGAGCGTCCCATCTCGCGGATTTCCTTGACACGGGTGCGGATCAGCACGCCGTTGGTGCCGATCAGCATGATCTCGTCGTCGGCGTTCACCAGCGTTGCCGCGACCACCTTGCCGTTGCGCGCCGAGGTCTGGATCGCGATCATGCCCTGCGTGCCGCGCCCGTGGCGGGTATATTCGGCGATAGGCGTGCGCTTGCCGTAGCCGTTCTCGGTCGCGGTCAGCACGCTCTGTTCCTCGTTCTCGGCCACTAGCAGCGAGATCACCTTGCCGCCCTTGGCCAGGTTCATGCCGCGCACGCCGCGCGTGTCGCGGCCCAGCGCGCGCACGTCGTTCTCGTCGAAGCGCACCGCCTTGCCCTCGTCGGAGAACAGCATCACGTCGTGCTTGCCGTCGGTCAGCGCCACGCCGATCAGGAAGTCGCCCTCGTCCAGCGCGATGGCGATGATGCCGGCCTTGCGCGGGTTGGCGAACTGCGACAGCGCGGTCTTCTTCACGGTGCCGTCGGCGGTGGCGAAGAATACGAATTTATTCTCGCTGAATTCCTTCACCGGCAGGATGGCGTTGATCTTCTCGCCCTCGGCCAGCGGCAGCAGGTTAACGATGGGCTTGCCGCGCGAGATGCGGCTGCCCTGCGGCACTTCGTAGACCTTCAGCCAGTAGGCGCGGCCGCGGTTGGAGAAGCACAGGATGTAGTCGTGGGTGTTGGCGATGAACAGGTTGTCGATGAAATCGTCTTCCTTGGTCGCCGTCGCCTGTTTGCCGCGTCCGCCGCGCTTCTGTGCGCGGTATTCGTCCAGCTTCTGCGCCTTCATGTAGCCGCCGTGCGACAGCGTGACCACCACGTCTTCCGGCGCGATCAGGTCTTCCATGCTCATCTCTTGCGTGTGCGTGATGATCTCGCTGCGGCGCTTGTCGCCGAACTGCGCCTTCACCGCGGCCAGCTCGTCGCCGATGATAGTGGTGACGCGCTCCGGCTTGGCGAGGATGTCGAGCAGGTCGGAGATCTTGTCCATCACCTCGCGGTATTCGCCGACGATCTTGTCCTGCTCCAGGCCGGTCAGGCGCTGCAGGCGCAATTCCAGGATCGCCTGCGCCTGCGCATCGGAAAGATGGTAGCCGCGCGCCTTGCCCTCGCCCCTCAGCCCGAACTCGGGCGCCAGGTCTTCGGGGCGCGATGCGTCGCTGACGCGGGAAAGCATGTCTTCGACCAGCGAGGAGCGCCAGGCGCGTCCCATCAGTTCGCGCTTGGCATCGGCAGGGGTAGGTGCCGCCTTGATCAGCGCGATGATCTCGTCCACGTTGGACAACGCGACCGCGAGGCCTTCGAGAATATGGCCGCGTTCGCGCGCCTTGCGCAGTTCGAAGATGGTGCGGCGCGTGACGACTTCGCGGCGGTGGCGCAGGAAGGCGTCGATCACCTGCTTGAGGTTGAGCAGCTTGGGCTGGCCGTCGATGATCGCGACCATGTTGATGCCGAAGCTGTCCTGCATCTGGGTTTCTTTGTACAGCTTGTTCAGGATCACGTCGGCGTTCTCGCCGCGCTTCAGCTCGATCACCGCGCGCATGCCGGACTTGTCCGATTCGTCGCGTATTTCCGAGATGCCTTCCAGCTTCTTCTCGCGCACCATCTCGCCGATCTTCATCAGCAGGTTGGCCTTGTTCACCTGATAGGGCAGCTCGTCGATGATGATGGCCTGGCGCTCGCCCTTGCCGATATCCTCGAAATGGCAGCGCGCGCGCATCACCACGCGGCCGCGGCCGGTGCGGTAGCCTTCCTTCACGCCGGCCAGGCCGTATATGAAGCCCGCCGTCGGGAAATCCGGCGCGGGCACGTATTCGATGAGCTGCTCGATGTCCAGGTCGGGATTTTTCAGCAGCGCGAGGCAGGCATCCACCACCTCGGTAAGGTTGTGCGGCGGGATGTTGGTCGCCATGCCCACCGCAATGCCGGAGGAGCCGTTCACCAGCAGGTTGGGGAAGCGCGCCGGGAACACCAGCGGCTCGTGCTCGGAACCGTCGTAGTTCGGCCCGAAATCGACCGTTTCCTTGTCGAGGTCGGCGAGCAGCTCGTGGGCGATCTTCGCCATGCGGATTTCGGTGTAACGCATCGCCGCCGCGTTGTCGCCGTCCACCGAGCCGAAGTTGCCCTGCCCGTCCACCAGCGTGTAACGCAGCGAGAAATCCTGCGCCATGCGCACGATGGTGTCGTACACCGCCGTGTCGCCGTGGGGATGGTATTTACCGATTACGTCGCCGACGATACGCGCCGACTTCTTGTAGGCGCGGTTCCAGTCGTTGGAAAGCTCGTGCATCGCATACAGCACACGGCGGTGCACCGGCTTCAGGCCGTCGCGCACATCGGGCAGCGCGCGCCCGACTATCACGCTCATCGCATAGTCCAGGTAGGACTTGCGCATTTCCTCTTCAAGGCTGACCGGCAGGGTTTCTTTTGCGAATTTTTGTTCCATGAACTTTGCTCTGGCCTAAAGGCAATCGACGTATAACAAAGCGCGCATTTTAGCACAGCGGCACCACCCCGAGCCACCCGCATGGATGGCGATACCATTTGGCCGAAGCGGCAAGTTTTGTTAAAGTCAGCCCCTCATCAATCAGGTTCCATGCCATGACCAACGCCGACCCCGTCGAACTGGATAAATTCTCGCAACTCGCCCACAAGTGGTGGGATCCGAATAGCGAGTTCAAGCCGCTGCACGACATCAACCCGCTGCGCCTCGGCTACATCGACCGCCACGCCGGCCTGGCCGGCAAGACCGTGCTGGACGTCGGCTGCGGCGGCGGCATCCTGTCGGAAAGCATGGCGGGCCTAGGCGCAAACGTCACCGGCATCGATCTCGCCGACAAGTCGCTGCAGGTCGCCAAGCTGCACCTGCTGGAAAGCGGCCGCAGCGTCGACTACCGCAAAATCGCCGTGGAAGACCTCGCCGCCGAGCAGCCCGGCCATTACGATGTCGTCACCTGCCTGGAAATGCTCGAGCATGTGCCCGACCCGCAAAGCGTGGTGACAGCCTGCGCGAAACTGGTCAAACCGGGCGGCTGGGTGTTCTTCTCCACGCTCAACCGCAACCCGAAATCCTATCTGTTCGCCATCGTCGGCGCGGAATACGTGCTGAAACTGCTGCCGCGCGGCACGCACGACTACGACAAATTCCTCAAGCCCTCCGAACTCGCGCAATTCTGCCGCCATGCAGGGCTGAACGTGACCGACCTCATCGGCATGAGCTACAACCCGCTCAGCCAGGTTTATTCATTGGGCAGCGATACCGACGTGAACTACATGGTCGCCTGCCGCAAAGACGCTTGAATAACCTGCTCGCGACCGCTCTTCAAAGGTCTTTGCCGTGATTAAAGCCGTCCTGTTCGACCTCGACGGCACCTTCGCCGACACCGCACCCGATCTCGCCGCCGCGCTCAACCACACCCGCACCGCGCGCAATCTGCCCCCGCTGCCGCTGGAGACCATCCGGCCGCAGGCCTCGCACGGCTCGCGCGGCCTGCTCAGGCTCGGCTTCGGCATCGAGCCGGATGCGCCCGATTACGATGCCCTGCGCGACATCTTCCTCGACTATTACGAGCGCAACATCTGCGTGCACACCCGGCTGTTCCCCGGCATGGCCGAACTGGTGGACGAGCTGGAGCGGCGCGGCATCCAATGGGGTATCGTCACCAACAAGCCGCTGCGCTACACCGATCCGCTGATGCAGGCCCTCGGCTATGCCTCCCGCGCCGCCTGTCTGGTCAGCGGCGACACCTGCGCGCAGGCCAAGCCGCACCCCGCCCCGCTGCTCCACGCCTGCGAACTGGCCGGCGCCGCTCCCGCCCACTGCCTCTACCTCGGCGACGACCTGCGCGACATGCAGGCCGCCAACGCTGCCGGAATGCCCGGCATCATCGCCAACTACGGCTATATTGGCAGCGACGCCTCGGTCGAGAACTGGAACGCCAGGGGCAGCGTCAACCATCCCACGGAACTTCTCGGCTATCTCACCCTCTGAGTCTGTTACAATCTGCTCGCTCGCAACGGGGAAATTAGAACCGTAGCGAGCGGTTCGAGAGCAAGGCGCACGGCGCGCAATGACCGAGACATACCTCATTGGGTAGGCGAAGGGAATGAGCACCGGGCAACGCCGCTATCGAACCGCGCAGTAGGTTATAAAAGCATTTCGAACCGGGGGCGACCTGGCTTCGACGTGGGTTGCAAAGCAGCGTAGGGCATACCGAGGACCCGCCACCTCGTAAATCAGCTGGAAAAAACTAGTCGCAAACGACGAAAACTACGCTTTAGCCGCTTAGTCGGCTAGACCTCGCACCTTCTCTCCCATGGGGAGGCTCAAAGCCGCAAGGCCGAGATGAGCGAGGTCCTAACATGGGATCGTGTCGAGCAGGGTCACTTTGCTCGGCATTAAACTCAAGGTGACTCGTCCCGTACCAGCCCGCCGGTTGGCGTGTCCGGGATTAAATCAAACAGCCTGGCTAAGTATGTAGAACTATCTGTAGAGGACTTGCGGACGGGGGTTCAATTCCCCCCGCCTCCACCAACAAACAAAACGACACCCTCGCGGTGTCGTTTTTGTTTTGGCGATGACGCTACGGAACTGGCAACCATTCTTTGACGGAGAGCCGGTTACCTTGCTGCGAGTCGGGCAAAAGTGCGCTGATCTTGCGGTCAGGAAACTGCGCCTTACGCAATTCGTCGATCATCTCTTCTGTTTTACCGAATGGTGTCACCACGTCAACCAACCAAAGGTGTTCGCCGGCCTGCCATTCGTGCGGTGCGATGCGCGGCGTGCCGGAGCGCAAGCGCTGATCGACGGCATCGTTCACCAGCGCCCAGGTGAAAAACGCAAAGGGGATGCCATCCTTGGTGTAAAGGCGGCATTGGTCGAGAATGACCGGCGGTAGGATCGCCCAGTCGATGTCGGCCATGAACATGAACTTCTTCAGCGGATCGCGCGCATAAAGCCAAAGCGCGGGTCCCATGATGGGCAGCTTGGACAGGGAGTTTTGCGCTTCTTTCAGCCCGGCCTGCATGGCCGTATCCGCACCTTTGTTTTCCGGTACATGGCCTTCCGGCTGTCTTGTCTTGCCCGGCCCTTTTTGCTTGCCAGGCTTGGCGGTGTTATCTGAAGCATTCACTTTCTTGTTCATTTCATTTCCTTCCGGATCACGATTAAAAATGACAGCCACTCTGCAATTATCCCTTCTTAACCGAGGCGCGTTACCTCGTTGCCAATCGTCGGCAACTGCCCGAGCGCCTGTGCCTGGACGCCGAACTGCGGCGCGCCGATGACCTCCTGCGCCGCAGCAAGGCCGATCCCGCCCAAGGTGCCGTTCTTGCCATACCGATAGGCCAGGTCGCCGCCCAGGGCCGCCGAATCGTTTGCCGCCAGGTGCGCGTCGAGCAGGGTATTCATCACGCTCCAATGCCTGAACGCACCTTCATCGGACTTGTTACCGCGAGCCTGGTCGAATGCGTTGACGATAGCGGTAAAGTCGAACTGCTGCACAGACTGGTTCAGCAACGGATCGGAAGAGCCAGCATCGAATCCTGCCATCGCATCGGTCACTACCTGCAGATTGAGCACGCTCTTGTAATTGGCATCGGTCTCGTACCAGTCCTTGAACGTAATCTGGTCGCCGTCACCCACTTCCACAATCAGGTCGTCATCGACCTTGGACAGCGCAATATCCTTGTAGCGGATATTCCCGCCCAGGCTCAGGGTGTTGTCGGTGCCGATCCCGCCGTAGACGGCATCGCGTCCATCGCCCCGGTTGAAGACAATAATATCCGCACCGTCGCCGGTACGGATGGTATCGCTTCCTCGACCGCCCGCAAAAAGCTCGTTTCCAGCATTGCCCGTGAGGCTGTCATTGCCGCGCCCGCCATCCAGCAGGTTGTTGCCGCCGTTGTCGCGCAAAATATCGTTGCCGTCCCCGCCTTGAAGGATGTCGCCAGCGGCATTGCCCTGCAAGGTATCGTTGCCTCCCAGCCCGGCCAACATGTTTGCGCCGGCATTGCCAATGATGACGTTGTCGAGCGCATTGCCGATGCCGTTGATGCCGGCTGTGCCGGCCAGAGTAAGGTTCTCGACATTATCAGCCAGCGTGTAGCTAACGGTGGAGCACACCGTATCCTTCCCATCGTTGCGGCTTTCGATGACGCTGTCGCCGGCGTTGTCCACCAGATAGAGGTCGTCACCTTCCCCGCCCATCAGCGTATCAGCGCCAGCACCGCCATCCAGCGTGTCGTTCCCGTCGCCGCCCGACAGGATATTGTTGCCTTCGTTACCGGTCAGCACATTGTCCAGATCATTTCCTATGGCATAGAGGGATTGGGTCCCGGTCAGCGTCAGGTTCTCGAAATTGTTTTTCAACACATAACTGACGGAACTCGCCACAGTGTCGATGCCTTCCTTGCGCTCCTCGACCAGCACGCTTTGCGTATCGCCGATGACATAGGTATCGTCGCCCTCTCCGCCGATCAGCGTATCCATCCCGCCGTTTCCGATCAGCGTATCGTTGCCGTCCTTGCCCATCAGCACATTAGCTGCGGTATTGCCGATGAGGATATTGTCGAGATCGTTCCCTGTGCCGTTGATCGCCTCGCTGCCGGTCAGCACCAGGTTTTCAACGTACTTGCCCAATGTATAGGTAATACTGGAACGCACCGTATCGATTCCGCCAGCAGGATATTCAGGCAAGACACATTTCTCATTATCGTCATCATCATGCTCGTCATCGTCACCCATTTCAACGACGCGGTCGCCGATATTGTCGACCACATAAATATCGTTGCCGATGCCACCAATCATCACGTCCGCGCCCAACCCGCCGTCCAGAACGTCGTTACCGCCCAGGCCGATCAGTATGTTATTTCCGCTATTGCCGATCAGCACATTGTCGAGTTCATTGCCCGTACCGTTGATATCCGCGGTTCCGGTCAGGGTGAGGTTTTCGACGTTATCAGTCAGGGTGTAGGTGATGCTGGACAGTACATGGTCGATGCCTGAATTGAAATCCTCAGTCACGACATCACCGGCATCTTCCACCACATAGGTATCGTCACCTACCCCACCCAGCATGTTGTCGGCACCAATACCGCCATCCAGATAGTCGTTGCCTGCACCGCCGATCAAGGTGTCGTTACCGTCCAGACCGGACAGGATGTTGTTCCCGCTGTTGCCGATGATGATATTGTCCAGCGCATTGCCCGTGCCGTTGATATCGGCAGTTCCGGTCAGTGTGAGGTTCTCGACATTGTCGGTCAGCGTGTAGCTGATCGAAGAGAACACCTGGTCCGTGCCAGCACCAAGACCTTCCACAACGAGGTCGCCGACATTGTCTACCACATAGGTATCGTCACCGACTCCACCCAGCATCGTATCTGCACCTAAACCACCATCGAGCAAGTCGCTACCTGCCTCGCCGATCAAGGTGTCGTTGCCGTCCAAGCCAGACAGGGTGTTGTTCCCGCTGTTGCCGATGATGATATTGTCCAGTACATTGCCCGTGCCGTTGATATCAGCGGTTCCGGTCAACGTGAGGTTCTCAATATTGTCAGTCAGCGTATAGCTGATCGAAGAGAACACTTGATCCGTGCCAGCACCCAGGTCTTCCACAACAAGATCGCCGATGTTGTCGACGATGTAGGTGTCGTCACCCGCGCCGCCCAGCATCGTGTCCGCACCCAAACCACCATCGAGCAAGTCATTCCCAGCGTTGGCGATCAAGGTATCGTTGCCATCCAGGCCAGACAGAATATTCGCTGTATCGTTGCCGACAATGACGTTGTCCAGCACGTTGCCGGTACCGTTGATTGCATCGGCGCCGGTGAGGATCAGATTCTCGACATTATCGGTCAGCGTGTAGGTGATGCCGGATTCGACGGTGTCGATGCCAGAGTCGGCCTCCTCGATGACGAGGTCACCGGAGCTTTCCACGACATAGGTGTCGTCGCCCGAGCCGCCCAGCATGGTATCCGCGCCCAACCCACCGTCCAGGCGGTCGTTCCCGCCGTTGGCAATCAAGGTGTCGTTGCCACCCAAGCCGGACAGGATATTCGCCGCATCGTTGCCGACGATCAGATTGTCCAGCTCGTTGCCGGTGCCGTTAATTGCGTCAATGCCGGTAAGAATCAGGTTCTCGACGTTGTCGGTCAGCGTGTAGCTGATGCTGGATTCGACGGTATCGGTGCCTGCATTGATATCTTCGATCACCAAGTCGCCGATATTATCGACCACATAGGTATCGTCGCCTGCTCCGCCCAGCATGGTGTCCGCACCCAAGCCACCATCCAGCCGGTCATTCCCGCCATTGGCGATCAAGGTGTCGTTGCCATCCAGACCGGACAGGATGTTCGCTGCATCGTTGCCGATGATGAGATTGTCGAGTCCATTGCCGGTGCCGTTGATGGCATCGGCACCGGTGAGGATCAAATTCTCGACATTGTCAGTCAGCGTATAAGTAATGCCGGATTCGACAGTGTCGATGCCAGAGTTAGCCGCTTCGATGACGAGGTCGCCGGAGCTTTCCACGACATAGGTATCGTCGCCCGAGCCGCCCAGCATGGTATCCGCGCCCAGCCCGCCGTCCAGCCGGTCATTCCCGCCGTTGGCGTTCAAGGTGTCGTTGCCGTCCAGACCGGACAGGATATTTGCTGCATCGTTGCCGATGATGAGATTGTCGAGCTCATTGCCGGTGCCGTTAATGGCATCGGCACCGGTGAGGGTCAGATTCTCGACATTGTCAGTCAGCGTGTAGCTGATACTGGATTCGACGGTATCGATGCCGGAGCTTGCAGCCTCAACAACGAGGTCGCCGATGTTATCCACCACATAAGTGTCGTCACCCGAGCCGCCCAGCATCGTATCTGAACCCAGCCCGCCATCCAGCCGGTCATCCCCGCCGTTGGCGACCAAGGTGTCGTTGCCGTCCAGACCGGACAGGGTATTCGCCGCATCGTTGCCGATGGCGAGATTATCCAGTTCGTTGCCGGTGCCGTTGATCGCCTCAGCGCCGGTGAGAATCAGATTCTCAACGTTGTCGGTCAGCGTGTAGCTGATGCTCGATTCAACGGTATCGGTGCCTGCATTGAGGTTTTCGATCACCAGGTCGTCGATGTTGTCCACCACATAAGTATCGTCGCCCGCGCCGCCCAGCATGGTATCCGCGCCCAGCCCGCCATCCAGGCGGTCGTTCCCGCCATTGGCGTTCAAGGTGTCGTTGCCGTCCAGGCCGGACAGGGCATTCGCCGCATCGTTGCCGACGATGCTGTTGTCCAGCACGTTGCCGGTGCCGTTGATGTTGGCGGCTCCGGTCAGCGTGAGGTTCTCGACGTTGGGTGACAAGCCATAGCTCACCGAAGAAAACACGATGTCCGTTCCTTCGCTGTGATTCTCGATCACTACATCAGCCGCATTGTCCACGATGTAGGTATCGTCGCCCGCGCCGCCTGCCATCATATCCGCTCCCGCCGCGCCGTCCAGCACGTTGTTCGCGGCATTGCCGGTGATCGTGTTGTCCAGTGCGTTGCCGGTGCCGTTGAGCGCATCCGCTCCGGTCAAGGCAAGGTTCTCGACGTTGCCGCCCAGGGTATAGCTGATGCCGGATTCGACTGTGTCGATGCCTGCATCGACACCTTCAGCCACCATATCGCCCGCATCGTCCACCACATAGGTGTCGTTGCCCCCTCCGCCCGCCATCACATCCGCCCCCAGGCCGCCGTCGATGCGGTTGTTGCCGCTGTTGCCGGTGATGACGTTATTGAGCTCATTACCCGTACCGCCAATATCCGCAGTGCCGGTCAACACCATGTTCTCGACTTCGGCAGCCAGGGCGTAACTGACGCTGGCTCTCACCGTATCGGTACCGGCATCCGCATCCTCCATAATCAGGTCGCCGACGTTATCCACGATGTAGGTATCGTCGCCCGCGCCGCCGAGCATCGCATCCTGCCCCGCCCCTCCGTCCATCACGTTGTTACCTGTATTGCCGGTCAGCAGGTTGCCCAGCGCGTTGCCCGTGCCGTTGATATTGGCCGTGCCCGTCAGCAACAGGCTCTCGACGTTATCGCCCAAGGTGTAATCGAAACCAACCTGCACCGTATCGAAACCGGCATCGGCCTCTTCCACGACCGCATCACCCGCGTTATCCACGAGATACACATCGTTGCCCGCGCCGCCCAGCATGGCATCGGCGCCCGCACCGCCGTCGATGCGGTTGTTGCCGCTGTTGCCGGTGATGACGTTGTCCAGCGTGTTGCCCGTGCCGCTGATGTTGGCCGTGCCGGTCAGCACCAGATTTTCAACGTTCGCCGTCAACTTGTAGCCGATGCCTGACAAGACGGTATCCGTGCCCGCGTTCGGATTTTCGACCACGATGTCGCCGGTACTGTCCACCACGTAGGTATCGTCGCCCCGCCCGCCGCTCAGCGTGTCCGCGCCGTACCCCCCGTCCAGCAGGTTATTGCCTGCGTTGCCGGTGATGAAGTTGTCCAGTGCGTTGCCCGTGCCGTCCAGGTTTGCGCCGCCGGTCAGCGTGAGATTCTCGACGTTATTGGTGAGCGTGTAGCTGATGCCAGCATGGACGGAATCGTTGCCCTCGTTCGGATTCTCGATCACCAGATCGCCCGCGTTGTCCACGATATAAGTATCGTCGCCTGCGCCGCCGATCATCGTATCCCCGCCCACGCCGCCGTCCAGCAGGTTGTTGAGCGCATTGCCAACCAAGGTGTCGTTGCCCGCCGTGCCCAGGATCGTGCTGCCGCCATCGCCGGTCAGCGTGTTGTCGGCAGCCTTGGTCGCCAGCGCCGCCACGTCCCACACCGTGCCGTCGGCAAATTCCACCCGTTCGACCTTGCCCGCATCGCTGCCGAACCAGTCCAGCACGGCCATCTTGTCGGCAGTACCCTTGATGCTGAGATACAGGTTATCCGCATCGCGCGTCACCTTCACGTCCGCCGGATTCACACCCGCTGCGACCTTGATGGTATCGATGTTGCCTGCTGTCGCATCGTACTCATATACATAATCCTGCCCCGCGCCGCGCCCGAACAGGTAGGTATCGTTCCCGCTGCCGCCTTGCAGGTAATCGTTGCCTGCCAGCCCCGCCAGCGTGTCGTTCCCGCCAAGAGCCTCGATGAAATCGTCCCCGGCGGTTCCCACCAGGAAATCGTCGCCTTCGGTCGGGATTGACAGCAGCGCCGCTTGTTCGGGCACATCCAACACCGTCCCGTCGGCGAACGCCAGTTGTTCGATCCTGTACGCGTCGCCCGCGAACCAGTTCGCCAGCGTCAGCTTGTCGGTAGTGCCATTGATGCTGATGTAGAGATTGTCCACATCGCGCGTGATCTTCACGTCGTTCGCCGATATGCCCGTCCCCAGCCTGATGGTGTCAACATTGCCCACCGTCGCATCAACATCGCTGATCGTGTCCTGCCCCGCACCGCGCCCGAACAGGTAGATATCGTTGCCGGTGCCACCGTCCAGCGCATCGTTGCCCGCACCGCCGATCAGGATGTCGTCGCCCGCACCGCCGGACAGCGCATCGTCCTGCGCGCCGCCATCCATCAGGTCGTTACCCGCACCGCCGTCCAAGCGGTCGTAGCCTTCCATCCCGGCCAGTTCGTCGTTGCCCGTGCCGCCGAACAGCGCGTCGTTGCCCGTGCCGCCATACACCTGGTCGTCGCCCGCATCGCCGGACAGCACGTTGTTGCCGTCGCCGCCAGAAACCAGGTCGTTGCCGTTGCCGCCGAAGATGACGTCGTTGCCGCCTTCGCCGAGCAGCGCATCGTGCCCGTCGCCGCCCAGCACCACGTCGTTGCCCAGCCCGGCGAACACCACGTCGTCGCCCTCTGCGCCGATCACCAGGTCGTTGCCGCCTCCGGCATAGACGATGTCGTTGCCGGCCCCCGCGTCGATCACATCGTTGCCAATGTCGGACATCACCACGTCGTCGCCTTCCAGCGCATTGATGATGGTGTTGCCGTTGTTGCCCAGCAGCAGGTCCTTATCCGCCGTGCCGGTGATGGTTTCGCCGCTCGCGAACGGCGGCTTGACCGCGATACCCGTGCTGCCGTCCGCGTTGTGAACCAGCACTTCGTCGCTGTATTGCAGCGTGACGTCGGCGATATTGAGGTTGCTGCCGTCCGTTTTGTTGATTTGGCCGATGCCGTGCACGGTCTGGCCGTTGATGACCGAGAATTGGCCGTTGCTGGCGAGGTTGACGGAGGCGATGCCGAGCTCGTCCAGCGTTTTGAATTCGCCTGCATCGGTGATGCCGTCCTGGTTGGCGTCCTGCCAGACGCCGAACTTACCCCACTGCGCATCCAGCGCGGAAAAGAAGCCGTCGTTGTTGGTGTCAAACGCCCGGAGCCCTTCCAGGTCGGTCTGCGCATCGGGCTGGTAGCCGGCGAAGCTGATCTCGCTGCCGTTGTCGATGAGGCCGTTGCCGTCGGCGTCGAAGGCGAGCAGGCCGTCGCCCGGCGCCACCCAGGCCATGCGGTGTTTCCACCCGTCGCCGTTGATATCGAAAAAGACGTTGGAATCGTCCACGTTGGTGAAATTGAACCCGTTGCCGTCCAGGTCCACCGAGATAGGCTTGCCGCCGCCCCCGCCGCTGCCCAAGTTGGGGTTGTAAGCACCGCTATGGGTAGTATCGAGTTGAATCGTGGTGCTGGCTCCATGCGGATCGGTCACGCGGACAGTGAACGGGTCGGATTCGATGGGATAGGTAGCTTTTTCGGTATCCCTTGGACCTGGTACCATCACCGGATCAGTGCCCGGCGTATTCGGGCCGGACCAGTTGATGTAGCCGGTGTTGCCGTTGGCATCGACGGTGCCTTCGCCCTTTTGCGCCTGGGCGGCGATCTCGAAAGTAAACGATCCTGCGGGATCGTCGATGTCGCTGACGACGACGGTGGCCTCGTTGGGATTCTGGTCGTGGTAGCCGACGATGGTGTCGTGCACGGTCGGGTTACCGTCTCCGTCGTAGTCGACATAGGGCGCGTATTGCGGGATGTAGCGCCGGTTCCGGCGTCCGCCGACAACGGTATAGCCGTAGATCGGCTGCAAATGCTGATCCAAGGTCGCCGTCGGCGCATCGTTAACGTTCTGCAGGGTAAGGTCCACCGTGGCGCTGGCGGTCTGCCCGGTGACGGCCTTGATGCTGTAGTTGAACTGCGCCGCGCCGAAGTAGTTGGCGTCCGGGGTGTAGTGCACGAACCCGTTCCCATCCAGAAAACCGCTCCCGTGCGTGAAACCGGATACCCCGGTGATGCTCAGGTTGCTGCCCGACAGTCCCGCCAGCGTGTCGTTCGCCATGAGGTCGGCGGCGCTGATGATGAGTTCGGTGTCTTCATAACCCGTGACGCCGTCGCGGTTGGCTTCGATGACGCTCCGATCGTCGATGCGCGTGGCGAGCAGGCTGGTGTGGCCCTGGCTGGTCTGGACGATGATGCCTTCGGGGACGGTGTAGGTGATGGTGCCTTGGGTGTCGGCGACGAGGTCGGGGCTGGAGAGCTCGCTGACCTGGCCGTTGCGCTCGAAGGTGCCCATCGCGTAGTTGAGGGAGGTGATGCCGAGCTGGGCGAGGGTCTTGGTTTCCCCGGCATCACTCGTGCCGTTGCCGTTGGCATCCTGCCAGACCTTGAGTTCGTTCCACACCGGGTCAAGGGCGCTGAGGCTGCCGTCGTAGTTGGAGTCAATCCAGCGCATGCCGTTGAGGCCGCGCTCGGACAGCGCCACCGTGGCGTTGCTGAACAGCTCCCTGCCCCCGTCGATCTGGCCGTTGAGGTTGCGGTCGAGGAACAGGAAGCCGTCGCTGTTATTGAGCCATGCGGTGTTCTTGAGGTAACCCGAGTCGTCCACGTTGAAGGCGGCGGTCTTGGCCGTGCCGGTGGTCTGGGCGCCGTCGCCGTTGAGGTCGAGCGCGACGGGGCGGAATATCTGGCTGGCGGCATCGGCGGCGAGGGCGGGGGCGAGTTTGCCCGCCCTGCCCGCGCGCTCTTCTTCGGTGAGCCCGGCCATGGGGTCGCCCGCCTGGGTCTGCAGGGCGGCGGTCTCGACTTCCCAGAGCGGTGCGATGGCGCCGCGCTCCAGGGCGACGCGGATCATGCGTTCGCTCAGCGATTGCGATGCCTGCACCGATCCCGCCGGGGCGTTGTAGGGGCGGCCGGTGAGGTCGTAGAGGACGCCGGGGTTGCGCTGTTCGCCGGTGAGCGGGTCGATGTCGGTGATGCCGTAGCCGGTGTAGTTGCGGTAGCTCAGGCTGGGCAGGCGGTTGGCGACGATGCCGATGGGGCTGCCGGGGTTGACTGCCTCCGCCTGCGCGGCGAGTTGGTCGAGGTAGGAGAGGACGCCGTTGTAGGTCTGCGTGGCGGTCTCGAGTCCGCCGTATGCGCCGGTGGCGTTGGCCACGGCATTGAAGCCGCTCCATGTCGCATTCGCTGTGCCCCAGGCTTCGGGCGGGGCGTCGCTGCCGCCGAAAAGGGAGGAGACGATGTTGAAGACGGCATAGGCCATTGCGATCTGGCCGATGCCCGGCACGTACATCAATCCTGACTGGTTGACGATCTGCAAGGTGCCGATAGCGGTGCCGATTCCGTCGCCGTGGGCGATGCTGTTGACGAGGTTGAGGGCAGGAAGTATGCCGACCTGGCCCGGGTTGACGAGGTTGCCCGCAGAATCGAATGCATCAACGCCGTTGAGGGAAGTGTAGATGCTGTTGGAAACTTCGGTAGTGATGCTGGTCGTGCTGGCAGAAGCAAAATCCATATAGGCTTTAGCGCCGAAGCTCAGCGTTTGCGCTCCCGCAGTGATGGCCCCCATGGTGTCGCCGCGCTTCAATGCATCATTGAGGCTCATTATGCTCAATATGCCGCTCGCGACGTTGGCGACTCCGCTGATGGCGTATGCGCCTGGAATGGGGATGCCATCTGTACCGACTTTGGGTGTGAAGTCGTTCGCCAGCCGCAGGCCGGATACGGTGACGGGCAACGGGTCGCCGCTCTGGATGGATTTGATGAGGGTCAGGGCGTCGATGACGGTGCCGCCGTATTTGTCGATGGCGTTGAAGAGGGTTTCGGAACCGCTGGTGCTTATTTTTTTAATTACGACGGGCGTGCCGCTGTCTGTCCAGCCGATGGTGTCGCCCTGGCTGATGGCGACGGGGCTGTCCGTTCCCACCTGCAACGAACCTGTGCCGTCCGGGTTGCGCAGGAGCCATGAGTTGCTGGCCTTGTCGTAAGCTAGTGCGGTGACACCGCCATCGCTATCTTTATAACTGGCATATTGGTTGCCGTTTTGGTATGAGGTGCTGATATAGGTGCCCGATATGGTGGTTTCGTAAGTAACAGTCGCCCCGCCGATGTTCGCCACGCCGTAGCCCACTCTCTGGGGTGTTGCAATGATGGTGCCGGGGTTGAAAGCGGCGTTCTGGAAAAACCATCCGCCCTCCAGCATCGATGCCGGATCGGTGAGGCTTGAGATCGGGCCGGGTGTTGCGGTGACCGATGCGGCGACCGCATCGGGCAGGGTTTGGATGGTGAGGCCGGTGGTCTTTTCAACATAAGCGCCATAGGCATCGGTCACGTAGGCGATGCCGTTGCGCACCACTTCCGCGCCCGGCACATAGCCGCTGGAGGTGTCTTCCCACACGCTGCCGTCGGCAAGGGTGCGGTAAGTCGAGACGACGTTGCCGTTTATGTCCCGTGTGACGTTGAGGTAACCCTTGTCGGCAAACTGGGTGATTTCGATTGTGCGCCCGCCTTCGGCGGGGATGTTCCAGACAATGTCGCCGGCGCGATGGGTTCCGAAATCCTGTTTGTACTCCGAGACGCTGACTCCGTTGTCATATATCCACATCGTGTTCGCCGCCGCATCCAAGCGCTCGAAGGGGATATCGCTGGTCACGTCTGTGAGCGTCATCGGGGTGGTGTTGATAGCGGCGGGCGTCCCTTCTGTAATGTTCAATCCGCCGCCGGTCATGTCTATCGTGCTTCCCGCATGTGCAGTGAAAGCCTGCCCGCCGAAGCTGATGGCGGTATCGCCCAAGGGATCGGCAGGCAGGACGATGGTGAACGGCACGCCACCCGAGGTGCCGCTAATCGTGCCGTCGGCTGCAACAGTCGCCAGCGCATCCGCCCCCGGTATCTGCGCAGTCCTCACGCCGGTGGCGATGTCGGTGGTGATGGTGAGGCCGGATTGGTAGGTGGTCGCAGTGGTTGCCGTGTAGTAGGTCTGGCTGGCGATTGAGCCGTCTGCCCGCGCCTGGGTGGCGATGACTGGCGTGCCGGATTGTGGGTCGAGGGCAACGACGGAGTAGCCGATGATGTTGCAGTTGGCGCTGTCGAGGATGGGACTGGTGGCGACGCTGTATGTTACGTTGCCAGTGGGCGTGATTGCGGTGATTGTATCTGCGCCGCCTGAGGATACAGCGATCAGTTTGTTGCCGTTTGTGTCGGTGCCGACAATATGGGGAAGCCCGCCCCATGCTGTGAAGGTTGTTGGGTCGTAAACCTGATGGCCCTTGGCAAGTGGGAAAAGCTGATCTGCTATAACTTCAAAATGAAGATGGGGGCCGTCCGCACCTCCCGTTTCGCCTACAACGCCGATTAGTGAACCAGCGCCAATTAGTTGCCCCTTCGTTAGTGTAGAGGCTTCGTCAAGATGAGCATAAAGCGTATAAAACTTGGTGTTATCGCTACGTGTATGTTCAATCACAACGTAATTGCCCCAACCAGTTTTATCTTGGTCGTTATATTGCCAACCGACATCATAGACTACCCCATCTGCCGCAGCGGGAATAGCTGTTCCAGTTGCGGCTGGCAGATCAAGCCCTTTGTGTCCAGCAACAAGTTGTGTGCGCGGGTGTATACGCATCCCGAGCGCGTCTCCAACTCGAAATGAGAAACCCGGATTGTATGCGTCGTATTGAATGCTAGCCATGATTGATCTCCCTTAATCACCGATAATTTCGCACTGCACATCTTTTGTAGAAATAGCAGTAATTTGTCCGTTTCGCTGATCTATTTCCCACGCTCGTTTAACTCTGCTTGAAAATCCTTCCATCCCTTTTCGTGGTTTACTTTCTGGCCTAACTAACCCGACAATAATTTTCCCGCTCTTAAATTGTTGGTAGCACTGCGTTAAATCATAGCGATCGTCTAGCCATTGAAACCGCCCATTCACATATCGCCAGTTAATCAAGTCCGCAGGGAGGATATGAATATCAAGTATTTCTATACTTCGATCTTCATAGATTGCTTGCACAACAAGTAATGGCCATTCCCCAAAAATGCCATCACTATAGGCAAGTCGTGCTTTTGGTGTTTTACTTTGCATCAAACCAAGCAACCTGCCACCAGCCTCGGAATATCCAGGAATTCGTGCTTGTTCTTGCCCATACACTTTAGGTGGAAGTTTCATTCCAACTAACGCTTTTATCTCTGATGGCATGAGAGTTTCCGCATCCGAATGCATAGACAACATCAACGCTACTACCGCCAGTAGCGTCTGCCATCCCGCACAGCGTCGCATCCCGATATCGCTCATGCCGCCCTCCTCCCCTCAAACACCTCATCATTCGCCGCCCCGTAGTAATTCGCGTCCGGGGTGTAGTGCACAAACCCGTTCCCATCCAGAAAACCGCTGCCATGCGTGAAGCCGGACACCCCGGTGATGCTCAGGTTGCTGCCCGACAGTCCCGCCAGCGTGTCGTTCGCCATGAGGTCGGCGGCGCTGATGATGAGTTCGGTGTCTTCATAACCCGTGACGCCGTCGCGGTTGGCTTCGATGACGCTCCGGTCGTCGATGCGCGTGGCCAGCAGGCTGGTGTGCCCGTTGCTGGTCTGGACGATGATGCCTTCGGGGACGGTGTAGGTGATGGTGCCTTCGGTGTCGGCGACGAGGTCGGGGCTGGAAAGCTCGCTGACCTGTCCGTTGCGCTCGAAGGTGCCCATCGCGTAGTTGAGGGAGGTGATGCCGAGCTGGGCGAGGGTCTTGGTTTCCCCGGCATCACTCGTGCCGTTGCCGTTGGCGTCCTGCCAGACCTTGAGTTCGTTCCACACCGGGTCGAGGGCGCTGAGGCTGCCGTCGTAGTTGGAGTCGATCCAGCGCATGCCGTTGAGGCCGCGTTCGGACAGCGCCACGACGCTGTTGCTGAAAACTTCCCTCCCCCCGTCGATCTGGCCGTTGAGGTTGCGGTCGAGGAAGAGGAAGCCGTCGCTGTTATTGAGCCATGCGGTGTTCTTGAGGTAGCCCGAGTCGTCCACGTTGAAGGCGGCGGTCTTGGCCGTGCCGGTGGTCTGGACGCCGTCGCCGTTGAGGTCGAGCGCGACAGGGCGGAAGGTCTGCACTCCCTCTCCCCCCGTGGGAGAGGGCTGGGGAGAGGGGGCAAGCAATCCCGCCCTGCCCGCCCGTTCTTCTTCGGTGAACCCCGCCATGGGGTCGCCCGCCTGGGTCTGCAAGGCGGCGGTCTGGACTTCCCATAGGGGTGCGATGGCGCCGCGCTCCAGTGCGACGCGGATCATGCGTTCGCTCAGGGATTGCGAGGCCTGCACGGAGCCCGCCGGGGCATTGTAGGGGCGGCCGGTGAGGTCGTAGAGGACGCCGGGGTTGCGCTGCTCGCCGGTGAGCGGATCGATGTCGGTGATGCTGTAGCCGGTGTAGTTGCGGTAGCTCAGGGACGGCAAGCGGTTGGCGATCACGCCGATGGCGGCTCCGGGGTTGACGGCTTGTTCCTGTGCGGCGAGCTGGTCGAGGTAGGTGTCCCGTCCGCGCGTCCGCCGTACTATTCCTTGTGCTGGTTTCTTCATTTTTTTGCGCCCCCTATTCAGTTATTGCCGCTATCTTTCGCTTTACTTACCCGTTTGCCTTGCCTGTGTTCCTCGTTTTTTATCATTTATCCGCTCGTTTTCCGCCTCGCTGGCGTTACATCGCGGACACTTCCAGTGCCTTCGCCTACAAGTGCTCGCCCTTCTATACATCAGGGCGAACGGTTCTGTTAACGCTTCAATTCATATCCCATCAGCAGTCCATCCCATGCCTCGAACCAGTGCTCTTGCTTGGGTGATCTTGTGTATGGGTTGTCTCCCCTCCAAGCCTCTGCCGGAGTTTTGCCGTTGAGATTCTGGTGCGGCCTGATGTGGTTGTACCAATAGCGGAATGTATCGAGGTCGCGGTTGAGTTGCGCGATGCCTGCTACTTGCCACTGGTCGAGCTTTTGTTTGAGGGTGCCGAACAGGCGCTCGATTCTGCCGTTTTGCCACGGACAGCCGGGATTGGTACGCTGGTGGCGGATACCAAGCATTTTTAGTCCGTGACGGAAGATATGGGAGGTAAAAATTGCTTCGTTGTCGGTGCGAATAATTTTGGGTTTGCCATGAATGCGGATAACTTCGCTGATGCAGGCAATCAGGGTGCGCGAGGTTTTATCGTGCAGGGCTTGCAGGTGCAGTAATGCACGGCTGCCGTGGTCGATGATGCCGAACAAGAAATACAAACAGCCCAGTGTGTCTGTTTTGCCGGTGAGATCAACGCCCCAGATGAGGTTGTGCGGGATGTTTTTTGGTTTTGCGTGCTTGAGGTTGCGGCGCAAAATCTGGATTTCGTACTGGTTACGTTGCAGGATTTGGTGGACGTAGGTTTTTCCTACAGTAACTTTGCGGGATGCGGCAAAGCGGCGATTGCAGATGTCGGCGATGCTGCGGCATCCGGCCTGAGGCATCAGGGCTTTGAGGCGAATGATTTCGACTTTGAGCCATTCGGGTTTTTGCGGGGAATGGCGGTGGTGGTGTTTTCCGGCTGGCGGTGCAGTCTTGCTGCGGTAGCACGAACGATGCGGTGTTTGCATCCAATGCACGATGCGTTGAATGCAAGATTGCAACAGTACGATGATCGCCAATAGCGTTAGCATGGATGTCCCTTATCCATCTGGGGATGCACCCCTCCCAACACCATCGAGTAATTTCCGCCCGTCAACTGGAAGCCGAGCTTGCGCAGGAAGCTGCCCAATCTGATCTGATACGCCTGCTGATATGTCCGGCCTCTTTTGTGCCCGCTGCACGCTGCACGCTGGCTGCAACATACATAAGCCCGCCGAACCGCCTGAAGGCTTCGGCTAACTTTCCCGAATCCCTCGCATTTCAAAGGCCTCAAAATAATCATCCGAATCGGGCCTCTTTAATTTCAGCTTTCGCCCCTATACTTGTTGCGACCGAACGCATTTTTTCTGCCGCCGCCCTCAGGCTGCTCATCTGCATCCTGGCGGCTTCAATCTTTTCTATATCGACCGGCTGCCCATCGGACAAAACCGAATTCGTCACCCGTTCTATCGCATTGGCAAATCGATCCAGCGCATTCGCCCGAGCCAGGTGATTTTCGGTTTCGGCCGCCACCGATTCCCATATGGAATGACTGAAGTCGTCCACCTGTTTCCACAGCCCGTCTAAAAAAACGTTTCCGCCAGCAAAGCTGTGCAACAAAGAAACCTGATCTTCATCCTGTTTTCTCATTTGCATCTCCTGTTGGAAATTCAAAGTCATCGTTTCGATTTTTCTCTTTCAATGCAACAACTGGTGCAGGCAGGCATTACTCATCCTTTCCAGGCGGCACAGCCAAATAATAGGTGTCGATCTGGCCGGCCAGTGTGTCGTTCGCCAGCATTTTTAGTATTGGCGTGCCTGATTGCCCTGCCCCGCCACAGGTTCAACTGCAGCCATGGATTGCTGAACCGGTTTTTCTGGACTCCGGAGTGCCAATTTTCCATTTGCAACAGACTGCACGGCCTCCTCCACCAAGGCTGCAAGCCGCTGTTCTTCCTCGACCAGCACCGGGTTGGACGCTCCCAGCACGATCTGGTCGTCCAGCGCATAGAGCTTACATGCCTTGCCTGATATCTCATGGCATTTCTGCAGCGCCTCGTAAGCCGCATGGCAGTCACCACTCGCCATGGCGCTTTCTCCTGTGTCGGCTATTGCAAACGCCCGTGGCATTATTACTTTCAGGAAGTCGCGGTAAGCTGTCTTGCCGTTATCGTCCACGTTGGCTGGCAGATGCGCCATTTCATCAATCTTGCCGATGCCGGTCATCGGCGGGAAAATGTTGGCCATCGGGCCAGCGTACTCAGCAGGGCATGCGTCCCACTCCAGCCAGTCGTTTCGTGCATACAGCCGGCAATGCCTGGCCGCTCCGCCATTGCGCGCTTCACATGCCGCGACGGCAGCCTTGACTGAAGCATCGTCACCGATGCTCATGCCATACGCCCCGCTGGGGGACAACGCAAAATAGCGCGGCTTGGAAGCGCTATCGAATTTCTTGAACTCGGCCTTGCCCGCAGCATCGAGATAAGGCACGGATTGAGGTGATATCTCACTCATTGACTGCTGGCGCTTCATCCATAGCGAGGCCTGTTCACGATCCTCTTTGACGCCAGACAGTCCATGAATGTAAATCTGCTCTGCCACGCCCATAGCAGGCCTGAAATAGCGCCCTGCATCGGCCAGCACATCCTCCAGCAATTTCGGGCCGTCCGCTGTGGCGGGCACTTTGTCCATCTGCTGGAGTTCCAGCATGGGCTCCTGCAGTATCCCAAGGTTATAGTCCCCGCCGCTAACGCCTTTAGCAGACAGTTGTTCAGCGATCGCCTGCTGCAGTTTGCCATCCTTCTGCACCTTGAATTCCTCGCCTGCCTCATTCATGACCAAGCCGTTCTGCAATCCGAGCAGCAGGCGCCTCTGTGCATGAACGTCGCCTGATTCAGCCTTGCTGCGCAAGCCATCGAGCATGGCCTGGGTATGCAGATCCTCAGCATCAATTGTGATGTTGCGCGATATGTCCGCTGCATTCAGGCCGTTTCCCTTGGCGACAATCAGCGGGATATCGGCATCTCCCATATCGAGCAAAGACGGAAAAACCTCGATCTTGAGACCAAACATGCCAAGGAATACCCCAGACAGAAGTCCTCCTGTAGTGATAAAAGGTTGCCCTTCGTATATATCCAGATTGCCGACGTACTGTATCTTGCCGGCAGCTACACTGAATCGCCGCGAAAATGGATGCCTGGTGCTGTAAAGAAGCAGCCGCTGGCCCCCGCCGGCACTGGTGTTTGGCTGGCTGGAATTGAAATCATAAAATTCGTAGGTGCCGGGCGGCAGCATCAGGGCGGCCAAACGCCCTGAAACATGGCGTGGCGATTCAGATAACTCTTCCGTGCCGAAAAACCGGCCACGCTCGATGGAGATCGTTCCATCCCAATTGACGGGCATGCGCTTGTCTTCCTTGACTTCCCTCCACTTGATATATGAAGCAGCCTGCGTTGCGCCCCGAAGCGTAATCGAAAATACCGCCACTCCCTTATCGGGCTGGATTTTCACAGGCTTTTCCAAGTCCACCTCTCCTGCGCTCGCTAACGCAGGCATTACCAGCGCCATCACACACAATGCCTGCCTTATCCCGGCGATAAATTCACTCCCTTTTCTTGCCATCTTTCTGTCCCGTCCACACACACCCTGTTCTGCTCTCTTCATTTTTCATCCCCTTTCAGTTTTATTACCGCCTTGTTTGCCCGCTTCCTTTCTTCACTTCTGCGTATGGCTTGGCTTGGTGGCCGGCATGCCGCCCGCACCAAGCACAATCGAATAGTTGCCGCCAATGGGGCGCGCGCCCATTTTCTTGAGCATGCGGTCGGTGAGTTCGATGTTCTCGCCGCTGGTGACGCCGATCATCATTTCCCTGGCGTGGCGGTTTTCTGCCCACTGGCGGAAGGCCATCATGAGCTTGATGCTGTCCGGGCCGTAGCGGTGATCGGGGTGCACCCAATAGAAAATCAGCTTGGCAACAGGATCAGTTGAAAAGTAGTAGCTGTCGATCTGGCCGACCAGAACACCGTGCGCGGCGCCGTCTTCGCCATCGGCCACAAAGAAGCAGTAGGCGCCCGAGGTATCCTGGATGACACGGTGCATGTTGGCGGCGAACTTGGCTTCATCGAGGGCAAGGTGCTTCGCCACGCTTTCGGGGTGGAAAGTGCGGAAGTAGTCCAGCAGCGTTGCGATGTCGTCCGGTTTGGCTTTGCGTATGCTCATGATGTTCTCGGGGGTAATTAGTGTGTGAGCCTGCGGGCGATCAGCACTGCGTTGCTGCCGCCGAAGGCGAATGAATTGGACATGACGGCGCAGATGCCGGGGGCCGGCCGGGCGCGGAGCGGCACATAATCGAGGTCGCATGCCGGATCGGCTATCTGCAGATGCGCGGTGGGCGGCAGGGTCTCGTGCTTCATGGCAAGCAGGGCAGCGATGAATTCGACGGCACCGGCGGCGCCCAGCAGGTGGCCGTGCATCGACTTGGTGGAGCTGACCGGCAAGCGCTGCGCCCGCTCGCCGAACACGGCCTTGATGGCCGACGTTTCGGACGCGTCGCCCGCCACGGTGGCCGTGCCATGGGCGTTGATGTAGTCGATCTCATCCGGCTCCATGGTGGCATCGGCCAGCGCCTGGCGTATGGCGGCCGCCTGGCCTTCGGCATTGGGCTGGGTGAGGTGGTGAGCGTCGCTGTTGGCGCCGTAGCCGCATACTTCGGCGTAGGGCACAGCGCCGCGCCGCAGGGCAGCGGAGAGTTCTTCGAGTACGACGAATCCGGCGCCTTCGCCGATGACGAACCCGCTGCGGTCGGCTGCAAAGGGGCGGCAACTCGTTTCGGGGTATTGTCCGTCCATATTGGCCAGGGTGCGCAAGGCTTCCCAGGCGCGGATGACGCCGAGCGTAAGCAGGGATTCGGCGCCCCCCGCCAGCATCGCGTCGGCATATCCATGGCGGATGTGGCGGACCGCTTCGCCGATGGCGATGGCCGACGAGGCGCACGCGGACGAATGAGTGAAGCTAGCGCCTTGCAGGCCGAACTCGATGGAGAGGTTGGCTGCCGCAGCATTGTGCATGGCGGCGACGAGCGTCAAGGGGCGCACCCGGTTCATGCCACGCACATAGATTTCGTGATAGGCGCTATCCAGCGTGCCGGCGCCACCCATGCCGGTTCCGACGGAGACACCGACGCGGTCGGCGCCGATCTGCGCCGGCTCAAGCTGCGCATCTTCGAGCGCCTGCCGGGCTGCAACCAAGGCGAACTGGCTGGCGCGGTCGAGCGAGAGGAGCCGGTTTTTCGAAAAGTGCGTGGTGGGGTCGAAGCCTTCTACCGTAGCAGCCACCGGGGAATCGAGAGCCGCGTCGAAGCGATCGTCGATCCGGCGTACGCCGGACTTGGCGTTGGCCAAGTTTTCGAAGAAGGCTTTGGGGTCGTGGCCGAGCGGGCTGACAATGCCGATGCCCGTAACGACGACTCTGCGGATTTCCATTTTCGTTATCCCCGCTTCCCGGCACGCAAACCGTCAACCAGCGCAACGATGTCGCCAACGGTGCGAATGCCGGTCGTTGCACTGGGGAAGCTGATGTTCAGCTCATTTTCGAGGACGAACGACAGTTCCATAAAAGTGAGCGAATCGATACCGATGTCGTCGAGGCGCGATTCAGGCGACAACCGATCGCAAGGCAGACCGAGGCTTTCCCGGATCAGGCGCTGGAGGATGGTAATTGTTGGTGTCATGGCGAATCTCCGCAAAGGGTATAGAGGCCGTTAAGCGAGACCGGCCATATCAAGTATCCGGCCTCGCTCCTCGCATCGGTTAAAACCTGTAACCGATGCCAATGCCGGCCACGTTTATATTGGCCCGGCTGGTGCCTGTGGTTCCCGTGGTGCTGAATGCTTCGCCGACTTTCTCATAGACCTCGTATTCCACGCGGGCGAACCAACTTTGATTGAAGTTCCAATCTACTCCCAGCCCGTAATGAAGCGGAGTGCCCCGTTTGCTCCGGCTCGGGCTTGGGCAGGCAATGACTGTGCATTGGGATGTATAGGACAGGTCGTAAGACACTATCCCCACCTTGCCGAAAACGGCCACTGCATCCGAGACCGGCAGGCGGCCGACGACATCCAGATTCCAGCCATCGATCTTGACGTTGCCGTCGCGGATTGCTCCAGCCGGCACGGTGGCAAGAGCGTGGTAGGTGTACTTGCCCAGATCCACGTAACCGCCTTCAACCGCCAGATTGCGGTTGTACTGATAGCCCACCTGAATTTTGTAGGCCGTGTCTCTGGCATCTGCGGTGGACGTAAAGACGGCACCGGCATTTCGAAGAGCGGTGTCTGTCTCGTCCTTCCTGTCGCTATCGCTGACGCCAGCCGATACATATGCGTAAAAGCCCTGATCGGCAGCCAGTGCAGCAGCGGAACTCATGCAGCCAACAAGGCCGGCGGCGATCATGGTCATCTGAATTTTTTGCTTCATGTTTTTCTCTCCAATTAATTAAGTTAATCTTTGTTCAACAATCAAGTTTTGCCATTTCGTCTTATCTTTCAAAACACCATATGTATCCTCCTATCATTATTGAAACCGTGACCTGTTTCCCAAAATTCACCGCTCCCTCCCCGCCTCCTGAAACGCGCCCAGCACGGGCGAGAGCAGGTATTCGAGGATGGTTCTTGTGCCGAGGTGGATTTCGGCGGTGACTTGCATGCCCGGCGTGAGCGCGTGGCGCACGCCGTCGGCGATGAGGTGTTGCGCCTTCCTTCGATCATGCCGTACTTCTGGAACTGGTAGGCGGCGAGCTTGAGCTTGACCGGCTCGCCGGTGTGGATGAAGCCGACGTCCTGGTTGCTGACCCACACTTCGGCGCGCAGGATTTCGTCGTTGGGGACGAGGGTCATGAGAATGGTGCCGGGGCTGATGACGGTGCCGACGGTGTGGGTGGCGAGGTCCTTGACGATGCCGTCATGCGGCGCCTTGAGTTCGTGCAGGCCGTGGCGGTATTGCTGCTTGGCGTATTCCTGTTCGAGCTTGTCGAATTTGTCGCTGATATCGGCGCGTTCGGCCTGCAACTGGCGGCGGTAGTCGGCGGTGATCTGGGCGAGACGGCGGCCGGACTGGTTGAGGGTGGCTTGGGCGGGCCTCGTCCTGCTGGCGGTAGTGCGGCAGGGTCTTGAGCAGTTTGGTGCGGATTTCTTCGGCGGCGGCGAGGTCGCTCTGCGCCTTGTCGTGCAGGCTCTGTTCCTGCGCCAGGGCATTCTCGTAGGCGGTGCGGTTGGCACGGTATTGGGCGAGGGTCTGGGCGTAGAGGCTGTCCGGGTCGCCGGGTTGTCTGGCGAAGATGCGGCCCGCGAGTTCGGCATCGATGCGGCGCAGGGCGATTTTCTTGCTCAGGTAGTCGGAACGGATTCCCTTGCCGTCGGCTTCGGACAGGGTGGTGTCCATGCGCATCAGCACTTGCCCGGCCTTGACGCGCTCGCCTTCGTTGACGAGGATGTCGCGGATCACGCCCTGCTCGGAGGGCTGGACGATCTTGAGGTAGCTTTGCGGGAGGAGCTTGCCTTCGGCGCTGGCGACGACGTCGAGCTTGCCGAAGGCGGCCCAGATCAGCAGCAGTCCGAGCAGGATGAGCAGGATATACAGCAGGGTGCGGGCGAACGGCGTGGGCGGCTGCGCCTGGATGCGCAGCAGGCCTGGGGAGAAGTCGAGAGGATCGACGCCCGTGAGTTGCTTCTTTAAACGCTTGGCCCGCATTTATCGCTCCCCGGAAAGCGTTGGCCGGAGCGATCCAGGCTCGGTCTGGGAAGACGCTGGGGCGAAAGATAAACCGGAAGGAAATCTGTGAGGTGTGCCGCTTACCGCACCGTGATAAGCGGAATAAACTTCTGAAACTGACTTGGCCGACAACATGACGCCCCTCTTTTAGATATGCAGAGGGGCCGACCGGAATCAATCTTTGGCGGCCCCGCTATCATAGGTCTTACCCCTTAGATCGGAAACTTTGCGCCCCTGCCTTTCGGCAGGTTTGCCTTTTTCATATGGTGCCGCCGGAAAAATCCGGCGGCTAATTATTCTGATTTAGCGTGACGATAATTCACGGTAAGGCATTAAACAATATGCCGAAATGTCTATATATTCCGGCCTAGTCATTTTGGGCAGATGCTTGAGGAACGCCTGCCGGAAGGCGCACCTAATGGCTCGCAGGTGGGGCAGCTCCCGCCTCCGGCCTGCCGAATTCGATTACCTCATCCACCTGCAACGCCTTGGGCAACTGGTGGGTGATGAACAGTAATGTAGGTTGAGTTAGGCGCGGATTTTTGCGCCGTAACCCAACGATTCAAATCATTACACCCTTCACAAACATCGTCCTCCTACAACCCCACAAACGTCTTCAATACTTGTGTCTGGCTCCCAAACTGTGCCGCATTAATGACTTCCTGCGCTGCCGTTTGGCCGATGCCCGCCAGGGAGCCGTTCTTGCCGTATTGGTAGGCAAGATCGCCGCCCAGCGCTGTGCTGTCGCTGGCGGACAGGTGGGCGGCCAGCAGGCTATTAGTGGCATTCCAGTGCATGAAGTTGGTGCTGCCGCCGTGTGCCTGATCGAAAACGTTGACGATGGCGGTAAAATCAAAATTCTGAATCGATTTGCTCAGTAGTGGATCAATTAAAGCGCGGTCGAATCCGGTTATGGCATCGGCCACCACTTGCAAGTTGAGTACGCTCTTGTAGTTATCTGTAGTGGCATACCAGTTCTTGAGATTAATCTGGTCGCCGTTACCCGCTTCCAGAATCAGATCATTGCCCGATTTGGAAAGAGCAAGATCGGAATACTGGATGCCGCCGCCCAGGCTCAATGTGTTGTCGGTGCCTATCCCGCCATTAAGGATGTCTTGACCGTCGTTACGGTTGAACACAATCACATCCGCTCCATTGTCGACGGTGATCGTGTCATTTCCGATACCACCCAGGAAGAATTCGTTACCGGCATTGCCTGTCATCGTGTCGCTTCCGGAACCACCATCCAACAGATTACCCCCGCTGTTGTCGCGCAGAACATCGCTACCACCCCCGCCGATGAGGATGAGATAATCATCGCCGCCCAGGCCTTGGAGAGTGGTGTTTTCCCCTGCATAGCCTTCCAGATAATCGCTCCCTTCCGTCCCAATCGCAGGCGCGGCAGATACCAACGCTTGTAACTGAGCCGCATCCCACGCCGCGCCGTCCGCGAATTCCACCCGCTCGATGCGGTAATCGTTCCCGGCCCCCCAGCTCTGGATCGTCACTTGATCGGTCGTGCCGTTGATACCCAGCGCCACATCCATGCCGTTGCGCGTGAGTGTAATATCGCTCGCGGCAATCCCCGCTCCGAAGCGGATGGTGTCAGCGGATGGTGTCAACATTGCCTGCGGCAGGATCATATTCGGCGATCGTGTCTTGCCCGTCTCCCAGATTGAACAGGTAGGTGTCGTTGCCGTCACTGCCAGTCAAGTAATCGTTGCCCGCACCACCGTCCAAGGTGTCGTCGCCTGTATCACCAGATAAATAATCGTTACCATTCGTGCCAATGATGGGCAAACCCGATAATTGGGATGGCAAGTTTGTCGCATCCCATACCGCCCCGTCCGCGAACTCCACCCGCTCGATGCGGTAATCGTTCCTGGCTCCCCAGCTCTGGATCGTCACTTGATCGGTCGTGCCGTTGATGAATAGCACCAGATCATCGCCATTACGACCAAATACAATGTCGCTCGTGGCAATCCCCGCTCCAAAGCGGATGGTGTCAATGTTGCCTGCGGCAGGGTCATATTCGCCGATCGTGTCTTGCCCGTCTCCCAGATTGAACAGGTAGGTGTCGTTGCCTTCCATGCCCAGGAGATAATCATCGCCGCCCAAGCCATTGATAACGTCATTCGCGTTTGTCCCGTAAAGCGTCTCCGCACTATCTGTTCGCCACATCCCATACCGTAGTCGGATCGTCCGCGAACACCACTTGCTCGACCTTGTAGGCATCTCCATAAAACCAGTATTGCAAGGTCAACCGATCCATCGTCGTGCCATCCGGGTTGGCGATGCTGAGGTATAGGTGGTATTGATCTCGCGTGACCCTCACATCAGTGGGCGATACGCCCGTTGCGATCTGCACCTTGTCCACATTGCCTGCTGTAGCGTCGTAGTCGGCTACCGCATCCAAGCCAGAGCCTCGACCGAATCACCCCGCCTTGCAGGTAATCGTTTCCAACGCCACCATCCAGGGTGTCGTTTCCTGCTTCGCCTTGAAGATTATCGTTGCCACCCCCACCGCTCAAGACATCGTCCCCTGTACCTCCGGCTATCGTGTCATCGCCGCCCAAGCCATCAATGACATCATCGCCAACTGTTCCAGCAAGATAGTTTGAACCCTCCGTCGGCGTGTTAGCGATCGTTCCTAATGTCTCTGCATCCCACACCGTAGCTGGATCATCCGCAAACACGACTCGCTCCACCCTGCATGCATCGCCCGCATACCAATTCTGCAAGGTCAACTTGTCTATCGTGCCATCAAGATTGGTGATATTGAGATAGATATTGTTTTGGTCATTCGTAACGATCACATCCGCTGGCAACACCCCCGCTGCGATTTGAATCGTGTCGATGTTGCCTACCGAGGCATCGTTTTCGACAACCACATCCTGACCGAAACCGCGCCCGAACACATAGGTATCATTGCCAACTCCTCCTTGCAGAGCGTCATTGCCTGCGCCACCATCTAGTGTGTCGTTGCCAGCCTCACCCCACAAATTGTCGTTACCCGCCCCGCCGCTCACCACATCATTCCCGCCGCGCGCATATACCGTGTCGTTGCCCAGCCCGGTATCAATCACTTCTGCCGAGTCGTATGCGTAGATTGTGTCGTTGCCATCGGTGGCGATAACAGGGAAAAGACCTTTGATTGCGCTGAAATCCCATGTCGTGCCGTCCGCAAAAGAAATCTGCTCAACGCCATTCGGGTTCGCGCTTTCGACCAAGAAGTAGTTCTTAAGAGTGATGCTGTCGCCCGTGCCGCGAATGGTAAGCGTCAAGTCGTCATGCGTCCGGCTCAGATCGACATCAGTCGATGCAACGTCTGCGTTAAAGACCAGCCGGTCAAGCTTGCCTACTGTCGCATCGTTGCTGTTGATCGTATCCAGTCCATCGCCGCGTCCGAACCGGTAGGTATCATTACCTGCTCCGGCATCCAGCGTGTCGTTACCCACCCCACCGAGCAAAATGTCATTCCCGGCACCACCCGCCAATGTGTCGCTTCCGGCTCCACCATCCAGTGTGTCATTGCCCGCATTACCATACAGCGCGTCATTGCCTTCGCCGCCTGCCACATACCAGTCTTGTCCATCGGGTACGCTGATTGTGCCTGCCGTTACGCGATAGGCAAACCGGCCATCGATAGCGGCTGCATACATGGCCACATCGGGCAATGTTGCCAGTGCCGGTGTCAGTGTCGCCGCCCGCAAATCACACCCGTCGCCGTGCAACCTGTTCAGCGTCGCCGCCGCAAATTCCGCATCCTGTTTGCTGCTGATGGCAGAGAGCCCCTGAATCAGACTGTCTTGAAGCATCGCCGCATCGGTGACGACAAAGCGGTCTCCCGCCAGCGAGTAATACGCGCCCTTAATCCAGTCTTTCGCCGTCGCCTGGATGGCGAAGCTGATGGCTTCCTGTTGCACCAGCGTTTGCCATTGTCCTTCGATGTATGTCGTGTTCCACCATCCCCCTCCTGAGGGATTGATCTGGGCAAATCCTGCCGCCTCGATCGCTCCCTTCTGCACGTTCTGCCCGGTCATGGTTTCCAGCATCCACACCTTGTCCACTGTAGTGAGGTTGGTGCGGGTGACGCCTTTGGCCTGGTGTGCCGCTGCGAGTCCCGTCCATTTCGCCATGAAGCTTTCGAAGTTTTGCAAGATGCCGGTTGCTCCTTGGGCGATGAGGTCTGCGGCGGCTTGTTTGAGGGCGGGGTTTTGCTGGTAGACGATGTGCAGGCTGGCAACGTCGCCATAGCCGCGCAGCCACGGAAGTTGGTAGATGTCCGCTGCGGGTGAAGCTGCCGGTGGCGACGATACTGTTGCCGTTGGCGGTGGGTTGCGATACCAGGGTCTGTGCGGTGCTGATGGAGGTGATGCCGAGTTCGTCCAGCGTCTTGAGTTCGCCCGCCTGGGATATGCCGTCGCTGTTGGCGTCCTGCCAGACGCGCAGTTGTCCGAACAGGGGGTCGCTGGCATCGACGATGCCGTCCTGGTTTGCATCGACGAGTTCGGCCAGGCGGTCGAAGGCGGTGTGCTGGACGTCGGTGCCGAAGAGCTCGCCACGGTCGTCCACGACGCCGTTGCCGTTCATGTCCAGGGCGAGCAGGCCGTCTTCGGGGGCGAGCCAGCCAGATTTTTCCGCAACGCCGTCCTGGGTGAGGTCGAAGTAGACGGTGGAGCTGGCCAGGCCGATATCGTCGATGCGGCCGTTGTTGTTGAGGTCGAGCGCCAGGGGGCTGCTGGAGAAGAAGCGGGAGTTGTTGGGGTTGTAGGTGGGTTTGCCGGGCGGGTTGGCCGGGTCCTCTGCTTCGTCGAGGTAGATGCCGAGCTGGCCGTTGGTGAATCCTTCGATGGTGAGGGGGTCGTTGATCTGGAGGGTGGTGCCGTTGAGGGTGTAGGTGTTGCCTGCGGCATCTGTCCAGGTGGTCTGGCCCTTCTGGCGCGTGGCGAAGGTGAGTTGTTTGCCGTTGAGGTAAACCGTGCCCTGTCCATCCGAGTCGCGGATGGTGTCGCCGTCGTCGGCGTAGTAGGTGTCAATGCCCGTTCCACCGTCGAGGATGTCGCCGCCTGTGCCGTCATTTCCGTACAGGGTGTCGTTGCCGCTGCCGCCGAGGAGGTTGTCAACACTATCGCCGCCAACCAAAACGTCGTTGCCGCTTCCGCCTGTCAGCGTATCTGAACCCACATCGCCGATCATCAGGTTGGGATTTGTGCTGGCGCCCGTGAGGGTGCTGCCTGTGTTTTCGCCTACCCAGATGTTCAGGTTGGAAAAACTCTGGCCTTGGCCGTAGTTCGTGATGAGTAACTGGGCGGCGGGATTGAGCGATGCTTCCAGGCTGGCAGCACCTCCATACAGCGCATCGTAATTAATCATCGCGTCAGAGTGCGCGGTGTACATCCGGTACACTTGCCGCGCTTCAGCCTCGCCGAGTGGGGCGTTGTCGTACAACCCGAACATATCGGATTCGCGGTAGCGGCGGTTGGCGATGCCTTGGCCTACACTCGATCCACCATTCGATTGATAGCGTATCTGGTACCAGGCTTCGGCGCGGTTACCGTCCAATATCGCATTGCCAAGCCCCATCCCAAGCAGGTTGGGATTGTTATAGGCAAGAGAAACCAAGGCGGCGCGTTCCTTGGTTTGTTCCCATGTTAAGCCGTAACAATTCAAGAAATTTGTTACTTGCACTTCTGCTGTGTCCGTTATGTATTTATCCAGCAACAAAGTCGCATTAGGTTCGCTGCCGAGGTTAATGCTGAGTTGATCACGAATACTCTTCAGATACACTTCACCTTGAGAACGGTTCGCGCGTGCTTGGTCAAGCAGTTGTGCGTCCTGCGTGTTGAGTGCATTGAGTCCGACGGCGGAAAAATAAGTATTGATCTCCGCATTGCTGTGTACCAGTAGATCAAAGCCGTAGCCGATGGCGAGGCTTCCGTCATAGTAGGGAGTTAAGCCGTATGTATCGCCTCCAAGCAACCTGTCATTTTCAGATAGTTTTATTTCATAATCGCGATCTTTTCCGTAAGAACCCAATGTCCAATCAGTATGCAGATTTGCCAGTGCCATGATTTTTCTCCCTTGATCAATGTGCGCGTTTTGCGCGGTTCCGTTGGTAATAGCAAACGTCTTCCATCTTTCCTGTCATCTCTCGGTTTACAAATTTCCCGCCGCCATATTTCGTAATGACCGCATACCCAGTTGTGGTGTGTTTCGTCTCAAACGCGGGGCGCATGAACAAGTAGGAAGTGTCACGATAAATAAATGGTTCCAGCACCCACAATATCGCCACTTTTCCTATAAGCGGAGACGATAGGGTATAAAAATCTCCCGCCAAAGATATTTGATTCCTCGCGTTCCATAGCTCGGCAGAAGTGAGGCCATTCGCACGTTTTGCTGTCTCTGCATCAAAAATATGCAGCGAATCTGCCCGCACGTTGGACAAAGAGCCAATATGTCTTACCACGAAATCCTGTACACCGTCATTGTTAAAGTCAAACAGCGCACCTTCGACATCTCGATATTGAGTGTGCCCATAATAATCAAACGAAAACCGTGCAGGCTCCCAAGGAATACGCTTGAATTCCTCATGCTCCTCCTGATGCTCATCCCCTCGCCAGCCATATTTCTCGAGGTCTTGATTGAACAGTTCCATCATGTGGTTGCAAAGTTCATCGTCCTTGTTCATCAGCAAGGTGTAGTTTTCCTCGTTCTTGAAGACATTCGCTTCATTCAGCACCGCGAGACGACCACGATAATGGTCGCGCAAACAAGAAATATCCTTGCATTGGTTGCGTGCTTTAATCGATCCGCGTTGCTGTTTCTTGAGCAGGGCTTCGTCCAAAGATTTTTTGAGCACCTCGCCGTAAACTTTGGCAACCTCTTCATCCTGCAATGACAGTCCGGCATCGGCACAGATCATCTTCTCGACCTTGGTGCTTGCCTTCGCACAATCAAAACTCGCCCCTTGCACAGGCAATACCATTGCCAGACAGCCAAAGAGGGCAATGTCAATCCACCCTCTTCGTTCGATGTGCCCGCTCATGCCGCCATCTTCCTTTCCGCCTCATTCGCAGCTTCAATCGCCCCCTTCTGCACGTCCTGGCCGATCATAGTCTCCAGCATCCACACTTTGTCTTCGATGGTGAGGTTGGTGCGGGTGACGTTTTTGGTTTGGTGTGCGGCTGTAAGTCCTGTCCATTGCGCCATGAAAGGCTCAAAGTTATGCAGGATGCCATCACTGCCCTGGGCGATGCGGTCGCTCGCCGCCTGGCGCAAAGCCGGGTCTTGCTGGTAGGCGATGTGCAGGCTGGCAACGTCGCCATAGCCGCGCAGCCACGGAAGTTGGTAGATGTCCGCTGCGGGTGAAGCTGCCGGTGGCGACGATACTGTTGCCGTTGGCGGTGGGTTGCGATACCAGGGTCTGTGCGGTGCTGATGGAGGTGATGCCGAGTTCGTCCAGCGTCTTGAGTTCGCCCGCCTGGGATATGCCGTCGCAGTTGGGGGAGAAGTCGAGCGGGTCGACGCCCGTGAGTTGCTTTTTTAAACGCTTTGCCCGCATTTATCGCTCCCCGGAAAGTATTGGCCGGATCGATCGGGGCCCGATCCGGAAAAGCGGGGCGGAAGATAAATCAGAAGAAAATCTGTGAGGTGTACCGCCCATCGCAACGCGATAAGCGTGATGAATTCCTGGAATTGGCCTGACCGACAACATGATGTCCCTCTTTATCGATAAAACAGGAAACAATCTTTGGCGGCCCCGCTATCTTAGGTCTTACCCCTTAGATCGGAAACTTTGCGCCCCTGCCTTTCGACAGGTTTGCCTTTTTCTTGGTGCTGCCGGAAAAATCCGGCGGCTAATTATTCTGATTTAGCGTGACGATAATTCACGAGTGAGCATTAAACAATATGCCGAAATGTCTATATATTCCGGCCTAGTCATTTTGGATAGATGCTTAAGAGCTACCCGGCTTATTGGGGTCTCCATAAATCATTACTCCCGTTCGCCCTGAGGTATCGAAGGGTGAAGCGGCACGCATCGTGTGGCTTCGATACCCTCAGTATTTCGCAGTGCCTTTGAATGCCGTGCGCACAGCGCACGCTACCAAGCTAATGGTTTGCAGATTGGACTGCTCCCGCCTCCGGCCTGCCGAATTCGATTACCTCATCCACCTGCAACGCCTTGGGCAACTGGTGGGTGATGAACAGCATGGTGACCTTACCCTTGAGCTTGTTGACGGTGTGCGCGAAGTGTTCGGCGGTAGCTTGGTCGAGGTTGCTCACGGCCTCATCGAAGATCAGCACGCGCGGGCGCTTGAGCAGGGCGCGTGCGATGGCGATGCGCTGGCGCTGTCCGCCGGAGAGGCCGATGCCGTTCTCGCCCACCGGGGTCTGGTAGCCCTGCGGGAGCTGCTCGATGACCGGGTGTATTTCTGCCATCTTGCAGGCGTGGACGATCTCTTCGAAGCTGGCATGCGGGTTGGCCAGTTGCAGGTTTTCGAAGAGGGTGCCGGAGAATAATCGCGTCTCCTGCGGCACGACGCCGAAGTTGGCGCGCAGTTCGTTGGCGGCGAGGTGGCGGATGTCGTAGCCGTCAAGCAGGACGCTGCCGTCACTCGGCCAGTAGAAACCCTGCAGCATCTTGGCCAGCGTGCTCTTGCCGCAGCCGGACGGCCCCATCAGCACGGTGAGCTTGCCGGCCGGCAGGGTGAGGTTGAGGTTGCGGTACAGGTAGGGATGCTTGTCGCTGTAGCGGAAGCTGACTTCCCTGAGTTCGACCTTGCCCCCTGCCCCGCTGCGCGCACGCGCGGGAACCAGCGCATGCGGTTCGGCGGGCGCGTCCATCAGATCGCCCAAGCGCTTGACGGCGATGTCGGCCTGCTGGAACTCCTGCCACAGCCCGGCCAGGCGCAGCATCGGCTGGCTCATGCGCCCGGCGAACATCTGGAAGGCGACCAGCATGCCGATGGTGAAGCCTTCGTTCTGCATCACCAGCAGCGCGCCCACCACGAGGATGGACAGGGTCATGATCTGCTCCAGCGCGTTGGCAGCGACGTTGTAGCTGTTGGAGAGCTGGCGCGTGGAGAACCCGGCGGCGAGGTAATTCGAGAGGAGATCGCCGTATTTCTGTTCCAGTACGGGTTCCATTTGCAGGGATTTGACGGTCTCGATGCCGGCGACGTATTCGGTGACGAAGGCCTGGTTCTTCGCGCCGAGCAGGAACTGGTGGTTGAGCTTGTCGCGCAGGGCGGGCGTGACGGCGAAGCTCAGGGCGCAGATCAGCGACAGCAGCAGCAACGAGATCAGGGTGAGCTGCCAGCTGTACCAGAACATCACGGCGAGGAATATGCACAGGAACGGCAGGTCGAGCAGCAGGGTGACAGCAGCGCCGGAGATGAATTCGCGCACCGTCTCGACGCCGTGCAGGCGCGCGACCAGTGTGCCGGTGGGGCGGTGCTCGAAGTACGGCAGCGGCAGGTGCAGCAGGTGTCGGAACACCTGGCTGCCCAGCACGGCGTCGATGCGGTTGCCGGTGTGCAGCACGAAATACTGGCGCAGCCAAGTCATCGCGCTGTTGAACAGCATGAACATGACCAGCCCCACGGCGATGGCGATCAGGGTGCTCTGCGTCTGGTGGACGATGACCTTGTCGATGATGACCTGGGTGAACAGCGGAGTGACGAGGCCGATGAGCTGGATGGCGAGCGAGGCGATGAGGATGTCGCGCCAGATGCGCTTGTGCTTCATCAGCTCCGGCAAAAACCAGCGGAAGCCGAACGGGGTGTGGCCGGGTGCGGGAGGCTGAGGGGAGGAACCAGCCTGCTCCTCTTCGAGGTCGGCCGCCGTCTGCGCGGTGTCGCGTGCGACCAGCAGGATGTCGCTACGGAAGTGTTTTTTAAATTCGGCGAGCGACACGGTTTCCGGCTGATCGGCCCCGGCGCGGAAGAACAGCACGCGCTCAGCATCGGCCTTGATCAGCAGCGCAGGGCAGGCGAGTTTGTGCGGCGGGGTGTCATGCCCTTCGCCCGGATGCGAGGTGGCGTGTTCAGCGGCTGGCTTGTCCGATGATGGGAGCACAACCGAAGCTTCGCCTGATGGGCTGTCGCTGCCCTGCTCTGCCGGTTCGTCTTCGCGCACGAAGGCGACTACGGGGAACGGGATGCGCTCCAGCGTGGCGATGCCCTCTTCGTCCAGCTCCATCTCGCCGACCTTGAACTCCAGCGCCTGCAGCGCATTGAGCAGCGCGGTGCGTGAATACGGTGGCGGGAATTGCTGACGGATGAGTTGCGGATCGAACGGAAGACGGAATACGCGTGACAGGCTGCCGATCAGCCATAGCATGTCCTGCCCTTTGTACTGCATCTCCTGCCCTTTCAAGAAATCCATCGGCCAAGCATGCGCCTGGCATCATGCAAATGAATGCAGCGCGGTCGTTTCCGCAACTGAAACAAACGGCTTCGGAGTATTTTCCTGTTCCGCCACTCCGGAAAATTGCAGCCTCTTCCTGATGTTTTATCTCCGCAGCGGCCAGGCTATCCCGGCAAGTCAGATATCCCCGTCACCCGGCTTCGCGGGCATCATCGAAGCAGTCGCTGCGCCAGCCGCATTCCTTCTTGTCGCAGTAATCGGTGGCGGAGGTGGCGTAACAGGGAGCCTGGCCGTTGTTGATTTGGATCTGCCTGATGATTTCGACCTGGATGCTGGGTGACCTGATCTCTTCTGGCCTTACGATAGTTGCGGTATTCATCGATGACTCCCCGTAAATTTGCGTGGGGGAAATCTATCACCGGAAGCTGAAGATACCTATATGCCGAAATGCCTATATATTTCGGCCTATTGATCGTGGCGGCGGGCTATGTTGCGACAGAACCGGGTATCTTGCCGCGAAGAAGCGGCTACCCGGCCCCGGTCATTTGCAGTAGGTATTGATGTCCTGCTGGGCTTTTTCGATGCGCTGGCGGCGCTGGTTGTCGTCCAGGTAGGAGCGCTCGCCTTTGGCGTCGATCTCGACCAAGCGCATCCCCTCCTGCAGGGCGCGCAGATTCTGTTGTGCGGCGGCACAATTGGCTTTCTCTGCGTCTATTTTGGCTTGATCCTTGGCGGCCTTGTCAGCGGCTTCCTTCTTCGCCTGCTGGGCCTTTTTCAGTTCCGCTTCGCGTTCCGCGATGGTCTTCGGCCCGGCAGGCGCGCTCGCGGCAGCCGCGCCGCTGGCGCTGACGGGAGCCTCAGCCGCCGAAGGCAAGCGCAATTTCTCCACCTTCACGTTGGGAGGCGGAGGTTCGTCGGAATAATGCACCTTGCCGTTTGCGTCCACCCATTTGCTGAGCCCGGCAAAAGCGTTTGCACTGGCCAGCACCAGCAGAGTCAGCAGGATTTTTTTCATCGCATCGCCCTCGTGGTTCAGGAGTCATTTCAGCAGGTCTCATCCCCTGCGCCGTTTACGTCTAAGTCTAGCACAGGGAATTGCGGCCGCACAGGAACGCCCGGCCTGCCTCAATGGACATGGATTGGGGCGATTGATAAACTCGCGGCTCCGGCATCCTGCCGGGCATCGATACACCGACCGGAACAAGACCCCTTGGAAATGCAGCTTCGCTTCCCGTACCGCCGAACGGCTTGCTTTCCCCGTATGACGGAACGTAACTAATGGACATCCTGACCCACGGCCTGCTGGGCGGAACCCTCGCCCAGTCGTGCAGCAAAAAAGAAGAGACGCGCACCGCGACGGTGACGGGCTTCCTCGCCGCGCTGCTGGCGGATGCCGATGCGCTGATCCGCTCCGGCACCGACCCGCTGCTGGTGCTGGAATACCACCGCCAGTTCACCCACTCGCTGATCTTCATTCCCGCAGGCGCCCTGCTGGTTACGCTGCTGCTCTGGCCCGCATTCAAGGCGCTCCGATACCCAATCGCCTTCCGCCGCATCTACCTTTACGCTCTGCTGGGCTGCGCCACGAGCGGCCTGCTCGACGCCTGCACCAGCTACGGCACGCACCTGCTGTGGCCGTTCACCGGCGAGCGCATCGCGTGGAGCATCGTGCCGATCTTCGACCCGCTGTTTTCGCTGCTCCTCGGTGCGATGCTGCTGTTCGGCCTGCGCTCGCGCAAGACGCTGGCGGCGCGCATCGGCCTGCTGCT